>CAUQMY010000003.1:0-423454 GCA_963519465.1 uncultured bacterium
CCTCCCCAAATACTTGGTGATTATAGGTAAATCCGGAAACGATCTCTCCGGTTAGCATTACTGTATTGTTTTCCATCTTGATTTCCTCCGATTCCCTATGTATAATAAGGGTGTAAAATATTTTCGTGTTATCTTGATTCCCTGGGAGTTGCTGCTCCTGGGGTTTCTGCTTTTTCAGAAGCACTAAGCCCTGCTACAATAGCGTTGATCCATAAATCTTCATGGTTCCAGTTGACCTGCGCCGGTGCATGTTCTGCAATGGCCTGTAAAATAATCTCTGCGGTTTTGCGCTTGTCCATCATGATTTCTCCTCAGGGTTGAGAACTCTCTGAATCTCCTGAAGATGCCGTCTGATATCTCCTGTTCTTTCTGGTCCCAGGTCCTTGCATAACTCTTCCACTTCCCCATTGATGACTGACAAGAGCTCCGACAGATTCTCTTCAGGGTAATACTTTTTAAGTAGAATACCTTCGGGACTCGGAATGATCTCCATGGGGCAGCCCTCGCTAATTCTTAAAGTTCTTCTGATTTCCTTTGGAATAACAATCCTTCCCAGATCATCAATTCTTCTTATAATGCCAGTTGCTTTCATGATTTTTCTCCTTTCAATTGATTAATACGATCCTGTACGATAGTAACTTGTCTGCGAGCTACATGTAATTCTTTGTCAAGCTTCTCCATCTTCCCAGCTCTCGCCACCATATCCTCAATAATAGGCATACCGAAGTCCGTGTACAGCCTTGCGATCTGAGCCTTACCCTCAGTCTCGCTGATAGTTGGGTACCAAGTGTAGACATACTCAATCGTGCTGTACTCTTCATCACTGACAGTTTTACCGATAAGCTTCTCAAACTCGTTTTTCATCATGATTCTTCCACCTCCTGTACTCCGACAATACGGCCATCATTAATCAATAATGGCTTTAAATCTCCAACTGAGACTGCAGCCGCCAATGTCTCTACAGACATATGCTCTAACCAATCCAGCGTCCGTGACGCATGTCCATATCCCATGATCTCTTACCTTCTTTCTCTGTACCCATATTATCCCTTGCATATTTTGATTGCATCTTCAAGGGTTTTTACTCGCAGGGGCGTTCCCATCATGAAAAAACCACCTATTTCCGTAACTTCAGCATCCGTGAAATCCGCTATAAATTGGGCGGGCCAAGCAGTATCATAAATCTTTCTGACTCCGTCACCATCTGCATATAGAAACCTTATAAAAGGAATCTTATCTGTTTCATGGTATTTCACTCATTTACCTCCTCTCATATCACTTCCAACGCACCACACACCGCAAACATCAGGATCAAGCTGCTACCAAAGATCACCGCCGGTATAATCCGCTTTGTAAGCTCCATCAAGCGAGACGGGCTGTCGTCGGTGTAATCGTCTAAGTTGTCATAGTACTTCCGCATGGGTGGCCTCCTTTATGGGATTGTCCACTGAATATTTCTCAATAAACTTTTCCAAATCAGTCCCACGGATTTTCTTAGATCCCAGAATCAAGCATGGAAGGTTACCTGTATTAATAAGCTCATACACTGCATCAGTGTTTACCTTTAAAACTTTTGACGCCTCTTTCACTGTGTAAAGTGGTTCGTACGCTTTTACCACTATCTTTCCTCCTCTCATAATCTTTGCATGGGTACCGCCTGCTACAATCTGGACAGCGTCTCCGGTACCGACAAGACTTGCATGAATACGAATTGTTATTACACAGTTCCATATCTGATTGCCATTTCTTTCACTATAGCCGCATATCCTTCAATCAACTTCTTATCCTCGGCTATGATATCCACCTGAGAGAGCTTGTCCCTCTTTGATTTACACACACCCTCATCCGCCATGCGACGGCGTTTATTGGTAAGGCGCTGTTTTAAGCTAACTCCCATCCGCTTTTCCAAAAGCTCATAGCTTTCTGCACGAACCTGCTGAAATGCTTGTCCACCGCCTAATTCCCTAGCGATCTTATTAATAAGGTTACGGGTATCTTCTCGCCATGAAGTGGTATCCAGAGCGACAACTTCCCTGATGCTATCCACACGATTGTTTACGGCCTCGATCTCCTGAGCTTGGCGCTTCTGTTCCTGTTCCACTTTGATCATGTACTGAAGCTGTGGGGACATGTCCTGATACTGGAGAATCATTTTCTTGGCTCCGTCCTCCACACGGGTAAAATACTCCCGGGCCTGTTCTCCGCGTTCATTTTTCTGAGTCATGGAAAGTTTCTTTGCAAATTTTGCGGTCAGCTTGAAATCCTGCGTAGGTCTGCCGCCTTGGGAGTTTTCGACATCAGAGTCGTAAACCTCATAATCGGCACCTTCCTCTGCAAACTCATTACCAGAAATATTGCTTTTACACCATCTGGCGTACTGGCTCTTATCCATATCCAAAAATTCATAAAGCTTCTTTGCCGTGGTCATTCTGTCCTTGTCAATCCCCAAAGCGATTTCAATCGGGGTCAGGCTTGAAGTGTCTGTCGTTGGCTGGTTTAATAAATCATTCATTTCTATATCCTCCTCTTTTTCAATGTGATATGTGCCCTAAGTCTCTTCCAGTAAGCTGTCCACGGTTACGCCTAATAGCTTCGCTACTTTTTGAATCTTATCAACAGAAGGAATGTTATCATTCCATTTGCAAATACTACTTTTAGAAAGCTCAGCATCCTTTTCCAATCTGTAAATTGACACCCCTTTTTCTTCTGCCAGTGCTTTTATTTTGTCGAAAAGCAAAATATCACCTCCTATAATGAAAATTTTCCACTAAAACTATTGACATATAGGTGAAAATATTCTATTATCTTTGTAGATAAACTGATTTTTTTCATGCCGCATATCTCTTGAATTGGCGTTCACTGTGTGATGTGGGCATTTACTTGAATATTTTCATGTCGTGCCTTTATATTACATGAACATTTTCAGTTTGTCAATAGTTTTAGTGGAAAATTTTCATTTAATTTGAGGAGATATAAAATGACGTTAAAAGAACGTATTCGCGAACTTTGTAGGATTAATGGGACGAGCATTCCGAATCTTGAAATTGAACTTGGTTTCGGGAGTGGCACGATTTCAAAGTGGGATAAATCTGCACCATCGGTGGACAAATTGCAAAAAATTGCAAAAAATTTTAATGTATCCATAGATTATCTTGCTACCGGGCAGGAATACGATAACCATGACGTAGATACCCTGGCTGCACATTTTGATGGGGATAAATTATCAGAAGAAGAAATGGAAGAAATTATGAATTATGTTGAGTTTGTAAAAAGCAGACGTAAATAATATTTACCGGAGATAATTTACATGATGAATGACTTAGAAAGAGAAGAACAAGAAGCGAAAGAAAATGGTGTACGTATTGATTACGTACCTTTTGAAAGCAAGAACATAAAAGGTTTGTATTGTAATGGATCCATAGCGATTAATAGCCACATTGAAACATATGTTGAGAAAGCTTGTATACTCGCTGAAGAATTGGGACACCATCACACTTCCTCGGGCGTCATATTGGATCTGGACAGCTCGGCTAATCAAAAACAGGAGCGTGCTGCAAGGCTGTGGGCATACGACAGTATGATCACAATAGAGAAACTAATTACCGCCAAAGAAGCCGGCTGCTCTAACCGATATGAAATCGCTGAACATCTCAACGTCACCGAATCTTTTCTTCAGGAGGCAATAGATTGTTACCATTCAAAATATGGCCTCGGATTCCAGAGAGATGAGTACATAATAATATTTGAGCCATTCAATATTTTCAGGATGGCTGAATGAGTATGAATTTAGATAAGCAAAATTAAAATAGCCTACGGCTTTTTAATAAAGAATCTAAAGAAAAGGGGAAATGTGTATGGGATTGCGTTTTAGAAAAAGCTTTAAAATAGCTCCCGGGGTAAAATTGAACGTCGGAAGAAAAAGTGCTGGAATTTCATTAGGAACAAAAGGGGCCCGAGTATCTATTAACACAAAGGGGCGAAAAACTACAACCGTGGGTATTCCAGGAACAGGATTATCATATTCATCTTCAACAAATATTGCAACAAAGAGTAAGAGAACCGTACAAAAGCAAAAGCCAAAAGCTGTAAATAAGCCTATAGCAAATCAACAAACTGCTGATCCGGTTAATTCACAAATAAAATGTACTTTAAAAAGACCTCCCTCTAAATGGTACTTATTTTGGGGTATTATATTTTTGATATCTGGGGTAGTGTATATCCCAAAGGGGTTCACAACTGCCATCATAACAATGCTTATTGGTATTATCATTCTTTATGTTTGGCGTAAAGGGAAACTGGAACCTAACAGGTACACTTCGGCAGAAACTTGGTTAGAGTGGCAAAACTTGGTTCTTCCAGAAAGCGCATCCACTTTATTTATGAGCCAGGAGCAATTAGTTGAATCAAGTATTGTCATTATTAGAGATCGTCTTCGAATAATTGATGACTGCATTAAAATAATAACATCTACAGCTAATGCTGACACCTTTTTCGAAAGATTCACGATTTTGAAAGAACACTACAGCTATTTAAAACAATACGAGAAGTATCTGACTTTTTCCATTGATTATGTAACACCATACATTAATGATGAAGAAATTCTTACCAGGAAACTAATAGATTCTATGTGGGAAAAAACTGTAGCCAAAGCAGAAACATTGAAAACTGAAACTGGCAGAAATAATCAATACATAAAATTTAAAACAACCATTGAAAAATATGAACTGTATATGTCAACAAGTAATATAGGCTATTATCAAAGCAAATTAATATAATTAAGAATATAAAAAGCCCCAGGAGCTGCGAACTCCCAGAGCTTTTCACATAGATTCTCTTACCGGACGAACCGAAAAGATATAACCTACTAATCACTAGAATTATATCATTTTCGGAACGTCCTGACAAGGGGCGTTATTTTTATACCCAAAAACAGAAAGGAAATGATATTATGGGACAATTAGGTGCTAGAAAACGAGGTAAAACATGGGAATGGTTTTTTGAAAGCGCACGCATAGACGGAAAACGAAAACGAATTACTAAAGGGGGCTATCGAACCAAAGCTGACGCCCTAGAAGCCGGCACACAGGCCAAAGCTGAATACGATAATGCGGGAGCTCATTTTTTACCTTCTGAGATATCTGTAGCAGACTTTTATGATTTTTGGTTAGATGAATACTGTAAAGTAAATTTGAGTAAGGACACACTTATTGGATATCGAAAAAAAGTTGATCTACATATAAAACCAGTCTTAGGAAAATATAAGTTAAAATCTCTTGCACCAGCCATAATTCAAAAGTTTCTTAATGACAAATTCAACCAGGGGTACAGCCGCAATACATTATCAGTATTCAAGGGATTACTAACCGGGGCTTTAAATTATGCCGTTGAACCAATGCACTTTATAAAATATAACCCGGCAATTGGAACAAGGCTGCCTTCCCACAGGGCGGTACCGGAAACGCCATCCAGAAAAAAGGATCGAAACATTATACCCCCGGAGCAGTGGGAAGCTATTATAAATCGTTTTCCAGAAGGGCATACATGCTTTATTCCTCTGCAGCTTGCGTATCGCTGTGGTTTACGTTTAGGAGAAGCATTCGCACTTACATGGGAAGATGTAAACTTTGAAGCAAAGACCCTTAATATAAATAAGCAGGTACAAAACTTAGATGGCACATGGAGATTCTACGATCCTAAATATAATTCAGTTCGTAATATCCCATTGGATAGTAAAATGATAAGTATATTGGAGCGTGCAAAAAGTAACCAGGGGAAATCACGAGAATATTATGCGGAGTATTACACTGTTTTATATGAGGATAGTAACAGGGGAATAAATACAAAGAAAGACGGAAAAGAAGTATTCATGATAAATAGCCGTGAAAATGGTACTTATATTCAACCAAGAGTGCTTCAACACTGCAGCCGAATCATTCATTACCAACTGGGATTCGAAAACTTTGATTATCATTCATTAAGGCACACGCACACCACCATGCTTTTAGAAAACGGAGCCAACCCAAAAGACGTTCAGGCAAGACTCGGGCATAAGAACATTGAGGAGACGCTGCAGATTTATGCTCACGCAACCTCTAAAATGCAGGATCAGACAGTAGACATACTTGAAAGAATACCATAACTTGTCTACCACCTAAAAATTGGTAGACAAATGGTAGACAAAATCAAAATACAAACCAGTATACACAAAAAAGAGGAGCCGTAGAAACGGACTCCTCTCTTGCATCTATTTATTACAATCCCTTATAAAATCAAGCTTTTTCTTAGAACTTTCCTGCAGTTGCTGCTTCCTCAATACCAACAGCAACAGCCACGGTAGCGCCAACCATAGGGTTGTTACCCATACCGATCAGACCCATCATCTCAACGTGAGCTGGAACGGAAGAAGAACCTGCGAACTGAGCATCAGAGTGCATACGTCCCATAGTATCTGTCATACCATAGGAAGCTGGACCTGCGCCCATATTATCTGGGTGAAGAGTACGTCCTGTACCACCACCGGATGCTACTGAGAAGTACTGTTTGCCCTTCTCGGAACATTCCTTTTTATATGTACCTGCAACTGGATGCTGGAATCTGGTTGGGTTGGTGGAGTTACCAGTAATGGAAACGTCAACGCCCTCTTTCCACATGATTGCAACACCTTCTGTTACGTCATTTGCACCGTAGCAATTTACTTTTGCTCTTAAACCTTCAGAATAGGATTTTCTCCAGAGCTCTTTTACTTCGCCTGAGTAATAATCCATCTCTGTCTCTACATATGTAAATCCGTTAATTCTGGAAATGACCTGAGCTGCATCTTTTCCTAAACCATTTAAGATAACTCTTAAAGGTTTCTGACGAACTTTGTTTGCCTTCTCAGCGATGCCGATAGCACCTTCTGCTGCTGCAAAGGATTCATGACCTGCAAGGAAACAGAAACACTCTGTATTCTCTTCCAGAAGCATCTTTCCTAAGTTTCCATGTCCAAGACCTACTTTACGCTGATCTGCAACAGAACCTGGGATACAGAATGCCTGAAGACCTTCGCCGATTGCTGCTGCTGCGTCTGCTGCTTTTCTACAGCCTTTTTTGATTGCGATTGCTGCACCAATGGTGTAAGCCCAACAAGCGTTCTCAAAGCAGATTGGCTGAATTTTCTTTACCTGTTCGTATACATCCAGACCTGCATCTTTTGTAATCTTTTCAGCTTCTTCAATTGAAGCAATACCATAGCTATTTAATACAGAATTGATTTTGTCAATTCTTCTCTCATATGATTCAAATAATGCCATTACCTTGTCCTCCTTATTATTGGCCAATATCTTCGCTTAGATAACCGGAAACCAACTGTCTCCCGTCCAACCGATTATTCATGTCTTGGGTCAATGATCTTAACAGCATCAGCTACACGGCCATACTGTCCTTTTGCCTTTTCCCAAGCTGTATTCGGATCATCACCCTTTTTAATAAAGTCAGTCATCTTTCCAAGGCTTACAAACTGATAGCCAATGATCTGATCTTCATCATCAAGAGCGATACCGGTTACATAGCCTTCTGCCATCTCTAAGTAACGAGGACCTTTCTTTAAAGTACCATACATGGTTCCAACCTGTGAACGAAGGCCTTTTCCTAAGTCTTCCAGGCCCGCACCTACTGGAAGACCATCTTCTGAAAACGCACTCTGGGTTCTGCCGTATGCGATCTGTAAAAACAATTCTCTCATAGCAGTGTTGATAGCGTCACAAACAAGGTCTGTATTTAATGCTTCTAAAACAGTTAAACCTGGCATAATTTCTGCTGCCATCGCTGCAGAATGTGTCATACCAGAGCAACCGATTGTCTCTATTAATGCTTCCTGGATAATACCCTCTTTTACGTTAAGAGTCAGCTTGCATGCACCCTGCTGCGGAGCACACCAGCCAACGCCATGTGTCAAACCGGAGATATCTTTAACTTCTTTAGATTTTACCCATTTCGCTTCTTCTGGGATTGGAGCAGCGCCGTGATGAACGCCCTGTGCCACTATGCACATCTCTTCTACTTCCTGTGAATAAATCATGTTAAAACTCCTTTCAAATAAGTAATAATTGTGAAAAGTACTTTGTTAAATATATCACATCATACTTGATTACATTTTCTCATATTATGTCGAATTCCGCAAGTGTTTTTTATCTCAAACAAAAAGCCGGAAAACGGGATTTCTATCACTCCGTTTTCCGGCATCTTGTATTTTATGTAGATTAAACAATCCTTCTGACAGATAAAATGGTACGGTAAGTCGCTGTTCCTACCTTAATTCCTGTCTTGGGAGTGCTTGCATGGACGATCTGCCCATTGCCGATATAAATTGCGATATGTCCTGCATAACAAATCAAATCTCCCGGCTGTGCTTCAGAATAGGATACTTCCCTGCCTGCGGAACGCTGCTCCGTAGAGCTTCTTGGCAGATTGTAACCAAAATGCCTGTATACACCTTGTGTGAAACCGGAACAGTCTGTTCCGCCTGTCAGGCTGGTGCCTCCAAAGACATATGGATTTCCCAAAAACTGAAGTCCGTAATCCGCAACAGCTCGTCCCTGTGCGGATCCGCCGCTGCTCTTTGATGCGGAAGGACCGGTATATTTGTTATTCGTGCTGGTGGATTTGCCGGTTGTACTAGCAGCCGCTTTCTTTTTCGCATCCGCTTCTGCCTTTTTCCTTGCTTCCTCAGCTGCCTTCTTTCTTGCCTCTTCTTCCTTCGCCTTTTTAATCTCTTCATTCTTCTTGGCTATGGTCTGGGCATACACAGCAGCATCCTGTTTCGCCTGTGCAAGCTGGCTGTCAAAATTGGACACGTCCTTTTTCTTCGTGCTGATAAGAGTTTCAAGCTGGCCCTGCTGCTCCTTGTATTCCAGCTTCATTCCCTCCATCTCAGCCTTGTCCTCTTCTAGATCATCCTTGTAGTCAGCAACCTTCTGCTTGGTCTCCTGAAAATTCACTAACATCTTACGGTCATAGGTATAGATGCCTTCCACATACTCCGCTTTATTGAGAAGATCAGACATATTCTTTACATGAAGGAAAATATCCAGATATTCGGTATCTCCCTTTTCATACATGTACTGAATTCTCTTCTTCATAGCATCGTACTGTTTTTCTTCTTCTTTCTTTGCTTCTTCATAGTCGGACTCTGCCTGTTTGATCTCGGCTTCCTTATTGGCCATATCATTCTCAAGCACCGTGATGTCAGACAAAAGGGCTGTCAAATCAGAAGACAGTTTAGTCACCTGACTCTGAGCTGCACTCTTTTTGCTCTCCGCATCCTTGGCTTTCTTATTGGCCTCTTCCATCTTTTTTTGTGCTTCCTGCTTTTCTTTTTCTGCCTTTGAGGTCGCATAAGCCGGAACAGTCTGGCTAAAAACCATCATACCTATCATCATGCTGAAAAAAAGCTTTCGAAGTACTTTGGCATTACTTTTGCTATTAATGAGTATTTTTCGTTTCATCGTCAGTTCCTTTTTACCGTATTTTCTATCTTATATGTTAACGTAAAACAGGGGTATAATTCAAGTCCTATTTTATAAATTTTAGACTTTTTTTATATTGTTGTAATATTTCTTCATATATTTCGGTTTTCCATTCAAATAGAATCAAAAAACGCCAGGCTTTAAATCTTTTGGAAGTTTCTTTGAAACCAAAAGAAAGCAAAGGAAAAACAATACTCCTTTTATAATACTGGATATGGCAAATGCCCACCAGATCCCATCAAGCCCCAAGGATGTACTGCTTAAAATCATGGCAAGAGGGATTCTTGCAGAGGTAAATATAACGCTGATGACGGAACATAACAGAGTTTTCCCCAGACCAGAAAGAGCTCCGATGGTCGTTAACTCAATGCACATAAACATCTGGGAGAACCCAAGGATCACCAGATAACGAACTCCCATAGGAATTACATCCGTCTCATGGATAAACACGCCAAAGATCTGAGAAGGAAGGAAAATCAGCAAAGAGGAGCATAACAATCCCCATACAAACATCAATTTGACTGCTGTGGAATATCCTTTCTTCACCCGATGGTATTGTCCGGCTCCATAATTCTGCCCGATAAAAGAATTGATGGCAGCCGCAAATCCATCGGCTGTCATCCATGAAATGGATTCAATCTGGTTTCCCACCCGGAGTACTGCAACAGCCGTATCTCCAAATCCGGCTACAAAGCGGGTCAGTATCATGGATATGCTGGTATAGATTAAATTCTGTATGGAAGTAGGGAAACCGATTTTAAGGATCTCTTTCCTGTAATCCCAGGATACGTTCTGCAGCACGTTAACTTTATCAAAAAGCAAACGGTCTTTCCGTAGGGATTTTAAGAACACTAATGTAACGATCAGCTGAGCCAATACTGTGGCCGTCGCAGAACCTGCCACTCCAAAGCCCTTCCATGGACCAATTCCAAAAATCAAAAGCGGATTTAGCACAATATTCAAAACCAGACCCACTACATTGGCAAATAAGGGGGTCCTGCTGTCTCCCATTGCTGTCATGATTCCGGTAATTATCGCATTTAAAAAAGAGAAAAAAATAAGCCCGCAGGTAATCTTTAAATAGATTTGGGCATTATTGACAATGGAAGCGTGCCTTAATCCAAAAAATCCAATCAAAGGCTTTGCTCCAAAAAATGAAACCGCACCAAAAAGGATTGCAAAAAGAATTCCCATCTGAAGGGCTGCGGATGCGTATTTCGCTGCATCCTCCGGCCTTTTGCTACCTAAGGCATGTGCTACCTTTACCTGACCGCCCATCTTGGCGAGTGCCACCACTCCCTGAGACAGCCAGACATACATACCGGCTGCTCCTACGGCAGCAACAGCATCAGAGCCTACAAATCCCAGCCAGGCCATATCCGTCAGATTATATGCCATCTGTAACATGGCAGTGGCCATGATGGGAAGGGCAAGACCTGTTAAGGAAGAAAATATATTTCCGTTAAGTAAATCAACTTTTTTGTTCATAAATAACTGTACTCCGTTTCAAAAGGGCCGCCAGACGGCGGCCCTCTTTAAATATATGGATTATTCTTTTTCAGAAAGAAATTCGTGAATTCCTCTGGCACCTGCACGTCCGGCTTCCATCGCAAGAATTACAGTAGCAGCGCCTGTTACTGCATCTCCACCTGCGTAGACACCTTCCTTGCTGGTCTTTCCATTGGATTCTTCAGCAATGATACATCTGCGCTTGTTGATTTCCAATCCCTTGGTGGTATTGGAGATTAATGGATTTGGTGAGGTTCCTAAAGACATGATCACAGTATCTACATCGATCACAAATTCAGATCCTTCGACCTCTACCGGTTTTCTTCTTCCGGATGCGTCCGCTTCTCCAAGTTCCATTTTAACACACTTCATTCCATTGACCCAGCCCTTATCATCAGTAAGGATCGCAACCGGGTTTGACAGAAGGTCAAAGATAATGCCTTCTTCTTTTGCATGGTGTACTTCTTCCGCTCTGGCAGGAAGTTCTGCCTCACTTCTTCTATATACAACATGAACTTCTGCTCCTAGACGAAGAGCGGTTCTTGCAGCATCCATAGCTACGTTTCCGCCGCCTACGACTGCTACCTTCTTACCTGCTGCGATCGGTGTATCATAATCGTCGCGGAATGCCTTCATCAAGTTGCTTCTGGTTAAATATTCATTGGCTGAGAATACGCCGTTGGCATTCTCTCCAGGGATTCCCATGAACATCGGAAGACCTGCACCGGAACCGATGAACACAGCCTGAAAGCCTTCTTCATCAAAAAGTTCATCAATGGTTACAGACTTTCCTACGATTACATTGGTCTCAATGGTTACGCCCAGTTTTCTCACGTTATCGATTTCCGGCTGAACTACTCCTTCTTTCGGAAGACGGAATTCCGGAATACCATAGGTTAAAACGCCGCCTGGCTCATGAAGTGCTTCAAAGATGGTAACTTCATAACCCAGCTTTGCAAGATCTCCGGCACAGGTAAGTCCGGATGGGCCGGAACCGATGACAGCAACTTTCTTGCCGTTTGTCTTTTCCGGAGCTGTCGGCACGATGCCATGTTCTCTGGACCAGTCTGCTACGAAACGCTCCAGCTTTCCGATGGAGATTGGTTCTCCTTTGATTCCACGGATACATACGCCTTCACACTGGCTTTCCTGAGGACATACACGTCCACATACTGCCGGAAGTGCAGAAGACAGAGCGATAACCTTGGCAGCTTCTTCAATATTTCCTTCTTCCACTTCTTTAATGAATCCTGGAATGTTTATGGATACAGGGCAGCCTGCTACGCATTTTGGATTCTTACACTTGATGCAGCGGGTAGCTTCTTCCCTGGCTTCTTCTTCATTATATCCAAGACAAACTTCTTCGAAATTTGTTGCTCTTACCTTTGGATCCTGTTCTCTTACTGGAACTTTCTTTAAAACATCCATTACTCTTCACCTCCGCACTGACCGCATCCGCCATGATGAGTATCCCCTTCACTGGCTTTTAATGCAGAACGTCCTTCTTCTGACTTGTACATCATCTGACGTTTCATAGCTTCATCAAAATTTACCAGATGTCCGTCAAATTCCGGTCCATCTACACAGGCAAATTTCACTTCTCCGCCAACAGTGATACGGCAGGCACCGCACATGCCTGTTCCATCTACCATTACCGGGTTTAAGCTTACAATGGTTGGTATCTCAAGTTCTTTTGTTAAAAGGCAGACAAACTTCATCATGATCATCGGTCCGATGGCTACGCACACATCGTACTTCTTTCCCTGATTTTGTACCAGATCCTTGATCACTTCTGTAACCATTCCTTTTCTTTCATAGGAACCGTCGTCTGTGGTAACGTATAAATTACCTGCCTGTTCTCTCATTTCATTTTCCAGGATAAGCAGATTCTTGGTTTTGGAACCAATGATGACATCAACGTCAATGCCGTGTTCTCTCATCCATTTAACCTGAGGATAAACCGGAGCAGTTCCAACGCCGCCGGCTACAAATAAGAATTTTTTATTCTTTAATTCTTCTATATCTTCATGAACGAATTCAGAAGGGTTGCCCAAAGGCCCTACTACATCTTCAAAGCTGTCTCCAGCTTTTAAAACGGCCATCTTTTCGGTACTGGCTCCCACTGTCTGAAATACGATTGTAATCGATCCCTTTTCACGATCATAATCACAAATGGTAAGAGGAATTCTCTCCCCTCTGTCATCCATCTTAACGATAACAAATTCTCCAGGCTGGCAGGCTTTGGCAATCCGAGGTGCTTCCACATCCATCAGATAGATCTTGTCAGCTAACATCTCTGCTTTTAAAATCCTATACATCTTTATCCTCCTAAAGTCTTCGTGAATATACCCGTGCACCTTTCCAGAACGTCTTTTGAACGTTCCGGAAGATGCTACTCGTATCATCTTACCATTTTTAAAGAGCAATGACAATACGTTTAAAAAATATCATTAAATTTTTAACAAAGTCTTTTTAAAAATTTTATACTGGTTCTTTTCTCTGATACATACGAAACGTATAGCATAAATTAAAATATGTCTGTTCGTCACTTTCCGCTGTCATTTCCCATAAAACTTCTTTATCCAGATTGGGAAAATGAGTGTCCGCACTATATAAATAATCAATATAAGTTACATGAGCCGTATTGCAATATGGGAAAAACTGTTCGTAAATACTCTGTCCGCCAATGATAAAGCAGTCCTCTTTTCTATACTTTTTCAGTTCTTCCATAACCTCCGATAAACTGTGGCAGATAATGGCTCCTTTTACTTTATAATCCTGGTTTCTGGTAAGAACAATATTGGTTCTTCCATATAATGGCTGTTTCCCCGGAAGGCTTTCCAATGTCTTTCTTCCCATTACAATTACTTTTCCAATGGTTTCCTCCCGGAAGAGTTTTTTATCTTCCGGAATGGAAACAAGAAGCTGGCCCTGATTGCCGATGGACCAGTTTTTATCCACTGCAACAATGAGATTCATAAGTCAACTTTTCCTTTCTTATTCTTCTGCAAGAATCAGTTCTTTTGCATAAGGAAGGTTTTCGATCCAACGGCAGAATGTATGCCATTCCTGAAGTTTGTGGCTCTTCCTGGCAAAGTATATATTGATCAGAGTTTCATAATTTAAAGTACATGTGCGCATCTGATTGTAGCTGGAAGGAAGCAGCTGGATCATATCATACCAGTCATCTTTGCTCTTTGTCTCCAAATAGCGGAGGCGGATCTTCTCAAGCTCATCAACTACAGTATCCATAAATAAAAGGGTCTGCTCCGTCATATGATCATGACTGAAATCATTTCGTTCAAAGGGCTTGCTGTGAATCTTGTGCATGGTACTGGTAGAGTTGGCCACTGTAGATATTTTATAGGTATCATACTCCTTCCACCAGTATAGAGGTGCGGTAATATCCACGGATACAAAAATCTGACGGATGTATTTCCGATGATCGCCTCCAGCCTTTCTAAGTCTTCTGGCAAGTCCCAAATCGTTGGGCCCTAATATGTACTCCCCTTCTTCATTGTAGCTGCTGTCCATACGATCCCAACTATTCATGGGGTTTCTTGCACCCCGGATCGCATTTTCTATATTCATCACGCTGGTTCTATCACATTTTAACATCGTATCGTTCCTTTCTATCGGTGAACTCCTGTTTGTTGCACCATATATTATAGAACAATTTACTTGTTTCGTCCATTCCTTTGTGACCATAGAAGTGATGCGAAAAAGAATAAAATACGGATCAAAATATAGAATAAAAGGAAAATTTTGGAATTCTTATTGAATCATTTAAGAACCTCTCTTATAATTGGCAATGACAGATCTTATCGCTGTTTATCATAATGAAAAGGAGAATGATTACGTTTGGACGAAAATTTTATACCAGTAAGACTGGCACAGCTTCGCACTCAAATGGGCATATCCGCCAGAGATATGAGCTTGTCTTTGGGGGAGTCTGAAAATTATATTGATGAAATTGAGCAAAGAAAATCCATTCCGTGTATGGAAAGTTTTTTATCTATCTGTGAGTTTTTTAAAGTAACTCCCGGAGAATTTTTTGATAAGGAAAATTTAAATCCTGCTCTTCTTAACCATCTGGTCAAAGAACTGATTCCACTTAGCGGCACTGCTTTGGATGATCTTATGAATCTTTTCTCTGACGTCCGGGATAGGGTAAAAAAGGATTTATAGAAGTACAAATAAAAATCCCACAAAAAAAGGGGAAAGCTGGTAATCATCTACCTTAGCTTCCCCATTTTTTCAGTCAGGAAATGGAATTCGATCCAGATCCCACTGAATTCTGCTTCCTTTTTCGTTTTTCTTAACGATGAGTTTTTTCCCAATCTGTTCTTTTAATTCGGTCACATGAGAAATAATTCCGATCAACCGACGTTCCCCCGCAAGTTCTCTGAGTATTCGTACTGCTTTCATTCTGGAATCTTCATCTAAAGAGCCAAAACCTTCGTCAATGAAAAGGGCATCCATGGAAACATTTCCAGCGGTACTCTGTATGATATCCGACATACCAAGAGCCATGGCTAAAGCTGCCATAAAGGATTCACCACCGGAAAGAGTCTTAACATCCCGTACCTTATCTGTTGCCATGCTGTATACGTCAAGATCCAGGCCAACCTCTCCCTGTTTTCCAAGAGATTCAAATCCCCTGCACTTTAACAAAAACTGGCCGTCCGTCATTTCTTTTAACCGCCTGTTCGCAGCCTGTATCATCTGATTGAAATACTGCCGCTGGACATAGGTCTGAAAATCCAGACTGACAGTAAATTTCCCATTGGCTGTCCGAAAAAGGTTATGATAAAGCCCATATTCTTCTTCCAGCTGTTCTCTTTCCTTCCACAGACGGTTAAGTGTTTCGTAAGCCTGTCTCATTTTGCTGCGGATTCCGGCAATGACAGATTCTTCTTTTTGCAGCTGCTTCTGCTTCTCATGCAGAATCTCCGCTTTTTCCTTCCAGGGAAGAAGATCAATCCGTTCCCGCCCCTTCGTCTGTTCCTGATATTGTCCCAGAATGGTATGAACTCTTAACAGTTCCTTTTCATAATTCTCGATTTCTTTCTCCCAAAGTTCCATGACTGGGGCCGGCTGTATTGCTTCCAGATAAGCTTCCTCGGTTTCAAATCCCAAAGATTTTAATGCTTCTTTAAAATCAGCCCCAGCACGTCCTGCTGCCAGCTTCCTTGTTTCCTGGTTCTCTATTTCCGAAGCAAGGCGGCCGTTTTTTTCTTTCATTTCTTCTGTAATATGGCGGTATTGTTCATTGATTAAATCCACTGACTCCTGAAGTTTTCGGATTCTATTTTGTAGAAGTTTTTGCTGGTCTGTTGCCGCCGTTTCTTCCGGGTACGGCAACCGTTCTTTCAATTGATTGATCTGTACCAGACAAGCCGCCGCTTTTAGATTCTTTTCCTGCCAGAAGTTCCTGGCTTCCTCTCTTTTTGGCTCCAGTTCCTCCAGCTTTTTCCGGTCAGCCTTTATATTTTCCAACAGTTCTTTCAGACATTTATCGGCTTCTTCGCAGGCTTTCTCTCTTTCTATGACCTGAGTAAGCAAAAGTCTTCCCTGATCAATTTCTTCCAATAGACAGTTCTCTAACCGATTGAAAGACAGGTCATCTTTCAGCCACTTTTGAGATTCTTTTCTAATGTGTTCTTCCTGATGTTTGCAGCTTTCTAATGCTTTTATGCTGGCTTCCACTGCTATAGAGCGAAGATGATCCGCCTGATTCCTCGCCTCCTTTGCCTGTTCCACCATATCCTGAGTAACTGCGTCATGAGATAAGCTTGCTTTTCTTGGATGATGTGTTGATCCACAGACCGGACACGGCTTTCCTTCTATTAAAGTATCTGCCATAATGCCTGCCTGAAGTGCAAGAAAAACATCATATCTGTCATTATAAATATCCTCAGCCTGTATATAATCCTTCTGGGCTTTAGCCGCTGCCGCCTGACACTGTTCCGTTTTGATCTGTTCCTTCTTAAAATTCTTCCATGAGGTCTGAAGATCTTCTAGTGCCTGCTGCCGTTCTGCGAGATCATGTTTTCTCTGAATGACAGACGCAAGATCATTTGCCTTTTCCTCCAGTGCTTCCTGCTGGGATTCATAAAGAATGATCCGGTTCTTCCGTTCTGTTATCTCTGCTGCAATTTCTTTCAATAAGCGATCTGATTCCTCTTCTTCCTTTTTCAGCTGCTCATATACGATCCATTCCTCTTTCCATCTGGAATAAAGGGGCATGGCTTCCTGCAGCCGGTTTATATCTGCCTGAAGATCTGGAATTTCTTTATCAGCTGCTGCTTTTGTATCTTCTGCAGTTCTTTGAACCTTTTCAAGCCTTTCACCTAAGTATTCCAGCTCTTTTTTCAGCAGTTCTGTTCTTTGAAGTGAGTTTTCAAATTCCTTATTTTTTTCTGTTAACTGGCTGGCAGCTCCGCTTATCTTCTCAGCCAGCTCTGCTTTTTTTAAGCGCCCCTTCTTTTGCTGCCAGGAATCTTTCTGCTCCTCAAAAAGTTCCACCCGTTTTTTCGCCTCATCGAGACCGTCAAATAGCTTATTTACCTCTTCTGCAAGGCTTAAATGACTTTTGGTTTCTAACAGCAGACTTCCTGTCTCTTCCTGCTCCTCATGAAGATTCTGTTCTTTCTCCCTGATTTCTTCTAAAACCTGACTTAGAAAATCTCTGATTTCTTCTGTCTTAGTCTCTTTGAATTCTAAAAGCTCCTGCCATGCAGGAAGATACCTGCTTTCCTCTAAAAACTCCATATGCTTTAGTTCATGAATACAGAGTTTTCGGTTATCTTCCAGTTTTCCGTAATACAAATGATTCTTTTCCTTTAATTTCATCTGTATACGGCTAAAGATACCGGTACTGAAGATCCTGGAAAAAATCTCTTTTCTTTCTTTTGATGATGCGTGAAGGAGTTTTAGATAATCCCCCTGTGCGATCATGGCTATCTGGGAAAACTGATTCTGATCCACACCAATGATTTCCTGGATCTTTAAGTTGATGTCACGTAAATTACCCGGATATTCAGACCCGTCCGGAAGAAACAGTGCGGCTTTTGCCGGTACCAGTACACCGGTGTACTCCCCACTTTTATTTTTTCTTTTGCTGATCCGGGTATAGGACGGGCTTCTGGTAATCTCATAAATCTCACCCCGCTCCAAAAACGTAAAAGAAACATAAGTTTCTTCATCCTCTGGAGCATACTGACTCCGCATCATGGAAGGCTCCCGCCTTTGTCCGCTGGTTTCTCCAAAAAGAGCAAAGGATACGGCGTCAAATATAGTAGTCTTTCCCGCTCCCGTATCTCCAGTAATAAGAAAGATTCCATGACCGATCTTTTCAAAATCCACAGTCTCCGTTCCGCCATAGGAACCAAAAGCGGACATGATTAATTTCAGCGGCTTCATAATCCTTCTTCCTCCTTTGCTTCCTGAACGATTTCTTCCATGACCTTCTTAGCCTCTGCGGTCATTTCCTCATTCCTTATGGCTTTGTAAAACTGCCGGAATGCTTCTAAAGGATCTAAAACAGGGACCATATCTCCTTGTTCCATAAGGATTCTCCTGGTCCGTTCATTGTCCACCCGAAGCTCCAGCAAATGGTCATAAACTTCTTCCAATCGTTCTCTGATGCGGTATGGCTCATTCTCATCAGTCAGAGTAACGCTGACAAAATCGTGTCTATTTACCTCTGTTCCTCGCTCAAGAATTTCCTCAAGACTTCCCCGTTCCCGCCTTACATCCTGGATACCGGTAAGAGGAAGAAACTCAAATTCAGGAGCATCTCCTTTTCTATTTAACGTTACCATTGTGATTGATTTTTTATGGTATTCCTCGCTGACCGAGTATTTATATGGAGTCCCGCAATAGCGGATCGAATCTTGTAACACCTTTTGGGAACCGTGGATATGGCCCAGGGCTGCATAATCAAATCCAGTGAGAACCGACGCATCTACCCGGTCCAGACCACCAGACATAATCACCGCCTGTTCGGATTCGCAGGTCTCCGGATCTTTTCCGCTTCCCATATAAAATTGATGGGACAAAATCACATTTCTCTCTTTTTCGTCTATCGTTTCCCGTTCCAAGACTGCACGAATGGCACTTTCATATCCATCCGGCGGATTTTCACTTAACAGCTGCCGGACATATCCAGGCTTTAAAAATGGCAGCAGATAAAAATTTACAGGACCGTATTCATCCTGCAAAACCACCTTTTTTAGAAATTCGTCCTGGCTTTTGGGAGGAAACACGGATAAATGAATCCGATGCTTTTCTAAAAATGAACCGGCGTAAGAAAGCCGTTCCGGAGAATCGTGATTGCCTGCAATAATGAGAACCGTAATCTCCGGTTTTAATTCCGACAGAGCATCGAGGAAATTGCCAAACATGGTATAAGCCTCTCCTGACGGAACCGTTTTATCATAAATATCTCCGCAGATCAAAACGGCATCCGGTTGCATTTTTTCAGCATAATCCACGATCTGCCTTAAAACAGCTTCCTGATTTTCTTTTAGACTCCGGCCAATTAATTGTTTTCCTATATGTAAATCAGATAAATGAAAAAATTTCATGCTTCCTCCTTCTCACTTAGTTTTTATCATAATAACATAGTTACCGAACATTGAATAGAAAGAGAAAAGAGTTTTAAGGGGTGAAAAATGAATCATTCCATTTTCACCCCTTAAAATCAATTATTTTTGTATTTCAATGATTCTATTTAAAAGATCACCCAATCCTGGTGTAAAACTGACCCTGACGATTTCTTCAATATTCCTGGCTTGTTCCATTTCCTCCGGCGTCAGCTCTGTCACGGTTACTCCTTTTTCTTCCAGCACTTTCATAAGTCTTGCTTCTTCCTCAACAATAGCATTCTTATTCCATTCAGATGCTCTGCGTCCTGCTTCCAAAAGAATATTCTTATCCTCTTCGCTTAAAGCATTCCATTTTTCTTCTGCCATCAAAACGATTCCCGGGCTATAAACATGTCCGCTTAATAAGTAATAAGGAGCAACCTCATAAAGTTTATTGGAGATATAGGCGGTTAAAGGGTTTTCCGCACCTTCTATTGTACCAGTCTTCAAAGCCTCATATACCTCGCTGTATGGCATAGGAATCGGCCGTGCTCCAAGTGCCGATAGAATATCCATCATCAGTACCGATTCCGGGACACGGATTCTCATTCCTTTTATGTCCTCTAATCCATCGATTTTTTTTGTGGTAAATAAGTTTCTAGCCCCTTCATCCGTATAGAACAAGCCAACCATATTCGCGCCCACATCTGTACCTTCTGATAAGAATGCTTGCCCAAGATCTTTATCCTCCAAAACCTTCCACATTCCTTCACGGCTGTTAAAGATGTACGGAAGGCCAAAAAGATTCAGTTTTTTAAATCCATATCCGGTAAGGGCATTGGTATTTGCCCGGTACATATCAATGTTTCTTCCCCCTCTGCGCAAATCTCTCAATGATGTTCTTTCATCACCCAGAGCATGATTGGGGTATATATCAATTTTTATGCGGCCATTTGACAATTCATCCACATATTCGGCAAATTTATATCCGGTTTGGGCAATAATATTATCTTCCCCGTTTACTTCTCCATAGCGGAACGTCAGCTCCGGTGTCTGATACCTTGTGCTTGCTGCTTCCGCCGTCGCCTGGGCTGCCTGAGCCTCATTGGTCTCATCTGATGATTCCGCAGCCTTTTTATTGTCTTTGCCTGAATTATAACTGCAACCTGTAAGACTCACCACCAGGGCTGTCACAAGCATCAAAACCATTCTTTGTTTCATGATCATTCCTCCTGTATCTTAATACAGGTAGTCTTTCCATGAACTGTCTCATTTATTTGTATTTTTACTTATTTTATATATTAAAAAATCTCCAGGAATGATTTCCCATATTTCTCCACCTTAAATTCCCCGACGCCGGATACAGAAAGCATCTCTTCTTTCGTCTTTGGTTTCATGATGGCCATATGTAGCAGGGTTTTATCTGAAAATACGATATAAGGTGGAACTTTTTCTTCTTTGGCGATTTTAAGACGCAGCGTTCTTAGCTGTTCAAATACGATCTCATCCGCTTCCGTAAGTTCAGCAACAGCGCCACTGGTTTTTTTAATTTTTTTACTGCTTTTTTCCTTTGAAGCAGGTTCCTGTTCCTTTGCCATTTTCATGATTATGGTTTCATTATCATTCAATATATCTATTGAATTTTCGGTCAGTTTCACAATTGCATATTCATCGTTTGTTACTGCCAGATAATCATTTAAAAACAAATGATTCATTACCTGCCGAAGCTTATAGGTAGGAACCTTTGCCAGGGAGCTGTAATGAGGGTTTTCATTCATTTGGTAGTTCCGAATCTTTGCGGTATTGGCTCCATGGACCGTATCAATGATGACCGTGGTGCCGTACCTCTGTCTGCTTGACTCCACACATCCAATTAAATCTTTGGAAATTTCTGTCACATCCACAGATTCAAACTGGCTCAAACAATTGGAACAATTGCCGCAGTAATTCTCTCCATATTCCCCAAAATACCGGAGAATATAATCTCTTAAACATTCGTTGGTATAAGAATAATATGTCATCTTCTTAAGTCTTTCCCGGTCACGTTCTATCACCATCCGCCGAGTCAGAGGATCTAATTCCTGGTTGTCCTGATTATTGTCAACAAACAACTGGTTGGTAATTACATCCTGACCACTGTATAAAAGAATACATTCTCCCGGCTCTCCATCTCGGGAGCACCTGCCGACTTCCTGATAATAGGATTCCAGATTTTTAGGCATATTATAATGGATGACAAATCTTACATTGGATTTATCAATTCCCATGCCAAATGCATTGGTGGCTACCATAATGGTATTTCTATCAAAGATGAAATCATCCTGATTTTTTCTGCGTTCAGCGTCACTTAATCCCGCATGGTACCTGGTTGCTGAAAATCCGTCTGCATTCAGCTTATCACATACTTCTTCCACCAGCTTTCTGGTCAGACAATATATGATTCCACACTGGTCCGGATGGCATTCCACGTAATTTTTCAGTGTAGCATACTTATCCTTTGGCGTCTGCACTCCCAAATATAAATTGGGTCTGTCATATCCAGTAGATACAATAACAGGTTCACGCAACATCAAAATATCTATCACATCTTCCCGAACCTCTTTTGTTGCAGTAGCAGTAAAGGCGCTGATAACAGGCCTCTTAGGAAGCTTTTCAATAAAGTCCACGATTTTTAAATAGCTGGGTCTGAAATCCTGTCCCCACTGGGAAACGCAATGGGCTTCATCGACCGCAACCATGGAAATCCTGGTATGTAGTGCAAAATCTAAAAACTCCTCCGTCATAAGACGTTCCGGTGCTACATAAATAATGGGATACCGCCCTTCCCGTGCATAGGCCAGGGCCTTATAATACTGATTTGCAGTCAGAGAACTGTTAAGATATGCGGCGTGAATGCCTGCCTGATTGAGAGTTGTTACCTGATCTTTCATAAGGGATATCAGAGGGGATATGACCAGTGTGATTCCTTCCATCATAAGCGCTGGAATTTGGAAACACAAAGATTTTCCCGAGCCGGTGGGCATAATTCCAAGGGCGTCTTTTCCTTCCAGAATCCCGTCAATAAGAGGCTCCTGACCTTCCCGGAAACGATCGTAACCGAAATAATGCTTTAGTGCTTGAAATTTATCCATAGAACTTTTATTAATGCTCCTTATCATTTGCTTTTCCCATATTATACCACTCTCCACTCAAGTATGCTATATCCTTTTGAAACTTTTGCATGATAAAAGCGCTGCAATATAATAGTTTGCAGCGCTTTGCTTTTATTATTTGTATATCTGTATATTTATCACTTTGATGAATATTTTGACAGTGAAATGGATTTTATACAATAACTTGATACCTGCACGAGCCAGACAACGGAAACAACAGCGACCGGCATCAGACCGAAATTCCAGATATTTGCACCAATCACGCAAAACAACCACAATAACAGACAGGTTATGGTTACAGCCCGGTACGATGTGTATGCAGATTTATAAATACTTAGCCGTTGTGCCTCATCACAGCTCTTCTCCCATTTTTTAGCAAACTTTTGATCAAATACACTTCCCTGTTTTTCAGGATTCATCTCTTTTTCAAAATTAACAATTTTCTGCTGGGCCACAATGGTGCAGATTACTGCATTGATAAATCCTGTAAACCAATAAATCAAATCTGATCGATTTAAACTTTCTAAGGCATGAACAGTAAAATAAGAACCTGATGCAAAAAAGAAAAAGGACAAAATCAGCAAAATGGATGTAAACCATAATGCGTAGCTTAAACTGGTTTCTATTTTGTTCATTTCCTCTTCGCTCTCACCATCCCATATCTGATAGAGCTTGCGGCATTTCTTATATAAATAAATAACCGGGAGCATCAATGCAACCGTGAAAATTATATTGGCAACCGGAAAAAATCCCTTTAGGAAATCCAATAAACTCTCTGCAATCCAAACAGCTGTAACTTCATTTATCAAATTGGACATTACACCGATTATTAAACCAACAAACAATGAAATCAGTATAATAGCAGCAAATTTATACAGTGCCTTCTTATCTTCTTTTTTAATTTCATAAATCTTTTCCTTATTCATCAAAATCTCCCTCCTCATACTGAAATATATCTTCTACTGCAACCTGGAACACTTTTGCTATCTTTAACGCTAACGTTACAGAGGGTGAATAATCCCCGCGTTCAATCTGGCTGATTGTTTGTCTTGATACTCCCACCAGTTTTCCCATTTCATATTGGTTTATTTTAATATCTGAGCGATATTCTTTTAAACGATTGTATAATGGCACATTGTCTCCCCCTTTGAATTTACTCTTTTCAATTGACAACTATTCTTGTCATTGTGGTGTTATTATAGCATTGACAACTTTAGTTGTCAATGCTGAATTCTTCTAAGCCTTTTCAACTGGACATAAAAAGACTCTGCAAGGATTCAGCCTTTCTGATTCCTGCAAAGTCTTTTCTTCTATTTTTCACTTCTGGTTATATGTAATTAGATTTAAATTCCTGCGACTATTTGGCAATTTCAAACTGACAATGAACCACTGCGGTAATCTCTTTTACCAGAGAAGTGGTATCATTAATGCCATAATCATCGACTTCATTGGAATATAGGGGCGTAATTTGCATAACACCCATATCCGCATATTTTAAATCACCCAGCTTATTTCCTGCATTTTCTGCGATCATTTCGGCACGCTTTTTGGCATCCTTAGTGGCTTCCGCCAGCATATCAACCTTTAAATCTGCCAGTTTGGTATAAAAATACTTAGGAGGCTCAGACCCAAACTCAACCCCCTGATTCAACAGCTCCGTTGCATCTCTGGATATTTCCGTCAGTTTATTAATTTCATTTGAACTAATTGTAATCGTCTGGCTTAGAATATAGTTATCAATAACGTTAGTGTAGTCACCATATTCATTCATCACATAATTGCTTGTGGTGGTAATGGAAGAAAATATTACATCTTCTTTGGATATCCCTTTGTCCGTCAAATAACTCGAGACTTTATTCCTGCTCTCCTCTAATTTGGTATAAGCCTCCTGTAAATCTGCAGACTGCTCCTGAAAGCTTCCGTTCCAGACAATCAGATCCGAGGTGATCTGCTGCTTAGCAGAACCAGTTACAATCAGATTGGTCTTTGAAGATTTCACTTTCACAATACCACCTGTAAGAATACCTGCGGCCCCAAGGACGCCAATGACCAGAATAAGTGCTACAATAATATTACCGACAATCTTTTTATTCATCTCCCCCATATTAAAAACTCCTCTCAAATATTTTTCTATCTCTTAACCTGTATAGAAATACTTCTCGTTCAAGTACATTCTATTTCATAAAATAATTATATAGTACCTATCTAATATAAGTCAAACAAATTCAGTCCTTTGTGCTTAACAGAACTTATTACAGTTACTCGTTTATTATTTACTTTTTGTTGTTTAAATCTTCATCTGAAGCTATTAATTTATTTTATCTTTTTCTTTTATTTTCTTCTTATTATTTTCCCAATTGATATTAAGGCATTTTTTTATGTAAGAAGAGCTAAATTCTGCGAGAACAGAGATATTAATATCATTATTTCCATGGAATAGATACTAAGAAAATATACCATTGGCGAACCATTATGATAGAGCATACTACAGCAGTTATAACATCAATAAATGTTGTTACCAGTGTATTGGAAATAAAGTAATAGATATTACCGACACTGGATAGAAAAATATTATCACGTTTTTCTTTTATTCTTGTTTTCTTGTCATTATTACGTCATATTATGTAACTTATAGAGACATATCAGGCGAAGACTGCATGTCATATGTTATAAATAGCAATAATTATGCCTCTATTTTAATTGACAAAAATTCAAGATAACTAACACTTACAGTTTCGTAAGTTTTGCACACCTCTGCTTTATGGTATAATCTATAATTAATATCTGACGTTGATAGTTATAAAGGGGGACGTAAATGCAATATAAATTATTACTTCTTCCTAAAATTGATATGTATGATTTATTAATTTTCGATGTAACCCTGCCTGATGGTAATGGATTCGAACTATGCCAAAAGATAAGAAAAGCAGGTAAACAAATTCCTATCATTTTCCTCACTGCTTCCGATGAAGAGGTTAACATAATCAGAGGGCTGGACAGCGGAGGCGATGATTATGTGACAAAGCCATTTCGATTAGGGGAACTCTGTTCACGGATCCATGCATTGTTACGTCGCTCCAACATATTAAGTCAAGGAATAAACACAGTAATTGAATGTGGGGACATTTCGATCGATTTTCTTGGCTGCCGAGTCCTGTTAAATGGTAAAAACGGAGATGGTTTTTAACCAGTCTCCGTTTTTGCCTTTATATCTATATGTATTTCTTCTTTTATATTTTTCCCAGCCACATAAGAATTTGTACTACGAAAATGCATATACCAAGTATTGAGGCAATTCCTCCTACAATCTTTGCTGCCGTTGTCGATCGCATTTTAGGAAACTGCTGTTGTAATTGATTCGCTGGTGTTATTACCAGCTTTGCTCCAAACAAAACCATTATAATTGCCATAATAAAATTTAACATTTGTTTATTCTCCTTATTCTGAACTCAAGCGATCACAGGAATTATACTTCCGGAAAATCTCATATCCCTCTGGCGTCTGTATCCGTATCCGGTACCATTTTCATCATAGTCATATCTGGTAATGGCTGCATTTGCTTCTCCTGCACTGCCGGCAGACCGCTCGTCCAGTAGATAGAAATGGTATCCCGCCTTCCCTTTCTGCCAGCCACCGGCTACTCCATATCCCAACAGATAACGGTTCGTCATAGTTTCATCCTGTTCGGATTCTACAGAAGCTCTCCATTATAGTACAAAAATCTGATGTTACAAACTCACATTAAATTTAAGCCATTAAAAACCTTTTATATTCTACAGTCCTATTCTCGCCATATAATTCTTTATAAATACGTATCATTTCCATCTCTGATAAATACTCTCTTATATATACATTTAATAAAATGTCTGAAGTAAAATAATTTGCTTTTCTTAATTGACTCAATGACTGAACATAAAGTTCAATTAGCTTATTATAAAAAATTTGCTTTTGCTTTTTATCAGATATTTTTTTGTGATATTCTTTTAATTTAGTAGATAATTTATTAATATACTCATTATCGATTACCCAAATTTCCCACTCTTCTTCATTATATTTATAGTCCAAAATATGATCTTTTTTTTAGTCGCAAGATATTCTGATGTATTAGCCACAAAATACAAATCATCAAATAAATTTGTACTTGCTAAACTGAACGAATATATTTTATAATCTTGGTATTTAAAACAAATTTCACTGAATACACTTTTAATACATTCTAACAATTCTTTATAAAATATATCGTAAGCAAATTCCTCATTACATTTGAACATATCCTTTTCAGCTTCAATACCAAGGTCAACGAATAAATCTATTTCCCCACTGTTATCTAGGGTGGCTTTTATGACTTTTACTAAGTTTTCTCCATCTTTTTTAGAAAGCTCTTTTAACTCATAATCAAACCAAAATTTTATCATTTTAATATTTTTCCTACGTAACTGAAAAAACAAAGGATTTTTATCATCTCCCATCGTAAGATTAGGCTTTATACCACGTGATAATAAAAATTCTGCCATTTCAACCGTCATACAACTATTAATTGCTGTACCATACTCCCCACTCGCTGGTGATTCAATATTAACATCTATCCCTTTATCTAATAAATATTCGACTAACTCCTGATGATTATATCCTACAGCACAATGTAATAAGGTTCCACCAGACCTTGTTTTGCAATTCAAAAGTTCCGGATTGCTTTCTATTAGTTCCATCGCCAAACTAATATCTCCATCTATAATTGCATATCTAATATTATCCATATGTTTTACTTTTTGTTCATCTCTTCTCCTTATTATCTTATAAAAACCAATTAATCAACGAACAACTCTTTTAAATAATGGAGCAAACTTTATATACTCTTACTTATTAGTGTAAAAAAGAATTTAGTAGTATATTCCAATAAATTGTCAATGTTTGCTCCATAAGTATTTATGGCTTACTTTTTTATCTATCTACACTATGAACATTATTTCTGTGGACAATTTGAGGCATTACCATCTTCATATGTTCCACCTTTATCCTTTACTTTTACTATATCATCACGGAGCGCCATTATATTATCCAATGTATGTTGGTCCTTAACTCTATTAGGTGCCCACCCTAATACTTTTTTTCCTTGTATTGGATCAATGCCATAATTGTAAACTAATATTTATTGAAATTGATTCCACTATTGGCTAAGTGTTCATCTACAAAAAACCAATAAAATATAATAAACCAGAATCCTACAAACAAACCAAACCGTTAGAATATATCAGTTTCTCTTTGAGCTATTAACTCAGCAACTTGACTATTCCCTATGATATTTGCAGTTTTTTCCAAGTCATTTAAAGCCTCGTCACTTATTTTATACTTAAAAAACAACCTCATAAGTTTATAATCATCCGTCGTATGCTTTATGGTTGAGCGCAAAGCTGTCATATTGTTATAATTAAATATGCCTAAATCACCTCCATTATCTAGAATCAACTTTGCAATTTCGTATTGAGAATCTGTACAACCTGTATTACCGGAAGAAAGATAGTGCAAAACAGTGTCTCCACGACTATCTTTAGCATTGATATTAATACCATTTTTGATTAAAAATTTAATAACATCAATAAAATTACCATTTACATCTGCTTGCACAGCCAGGTGAAGCATTGTTCTATCAGAACTTCCATATATACCATTGATAGGAACACTATCCCATCCTTCTGAAATAATCTTTGATTCAAGAAGTTGTAAATTTCTTTTGGAATCACTCATCGCATTACTTTTTCTTAATAATCTAGCAATATCATCCTTAATCATTTCATCACCCCTTACATTTATCGTTTTTTTCTTTCTTAGCTTCATTTTTATGTGACATATTAATATCAGGATCTTCAGGAGCATAATTTCCTGCATTATTATATTCTCCTTTAAACTCATCAATCCTACTTTTTAATATTTTTTTCTTAGTTTTATCACTAAGAACATTTTCATATGGCTCTAAATCAGCAATTAATTGATTCATGTCACTGATATAATCAGCATGTAGATCACTGTATTCATGGCCTTCCAGATGTCCCATATGCCATTGATCATAGCGGTTTTTATTTTTATCCCAAAACAATTCTATTTCAGGATTTCTAACATTGTATACATTACCGCTAATATTTCTTGGTGCATTGTCCCAAACGCCTTGTACAAGACCAGAATCAAAATTAGGTCTACTTTTACCTGAATATGGAATCTTATAATCAGCTAAACTAAACTTCTTAGCAAATCCGCTTGGGTCATAGTATTTTAACGGATTATTTCTGCAGTAATTGTAAAGGCTTAAACCATCACCCCGGTAGGGATCTTCTTGCATAAACCTTCCCAGTACAGGATTATAATACCTGGCTCTTAAATAATACTGTCCTGTTACCTGGTCATACTGCTGTCCTGTATAAAGAATCCTGTTATGAATCTTTTCATTATTACTTCGGATTCCTCCAAATGCATTATATTGATAGCTGTTCTCTATCCTCTGACCTGAATCTATTATATAAGCAGTACTGTTCTGCTCGTCCAGATGATAGGAATGGTATCCTTCCTTCCCATTCTGCCAGCCAGCCGCTACTCCGTATCCCAACAAATAAAGGCTCGTCACAGTTTCATCCTGATCGGATTCTGTTAGAAGTTCTCCGTTATAGTACAAAAAACTGGAAACCCGACCATTCTCAATTATTCCGGCTCTCAAATATTCCGCGTCATACTGATTTTCCTGAGCCTGTCCGTCTTTTGTTAAAACAGCAATCTGTTGATTAAACGCATTATAACGGTACTCCGTCTTTCCCTTGGAACTGATTTCTTCCAGGATATTACCCTGCTGATCATACTGACAGGATGCATCTCCCTGACTTCTGTTTCCATGACGGATTTTCTTTAGTTTTTCTCCCGGTGTGTGACAGTAGCGAACAATTTCAGTACCATTCTCTTCGCAAATGCTCTCTAATTGTCCCAGTCTGTCATATCCATATATCGTCCGGCCCGATGATGATTTCTTAATCAATTTTCGGGCCGGACGATATTCATATGTATAGCAGAAGCACCTGCTACTGCCTTATTCTTATTTCCGATTTCAACATATTCCCAGGAACGGATTACTTCATTCCCTCCATTACAGTCATAGGCATGTTCCAGTACTGGATTTCCATTCATGTTATAGACAGTCTTTACCTGGTTTCCATTCCGGTCCGCACGAAGAATCATACGTCCTTCACTATCGTACCACCGGAAGGTTTCCCTGTTTCCTTCCTGGTCAACGATCTGACAGACCTTTCCCTAGCTGTTATACCAGTAGGTGTTGATCCCGCCATTGGCGTCCGCGGTACTGGTAACATTTCCATTTCCATTTCCTGCGTAGTCGTATGTCTAGGTGTCTTCCCCGCCTTCCGTTGTCTCGACCTGACGTACTCTTCCCTAGAAATCCTAGAAATATACTGTCTGATTCTGATTCCGGTGATTCTGCCTCTGTCGTCATAGGTATATTCCTGGGCTGACTGACCGTTCTACGGCTCCTTGCTGTATGGATTTCCTGCTATTGTCCATTCACTCCATAGGTGTATGCCAACTCATTTCCATCCACAAACCGTTTCTTAACCAGCTTTCCATCCGAATAATAAGCATATTCTCTTGATTGTGTATGCTTTTATTAACGCATTTCTAAGATATCAATTCCCTTCCCCTCAATAAAAAAGTCTTCAAATGTCTCTGCAAATTTAGTCGCTTCTTCAAAAAAGTTTCCATCACCCGCTCCAACAATATACAACCCTACCCCTTCTTGTCCCTTGCCATAATAATACACATTACCACCTAAATCTGTAGCAAAAATCAGTCCTTCCTTAATATCTTCTTTAAAATACGGATAATTGTCATCAACATTAATAATATCTGTAACATAAACAAAGTTTATTATTATTGATGTACCCTTAATTTTGAATCCATAAATTATCCCTTCTTCCAAAATGTCTATTAACATTTTAGGTAACGATATTTGGGCTAATTCAGCAACTTTTTGCATGTCTCCTGGCGTCACCTTAATCCGTTGCATTTCACTTTCATTATATAAGTTTTCAAATTGGCTGTTAACCACAGATAATAAATTCATTTTTGGCCTCCTTATGGACATTTTTCTGATTCTGGTTTCTCATTATGCCCTTTTATACTACTTTCTATCTCTTTTCTCGAATAGGTGAGTGTTTCTAATTTTCCGCTTGCAATTTTATCTGCATTGTTCCTATTTAATTTGTCTATCATTTTATAATTATTTTCTAAATCCTGCATGACAACATCTTTTGATATCCCTGCTTTTAACTGTTGTTGTACCCCTAATATCAATCGTTCTTGTAATGTTCCTGATGTTGAACCATTTTGTCTACTATAGGCATTTTGCTGATTTGTAATCAAGGTATGAGGGAGATTTTTCACACCATTGGCATTAGTTTCCAATGTTATTGTTGGTGCTAAATCTGGATTATATCCATAGGCACTTAAATTACTAGATGCCCATTTTTGCTGCAGTCCATGATGCGATTGTAGTATGCCAGAAAAGTCATCAGGACTAGTGTAACCATATTTTATCGCAGTATCATGGTCATGATTCAGAACATACCTATTGCCATTAGAATCTGTTTTTAAGGCACTTAAAACTTCACTTAATGAATAAGCAAATCCACTTGGGTCACAATAAATTATCGGATTATTATGGCAGTAGGCATAGAGATTCAACCCATCCCCGTGGTACACATCCTCTTGCGAAAATCTTCCAACCACAGGATTATAATACCTGGCTCTTAAATAATACTGTCCTGTTACCTGGTCATACTGCTGTCCTGTATAAAGAATCCTGTTATGAATCTTTTCATTATTACTTCGGATTCCTCCAAATGCATTATATTGATAGCTGTTCTCTATCCTCTGACCTGAATCTATTATATAAGCAGTACTGTTCTGCTCGTCCAGATGATAGGAATGGTATCCCTCCTTCCCTTTCTGCCAGCCAGCTGCTACTCCATATCCCAACAGATAACGGCTCGTCACAGTTTCATCCTGTCCGGATTCTACCAGAAGTTCTCCATTATAGTACAAAAATCTGGATTCCCAGCCATTCTCAATTACACCGGCTCTTAAATATTCCGCGTCATACTGATTTTCCTGAACTTGTCCGTCTTTTGTTAAAACAGCGGTTTAACGATTATACTGGCAGACTATTTTTTTACACCATGATGTTTGTTTATCAGAAAATGACTTTATAAAGGTCAGCAAATTACAACAAACAGCAACTGCATTGAAACTTAGTTGCCGTTTGTTATAATTACTAATCATTATAATTACCAATATGTTCTATCTTGTACAGCATTAATTTATAAATGACTAGAATCATGTGACTATGCAATCCTCACTTTAATTCATTATCTAAGTATCTACTTACAGTGTTATTATAAATTTAAAATTTCTTTCATTTTAGTTTTATCATCATCTGAAAATTCACTAATTGCTTTCATTACAAATTCTTCAGATGAATTGTCATAAAACCATCTTAAACTTTCTGAAGTTTTTTCGTTAAATATATTTTGATTTTCCAACTTCTGACGAACATCACGGAATATCTGTTGAGCATACTTTGTATTATCTTCTACAGCCAAATAAATTTTTATAGATTTCATAAACCATTCTAATGCCTCTTCATTTTCTTTTGTAAATATACCTTTCCATCTCATTGCATCTGCTGTTTTTATAGAATTTTCTCCATAATTTTTTTCTGAAGTCATAATTGCTTTAATTCCACAATCATCAGCTCTATCATCAACTTTTATCCCAGAGCGGTCTGCCCAACTATTATATCGACTATATAAAATTTCCAGTTCTAAATATGACTCATATAAAACATCTTGGTTTAATAAACTTGCATTTTTTTCTAAAATAATATATGCTTTATCAAGAAATGCTTTAGATTCATCTTGTTTTTTTAACAACAACATACTCTCTCCAAAATACAACTGATTAATGAGAATTTCAGGAGCATTTTCTCCATTGTTTTTTATTTTTATATCAGAAGACTTTTTATTCCATTTAATCGCCTCTTTATAACTTCCTTTTTCAAGTAAAACCTTAACTATTTTATCATAATAAGGAGTATTCTCTAAACTTTTTTTCCCAAATAGACTTTCTCTTATCTCAATTCCCTTTTTTCTCCAATATAGCGCCTCATCTATCCACCATAAAAAATTTTCATCGGAAATCTTCTCACATAAAATTGCATTTTCTAACAAATCATCTCCTTTAAAATCTTGGTACTTCTTCTCATTTTCATCTCTTACTCCACTCATTTTATACATTCCTTTCGTTTAACATATGAAAAAAATATTATACACGGATTACATCACGTAATATTTTTGAGACATAGAATCTAGCACTTTTCACCATTTAATAATTCATCTTTTTTCTTTTTCCCAGGTTCTCTATAGCTTTGCCTTATATTTGCTCCATCCCGTTTATTTGCAGATTCTGTTTCAATATAATAATTAGCGGGCTCTTTCATATAATCTCTTACTTCCTTTGATTTTGCTCCATATTGATACAAATTGTCATTCCATTCTAAAACTGCATCCTTATGCCCATTTGTATTCTTATGTGACATATTCCCTTGAGTTAGAGGGTGCCAACCCTTATCATCTTTAGACAAAAACTTGATCTGTTTTTTTAAATCTGATGTAAGTTTAGTTTTTGATTTATAAAAACCAGACTCTTGAATACTGTTCTTTATATCAATATCTATTATACCACTCACATCAATTTTTCCACTATTATACATCGAATCTAAAACCTGCCGTCCTCCAGGAGAGTTCATTTTAAGTGTTGCGCCCATAAACTCTTGCCGCTTGCCAGCTTCTCCACTCGGGTCATAATAAACTACGGGATTATTTGCACAATACGCATACAAATTCAAACCATCTTCGCGGTATACATCCTCCTGATGGAATCTTCCAATCATCGGATTATAAAATCTCGCTCGAAGATAATATTGCTCCGTCTCGTGGTCATACTGTTGACCAGTATACAGAATTCGATTAGGGACTTCTTCCGACTTCGTACGAATAGATCCAAATGCATCATATTCATAATGATTTTCAACTTTTCCACGCTCTTCCGTAATGTATGCTGTACTAATCTGTTCGTCAAGATGGTAACCATGATATCCGCTAATTCCTTTAACTTCAGCAGCAGCTACCCCATATCCAAATATAAATCTGTTTTCTAAAATTGCTTCTTCACCAAGTTCTGCCTGCAGTTCTTTTTGATAAAAGATAAAACGGGAGGACTTTCCATTTATGCAGGTTCCAGCTCTCAATAACTCTCCGTCGTAGAAATTCTCCGATTTAACACCGTTTCCTTCCACACTAACCTGCTGACCAAATGGATTATATTGAAATCTCCTTTCCTTTCCGTTTATAACTTCTTCCCGCATATTTCCCTGATTATCATACTTGTATTCAATTAATTTTCCGGCTGCCTGTGTTGCAATCAGCTGGTTTCTTTTATTATAACAGTACGTTTCATTCCCAGCAACAGAAGTCTTTTCAAGACGATTTCCACAAAGATCATATAAATACTGGTTCGATTCACAGTCATAGTTTTCTTCCGTCAGACGGTTTATAGCATCATAATGATACTTGACAGTCATATCCTTTACTTCACCTACCTCTGGCAGGAACTTTGCTCCTATCTTTGCCGTCCTGTTTCCATTCAAATCATACTGATACTGAAAATCAAACAATGGCTGTTTATCACCGACAAACGTTGCCAGACGGCTGATATTTCCATCCGTATCGTATTCATAAATAGTTTTTATCCCATTGAGATGACGAATGGTCTTCAACTTTCCATCTGGCCAATGACTGTATTGTACAATCTCTTTTCCTTCATGGTCTTTAATATTCTGTAAATTACCTCTCCAGTCATAACCATAGAACAAAGTTTTCCCTGTGATATCAGTGAGGCTTCTTAAAGATCCATCTTTATCATAAGTACAGGAAACTAGAGGCTGGCCAGAGGATGATTTTTTTATTAGTTTTCCATCTGGTCGATATTCATAAGTATAACTAAAACCACCGGACACTGCGTTTTTCTTCATACCAAAGGAATCATACTCCCAGCTTCTGGTTACCTGATTTTTTCCTTTTGCATCATAGCCAGATTCATAAACTGGATTTCCATCCACATTATAAGTAGTTCTTACCTGATTCCCATTCCTATCAACTGAAAGAACCTTTCTTCCTTCCCTGTCGTAACGGAATGTCTCACTATTTCCAATCTGATCGATGATTTCGCAGACCTTTCCCTGGCTGTTATACCGGTAGATGATCACGCCTCCATTGGCATCTGTTGTGCTGGTCACAAGGCCCATGCTGTTATAGGTGTAGGATTCATTTCCTCCATCTGCGTTTTGTACGCTACGGATCCGGCCCCAGCTGTCTGTGTCCATGCCTGTATGATTCTGATTGCCGTCCACAATTCCGGTCATTCGGCCATTGGCATCATAACGGTAAGACTGTGCGGCTTTTCCTTCTTTCCTGCTTCTGGAGGTGTAAACCTCTGTTTCCAGTCCATGGATACCATACTGGTAAGTAAGTTCATTTCCTTCTGCAGTCCGTTTCAGAGAAATATTGCCGTCTTCAAAATACTGGTTTTCTTCAAGTACTATTCCGGCTCCATTGGTTTTTGACAGAAGATTTCCGTATAAATCATAGGAATACTGGAAGCTGTTTTCTCTTTCAGTTTCTTGTTCTCCCTTAGGTAGGATTTCTTTTTCCAAACGGTCATTTAAATCATACTCATAACGGAAAACAGGACCCAGACAGTCTTCCACATGGATGATACGGTTCTTTAAATCATACTGATAATCCAGTTCCCAGACTTCTCCTCCCTTTCCCTGTCTGGCAATCTTTGTGATATTTCCTGCATTATCATAAGAAACATACACAATCCGGTCAATGCCGTTTTGCTTGTCCAGGGTCCGTTCTGAGCTCAAACGGTCGCAGGCATCATACTCTCTAAATATCTCATATCCTTCCGGTGTTTGTATCCGGATTCGGTTTCCATTTTCATCATAACAGTATCTGGTAATGGCTGCTTTTGCCTCTCCCTGCATTGCAGGCAAACCGCTGTCAAGCTCCTCTTTTTTCTCCACCAGCCTTCCAGCTCTGTCATAATCATAATGAATTATCTGGCGGATTCCATCGGAAATTGTTTTCTCCTCATAAATCCGTTTTCCCTGAACATCATAACGGAACCGGATCACTGCACCTAGGCCATCTTCTACACGGTTCAGGCGGTCTCGTTTGTCATAGAAGAATTTCAAATGGAGTCCATTACCTTCTTCTTCCTTTAACTGCCCGTCCAGACTCCAATATCCTCCCAAACGCTGTTCGCCGATTTTATTGCCATTGGCATCATAGGCATAGGTAGTTCTTTGGTAGAGTAATTCCTGGTCTTTTTCCTTAACTGGGCGGTAAATTTCACAAAGCTGGCCCTTTAAATCATAGGTATACCAGGTGGTGCGCCCTAAAGCATCGGTTTTTCTGGTGGGATTGCCCAGTAAATCATAGGTATATTCCACCTGCTGGCTTCCATCCGGGCCGGTTACCCGTTCCAGATGGCCGCCGTCATCATACGTGTACTGCCAGCCTTCTCCATCATCCTTTTTCGCATCGTAGGATTCCGGCATGACATGCTTGATCCGGTTTCCGTTGGCATCATAAAAGATTCGCTCGCAGCCTCCGTCGGGATGGTGAATCCGGATCTGGTTTCCGTCACTGTCGTAATCATAGGAAATCCCTTCTCCGTTTTCCATATCTTTCACATAAGAATTGGGATGGATCTTTTTTAAGACATTTCCCTCTCCGTCCAGTATCTGCCTTTCATGACTGCCATCGGGCCAGATCGTATCAATCCGGCGGTCAAGGAAATCGTATTGATACGTATATTCCCATTTCTGCTCTTTCCATGCTTTTGGTGGATACATGGCCAGAAGCCTTCCCATTCCATCGTATAAGTAACGGGATTCATTACCCTCTCCGTCCCGCACCATGGTCCTGTGGTTCCTGGCGTTATATCCATACTCCTGCCGGCCGCAGACATCCTCTTCTGCCATCAGCCGTCCCATGGCATCGTATTCAAAATGGACTTCCTCCCCGTCGGGGTAAGTTATGACTGACGGTTTTCCTTCATGCTCGTTGTACTGATAACTGGTTGTCTTTCCTAAGGGATCAGTCTCTTCCAAAAGTCTTCCTTTTCTGTCATAAAGATAGGACGTGGAGAACCATTCATCCGCAAAAGAGATTTTTTCCTTTGCTTTGATCAGATTGTGATTATGATCATATTCATAAGTAAATCTCCGTCCTGCATTGTCTTTCTTTTCTGCTAAATTTCCCGCTTCATCATATTGATAAACGGTGGTCAGCCAGCCTTTTTGCTTCTCCTCCTTAATGCGGCCTGTTCCGTCATAGGACCAGTCGGTTTCCTGTCCCAGACGATCCTTCTGCCAGATACGGTACCCCTCCTCGCTGTAATTGAAGGCTTCAGAAGTCCCGTCTTCATAAAGAACCGAAAGAATCTGCATTTCCTTCCCATACTCGTAAGTAAGGTTTTTATTTCCAACACTGCTAAACACATGAACTTTTCGTTCCTCGTCCACGTATTCGGCCTGATAGATATCTCCGTTTGCAAGAGTCTGATGCACCATTCTTCCTTTTGCATCATACCGGTTTTCCAGATATGCCACCTTTGCCTGGTCTACCGCTTTTGTCAGATATCCGTTTTTATCGTACTCATAATGGGTAATTCCCTGATCCATATGTACCACATCAGTCAGCTGGCCATTTTCATACCGGTACTGCATGGTTCTTCCCAAAGAATCAACCAGCTGTATGAGACGCCCTTCTCTCATGGTTACATGGATTTTATAACCGAGAGCCGTTGTTATTTCCTCCAGATTTTCTCCGTGATAGGAAAATGTCATGGCCTGTCCGTTTCTGTCCGTAATGGACGTTAGGAGGCCGTTTGCGCTGTAACGGTAAGTCCGATGTTCCTTTTTATCCCGGATGATCCATTCTTCATGATCCTTTAAAAGTTCAAACCAGCCGCAGCCATAGGTTACATTAGCCGCCTTTTCTCCGTCCCACTCAAAGATCACATGATAGCCACCAGGCATGACTGCATGGCGCCTGTTTTCATCCTGATAAAGCCTTCCCTCATAAGAAAATGTCCACCCTACTCCCAGAATACCTTCCTGCGTGACCGTGGAGTTGTATCTCCGCTCCATTCGTATGGCTTCTCTGATATCAGGAAGAATAAAATCTGAGGCAGTGATTAAAAATGCACCGGATGCTGCATCAACCGGCTCTCCAAAAAGCTGTCCAAGACCACTTGAGATGAAGTTTTCCTTCAGGGACTGCCACACATCTACCTTTCTTCCCGGAAGAACGGCATCCGTTACAACATCCACGGCTGTCCCATATACTGTCTGTACACCTAAACCTACGACCTTTTTCGCTGCACCGGATTTAACCAGGTTCTTGGCTTTTCCCATAATGGCATTCCCTGTGCCTCCCTTAAACATACCAAGGGCTGCATTAAAAGCCATACTCTTTACGTCCACTCTGCCAGTCACCTGATATTCATTAATTGCTCCGAAAATCACAGAGCCTCCCATTTGGCTTACCAGATTTGCAACCTGAGATTTCGGACACATAAACTTGCTTAATTTCCCCAATTTGGCTACTTTTACAAGTGCCTTTCCGCTGACCACATCAAATACTATATCCGTAACTGCTGATGCGAAATTATAAGCGTCCTCATTCCCGCCAAATATGGTATCCCTTAGGAAATTGGCGGGCCTTGACGCATCTAAGTTATTGACCTTGCTGTAGCCATCAAGCCCTTCTGCCATATCTGCAACTGCAAAGGTTGCTTTTACTCCCGCTGCAATCAGCAAGGGTGCGGTTGCTCCGCCGGTACATACGGTTAAGGCAGTAAGACCGACTACTGTAGCAATACTTATAACACCATTTAAAAATTTCTTTTTGCTATTCTGCTTATTTTCAATTAAGGTATTTGTCAGCGCTGTGTTCTGCGCTTCCCTGTCAGCAGCATCATTTTTTGTCAGTTCTGCCTCCATGTCACCAGCTGAAGGAACCGCTTCCGGATGGGAATCCGCTTTGTGGGTCACAAGGGCTGATTTGACATCAGTCTTTTCTTCCATGGTGACAATATCATCACCGCCGTCTCCTACCTGAAGCGTCACCTTGTTCTCACCGGAAATCATTAAGTTTCGCACCGGAGTTTCCCCTCCGGCCATCATCCCCTTCTGGGTTTTTATGTTGATATTCTTTCCAGTGAGAGACATAAAACCTGCTTTATTGAGGCTCAGCAATATGGAACCGCTGGAATCAGGAGCATAGCTTAAGGAGTCTTTTGTCATATCCATGGCGCTGCCACTTGGATCAGAGAAATTTTTATTATCCGGGTTTTTGGCTCCCCCACCACCGCTTCCTTCTCCGCTCCCACTTCCTATGGCGTGGACGGCAACCGCACTCTGTTCCTCATGCTCCGGAAAATAAATATGTACCTGGCTTCCTTCTTCTGGCATACAGTAAAAACTGCTGCTTTCTATGGCGTATGTAAAGTATTTTGTCTCAGCAGACTGTTCATAAACCGGATCAATATCAAAATGAACCCGGATCCGGTTTCCGCTCCGTTCCTTCACCGTAGCCGGAATGCTCATGCCATAGATTCTGGGATTTTTCTCCTTTTCGCTCCTGATTCCTTCCCGCCTGGCAAGCGTGTATCGATAAACCAGTTCTCCTTTCAACGTAGAGAACTCCATTCCGATCACGATTGCAGGAACTTTGTTAAAGGATACGGTTTCTCCCATCTGCAAATAACGGCGTGTCCGGATGTTCCAATGGGATGCCTCCTGAGAAAGAACTCCCTGAGGTTTTAGAACCTTCGCATAGTGGGCCATATCCTTATGAAGGACATAATCCTCTCTGTCAAGGTTTGTCCCATAATTCATGTCCGGAATGCCGAAAAAAACTTTTCCGCAGTTATCCTTCGCATCAACCATTAAATAGGTTCCGAAATGACTGGCGAGTCTGCGAAGGAATACCCAGTCACTTTCTTCATACTGCAAAAGCATTTCAGGTATGACTCCGTCACATCCGGCTTCAGACTTTATATCAAACCTTCCATAGTCTGAAAGGACCTTTCTTGCAACCTCCATGTAAGTCATGGCACCGTCTAAGAAGCTTCGGCTTTTTTCCTTTCGTTCCCAATCCTTTGTGTAAGAATAAGCCTCTACATACAAAAACGGCAGTCCCTGTTGCACTTTTGTATAGACAGTTTCAATTTTTCCCTGAAAAACCACTTGCCCCCCGGAGTGTTCTTTTTCCCTGACAATCACAGGAAGAACAGAAGCCATGTTCACAAATTCTTCTGCCATATCACCGTCTACTAACAGTTTCATAGAGAGAAAACCGTGACTGTTTAACTCCTGTGTGAGCCGAAATGTTTCTACCTGAATGATGCCTTCCAGTGAGAGCTCTATTTCCAATTCCTTATATGCCAATATCATATCTCATTCCCCCTTACTCATGAGGTAACCGTTCATATGTATCTAATTTTTTAAATAATCTTATGTCTCAAGATTTATCTATTTTGTCGTTATAATATCCTTTCTGGCACTACATCAATCACCTTATGACTCTGGATAAGAATACAACATAATGCATTTACACCATTTCATATATCCTGTTCCGTAAATGAAATAATAGGTAACCCTTTAAACATCTGATAATTTATCACATTTTTAGAGTCTGTTGTTTTTAAAAATCTTTTTTTCTTTTAAGATAAGAATCAGTTTCTATCTTCCTACAGCCTAAGTTTTGAGCCTGCTCTTCATTGCCTGACATGTTTTACATCAATTCCAATAACCAGGTGAATAAGTTTCATTTACATCCCTTTTATCTTCAGAATAATAAAATCTCTTTTTGATTCAACTCATTACTAAAACAATCAGCTATAAAATCACGGCATAAAAGAGCACAGAACCAAACATCAACTTATTCACTGTTCTTATTCAAATTAACTTCCTCACCTTTTATTTCTGCCAAAAATCCTTAATTTTTACTGCGATTCAAATATTCATTATTTATCATTTCTTTCATCTGTTCTGCTGTCATGTAAAGTTCCTGCAGTTCTTCTTTTGATATAATTTTTTTCACATCCAGATCTGCCTGCAAATAGTCTCGCCAATCAGGCTTAATTTCATAAAAATCAGGAAGATAATAGCAAACTGTGGTACCGTAACCCCCATCATAATCAGTTGTTACTTGGGCAGTGTTCTTGATCATATCTATATTGTTAATCTCCAAATTTACCAAATATTCATTAGAGTAATATTTCCACCAAATTTGGGTATTGATTTTTATTAAATCTGGTCCATATATAGCCTCAATACCAGAATCAAATTTGATTTTTAAACACTCTATTCCATCATTGGTTACAATTTGAGCACTTGCATGATTATCTTTAAAATAATCTGCATAATTATCAATATTTTTCATGACATCATGTATGCCATTATTCCCGTTCATAGAATCAGTCTTATTAAAAAAGTTCTTCTTAATTAATATAAAGGTCATTAAAAGAAATACAGTTAATAGCAATAAACAGCAAATAATCGTTTTCTTCATAATTATATTTTTAATTTTGTTCAGGAATCAGTACACAACGCATTAAATCCACATTATTTCCGATGTCTTTTTCTGTAAAGTTAACGGTAGGAAGTCCTTCAAATTCTTTGTAGCTGATTTCACCTTCGGGATTCGTTATTTCAAGATATCTTTTTTTACTTCCCTGATATGAATCCAATTCTAGCTCTGACCAGCCAAACTGATTCGCCTGATTTTCACTTCCGGCAGTAAGCCCACACCAATTAAAATAACCGGGATAATAGCTCTCATTTCCGTGGTAACCTTCATAAGTCAAATCAGTTACACTGTTATAGACCTCATTTTTAATTCTATAAGTTCCCACAGCCAAATCTTCGCCAACCTTATACATTCCTGCCGCAAAAACATTTTCTCCATATGCTTCTTCTGGATTTTGATACTTTATCGGGCGAACATCTGGTTTCTGATCCATTGGAATTAATATGCAATTTTGTAAATTTACAGCCAAATCATCTTTAATTGTTACATATCCAAATCTCCTGAGTAAGGCTAACTTATTTCTATTTTGGTTTGTTACCACAGCTGTACCAACTGATATTTCCATTGAAAGTACAAAATATTCGCCTTTTGGTATCTCTTTTCCAACTATATACGAACCTTCGTAATAAATCTTATTTTGCTCCATTTCCGGATAATTCTGTATATTAACTGGTGCTATTTCTGTTTTTTCATTAACCTTAATTATATCTCCGTCTTCTAAATAAAAAAATGACATAGGTTTCGTCCAATAGGTTTGCAACTTCCGTTCGCCTTTTACGTTTTCTTTATATATATCAACACCAACATTCAGAGAAACGTCATCTTCATTTCTGCATATATAGAGTCCCTGGTTAATATTTTTGCCTACTATATATTCTCCCTCCCTAAGCCATTGCTCATTTTCAATCCACTGCCTGCTCCACCTATCAACATCAAGAATTCTCATTACCTTTTGTTTTTCATTCTCCTCATAATAGTTCCAGTATCCTTCTATCTGCTCTTCCAATTCTCGAACATCAAAACTGCCATAAGTTTCGTATCCATCTCCCTTTTCTTCTGAATGAGCAAACCGCTCCTCAGGTAATATATTTCCTGCACAACCAGATAGAAGTGATATGGTAAGAGAAAATATTAAAACAAACACAATACTATTTACCTTTTTTTGCACGATGAGCATTAATTCCCTCCTGTATCATTTCTGCATCTGATATACCAGTTTCATTTGTATTATCACCATAATTCCCGCTTATCAAGCTTTGAAAATACTTTGCGGCAACCTCTTTTGAATGATCTGAAAAATCTTTTTTACTATCTTTTACATCTTCCACATTTAATATATCTGAAATTAATTGGGCAACCCCTGCTCCATACTTTAAAACATTATCATCTGTTGGAGTTGTAAAATATTCATCTCCAACATATCCGTACAACCAATTTCCTGCATAATCCTTTTCAAAATTACCTCCATCTTTTTTAGACCAAGGTGCCGACCATATAGACAGATCAGAATATTCATTTGTATCAGGATATCTAAAATCTCTAGATTTTAAATCAATAGGGTTATTGGTATATACCATGTTAAAAAAATTAACTAAATCATTTTTATGCCCATTGACAGCTTCCATAGAACTTAATTCAGCTCCCATTTCCACCAAATCCTCCGAAATATCAGTATCTTTAAATTTATCATTTATATTATCCATAACGTATGAAGGTATCTTATCTTTTCCGTAGAAATCCCTTGCTACCTTATAAGAATCAATTTGTTCTTTGTATTTTTCATATATCCTGTTCTCATACTGTGTAATTACTAAATCCATTTCTTTCAAATCATTATTTTGGAACAATCCTGCCTTTGATTTTACCGTTTTTTTGGGAATTACAGAAAGAACCATCTGTATATTACCCATTACCTCTTCATTCCAGTGTAGTAATTGATGAATATGCCTATTAACCGTAGCATCCATATTTTCCAGAGCAAGCGCTATTCCAGCTTTTCCTAAATTTGCAATGCCTAACCCCAAGCCCTTTGCAGCCGCTAACAGTTGTGTGGACATATCATTATTCTCGGACTTATCCTGTTTTTTCTCAACCTCACCGCTCCCTGCCTCCGGCTGCCCTGACTCAGTGATCTCGATCTCTCCCCCATACATGCAGTACAGCTTGGCTCCCCCCATCAAAGGGCGTTCTTCCTGGGTGTTCACTCCGTCTTGTCCATGATCCCATTCCTGTGCAATGATATGGGGCGTACAGACTCCCACTACCTGGGGAGTTTCACTATCCGCAGGCTCCTCTTTCTTCTTTTTCTTCTTTCCCCCGGTAAAAAAGTTCATGACTTTGTCTGTAAATGTCTCCGGACATGCTTCGTCTACTGCTTTCTGCACTTTTTCCGCCTCTTCTTTTGTGCTTGGATTTTCCATGCTGTAGCAGCCGCCAAAGCAGATGACGTTATATTCTCCTTTACAGTCTTTAATGGTCATCTGAGCCTGGCTTCTCAAAAAAACTCCATGTGATTCATGAAGTACCACATTACTTGGTCTCATTCCTTTGGTGCAGGTCGAACATGCTCCATGAACGACATATGTATCCGTTAATTCTGCCATGCTCCCACCTCCACTTCTTTAAAGATGATTCCCATCACGTTTCTTCGCAAAAGGCTTTCCGCTGCTTCAAGGCTGATAAGTGGATTGGGAAAACGCTTGTCATTTATAAGAAATACTTTATGAACTCCAATCTTTTTTGGATCAAGAACAAGCTGTTTTACGCTTCCGTTGGAGTAAAACTCTGTCTGAGATGAGAGTACGTCAAGACGCTCCAAAAGAAGATGATGGTAAACACGAATTGTTTCCCGTTCCTTATCTGCAACCGTAACCGTTTTAAACACCATGTCATCTTCGTATAGATCCAGCACTTTTTTTACCTTATCAGAAACTAAGTACACCGGGCTCTGAATGAAATCGGGAGCCGCCTCCCCACTGTCTTTTGTCAGATACATCATGCTTGATTCTTCCAGATCCGGTGCATCTTCCTTATAAAAGATATGCCTCGGACCGCAGATATCAAAATCCCGGAAGCGAATCAGATCCGGTAAGGTTTTATCTTGTTCCATTGTAAAAAATCTCATCCCTCGGCCCTCCTGTCGATCAGTATGGTCTGAAGCTGCTCCGGCTCCATATGAAGGAAAGGAATATCCTTTTCCAAAAAGATAGAGTTTGTTAAGTCTGCTCCAGTAAAATCGTTGTCTTCCCATTGGCAGTCTACAAAATCCGCCTGCTGAATAATTGCATTCTGAAAGCTGCAGCCCGTAATGGTACAATTTTTAAAACGAGAACCGGAAAGGTTGGAATCATCAAATGCTATTTGCGTTAATGTACAATTTTCAAATTCATTGAACAAAAAGTATTTTCCGCTTCCATCTGAATCTTTGACATCCATTTCAAACCAGTACTTGGAAATGAGTGCTTCTTCCTGTTCCTTAGAAAGACGCAGTGCCCTCTCCCAGTCTTTCTGGTACTTTTTCTCTCTGTCTACAAAGGCAATAAGCTCACTGGCATCCCGGTATTCCCCCCAATAGATTCCCCAGGTGTCAAGCTTTGGTATGTCGGAAAAGTCCTTATTTTCTTCAATGTCCCGGAATAAGAAGCGAAGTTCTCCTGCCAGGATCTGATTCCATTCCATGGCGTTATTCTGCAATATTTCAGATATATCATACCGATTGATCTTCCCCATATATTTTCCGGCATCAAGCGTAAGCTTTTTCTTTATTTCCTCCAGCATGGAAAAAAGGAACTTTAGAGAAAATGTTGTCTCTGCCGGTTCCGTATCCATATACCATCTGGCATCAAGAGCCTGGACGAAAAAACGGTATTCCTCACAGAGTAAGTCCATACGCAGAAGGGAGAAATTGAAAAACATGATTTTCTCTTTTTCTAACCGTAAAACTTCATCCTTCAGTTCTATAAAAGCGTTCCGAATTACACTCGAGAGTTCTTCTGCCTGTTCCTGCAGACCTTTATAAAATTGAAGTTTTTTTTCTTCCAGAAATTCCATTTCTTCCTCATGAAATTTCTTAAGTGCTTCCTGTCTTGTCATAAGCCCCTCCTAATTCACCTTTACTTCCGTTCCCTGGATATACAGCTTTCCGTCCACAGGCATCTTGATGGCTCCTCCTTTTGCACATGTTAACGCAGTGGTTTCAAGAGCTTCAAAAGATACCGCCTCTTCCGCGGAGATTTCAATATTGTTTTCTGCTTCGATCTGAATGGTTCCCTTGGCACTTAACGTAACGTCCCCTCCGTTTCCGATCTTTACGCTGGCAGCTCCTCCGCTGGCAGAAAGATAGATTCCATCGGCTGCCAGCTTCATCTCCTGGCCGTGAGGATTGCTTAAGTATTTGGTAGAAGGACTTCCCATCCGATCCGGTACTCCCCCGCTTTTTCCGTCATAGGAACTTACTGCACTGACCGCAATCACATCTTTTGTATATTTGGAAGGAAAGTAAACCCGCACATTATCCTGTTTTTCCGGCATGTAGTACCAGCCACTGCCATCAGGAGAAGCAGACAGTGTGGAAAATGGAAACCAGTACACATCCGTTCCTCCACCTTTGTCAATATCCAAATGAATTTTAATCTTGGTGCCGGATATTTCCAGAACCTTTCCATTAAGTGCTACACCGATCAAATGCATAGGATATTTAGGTTTTGAAAGGATTCCTTCTTTCTTTTGCAGCTCCAGGCGGCAATGGATCAGTCCCCGTTCCAATTCATAGGATAGGCGGCGTATCACAAGAGTTTTCCCCTCTGTCTGGACCTGTTCAAAAATATCCGGTACATGACTGGTTTCTCCATGAAGAACAAGAAAATCGTTGTCGCTAACGGAGGCTCCTTCCATGAGCCAGTAGCTGTATTCTCCCATTTCTTTGCGGTATCCGGTCTTTTCAAAATCCCATTTTCCCCATGGGATATCTGGAACTCCGCCGTATAAACGAATGGTCTCTGCAGTTGAACGGCAGACTAAAACGGCTCCAAGCATGGACAGCATCCGCTTTAGAAACTGCCAGTCTGTTTCCTTGTACTGAACGGCGATTTCCCCCAAAGGCTTATCCGGAATGGAAAGTTTTATTTCACTGCCTGGATATTCTGCTAGAATTATCTGAAACAACTGACTGTATAACATGGAGGTATCCTGAAAGGATCTGGACTTTTTTTTCTGATCCATAAGAATGCTTCGGCTTTTTGCCTCCGCCTGAATTCTTACAGTTCTACCCTCACCAGCCACCAGGACCTTGGTCAAAATACCGGAAAATACTGGTTTTCCCCCTTCTACATATACTGATATGGAATCGTTTTCTGAAAATCCAAACAAGGCTTCTTCTCCATCTTCTGATGACAGAAAACCATTTATTTTTAGAACTCCATGCTCCCCAGGCACGCAGTCCAGGGTAAGTTCGTTTAAATGTTCAACCGGAATCCCTTTTATCACGATCTGTTCCGCTGCATATGCCATATAACCGCCTCCTAATTTTCGTGAATCTCATCTCCGTGAAAGTTAACCGTTCCTTTTTTTATTTCAATATCTGCCCCTGACTGACAGGCAACTTTTACTGAGGTCTGAGACTTGATGGTTAAGTCCATCTTCGCCGAGATATTTAAGTTTTCTGCCGCCAAGACCTGGATATCCTTTATGGCATTTAAAATCACTTCCCCATTTTTCTTTAACAGAATGCTCCCCTGACTGTCTCCTGCAGCGATCAAAACCCCTTCCTCTGTCATCTGGACCTGATTTCCCTGTGCGGTCTGTATATTCCGGGTGTTGGGATTGCCCATGGTATCTGATGGATTTCCTTCTTCTGGTTTATGGCCCTTTACATTGGTCACCACGTAAGCTTCTTTTTCGTCATCCACAGGAAAGTAAACACGAACGCTTTCACCATTTTCCGGCATACAGTACCATCCGCTGCCATCCGAGGAAGCCGCCACAGTGGAAAATGGAAACCAGTATTTTTCACCGCTTGCAGCCTCTATATCCATGTTTACCTGCACCTGATTTCTTTTAACGGCTGCTATGGTTCCGTCAATAGAAATTCCTGTGATCTTCCCATTGTAATAGGGAAGGATCTTAAGACCATCTCTTTGTCTTAAGCGGTACTGGTTCTTTAAAAGGCCATCTTCCAGTGTCCGGATTGCGGATTCAACAAACCAGGGACTGCCTTTGTAGGTAATCTGGCTTCCGATGGATACAATGTCATAGGATACGATCTCATAAACGGCATTCTGCGCACGTGTAAGTTCCTGACAGCCATTTTCTTTCATGGCTTCAAGGGAAATAAAATCCTGGGATAAGGTAAATGAAAGATCATTCCAGTACTGCTGCTCCGGCTTTGGCGAAAGCCCGGCTTCAAATCGAATATTGGGTAATGCCGGATCCGGGTATAAGTTTTCCTTGTATTTGGATAAGAAGCGTTTTAAAAATTCCCAGTCCGTTTCCTCATACTGAACCACCAGCTGACCAATGGGAGTGTCTGGAATATGTACCATATGGTCAGATCCTGGATAAGTCTCCATCACCTGACTGATCAGTTTGTGTACCCCCATCTGAGGATTCTGAAAGATCCGTTTTTTCCGCTCCACATCCATCTGACGGGTTCCATCCCAGGCCTCAATTTTTACTACATACTCTTTCCCATCTCTGTCTATGGAAATGTTGTGGAGAACTCCATAGAACAGCACATGCTCCTTTTCCTTTTGCCGGTACACCAGGGATATGGTGTTTTGGATCTGATGAAAATCATTTTCATCCATTTCGCTGTCAAGAACTGCTTCCACAAAAAGAAATGCATGTTCTCCCGGTTTTTCCGTGATTTTGATCCTACGAAAATAAGCGATTCCTATGGCTTCTAAATAGAGGTCTTTGTAGGTAACCGCTTCGTTGTCATTCTCCTTGTTCTTCCCTGCTTTGTTCTCCAAAAAGACCGCCCCCTTCTCCTTTAGCAAACCACTGATCAAGTGTCATCACCATTGCTTCCAAAAAAATCCCGTACGTATCCTTATCCTCTTTGAGACAATTATAATTTCCTGTAAGTGACTGTTCTTTTCCCTTTCTGCGAAATACGATATTATAAAGCCAGCCTTTTCCGGTAGGTACATCAAAACAGATGTATTCTACATAATCTAACTGTTTTTTCTTTCCGACTCTGGCATGAAGGCCATTGGAAGCCATTCCGTTCACCAACTGGTTGCTCCACTGGTTAAAGGTGACAGGTTTGATCTTCTCTTTCGGCCATGAGAGGATCTGGCTGACCTCCTTGCTGTGATTGATATAAATCACTCCTTCTTTATCCTCCTGAGATGCCTGGTGGAAATTTTTGAAAATAATCATGGGGACTTCCTGGTCTGAATAGACACGGGTTTCAAATTCCAGATGTTCCCCTCCTGGAAGACGGATTTCACCTGCATGGATTCCTTCCAGTGCTTCTGTTAATGTCAGTTTTTTCTCCGGGTCAGTTGCCTTTTTTTCTTCTAAGGCTGCCCGTTCTTCCTTTTCCTTTTGTCTTTGTGCACGTTCCATAAGTGCAATTTTTTCATCCAGATACATGGTATTCCTCCTTTTATAAAAGCATCATGCCTCGTTTCCCCTGGCTGCCCTGTCCTCTTTTTATCTCTCCGCTTTTCTGGGTTCTCAAGACCTCCAAAAGGCCTCGATAGATTGAGGCATTTCCTTTTTCACCGTATTCATCCCCTTGTCTTATGGATAAATATTCCCGGATCAGTTCTACAGTAACATGTCCGTGATTTGCAAGTGCAGTGGTGGAAAAGCTTATATCATAGGGATCAGAAGGCCGGCATTTAAACATCTCCTTGGAAAACTGCCTGATGATTCGAGGATTCAACGTACTTTCCCCGGCTGCTGCATAGGGCTGATGAATGAGATTAACCGTATCAAACTCTGTGGAGTAATCCTGAAGGTTTTCATGGCTGTCCCGCAGTCTGGCTCCCTCTTGCAGGCGGAATCTGCAAAGTTCCATTTCACAGGCAGGATCAGGCTTTTTATCTTCCAGAAAAATTCTTGTGTTACCTGTAATCTTACCTGCTTCCCTGATCTCAGCTAAAAACTGCACTTTTAAATAGCGGATCTTGTCCTCAGCCCTGCAATCCATTACAAAGGGCTGTTCCATAAAATAAAGATTTTTCTTCCACAAGACCATGCCCGAAGAAATGGTCAGCCTGCCATCATCCCAGGTAATATCACAGCCGCTCACCACTCCGTCTCCAAAATCCTGAAACGACAGATCCAGGAAATTTTTTGGATAGTCTCTCAGCTTATCAAGCATCTCCACTCTTAATAAGCGTTTCTTTTCAAATTGGGGATAATCGTATTGAAACATTCTCTCTCCTTCCATCAGCATAAGATTATTTCATCCATGGACATGGTTTCTTCAATACCCATAATTCCAAAATGATACTCATAATAAATTTCCACATGATAAGGCAGTTCCACAAACATTTTGATCAGGAACTCCATTTTATCCACCAGGCACTTGTCCTTTTTCCGCCCGATATAGACCAGGATCTCATAGGAATTCTGATTACTATGGTATACAATGTTGTTTGGGATCAAAGCCTCCATCATGTCCTTAAACATATCAAGGGAACTTCCGGTTTCATACTGCTTAAGCATACCGCTTAAGATAAATTCCCGCTCATCCCGGTCAAATAAGGCCACAGCCTCTTTGGCATCTGCTCCAAAGGCAACATCCATCAGATCCTGATACAAAAGTTTTTTGTGGTATTCCTCTCTTGACATTCCTGAAAGAGCATCATTCTGGGCCAGCATATGAAAAATCAGATGAAAGAGGTTTTCCCTCAGCTTTGGAAATTCAGCCAAATCCGGTCGAAAAAAATCTTTGAAGATATTATAAAAACGGTAATAGGGATTTATTTCAACAACAGTCCCTTCCTCTATGGCTTCCTGGTTCAGACATGGAGCTGACAGTTCCATGTAAGCACTGAATTCACGGGGCATCTGATAGCGGATGCTGTTTTCCGGCACGCCCTGCTTTCTTACCTGCAGCATGACTTCCCATAAATAATTCATACAAGCTTCCCTCCACACTCATATTCGGGATATAATTCCTGTACTTCAGAAGTGACAAAGCTTGCTAAATCCCTCAAAAGCCACCGATCTTTTCCCCTTGGTTTAAAATAAATCAAAAGCCTCTTCTTTCCTTTCCGGTCCCTGATCTCGTCTTCCATAAAAAAGTTCATGGGATAAGTTTCCAGTAATTCCTGACTTTTTTCTTCCAGAACACAATCCTGATACTCTATGTAATCTTCCAGTCCGAATCCCCGGATAAACCGCTCCAGTTCTCCTTTTGTCTTTACCATCTGTCCGGTTTTTCCCTGAAAACGCTCTGCAAATCCGTCTTTTCTCAAATTCTCCATAACAGGATAGGTGTACCGGTCGATCTTTTGGTCCAAACCGCTTCGGATCATGTATACATCCCATTTCTTTGCATTTGCCACCTTGCCGGTCACCAGAAGCTTTTCTCCGCTCTGGCGCACGCTTCGGATTCCTGCCTTTTCTTCCACCAGATAGGCATGTCCGGTTCCATAATCCCGGATTGAGATCACATGTTCAAAGTTTTCATGATCACTGCAGGCCACCGGAAATCCTACGCTTTCCAGTTTTAAATGCCAGACGTTCCATATGGGAATTAAATCGTAGTGAACGAACTGGTTGTATTCCCCAAAATCTCCGCCAAAGTTTGTTACCGGTTCCTTGTCCTCTGCTTCGTCAGGAAGACTGGTGATGCAGATATCTACCATCTTAAAAAGGTAAGGAGCATTGATGGTCTTCCAGGGAATTCCGTTTTTCATGAAGAGGTGATAAAGATGCTCCAGCTGTTCCAAGTAACGTTTGCTGGGTTCTAAGCGAATCTCAACCGGATAGTCTTTTCCTGCTTTTAAAATTCCAGTAAAGTCCTCCTGGTTTTTCAAGATCTCCCTCACCTCCAGGGCATCGCACTGAAGAAATACGGTGGCTACACGGAATTTCCCCTCTTCCTTTAGCTTCTTGCGAACGTCCGAAACCTCATAGACCGGATTTTCCATATCTTCTTCGCACATCGGGGACATGAGATGATGGGATTTATCCATATAAGACCGTTCCATCAGTCCGGTACGGATTAAATAACGATTGATGTCATAGACAAGATCATTCATAACCCGTTCCTCTAACATCTGGTACATCCGAACGTTGGTTTCATATAATTCCAGGAATACGCCCTCCATCAGATTTTTAAATGTGATTCGTTCCTCTAAATCGCCGATGGACTGGATTTCTTCCCGGATCATTGCTTTCATCTCTTCGATCTGATCCATTTATGTATCGCCTCCCTTATCTCTTACTTCTTATTTCCATTTTTGTTTTCTCCATAAGAAAATGAATCAAATAATGCATTGCTATTTTGAAACAGGCCTGATTTTATAGGATTATCGTCTTGTTGTCCATTGTTATCCACTGATGATGAAGAATCAACTCCAGTAAATTGGTTCATAATTTTCCCTGCGGCTCCATAATCCTTATTTCCCGTAACTGCCTGTGAAACAAACTCGGCTCCTGCTAATGCTAAAGCAACATCTCTTGAACCAGATGCATTACAACCAGTTATACCTGACTGTAAAGAGTCTCCATTATTTTTGCCTCCCTGTTTCTTATACATAACATTTCCACTGCACCTGCATTCAACATTGCCAGACTCATCTATTTCCACCACATTATTTCCTGTTTTACCCGCTTTTAATTGAAAACCTTTTCCTGCGCTCATTTTCAGACTCTTAAGGCCCTCTCCCATTTGAATACTCCCTGCTGAGGACACAGACAAAGAGCCAGTAGCATTCAGTTGTAAGATTCCATCTGGTGTCAATTTAAGAGATGTATTTTTTTTACCTGTAGCAAAATTAAGGCTTTGCTTATTCATATGAAGTTCATTTCCTTCTTCATTTTTCATAAATTGTACTCCAGGTTGATAGTCATGAACCGGCACTCCTGCTCCCTCTCTCATGGCAGAGAGCACAACTGCATTCCCTTCTTCTTCATTTGGGAAATAAACCATGACCTTAGTTCCGATATCAGACATATAATATCCAATTTGATTATTTTCTTCACCTTCAAAAGGAAATAGAGGAATATTGACTCCGGTTACTTCTTCCATTGAAAATTGAAGTTTCAGCTTGTTTCTCATTATATCTGTAATTAAAGCCCATTCCCTCTTATGAGCAATTCTATTATTTGGTATGTAAGAGAAATTCACTTCCCTACTATAAACTAACTTCATAAGATATCGAATTTCTTCATGATTAGTTACCAGGTCTACGGATTGTACAAAACAAGTTCTTCCCTGATTTGTTACAGTATCTCCAATCTCGTATTTTTCATAAGAATCAATCCAATTTGTTTCCTGCCTGTTTATAAGATTTGTTCTCATAACTTCCGGCTGCCTGTTTAACATATGAACTTTTTCGTAAAGAGGTCTCCCTAAAGATATTTGAACTGTTTCAGAGGACATATCAGGATAAATGCCATCTTGAAAGTGGGATGCCAACCGTCTTATAAACTCCCAATCAGTTTCATCATACTGGATTATCATATGAGGAATTTTTTTATTCTCTGTTAATTTATCTACAAAAGACGCTTTATTATATGGTTCCAGAATTTTACTTATAATCTCACAGTATGTCATATCAAGATTTTGAAACACTCTTTTTCTTTTTTTATAATCCATCTGACAGGTGAAAGAATTAGCCTTTAAAGTAATGTAACCGACTTGGACTTTTTCATCAATTTCCAGATCGGTTATAAGACCACAAAACAGCAGTTGATCGTTCTGGTTCCTGATTGTGATTTTTTCTTCAGCATCAAACGGTGCGGCTACCAGATTAAAATTGTCTTCCTGACAAATTCCCTTTAATGTCAGAACGGCATGTTGATTAACTTCTTCCGATATTTTTAAATCAAGAATTGCAGCTAGGCTCATTTCTACGGAGATTGTAAATTCTTTAAAGATATAATCCATGTTTCTCCTTTCCGCTGTGAAAACAGTACCTTCAATTTCGTTTACTTTATTATGTTATTTATATAATCCCCTATGAATTTACTCTTTTCCTCTTCCAGATTTCTTATCACTCCGTTTATTTCAGCATTTATTTTATTCAAGACACCGTCTGCTTCCTTCTTTGTCTCCTTACGGGGATGAAACAATCCATTAATCGTAGTTTCTGCCACATCTATTACAAGATTTACCCTATTTATCATAGTCTCAAGTTTATTATTTAAAAATTTCTTTTTAAAAAAATCATTTTCTTGCCGAATTATAAATTTAAACGGTTTTGATTGAATAATCTTATTGTCCTCTATAGCATTTTGAACTTTTTCTCCTAAAGAAAGCTTTTCAAGTGCACTTAACTCTATCTGTCCATTATACTCCACCGTAATGATTCCCCCTCTGCAGCATCCCAGCACTGATTTTTTTAATACTGCCTCAACCTTCTCTCCATCTATGTATAATGCTTTGTCAGCATCAGTGATCACCCACTCATGAAAAATCTCTGGTGCGCATAAAACCACGCCTTCTGATTCGCTGTCTGCCAATAGTAGTTCTGGTGCATTTGCAGAACACTGACAATTCTCCATGACAATGTTTTTTCCTGCTATATTATCTTTTTTTGATGCAACGGCCTTTTTCTGGATTAGATTTCCATGGTTTTCAATATTTTTCAGATCCCCGATATTACTGCTATAGGGGCACATAAGAATAGCACCCTCTACCACAAAGCTGGAATCCTTCTGGTCTAATTTATATATGGAGAAATCTACATGAAATAGCTCTGACAGCTTTTTGCATAAGGCATCTTCTCTGCTTTTATTCACCTTAGAGTAGACTTCCTCTGCCTCCAGTACGCAGTCCCAATAATCCTCATCCCATCTGGTGGAGTCACCAAGCGGTACTCCTTTTTCATAAATAAGTCCTGATAATTGCTGTGCAACCTTTCTTTTCATATATTCAGGTAAAGCATCAATTTCATTCATCATGGATATAGTATGCGCAAGCCTGGAGGGCACAAATGTTCTGTTTGTCCTCTGAACTCCTGGCTTTAAGTAATAGTTGGGTTTATGTACATGAAATAAGTATAATTTCATATTGAAATTTTTGTCTTGAAGATCTGCATTATAATAATCTACACCCGAATCAAAATAAATTGAATTTTTGCTAAAACCTGTTTTTATCAAGAGCTGACTAACCGGATCTCTATATTCATTAATGTTATAAATAATGTTTTTTGCAAACTTCTGTTGGGAAGTTGTAATCTGACTTAAGAAGTTGTGTGATGCTCCTTGTCCATCAAAAGAATATACTTTGTCAATAAGTCCCTGGGGCAATAAATAAGCACAGGAAGCAGCCATGTTTCCTCCCTTTGAATGACCTGCCAAAGTGACATGATCCAAGCCCGAATTGATTACATATGCCGCTGCTTCCTTCTGGGAGGGTGTCTGGGATGAAAAGATAGCGGCAAGGTTATCGTCCCATTGACTGTCCCCTGCTGTTCCACGGAAAACAATTACCGGTTTTACTTTGTTTTCCGGATCCACAAGAGTCATGGCACGAAAGTCGGTTTTTCTATTTGACAAACTGCCTTCATTAGCATCTGTAAAATCTTTGATTTCCATTCTCATTAACGTATCAGATTGCTTAATCTGGTCAATGACATCAAGAAATTCTTCTTTGGTCATTTCACCGCCAATTTTTTTATTGGGAGGTAAATCTGATATGCTTTCTTCCATGTTATTAATCAATTCGCTCAGCTTATTGCTTCTTTTATTTTTAAAATCGTCATAGATAGTGCTTCCATATATCATGCTAGAAAGTTTGGCGACATCTTTATCTCCCATTTCTTCCATATTCAATTCCCCTTTGTTTTTCCATTATATAGTTAAATTATTACTTATCATCAGTATCTATTATTAATTGAAATTTCATTTCCTGCTCCATATCTCCGACGGCTCTATAGGTATGATATATTTCATTGTCATACAACCTCAAATGCTCTTTAGTTATATCTATTGCATCAAAGTCTTCCTGCTTTTTCATTACATAATAGCGAAATTTTATATCTACATGGTCGGATTTTTCTTTAATTTTTTTTAATAACCGAGATATTTTTTGCTCCGTTTCTATTTCCAAATTTTTATCTTTTTCCGCTGTAAATAAGTCTATGTAAATAGCTGGACTTTTTCTGCTGCCATTAAAATAGTCATCCATTGATGAATCAGGTCTTATATTATTTTCAAAAGTTGCACTACTTGATAAATATAATATTAATTTGTAATCTCCATCAAAATTACCATTAAGAGTTTCTTCTACTTCACTCTTCAGCTTTTCCCTCAAAAATTTCCAACAGTAACTATCTCGTATTTCTTTTATTTCGTTATTATTTATTGATACTGGAACTACATCTACAATAAAACAAAAATCCGGATCATCTTCTGCATATGCCTTATAAGTAACAGTATAATAACCGCTTGAAAAAGGGAGCGGAGACCCCCCCCCATCAGTTCCTTCTGAATTAATAACAAATTTTTTTCCATACTTCTTCTCTAAATGACTTTTTATTACTTCTAGCCTTTGTTCCTGTTTCAATATAACTTCGTCATCCGTTACTTTAGGGACTATAAAAAGACTTTTAACAAATCGCATTGTAACGGTAAGTATTAATCCACCAATTATTACACCAATTATAATTGCAATCACCACCAATATTTTAACAATAATTTTTATCACTTTATTATATTTATCTTTATTCAACTACATAATACCTCCTAAATATTAATATCTGGCTAATCTCTAGAGAATTCAGGATTTTAATACCAGCACTCCTGACCATTATACCAGTTCTACTACATTACTTGACAAATTTATATGCAAATTAATCTATAGTATCTATTTTAACTACAAATTTTCTTTCCACTTTTATTTTTGAAAATATTTCTGGGTAGTTATCACCGTATATAATCAGACTTTTTTTCTCTAGTTCTTTTGTGTTGATAAGAGAAAAATCTTTTTCATTTTCAACTGAATAGTATCTAAAACTCATGTTCAAACTATTATATTTATTTTTAAATTCATCAAAAAATAAAGAAACCCTTTGCTCAATCTTTTTTTCAACATTTTCTTGACTATCCAATGCGTATATATTAATAAATATAATAGGGCTATCGTTATTGCTGCTAAAATATTGCTCTAATGAAGAATCTTGTCTAACACTATTATCGAACGTTATATACGAATAGGTATCAATAAATATTTTATATTCTGCTGGTAATTCATCAGTTAACGTACTCTCAATAGTATTTCTCAACTCCTCTTTTAAAAACTTCCAACAATAACTATCTCTTATTTTCTCTTTGCTTTTTATATCACTAGATTCCGAATATTTATATACACGGAAAATAAATTCTGGATCCTCTTCTGAGTATGCCTCATAATAATCCGGAGAAGTATTCACTGCCCCTGGAATAAAAGAACCAGTATCTCTTTGTCCATTAGGATTAACAATAAATTTCTCTCCGTATTTATTTTCCAGATGTTTTTTCACCGTCTCGACGTTCTCCTCCCGAATTACCGCTATCTCTTCATTAGTTGCTTTATTACCTCTCCCAAAACTTTTAATAAATAATATTGAAAAATACAGAAGTAATCCACCAACCACTACACTAATTATAATTCAAACCACCACCAATACTTTTACCAATGATTCTACCACCTTATTAAATTTATCTTTATCCAAATGCATCCAGCCTCCCAGTGATTATAAAAATTTCAGTCCTTTTGATAGTTCTAACACGCAAAAGGAATATTCTTTTATTAATTAGTTATTTATTATTTGAGGTTTATAATCTGATTATTACTTTTACGAGGCATATTCAGATACTACACCAGCCCAATTTATACATACCAACAATATATTAGTTAATCTCCATTGTGGCCTTCTCCACACATATTCCGGTAAAAGGACGCCTTAATATGCTCTCAACTACATCAAGACTGGCAATAAATCTCTGTTCTCTTATACCAGCTACCTGAAATATCTTTCTATTACCAATTTTAGCCCGATCCAGTACCAGCTCTTTTATGGAACCGTCCGGATAAAATTTGCTATCTGCCCCAAGGCAATCTACCATTTCCAATGCACAAAGCCAGTATACCTTTTGTATTTTATTCACTCTGTCACTTAAAATTGTGCAATTGCATGTAAGACTTGCCTCATAGCTGATAAATATTTTTTTAAGTTCGTCTGAAATCAACAAAAATGGGATCTCTATAAAATCGGAATAGTAATTATTGACATTGCTCTTTACAATTAAGTTAAAGCTCTTATCTCCTATAAATCTATTTTCACATTCATAATAATTTTTACTCCGCAGAGAGGCTTTTTGCTGTAATTCCTCCGGTAAACGGCTTTTATCAATAGCAACCTGATTCTTATATGTCTTATCCTGTGATAATATAAAATACCCCATTAGATTCCTCCCGGATTAACCGCATATCTGAATTTCTCTTAATTGATCCTGGGTAAGCTGTAAAGAAGGTAAAATTTCCTTCTTAAACCTTGCTCCATGTAATCTGGCTCCAGTAAATTTTGTTTGATTAAATATCGCATTTCTAAAATCTGCACCACTGAAATTTGATCTGCTGAAATCTGTTTTAGAAAGGTTTGCTTTGGAAAAATCCGCACCGATAAGACTAAAGATATTGCGATTAAATACACCCGGTTCTGTAACAGAAGCCATAGAATTTGTGAAGTCTCCTTCCGATAAGTCACTGCCTGAAAAATCCGTATCAAACAAAAGTGCTCTCTTCCATGATATATTTTTTAAAATGCAATCAATGAAGCTTGTCTTTAATAAATATGCCTCTTCCAAGTTGGAACCTGACATATTAATTTTATAAAAACTACTTTTGGTAAAATTGATTCTTTCCAGTTGATTATTAGTCATTATCATATTCTCATATTTTCTGCTATAAAATTGAGTATGGTTCTCTTTATAATTTTCTAATAATTCTAATAATTCTGAATTATGGTTCCATAATTTTTTTGATATATAAACTTCATCAAAGCTTCCCCTGTATTCACCAACACTAATATTAAAATCTTCGGTGACTGACAGCTCTTTAAATCCATAAAGGTATCCTTTTCTGATTCCATATCTTATAATTTCTGTTAAGCATTGAATCAAATATGGAACATATTCTGTAAGCATAATATATTTCAAATCATTGCTTGTAAGAATTCCCTTAAAATCTGAAAGACTTTGATAAAGATTATCCTCCAAATCCCATAAATATTGAAACAATATGCTGGCATCCCACTCTGTCCAGATCGCTTCAGTATCCAAATAAAATCGTTCATCAAATGCACTAATTCTAACTTTTCCATCTCTTTGAAGATATAAAGTTCTTAAAACGCTGAAGTTAATGCAGAATATATTTCTTTCCGTTTTCTTTTTCTGCGCATCTTTTGTATTTTCTATCAACTGCTGAAATTCATCATTTAATTTCTTACATAACTGTTCCATATTTTCACGGCAAAACTGGTACAACATTTTCATCTGTTTCGTTCCCTCAAACAAAACATAACCATATCTATATTGATTTAGCAATTTCTCCCGTTCCACTTAACACCCCCATTTAATTTGTATATACTTCATTTCCTTTCAGCTCAATAATACCATCTTTACTAATATTAATTTCTCCTTTTCCTCCACACATCATTTGAATACTATGTGAAGCATTAACTTTTATCTGGTCTCCAGATTCAATTACAATATCTCCTTCTGAGCGAAGAATTATTTTAGATTTTGCAGACAGAGTTAAAACTCCTTTTTGATCCAGCGTCGCTACACAAGCTCCATTGGCTGAGATATTAATCTGCTCAGGACTCCAATCCACTTCCATTCCCTGGGGATTGCAAATATATCTTTTCTTGTAATCTGCCATCCTATCTTTTTCCTGGGAATGTGGTTGATATTCGCTTATTGAACTAGATGCATATGCATTCTTTTCATCAAAATCTGGAAATATCAGCCTTACTTTATCCCCTATTTCCGGCATACAATACCAACCGCTTCCACCTTTAGACGCATATACTGTTGAATAGGAAAACCAACTGGCATCATTATTGGTTAATACATCAGATGTCTGTTCATTCTCTTTCTCTTGTACCTGAATTTTTACACAGTCTCTATTTACAGCTCTGACAACGCCTTTCACCGATTTGCCTGATAATATCTCATTGTATGTTTTTTTCAGATTCAATCCCTCTTTTACACATAATTCATAATAATGAACTAGTACTGCATGTTCTAACACGCTATAAGCTGATTTTACCCACAACTGCATTCCTCTGTAAGTTATTTCTTCGCCTAAATCAAGCCAATTCTCTATGCAAACATTATAAGTTATATATCCTGCATCCGTTGCTACATATTCAGAAGATACCACTGCTTTTTTATAAGATTTCAAATCCTTTTTAATCTGAAATTCACCTTCTGATTTATTCATATTTCTATACAAATTGGGGGTTCCAGCATAATAAGTAGGTCTGGCAGATCTGCCGTCAGCAAAAATCCCCTGAAACTTTTGAGATGCCAGCCGTTTCAAAAAAGCCCAGTCAGTTTCCTTATACTGCATAAAAAACTGTTCCGTTTTTTCTTTATATATATCATTTATTATTGCATTTGTTCCTGTATATTCAGAAGATATACCTTGAAATAAATCGGTGTAAGTTTCTTCAATGTTATGAAACGGTCTGGTTTTCTCAGTTATATCCATCAAAATCGTATAAGAACACCCTTGAATACGAGCGATATAAAATGCCCCCTGATGCTCTACTTCCACTTGTGTAATTAAACCTCTAAAAAGGATATTACCACCTATATGTTTAACAATCAATTCCGTACCAAAACTCATTTCATAAGAATAATAATCTTTTTCCTCTTCATTAATTCTTCCTGATGCTTCAAAAAAAACATGTTCATTTATTTTTCTGTTAATTTTAATTTCATCAATCTCTAAAAAATTAACTGGTTCAATTATTACATCACCACAAGTTATAATTTCTTTATTCCCCATGATCTTCCTCCTGTCGTATTGATCCGATAATTGCATAAATGATACTAGCCCAATAAGAATATTCTTTTTCCCTTATATTGAAATCCAGAATAATTGTTTTATTTTTAACATTAAATAAAATAATATAATTAAAATGCTTTTGCACAGGCATAGCGTGAGAGGCAGAAAAATAAGAAATCTCGATTCCATTAACCAGTCTGCTTTCTGATAAGTAAAACTGTGTTTGTTGTTTTGATTGCTTCATTTGTGCCTCATAACTCTTTTTTATATCTTCTATATTAATTGGATATTTATTATCTAACTTCTTTACCACCAGTACCAAATGCTCTAATTGTGACCGAAGTACAATTATATTGTTTTCCTTTACCTCATTTTTAAGTAGATCCGATGGAATATAAAACGAAAATAAATGTTCAAAGAATTCTTTGCGCTCTATTTCCAGATTTACAACTTTCTGAACTTCCCTGCGAATATTTTCCAGTTTTTGTGCACATTCTTTTTTTAAACATTTCATATCTTCTTCCAGTGTACTTACTGTAATATCTGTCTTTTCAATACAGGCTAATTGCAGATCAAGTTCATTTATTTCCATATTCCTTACTTCCTCCCATCAAAAAAGTTCTCTTCCCAGGTATCATCCTCAAAGTCAAAAAATGTCTCTTTCCCCTTATAAAGCACCTCGTTTTCCCTAAGAATAGGGAGCACGAGAAAGCCCCAGCGTTTTCTGGATACCCAGACAAAGAATTTCATCTCGCCTTCTAAAATGGTATCTGTCTCCTCCTGAATTACGCTTCCAACATAATCTCTATCAATTTCTTCCTGCGTTGTGCGGGTAAAGGATTCCGTATCGTATTCAAAGTAATAGGTTTTTAAACGTTTTCCTTTTTCATCGCTCAAATAAAGATCCAACTGCTTTCCGATCATAAACCGGGAAATACAGCCGATATGATCTTCCTCATCCAGACTTCGAATCAATATCTTTTCCTGGTTTTCATGGGTATAAGCCATGATCTCATAAGGAAGAGTCCGCACCTGATAATCCTGGTTCACTTTCATGTATCCCCGCTTGCAGTTCATAAAGTACGCCAGCGCTCCTTCCAGACAGCACATCTTTAATTCCGCTTCATCGGCTTCCCGTTTTGCACTCTGAATTAACTTTCCCGGAACGTATTGTTTTAAAGCTTCTGTAAATAAGCTGGATTTACAGGACTGCCCGGTCAGCTTAAGCATTTCATATTCCTGAAGCTCTCCCTGTTCAAATTTCTGGTCTAAAAAGCGCTCCATCACGTGGTAGATATCCGGTCTTAATGTGGATTCAATTTCATTTAAGTAAAAAGGAAAACGAATTTCCTGATCGATGTGGGTCAGTGCACCTTTGCTCCGAACCGACAGCTTCCATTTATCCAAAAACATTTCTTCCGGTTTTCCGTCCTTTTCCGTATTTATGAAAAGTTCATACTGAAATCGTGTTTGAAAAAAGGATTTTTTCACTTCCTCTGCCAACTGAAACAGATAATAATAATTATTTTTCACTTTAAAGTACTGGTCCCTGCTCCGTTCTTCATAATCCTTAAAACGGGTGGGGAGGAAATTCTCTACTTTCCGGTAACGTTCATCAAGAGACTCTATTGCATCTCTCTCTGACATTACTTCAAACCGCTCTTCTTCCAGATATTCCAAGGCCCTGGCAATCTTGACTTTCAGCATCTGCAGAATGCGGAAGGTTAAGTTATTGCCCCCGAAATTGGTATCTCCGTTTTCATACCGGGTCTCTAAATCAATGGTGTAGGATACTCTGCTGTTATCGATGAGAAACCTACCAGAAGTCAGGTCGGTCGTTCCTCCTCCGCAGTCAATGATGAGAGCCTGATACCACCGGCCTCGTTCATAGAGATTCTGCCGGATCATTCCATAAATGCTGTTGAAAAGCACAGCCATTCCCTCATCCAGCTCACAGCTTACGTTATATTCCGGAAGAAGACTTTTAAACAGTTCCTGGAATTTCTCTTTCTGACGGATGGGAGCCAAAAACTGAATGTTCTTAAACTGGCATTTAAACTGCTGTTTTGCAAGTTCCATTAAGTACTCCAAAAATCCTCTCAGCATATCCCGCCTGGAGATCTGATATTTGAACCCGCTCTTTAAAATGACTCCTTCCAACCGGTCCGGATCGCTGATCCACCGCTTGATATCAAAAAACACAGGAACATCCTCATCCTGGTAATTCTGTTTTTCCAGTACAAGTGCTTCATATCCGAATAAAAATCCGTGTCTGCCCTCGCCTCTTTCTTCCACGCCGATCACACTTGGAATGATGTGACCGTTTCCGGCTTTGGCGATTTTAGTGGTACCATCTGGAAGACAGATTCCCATGGTGGTATTGGAACTTCCAAAGTCAATGACTAAGGGAAGGTCTGTATCCGTCACCTCCCGGACTTCAATATTAAGGAGAGGAATGCGGATTGCTTCCATGTGACCCGGGATATTTTTTACATCTCCGTAATAGCAGTCATATAAAAATTCCGAATCCCGTTCATTTGGGAAATAAAGAATGGAGTACTGGTGCTTGGAAAGCGGTTTTATGGGCATACCGGCCCCTTGGAATAGATTCCATGTATTTTGTATTTCTTTGATGTAAAAACAGGTATAGATCTGGAAATTCTCATCAATGAGAAGGAGATTTCCCTCATATAGAGCAATATCCGATTCCACCTTATACTGATCCAGTTCATTTAGTCCTGTTCCCTGATAAAGAATAATGGTACCGGGAATGATTACATCCTGGTTAGAGCTAATGCCTATATAATTCCGGTCAAAAAATTCCTGAAGGCGCTCGATCCCTCCTTCGTTCGCTTCAGCAATATGCCGATAATCCTTCTGCCCCCTAAACCGCATGATCAGACGTGTAAGGCCCTCCCGGTCCATGGAATTTCCGGAGGGCACCACCAGCTTTTCTTTCCGGCATATTTCCCTGAGCTGGAACGTCGTCATTTTTTCCAGTTTGCTCCTTTTATAGGTATCCTTCTCCGGTTCTGTCTTTCCCGGGTGTAAGGTATAGGTATATCGGCTCATGTGCATTTCCTCACTTTGCTATTTATCGGACTTTTTCTTGCTCACTCCAGGGCCATACTCCCCAGTATCTCCTGCTTCAGAAGTCTCCTGCTTTGCTTCCTTGATTGCAGTTTTTGCAGCCTTGATTTTTCCATTGATCCCATCTGCCAATTCTGTCATCTCCAGACGGACATAGATGGCTTGGGCTGTCTGGTAATAGGTAATTGCACTTTCGTATTTTCCTTCTGCAAAAAGCTCGTTGGCCTTATTTTCCAGATCAATGGCGTTCTTCTGGTCATTTAATTTCTGCTGGTTATCCAGTTCACGCTGCTCATCTTCCTCTTTTTTTGTTTTATCTTCCTCTGCCTGTTTGGATTCCTCTTCAACCTGTTTTGCTGCCTGGGATTCTTCTTTGGCTGATGCGGCCGCGGCGGCTGTCTTCTGGCTGTCCTTTTCCATCTTTTCTTCCAGCGCTGCCTGCTTTTTCAAAGCTTCATCTTTTCCCTCGGAAAAATAAAGAGCTGCTGCTTTATCTCTTGCCTGGCGATAAGAATTTATGGCGCCGTCTAAATCTCCGTACCCTTCTTTTTGCTGACCAAGTTCCATTAAATCAAACACATCAATATAATCCAATGTCTGTTTCAGCTGTGCATCTATGTACTTTTTCCCTACATTTCCTGCATCGTTTGACAGTTCTCTGGCTTTTAAGTAAAGGTTCTGGGCTTTTTGATAATCTCCGGCAGTCATTGCTTCATCGGAAAGAATGATCTGTTCCGCCAGCTTTTTATACTGATCCGCCTCTTTTGATATATCTTTCTTCTTTAAACTGTCTGCAAGCTTCTTTGCTTCTCCATAATCCTCTGACGCTTTCTGATAGTTGTCATATTTTAGATATTCCTGTCCACTGGATAAATGCCGTTCCAGACTCTCTTCCTTGTTCCTCACGCTTCGGTTCTTTAAATACAACCCAAGGCTGATACCTCCTACTAAAAGTAAGATAGGAAGAGCAATCATTAAAACTTGTTTTAACGTAATTTTCTTTTTGGGAGACTGGTAAACCTTATCCACAAAGGTGACCGCAAGGCTATAATTATCCACCTCATCCGTCTCCTGTTTCCCCAGGATAATATCTTCCGCTTTTTCCAGAATCTCCTGAGGCTCTTTGGCATCTTTGGAGATTTCCAAAAATTCATCTTCGCTTACATTCTCCCAGGCTCCCCTGGTAAAAAGTGCAAAGCTGTCTCCGTTTTCCAGCGGGATTTTTTTTGATACAAGGATTTCTGGCTGTCCACGTTCTCCCAGAAAAGAATAGAGGTTGTTGCGTTCTTCATGGGCCGCCGCCTGGTCCAGGGTGATTCTTTCTTCCTTAAGAAGATTCTGGGTCAGGGACTGGTCTTTTGTTTTAAGGAGAATCCTGGCATTCCGGATCAAATAAAACCGGCTGTTTCCAACGTAGCAGTAACAAAGCTTTTTATAGTCTGTGACCACCATGGTGACAGACGCCTTTAGATGCATTCCTCCACGCTGCTTTAACAGTTCCTTATGAGCCTGGTTCATGTAATGCTTCAGCTTATTCACTCTCATGGAAGGACCTTCTACAAAACTGCGGATCAGGCTTTCCACCACAAATCTGGCACTGTTTGTCTCCAGTTCCCCATCCAGACTGTCCGCAAGTATGTAGCAGGCATAATCATCCATTTCCACAAAGCCAAAATAATCCCGGTTGGTCAGTTTCTGCCCTTCTTCGGAAATATATTGAGTCCGGAACTCAGAATTCACTCTTCTCATAAAGTACCTCCGCCTTCAGAAGCAGAACGCTCCCATTTTCTTTCTCCAGGCTTTTTCTTCTTTCTGCCTCCATCACGATGGTGTCTGCTTTTTCTTTTAACGTAAAATCCTTTAAGAGAATGTCCTCAATGTCCGCCCAGGACAGAGCCTCATAAATTCCCTTTGTCAGAAGCAGTATCACATCGCCTGGCTTTAAGCGGATTGGCTGTTCGCAGATCTCAATCTCATGAAAGCCATCCAATCCCAGATAGTTCCATACCCGTTTTTCTTCCATGGTCCAAACGGTTTCCGATTTTGTCAAAATCCCTTCATGAAACGCATTATGTGCAAGTACATCAAGGGTCTGTCCTTTGCTTATGGGAATCAGCTCCTGGTTTCTCATAAGCGCCACCCGGATATCTCCGGCCAGACCATAATGCAAGGTTCGGCCATTGAGAAAAACAGCGGCCAGGCAGGCACCACCCCTCCGTTCTCCAATGGTCTTCTGGATTCTGGAATTTGCCTCATAAAAAGATGTTTTAAAAAAATACTCTGGATTATGCAGCATCTGGTAAGGAAGATATGCGTCAAGAAGAGTATCCACTGCGATCTGCGCACAAATTTTCCCGGTGTTTGCCTTTCCGATTCCATCAGATAACACTGCCAGGGTACCGGCTGAACTTTTCATGGTTCCGACAACATCCGCCTGTATTTCCTGATCTCCGGTCGTCTGGCAGAGGGCTTCCCCACCAGCGAAACCTCTGGTCATTTTCTCTTTTGTTTTTTTATCTCCTGCAAAAAGCAATATTCTTCCCAGGACGGAAACTGATAAAATCACGCCCAGACCACTCATTATCGTCATTGTCATTTCTGATCATTCCATTCAAAATTTTCTCCGCACAGGGGCACAAACAAAAATCGGCTATTCCCCAACTCGATCACATCATAGGGTTTTAATTCTGTTGGCACATATACGGCCTCTTCGTTTAAATAAGCCAGACCAGCCGCATCTCCCGGCAATATAACGGTATTTCTCTTCTTCTGGTCATAGACAATAATCGTATGGTTTTTCCGGTTGATTTCATTGTCCCCTAAAATCTGTATGTCCATATCGTCTCCACGGCCTACAAAGTTCTTTCCGCTGTGGATCTTATAATCCATACCCACTCTTGCACCGGATATGCATACCAGCCAGCCACAGACCGGAAGAACCTCTTCCTGTAAAAGTTCCATGGAAGGCTCAAATCCTACAGGCTTTTTATCCTCTGTTTCCTCTTTCAGTTTCATCTGGCAGTAAGGGCAGGTATTCCCGTAACGCCTTGCGTTAAAAACATGTCCATTGGGGCATCTCACTAAGCTCATGTTTCAATCTCCAATCTTTGTTCTTATGTAAGTAAGAGGCGGGTACTTGCAAGGTATATCACATCCCCCGCCGAAACTCTGCATGGCCGGTTGGTCACCTGATAACAGCCGCCATCCTCCACCTTTTTAATCTTTACACCATTTTGAGAACCCAAATCTTCCAGATACCAGGAGTCCAGGCAGAAGTTAAGGACCGCATGCTGGTCATTGATGAATGTGCTGTATTCACAATCTGTCAAATCCACATCAACCTCTTCCTCATCATTCTTTTTTCCGAGGATAAGCGCTGTCTTTCCAACCAAATCCCAGGATTTTAATGGTTTGTCATGTTCGTCCAGCAGAACCAGCTGGCCTGCTTTTGCTTCATGATACGTGCCGGACTTTTTGTATCCTTTGGCATCTTTTGCTCCCAACTGGAAGATTAGATCCGCCGCTGAACATAAGCCGCATATAAAAATAAGAACCTGTAACCAGATCAGGCGGGTATCCAGGGAAAGGAGGAATAAGCTGAAACACACCGCGCTGATTAAAATTGCACCATCAAAACCTATTTTTAATTTTCTACTGCGTTCCATATGCAATCCGGCTCCTTCATTGTTTTTTTGTTCCAAAAAAAGCTGCGAATAAATCATCTGGATTTACTGGACCAGTCTGCTTTTGGGTTCCATTTCCAGACCCACGATAGGTCTCCATTCCTTTTCCCGGCTGAAACCCAAAAAAGTGTTCAAACTGGCTCATATCAGGAGCCGCCTTCACCGGTTCTCTTCCATGAAATACAGGATCACCTTTTTTACTTGTCTCTCTGCTTCTTTCCCGATCTCCGATTCGGGCAGCATCATATTGTTTTCTCTTCTCTTCGTCGCCCAGGACTCCATAGGCTTCCTGGATTTCATACATCTTTTTATTTCCATCCGGGTCATCCTTTATCACGTCCGGATGATACTTTTTTGCCAGCCTCCGATAGGCCGCCTTAATATCCTTATCCGTTGCTTCGGAAGTCACCTCAAGAATTCTGTAGTAATCGAGCATCTTTCATTTCCTTTACAGAAAGGGGCTGCCATTCGGCAGCCCCTGCATGTTTACACGCTGTATCCGCCTTCCACAGCGATTTGCGCCATCTTGTCTTTCTTCTGTTTGATGATCAGTCGGAATGTTCCAACACCTTCTGTATCACCGTAATCTTCTTTATAATCCACAACGAATGCATTTGGATAAGTATATTTCCGAACCACCTGAGAGGCTGCAATCACTTCGATGGTAACTTTCCGGTAGCAATCGGATTTCTCTGCAGGAACCAGGGACCAAAGGCCCAGCTGTCTGGTGGAATCAAATGGATCTCCATCCACTGCAGTTAAAATCTTTCCTGTGATCTCCACGGTGCTTCCTAAATCAGTGGAGCGCGCGTTGGAATCGTGAGGAATATCTGTTTGAAACTTAACTCCTATAATGCTGGTGGTTCCAAGGTCGACGGTTGACGGCCCTTCTACTTTTAATGTAAATCCCATAATCTATCCCTTCCTTTCTCTAAATGTTTTCGATTATTCTCCGCTGAATCCGCCTTCGAACTTTAAGGTGGTCATTTTGTCCTTCTTCTGTTTGAGGAGAAGCTTGAATACACCGGTTCCTGTTTCATCTGTAAAATCTTCGGTGTAGTCCACTACAAATGCATTTGGTACTGTAATCTGTCTTACCACCTGTGAAGCGTTTACAACATCGATCTGGACGTTACGGTAGCAGTCGGAATTCTCAGCCGGAACCAAAGACCATCTGGCCAGTTTGCTTGTATCATCTGCGGCTTCCCCGCCTACTGATGCCAGTATCTTTCCTTCAACCAGGACGGTTGAACCAAGATCAGTTGATCTGGCGTTGGAATCATGAGGAATATCTGCCCCAAATACCACTTTGATGATGCTTGTCTCACGCAAATCAACGGATTCGCTACCTGTGATTTTCATTCTAAGTCCCATATTTCATCCTCCATTCTTAATAAATGTTTTTTGTAATCTATAAGTTGGTCAATGCCAGCCTTCAGATACCTGAATCATTAAATCCCTTCTTTATCCTGTTGATTCCATACTGTGAATCGATAAATAAGGGGGGCGAAAAGCAGATACTTTTCCATCTATCTGCTTTTCATTTATCAAATAAAATCGCAAAACCCACTCATATTGGGAGCATTCGCTCCCCCGCCCTGATGTACTTTTTCACCTGCTTACATCACGCAGTTTTTATGCCGTCTGTCCTTTTCTGGTCAGTTCCACCTTTAAGTTTCTTGTGGTGTTGCTGAATGTCAGAAGAACATTGCAGATTCCGTTCTTTTCATCAATGTTAAAATCTAATTCATCGCCATCCTGCAAAAGGGAATTGACGTACTGACGGTTAGCATCCCATTTGCTCTTCTGGCTGTTAGGATTGTTGCTGAAGAATTTAAGGATCTTATCCTGTTTGAAATCTCCGCTGTAAAAACGCAGCATACGCTCGATATAAGTAACCACAAGGGTTTTATAAATCGGTTCAAACTCCGTTCCGTTGCTCAGTAAGTTTCTGGCCTTGTAAACCATGACGTTCTTGATCTCACGACCCTTATGCTGCGCGTTATCGGAAGTAAATACGAATCCAAAACCAGTGTTATTAATGGAGTTTTTAATGGCATTGGTAAATCCTGAGATTTCCTTTGTCATGCTGGTTGTTACTAAAAGTGCATTGTCATCAGCTTCTATGTCATAGCGCACACCTGGATATTCCATGGTGGTATTGCCGAATCTCTGTTTTAAATATTCCGGACACTGCCATGCTGCTGCAATTCCAGCGGCACCATAAGAAGCACCAATATAAACACCTTCGATCCACATCTTCATCACGTCTTCTTTTCCCTCAGAAAGCGCCACATTTCCATCATCATCGATGACCATGCGCTTATCCAGGATCAGTCCGGACTTATCTTTTGGAATGATGGTTACATTCGGAATGCAGGGAACCACGAATTCACTGTAATCCTTTTTCATTAACGGTGTACATTTATCCTTGAAAATACCGATTCCCTCCGTTGCCACATAGCTGAAGGTGCTCTCTTCTCCCGTAGAGAAGCTGAAGAAGGTGGTGATTTTGTAAGGATTGATGGCATTCATTAAAGTTGCCAGACTTTCCATGGAATTGGTTCCAGGTTTTTTCTCTTTCTGGTTTCCTGAAAAACGCATTCTCTGAAGCTTTCCTCCGCCAGACTGGTTGAGTTCCACATCAGGCACGATGCCAAACCACAGAGTATTTTCGAATTCATTTTTATCGTTGGTTGTATTTAAGTATGTAAGAAGCCTCGGTAAATTGCTTGATTTTACCATCATCTCCAAAGGAGTATTGGTAATAAGGAGCTTTGGCTGCATTCCTTTTTCCTTTACCTGATACTGGTCAAAGAATGATTTCACGCCTAAAATCTTTTCAATCAGAGGCTTTACCGCTTTTACAAAATCGTCCTTGCTTTTCTTATAAAACTCCAGATAAGTGTTGTAGTTATTCACTTCAACTTCCCGGTCCACACCGCCTTCTACGGTAGATGTAAGAGGACAGAAGGTTCTAACTACCAGTTCCCGCACATAATCGGAAGGAGTATCATTAAGCGCATCATAGTCATCCCGGAAAGTCTGAATCAGGCTGGTGTTGATATGGTCATCCACAACAGCAAGCTGAGTTCCTTCCTCCTGCTTCATCTCCAGGATCTTCAGTTCACCATCATCACCCATGCTTAAAAGGCCTGCTTTAAATTCCTGGCCGCTTTGTGCGGATTCTCCGCTTCCTAAAAGCAGACGGGTTTTGATATCTTCAATGGCAAGAGGGAGCATAGCCAATACATTGTTGTAATTATGGCTGGCCTGTTCAAACTGGTAATTCAGTTTGTCCCCAAAATCAAGACGTTTGGGATCCTCATCATCAAGTTCCATGTATTTCCCATAGGTATACTGGATTTCTCTGCGCACCTGACGGATATCTTCCATGATTTTTTTCGGAGAGATCATGTCTAAAACATTGCTGAATTTAAAGTCCACATTTGCGACTCCCAGAGCACCTTTCGCTCCCTGTAAGGTAATCAGCATGTTTAATAAATCATTCATTTCATTAAGAGGTATTTCCGTAATGCAGTTATCCGGTATATTTTCCGGTTTAATGAGGCTGTACTGGATACTTCCAGTTTTCGCATCACACCAGGAATATACAACCGGTGCGAATTTCTCTAAAAATTCTTCAAAGCTTTCCACCAGAAGTACTTCATTGATTTCCTTGATCTTGTCGTCATCCAGGCTGGTTTTTCCTCTCACATCCCCGATCAGCGTTAAAAGATTCAGCTTTTCTGGATTAATTTCGGAAAACAGAATTGTCCGGTTTGTTTGTGTAATCGTTTCCATCGGCGCTCTCCCTCTTTCTTACTTCTTACTTTTATTTATTCACCCTTATCTCCTCTGGATGATAAGAAGTGTAAACAACAACTTTACTGCAAAATACGAATCTGGTTCATTACTGAAGCATGGAGATATAATGGATCTCCAATTCATAAACCCCATCCGGTGATGTGATGGATATAATATCACCGAAGCTGACGCTGTACTGAATCTTCCTGCACACAATCGAACTTCCTAACATAATGCCCGCATCTGAAGAATGGTATAAAATCATCCGTCGGTCTTCATCTGCAATAAGGAATATACGGTCAAGTTCCAAAGCTTCCGAAGCTTCCGGATATTCTTTCATCAAATCACCAAAGCTGACCCGGTTATCCTTAATCTTATACATAGGAAAGGTAAGGGGTGGAATCTCATCTTCCTCTTCCGGCTGCCCGATAAAATAAGCATCCATCTTTCCCTGAAAACGGTTCTGGGCCTTTTTTTCCGTTATGACCTCAAGCTCAGGCTTTGGTTTATGGAAGATCCGCCAGATAACGGCTCCCAGTACAAGTGCCGCCAGTACAAAAGCCCACCAGTATGCCTTCCATAAAGGAATAATGGTAATATTGTAACTGTAGGATATGGCTGATTCCCCATCAGAAACTTTTATAACAAGGGGCTGTTTGCCCGATTTCAACGCTTTGACTGTAAGCACACCCTTATCTAAGCTGACTTCAGCTGCTTCTTTCTGGTTCTTTTCCAGGGAGTAGGTAAGCGTATCTCCATCGGAATCTTTAAAGAAATCGTTAAGCACCAGATTTTTCTCTTTGCTTAAGGGATTTAACCCCAACTGGTCCGGAAGTTCTCCTGCCGGAGGCGTATTTACTACCTGTAACCTTACGGTATTAAACACACAGGATTCCATCACATCATCCAATCGGCTGTCTATGTAATAAGTACCAGACTGAGTTAAGTTCACTTCTCCGGTAATCACACCGCCTTCGATGGCTGTGTTTAAAGCAGTCCGCCCATTAGCCGACTGTCCGTCCGCATATAGTTCTACTTTGGGAGTGAAATTTTTATAAAAAGCTTCATCGGTTATGACCGTACCGTTTTTATCCTTAAAGTAGATCCGGTAAGGCAACGGCTTATTTCTTCCTGTTTCTGTTTCTATTTCAAGGACCGGAGTCAAATCACGGTAGCTGATCAGGTAAATTTTCAGTCCCTGATCCTTTAACGTATTTGTCTGTATGGTCAGTTCCCTGATGTCCTCTTTGACATCTGATAACTTGGCTACGGAATAATGAACCAGATTCACAGGCTTTATCTGCTGATCTCCGTAAACAACTGTGGTATCTCCAATCTGCTGCGGAGAAATCATCAATACGTCCATTTCATCCAGATAGGCTTCATCAAGCTTTACCCGAATGCTCTGGCTTCCCGCTCCGTAAATGCCATTGGTGATCTCCTGAATCCGGTAGGCCATGTTGGAATTAAAGATTCCATACAGGACTTCAATCAGCGTTTCCGGCTTCTCAACTGTATAATTTCCGGCATTGGTCTGTTTTGCAATCTCCTTTAAAATTTCCTTGTTTCCATCGTATTTTCCAAAGGCTACGGTGTAAATGGGAATCCCCTGGGACTGACAGGCATCTACGGTGTTCTTTAAATCGGCGTTGGAATTATCCATGTTCCTTCCGGTTGTAGAACCTTTTAAATCTGTCTCTCCATCGGAGATGAGGACGATCATGCGTTTACGTCCGCTATCCTGCCCGGACAATCCGTAAGCATAACTTAATCCCAGCCCTATGTCCGTATTTCCGGAATAACCGGCGGAATCGATCTGACCCTTTAAGGAATCACGCTCCTCCTGGGTTTTAACAGAAACTGGCGCTGCCGATGATACGATGCGGTCATTGTATGCCACAAAACCAATTCTGATATCCGCACTGTGAACCGTGTCCACAAACGCTTTTACCATCCCGGTTGCCGTATGATCCCGATCATTTGCCGTCATGGATCCGCTGTAATCCATTACAAACGTGACATCAAGACCGTTCTGCTCACTGGCAATTTCCTCTGCCATAGTACGATGGGAGGTCGAAATAAAAACAAAACAAAATAGTACAAATAGAACCCCTTTTAATCTCTTCATAGATCTTACTCACCTTTGTTTCTGTTTTTTATTGATTACAATATACACGAAAAAATGACAAAAAAATCATTCATGTATGAAATAGCGGTTTATATGTAAGTTTTGGTCATATTATGTTGTTTTTATATGTTTTTACTTTTAAAATTAAAACCATCGCTCTGATTTAGGCAAAAAACAAATGGGATGTCCATCGATTTTCATCATCCCATTTGCAGTCAGATTTTTTTAGGTTCATACAATATGGCCTTTAAGGTGAAAACTCCGTCTTTACCTTCTGTGACCAGAACTCCGTTGTACTTGTCCGTTACTTTTTTCATGGAACGGATTCCAAGTCCATGGATTCCTTCCTTTTTTCTGGTTATTAACTTCCCATCCTCCTCTGTTTCCAAGTCTCCGGCATACCTGTTTTTAATACAAAAAAGCAGACAGCCTCTTTCATATTTCATCTCGATCCGCATTTCACGGTCTTCCTCTTCCACCCATTCTAACGCTTCCATTGCATTGTCATAGGCATTCCCCTGGAGAATACACAAATCCGTATCCTTGATATTGATCTCCTTGGGAAGCTTTATCCTGGTATCCAGACGGATGTTCTTTCGATGAGCTTCCCTGTATAAGTGATTAACCAGGGAATCCACCACTAGATTTCCTGTCCATTCCTCCATATACTCTTTTTTCACCGTTTCCCCGATCATTTGATCCAATACTTCCATCAGCTTATCCTTTTCCTCCTGCTTTGCCAGCTCATGGATATAGATCAGCTTCTGTTTTAGATCGTGACGCTTTGTATGGAGTTCTATGGTTTCCTGGTCTTCTAATTGTTTCTGTTTTTGAAATAATTCCAATTGTCTCACATATATGCTCTCATTTTTCTTAATCCTGGCTTCCTCTATCCGCATCAGGTAGGCAGGATAAACCAGTAAATGAAGTAATATCATACCCCCAGTTCCAAAAAGGAGCCAGTACATATCTTCTCCGCTCTGTGAAACGGACTGTTCCGCTGCCATATAAAAAGCAAAATATACGGTCATGGCTGCCATAAACGGCAATAGAAAAAAGATACCTTGTGCCGTGGACTCATCCCCTGCACCTTTATTCTTCATATACATCCGAATGCCCATAACAAAGGCAAGCAAAATTATCTTTGACAACCACAGGGAAATGATCATCCAGATATCGCCTTCTCCTGCCCACAGCTTTGCTCCAAGCAGAAAGAACATATCAAGAAGCACCCAAAGAGCTGCTAAAAGGGCTGAAAAGGTGAACCGCTTCCACAGCGGAGAAGTATATCCCGATAGTCCCATGAATTCTATGATCACCAGCGTTCCAAACATATGAATCCCAGGATAATACTTAAAAATACTTATACTGCTGTACATTTGCCATAAAAAGAAAAGCAGCCATCCTGCTGCCTTTCCTTTCCCACTTCTTTCGGTTAAAAATATATCCAGGTATACCTTGGCAAATATTACACCAAAGAGGGAAAAACATGCGGTGCCAAAAATCCATATTCCTTCATTCATACATGACACCACTCCATCGCCTCATATAAATTCACTTCTACTTCTTTTTTTCGGCTTCGGCTGACTGGAAGGCAGATTCCATCCATTAATTCCACGATATCCGCAGAAAATCTGGAAATGCGCCAGTAGCTGACCAGATAGGACTTATGTATCCGTACAAATCGCATCTTCTGACCCCTTAACTCGTCTTCGATGGCTTCCAGATTTTTATAAAGTCTGTAACGTCCGCTCTCGCAGACGATCTCTGTCATTCGCCCCTTACTTTCAAAATAGATCACTTCTTTTAGCAGCACCTTATAATCGGACCGATCATAACGAAAGCGGTAATACTGATCTTCGGTCCCGATCATATTCAAAATGTGATTAAATGTGTCGGTAAATTCTGTCTTCCTGATCGGCTTCACAAGGAAACCAATGGGAGCTGCTAAAAATGCTTCTTTCATATAGCTTTCATAAGATGTTACAAAAACCATCTGTACGGTACGGTCCACTTCACGAATCTTCTTCGCTGCTGCCATCCCGCTTAAACGGACCATTTCAATATCCATGTATATGATATCGAAACGCTTACCTTTCATCACTGCTCTAACGATCTCATCCCCATCTGCGTAGGTATCGACTTCTAAGTTTACTCCAGTCTCATACCCTAGTTCCAACAGATATTTTTCCATTTCCCACAGCAGCAGATGGTCATCATCGCACACACCAATTTCCAACATGCATTACCTCCTACTATTTTGTATTGCTTCAAAAATACCTTTCTCATATTTTTTCACATACAAATTTCTGATCAAATGGATTTTTAGTTATTTAGTTTCGAATACTTTGACACTATTTTAACGCTTAAATCGGAAGAATAATGTAAATCTTGTTACATTTTCCAATATTATTAACTTTTTCAGCATATAATGAAATTCGACATTTTTCAACCCAAGTGCTAAAATTATACACTTTGAGTGCCAAAATTTGCACTTTCGCTTTACTGTATTGATATATTAGGCTGTTCTTTAAACAAATTAACCTACTGAATTTATATGTATAAATTCAAAAATAGAACTGAAGGGAGAAAAAATTCCCTTCAGTTCTATATCCTTTTCTAAATCAAATCTAGATCTTCTGCAATCTGCAGGTTCACATTCAGCACATGAACCGTCTTTTCTCCAAAGATCCCAAGTATTTTCCCCTGGGTATTTTGTTCTACGATTTCATTTAACCGCTCAGTCGTCAATCCAGTTGCTCTAGACAGGCCAGGGATCTGAATTTTCGCGGCCTCAGGACTGATATGAGGATCCAGACCGGAACCTGACGCGGTCAGAAGATCCGTGGGAATATCTTCTTTTTTAACCGATGGATTTAATGCCAGAAAATGCTCCATATCTTCGTTTACCCTTTTTAAGAGTTCCGGATTGGTGGGTGCATAGTTTTCTGATCCGGATCGGACCCCTGCATAATCGCCACCATTCATCGGTTCCTTTGTATAGGTATTATATGAAACCGCAGAAGGCCGGCCTTTCATAAAACGTTCATCCGTAAAATCCTGACCGATAAGCTCCGAACCTGCGGCTTTTCCGTCAACCATAATAAGACTGCCACCAGCCTGCTTTGGAAATAAAACCTGGCTGATAAGGGTCAGCATCAGGGGATATATTAAACCGCATAAAACCATCAGTGTCACAGTAACAAGGAACGGCTTTCTGATCCCCTTTATTAATTTTCCCATGATAAAACCTCCTGTATTTAAAAGGCGCTTGATAAATGCCATTAGTTAAAATAATCAAGTAATTTTTTATAACCGTAAACGATTACGAAGGCTATTGAAAACATACCGATCCTTGCAAAGAAATTATCCATATAATAACCTCCTTCCCCAATCCTTCTTCTACAGCCCAATGATTGCCAGTAGAGGTGAAATGACCATGTCAATGGCCTTGATTCCGATAAAGGGAGCTGCAATGCCGCCCAGGCCAAAGACCAGCATGTTATGGGAAAGCATTTTTTCTGAGCTCTGGAGTTTGTATTTTACCCCTTTCATCGCCAGGGGGATCAGGCAGGGAATGATGATTGCATTGAAAATCAGAGCCGAAAGAATGGCACTGTATGAGGTGGATAACCCCATAATATTTAACATTCCCATCTGAGGGATCACTCCCATAAACATTGCCGGAAAGATAGCGAAATACTTTGCTACGTCATTGGAAATGCTGAAGGTGGTAAGGGATCCTCTGGTAATGAGTAACTGCTTTCCGATTTCTACCACATCAAGGATTTTCGTGGGATCAGAATCCAAATCGATCATATTGGCTGCTTCTTTTGCCGATGAGGTGCCGCTGTTCATGGCGATCCCCACATCCGCCTGAGCCAGTGCCGGAGCATCGTTGGTCCCGTCTCCGGTCATTGCTACTACTTTTCCTTTTGCCTGCTCTTCCTGAATGGCCTTTATCTTATCTTCCGGTTTGCATTCGGCAATAAAACTGTCTACCCCGGCTTCCTGGGCAATGGTAGCTGCAGTCAGCGGATTATCCCCGGTACACATGACGGTTTTGATGCCGATGGAGCGAAGCCGCTCAAACCGCTCTACAAGCCCCGGTTTTATAGTATCCTTTAAATAGATGACTCCATAAATTATGTTTCCTGCACAGACCACCAATGGAGTTCCGCCTAGCTTTGAGATCTGGCTGACCTTTGTTTCTAAATCTGCCGGTACAGTTCCGGATAAATCTAACGCATACTTTCGTATAGAATCATAAGCACCCTTACGGATCCTCATTCCATCCGGCAGGTTTATCCCGCTCATTCGCGTCATTGCGGAAAAGGGTTCCGACTCCATTCCCGGCACCGGTTCCTCACGCTTTCCACTTAATCGCCCTCCCAGTTCTATGATGGATTTTCCTTCGGGAGTGTCATCCCCTAAAGAACTCATGACCGCATAATGAATCAGTTCTGATTCGGTGATTCCTTCCACCGGAATAAATTTGGCAGCCATACGGTTTCCATAGGTAATGGTTCCGGTCTTATCAAGGATCATGGTATCCACATCTCCGCAGGCTTCCACTGCCTTGCCTGACATGGCTATGACATTAAACCGTGTCACACGGTCCATTCCTGCAATTCCAATGGCAGAAAGCAGACCGCCTATGGTGGTTGGGATCAGGCAGACAGTCAATGCCACCAAAGCGGCAATGGGGAGGCGCACCCCGCTGTATATTGCAATGGGATAAAGAGTGACGATAACAATTAAAAAGATGATGGTCAGGCTTACAAGCAGCGTATTCAGTGCGATTTCATTGGGAGTTTTTTTACGGGAAGCACCTTCTACCAGAGAGATCATTTTATCCAGAAAAGATTCTCCGGGACTCGATGTGATCTCAATTTTCAGCCAGTCGCTTATGACTGTGGTCCCGCCGGTCACTGACGCAAAATCGCCGCCGCTTTCCTTTACCACCGGAGCAGATTCTCCGGTAATTGCCGATTCATCGACGGAAGCAATGCCTTCCATAACCTCTCCGTCATTTGGAATGATCTCACCAGACCGGACGATTACAACATCTCCTTTCTTCAAAAGCCCTGCGCTTATTACATTTTCCGTGTTATCCGGCCCCAACAGATGTGCCTGCATATCTTTTTGAGTCTTTCGCAGTGTCTGGGCCTGTGCTTTCCCCCTCCCCTCTGCCACTGCTTCCGCAAAGTTAGCAAATAGCAGCGTCATAAAGAGAATCACAGTAACCAGAATGTTGAAAAAACGAAGACTGTTGTCCTGATCTCCGAAAAGTCCCGGGATAAAGCAAAGCAGAAGTGTTAAAAAACATCCAGCCTCCACCACAAACATCACCGGATTTTTTATCATATACCGCGGATTCAGTTTTAAAAATGACCCTTTGACCGCGGACTGTAATATATCCCTTGTTATAAATTTGGTTTTTGATTGTTTGCTCATAAAAAGTTCCTCCTCAGCTCCACAGAATTAAATGCTCTGCAACAGGTCCCAGCACCATGACAGGAAAAAAAGTAAGTGCTGCAATGATTAAAACTACCATAAGGAGCGATACCGTAAATGTTCCTGTATCTGTTTTCAGTGTTCCTGTCGACTGGTTTACCGGATGCTTTATAAGAAGAGAACCTGATATTGCCAGAGAAATAAGGATCCCTAAATAGCGGCCGAAAAACATCACCAGTCCGGTGGTTACGTTATAAAACAGGGTATTGTCTGATAGACCTTCAAAGCCGGAACCATTATTGGCAGCAGAGGACGAAAACTCATATAGTATCTGAGTCAGTCCATGGTACCCGGGATTGGTGATGCCGGCAAGCCCGGAAGGCACAGATACTGCCAATGCAGTGAAGAGAAGTATGAGCATGGGGTGAATGATGATCCCCAGTGCAGCAAGCTTCATTTCTTTTCCTTCAATCTTCTTTCCAAGGTATTCCGGCGTCCGTCCGATCATCAGGCCACAGATAAATACAGCAAGAATGGCATAAAGGATCATATTCATAAGCCCCACTCCCTTGCCCCCAAATACCACATTCAACATCATATTCATAAGGGCAGAGGCACCTCCCAATGGAGTTAGAGAGTCATGCATGTTGTTGACGGAACCAGTGGTAAAGGCAGTTGTAACGGTTGTAAACAGGGCAGACTGGGCGATTCCAAACCGGACCTCTTTCCCTTCCATATTCCCCATACTCTGGTCCAGACCTGCATTTAAAAGGATTGGATTTCCATTTGATTCGGAAAGAAAGCAGATCATGAGGCCAGCCAGAAGGATAATACACATAACAGCTAATAGAGGCCTTGCCTCCCTGCCTAGCAGTCCTTCTTTTTTCCTGCTGCCTGCCATATGCCCAAAAGCAACGACAAATGAACCTGGCATCACCATCATGGCAAGCATTTCTGCTATATTGGTAAGTACATTGGGATTTTCAAAGGGTGCCGCTGAATTTGCACCTAAAAAACCTCCTCCATTTGTACCAAGGTGTTTTATGGATTCCAGCGCGGCTATGGGACCCATAGCAAGATCCTGGAATTTTCCTTCTACTGTCTGTACTGTCACATTGGCCGACAGGTTCTGGGGAACTCCCTGAGATACCAGAAACAGTGCAAGAACCAGGGATAACGGGATCAACACCCGAGTGATGATACGAACCATATCCCGGTAATAATTGCCTACTGTTTTGCATTTTCCGGTAATTCCTCTTAAAAATGCCATACATACTGAAAAGCCGGTAGCAGATGACGTAAACATGAGAAATATGATTACCATCATCTGGCTGAAATAAGATAAGCCGGACTCCCCGGAGTAGTGCTGTAAATCCGTATTTGTTATAAAACTGATCACCGTGTTAAACGCCAGGGAAGGTTCCATAGCTCCGATCCTGTTGGGATTTAAAAAGGGGAAAGACGGAAGCCTTAATATAAGGTAACCGGCAATTGCCATCAGCCCATTGGTGGATAACATGGCAATGGCATACTGTTTCCAGTTCATCTCATCTTTTCCGATTCCGCAAATGCGGTAAATAACGTGATCAATGGGATTAAATACAGGATCTGCAAAGGTTTTTTTATCCAACGCGATTTGGTATAGATACTTTCCGGTCGGAAGGATAATGATAAAAAATACGATTAAAACAAGAATTATCTGTAACATAGATTCATCACTGCCTTTCTGTTAAAATTTATCAGCATTCATCAGGGCATACAGCAGATACGCTGCCAATGCAAATACTACAAAACCCAAAATCATCATGATTGCACCGCCTCCCCTCCTGTTTCTTTCGTTCTCTCACAGTGTAGCACGTTCCTCATTAGGGTGGTGTAAGGGTTTCCCGGTATGAATTAACACGGCATTAAGACAAAAAAACACCACCTCACTCTCTTATAGAAGAAAGCGAAGATGGTGTCAGTTACATGGATTTTCCGTCCTCCGAAACCCGGAGCATACGGTACCCAATGCCAATATGGGTTTGAATATATTTTAAATCGGAATCCGATTTTTCTATCTTTTTCCGAAGAGTCGCCATGAATACTCGCAATGCCGGTATATCGCTGGAGTAATTTCCCCAGATTTCATGGAGAATAAAATTGTGAGTAAGTACCTTTCCCACATGTTTTGCCAAAAGACAAAGAAGCTTGTATTCAATAGGGGTTAAGTGAATTTCTTCCCCATTCAGCCATGCACATCCGGCGGAATAATCAATTTTTAAGTTTCCATTTATAAAGACCGTGGAATCCTTTATAGGCTTATCCTGGTCATACCGAATCCGGCGGAGACTTACCCGGAGCCGCGCCAGCAATTCGTCTACATAGAACGGCTTGGTCAAATAATCATCTGCACCTGCATCAAGAGCATCTACTTTATCCTGATTCTCGCTGCGGGCACTGACTACAATAATGGGAACATTGGACCATTCCCTGATCTTTTTAATGATATCAACGCCTTCCATATCCGGCAGACCCAGATCCAGAATTATGATATCCGGCTGGCTGGTGGCTGCTTCCAAAAGAGAAGCGGCTCCTGTTTCTGCTGTATGATAAAGATATCCCTGTGTTTCAAGAGTCGTGGTGATGAGCTTGCGGATGGCTTTGTCATCTTCCACAACCAGAATGAGCGGTTTATTCATGCAGATTCACCTCCTCTGCCTGCAAAGTAAAACCAAGTATGGTTCCCGTGGGAACGTTGTTTTTTACATAGATTCTTCCACCGTGGGCGTGGATAATGGATTTGCAAAGGGATAGCCCCAGACCGATTCCTCGCCGTCCATCTCCCCGTATATTATCAGCCGTATAAAACATATCAAACAGCTTTTCTTTTGCTTCATCGGATATACCGGGACCATTGTCCGCAATCTCTACACAGGCTGATTCCCCTTCCTGTTTTGCTGTAATGACAATGGTAGAACCTTTTGGTGTGTATTTAATGGCATTGTCAATGATATTTACTATTACCTGCATGATCAGCTGGGAATCCATCTTTGCCATCAGAAGTTCGTCACTTACTGCTGTCTGGATTACATGATCCACATGGTTCCGGTTGATATGGAGCAGTGCTTCTGAAATCACTTCTGAGATCAAATCTGGCTGCATGGTCAGGTTTAGAGCCCCATTGTCGATCTTTGTTATGGAAAGTAAATTTTCCACCAGATTAATCAGCCACATGGAATCATCGTAAATATCCGTATAGAGACCTCTTTTTTGCTCCTCGCTTATAACGGCACCATTGGACATCAGTATTCCCGCATTGCCGGATATGCTGGTAAGAGGTGTTCGCAGATCATGGGAAATTCCACGCAGCAGATTTGCACGGAGTTTTTCCTGCTGCATCTGCATGGAGATCTCTTTCTGGGTTCTATTGAGTTCTTCTTTTTCCAAAGCCAGGGAACATTCTCCTAAAATGGCGATGACAATGCTTTTTTCAAAGGCCTCTAAGGGACTTTCTCCTTCCATGGAAACCCCTACTACGGAAAGAACTTCTCCTCCGCTGCGGACTGCTAGATATAAGCATTTTGCTCCGGAGAGCGTACTTGTGGTTGCTCCTGCACGTTTGTTATTTTTAAAGACCCATTCCGCTACCGCCCGCTCTTCGATTCCAAGATACTGCTCTCCTCGTTCTCCTTCTTCTTTCCTATAAAATACCTCTGGCTTTTCTAAGCCATTCTGATCCGAGGGATAGATGATGATCGTCCGGTCCAATAACTTGATCATCTGATAAGCAGTCTCCTTTAATATATCCTCCCGGTCCTTTGCCTGCTGCAATTTCTGACTGGTTTCCAAAAGCACTTCTGTCCGGTAGGCTTTTTCTGATGACTGTCTTGCCTGCTCCTTGATCTGCCTGGTTAAAGTACTGGTAATCAGGGCAGCCGTCAGCATGATTAAAAACGTAACCGGATAGCTTGGAAAAAACGCCTGAAAGGAGAAGCGGGGTTCTGTAAAGAAATAATTAAAGATCAGTACACTCAGTATGGAGGAAACCACACTGTATAATCTTCCTTTTGTAAATACTGCATTGACCTGGACGCCTAAGATATAGACGGTCATGATATTGGCAACACTAAAATCCAGGATATCAAATAAAAATCCGATCGCCGTGCAGATTACCAGCAACGCTAAGGATTTAAACGTATCAGCAAGTGAAAGATCCTCAGGCTTTCCAAGTTTCAAAGCATAGCTGGAAAAAGCAGACTGCGTATCCGGGATGATATAAATATCCGTGGCCGGAGCCAATTCAGTCAGGGTGTCCATGTAGTTCCTTTTAAACCAGCGTTTCGTCCGCAGAGAACGTCCCATAACGATTTTGGATACCCGGCTCACTTTCGCATATTCTGCGATCTGCACCGGAACATCTTCCCCGTATACGGTGGAAATCTGCGCACCTAACTGCTCTGCGAGTCTTAAGTTCTCCATAAGAGCTTCCTTATTCTTTTCACTCAGCTCTCTTGCTGCCGGAGTTTCCACAAACAAGGCGGTAAATGTCCCTTTAAAGGCCTCTGCCATCCGTGCGGCTGTCCGTATTACTTTGGCATTGGATGGGGCGGAGGACAAACATACCAGAATATGTTCATTGGAATACCCGGTGTTGTTATTTTCTGGCTCATTTCGTGCAGCGATCCGGTTAACCTTGTCTGCCGTACGGCGCAGAGCAATTTCACGGAGAGAAACCAGATTTTCCTTGGTAAAGAAGTTTGTTAATGCTTTCTGTGCCTGGCTTTCCTTATATATTTTCCCTTTATTTAAACGGTCGATCAAATCATCCGGTTCAATATCCACCAGTTCAATCTGGTCCGCCTCGTCAAATACACTGTCTGGTATCCTCTCACGCACATAAATACCGGTAAAGGATTCCACAATGTCATTCAGGCTTTCTATGTGCTGGACATTAACCGTGGTATAGACATCGATTCCTGCTATAAGCAGCTCCTCCACATCCTGATACCTTTTCTTATGCCGGCAGCCGGCGGCATTGGAATGGGCAAATTCATCCACAAGGATCAGATCCGGGTGTCTCTGAAGCGCAGAATCCAAATCAAATTCACTTAGCTGAATGCCTTTATAGGAAAGCACCAATGGAGAAAGTATTTCCAGTCCTTCCATAAGTGCCATGGTTTCTGGTCGGACGTGGGGCTCTATGTATCCGGCAACCACGTCAATGCCGCTAACTTTCGCTTCATGAGCGTCCTGCAGCATGGCACATGTCTTGCCGACACCTGCTGCATATCCAAAATAGATCCTGAGCGTTCCCCGTTTCTGCCCGGACGGCAAAGTTTTTAGCTGTTCTAACAGACATAAAGAATCCGTCTGATGGATTGCCACGATGACCCACCTCCTTTTTTAGCTTCTATTATAGCATTTAAAAAATCAGGATAGTATTATTATTTTCATATCAACATTAAGATTGCATTAAGATGACAAAATATACGGCATCAATAGAAATCACTTCAGTTCCGGCATATACATGCCTTGTTTCTATGATATAATGTAAGATATTTAAGAATTGGAGACCAGAACTTATGAAACTTGACCGCTTACTGGGAATACTCACTACCCTGCTTCAGAATGAGCGGGTGACCGCCCCCTATCTTGCAGAGAAATTCGAAGTTACCAGACGTACCATCAGCAGAGATATCGACGCATTATGCCAGGCAGGTATTCCGGTAATTACCCATCAGGGAAGCGGAGGCGGTATCTCTATTGCTGATGGATTCAAGCTTGATAAAAGCGTTCTGACCGCTGATGAACTTTCCGGGATCATTGCAGCGCTTAAAGGAATCGGAAGTGTCATGGACAAGTCTCATATTGAGAATACCCTGGATAAATTATCTGCCAATAAAGAAATGGTCCTGTCCCTGCGTGAACCGGTTGTCATTGATCTCGCTTCCCATTACAAAGGGAGCCTCACAGAAAAAATCAAGCAGCTTAAGACTGCCATCCAGGAGACCCGGTTGGTGGAATTCGACTATTATTATGAAAAAGGAATGACGCGCCGACGCATGGAACCTTATTTCATCATCTTCCAGTGGACTTCGTGGTATTTATTTGGTTACTGCCAGGACCGGGAGGACTGGCGGCTGTTTAAGCTCATGCGTTTATGGGATCTTCATCTTTGCACGGAAACCTTTATTCCACGGGAAATTCCCCCAGAAAAGAGAAACTTTAATGACAATCTGCCCGATGACAAAAAACTGGTGGCACTGTTTGACCCTACAGTCCGTTATCAGCTCATAGAAAACTACGGTCCCAAATGCTATACGGAAACAAACGATGGACTTCTCCGCCTGGAGATCGGTTATACAAACAGGGAGTATACCATCTCATGGATTCTAAGCTTCGGAGATAAGGTCAAGGTAGTGGAACCATCTGACATGGCTGCACAAATCAGGCACATCGCGGAAAATCTTTTGAAACATTATTAGGAACAGGACATGCTATTGTCCTGTTTTCTATGATATTATTTTATAAAAGGAGGACATTTCATTGATTCAGGAACAGATAAAAAGCTATGATGATTTTGTGGAAACTCTGCTTGATGCCGGTTTCTCTATGGGCGGGGGGAACAGTGAGGGAATATATTCTGTCATCTCATGGAACTGGGACCAACAGCCTCCATATGAAACACCGGTACGCTGGCATACCGGCAACCCTGATACCGACCCATGGGAATGGCGTATCCGGGTTTTAGAGGAACGCGATGACATTGCTTATGCCAAACTGTTTTTCAAAAAAAGCGGTTATATTGCAAAAGAATGGATTCCATATTTTCTTGCTGTCCGAAGAGGAAACCGGACACTGGAAGAGGAATACGAAAACGGTGTCATCAGCACACCGGCAAAACGGATCTATAAAACCGTTTCAGAAAACGGAGTTTTGCCGCTCCATTCCATCAAGGAGCTTGCAGGTTTCGGTAAAGAAGACAAATCTCAATTTGATCGGGGATTAGTGGAATTGCAGACAAAAATGTTTTTAACCATGTGCGGAAGGCAGCAGAAAAGATCCCAAAAAGGCGAGGAATATGGCTGGTCATCCACCGTCTTTTGCACCCCCGAGAGTTTTTGGGGAGAAGATGTGTTAGAAAGAGCCGCTCAAATCAGAACCGAGGAAGCGATTCAAAAAATAACAGAGCGCATCCTTACGCTGAATCCCAATGCAGAACCAAAAAAGATATTAAAGTTCATAAAAGGTTAAACATCTTAATCCGGAGGGCTTAACTGGATCACCTTTTGTACCGGACTTGGCAGCGACAAAGCAAAACGCATCGAAAACTGCACCCGCGCCAGTGTGTGCTTCAACACAGATGGAGCCTATAACATCACTCTAGTTGGAAGAATTGAGATTGTAACAGATCCTTATGTAAAACAGGAAATGTGGTATTCCGGTTTGGAGCATCATTTCAGCGGTCCTGATGCTCCGGGATACTGTGTTCTGCGTTTTCACACAGAACGGTACAATCTTTGGATCGATTATAAAGAAACCCAGGGTATCTTATAAGGGATCAATACGGATCACCCCTCCGCATAAGCAGGATAAGACGCTGGTACTATAAAGAGCCGGTTCCCCATTAATTTTATGGTCCTTATTCTCTATCAGCCATGGTATTAAAACCACTGGAACACACGGCTGAGGAGGGGTCATCCGCTGGCATGTACCAAAACAGGTATAATTGACCCCCGGCTTGTAATCCATGACAGATGCCTGTTTTCTGTCCCCAACGACCGCACCATGACTGGTGGGAACCTTTAAACAGCACCCACAGCTGCCCATGGAACATTTTAATGTAACCCCTTCAACCACCTCAAACTTCTCACTCATTTGTAATACCTCTCTCTGAATAAATTATATCATTGAAAATCCAAAAAATGCCGCAGGCACCAATTAAGCCTGCCTTTTCCTTTCATATTCCTTCACATTTTTGTAAAAGGCATGATTGAAAAAAGCAGACTTTTAGGGAGCATTGGTTTTCCGTAAGGAGCCCGCATTGGATTTTGATTACAATATATACGAATTTTTCAAAAAAAGGAGCATCTTGTAAGAATTAACGGTTTGTATGTAATAATAAGTACAAATTTTTCTAATAGCAGTTGATCTTAATCCGCTTTTAATACCTTTACGATCTCTCCCACATAGCATTGGTGGTAGTCTTTTTCCGGATAATTCTTACCATCCAGGGATTCATCTGTAAATCCGGCAGGGTCAATACTCTGCTTATAGAGTTTCCGGCAGATGAGCACAAGCTTTGCCTCTGAAAAATAGGGAGCATCTCCATCAAAGAAGGGGATAAGCCCGGTTTCTTCTTCCTTATTCACATCACGGCCGGAATGAGAACCACAGTAGGAAAGTGCTGCCCGGTACTTCTCATCAAAAAAATTAAGCGCATAGTACTCTTCCCTGTCTGCAAATTCCAGTGTATACCTTTGAGGCCGTAATACGATCGTGGATACGTTCTTCCCCCACATCACTCCGATTCCTCCCCAGCTGGCGGTCATCATATTATAACTGTTTTCATTTCCGGCAGAAATGAGCATCCATTCCTTTCCTATTAATGTAACAGGATTTACCGGCACCTCTAAAAGATCTACTTCTCTTAACATTTCACTACCTCCATATTCATGATAAGTCATATACATCTCTATCCTATTATAGGATGGGGACAGATACAAAATTCCTCACTACAATATCAAAACAATTCTTGGGGCCAGCTTACCGGATTTGGCCGCATACAAGGGATAATTCATTTATTTGATGAATACTATAGTATCAATTAATGATACAGGAGACTACCTATGTCTGCAAACAGAAGAAAGCTATTGGCCTTTATCATACTTCCTCTGGCTGTTGGGGCGATCGCCGGATTTCTTACAAGAGACAGCATGACCATGTACAATTCCTTGAACCGGCCGTCCATATCACCTCCTGGCTGGGTATTTCCATTAGTCTGGACCATTTTATACATACTTATGGGAATAAGTTCCTATCTGATTGCCTCCTCTCCATCTCCCAAGAAACAGGAAGCCCTGATGCTATATGCAGTCCAGCTGTTCCTTAATTTTATCTGGAGTCTGGTATTCTTTGGACTGAATAATTATTTACTGGCATTCCTTGTTCTCCTGCTTTTGTGGTATGTTATCCTCAAAATGATCCGGTCTTTCTTCCAGATCGATCCTGCTGCTGCACTACTCCAAATCCCCTATCTCTTATGGGTCACCTTTGCCGGATTCTTAAACCTGGCCATTGCATTCTTGAATTAAGGTTTTAAACTGCGCAACATTCTTTATCAGTTCCCAATCCATAAAGCATACATCTTCTTTCATAAAACAGGAAAAGGGACCGGCGGAGACAACACTTTTAAAGGATAACTCCATTTAAAGTGATGTCACCGCCAGTCCCTTATGTTAACCTGAACTGGTTGTCCTGATAATCATCAGGCTGCCTTGATGAAATCTGTTAAATCAATATATATTTAAGAACAAATAAGAAAGCCATAACATACATAAGAATACTGATTTTCTTATCTTTTCTCTTTCCTGTAACAACATTGATGATTACATAGGAAATTACACCCATGGAAATACCTTCAGAAATGCTGTACATAAACGGCATAGCTATGATGGTGATGTAAGCTGGTATTGCCTCTGTAAAATCATTAAAATTGATCTTAACAATGGAGGTCAGCATTAAGAAACCTACCACTACCAGGGCTGGTGCCGTCGCAAAGGACGGAATTGCCAAAAAGATCGGAGATAAAAACAGGGACAGACCAAACAAAATAGCTGCAACTACTGCTGTAAGACCTGTTCTTCCGCCTTCTGCCACGCCTGCTGCACTTTCAACAAAAGCAACAACTGTGGAAGTTCCAAATACTGCACCTGCGGTTGTTGCAATGGCATCTGATAACAGAGAACCTTTGACATTAGGAAGTTTTCCGTCTTTATCAAGCATGTCTGCCTTTGATGCAACTCCAATGAGTGTTCCAAGGGTATCAAATAAATCTACGAACAGGAATGCAAACATGACCACCAAAAAGTCCAGGGAAAATGCTCTGGAAAAATCCATTTTCATAAAAGTAGGTGCCATGCTTTTAATTCCGAATCCGGAACTTAAATCTGGGAATACGCTGTACATGCCCATCTCCGGATTTGGCTGATACAAACCAGTCGCCTGGCAGATCATTCCAAGAATCCAGGTGATTAAGATTCCCCATAACATATTGCCTTTTACATTCTTAACTACAAGTACGGCTGTAACGAGAATGCCGATAATTGCCAGTAAAACAGTGATTCCAACCGTATGGAATGTTCCATCTGTCACTGAACCTTTAAAAGAATAAAAGGAAACAAGAGTGGAGCTATCCACAACGATTTTTGCATTCTGCATTCCGATAAATGCAATAAACAGACCGATTCCTACAGAAACAGCATGCTTTAAGTTAATCGGAATGGCATTAAAGATTCCTTCTCTGACACTTGTAAGGGAAAGAACGATAAAGATGATACCTTCTAAAAATACAGCCGCCAAAGCCATCTGCCAGGTATAACCCATTTTTAATACTACCGTGTATGCAAAAAATGCATTCAGTCCCATACCTGGAGCCAGTACAAACGGATAGTTTGCAAACCACGCGATCAATAGGGTTCCAAGTAAAGATGCCAGCGCTGTGGCTGTAAATACAGCCCCGGTGTCCATGCCTGTTGCGCCTAAAATGCTGGGGTTTACCGCCAGAATATAAGCAGTTGTCATGAACGTTGTTATACCGGCTACCACCTCAGTCTTTACATCTGTTCGATTCTGTGATAAGTGGAATGTTTTATCTAGAAAACTTCCCCTCTCTTTTGTTGCCATACTTCGTACCTCCTGACAGCCGGAACCTATCTCTAAAATATCCGGCTTCCTTCTGTAAATTTTCCTTTGATATGCCTGTCATCTGACAGGTAAATAAAACGCTCCAGCCTTTCTTTTAAGGTAAGGGGCTGGGGATGAGGCAGACTGCTGTCATCCAGAATCAGAGCATCAAATTCGTAGCCTTTTAAAAAGCTTCCAACCTTTCCAAAGAACGATCCGCCGCCTAACGTACCCATATAGAATGCCTCTTCTATCGTAACCGGCTTTAAGCTTTCATCCAAAAGGCGCCATCTTAATTTCGATACAGAAATGGCATCCGCCATGGCACGGAAGATGGATTCCCCGCTGCCTCCTGCCACATCGGTTCCAAGTCCGATATTCATCTTCTGCTCCAGATATGTCCTTACCGGAGCGATCCCGGAAGATAAATTCGTATTGGACTGAGGGCAATGGGCGATAAAGACTCCACGTTCCTTCATCAGTGCAATCTCCTCTTTCGGTGAATAAACACAGTGAGCCATTACCGTTTTCGCATTTCCGCCAAACAATCCGAACTGGTCGTATGCATCTCCATAGAATTTGGACGCAGGACATAACCCTTTGACCCACTCAATCTCACTCTGGTTTTCCGATAAGTGGGACTGCACAGGAATCCGGTATTTTTTCTGCATCCTTGAAAGCCGATCCATCAGTTCATCCGTACAGGATGGAATAAATCTAGGAGTCAGAATGGGACTGACATTTTCATATTTAGACTTCACATGATCTAACCATGCGGCCGTGTCCCGTTCAGACTCTGCTGCTCCATGTTCACAGTAATATTCCGGAGAGTTCCGGTCCATATTCACCTTTCCCACCATGGTCTTTAAGCCGGTTTCCTCCATCAGATCCATTAAAACTTCTGTGGCCGGCCTGTGTATGGTGGCAAAAATGCAGGCTCTCGTAGTAGCGCTCTTTCTCATTGTATCAGCAAAAATCTGATAGGCTTTATTTGCATATTCTAGATCTTTGTACTTGGCTTCCTCTGGAAATGTATTGGTATTCAGCCAGTCCAAAAGCTCCAAATCCATATTAAGCCCCCGGAACGAAAACTGAGGCGCATGGATATGAAGGTCAATAAGACCGGGAATGATCATTCTATCTCCCCAATCTGTAAGAGGAAGATCCAAAAACTGCTCTGGCAGTTCTTTAAATACCCCTTCCGACTTTCCTTCCAAACAAACCAGATACCCCTGTTCCACGGTCCGTAACAGATTCATATCCTCACTGTAGCAGATGTTTCCCTTTAAGACAAAATTTTTATCACCAGTCATAGAACCTCCTGTCCCGCATACCATAAAATAAAACACGGCAGTTCACATTGCAGCGTTCCTTAAGTCCTACGCAACAAAAAACCACCGTTCTCTCTATCTCCTCTGCGCACGCACCACAAAACACAGCCCATAGGGCTGCGTCATAATCCATGCGAAAACTTATAGACAACTATTCCGGTAGCTGGTAGAAACACTCAACCAATTATGAGCATATATAAGTTTCTTTGATCCTGATACTATACAAATTTTGTGACCTCTGACAGGTCGACTATAACATATTGTACAACTATTTGTCAATGCCAATTTTATTCTTGTGCACTTCACACATTTTTATAGACTTTTCAATTATATACTCATAATTATCTGTCAATAATATCAGGGAAATTTCTTTAAATAATAATAATTCATTGATTCAATCTCTGCCAGATTTTATAACCAGAAAAAGGTTTTGCTGGAATGCTCTCCTATTATTATGCTGTTTTTTTCCTCTTTTATGCCTCATACATTTCCAACAGACAGATATGGAAATCATCCAGCAAAATCATTTTCTTTCCTCACTTCATGAGTTTTACTATCCCTTAATCATCACTTCTTTTTGAAGGGCCAGAGAATAAATGACCGCCTCTTTTACCTTTTTACCGGTCATCTGCTCCAGGGCACGGGTATAGTAATCCATCTGCACCCGGTAACGGTCCATTAGCACCTGTTCTTCTCCCTTTTTGATATGGTCAGTCTTATAATCCACCAGAACAAGACCATCCTCTTCTTCCATATAAGCATCAATGATACCCTGGATAAGAATCAGTTCATCGGAATCTCCCACATCCATCTCTCTTGCAGGTATTCCCATGACAAACTGCTGCTCTTTTTTTAACCGTCCCTCGCGCTGAGCCTCAGAAAGGCGTTTTCCCAGCGCTGAGTTTATGAAGTTTAACAGAAGTTTCTGTGAGATTAAGGAAATACTTTCTTCATCCATTCGTTTTTCATTTCGGAATCCTTCTATGGCTTCCTCAAGGTCTTTTTCCGTTCGGACGATACCAAAATCTAAAAGTTCCAGGACACGGTGATAAGCAGTTCCCCGAAAAGCCCCTCTGGCTTTTTCTTCTGCTCCCTCCTCTTTTAAGAACAAAGGAATGGTAGGCAGAAACTCACTTTCCTCTTCATCAAGAAACTGCCCCTGTTTTTTTAACTCCGATACGGAAAGCTTGGTATGAAGTCCGATGTCAGCCTGATGGGGATACCGGTATTCAAAAGCCGCCTTAAGTTCCCGTTCAAATACCTCATCATAAACCAGTTCCGTATCAAGAGATAAAAGACGCTCTTTTGTAAGTTTTTTCCCAGCCTGGCGTTCCACCTCCCGTCCCACAAGCTCAGAAACGGAAAGTTCCCGGACCACCACATTACCGGTATCCTGGCCCTCGTCAGACCGGATGGCTGTTTCTGAGTATTTTCCGGAAAGACTCATGAGCATCCAGTCTAAATAAGAATCTGCCGTGGATAGAATGGTAAACGGAATCTCTCCTTTTGCCCGGAACACCTCTGCGAAACGCTCCATTTTCTTTTCCAGATACCGGTCAAGTCCTGTCATCACCAGCTTTTCCTTAGCTCTGGTCATTGCTACATAAAGCACACGCAATTCTTCTCCCATGGCTCCCAGTTCCATTTTCCGTTTCAGGACATGCTTTTTTAAAGTAGGAGCCTTTATGCGCCGTTCCAGATCAAGATGATCGGTTCCGATTCCCAGATCCGGGTCGATCAATATTTTCCCGTAGGCATCCTGCTTATTAAATTTCTTTCCCATTCCTGCCAAAAATACGACAGGAAATTCCAGACCCTTACTCTTATGGATGCTCATAACTCGAACCGTATTCTCTTCTCCTGACAGGGAAGCCTCTCCAAAATCCGTATCATACTTTTTAAGATTTTCGATATAACGGATAAAATGAAACAGCCCGGTATAGCTGGTTTTTTCATAAGCCGAAGCCTTTTCTACCAGCATGGCAAGATTGGCTCTGCGTACTTCTCCCGCCGGCATGGCAGAGATATAATCATAATACCCAGTCCCCTCATACAGATCATAAAGCAGTTCGTGTATGGATAGATAGGCCGCTTTCGCCCTGTAAGAAGAGATCATGTCAGCAAAATATTCAAGCTTTCCATAAAGTCCCGGATAATCAGGATCTTGTTCACTCTCGTATTCTATTAAATACTGCTGCCAGGCCCCATATAAGCCACGGTCCTGCCCTTTTTTCGATGTCTTTTTAAAAAGTGCCGTCATATGAGCCATTTCCTCATCCGTCACACCGCCGATGGGAGATCTTAACACAGCCGCCAGAGGAATATCCTGCATGGGATTATCGATGATATTCAACAGAGAAAGTATTACTTCCACCTCAATGGCAGTAAAATACCCGGTTTTTCTTTCCGCATAAGCAGGAATTCCTTCATTCATCAGCACGTTCACAAAATCCTCTGCCCAGCCGCTTAAGCTTCTTAAGAGAATCACCATATCCCCATATTCAGCAATGCGGTAGCCCCCCCTGCCATCCAGGTTCTTATCCCAGACGTAGAGCCCGGTTTCCGGATGAATCAATTCCCGGATTCTGGCTGCTATGGCTTTTGCCTCCAACTCTCTGCTGGTAAAGTCCCCGCCATCATCATCCAGCTGCTTTAATAAGTTTCCCTCTGCATGGATCATTAAAAGCTCAGACTTTTCTCCCGCACGTCCTTCAAACGGGGCATACTGGGCACCAGGATGAAGGGCCGTATCCTTAGTATATCGGATGTTACCCAGATTCTTCGTCATAATCTGATAGAACACTTCATTGATGCTTTTAAGGACTTCCTCTCTGCTTCGGAAATTCTGATGGAGTTCGATCTTCTGGTAATTTCCTTCTTCTTTCTGATAGGATTCATATTTATCCAGGAACAGCTGTGGTCTTGCCAGACGGAACTGATAGATGCTCTGCTTCACATCTCCTACCATAAAAACATTGGGGGTGCCAAATCTCTCCCTGGAAACACTGTTGATCAAGGCTTCCTGTACATCATTGCTATCCTGGTATTCATCCACAAGGATTTCGATAAACTGTGCACTCAGCTCATCGGCGGCATCGGAAGGAATCCACTGATCCTCTTCCTTTTTTAAAAGAATCTCCAGAGCATAATGCTCTAAATCATTAAAATCTACTAAGTTCTTGTCCCGTTTTTTCTCCTGGTACCTCTTTGCGTATTCTCCCGCCAGATCTAAGAGCATGGTGACTGCTTCTTTGGTCCCCTGAATATCAGAAAACACCTCGTCCGGAGATTCAAAACAGTACAGCTCTGTTAACTTTCCTATTGCTTTTTTTACCCGGTCTCTGATTCCCGTTACATAAGCTTTTTTCTCCGGGTCGATCTCTTTGCTGCGTATGGAAGCAAGGCGGTCAAAGGATACGGCTTTTAGCTGCTCATTCAGACTTTCATAATTTTCAGAGGTAAGAAGGCGGTTAAGAAGACGCAGATCGCTTGTCAGCATGGGAAGATATGCCTCCGGTCCGTTTTCCTCTTCACAAACCTCTGCCGCCGCCTCTACCTGACTGATAAATTCTGAAATCTGCAGGGCGGCATCGTGCATGAGGAACTTCATCCATTCCGTCTCCATCATCTGTCCCATATCACCTGCTAAAAGCTCGTCCCTGCACCGGTTGAGCCATTCCTCCGGCCACGGATTGCTTTGAGAGAAGGTATATACCTGCATAATATAGTCTTCAATTCCGTGATCCGTCTTTCCGGTAGCATAGGTTTCCACAAACTGCTCAAAAAGAGGATCTCCTGACTCATAGCATGCTTCTAACATCTCCTTCATCACATCTGCCCTTAAAAGGATAAGCTCTCCTTCATCACCCACACGGAAGGCAGGATCAATGTCCAGCTTGTTGTAATGTTCTCTGATAAGCCCCAGACAAAAGCTGTCAATGGTGGTGATCTGCGCATAAGGAATCATAGCCGCCTGCATCTGTAAATGGGAATTTTCCGGATTCTCAAGCAGTTTTTCATCCACGGCTTTTAACACACGTTCCCGCATCTCATCTGCCGCAGCCTTTGTGAAAGTCATGACAAGGAGCTGGTCGATCCTTACAGGGTCTTCTCCTTCCGTGATCATGCGGATAATACGCTCTACTAAAACTGCAGTTTTACCGCTTCCTGCTGCCGCCGAGACAAGCAGATTCCGGTTCCTGCTTTCAATGACTGCCTTTTGTTCATCCGTCCAGCTTATCGCCATCGTCTTCTGCCTCCTCTTCTCCTTCTATCACCGGCCAGATGTCATCGGATTTTAACGCCTTGAATTTGCGGTAGCCATACCCTTCCGTCTTTAGGTCGAACCCACAGACCGCGTGGTAGGGACAATAATCACAGGCACTCCGGTTGCCCTGTTTATAGGGACTTACATCGATCACACCGTCTAAAATCTCTCTTCCCTCTGTCTTTAATTTTTCCTGTACAAACTCCCGCAGGGCAGCAAACCGCTTTCCTCCGGCCACAGAAGATCTGTTCTCCTGAATGATGCCATTTTTCATGGCCACCGGAATTACATCAGACTCCGTCTCGATCTCATGATCCAGATGGGATATGGCATTTAAGTCCGTATTGACCAACCCGTTCATGCGAAGCTGTTTTAACATCCTGCGGTTTATTTCCTCGTCAGTCATGTCCCCTTCTTTGTCCACAATGGGATCTCCTATGTTATAATAGAAGATTCCCGCCGGCACCACCGGTTTCTCTGGCTTTTTCCGTTCCTCCATCTCAAGGGCCGCATCCATGTAAACAACCAGCTGCAACTGGAGTCCGTAGTACAAAGCCGTCAAGTCAAACGCAGTTCCTCCTGACTTATAATCAATGATCTTTACATAAACTGCGTCTTCATCCTCGCACAAATCCATACGGTCGATTCTTCCTCTTAAGTGAATTGCCTCTTCTTTAGAAAGAGGAATCCGCATCGCCTTTAAATGATCCGACGCTGAGAAGGATACTTCAAATCCAACCGGAGTAAAATCTCCCTTTTTTAGCTGTTCTGTTAACGCCCACATGGTCCGGTCCGTGATGCGTTCCACCTTTCCGGCCAGATACGCATTTCTGGCAGAGCTTTTTAATATGGTGTTGCCGTAATCTTCGGTCACACAAACTACACAGTCATGAACCAGAACCTTACGTTCTTCTTCTGTCAGCTCCTTAAAGTCTTTCCCTTCCTCTTTCATTCGCTGAAAACATAAATCAATGGAATCATGGAACAGATTTCCGATATCCATGGCTGCAAGTTCATATTCCTGCCGTTCCATCAGTTCCAGACCATAATTCAAGAAATGGGCATAGGCACAGGAGGCATATTGCTCCATCCGGGTAACACTGCCGCTTATGACAGAGCCGTACAAAGCCCTTGCCGCAATTTTTCCGATGCCCTTCTGCTCATAGGTGTAAAAAGCTGCGTCTAAAAGCTTTCTTCCCTCTTCTCTGTGATGATCGGACAGAAGAAAAGCTTTAAAAAGCTCTAAAAACTTTCCATCTCCTCCGGTCAGCTTATAATCCCGCAGACCGTCAGAAAGAAAATCTCTGGCTTCTCTCATGGAAAGAGGCACCCGGTCCCTGGAAGGAATGATCTCCTGAAGCCCTGGAAACAGCTTTTTTAGTTCGCCGATCAAAGTGGAAGGACGCATGCTTTTGCCTGCGCCATCCATTGCTGAATAAGAAAGAATAAGCTCCTGCTCCGGTTTTGTTAAAGCGAGGTAAAGATAAAATCTCTGCCGGAATCCCTCTTCCCTTGCCGTAGGAGCAAGTTCAATGGCCTGGGTTCCTAAAAACTCCCTTTCCCTGTCCGTAAATAAGCTGCTCTTTTCCTTTTTCACGGGCACGATCCCGTCATTGACTCCAACGAAAAATAAAACTTTTACATGATCGAGCCTGGTTCTGGTAATATCTCCCACCACCACTCGGTCCACGGAAGCCGGAATAAGACCTACCTTTATCTCAGAAAAACCGGCATCTAATATCTCCGCATACTCTTTTCTGCTTACATGCTCTTCCCCTAAAAGTCCGGCCAGACGGTCAAATAAATCCATAACCAGCCCATATACCTGGCTGTATTCCTTTGCCAGGATCATCTCTCCCATTTTCTTAAATTGTTCTTCAAATGCAAGCAGCTTTTCTTCAATGCCAGTCTCCATAAGCAGGACTGTCACTGCTGCTGTCATGGATTTTACCGTAGACTCTTCTTCCCGAAACGCTTCCCGAAGACGCCTTAAGGGGGCAATGATCTGCTCCTTAAATTCATTTAATTCTTCCAGATTAAGTTCTTTGGCTCCCCGGTACCAGCCTTCCCATGTAGAATCCCATTTTTTAAATCCCCGGATTCCCATGGCAATGACATAGTTTTCCAACCGGTCCGTCTTTTCTTTTTCCTCTTTCTTTGTGACCAACGCTGTTCTCAAATACCGGAATACGGATTCATAGGAAAAATCCTTCTGTATAATCTCAATAGCCGCCCGGATCAGCTCCACCATGGGATTCTTTAGAATGCTCTTTTTATCATCGAGGAAATAGGGAATGCCGTTTAACTGGAACTGATGGGCGATTTCATTGGCATAACTGCCTAAGTCCCCGGTAACTACAGCCATATCCCGGTACCGAAGCCCTTGCATTCGTATGGCTTCTTCCATGGAATGGATCAGACAGGTGATTTCCTCTGTTGGATTTAAAGCTTTCACCAGACGGATCGATTCGGGCTTTTTGTGAGTCTTTCCTTTATAGCGGTATAAATTCTGTTCCAGAAAATCAAGGGAGTTGTCCTTTTCCGGCTCTGCCCTCTGAAATCGGACAGCCGGATGTTCCATAAGCAGAACGTCCTTTTCCCTGGAGGTATGCGCCTCTTCTGCCAGATCATTTAACTTCCATATCATCTGACGGCTCATATAAAACAGCTCCTGCACTCCCATTTTACGGCTCATGTTCTCAGAAGGATCTATAGTCACGGTCACAATCACCCGTTTGCAGAAACGGAGAAACAGACTTAGAATCCGGTACTGGACAGGGGTAAATCCGGTGTAACCGTCAAGGGTGATCACACTGTTCTTTATTAGCTCTGACTGTGGCAGGACACGGCAAAATACGTCAAGAATCTCCTCTGTGGTGATGTACTTGTCCTTTATATAATCCTTAAATCCCTGATACATCACGGAAATATCCAAAAGCTTCTGTTTTAGCATTGGGCTCATGGTATCCGGCAAATCTTCACTGAGCATATCCGGAGTCACCCCGTACTGGTAAAGCTCCGACAGCATGGACTTTAACTGTGAGATAAAGCCGGTCTTTCCTAAATGCTCCTTATAAAGTACCAGCTCCTTTTTCTTACCGGATGCCACTTTTCGCAGCACCATGGATTTCCCCATATCATCAAGGACCTGGGGATTTTCTATGGCAAGCTCCTCAAAAATCCGGTAGGCCAGACGGTTGAAGCTGACAATATCTATGTTCATGACCCCGTGATTGGGATGCAGCGAAACAATCTCTTTCTGGGTCTGCATGGTAAACTGTTCGGGCACAACGGCTATATACTTGGTATCCGGCTCTTCCATCGACAGCCGGATAAGCTCTGTATAAAGGCGGTAAGTCTTTCCAGACCCGGAACCGCCTAATATAAACTGAAGGGACATAGTCTCTTTGTCTCCTTTTTATAATCCTTTTTATGTAAAACAAAACACATGTTTGCTCATTATTTTAACATAGTTTTCCCCTGACAACAATGAAATCTTAGGCATGAAACCCAAATCCCAATAATAAACTATAACAAAACTGTACGGAGGGCTTTTTATATGAGCTCAAAAACAAAAATCGTCGTATTACGAATGAAAGAAATCATCTACACTGCAATCTTCGTCGGCCTTGGTATTCTTCTTATTACTTTGTTTTTAGTCATGTTCCGCCCGAAAAAGGATTCGGTTCCCACGTCAGGTGACGCCGTGCACTATGTTCCGGGGGTCTATACCTCTGCGATAACGCTGAATAACCAGGATATCAATGTTTCAGTCACCGTAGATTCCGGCAAGATCACTTCCGTGAACCTGGTATCTTTAAGCGAAGCCGTCACCACCATGTATCCGCTCATGCAGCCTGCAATGGATAACTTATCTGAGCAGATCGTGAAAAACCAATCCACCAAAAACATTTCCTATTCATCGGAAGCCCGCTATACCTCAGGTGTCCTTTTAAAGGCTGTGGATCAGGCTCTGTCAAAAGCAGAGAAAGCCAATTAGCAGGGATTGTGTTTTTTCATTTAAGATTGTATAATGAGGAAACGAGATACATAATTACATGAATGAGGAAAACAACCATGAATCAAACTACAAAAGCACAGGATGCATCGGGGCATAACGGGATTACAGAGGGAGTGATTTGGAAACAGCTTCTTCTGTTTTTCTTTCCCATTTTATTCGGCACCTTTTTCCAACAGCTCTACAACACCATAGACGCCGTTATTGTCGGAAGGTTTGTGGGAAAAGAAGCACTTGCAGCAGTAGGAGGCCCTACGGGAACCCTGATCAATTTACTGATCGGTTTCTTCATAGGGCTTTCTTCTGGTGCAACGGTTATCATCTCACAGTTCTACGGTGCCAAACAGGAAGATAAGGTAAGTGAGGCTGTTCACACAGCAATCACTTTTTCCATTGTCACCGGTATCTTATTTACCTTTATCGGTATCATAGGTGCTCCTTTTGCTTTAAAAGCCATGGGAACGCCGGAAGACATCCTTCACCACGCGGTGGCATTTATGCGGGTCTACTTTATCGGGGTTACTGCCAACTTAATTTATAATATGGGAGCCGGAATCCTACGAGCCATTGGAGACTCCAAACGGCCCCTTTATTTTCTTATCGCCAGTTGTTTTACCAATATCATTTTGGACATCCTGTTTGTCGTATATCTTCCCATGGGTGTTCGCGGAGCTGCCCTGGCTACGATCCTCTCCCAGCTTCTCAGTGCTGTACTGGTCGTCCGTTTGCTGATTCGTACCAAGGAATCCTACCGCCTGATACCAAAAGCCTTAAGAATCGATCCGCACATGCTTAAACGGATCATCCGCATCGGTTTTCCTGCCGGACTCCAGTCCGTCATGTACTCCTCATCAAATATCATCATCCAGTCAAGCATCAACACCCTCGGTACCGATACCATTGCTGCCTGGACTGCATATGGAAAAATCGACAGCGTATTCTTTACCATCATCAGTGCGTTCGGAATTGCCATCACCACCTTTGTGGGGCAGAACTACGGAGCTGGAAAGAAGGATAGGGTCTACAAAGGGATCCGCGTCTGTATGGTCATGTGCTTTACCGCTTCCATTGCATTAAGCCTTTTACTCTATGCCTTTGGAAACCATATTTATCTTCTCTTTACCACTGATGCATCGGTAATCGCCATCGGAACCGAGATTCTCCGCTATCTGGCACCGGTCTATGTTACCTATATCTGCATCGAGATTTGTTCCGGTTCTCTTAGAGGAACCGGGGACTGCTGGATTCCAATGCTGCTCACCTGCTTAGGCGTATGCGTGCTCAGGGTCGTATGGATCTGGGTGGTCGTTCCTATGCATCCTACCATTGAAACCGTGATTTTCAGCTATCCAATGACCTGGCTCACTACCTCGGTCTTATTCGTTATATACTTCAGCTTTTTCAGCAGGCTCAAATGGCATCGGTTTCCGATCCGCCTGCGAAGATAGTTTCTCTGACAGAGTATTTACTCCATCGGGGCCCGGTAAAAGGTACCATAAAACTGCTCCGTCCGAAACATATTGACAATCACATGCCCATCTACCTCATGAAACAGGGATACAATGTCGGCTACTTCATAGGAAGACACTACCGTATGCAAAAGGTACATTTTCTTCTTGCTGTAGCCGCCTACCGCATCCACACAGGAAATGCCGTGATGAAAGGCCTTCACATATGCTTCGGCAAGCTGGGGCCCTTTGGACGAGGTAATCTGAAGGGTCACCCGCTCATACCTGTGGTGGAAGGTGGAAATGACCTTTGTACCTACAAACTGGAAAAGAATAGAGTATCCCGCATATTTCCAGCCAAATATTGCACCAAACGTACAGAGAAGAACCACATTCCCCATAAACACATAGGTCCAGATGGAATTGCCCGTCTTATTGGAAACATAAAGGGCGATAAAGTCCGTTCCTCCGGTGGACGCATTTCCCCGAAGGGCAAGTACGATTGCAAATCCGTAAAGAACACCGCCATATATCACATTCAATATCTCATCATCAAAAATCGGAGTAAAATGAAACACCTTTAAAAAGGCACTGGCTAAGAAAACCTGCAGCAGGGAAAACAAAGTAAACCGCTTGCTAATGCTCTTACTGCATGCCCAGGCCACAGGAAGATTCAGTATGATCATGCCAAGGGAAGTGGATATATTAATTCCAAAAAGGGAAGTCACCCGGTCAATCAAAATGGCAATTCCTGTAAACCCTCCGGATAAAAGCCCTGCCGGCTGAATAAATGCCTGTATCACATAAGTCTGTAAAAGTGCTGATATGACAACTGCCAGGGTTGTCATTACATTTCTCACCCGCTTATCTCTCCTCAATTTTTTCCACATAAAATTCCTCCTTATCATTAAATGATATTATATGTAAGTTCCTCTTCTGTATCAATCTTTTTATAAAAAAAAGAGGATTGCCTTTCCCCCACAGAAGGCAATCCTCCGTCACGGTCCAAACCGTCACGTTATATCGTTTTTGCTACCCGGCATCCCCATGCCTAAATCAAGCACATAAGACACCCCTTTGTGCTTCTCACATGGACGATAATACCATAGAATGCCAAAAAAGTCAATGTTTTTAGTCTATTTTACCAAAAAATTACCTATGTTTTAAAAATCATTGCCACATTTTTTCATATAAATCCGGTTAAAGCGTCTTTGTCTTACGTACAAATTAGATAAAACATATTTTCAGAAAAATTGCACATACTTTCCTTATTGCCAAAATGCTGCTATTTTATTTGCAAGGAGATAAACGTCATGGAATTTTCTACAAGTCTTACTGATAATATGAATTATTTGAATAACAAACTGGATGTGGATGCGAATTTTGATCTGGTTTACCGCACCTTTTATATCGGTGAACGGGAAGCCTGCTTATATTGTATCGAAGGTTTTACAAAGGGAGATGTATGGCAAAAGATCATGGAAGACTTTTCTTCCTTAAAAAAAGAGGACATGCCCTTTGACGCCCATGAATTTTCCAAAAAACACTTTCCCTACAGTCAGGTAAATCTGGTCAAAGATGAGGATACCATGATAAAAGCATTGCTTACTGGTATCTCCTGTCTATTTATTGATGGTTATGACAAATGTCTGGTAGTCGATAGCCGAAATTATCCCGCAAGAGGCGTATCCGAACCTGAAAAAGACAAGGTCCTTCGAGGTTCCAGAGACGGCTTTGTCGAAACACTGACCTTTAATACGGCTCTGATCCGCCGAAGAATTCGCGATCCGAGGCTGACCATGGAGATCATGAATACCGGAGAAAGTTCTCATACTGATATTGCTGTCTGCTATTTTAAAGGGCGTGTGGATGAAAAACTTCTTGCCATGATCAAGGAACGAATCAACAAGCTGAAGGTGGATGCCCTGACCATGAACCAGGAAAGTCTGGCTGAATGTATCTATCCTCACAAATGGTTCAATCCTTTTCCCAAATTCAAATATTCAGAAAGACCGGACACCGCTGCTGCCTCTTTACTGGAAGGCAACATCATCATCCTGGTAGACAACTCCCCCTCTGCCATGATCTTGCCGTCCTCGGTATTTGACATTATCGAAGAAGCCGATGACTATTACTTCCCCCCGGTAACAGGAACCTATTTAAGGCTCTCCCGGCTTATCATTTCTATTTTGACTTTGTATTTAACCCCGACGTGGCTGTTTCTCATGCAGAATACAGAAGTGATCCCACCCTGGCTCCAATTCATACAGATCTCAGAACCTCCGCAGGTTCCACTCTTATTCCAGCTTTTAATCCTGGAATTTGCCATTGACGGATTAAGGCTTGCAGCAGTCAATACCCCAAGCATGCTGACCACTCCCCTCAGTGTGATCGCCGGTATCGTACTTGGAGAATACTCCGTAAAATCCGGCTGGTTTAACAGTGAAACAATGCTTTACATGTCCTTTGTCACCATAGCAAACTATTCCCAGTCAAGCTTTGAACTGGGCTATGCCTTTAAATTCATGCGTATGATCATTCTTATCACTACGGCTATCTTTAACTTCTGGGGCTTTGTGGGCGGTATCCTGCTTTCCATCTGCGCCGTTGTCTTTAATAAGACCATAGCCGGAAAAAGCTACATCTATCCGCTGATTCCATTCCATGTATCAGAACTGAAGAAACGGTTTTTCCGCGGACGCCTTCCTCACAGAGTAAAATAATAAATTTCATTTTGCTTTTTTAAAAAAACAGGCGGAGATCCTAATAAAATCTCCGCCTGTCATTCATTTATTCGTCAATGCTGTAGTTAGGTGCTTCTTTTGTGATATGAATATCATGAGGATGGCTTTCCTTTAAGGAAGCAGCTGTAATCTTTACAAATCTTCCATTATCCTGTAAAGCCTTCACATTCTGTGCTCCGCAATATCCCATACCAGAACGTAATCCGCCTAACATCTGGAATACAGTATCTTCTACCATTCCCTTATAAGCAACACGGCCTTCCACGCCTTCCGGTACCAGTTTCTTGGCATCTGACTGGAAGTAACGATCCTTGCTTCCATTCTCCATAGCTGCAATGGAACCCATTCCGCGGTAAACTTTGTATTTTCTGCCCTGATACAGTTCAAAAGTTCCAGGGCTCTCATCACATCCGGCAAACATGCTTCCCATCATACAAACGCTGCCGCCTGCTGCGATGGCCTTTGTTAAGTCTCCGGAATACTTGATTCCACCATCAGCGATGACTGGAACGTTATATTCTTTGGCTACGGCAAAGCAATCCATAACCGCTGTGATCTGTGGAACACCAATACCTGCTACCACACGGGTGGTGCAGATAGAACCAGGACCAATACCAACTTTAACCGCATCAGCACCAGCTTCGATCAGCGCTCTGGTGGCTTCTCCAGTGGCAACGTTGCCTGCAATGACCTGAAGCGCAGGATAAGCTTCCTTGATCATCGTTACGCAGCGCAGAACGTTCTCAGAATGTCCATGAGCAGAGTCAAGAACGATCACATCGACTTTCGCATTCACCAAAGCAGCAACACGGTCCAGTACATTGGCAGTGATTCCAACACCGGCTCCGCATAAAAGTCTTCCCTGGGCATCCTTTGCAGATAAGGGATACTTGATCTGCTTTTCGATATCCTTAATGGTGATAAGTCCTTTTAAATTGAAATCATCATCAACGATAGGAAGCTTTTCCACTCTTGCCTTTGCAAGTATCTTCTTTGCTTCCATGAGGGTGATCCCCTCTTTTGCCGTAACCAGATTCTCAGAAGTCATGCATTCTTTGATCTTCTTGCTGAAATCCTCTTCGAACTTTAAGTCACGGTTTGTAATAATACCCACCAGCTTACGTCCTTCTGTGACCGGTACGCCGGAGATGCGGAACTTGGCCATAAGTTCGTCTGCATCTTTTAATGTATGTTCTGGGGAAAGAAAGAATGGGTCCGTTATGACGCCGTTTTCTGACCTCTTAACCTTATCAACCTCATCCGCCTGCTGTTCAATGGTCATGTTCTTATGGATGATGCCGATACCCCCCTGTCTTGCCATGGCAATTGCCATACGGTGCTCGGTTACGGTATCCATACCTGCACTCATAAGTGGAATATTCAGCTTGATGGTTTTTGTAAGGTTGGTCGTTAAATCAACCTGATTGGGAATTACTTGTGAATACGCAGGAACTAACAGCACGTCGTCAAAAGTAATGCCTTCGCCAATAATTGTACCCATTAATATTTCCTCTCCTTCTTTAGATTTTTATTAACATCGCTAATATGCGATTTGCTTGTTAGTTACATAGTTTAACAAATTTTACAGAGGTTGTCAACGGACATTTTATTGTATTTTTCCGCCACGGGTGGACAGTAATTTGAACCATTTTTATAAAGAAAAAGGGCAGGAACAGTTCTTCACCATTCTTACCCTCTTTTCTATTATATCTGTGAAATCACCTTACGGGGTGCAGTCATCTTCATACAACGGAGCAGTTTATCATTTGGTTCGAAAATAACTTTTGTTCTTTCGGAACCGGACTGGCTGATCATCGTATAAGTCTTTGTCCCCGGTAACTGAGAAGAAAAATCCAGTACCTTCATATCTTTTGTCTCATGATCCCGGGCTTCTGTAGAGCCTGTAGGAGCTACGATCTGTATCTCTTCCATGGAAGCCTCCCAGGCTTTCTTTCTTTTGCTTTTGCCGTAAATACGGTCAATGGACAGAGAACTGGTCACATAGAGATATTCAAATTCCACTTCACTGTTTCTGAATACCAGATAAGTGCCACCTCCGGCAGCAAAAAGTATGATTACTCCGAAAATCCCGAAAACCGGAGAGATGGAAAGGAAAAATGCGATCACGCACAAGATTCCCATCACAATTTTTAACACCATGGTATAGGCCGGTGCTTTACGCTTCACTAGCCATTCTGCATACATTTCATTCATAATGATACTGGATCCTTTCTTCCCTGCCGTCTTTCCAGGGTATGAAGGTATACCTTTTGGCTGTTACTTTTTCTTCCCGTCTTTTAAGGGCATAAAAGGTTACCTCTTAGGTGTTTCTTCTGTACAGATATGTCTTACATCATATCCATTCCGCCTGGTGCTGGCATAGCAGGTGTCTTTTCTTTAATATTAGCAACAACGGACTCAGTTGTCAATAAGGTAGATGCTACGCTGGTTGCGTTCTGAAGGGCACTTCTGGTAACCTTTGTCGGGTCTAAAATGCCGGCTTCTACCATATCTACATATTCCTCTTTATAAGCATCAAAGCCTGTTCCTACTTTGGCTTCTTTTACTTTATTGATGATGACGCTTCCTTCCAGACCTGCATTGGCTGCAATGTGGTATAACGGAGCTTCCAGAGCTTTTAAGATGATCTTTCCGCCGGTCTTCTCATCGCCTTCCAGTTCCTTTACTACGTCTTCAATCTCAGTGATGGTATGAACATATGCAGAACCGCCGCCTGCGATTACGCCCTCTTCTACGGCTGCTCTAGCTGCAGATAAAGCATCTTCCATACGAAGCTTTGCTTCCTTCATCTCGGTCTCTGTGGCAGCACCTACACGGATTACTGCTACGCCGCCGGATAATTTTGCAAGTCTTTCCTGTAATTTTTCACGGTCAAAATCAGAAGTAGTCTCTTCGATCTGGCTCTTGATCTGTCCGATTCTTGCACTGATGGCATCCTTGTCACCGCATCCGTCAACAACGACTGTGTTTTCCTTCTGGATCTTAACGGATTTAGCACGTCCTAATAAATCAAGAGATGCATTCTTAAGCTCATAGCCTAATTCTTCGGAGATTACGGTTCCGCCTGTTAAAACAGCGATATCCTGTAACATCTCTTTTCTTCTGTCGCCGTAGCCTGGTGCCTTAACACCTACTACATTGAAGGTTCCTCTTAATTTGTTTACGATCAGAGTGGTTAAAGCTTCTCCTTCGATGTCCTCAGCAATAATTAAAAGTCTTGCGCCGGACTGAACCACCTGCTCTAATAAAGGAAGGATCTCCTGAATGCTTGAAATCTTCTTATCTGTAATCAGGATATATGGATCATCTAAATTCGCTTCCATCTTCTCCATATCGGTGCACATATAAGCAGAGATATAGCCTCTGTCAAACTGCATACCCTCTACTAAGTCCAGCTCTGTCTTCATGGTCTTGGACTCTTCAATAGTAATAACGCCGTTGTTAGAAACCTTTTCCATAGCGTCTGCTACCATCTCGCCAACCTCATCATCAGCTGCGGAGATTGCTGCAACTCTTGCGATGGATGCTTTTCCTTTGATCGGCTCGCTCATCTTTGCAATGGCTTCTACAGCAGCTTCAGTTGCTTTCTTCATACCCTTTCTAAGAACGATTGGGTTTGCACCTGCTGCTAAGTTCTTCATTCCTTCGTTGATCATTGCCTGAGCAAGAACGGTTGCGGTAGTAGTACCATCACCTGCAACATCGTTGGTCTTTGTAGCAACTTCTTTTACTAACTGTGCGCCCATGTTTTCAAAGGCATCTTCCAGTTCGATTTCTTTTGCAATTGTCACACCATCGTTTGTGATGAGTGGTGCTCCAAATGATTTATCAAGTACGACATTTCTTCCCTTCGGTCCTAATGTCACACGAACGGTATCTGCTAACTGATTTACACCTGATTCAAGTGCTTTTCTTGCATCTACGCCATATTTAATCTGCTTTGCCATGATTCATTCCTCCAGTTTTCTTCAAAAATTATAGAAAGTCCCGCGGGGCTTTCGGTTCTTTGTGACAGCCAATTGCCATCTTATTTATTCGATCACTGCTAAAATATCATTCTGCTTTACGATTACAAATTTCTCATCGTCTTTTCCGGTCTCAATTTCTGTTCCTGAATATTTGGAGAAGATTACCTTATCGCCAACTTTGACCTGCATGGTAACTTCTTTACCTTCTACCAAACCGCCAGGTCCTACTGCGATGACTTCCGCCTGCTGTGGCTTTTCTTTTGCCTGCCCCGGCAGAACAATACCGGACTTTGTTGTCTCCTCTGCAACCAATGGTTTTAACACAACTTTGTCAAATAATGGTACTAATTTCATTGCAATTCCTCCTCATAGCTTTCTGCTTAGTTCTTTCTATTGACCTCTCGAAAGAAGTATTATTTTATTCACATACTAAGTTATATCACTCATTATTAGCACTGTCAATAGTTGAGTGCTAACTTTATATTTTTTTTACAATTTTTCCATATTTAAACGTTTTTTTGCCTTACTTACTTAGTTTATAGAAATTTTCTTATTATATACCTTTCTTTTTTTGAATAGAAGTATTACAATAACAAAGAGAATGAAAGGAGTGTTTTTTTATGGCAAAAAAGGGTAATGGTTTTGGGAAATTCGTGGCACTTGCCACAATAGCCGGCGCTGTTGCTGCAGGCATCTCTTATTTTACGAAATACAGATCTTTCCACAAAGAACTGGAAGAGAACTTCCATGACTTTGAAGATGACGGCAATGACGATATTTCCAAAATTGACAGCACGATGAACCGCAACTATGTTTCCTTACATGCCAATAAGGACGAGTTTAAGATTGCGGCTTCCGATATGGCAGACGCTGCCAAAGATGCAGCTGTTGCCGCTAAGAACCTGGTAAAAGACGCAGCCAATATCGTAAGCGATACAGCAAAGGAAGCGGCTTCTGCCGTGGCATTTACTGCAAAGGACATGTTTGACTCCACGTTAGAAAAAGAAGATACGGAAGAAGAAACAGAGGATATCACAGAAGACGGCGGTCTTGATTACACCGCTTCCGAAGACGGCCAGCTGGCTGAGAACTCTTTTGAAGAACCGGAAGATGTGACAGACTCTATAAATGAAGCATCTGACGATGATACTACTACCATCGAGGAAGATGAAATTCAATAACTGTCCTGTGACATACAGGACGAAGAGCTGTTTCCCCTGATTATTGATCAGTGGGAAACAGCTCTTTTTTATTCTGAAAATTTTCTTATCAGGTTTCTACATAGTACTGAAATCCTGCGTCAGTGATCATTTTAATAGTTTCATCAATTCCTTCTCCATCCGCTGTCAGATAGCCTGAGGCGAAAATAGAATCAACTGCATAGAACATCAATTTTTCTTTTCCTTTTAAATATACCTCTCTGCCGGCTGCACATCTTATATCTGACTTTGGATTTAACAAACGGGCAAGACATAATACTTTTAAACAATATTCGGCAGATAAATAAGAGGTATCCATGTTCTCCAAATCCGTTCCTTCTATAGGAATTAAAAAATTGATTGGAACTGCTTTAGGACCGATTGCCTGGATCTCAAAGAGCATATCAACAATATCACGTTTTTCTTCCCCAAGTCCTGCAATGCCTCCGCAACATATTTCAAAACCCATATTTTGCAGCATCTTTATATTGGATATGCGCTCATCGTATGTATGGGAGGTACAGATATTTGGATAATAATCTCTGCTTGTATTTAGGTTATGATTGATTCTGTCCACTCCTGCTTCCTTAAGGATCTGTGCCTGTTTTTGAGTCAGAAATCCGATAGAACAGCATATGGGAGATTGGGTTTCCTGCTTAAGTTTTCTTATCTCATCTGCAAATTCATTTATTTCAAATTCACTAAAACGTATACCGCTTAAACCGATACAATGGCGTGCAAGGTTCTTGTCTTTTACCGTATAACCATCTTTTAACAGCCTATCATACGTTACGAGCCTGTATTTATCAATCTGGGCTTTGGATTCATGGGACTGGGCACAATAGGCGCAGTTTTGGGAACAATTGCCGCTGCGGGCATTTGTGAGAAGCTGGATTGACACGGTATTTCCTTTATATTTTTTCCTTATGGAATAAACAACTTCTAAAAGCCCGGGAAGTTCTTCGTCGGGCAAATTAAGAATTGATAAGGCTTCTTCTCTGGAAAGGTTCTTAAAATTATACGTCATCTTTTATATCTCCCTGTATATATTTTTTCTTAGCAATTGTCAGCGAGCGCTTAAGGATAGGACCGGGCTCAACTTTTTAATAAGGAAAATGCTTAAACACGTTTTAAGAGAATCCCCTGGTAAAAAGGGAACCACACAAACCATGAACGCTGCGGCAACATTTGTATGGGTGACATAGGAATACCATAACGTGCCGAATAAGTAGGTAACGATCCAGCCGGAATATATGGCTGTTACCAGAACTTTCATCGTCCTTTTGCCAGACCGCTCAATGATGAATCCGGTTATAAAGGCGGATCCCATATAAGCAATGATGTATCCTCCCGTCGGACCTATAACCCTTAAAAGTCCTCCGGTGAATCCGGAAAAGACCGGCAGCCCTACAGCGCCCAAAAGGACGAAAACAAACTGGCTTAAAGTCCCATACCTGGCTCCCAGTAAACCGGCTGCAACAAATGTGGATATGTGAGCCAGGTTAATCGGAACAGGACCTATTGGAATGGATATTTGCGATAGAATGGCATTTAAAGCGGCGAATAGTGCACATAACGTAAGTTCTTTTGCTGTTATTTTCATATAGAATCCTCCTGGAAATAATTTGATTCTACACGATTATACAAGGATATGATTTAATTGTCAACCAATATGCAAAACAAGGTTAACAATTCGTTTTGAACTTCACCTGACTTCTTTACGATAGTAGAATACACCTGCAACAAACGGCCTTTTGGGCGCTTACTTATACTCTTCCAACAGGTAAACACACCTTATATAATAAATGATTCAGGGATCGATGATGAAGCCCAGGGAACTCACATTGAAGTATCTGAAGTTTAAGAAGCCTTATGCAGAGAAGTCCATAGCCTCTGCTTCAGTCAATGACTCCTTAAACTTTCTGACTTTATTTCAGCCCATAAATAAAATCAGCCGGACAACTCTCTATGGAGATTCGCTAACTCTGATAATTAGTCGCTATGGGCAGACCCGCAAAAAGGAAATTCCTGAACGTAAAAAAGAACGTAAAGCAGCCAGGCGCTTATCGCCCGGCTGCTTTACGTTCTTTTTGTTTCTATCTAATGAATGGAAAAACTATTATTTTTCATAAAGAAACTCTTCTGGCAAAGTCACTTTGAAATCATGAGCGAGATCACGGAAGTTTCCTGGGGTAATGGTCTGAAGCTTATCAGGTCTGATGGAAAGAACCTTTACCAGAATTTCAGCAGACTTTTCAATGGTATGCATCAGGCCAAAGGTTATATCAAAATCTTCTCCTGAGGCAAACAGACCGTGATGAGCCCAGATCGCTGCATCGTATTTCTTCATAAGCTCGCTGGTAGCAACTGCGATCTCACGTCCGCCTGGAACCATCCAGCCAACGACGCCGATTCCGCTTGGGAATACAACCGGGCACTCTGTAGCCATTTCCCATAATTCTCTGGTAAATACCTTATCTTCCAAAGGAAGAACAAAAGTAAGGGCAATGGTATTCGCCGGATGACTATGATAGATCACTCTGTACTTTCCATCGGTAGCTGCCTTCTTGACCTCATGGTTCATTAAATGGGAAGGAAGTTCACTGGTAGGACGTCCTCCATTACAAAGTCCCCATAAGATTCTGTAATTTTCACCGCTTTCATCCACTTCTATGATGCAGGCGTTGGCTGCCGGATCAAGGATCACATTACGGAAATACTTTCCGCTACCTGTGACCATGAAAAACTCTCCGGAAAGACCCTTTACAGTCGTACCAATGGGCTGCCAGGAATTTTCAAACTTCAGCTCCTCTCTTACGGATTCCACTTCTTCCGGTTTGATGCGGTAGCTTAAATTGCCACCGTTCCTTTCATGCCAGTTCTGTTTGAAACCATCATCACATAAACGGATAAAGCCTTTTACAAATTCTGCATCTAAAATTTTCATGTCTATTTTCTCCTTATTTCCGGTTTAACAGTACTTCTTTTTCATAGCTACGGATTTCTTCGAACCAGTCTTCTTTTGCAGGTACTCCATTTAACTCACAGAAGTAATTCCATACATCACCGATTGGATAAAGCTTTAATTCTTCCTGAAGCATCATCTGCTCTGTGAAGCTGCGGGTATTCTGTAACTGTGCCAACTTTTCATTTGGAAGAAGCAGGGCATTTAACAGAGCCTTCTGCATATTGCGCATTCCTACCACCCATGCACTTAAACGGTTGATGCTTGCATCGAAAAAGTCAAGGGCTAAAAGAACACGGTCAGAGCCGCCGCGTACGATTTCTTTTGCGATTTCTTTTGTTTCATCGTCAAACAATACCACATGATCACTATCCCAGCGAACTGGTCTTGTTACGTGAAGAGCTACTTTATCAAAGAATAAAAGCATGGAAGAGATCTTATCAGATACCACTTCCGTCGGATGGTAATGACCGTTGTCAAGAAGACAGAGAATATCGTTCTTAGATGCATAGTTCATATAGAACTCATGAGAACCAACGGTGCAGCTTTCCATTCCGATACCGAATACTTTTGACTCTACTGCAACCAGTACTTTTGCTTTATCATAATCGATGGAAAGGATCTGATCAAGAGAATCTTTTAAACGTGCTCTTGGAGAAGTACGGTCTGCCGGAATATCCTTAAAGCCATCTGGAATCCAGATATTCATGGTACATGGAGTTCCCTGCTCCTTTGCAAAGTATTCAGAAATGCGGATGCATGCTTTTACATGGTCAATCCAGAAGCTGCGGATCTCTGGATTTTCACTTGACAAGGTAGCATTCTCTGCTTTTTCATGAGCGAATAAGGTTGGATTGAAATCAATACCGATCCCTCTCTCTTTGGCAAATTCCACCCATTTTGCAAAATGCTTTGGTTCCAGCTTATCTCTGTCAGCCCACTCGCCTTCTTCAAAGATGGCATAGCTTGCATGAAGGTTGATTCGGTGTTTTCCAGGGATGAGACTTAATGTCTTATCCATATCAGCCATCAGTTCCTTTGGATTTCTTGCGCGTCCCGGATAATTGCCGGTAGCCTGGATTCCTCCTGATAAAGCGCCTACTCCGTCGAATCCGATTACATCGTCTCCCTGCCAGCAATGCATGGAAATGGGGATCTGCTTCAATGCTTCAAGAGCTGCATCAGTGTCAACGCCAATGGCCTTATATACTTCTTTTGATGATTCATATCTTTCTTTTAATGTCATGGTTTCCTCTTCTCCTTTTATTTGATTAATCTAAATGAAATACCGGTTTGAGCCCATCAGAAACAGGGCTGTTATCCGGGTTGGTTCTCATAATATCCGCCATGAAATCCCACCATTTGCGGTTGATCGGGGTATCAGCTGACTTTGCCCATCTTTCTTCATCTTCGATCTCAATGTATCCGTAAAGAACATTGGTCTCTTCGTCTAAAAATATGGAATAATTATGACCGCCGCACTGAAGGATCATCTCCTTCATCTCCGGCCAGAGCATATTGTGTCTCTTTTCATATTCTTCCGCCATTCCTTCATTTAAGTACATTTTAAATGATTTTCTTATCATAGGATTCCCTCCGCTTTTTAAAAGTTTTCCCCTGGCTTATATTCTTTTACGGCAAAAGACTGGTAAACTGCTTCTCTTGCCTGTTTTAAACCGTCAAATTCATGAAATGCCAGCATCTGGCCCAGTAAATTTCCGATGGCAGTGGCCTCTCCTGGTCCTGCATATACGGTCCTGCCGGTGCAGTCCGCGGTCAGCTGGTTTAGATATTCGGCATTGGAACCGCCACCGACCACGTGAATGGCTGGATAGGTCTTTCCGGTAATGGATTCCAGTTCCTTTATGGTGTCGCCATAGCAGGCAGCCAGACTGTTATAAATAACAGCAGCAATCTCTCCTGGTGTTTGCGGTACCTGAATGCCGCCGTCTTTGCAGAAGTCCTTTACGGCCTGTATCATGCTGTCCGGTGCTAAAAATACGCTGTCATTGCAATCTACAAGGGATTTGATGGTTTCTTTGGAAGCCATCTCGCAAAGCTCTGCAAAAGAATACTTCTCTCCCTTTTCAGTAAGTTCTTTTTTTACTGACTGGATCATCCACAATCCCATGATGTTCTTTAAATAACGGTAGCGATATTCGTATCCGCCTTCGTTGGTAAAATTTGCTTCCATGCTCTTTAATGAACAGTCTGCTTTTAATAGTTCTGTTCCCATTAAAGACCAGGTTCCTGAACTGATGTATAAGATATCTTTCATGGAATCCGGATCATTGGGAACCACGGGAACTGCCATAACCGCAGAGCCGGTATCATGGGTGGCTGGAAGAATCACCTGACAGGAAAAGCCCACTTCTTCAATGATCTGATCTGTCAGCTCTCCTACCAGAGTACCTGGCATGGAAAGCGGGCCAAACAGCTTCTCAGGAAATCCAAGCTTTTCAATAAGCTCATAATCCCAGTTCCCGGTTGCAGGACTTACTAACTGTGTGGTGGTCGCGTTGGTATATTCCTGTTTTTTCACTCCAGTCAGCAGATAATGGAAATAGTCCGGAATCATCAAAAAGGATTCTGCATTCAGAAGTTCGTCCGGATTTTTTTCTTTTACCGCCTTAAGCTGATAGATGGTGTTAAAGATCTGCTTCTGGATACCGGTTCTTTCATATAGATTTGGCAAAGAGATGGTATTATATACAAGCTCATCCATTCCCTTTGTTCTGTCGTCCCGGTAACCCACTGAATTTCCTAAAATCTGGTCTTCCTTGTCCAAAAGCACGTAATCCACTGCCCAGGTATCAATGCCCATGCTGGCCGGTATCTTTCCAATCTTTTTACAGACCTTCATGCCTTCTTTAATCTCTGCAAATAAGGACTCCACATCCCAGCATAACTGATCATCAATCCGTTTCATCCCATTCTCGAAACGGTAGATCTCTTCCAAATGGATCTTTCCGTCCTTTACCGTACCAAGAATATGACGTCCGCTGGATGCACCGATGTCAACGGCAAGATAGTATTTCTCCATGCGTTCCCCTCCCATGTTTTTCTGGTTCTATCATAATAGATTCTCAAATAAAAAATAAGGACGCTGTTTGTTAAAAACTGCGTCCTTATTTGCACTTTCATTACTTCTTTGAGTTATTCCTCTGCTGATTCTGGCTTTGAAGAAATAAGCAGTTCTTTTAAATCCATGATCGACATCTCATGCTCGTCCAAAATTGTTGATACCTCTTTAAATTGTTCCAGCTTTATTTTATCCTGAATGGCTTTTTCTTTTTCATCTAATGTAATGAGGCTATCCTTGTATTGTTTGATGGATTCCCGCACCTCTTTTAATTCTTCTTCCAGTTTTTCAAGTGGTGTTTTTCTTACTCCTCTTGGCATATCGGTTCTCTCCTTTACAGAAATATTTTATATCAACCATATATTACCAAGTATATGCACATTAATTTTCTTTTATTACATCCTGACTTCGTTTTAATCAAATTTTTTTTCAAACTTATGCTCCATTTGGAGTTATTATAACAGAATTAAAATCCATTTCCCCATAGGTTTTGATTGCTGCTTAAATTTATTTCATTTCTTGCGCCAACTTTGGGAAAACACTTATTTTCTGTGTTCCGCTAAACTGGCAGTTTTATTTTTTTCCCTGTATTCTTTTGGGGACATGCTGTAATAGCTTCGGAAGATCCGGTGAAAATAACTGGTATTGTCATACCCCACCGCAATCGATATATCCGTTACGGAAAGTCTGGTATTTAAAAGAAGAAAGGAAGCCTGGTTTAATCGTTTGATCTGCAGAAGTTCCTTATAGGTTCTTCCGGTCAGCCTCTTAATCGCCCTGCTAAGCCAGTAAATATTATAGCTTAACTGCTCCGCCAGTTCTGTCAATTCTCCCTCTTTATAATTCTCGTCAATAAACTTTAAGACCTGGAAAATAAGCTTCTGCTCAAAACCTTCTCTGGTATGGCTGATCTTATCGGTATAATGCATGAGCTGAAGGAATAAGAGCCCCATGGTGACCTGATTGATGCTTCTTTTATTGGGCTGGTCATAAAGCAGCGTCCAGACCATATTTTCCACCAGATTCTGTACCGGAAGCACGTCAGCCACTTCAAAATGCAGATAACTGGCGTAACGGGGATCAAAACAAAGGCAGCCCACAAGAAACTCCCGCAAAAGGTTTTCTTCCTCCCCCATCATTTCAAAAGCAGTGTCGAAAAATTCCGGTAGAATGATGAAATTAACCGCAATGTCTCCTTCTCCTGCCGGAAATATTTCCTGAGTGGCATGCTGATTCAAAAACAGCAGTTCCCCAGTTTTTAAAACCACCGTTTCCCCATCAATAATATGCGTGGTTTCCCCTTTGCACATATAGATGACTTCTATATAATTATGTTTATGTCTTGGGAAATGAACAAATCTGGTATGAGGTCTGATGCGGATCATCTTTCCGTGTTCCAGCATCTTTTTGCTGTCGATTACCAGCTCCCGCCCCTCTGTATAACGCTTTCGGTCTATCTCTGTCCGTCCGTTTATGATTTCCCGTTCTTCATCCGTAACGACTCCCAGACGGTCTATGATTTCCTGATTCACCCGTCAAAGCCTCCTTTTAATATATATCAAATTCAATAAAATTCTTCCACCGGTCTTCTTGTAAATCTGCTTCGGTTAAGGTATAGGCATGGTTTTTTTCATCGTTTGCCATCAGCTTATAAGTTGTTGCTCCCGAACCATCCACCGCTTTGATCCAGCGGTCATCCAAAACGATCCTACCATCCGCTACCGTAAACTTCCATGCCGCATTTTCTCCCGCAGCATTGGTGCTGGAATATGTGACCTCTCCCTCCATACGGTTATCTTTAAAAACCCCTTCTTTTGCGCTGAGTTTATTAATATCATCTGTAACTCCGTCATAGTAATTATAACCGCTGGCTCCATTGCCGTTCATCATGCCATTGGCCCAGGTTCCGTAGGAATAATCATACCTTTTTCCTTCTTCTAAGGAAATCACCTGTAATGCCGTACAGGTTCCATTTGGTACTCCGTCTTTAAATTCGCCGTAAAAGACGGTAGAGGTTTTTGAAAACACCAGACCCTTAGCTGAAGAAAGTTCCTTTCTCATAACGGTTCCGTCATACATACAGGGAAATTCCTTCCACGGGATCTCATAACCACTTAAAAGTCTGGCTGCTCCCTCCAAATCTCCGCTGTCAAACCGCTCTGTTAAGCTGTTTAAAAATTCCTTATCCTCTAAGGTAAGAGATATTTCTGTATCCGGCTCTTCGGCAGCAACTTTAGCCACGAAAGCTTCCTGAGACGGTGTTTTTGCTTCTTTTACCATCTTCACATTCCGGATTGTACCTGCATAGCCAAGCAAAAACAAAAGAACCGTTGTCAGTCCGATGGCCATCAGTATTCGAAGATTATTCTGATTTTTGATGTCTGTCCAGTCCTTATTCACAACATCCCTCCTTATGCTCATGCACCTCCCAGGCTTTTGCCAAAAGAGTAAGCCCTCTGGTAATCTCTTCTTCTGTCAGGCTGGCATATCCCAGAACAATGGTAGGCGGATAAGTATTATGCTCCTCATGGATAAAGTATCCTGACATGCCGTAAACTTTTACTCCTGCTTCTGCTGCTCTTTTTATTAAGTCACTCTCGGATCTCCCCTTTTTGTCTGTAAGAAGCAGGTGAAGACCTGCATATTCTCCCCGGATAAGAAACTGGGATTCAAAAGGTTTAAGTCCTGTTATCAGCACATCATGTTTTGCCTTATACACGGCCCTCATCCGGTTCAAATGCCGCTCGTAGTGCCCTTCTGCCATGAACTGATAGAGAATATTCTGGTCAATGCGGGAAACGGTGGAAGCATAAAAATTCACCCGTTCCCGGTAAACGGAAAGAAGGGATTTTGGCAGTACCATATAACTGACACGGATGGCTGGCGCTATGGATTTTGAAAAGGTACCGATATAGATGACCCGGTCTTTCTGATCCATGCCCTGAAGAGCGGGTATTGGTTGTCCCTTATAGCGGAATTCACTGTCGTAATCATCTTCTATTAAATACCTTCCTTCTTTTCTACTGGCCCAGCCAAGAAGCTCCTGTCTGCGTTTGACAGGCATAACGATTCCTGTTGGATACTGATGGGATGGCATAACATAAGCAGTATCCGCTCCGCTTTGCTCTAAGAGTTCTGCATTCAGTCCCTGCTGATCCATGAAAACAGGAACCACCTTGTATTGCAAGCTGTGAAAGACACGGTATGCCTGCTTATACGTTGGATTTTCCATGGCAATCACCCGGTCTTTTGACAAAATCTGTGACAATAGCATGAGCAGATATTCGCTTCCTGCTCCGACGATGATCTGTTCGGCAAAACAGTTTACTCCACGGGCAGAATGAAGATATGCACGGATGGCTTCCCGAAAAACAGCTTCTCCCTGAGGATCTCCTGCTACAAACATCTCCCGGTTATCATCCACCAGTGTGCTTTTGGATATTTTTCTCCAGGTATTAAAAGGAAATGCACAAAGATCGATTCCTCGTGGGGAAAAATCCACACTCCAGTCCGTCGCCCCTTCCGTGTCCGAGGAACTGTTACGGAAAAAAGAAGTACCTTTCTCACTTTTTTCCTGCCCGGTATGAACCAGACCATCAATTTTCAATACAAAATATCCCTTACAGGGAACGGCTTCAATATATCCTTCCGAAAGCAGCTGTTCATAAGCCATCTGTGTGGTGCTGCGGCTGATCTTTAAATGCTCCGCCAAAAGTCTGGTAGAGGGAAGCCGGGTGGCAGGCTTTAAATTCCCTTTCTTTATCTCCTCTTTGATGTAGCTGTATATCTGACTGTAATAAGGCAGTCCTGCCTGATTTTTTAAAGGAATCATCAGTTCCACAGGAAGAAACGCCTCCTTTCTTCTCGGAATAGGAAAAATGCCGCACGTCCTCTATTCTCTCGGTCATGCAGCATTTCTTCATTTGACCGGCATCCCAGCCTGTCACCATTATTTTGTAATTTTAAATGAACTCTTTAACGATACGATCCGGTTGAATACCAGATGTTCTGGAGTACTGTCTTTGCAGTCAATACAGAAAAATCCGTTTCTGACAAACTGGAAGCTGTCATAAGCTTTAGAACCTTCAAAGCTTGGTTCCACATAACAGTTCTTTATGATAGTTAAGGAATTTGGATTTAAGTTTAAGCTTCCGTCTTCGTTTAACTTGCCTTTTTCTTCATCTACAATATTTTCATAGAGGCGGCATTCAGCCTGTACTGCAGTAGCTGCTGCCACCCAGTGAATGGTGCCCTTTACCTTTCTTCCCTCAAAACCGGAACCGCTTCTGGTCTCCGGATCGTAGGTACAGTGAACTACGGTCACATTGCCATCTGCATCTTTCTCGCAGTCGGTACAGGTTACAAAATAGGCATTCATTAAGCGGACTTCATTGCCTGGGAACAGACGGAAATACTTTTTAATGGGTTCTTCCATAAAATCTTCCCGTTCAATGTAAAGCTCTTTGCCAAATGGTAATTTTCGTTCTCCCAGTTCCGGGTTTTCCAGATTATTGGCAGCATCTAAATATTCGATGGTATCTTCCGGATAGTTGTCGATTACCAGTTTGACCGGATCTAAAATCGCCATCATTCTCGGTCTCTTTAACTTTAAATCTTCACGGATACAGTATTCAAGCATGGCATAATCTACGGAACTGTTAGCCTTGGAAACACCTACCAGATCCACGAACATCCGAAGCGCTTCCGGAGTATAACCTCTTCTTCTTAATGCTGCGATGGAAACCATACGGGGATCGTCCCAGCCGTCTACAACGTTGTCCTCTACCAGCTTCTTGATATACCGTTTTCCTGTTATAACATTGGTTAAATACAGCTTTGCAAATTCAATCTGACGGGGAGGATTGGCAAATTCGCACTCCTTTACTACCCAGTCATACAGCGGTCTGTGATCTTCAAATTCCAGGGTACAGATGGAATGAGTGATCTCTTCAATGGCATCTTCAATGGGGTGGGCAAAGTCATACATCGGATAGATGCACCATGCATCTCCGGTGTTATGATGGGTCATACGTGCGACACGGTAGATGACCGGATCACGCATATTGATGTTTGGTGATGCCATATCAATCTTCGCACGAAGAACCTTTTCTCCATCCTTAAATTCGCCATCCTTCATATTTTCGAAAAGCGTTAAGTTTTCCTCCACGCTGCGGTTACGGTAAGGACTTTCTTTTCCCGGAGTCTTAAAATCACCGCGGTATTCCCGGATCTCTTCTGCGGTCAAATCACAGACAAATGCCTTTCCCTTCTTTATTAAAAGAACGGCACAGTCGTACATTTCCTGAAAATAATTGGAAGCAAAGAACAGGCGGTCTTCAAATTCAGCGCCCAGCCACTTTACATCTTCCATAATGGATTCTACGAATTCAGTCTTCTCTTTTGTCGGGTTTGTATCGTCAAAACGGAGGTTGAACTTTCCACCATACTTTTGAGCCAGGCCATAGTTGAGTAATATGGACTTTGCATGTCCAATGTGCAGGTAGCCGTTTGGCTCTGGTGGAAATCTGGTCTGTACATGATTATAAACACCTTCTGCAAGATCTTTGTCTATCTCCTGTTCAATAAAGTTTTTAGAAACCACTTCTTCTTTGTTCTCTTCCATTTCTCTTCCTCCATGTCAGTAATTCCAATAATACATTATCATATCATACTTCATCCATTTAGAAAAGGGGGAAATTAACTGTCAACGGCCTGTATCTTTGAGATTTGATCACTGAAATAAAAGGGTATCCCTTCAAACATAGCATTAATTTCTTCCAGATGATTTCCACAGGTCTATTTTTTCTTCATATTGCTGATTGATCCAATTCACAATCTGTTCCAAACCTTCGTCGGAGAAAGCAAACACCGTCTTTGTCTTTTGTTCATCAGGTGTTGCTTCATAGCAGTATGGCTCTGGATATACCACTGCCTCTAATCCCTCTTCTATTTTGTTCACACGGTAACGCATTCCCTTCATGCTTCCTGTATAAGCTTCTTTTTTAAAGAATTGAATGGGCACAAATGTTTCTTTTTTCAGCATATTTGCATCTCCTTATTCCATCATATTAATTCGTTCCAGCATTTCATCACACCATGATATGACAGATTCCGCAGAATGAATTCCATATCTTAAAGGTGCGGTGACAAAAAATTCCTGAGAAGAATCCAGTACTTTTCCTCCATTTTTCATATACTGTTCCATTTTATCATAATCCTGCAGCCGCTTTACATGGTCTTCTTTATATTGACCAATGACATTTTTGAGTTCTTCCTTCCCCAAACGTTTTGAAAATGAGAGTTTTAATAAAAATTCCGATCTTGCAGGCTGGTATATGACAGGCTCTTTCAGCCAGTTTAAGAAATCCTCTCTTCCTTTTTCCGTAATGGCATACATCTTTTTTCTGTCCTTTGTCTCTTCCTCCACCCGCTCAATGAGTCCATCTTCCAGCAGTGTCTTAAGTACCGGATAAATATGTCCATAATTTTCATTCCAGAAATGTGCAATAATATTGTCACAGTATTTTTTTATATCGTATCCTGTGCATGGAGATATGTTCAGCACTCCAAGAATCGCATAACGTGTTTTATTTTTCAGGGACAATTTCTTTTGCCTCCTTTTGAGCAGATATAAACTCCTCGATATAATCTGCCGCCTTTTTTATGCCTCCCGTCTCCAGAAAGCTCTGTCGAAGCACCTTGCAGCTTTTCCTGTAATCGGGATCGTCCAATACCTCATTCGCTTTTTCCCTTACTATACTGGCAGTCATTTTTTTCATGTCAAGGACTATGCCGCAGCCTTTTCCTGCTGCCTGCTTTGCTGTTAAAAACTGATCGTTCATCAATGGAAAAAGGAGCATAGGTACTCCGTAGTTTATGGCTTCACCGACGCTGTTTAACCCTCCGTGGGTGAGAAAAAGACTGGCATGTTTCAGTATTTCCAACTGGGGGACATATTGTCTTACCATAAAATTATCCGGTACATGAGGAAAATCAGAAACCTGACACTTTTTCCCTATGGAGAGAACAACAATTCCGTCAAAGGCTTCAAAAGCTTCCATACACATGTTATAAAAGTCTAATAACTGGTTGTTTATGGTACCCATTGAGATATAAATCACTTTTTTCCCTTTTAGTGCCTCTACCGGAAAATCTTCTGCTGCCTCATCCCTGATCAATGGACTTATGAACTTATAGGAGTCATCTAACAGTTCACTGCCAGGATTAAACTCCTTTGAGGTATATACAATGTTTAAATCTCCCTGGTTTTTAAAAAATGTAAGAGAGTCCGGCAATACTAAGCCATAAGTGAAACACAGTGCCTCCAGTCTGGCATAGAACTCATCCAGCTGTGGATGAAACCCTTTTTGCAACATCTCGTCAGGAAGTGGAAGACGACTTAAAGCAAAGGAAGAAAAGGATCCAACCACTGGTATGGATAGAATCTGGCCGAGAAACTGGCCCGCTCCCAGAACACTGTCGTAAATGATAAAGTCAAAAGTTTTTTCTTTCCATAGACGTAGTATTACAGGAATCAATATCTCATCCAACCGGATCATATATTCCAGTATAGTGAAAAACGGGTGACTGCCTGCTGGCCGGTATGTGCTGTAAAACTCTTTCAGTTCTTCCCCTTCTTTTAAAGGCACTGCTCCTGCTGCTTCCAGCTCATGAAAAAAAGAATCCGCACCAAAATACCATATGTTTTCCCCTCTGGCTGCAAGCTCCCTAACCAGGGGGAGCGTTGGATGTACATGACCATGCAGATTCCCATTGATAAATAAAATATTAGACATATGACCCCTCCCTATATATCAGATTGATACAGTTTATACTATATCACTCTGATATAATTGTCAAGATCATCTTTGCCTGTTATAAATACAAAGCTGCTGCATCAGTTTTTAAAATCCTCTGATGCAGCAGCCCCTATGGCCTTACTTATTTCTATTAATAACCAAAACCGCTTTACATGCCAGGCCCGATTTTATTCTTTCCGGTACTTTTGCCAGCACCAGGACCGTCTATTTGTTCCTCAGAAGCAGCGGTTGTGGAAGGTTCCTTCACGGTCTCCCTGGTGGGAGCTGCTGTGGTCTGGGCAGGTGCTGTGGTTGGTGCGGCGGTCGTTGTCGGAGCGGCGGTCGTTGTCGGAGCGGCGGTTGTTGGTGCCGCTGTGGTCGGCGCGGTAGTTGGAGCCGTTGTGGGAGCTGTTGTCTCCTCTGGCTTTCCTGTAGCTCCTGAAGCTGTCTTTGATTCTGTTCCCGGCAGATGGTAGCAGAGAACGGGAATTCCCCCGCTTATATTTTCAAAAATAGTTTTAGCCACTGCGGGAGGTAAGTTGATACAGCCATGAGATCCGCCGTTCTTGAAGATAGACCCTCCAAAGCTGCTTCGCCATTTGGCATCGTGAAGTCCAATATTGCCGTTAAACGGCATCCAGTAGGAGACCGGAGTTCTGTAGTTCTCTCCTTTTAAGGTCGCATCTCTTTCTTTATAGGTAAGGGCGAAAACTCCTGCTGGTGTTGACCAGCCTTTGGATTCATTGCCGGATACAAAATCCGATTCCACTACAAGCTTTCCGTCTTTATAATAATACAGATGCTGAGCGGTCAGATTAATCTCCACATAAGTGTTTCCATAATCTGTAATGCCATGACTGGCTGCCTTCGTCTTATAAACTGGTTCTCTTGACTGACTGTTCCCGGTGCGAATTAACTCTGCCAGCTCATCGGCCTCCGCACTCTGGTTTATTTTCCAGCCATAACTTCCGCCTGTAATCTTTACATTCTGCCCTGTGGAGGTCTTTAAGTTCTTGGCTTTATACGCAGTGTCGTACTGGTCTGCCAGTTCTTTCACAAAGGAGCTGACGGACTTGCTGTCCAGATAGACCTTACCGCTTTCATCGGTTTTGATCCATTTGGATATGGTGTCTCCGCTTAGAACCTTTTTTCCATCTCCAAATTTATATGTAATGGTTGTATTGACATATTTGTTCATGGTCTGAACTTTGCTTACAAGTTCAGGATCGTCCGTCGAAACATTCGGGGATATGTAAGCACCTGCTTCATCCAGAGAAAGTTCCGGTTTTAAATTCATGACGGCATCAGAAATCTCTGTCTTCACCTTTTCCGGATTTACTTCTTTTCCTTCCTTTGCCGGTATAATATGATATCCCTGCCCGGAAGCATAATCAGATATGGACGCATCCTCAGCTTTTTCTTCCGGATCTTCCGTCAGAAAGGATAAGGCAGAAACGGCTGTATTAAATTTATCCTCATTGTACTTGATCATGGTACCAATCTCATAAGTCTCAGGCGTCTTAATGTGCTTTCCCCAGGAAAGGGGCTTTTGCTCCGCCAGTAACTCCTCAAGCTTTCCGTCAAACACCGATTCCAGTCCGATATCACTGCCCTTTAACTCTTCGGTGTCTCCTCCTCGTTCCTGGATGGTAAGCTTATAATCGCCAATGCTTGAAGCGATCATTTCCTTCACATCCTCAACAGATTTTTTGGATACATTCATTCCATTGATCGTGGTATTGGGGAAAAACACCTTTTCATATGCTCTGCCCATCTGGATATATGCCAAAGTAGCTATCAACGCCGCTGCTGCCACAGTTCCGCCTCCGACTACTGCCCAGCCCTTTAATCCAAAGGGTCTTTTTTTCCTGCTGCGCTGTTTTTGTTTTTCCATTTATTTCCTACCTCTTTACTAGCCTTTTCTTTCAGGATTAATTATAACTGAAAACCGCAAAATATGTCTAAATTTTTCCGGTATATTTTTTGACTTTTTTATTACGATTTCTCTTTAAGATATTTTAAGACATTTCACAACAGACCAGTGTCTTTCATAAAATGAAAATAAGAATATTCCAAAGGACACCTTCATGACACGTTTTACTGCTGTTTACGGAACGGTTACCTCCGTTAATCCGTTAGAGACTTCTGCCCTTTCCCACAGCTGTTCCCTGCTTATTTCTGTTATAAGCCAAAGCCTTGGTCAGGTCAATTTTGTCGTCAATCCCGATACCTATGTTTTAGAACAGCATACCTTTTCAAAAGGCGATCCCATTATTGCCATTTATGATGCAGATGCACCCGTCCCTCTCATCTATCCGCCTCAGTTCACTGCCATCATACTTGCGAAAAATGACGATGGATACTTAGCCATGTTCGATTATTTTGACCAGAATCTCGTAAATACAGATGAAACCTTAAAGCTTAATATTCCGGAATCAGCTTCTTCAGAGATCCTGCTTCCCAACGGTCAGACGTTCTTTTATATGCCGGGAGGTCATTACTTATTCGTTTTATACATGTTTACTACCCGCAGTGTCCCTGCAATTACCACACCGGATAAAGTTATTGTATTTTGTTCGTCGGAAAAATAATCAAAGCAGCGGGCAAAAAACACTCCTATAAAAGCTTTCTTAGTAAAACAGTGTTTGCCGAAGTGTGGCGTAGCGTAAAAGCTACGCCATTTCTTTTAAAATAACCGCACGAATATTTAGCGGCACTGCTTGTTTTTGATAATTAAAGGGCGCAACTGACAAAGCCCTCTAAATATAGAGAACAGCGGCTTTGATTTTCTCAAAACCGCCGTTCAGTTAAGCATTAGTTTTTGAGCATGAAATAGCAACCACTAAATGACGTTTTTTTATTATCATTTGGCAGAGGATTTAAAAACGAAACTTATAACAAGTCATTTAAAGCAATGATCTTACTGCCTTTACTTTCATAATAGCGCAGCATTTCGTCAATTTTCCTCTTATCATAACATGTAATGCAATCTGATAATACATGAACACTATAATTTGCTTTGCGTAAATTGTAACAGGTTGATTTAACACAAGCAACCGCATCTGCTCCTGTTATGTAGAAATCACATATTTCGTTTTTACTAATAAAGTCTGTAAATTCTTCACTGCTCAATGCGTTTCCTTTGTATTTTGTAAACACATTTTTTGATACTATATTTAAGTCTGAAGCTAATTCAGACCCATATGTATTGGGTTTAAAAGTCCTCGTGCCGTCTGATAAATTTTCATGCCTTATATAAACAACAGGAATATTATGATTGACTGCCCAATGAATCGCTTTATTGATATTGTCAATGATATCCTTGTAATTCTTTGTTATGTCATTTTGAATATCTATTATTACTAAGGCTTTTTTCTGCATTGTATCTCCTCCTGATAGGTATATTAATTGATTTGCTTTTTTATAGTACCATGCAATTGTTGACAACATTATGGCAATAATCTATAATGACAAAAAGAAATTTTTGAAAAATTGAAAGGCGGCTGTCAGATGAAAATTGACAGGCTTGTTAGCATTATTTTAATACTCCTTGAAAAAGAGCGGATAGGCGCACAGGAGTTAGCAGATATGTTTGAAGTTTCCCCCCGCACAATCTACCGTGACATAGACACGATAAACATGGCGGGAATTCCTGTTTGTTCTGTACCGGGAGTTGGCGGTGGCTTTGAAATCATGCAGAAATACAAGATTGATAAAAAAGTTTTTTCGACTGCAGACCTTTCTGCTATCCTGATGGGGCTTTCCAATCTCTCTTCTATGATACGAGGGGATGAACTGGTAAATGCTCTTGCCAATCAAAATCCGTATTCATAAATCTGTCATGGATCGGGTACTTGATTTTTGCGCTTATGAACACTTTTTGGCTGACGGCAATGAGCATTATATTGTTCGTTTTCCTTTCATAGAGAACGAATACTACTACAATATTCTTTTCAGTTTTGGGGATAAATGCGAGTGTTTAGAGCCGTTACATATCCGCACAGAAATGAAGCGTAGAATACATGATATCGCTGCCTTATACGAAAACTAGAACAAGGAGTCTATTTCCGCTAACCCCCAAAAAACAAGCGTATCGTTTCTTATGAACGATACGCTTGTTTCAGACATTTTATTTAGCAGCCGCCTATTAACAATATAGTTCCCTGCATCAATTGCCATCATAGATTATATTTGCGGCAGCCTGTGTATTTTATGATTCTGCAAGATAACCCTTCTTTTTTAATTCCATTTCAATTCTGTCTAAATTTTTTTTGGAATCTGCCGCAACCGTATGATAGTGGCAGCCATTGGTCAGAATTTTAAGCGGCTGATCCCCGGAATGTTTCAGGGACTCCACGAATTCTTCTGCATCCAGCCGGTTGTTGATGATCAAATCCACATGGATCTGCCCATAAACTTCGTGCTCAATGAACACGTCCAAAAGTCTGCCGCCATAATCCACAATGGTCTGTAGCTCACTTAACGTATCTTCCGTCGTATGCTGCGCGCAAAAAACCCTGACACAGTCTGTTCCCTCCTGGGCTGTCTGACGGCGAAGGACATACCCTTTGTTGGTTGAAAGGATTTCTTCCTGCTCCGCCCTCATAAGTGCCACGTCCTGAACCACAACCTGTCTGCTCACCCCGACTCTTTTCGCCAGTTCTGTCCCTGAAACGGGTCCTTTCTCCTGATTTAAGATTTCTATAATTTTTTTTCTGCGTTCGATTCCATCCAATTTCTGTTATTCCCTGCCTTTTTCTTTGATGTCTTCTGCTGTTAAAAATGCACCCTCATATCCCAGAAATTCGCACAATCTGGTGGTATGAGGCTGTTCCAGCCTTGCTTTTTTTAAGTTTTCCTTTTCATAGAAAACAGTTTCCCCCGGCCCGTCAGCCAGTACATTCCCATGTGCCATCACAATGACCCGGTCAAAATATTCCGCAACAAAATCCATATCGTGAAGAATCGCCAGTACGAAAACCCCCTTTTGGCTCAAAGTACGGATAATGGTTCCCAGTGTCTCCCGCCCTTTGGCATCCTGGGCAATGGTTGGCTCATCAAGTATGAGTACGCCTGGCTCCATGGCGATCACAGAAGCAATGGCAACCATCTTTCGCTCTGATAAGTCCAGATCATAAGGGTTTTCCTCTTCTGCCTGGGAAAGTCCTACCATGTTAAGTGCTTTCCGGGCTTTCTCCTTTGCTTCTTCCCGGCTGGCTCCTAAATTAAGGGGTCCTACCATGACTTCTTCCAGAACCCGGTTTTTAAAAATCTGGTCATCAGGATTTTGAAACACATAGCCTACGGTTCCCGCCAGCTTTGCCACTGTTTTTAAAGAAATGTCTTCTCCATGTAAGAGAATTTTTCCTGCTTCTGGTTTTAAAAGTCCTTTTAAAAGCTTAACTAACGTGGTTTTTCCTGCTCCGTTCTGTCCGATGATGGCAGTGGGCTTTGCGTCAAGGCTTAAGTTCAGGGATTTGATGATTGGAGCCCCCGGACGGTAGCCAAAGCTTAGATTTTCTATTTCAAAGAGCTTTTCTCCATTGGTTCTATCCCGCTCTTTTTTACTGCTTCTGCCTGAGAGCTGCCCTGGAAACTGAGCCTTTAAATGCTCTGTCTGGGCAAGAGTGGCCGGATACAGCTTCACTCCTTCTTCCTCTTTGCATACGCCAAGACGTTTGCATACCTGGGTATAAACGGGCGGCTTGATTCCCAGTTCCTCTAAGTCGGCTCTGGAAAAGATTCGTTCCGGTGTGTCATAGGCCACCTGCTTTCCCTCATGCATAAGAAGAATTTTGTCACAGTATTCCGCCAGTTTCTCCATCTTATGTTCTACCATCAAAACGGTTATTCCCGTCTTTTTCAGCATCTCCACCACCCGGAATACCTCTTCACTTCCCTGTGGGTCCAACTGGGAGGTTGGTTCATCAAGGACAATGACTTCCGGTTCCATGGCAAGTATGCTGGCAAGGGCCACTCTCTGGGTCTGCCCGCCGGATAAATCAAAGGGATTTCGGTCTCTGTATTCTTCAATCTCCAGACGTTTTAAATTTTCATTTACCCGTCTAAAGATCTCTTCTCTTGGAATCCCCAGATTCTGAAGGCCAAAGGCAATTTCTTCAAACACCGTCTCCTTAGCTCCGGAAAGCTGATTAAATGGATTTTGAAAGACCAGTCCTACATGGCGGCACAGTTCTGCAATGGGAACTTTTCCAGCTTCCATTCCATCAATCAACAGCTTTCCTCCATAAGCTCCCCGGAACATGGTGGGTACCAGTCCTGCGAAGGCCTGGCACAAGGTACTTTTTCCAGCCTTGTTTTCACCGATGATCCCGATAAACTGCCCTTTTTCCACGGAAAAATCGATTCCGTCAAGAGCCAGGCGTTTCGTATGGGGATAGCGGTATTTTAATTGTTTTACTTCGATCAAAGCCATTGCAAGATCCTCCATAAAACGGAAGCGATAAGCAATAGTACCATGAAGGCTATAAAGCTCTTATCTTCTCCCCTTAATTTGTGTTCCTGTAAAAAGGTTTTCTTCTGCCTGGAATCAAATCCCCGGACTTCCAGCGCAATGGCCCTTTCCCTGGTATTGATCAGTGAACTGTTTACCACTGGAGAAATTAAGGGGATGAAGGCTTTGGCTCTTACAAAAAGATTCCCTTCGGTCTCCATACCCCGGCTTCTCTGGGCATCCATAATGGTATTCATGGTCCCCATCATCTGTGGGATGATTTGGAACACGGAGCAGATCATATATCCGAATCTGGGTGAAAAACCTACCTGCTCTAAATCATCCACCAGAGCCGCAGGTCTTGTGGTCAGGACAAACACAGCAAATGCCAGAAGCATATTTAAGATATTCAACCCGATCTTTGATGCATATAAAAGCCCTTCTTTATAAAAAATAAGGGGTCCAAGAGTAAAAAGCACCTGAACATTTTCCTGGTTAAAAAGTCCGTGGATCAAAAATACCGTAAGAATAATGGTAAAAGAAAAAGCGATCAGGGGAAAAGCCTTTTTGATGATTTTCCCTCCGATCAGCAGGCAGAAACTGATCACCAGGCAAGGGCCATACAGCACCATCCCTCCCCCAATGAGAGGAATTGTCACAGCAGCCAGTATATAAAACAGCTTTGCAAACGGATGGAGCCTGGTTAAATAAGTATCCTGGTCCACGTAAAGACTGATGCTTTTCATGTGAATCCGCCTTTCTGTTTAATCCAGGCTTACCACTTCATCGTCAAGTTCATAAAGAGAGGTAAGTTTCCTTGGAAGTCCTTTTACAATGGCAAAAACGATTAAAAGAGTAATAAACTTGTCCGGAACATCAACCACCACTTCATCAAGAAATGAACCAAGGAAAACAGGCAGGCCTGAAGCCTGAGACCATGCAAAAACAGCATCTCCCCAGATATTTCCAGTGGTTCCTCCCCAGAAAATAAGATTTAATGGGGTGGAGATTATAACTGCAGTAAGTCCGGTGACACAAGCTGTTAAAAGCGCTCCCGGCAATGTTTTCATATGGCCAAGCCTCGCCATGATTCCAGCAGAAGCACCGATTCCAAGGCTTGTCAGGGCATAGACAAGGGTGATGGAATCACCGGTTGTAAAACCGAAAATCAAATTGTTGGCAGCTCCGCAGATTCCTCCGATCACAGGTCCTCCGAGGATTCCTCCGATGCAGGTGCCAATGGAATCCAGCCATAAAGGCAGTTTTAAAACAGATGCAAAAAGTTTACCAAGATAATTGATGCCGATACATGCTGGAATCAGTACAAAACACGCTGCATTCCATTTTGTTTTAAATAGCTGTTTCATTCTCAAATTCTCCCTTCCAGTTTCTGACTGATCAAGACAAACGCGCGAAGTGCGGTAAGGATCTCTGCCTGTTCTCCCTTAACTCTCGCAGATTCCCCGTCGGTATAAAGGTTGATGTTATCCTCTAAGGATTCCTCATATTCCACTACCGTATTCAGAATGGAAGCAGTTTTTACCCCCCGCAGGCCGCCTGTAACAAACAATGCCGCTGTTTCCATATCCGAACCGAGCACTCCTCTCTTAGACCAGTATTCACACACCTCTTTTTCATCATCGATGTAAAAGCTGTCATGGCTTCTGACGATTCCAACATGAAATTTTGCATCTAATTCCTCCGCACTTTTCATACAGGCCATCAAAAGTTCTGTGTCCGGGACCGCAGGATACACAGAATCCACATAGGAGGCGGAAGCTCCGTCATTTCGCACCGCTCCGTTTGCCATGATTAAATCTCCCAGGCATATACCCTTTTGCAACGCGCCGCAGCTTCCGATCCGGATCATTGCCTTTACTCCGATGCGCCTTAGTTCCTCAGCCGCAATCGCCGCAGATGCACCTCCGATCCCTGTGGATACTGCCATTACCGGTATGCCCTGAAACGTTCCTTTCAAACTTCTGTATTCCCTGTTGAAAGCCAGTTCTTCCACATCTTCCAGATACGCAGCGATCCGGTCAAGCCTTGCAGGCTCACCGGGAAGCAAAGCAAACGGAACCGCCTGGTCTTTTGACAGCTTAATATGGGGCATAATTTCTGCCATAAACACCTCTCCTTTCTGCCATTTTATAGAAATCAATGTAACACAAAGAGGCTGTCTTGTCAATCCAACACCAGGTGACAAGACAGCCTCTTTTATCTCATAATTTAGTAATGACAGATGACCGGAATTCCGGAATAAACAAGACTGTATAGATCTTTTGCTTTCTTAGGCGGAAGATTCACACAGCCATGACTTCCGCTGTTCTGGTAGATCGCTCCGCCGAACTTGCTTCTCCAGTTGGCATCGTGGAAACCGATTCCTCCGTTAAAAGGCATCCAGTAATCCACATGACTTTCGTACTCGTAAGTTCCGTCCGCCTGCTTTGCCCCACGAAGGACCCGATCTGTCTGCTTATAGGACAGAGTATAGATTCCCTCCGGAGTGGTGTAATTCTTGGATACATTGCCAGTCACACAAGGTGCATCCCACACCAGAACGCCATCCTTATACATATAAACATGCTGGGCTGCCATATCTGCTTCCACATAGGTTCCGCCCCAGTCATTGTTGCGGTCAGCAGCAGCCTTTGCATAATTGGGTTCCCTGGTCTGGCTCTGCCCTGTGCGTATTACTGCAATCAGTTCTGCGATCTCCGCAGGCTGGTTGATCTGCCAGCCGTAAGCGCCGGAAAGGGTTAAGTCCCTTCCGCTTGCAGAATGGAAGTTCCTTCCCCTTCCTGCAGTATCGTACTTGTCCGCCAGAGATTTGACATAGGCTGCCGCTTTATCCCCGCTAACCCCAATGACTCCGTCTGTCAGTCCGGTGATCCAGGAACAGATTTCTTCCCCGTTTAACACTTCTGACCTGCTGCCAAAGGCATAGGTGATCTGCATCTCCCGTACCCGGTTGAGTGCATCACACTGGGTCTTTAATCCCTCATCATCCTTTGTAACAGTAACGCTGTCATAACACCCGGACTCCTCTAAGTTCACATCTTTCAGTTCCTGATTCAAAGCACTTTTTACGATTTCTTCCAGTTTGCCTGTATTTACGCTGTTCCCCTGCACTTCTGGAATAATGGTAAACGGCTCTCCCTGCTTCCAGTCAGACACTTTGGCATTTACTGTAGATACAACACTTTGTCCGCTTACAAAGGAAAGGGCATTCAGTTTCTCTTTTAACTTCTGTTCATCAAAGGACACTGTGCTTTTTAACGCATGACTGTTATCCTCGGCAGGTCCTGCTACACGTCCGGAGGCATTCTGGCTTTCCAGAACCGTCTTTAATCCATCTGTGATCACCACCTGATATCCGATATCCGGTCCTTTGATAACCTCGGTTTTGCCTCCTTTTCCTTTAACGGTAAAGTTATATTCCCTGCCGTAAAAACCCTCTATCTGTACCTTTGCTTCATCGATTGTCATTCCCCCTACCAGGACTCCATTCACCTTGGTTCCGGGCACAAACTTTGAAGCATCATCTGCCAGTGCAATCGTCGCTCCTGTCAGCATGAAAAACGCTGCCAGAAACATGATTCTTCCTATCGTACTTGCATGATTTCGTTTCCTGTTCATTCCTTCTAAATCCTTTGCTGTATTTTATGGAAATCATTTCCATACTTTTCTAGGGTAACATGATTCAGACGGAATAACAAGCGTAAAAATTGCCTAAATTTTCCAATGAAATACCGGATCCAACCTTTTAGCCTGCTGTCACTGCTGTTCTAAATGTTTTAAAATCTCTCTTTTATATTCCAGAAATTCTTCTGAAATATGAAAATCTTTGCTTCTTGGTTTTGCCTCTTTTATGATGATCTTCTTTGTGATCTTTCCAGGAAATCCGGTGAGGATGCAGATCCGGTCAGAAAGAAGAATTGCCTCGTCAATATCATGAGTAATAAAAAGCGTGGAAAGCCGGATTTCTTCCATCACCTTTAAGTACCACTCATGCATGGTGTGTTTGGTCAGCATATCAAGGGCAGAAAATGGTTCATCAAGCAGAGCGATGGGCCTGGAAAATAAAAAGGTCCTCAAAAGTGCTGCCCTTTGCCGCATGCCGCCTGACAGCTGTGAGGGATATTTCTTCTCCGTCCCCTCTAAGCCAAACATTTCAAAATACCCGGCAGCTTTTTTTCTGGCTTCTGCTTTTTTCACTCCTGAAAGCAGCAGAGGTAGCGCAACATTGTCTTCAACCGTACGGTAAGGAAGGAGTAAATCCTTCTGCAGCATATAACTGACCTTTCCTGGTTTGCCGGTGACTTCTTCCTCTTCTATATATACATGCCCTTCATCAGGCAGGCTTAGACCTGCAAGAATCTGAAACAGAGTGGTCTTTCCCCCGCCGCTGGCACCGAGAAGCGAAACCAGCTCCCCTTCCTGAAGCTCTAATGAAACTCCCTCCAGAATGGTTCTTCCATCAAAAGATTTTTTTATGCCATCCGCCTTTAAATGTACCATTGGCTCCTCCTAACCTTTTACTGGGGCAGATAATCGTTTGAAAAACCGGTATTTTCCGGAATTTCAGCTTTTGACAGCCCCTTTTCATTGAGCCAGTCATAGAACCGGTTCCAACGTTTTGGATCAATATATCCCCAGACATCTACGTCTGCCTGATATTTATCTGCCAGATATTTCTGGCTTTCCATTACAAGCTTTTCATCAAGTTCCGGTGCTGCCTTAAGTAAAATTCCTGCTGCTTCTTCCGGATTGTTTGCTGCGTCTTCATAACCCTTGCTCAATGCCCCTAGAAACGCTCTTGCCGTCTCAGGATCATTCTTTAGGAATTCATTGCCGGAGATAATAACCGGTGTGTAATAGTCAAATACAGGGTTTAAATCTGCAAATGCAAAATAGTCCGTATCCAATCCTTCCTGTTCCATCTTTACCCCGGCCCAGGCATAAAATATCCAGATCGCATCCACAGATTTTGTTTTTAATGCAGAAACCTCATCTGTCACTGTACTTGGAATCATCTCTACCTTGGAAAAATCACCTCCGTCGGCCTCCACCACATCTTTGATCATGGCTTTCTCCACCGGACTATCCCAGGTTGCATATTTCTTTCCTTCCATCCCTTTGGGTGATGCCATCCCTTCCCCTTTTCTGGATATAATTCCAGAGGTATTATGCTGGATCACGGCTGCCACAGCTGTAATGGGAAGCGCATTTTCTCCCACCAGAGCCGGTGCCATGCTATCCTGGAAGGACATACCAAAATCCGCTTTCCCGGAGGCAACCAGCACTTCTGCCCCATCTTCTGGCGGCTGAACGATTTCAACGGAAAGTCCTGCTTCTTTAAAATATCCTTTTTCCTGTGCTACATAAAGACCGGTATGATTGGTGTTAGGTGTCCAATCCAGGACAAAGGTAACCTTTTTTAAATTTTCTGTTTCTGTATTTGCTGCCTGTTTTTCCTGCTTCTGGCAGGCGGTCAGCGATGCGGCAAACGCCGCTGCAATAAGAATTGCCAAACCTGTTTTTTTCATTCTTTCCTCCAAATCTAACATTTAACGGTTACCCCATGGCATGCATTTTTTTGAAAGCATGTCCACGCCTTTCATAAGCAGAAGGCTGATGACGGATATAAGAAAAATAACTGCAAACATCTTATCAAAGGCAAATGCCTTCTTGACCCGGGTCATATATACGCCAAGTCCGCCAAAGCCTCCCAGCCATTCCGAGATGACCGCCCCTACCACTGCATAGGATGCGGAAATACGAAGGCTGGAAAAAAACTGCCCCATGGCTCCTGGGAGTTTGATGTAACGGAAAATACTTATAGTGCCCGCTCCCATGGACCTTAACAGATTGACGGCATCCGGATCTGCGGATTTAAAGCCGGTAAGAAGTCCTACGGTGACCGGGAAAAATGTGGTCAATACGATCAGTATTACCTTTGGTGTCATCTCATAACCGAACCATAACACCAAAAGCGGGGCCAGGGCAACGGTGGGAATTGTCTGGGTCAATACGATCAGAGGATAGAACGCCCGGTAAAGTCCGTCAAAATGATCCATCATAACGGCTATAGCAAAACCGGTGACCACTCCCAGAAAAAGCCCTGTAAACGCTTCTGTCAGCGTTATCTTTGCATGCCCCATAAGTGCCGGGAATTCGGTTAGGAACGCAGTTCCAACACTTATGGGAGATGGCAGTAAGTAAGAATCTACCAGTCCAAAGGAAGATATCCCCTGCCATAATAAAAGAAGCCCCAATACCGCGGAACATGACCACAGCTTATTGGTGATGCTTTGTGACTTTCTTTTCAATCGTTAATACCTCTCCTTCTGGCCGGTAGGTAACTTTAATATAAGCGGCCACAGACGGAGCGCCTGCACGAATGGCAATATGCTGGCATTCCTTTACAATATCCATCAGTTCGTCGTAATCCCCTTCTATGGCTGTCTCAAAGGGCCCTACATAATAATTAAGTCCGGTGCTTTTGATATAATCAATCACCTGATCTACTATACGGATTAATTCCTCGTCATTCTTTGCCTCGGGAAGTGTCTGAATCGCTACGCTTGCATTCATATGTTTTTCTCTCCTTTTGATAAATATAGAAAACCCGCCCGGATATCCGGGCGGGTGAACAGGCTGAGCCTTAAAGTTTCCTACGCTGGCATTATCCAGATCAGGTTACAGGGTTCAAGACAATACTGTCTTATCTCAGCCGGACTTTCTCCAGCACCCCTTTTAAATTTTCACTGCAAGTATACATGAAACCAACAGGAAAGTCAAGTTGGTTTGGTCACTCCTCTAACAGATTCTGCATACCTCCAAGACTGATTCCCAGAGTTGACAAATTGTGAAGAAGGGCAGAAGTGGTTGGAGATATGATACCTACAACTCCCAAAAAGATCAGGCTGGTATTGATTCCAACGATATTCCGGTAGTTACTGTGAATCCGCTTCATCAGGCTGTCACTCAACAGCTTTAAGGTGACGATTTCAAAAAGATTGTCCGCAGCAATGGTAATATCTGCTATTTCTCTTGCAATCTCCGCCCCGTCGCTGATGGCGATGCCCACATCTGCGGCTGAAAGAGCAGGGGAATCATTGATCCCATCTCCCACCATGATCACGGCATTGCCAGCGGCTTTTTCTTTTTCAATGAAGCGGGCTTTCTGCTCCGGCAGAACTTCTGAGTAATACTCATCCACTCCGACTCTGGCTGCAACCGCCTTAGCCGTCCGCTCACTGTCTCCGGTCATCATAACCACTTTCTGAATCCCTGCTTTCTTTAAGGAATTTACCACAGCTCCAGCTTCTTCCCGCAGAGGATCTTCCACACAGATTACGGCTGCCAGCTTCTGATCCATGGCAAGATAGAGATGGCTGCAGTCTGCCGGGAGTTGATCAAATTTCTCCTGATAAGCATCATCAACGATACACGCTTCATCTTCAAATACAAAATGATAGCTGCCAATAACCACTTTCCTGCCTTCAATATAGGAAGCAATACCATGAGCCACGATATAATCTACTTTGGAATGCATTTCCTCGTGTTCTAATCCCATATCTCTGGCCGCATTCACCACGGCTTTTGCCATGGAATGAGGGAAATGCTCTTCCAGACAGGCAGCAATCCGTAACATCTCTTCTTTGCTTTCCCCGCCAAAAGTTACCACTTCCTTTACTGTAGGTTTCGCTTTCGTCAGTGTTCCTGTCTTATCAAAAACCACCACAGTCGCATCTGCCACTGCTTCTAAGTATTTTCCGCCTTTTACGGTCATATGATACATGCTGGCCTCACGAATAGCAGACAGCACTGAAATAGGCATGGCAAGCTTTAAGGCACAGGAAAAGTCCACCATAAGAACAGAAAGGGCTCTGGTTACATTTCTGGTGACTAGCCAGGTCAAACCGGTGCCTAAAAGGGTATAGGGAACCAGCCGGTCCGCCAGATGTCCGGCCTTGCTTTCCAGAGAAGACTTTAATTTCTCTGACTCTTCTATCATGGTAACGATCTTTTCAAACCGGGTGGAACCAGATACTTCCCGGACCTTAATGATGAGTTCTCCTTCTTCCACCACAGTTCCGGCATATACATAGCCTCCGGTTTCTTTTTTCACCGGCAGGGATTCCCCGGTAAGAGAAGCCTGGTTGACCATAGCCTCTCCGGAAGTTACAGTACCGTCAAAAGGAATTACATTGCCCATGTGAACCACTACCTGATCATTCTGCCTGATGGAGGAAGCTTCCACAAGCACCTCCTGAGTGCCGCTTAAGAGCCACACCCGGCCCACATTTAAGGACATGCTTCTGGCCAAATCTCCTACGGACTTCTTATGGGTCCATTCTTCTAGCAGCTCACCGATTCCAAGCAGGAACATGACGGAACTGGCTGTCTCCGATTCTCCCCGTACCAGGGAAACGCCAATGGCTATGGCGTCCAAAACCGCCACTTCCATTTTTCTTAACAAAAGACATTTCAGTCCTCTTATGATGTATTTCATAGATCTTACACCAATGTAAAAGGGCTGCATGGGTGCCGGCACAAACAGCTTTCTGGCTGCCCGGAAAAGTACCTTTAAGACCAGTTTTTCCTGATAGGACGCATTCAGCTCCCGGCCGGAATGTTCCAGAACCCCTGATGGCACTTCTACGGCATTATAGTCAAACTGTTTCAGCGCCTTGATAAGCTCTTCCCGGCTGCCCACATAGCAGATGACAGCATCGGCTGTCCGCTCATGGACCTTCACGGTTGTTATTGTTTTTATACCATGCAGATAATATAGCAGCGTATCGGCTTCCTGGTAAGTCATCCGTGTCTGGACCAGATGAACCCGGAGCCGCCCCGGCATTTCATGTTTAATGATAAATTTCACGTCTGCTCCTCCGTACAGAAAACGGGGCCATGGTTCACCGGCCCCGCTCTGTCATATTCTTTTGTAGTCTGGCGGTTTTAGCCTTTTATGCTTCTGCACATTCGGATTCTTCTACCGCAGCAGCTTCCTTTGATATACGCTCTTCATTGATCTGCTTTGCTTCAGCAAGAATATCTTCCGCATTCTCCTGAACAGTAGTTGCTGTCTTCATAACACAGTCCTTTGCCCGAAGAACCGCAGCGGTACAATTGGTATAAACCTTTTTTGCATCCTTGCTGGAAAGAAACTTTACACCGGCAGTTCCAAACAGGATGCCTCCAACAAAGATCCCTGTGTTTTTAATTCTGGAAATATCCCACATCTTTTGTATCCTCCTCATAATTACCAGTTTTTTCTAGTTCGTACCATCATAGCAGGCATGTTTTCGGTTAGTCAAAGATAATTCTAGTTGGTGATAAATTTTATCATTTCCAGGCAGCAGCAGTCACTTCAGACCAGTGCATCAGTGCCAGGGCTCCAATATCCGGGTCATACATCATTCCCAGATTCTTTTTTATTTCCTCATAGCAGTGATCTAAGGAATAGGCTTTCCGGTAGCCCCGGTCAGACATCATGGCATCGATGGAATCGCAGATAGCTATAATCCTGGCTCCCAGAGGAATTTCCTTCCCTTTTAAACCGCTTGGATACCCCTTGCCGTCGTAGCGCTCATGGTGATATAAAACAATATCCTTTAGTTCATTCAAATGTCTTGATTTGCTTAAAATCTCGGCACCTATCTTCGGGTGTTTTTTCATAGCTTCCCATTCTTCACGGGAGAGCGTGTCTGGCTTATTAAGAACTGCATCGGGGACACCGATCTTTCCGATGTCATGAAGATGAGCTGCAATATGGATCTTCTCCATCTCTGTCCGGGGAAGTCCTAAAACTTCAGAAAGGGCCAGCACCATATCGCTGACCCTTTGAGAATGCCCTGCCGTATAAGGGTCTTTTGCATCCAACGCACTTACAATGCATTCGATGATTTCATGGTAATCAATACCATCATTGCATAACTCAAAAACTGTTTCTGTATTCATATTTTACGTGCTCATTTCTTTAGTTAGTGTGTGCTAACTTCAGATGAATAAGATTAATAGCAACCGGCCTGCTCGCATTCACATGGTTTTACTGATATGGATGTGATTTTCTGGTCATTTAAATAGCCGCATGCAGAAAGTCCTGCCCTTACGACAGAATTCCAGTTTTTCGCAGACAAATGATACGTTGTCTCATCATCCAGTACCACGGTACATGCATCTTCCATAGAACAGGTTTCTGAATAAGCGATCTTATACATGTTCTTGCGGCTGATTGCCCCGATTTCTTCCAGAACATTTACCATCCGGTAAACGGTTGCGGCACCGATACTTTCATCAACTCTCGATGCTTTATAATATATCTCCTTACAACTGGAGCATTCATGTTCCAGAATAATATCCAGCAGCGTGAGGCGCTGTTTTGTTATTCTGCAACCCTTTTCCTTCAGCTTTTCAATGATAAGCTCTTTCTGCATTCTTGATCTGTGATAGCTTCTGGAATCAGTCACTTTTCTTTTCTCACTGATAATATTGCGATCTTCCATTTTGGCACCTCCATTTACTGTAATAAGGAATTTTAACCATTCACCTTCCGGCTGCAGTCTCTAGTGACTGCAATGTCCTCCGCAATCTTTGCATGATACACCGCATTGAATGGATTTTCCGTTTTTCTTGTCGCGAATCATACTCTTAATGATCAATGCCACCGCACCGATGACAACCAATAACACAACAATTGTTCCCATAGAGTACCTCCTTATATTTCGAGCCTGCACATTTATGCAGGCTCATATTTACGTGTACCGCAGCTTATTTTGCGCCTGCTACACTTTTAAAATTTGCTTTTGTTAACTTTGTATCCTTGCCAGGTCTTACTAACAGGTAAATAAATCCGGCGATCAGAACAAATGCTACTGCTGTAAAGAATCCGAAAGTTCCGGTTGTGATCAGCATACCAATCTGGTAAACACAGAGTGCTACCACATAGGCAAGAAGTGTCTGATAACCAATTGCAAACCAGAACCAGCTCACATTATTCATCTCTCTTTTGATCGCACCCATAGCTGCAAAACATGGAGCGCAAAGAAGATTAAATACCAGGAAGGAGTAAGCTGCAATAGTTGTCATGCTTCCTGCAAGAGTTCCCCAGATTTCGCTGCCATCTTCGGCAACCTCTGCAAATCCGTAGAGAACACCAAAGGTTCCTACAACATTCTCTTTTGCAATCAGACCTGTAATTGCGGCAACTGCAGATTTCCAGTCACCCCAGCCCAGAGGAGCAAATACCCAGCTGATTGTTCCGCCGATTGCTGCCAGGATACTGTGATCAAGTTCAAGAGTATCCAACAGTCTGAATTCTCCGTCTACCCAACCGAAGTAAGATGTAAACCACACAAAAATGGTTGCTAAAAGAATGATGGTTCCTGCTTTCTTAATAAAGGACCAGCCGCGTTCCCACATGCTTCTTAAGATGTTACCAACGGTAGGCATATGATATGCCGGAAGTTCCATAACGAAAGGAGCCGGATCGCCAGCAAATCTCTTGGTCTTTTTCAGAATAATACCAGAGCAGATAATCGCTGCAATACCTACAAAGTAAGCACTTGGAGCTACCCATGCTGCCCCGCCGAATAATGCACCTGAGATCAGGGCAATGATCGGAAGTTTTGCTCCACATGGAATAAATGTGGTGGTCATGATGGTCATCTTACGGTCACGGTCATTTTCAATGGTACGGGAAGCCATAACGCCTGGAACGCCGCAGCCGGTACCGATTAACATCGGAATGAAGGATTTACCGGAAAGACCGAATTTGCGGAAGATACGGTCCATAATAAAGGCAACTCTCGCCATATATCCGCAGCTCTCAAGGAAAGCAAGGAAAATGAAGAGAACTAACATCTGAGGTACGAAACCTAAAACTGCACCAACACCAGCAACGATTCCGTCAAGAATCAAGCCCTGGAGCCAGTCCGCACAGCCTACTGCTGTCAAAATGCCTTCAACTACAACCGGAACACCAGGAACATCGATGCCAAAGAAGCTGAAGCCTTCGCCGAACACGCCATCATTGGCCCAGTCTGTTGCCCAGGTACCTACGGTTGTAACAGATACATAATATACAAGGAACATAACCGCCGCAAAGATTGGCAATGCCAGAAAACGGTTTGTAACAATACGGTCGATCTTATCCGATACCGTAAGTTTATCGGTCTTATTTCTTGTAAAGCATTCATTTATGATAGAGGAGATGTACATATAGCGCTCGTTGGTAATGATACTTTCGGTATCATCATCCATCTCCCGTTCAATTAAGGTGATTTCTTCTGATACATCAGGCACTCTTTTAAGCTGGCTTTCGATCTTGCTGTCTTTTTCCAAAAGCTTGATTGCAAAGAAGCGTTTCTGATCATCAGGAACATCATTTCCTAATTTCTCTTCAATGGAATCCAATACGCTTTCCACTTCTGCCTGGAACTTGTGAACCGGAATGCTGCTCTTTTTATTATTGGCAAGAGCAACTGCCTTTTCAGCCGCCTGCTGGAGGCCGGTTCCCTTTAATGCGGAGATTTCTACTACTTCGCAGCCAAGCTTCTGGCTCAGCTTGCTGATATGTATCTTGTCTCCGTTTTTCTCCACGATATCCATCATGTTGATGGCCATGATCACAGGGATTCCCAATTCCATAAGCTGGGTGGATAAGTATAAATTACGTTCGATATTAGTTCCGTCCACGATATTTAAAATCGCATCTGGCCGTTCTCCGATCAAATAATTTCTGGCGACTACTTCTTCCAGTGTATATGGAGAAAGGGAATAAATACCAGGAAGGTCCATGATGATTACGTCCTTATGGCCCTTTAACTTTCCTTCTTTCTTCTCCACTGTAACTCCGGGCCAGTTCCCCACAAACTGATTTGATCCCGTAAGCGCATTAAACAGCGTCGTCTTTCCGCAGTTTGGATTACCTGCTAATGCAATCTTAATTGACATACTCTACCTCTTTCTGCCTGTCAGCACTAATTTGTTTGGTATTAGTTTTACCTAACTCATATGTAAAAAAAAACTATTCCACAACAATCATTTCCGCATCCGCTCTCCGGAGGGATAATTCATAACCTCTAACGGTAACTTCAACAGGATCACCAAGAGGAGCAACTTTTCTTACAAAAACGTCTACGCCTTTCGTGATTCCCATGTCCATAATCCTTCTTTTTACCGGGCCTTCACCGGTCAGTTTGGTTACCTTAACTGTTTTTCCGCACGGAACTTCCTTCAATGTCATCTTCTTTTCTCCTTCTTTAACCTACCATGATTTTATTGGCCATATCTTTTCCAATCGCTACTCTGGAATCTTTTACATTAACAATCATGTTTCCTCCGATTTCAGAAACAACGGTCACGACCCCGCCGGTAACAAACCCCAGGTTTTCCAAAAACCGTCTTGTTTCCTCTTTTCCACCGATCTTACGGATCACGTTCGGCTCACCAGCTTTCACCATTGTCAAAGGCATCATTCGTCATCTTCTTTCTTTTTATATTATTGATAATCATTTCCATTTCCTGAAGGTTAGTATATGCTAACTTAAGGAAGTTGTCAAGATTTTTATCGATTTTTTTTATCATTAAATTTTTATTTGATGTTCCTTCTTCCATATGATATACTGAAAATATCATTTTAAATTGAGGTGACGCTATTTATGCATACGAATGAATCATCGGAAAACTATCTGGAAGTCATACTTGTTTTAAGCAAGACCCATCCTGTGGTACGGTCTGTCGATGTGGCTGAGGAGCTTGGCTTCAAAAAATCCAGCGTCAGCGTTGCCATGAAAAATCTTCGGGAAAGAAACCACATTACGGTTACAAAAGAAGGATACATCTATCTAACGGAAGCAGGAAAGGAAATCGCCGAGATGATTTATGAACGGCACGAACTTCTCTCCGGATGGCTGGTTAATTTAGGAGTGTCCAGAGAGATCGCAGATGAAGATGCCTGCCGAATTGAACACGTCATCAGCCAGGAAAGCTTTGATGCACTGAAAAAACATATCAAATGACAAAAGGGCCGTATCCCGGGACATGCCTCCTGGATACGGCCTTCTTAATTTTATTTTACCAGATCTTCACCCGCTTGTCTGGCGGTACATACATGCCATCTCCCTCTTTTATCTCAGGATAAGCTTTATAAAAAGCATCTGTGGCACTAAGAACGGCATTCACTCTCACCTTCGCCGGGGAATGAACATCAGTGTTCAGTCTCTTAATCATGGCTGCCGGAGTATACTTGGATGCCCATATGGTGGCATACTGCCGAAACAGAAGCTTTAAGGCTTCAACATCATCTCCTGCAATTGCAGTAATGCTGGCGAGAGAACCCAGATCTGCAATATTTTCATCCAGTGTCTGCCGACCATTTACTTTACGTCCTTGAAACCCTTCCTGTCCATCATAATAAGCCACCACACGGTCCGCCCGCTCTTTAAACTTTGCCCGGTCTTCCTCGGTCCACCATACATGATAATTCCCATTTTCATCATACTGGGACCCGGAAGAATCAAAGGCATGGCTGACTTCGTGAGCGATGACCATTCCTATTCCACCAAGATTTGCTGCGTAGTCTGCGTTGGGATCATAAAAGGGAGCCTGCAGAATTGCCGCCGGAAATACGATCTCATTGCCAGTAGGATTATAGTAAGCATTGACCGTCTGAGGTGTCATTGCCCACTCTCCTTTATCTACCGGTTCGCGTACCTTTTCTTTTTGTACTTTATTTTTGGCTTTCACAAGGGAAAGGGCATTGTCAATGAAATTCCCACCTTGCTCTACAGACAGAACGGAAGCACTTGCATAATCATTGGGCCATTTGTCCGGATAGCCGATTTTCAGAGCCATGTGCTCCAGCTTCTTAATAGTTGCTTCTTTTGTTGCATCTCCCATCCAGTCCAGAGCCATGATCTGAGCTTTATAGGCATTTAAGATCTGCTGTACCATTTCTTTAATGGCCACCTTATCTTCCTCTGAAAACTCCTTCTCCACATAAAGCTGACCGAATTCAAATCCCAGCATCCCCTGAGTCAGTTCACTGGCCATTTTCTCATCACTTTTATATTCCTTAATGCCGTTCTGAAGATTATGCCAGTCACTGTAATTATTACGGATCTCTGGTGTAAGATAAATTGCAAAATCATCCATCAGACTGAATATGGTGTAATTTTTAAGGAGAGGCAGAGAGTCTTCCGTAAGATAACTCCCTATTTTTTTCATCTGCTCTTCCTGGCTTACCACATAGGTGTCAAGTCCCGAGAGTCCTGCTGACTGGATAAAGCGGTCAATGGTTCCCTCTGGGAAAAGTTTTTTTAACTCTTCCTGAGTATAGGGATTATAAACAATACCAGGATCGTTCTGCTGGCTTAAGGGAAGGGCGCTCTCTGCTAAATTTTTTTGAAGTGCCAAAATCTCTGCGGCAGCCTTTTTCGCTTCCTCCTTTTCCATACCGGAAAACTCCATGGTTCTTCCAATATACTCCTCATAACTTTTTATTAAATCTTCCTGGGACTTATCTTCCAGAGTTTCCTTCCCCGGTCCTAAATCTGCCCCATCCAAATACAAGGAATATCGGGTAGAATCCTTCATGTCTTCATACCACTGTGGCAGAATGATGCTGCCAAATCCTATCTCCGAATAGAGGTTTCCGGTAACGTTTAAAAACTCGTCTAAGCTGGAGGCATTTCTGATGCTGTCAATATAGGGCTTTAACTGTCCAAGACCAGCCTTCTCTCTCCCTTCCATATCAAGGGCAGTCAGAAACAGATCTGCAATTTTCTGCTGAAGAGATCCCGGCTCTGCATTTTTCCGGTTCATAACAATTTCATTCAGTGTATTGTTAAGAACATCATATGCCTTTTTGTTCAGATCATAAAAATAACTCCAGTTATTGGAATCCTTTGGTATCTCCTTTTCTTTCAGAACATTCTGGTTTACATAGTCATAATAATCATCTTCCAATCCTGCCTTACCGGTTGTTTGATCTACCGCTCTTTTTGCATCTCCCTGCACATTGACCGGCTGGGCATTCGTCTGTTCCGGCTGGGTTTCCTGCTGTCCCTTACAACCTGACAGCAGAAAAGACAGTGTCAGCAGAATGGCCAGGCATAAACTGGTTTTCCTTTTCATAATTTCCCCTTTCTTGTTCTTACTGGTTTTATGGTATTCAAAAAAGGAAGTGGATCGCTCCACTTCCTCATCTGTTATATATCTTATTATGTTTAAGCTTCGTCAGAATATACAGAAGATTCTTCATCATCCTGTACCTGAAGTGCTTTGATACTTAAACTGATCTTTTTATCATCTTCGTTGAAATCAACGACTCTTGCTTCGATTTCCTGACCGATAGAAAGTACATCGGAAGGTTTCTCTACATGCTCTCTGGAAATCTGGGATACATGAAGCAGTGCGTCCACGCCTGGCTCCAGCTCAACGAATGCGCCGAAATCTGTCATACGTGCAACTCTTCCGCTTACAACATTTCCTACTGCATACTTATCAGATGCATCTTTCCAAGGATTTGTCTCAGCGAACTTTAAGCTTAATGCGATCTTATCGCCATTGATGTCCTTGATTAAAACTTTTACTTTTTCTCCAGCCTTAAATGCCTTCTTCGGGCTTTCTACTCTGCCCCAGCTCATCTCTGAGATATGAAGTAAGCCATCTGCGCCGCCAAGATCGATGAATGCACCGAAATCGGTTACGTTCTTAATGGTTCCTTCTACGACATCACCAGTATGGATTCTGCCGAATAACTCTTTCTGAAGTTCTGCTCTCTTAGCAACCATAAGCTGTTTTCTGTCGCCGATGATTCTTCTTCTCTTAGGATTGAATTCAGTAATGATGAATTCGATTTCCTTGTCTGCATATTTGGATAAATCCTTTTCGTAAGAATCGGATACCAGACTTGCAGGAATGAAGACTCTAGCGCCTTCTACAACAACACTTAAACCACCGTCAAGTACCTGAGCAACTTTTGCAGTCAGTACTTCGTGGTTTTCAAATGCTTCTTCCAGTTTCTTATTGCCTCTGTCTGCTGCCAGTCTCTTGTAGGACAAAGCAACCTGACCTTCACCATCGTTTACCTTGATGACTTTGGCTTCCATCTCTTCTCCAACCTGTACAACAGTTGTGAGATTTAAATTCTGGTCATCCGTGTACTCGCTACGCGGAATGATGCCGTCAGACTTGTAACCTATATTCAAGACTATTTCATCTTCTTTTACGTCGATGACTTTACCAGTGACGATCTCTCCTGTACGTATGGTTTTTAATGATTCTTCTAACATTTGTTCAAAACTTAACTCTGACATTAGTATGAACCTCCTCGATAATATGATTCGGGGTTGAAGCCCCGGCTGTAATACCTACGCTGCGCACAGAATTTACACAATCAGGATCTAAATCACCTAGTGTCTGGATATAGTAAGTATTCTTACATTCCCTTCGGCATATCTCGTACAGCTTCTGGGTATTAGAACTGCTTTTTCCGCCAATGACGATCATGGCATCCACTTCTGAAGCTATCCGCTTTGCTTCCACCTGTCTTTCCTGTGTTGCATTGCAAATCGTATTTAAAACAAGTATATCATACCTCGTTTCAGAAATTTTTTCAACTAAATCTTCAAATTTCTTGTAATTAAATGTCGTCTGTGATACAATACACAGCCTTTCTCCTTCCGATAAAGGTAAAGTTTCCACTTGTTCGGGTGTTTCCACCACTAAAGTATTGGCATTTCCCCAGCCTTTAATACCTTGTACTTCTGGATGCGTTTCATTTCCAATTATGATTAAGCGTCTTCCGTCTTTGCTCTGTTCTTCCGCTATCCGGTGAATCTTACGCACATAAGGGCAGGTGGCATCAATAATCTCGATTCCATTTTTTTCCATAATTTCATAAATTTGTCTGCCCACTCCATGGGATCTTATGACAACCACAGCATCCCGGATCTGATTTAATTCCTCTTCCGTCTGGATGACTTTTACTCCCTTTTCTTCCAGATCTTTTACCACTTCTTCGTTATGAATGATGGGACCATAGGTATAGATAGGCTTATCGTTTCTCTTCAGCTGTTCATAAACCTGATCTACGGCCCGTTTTACACCAAAACAAAATCCAGCTGACTTCGCAATAATCACTTCCATTTCTACTTCTCCCCTTTCTCTTTCTTTTGCTTAAATAATTCCAGGATCTGCGCTTCCACTTCTCTGGCTGTCATGGTAGAAGAGTCCACTAAAATGGCATCCTCTGCCTGTTTTAAGGGGGCAATTTCCCGGTTCATATCCCGGTTATCCCGCTCAATAATATCTTTTTCTATATCTTCCAGGGTGTATTCCGTTCCGCTGTTTTTTAACTGGCCAAACCGTCTTCTGGCACGCACTTTGCTGCTTGCAGTCAGATAGATTTTAAGATCTGCATCCGGCAGGACACAGGTTCCGATGTCTCTGCCATCCATGATGACATTCTCTTTTTGTGCCAGTTCCTTTTGAAGCTCCATCAGTTTTTTGCGCACCGGCAAATATACGGAAGTTGCAGAAGCCATGGCACTGACTTCTCCCGTTCGGATCAGGCCGGAAACATTTTCCCCGTTTAAAATCACCTGCTGCTCCCCGTTTTTGTAGGAAATGGTCACATTCACTTCTTCGGCTGCCTGAGATATGGCCGCCTCATCGGCAGAGGGGATTTCGTTTCTCAAAAAATGGAGAGCCATGGCGCGGTACATTGCCCCTGTGTCAACGTATACGAAATGAAGCTTTTCTGCGACGGATCTGGCAATGGTGCTTTTTCCTGCTCCTGCCGGCCCGTCAATGGCTATATTATAAACTTTTGTCATCTTTCGTCTTTCTCCTCTCCGGCAGAACTTCCAGCCGCCCAGCCAGTGGACCAGGCGATCTGCAGATTGAACCCTCCGGTCACTGCATCTAAATCAAGCACTTCTCCTGCAAAATAAAGTCCGGAGACCAGTTTGGATTCCATCGTGGAGGGATTGACCTCTTTGACAGAAATACCGCCCTGAGTGATGATGGCCTCATTGTAGGCCCGGAGCCCGGTAAGAGTGAGGGTAAATGCTTTGGTTAACTGAATGATCCGCTGTCGTTCTTCTTTTGTGATCTCATTGACCTTTTTTTCCGGTGATATGCCGCTTCGGTCTATCATGACCGGAACCAGCTTGGCCGGATATAAGTTATTCAGAGAATTTTTAAACTGTTTGTTGATGGACTCTTCGAATTCACGTAAAAGCCTGGAATCAAGCTGTTCTTCAGAAAGAGCCGGCTTTAAATCTATGGAAAGGGTCAGTGGACCTTTTTTCAACTCTTTTGCTGCATAACTGCTGGCACTTAAAAGCACAGGACCGCTGACGCCGTAATGGGTAAAGAGCATTTCTCCAAATTCTTTGTAAACCGCCTTTTTCCCTTTGGTAACAGTGGCCTCTATGTTGCGCAAAGACAATCCCTGAAGCTCTTTTACCACCGGTTCCTCTACAACAAATGGAACCAGGGCAGGAGACAGAGACGTAACCGTATGGCCTGCTTCCTTTGCCAGTTCATAGCCATCTCCAGTGGAGCCGGTAGCCTGGTAGGAAAAACCGCCGCAGGCAACAATCACGGCATCTGCAAGAACCTTTTCCTTCTTTCCCCCGTTCTTGATGACAAGACCGGTCACCACACCGTTTTCCAGGAGAAGATGTTCTGCCTCAGACCGGTAGTGAATGGAAACTCCAAGATCCAGAAGTCTCTGGTTCAAGGCCCGGATCACGTCTGAAGCTTTGTCCGTCACCGGAAATACCCGGTTGCCACGCTCCGTTTTCAGCGGACAGCCAAGGTTCTCCAAAAGATCCATCATATCAAAATTGGTAAATCCATAAAAACTGCTATATAAAAATTTGGCATTGGTCACAACATTACCGAATAGTTCCTCTGTGTCGCAGGCGTTGGTCACGTTGCAGCGGCCTTTTCCTGTAATATAGACTTTCTTGCCAAGCTTTTCATTTTTCTCAAAAATATGGACGGTACTGCCCTTCATGGCTGCTGCTATACCAGCCAGCATCCCTGCAGCGCCCCCGCCCACGACTAAAACCGTATTCATACCGTTTCCTCCTGGTTCATTCACTCCTTTCCTACTTTACACGAAAAGAGATGAAAATTCAAGCGGTCAAGGTTTTTTCTTTGTCTCTCTGATCTTTGCTTCTAAGGCATCCACCACTGTTTTTAAGATCTTTACTCTGGCATAATACTTGCAGTTTCCTTCCACTACAATCCAGGGAGCATAGGTCGTTGAGGTGCGCACCAGCATCTCATTGACTGCTTCCTCATACTGGTCCCATTTCTCCCGGTTTCTCCAGTCTTCTTCTGTAATTTTCCACTGTTTGAGCGGATTTTCCTGGCGTGCACGGAATCGTTGTTCCTGCTCCTCTTTATCGATGTGTAACCAGAACTTTAAGACCACTGCTCCGGCATTGGTCATGTGATCTTCCATCTCATTGATTTCCTGGTATGCCTGCTTCCATTCATTTTCACTGCAAAAGCCTTCAATTCTCTCCACCAGCACCCGTCCATACCAGGTACGGTCAAAGATGGCGATGTGTCCGGCCTTTGGCACATGATTCCAGAAACGCCACAGATAATGATGGACCCGTTCCAAGTCATTGGGCGCTGATGTGGGATAAACCTTATATCCCCTGGGATCTAAATGGCTGGTAAGGCGTCTGATGGCTCCGCCTTTTCCGGCGGCATCCCAGCCCTCAAACCCAAGAACCACCGGGATCTTTAAGCGGTATATCTGGCTGTGAAGACGTTCCAGCCTTTCCTGTAAGAGATCGATCTCCTCTTTGTACTCTTCCTTTGATAAGGATTTGGTTAAATCCACACCGGAGAGAACGCCGTTCTGATACTTCATGGATCGTACCGGAACTTCTTTTTCCTTCCTCTCTCCCCGAAGCTGACGCTGTCTTAAAGCCTCTTCTAAGCTGTCCGTCACATGGGTCATGATCTTTACAGCGGCATACTCTTTATCCGTAGCTTCTATTATGGTCCAGGGAGCATAGTCCATATCGGTCTTTTCAAGCATTTCTTCGCAAATGCCTAAAAATCGGCTGTAGCCTTTATTCCTGCGCCAGTCATCTTCAGACACACGCCAGCTGGTATCTTCAGAACTTTCCAGTTTTTTAAACCGCTTTTTCTGTTCCTTTTCTGAGATATAGAGAAACAGTTTTATGATGACCATACCGTCAGCCGTCAACTGCCGTTCAAAAGACTGGATATCCTTTAATGCTCCCGCCATGGCGGTCTCTTGAATCTTACCGTCAAACCGCTCCATGGTCACCTGCCGATACCAGCTTCTGTCAAAGAGAGCGATTCTTCCCTGAGCAGGGAGTTTGGTCCAGAAGCGCCACAAAAACGGATGTAAGCGCTCCTCTCTGGTAGATTTATCATTGGCATACACATCAAATCCTCTTGGATCCAGCGCCTGTATCAAGTGATTGATCTGAGTGCCTTTTCCTGATGCTCCCATGCCTTCAAACACGATCATAATGGGAATTCCAGCATCCTTGCATCTGCGCTGCATTTCTCCCAGTTTTTCACTTTGTTCCCTGATTCTTTCTTTATAGGCATCCTTATCGATCTTTTTTGATAAATCTATTTTTTCCAGCATAAACCGTCCCTCCTTATTTAAATTGTCAGGCTTCCAGCTTTGCAAACACCTTTGCCACCTCTGGCATGACCTGACTGATCTTTATCATCTGCGGGCATTCCTTTTCACAGCGGTGACAGGCCTTGCAGCCTTCCGCATTGACGGAAATGGAACGATAGCCCTCTTTTGCTTCATCCTCTTTGTGTGCGGCTGTCATGTTGTAAAGGGTAAAGATATCCGGAATCGGGAGTCCAAAGGGACAGGGAATGCAGTAACGGCATCCGGTGCAGCCCACTAAAGCCATGGAATCATACACTTCCTTTGCCTTTTTGTATATCTCCTTTTCCTCTTCCGTTACCATATGGACATGACTTCTGTCTGCATAAAGAAGATTATCCTCTAACTGCGGTTCGTCGCTCATACCGCTTAATAGCAGGCTTACCTCCGGCTGGTCCCATAAAAAGTCCAGAGCATATTCCACGCAGGACTTGTCCTCTGGGAATATCTTCTTTACATGGTCAGCCGGATTAGCCAGCTTTCCGCCAAGAAGAGGTTCCATAATTACCACAGCAAGTCCTTTTGATGCTGCCTCTTTTAAACCTTTCGCTCCTGCCTGATGCGTCAGATCCACATAGTTATACTGGATCTGGCAAAAATCCCATCCATCATAATATTCTAGGATATCCTGAAATACGTCATATGAATCATGGAAGGAAAATCCAAGATATTTGATTTTGCCATCTTTTCTTGCTTTTTCCATCTGTTTCACAAGATCAAATTTTTTGACCTTATCTTCGAAACGTTCCCTGCTCAATGCATGAAGCAGATAAAAATCCACATGGTCTGTCTGAAGCTTTTCAAGCTGCTCGTCCAAAATTGTCTCAAAGTCTTCTGCCTTTTCAAGCTTCCACACCGGGCACTTGGTAGCGAGATTAGTTTTCTCCCGGTAACCGTCTAAAAGCGCTTTTCCTACGATCCGTTCACTTTCTCCCTGATGATACGGATATGCTGTATCAACGTAGTTGACTCCCTCATCAATGGCATGGCGGATCATGGCGATTGCCCGTGCTTCGTCTATCTGATTGTTTTCTAAAACGGGAAGTCTCATGGCTCCAAATCCTAATGCTGATACTTTCAGTCCTGTTTTTCCAAATTCACGATACTGCATAATTACCTCCGCATGATGTATTTTATAATAAGATTGTACCATATATTCAGAAAAAACAAAAGACAGGATAGAAAGCATCTGCTTTTTTATCCTGTCTTACTTTTTATACTTCTGTCATGATGAAAATATCATATATGGCTTTTATTGCTTCCTCAAAATCTGCGTTCTTTACACCAATGATGATATTGAGTTCACTGGATCCCTGATCGATCATCTTTACATTGACTCTGGAGTGAGCCAGCCCGGAAAAGATTCTTCCGGCAGTCCCTCTGGTCGCCTTCATTCCGCGTCCTACCACTGCAACCAGGGCAAGATCGGATTCCATTTCTACAAAATCCGGTTCCACTGCCCGGTGGATTCCTGCGATCACAGACTGCTCGAACTCCTCGAATTCTGACTGATGAACAAACACGGTCATGGTATCGATGCCAGAGGGCATATGCTCAAAGGAAATACCGAATTTCTCGAATACTTCTAACACCTTTCTACCAAAACCGACCTCGGCATTCATCATGGCCTTTTCGATGTTAATGGAGCAGAACCCTTTCTTACCTGCAATCCCTGTAATGGTATAATTGGGCTTTCTGCAGGTACTTTCCACGATTAAGGTTCCCTTATCTTCAGGCTTATTGGTATTTCTTATATTGATGGGGATTCCTTCTTTTCTAACGGGGAAAATGGCATCTTCATGGAGTACGCTGGCACCCATATAAGCCAGTTCTCTGAGTTCCCGGTATGTAATCGTCTCAATCACCTCAGGATTTTTGATGATCCTTGGATCTGCCACTAAAAATCCGGACACATCGGTCCAATTTTCATACATATCCGCATGAATGGCCTTGGCAACGATGGAACCTGTCACATCAGAACCGCCTCTTGAAAATGTTTTGATGGTGCCGTCATGTTTTGCCCCATAGAAGCCTGGAATAACCGCTTTTTCCACATGTTCCAGACGTTCTCCCAGTTCTTTGTTTGTTAATTCTGTCTCAAAGTTCCCGTCTGCATCAAAGAAGATCACTTCTGCTGCGTCAATAAATTCAAAGCCTAAATATTCTGCCATCACCAAACCGTTTAAGTATTCTCCTCTGGAAGCCGCATAATCCCGCCCGGCTTTTTTCAGGAAATTCTCTTCGATCACGGAAAATTCAAAGTCCAGATTCAAGTTTATATTAAGACCGTCTATGATTTCCTCATAACGTTCTCTGATCTTTTCTAAAATCTTTTTATAGCTTTTTCCGTCGGCTGCTGCTTCATAACACTGATACAGCAGGTCCGTTACTTTCTCATCCTTGTCGTTTCTCTTTCCCGGTGCTGATGGAACCACATACCGTCTTGATTTATCGCTGCGGATGATATCGCCTACCTTCTTAAACTGCTTTGCGCTGGCTAAAGAGCTGCCCCCGAATTTCACAACTTTTTTCATAGCGTCTTTCTCCTCTGATACAGGTTATTGTCTGGATATTTAACGGAAATGATATCCCAATTACTACCCGCTGTCAAGTATTTTTGAAAAAGAATGCATAAATTTTCATTTCCATGCATAATTAATCCCTCGGTTGATACACTCCATTCAATTTATCGCTGACAGAGTTTTACAGAAGCGTTTCCAGTTCCTGATTCACTGATTCTTCGCAGGAGCGCATGGCAAGAATTGTTTTTTCCATTAATTCTTCTAATGTCCAGCCCAGATTTTCAGCTCCGGAAGTAATGACATCCCTGGAACAGCCTGCTGCAAATTTTTTGTCTTTGTATTTTTTCTTTAAACTGGAGACTTCCATGTCCATAACACTTTTGGAAGGGCGCATCTTAGCTGCTGCACCGATCAGCCCGGTCAGTTCATCTGCTGCAAACAGAATCTTTTCCATCACATGCTCTGGCTTAATATCCACGCAGATGCCGTATCCATGGCTGCAGATGGCATGTACAAGTTCTTGCTCCGCTTCGATTTCGGAAAGAAGCTCAGGAGCCTTTTTGCAGTGCTCTTCTGGAAATTCCTCAAAATCCACATCATGAAGAAGCCCGGCCATGCCCCAGAAATCTTCTTCCTCAGCGTACCCCATTTCCTTTGCATACCAGCGCATTACCCCTTCTACCGTAAGCCCATGGAGCAGATGAAACGGTTCCTTGTTGTATTTCATGAGTAACTGAAGTGCCTGTTGTCTTTTAATTGCTGTTTTCATGGTGATTTGTCTCCTTATCCGTATGATCAAATGTCTGTTTCAAACTGTTCTTTGATTCTGCTCTCTCCTGTTACGGTAATTCCGTTTTCTTCCAAAAGCGTGGCAGTGATTCCGCTTCCAGGAATCTTTGTTCCTGAAAATGTTCCGTCATAAATGATCCCATGGCCGCAAGATGGGCTTCGTTCCTTTAGTATGGCCCGTTTGCAGCCGTAAAGTTCTGCAATTTTTAATGTTTCTTCGGCGCCTCGCTTAAAATGCTCCGTTACGTCCCTGCCGTTCTTGTCGGTTACTGAGCCGCATTCCTGTCTCTCCGCCGGCTCCCTGGGGGTCTTAAGGCCTCCAAGCTGCTCCGGGCAGACTGGGATCAAGTTATATCGTTCCATCAGCGAAACCACGTTTTCCCTTCTGCCGCTTCCGCCGTCGTAACGGCAGTTGACTCCCAACAGACAGGCGCTTACCAGAATATTTTCCCTTGTCTGGTCCACTTATCCCGCCTCCTTCCATAAAACCTACTGTACCAAAAAACAGAAAGGGGTTCAATCCCTTTTTCCGGATCGAACCCCTTAAACCATTATTCATTTCTACGCTCTACAATGCTGTCAATGATACCATAAGCCTTTGCTTCTGCTGCTGACATATAATTGTCACGATCTGTATCCCGGTCGATCTCCTCAATGGAATGCCCGGTATTTTCAGCCATAATCCGGTTTAGACGCAGTTTATCCGCCTGAAGTTTCTTGGAAAAGATAGAGATATCCGTAGCCTTTCCGCCAATACTCTGAACCGCTACCTGATGGATCATGATTTCTGCATTGGGAAGAGCAAACCGCTTTCCCTTCGCCCCTCCTGCCAGTAAAAATGCTCCAAAGCTTGCTGCCAGACCAAGACAGATGGTAGAAACATCACATTTGATATACTGCATGGTGTCATATATGGCAAGCCCTGCTGTTATGGAACCGCCCGGACTGTTGATGTAAAAGGAAATATCCTTTGTCGGATCTTCGGATTCCAGAAACAAAAGCTGAGCCACGATAAGTCTTGCAGAATCGTCATTCACTTCTTCTCCAAGAAAGATAATCCGCTCTTTCATAAGGCGGGAAAAAAGATCATAGCTCCGTTCCCCTGCTGCCGTCTGCTCAATGACATGAGGTACAAAATTCATGCGGCACACCTCCTTTGTTCTGTCCGATTGATAATTTCTTCCCTGATTCTTAATTCTTTGTAGATCCCTGCTTCTCTGTACGTCTTAGGCGTACAGCCGTAGGCTTTTTTAAAGGCATAAGTAAATGCCTGCTGCGACTGGTAGGATGCTTCCTGGGCGATATCTGCAATGGAAAAATCTTCTTTTTTCACAAGCTTTTTTGCTGCTTCCGTAAGCCTTCGTTCTTTCACATACCGGTGAAGAGTACAGCCGGTCACTTCGGAAAACATCCGGTTTAAATGAAACCGGGAATAGCCGGCATAACTGGCGATGGTCTCCAGATTCAGTCCTTCCTCCAAAGACAACTGCTCTTCCACATATTCTATAATATCTTTTACCACCTTTTTCTTCTCATCCATGTTCCGTCCTCCATGATCTGTTCCTATTATAACAACTCCACTTTGAAATGTCTTAATAAAAAAAGCGGTTATTTTTTGCCATTATTCATATGATATTGTCACGAGATTAGTTTATTTACGGCCAGATAGAGATAAAATTATTCAAGAAGGCTTATAATACCCGGAAATCCTACTATTATTGTAGAAAAAACAATGACATTTTCTTAAAAATATAGTATACTTCTTATCGATAGGATAGAACGAACGAAAGAAAGGAAGGCTGCAACATGTACTGTGTAAAAAATATCAAAGACGACTTATTCTGGGTTGGGGGAAGTGACCGCCGTCTCGCTCTGTTCGAAAACGCTTACCCGATTCCGAGAGGAATTTCTTATAATTCTTACGTCCTGCTTGACGAAAAGACCGTTCTTTTTGATACTGTTGACCGTGCGATCACCGGACAGTTTTTAGAGAATGTGGAAGCGGTTCTTGGCGGACGGAACTTGGATTACATCTTTGTCAATCATATGGAACCGGATCATTGTGCTACTTTGGGAGAGATCGTAAGAAGATATCCGGACGTGGAGGTTGTCTGCAATGCCAAGACAGTACCCATCATCAATCAGTTTTATGAATTCGGCGTTGATTCCAGAGCTATTATCGTGAAAGAAGGGGATACATTCAGTACTGGAAAGCATACCTTCACTTTCTACATGGCTCCTATGGTTCACTGGCCGGAAGTTATGGTAACCTATGATATGACAGATAAGATTCTGTTTTCTGCTGATGCCTTTGGTACCTTCGGCGCAATGAACGGAAACTTATTCGCTGATGAAGTGAACTTTGAGCGTGACTGGCTTGACGATTCCAGAAGATACTATTCCAATATTGTTGGGAAATATGGTCCGTCTGCACAGACACTTCTTAAAAAGGTCACACCACTGGATATACAGATCCTTTGTCCGCTTCATGGTCCGGTATGGCGTTCTGATATTTGCTGGTACGTGGATAAATACCTTACCTGGAGCAGCTATGAACCAGAAGAAAAGGCAGTTATGATCGCTTACGGTTCCATTTATGGCAACACAGAGAACGCAGCAAACATCCTTGCCTGCCGTCTGGCTGAGCGTGGAATACGTAACATTGCCATGTACGACGTATCTGTGACTCACCCATCCGTGCTTATTTCAGAAGCATTCCGCTGCAGTCATCTGGTATTTGCTTCCGCTACCTACAACGGCGGCATATTCAGCAATATGGAACATCTGCTTCATGATATGAAGGCTCACAATGTGCAGAACCGCACAGTTGCATTGATGGAAAATGGTACCTGGGGAGTTTTAGCTGGAAAGAAGATGAACGAAATCATCTCTGAAATGAAGAATATGACCATACTTGAGAATATGGTTACCATCAAATCTTCGGTAAAGGAAGATCAGCTTGTAGAAATAACCGCTCTGGCTGATGCCATTGCAAAGACTTTATAATATTTAAATGCAATAGAATGCCCTCTTGTGATTCAGCTTAGTAAGTGTTGATCACAAGGGGGTTTTATAAGTTTTATCTTAAGTTTTAACAAAAAATCCTGTTTTCCCGGCAGATTTTTGTGTTACTGGTTTTATATCTTTTGAAGTATCAGTAAGAATGCAGCCCCGCAAATACCACATCTGACCAGGCTTCCTGATATTATTCTGAATGTAATACAATCTTAAGATACATCAATCACCTTTAAATCCGGTGCAATGGAAAGATGTGCCTCTGTTGCTCTTTGGACCTCTTCTACCGACAGGCCTGGAGCGATTTCCTTTAACACCAGCCCTTTCTCCGGAACAACATCAATCACAGCCATATCCGTTACGATGGTCTTTGCCACATTTACAGCGGTCAGCGGAAGCTTACATTTTTCAAGTATTTTAGGAGCTCCGTTCTTGCTGACATGCTCCATGGCCAAAATTACCTTCCTGGCTCCGACCACCAGATCCATGGCTCCACCCATTCCAGGTACCTTTTTGCCTGGTATCATCCAGTTAGCCACATTGCCTTCCTCATCAACCTCCAAAGCACCTAAAACGGTAATATCTACGTGACCTCCACGTATGATGCAAAAGGAAAGTGAGCTGTCAAAAAAGCTCGCCCCTTTTATGGTAGTAATGTAATTTCCTCCTGCATCGATACAATCAAGTGTTTTTTCTTCCTGACTGGCATTAGGACCTACACCGAGAATTCCGTTTTCAGCCTGCAGCGTGATATTGATGCCATCAGGTATGTAATTTGCTACCATTGTAGGCATTCCGATTCCAAGATTTACTACATCACCATCTTTGAGTTCTTTTGCTATTCTTTTTGCTATAAATTCTCTCTTATCCATATATTTCATCCCACCTTTACTACAGCGTCTACAAAGATTCCAGGTACGTTGACATGATTTGGATCAATTTCTCCTGCTTTCACGTATTCATCAACCTCTGCAATGACATAGTCTGCAGCTGTGGCCATAACCATATTAAAGTTTCGGGATGAACCGTTGATTATGAGATTGCCTGTTTCATCTGCTATATGTGCTTTGATTAATGCTACATTTGCTTTGAGAGGCATTTCAAGTAAGTATTCCTTCTGGTTAATCTCTAATTTTTTCTTTCCATCTTCTATAACGGTTCCTAAACCAACAGGTGTTAAAACACCGCCAAGGCCCGCTCCTCCCGCACGTATTTTTTCAGCGAGGGTGCCCTGGGGAAAGAGTTGAACATCTGCTTCTCCTGACATTAAGAGCCTTCCGGTTTCCGGATTGGATCCAATATAAGAGGCAAAAATATGCTTTACTCTGCCGCTTTTCACCAACTGATAGATTGACAGCTCCGGGGTACCAGTATCATTGGAAATAATGGTCAAGTCGGAAGCGGAATTTGATTGTAAAAGAGCATTTACCAGATTTTCGGGATGACCGCCCGCCAAAAAACCGCCGATCATGACCGTATCTCCATCCTTCACTCTTTCTACCGCTTCCTGGACTGATATTTGTTTATTTTTCATTTCTTACGTCTCCTCTGCTATCATTTAGATAATCATGTATCACCCTTGCATATGGTAACGTTAAATCTGCAATGAAATGCCTTCCTTCCAGACAGGATTTCACAGGCAAATCAGCTACAGGAGCATTGACATGAGGAATCAGGCTTAATCTGGCTGGTCCTGACCAGGCACCCTTTACGGAAATGCGTTCCAGATTATAAGCTGCTAACTGTGCAATTTTAAGACTTCCATCAACATCAGGGATTAATTTTAAATTCACCTGTGTTTTTGCAATGGATTTCGCGATGGAATTTTCATCGAGCGTGTTATATTTAAACGGCATGGTTCCCATTGCTACCAGCATGTTATTATAATATAAGGTACCGGTTAGAGTCTCTGTCTCTTCCACCTTGAGAGAAGGGTGACCCCACTTTTTGGGAAATCCCCAGATTTCACGTCCGCCAAGAATGGCAGGCCCATTATTTAAATACATCTGAGCTGTGAAATTACACGGCTCTCCGTTATATGTACAGGGAATTACAATACCGCTCTCTTCATAGGAGCCCAGACCTGACGAATCAGGCATTTTGATCCATTCATAGATAACTGTATTGCTTCCATCAGGTTTCAGCGGTTCTGGTACCGCCTGCCTGATTGCGGCTGGATCAGATTCATAGCTAATGGTAAAAAATTCCCGATTGATAAACCGGCACGGCGGACGGCCATAGCTGGCACTGGCGGCAGGCATGGATTGTAACGACAAAATCTCATTTAGATTCATATACATCTTCCTTTCCCTGAAAACTCATTTAAACGAGCGCATTCTCAACCAGCATGGCGATTCCCATACCTCCGCCGATGCATAGGGATGCGACCCCATAATGTGCAGATCTCTGCTTCATTTCGTGTATTAAGGTGACCAATATTCTGGCACCGCTTGCACCTAGTGGATGTCCGATTGCGATTGCTCCGCCATTAACATTAACCTTGGATCTATTTACACCAAGTTCCTTTGATACGGCAAGTGCCTGTGCAGCAAATGCTTCGTTTAATTCGAAAAGGTCAATTTGATCTATGGATAAACCCTGTTTTTTAAGAAGGGTGGAAACAGCTTTAACGGGGCCAATCCCCATATATGCGGGATCAACGCCAACGATTGAATACCCCTTGATATAAGCAGACGGCTTTAACTCATGCTCTCTGCATTTTTCTTCAGATACCACTAACATTGCTGCCGCACCATCGCTTATGGGCGATGCATTTCCAGCAGTAACAGTACCATCCTGTTTAAATACCGTTCTTAACCCGGAAAGTTTTTCCTTCGTAGTATCCGCTTTTACATGTTCATCTTCCGAGAAACAAATCTCTTCCTTTTTCTTTTTAATCGTTACAGGAACGATCTGTCCGTCAAACGCCTTTCTACTTTGTGCTTCAGCCGCCTTCCTGTGACTTTCATAGGAAAATTCATCCTGCTCAAGCCTGGTAACGTTATATTTCTCTGCTACATTTTCTGCAGTTATCCCCATATGAAAATGATTAATGGGGCAGGTAAGACCATCACCAACCAGACTATCCACCAACTCACCATTGCCAAGCCGGTAGCCATTTCTGGCATTCTTTAAAAGATAAGGTGCCTTCGACATATTTTCCATGCCGCCGGCTAACATGATACTGCCTTGTTCCGCCAAAATTGAATCATAAGCCATTGCAATAGAATGAAGCCCTGAGCCGCAAACGGTATTAATCGTTGTCGCAGGTGTTTCAACAGGTATTCCTGCATTTAATGCAGCCTGCCTTGCAGGATTCTGACCATTGCCGGCCTGAAGGACATTTCCTAAATAAACTTCATCAATGAAAGAACTCTCTAAATTACTTTGATCAAGACATGCTTTTATTACGGTTGCTCCCAATTCCGGGACATCCAGGGTTGAGAGAGTTCCGTTAAACGAACCGACAGCGGTTCTTACTGGGCTTACTAAAGCTACTTTTTTCATATACATTCATTCCTTTCGTTCATTAAGTATCAGTCTTAGAGGTTAAATGATCAATAATCTTTGAAACTATCTGGTCTGATAAACAACAAAGAAACACGAAGAACCAACTTCTTTTTTTAGTTTTTCTTTCATATTATTTGCTCCTTTCTGCCTACACTTGATTTACAAGCGTATTTTCCTACTTCTATTATTTAATTTCAATATGAGGCGTATAACTTACAGTTTTTCGTGTCTGATTTACAGAAAAAGGAGCTAATACAAGTATTAGCTCCCCATAGAAAAAACAATTGATCTCTTATTTTTTAACAATAAAGAGACCAATCATTTTTATAAATTGAAGATGATATTACAACTAAATTTTTTATTTTTTTCTTCCAGGATCATATTTCCATTATATTTCTCAATTATATTTTCTACATTTAATAAACCTATTCCATGATTTTTACCTTTTCTCGATACAGGTTTCCCAAGGTGCCACTTTTCAATGGGCATTGTGCTGTTACTGATTTTGATTGCTATAAAATCATTATATTTATCTAACTTCACTTCAATATATTTATTTTGGGTTACCTTATCGCACGCTTCAATTGCGTTATCCAGCAAATTACCGAATATGGTGGTAACTTCAATAGGTTCCATAAAACTCAAATCTACAATGCCTATGTCCAGTTTAAATTGAATGGTATGCAGACTTGCAATTTTCTTTTTATCATTTAATAGCACATTTAAAATCGGATTATTTGTATATTCTTCCAAAGACAAAGGCATCAGCATTTGACTGATTTCCTGTGTGTAAGTTATGGCAATATCTTCTTGCTTTGTCTGATATAGATTTTTTATCATTTGTAAGTGCTTATTTACATCATGCAAAATTTTAATGGATTCATTATATTTTTCTTCCTGTTCTTCGTAAAATTCATATTGCAGCAATGACTGCTGTTCCAAAAGCTTTAATTTTACTTTTAACTGGTTATTCTCTTCTGCAAATCTGGCAAAATATAAAAAATATAAATCTGCTCCCAGCATGCATACCATATTGACCAGTATGAGTACATGTTCCGCTTTACTGGTTATTTTAGTAATAACTATAAGAATCACAGCTAAATTGGCAATACTAAACAAAATGATTATAATTTCAATCAAGCATTGAGTTATTGTAAATCTTACATTAAAATCTTCTCTCCAAAGTTTTGTGATTACTATGTAATAAAAAATCAGCACAATTAATTTAGAAAATGTTATTTCCATACTCTCAGCCATAATGGTTTGAATATTCGTTATCTGAAACTTGCAGAAGATAAAATTCAACAGTTCCCCACCAACGGCTTCAGCTATGGATAATAGTAAAATCAAAATGATAACCTCAACCATCCGGTATGTTATTCTTTTATTCCTATTCTCAAACGCTGCGATATTTACAATATTAAGCATTATAATCCACGTCAAAATATTTAAACTTGGGTGATTCAACAAATTAATGTAAACACTTAAAATAAAAACTCCTGCTTTTATAAAAAAATAAAGCCAATGACTATGGTAACGTTTTTCATTTCTTTCTTCTAAGAACTGAAAAACAATAACATTGATTACCAGGCATGAAACAATGGTTCCACCTATAAAAATAATATAATTTCCCATCTTTTCTCCTAAACATTACTCTGTATAAATTGGTTCAGCTTTTTTCTGAAACTGGCTGATTTTTTTTGAGAAACAGGAATTTTATCATTATTATTTAGTATAGCCTCATAACCTTTCATTTTTTTAATTTGTCTTAGATTCACTAAAAAACATTGATGGCAGATTTCAAAATTATGTACTTGCATCTTTTCCGCCAGATCTTTCATTTTATCTTTAAAAAAATACTCTTTATTTTCCAGTTTTATTTTTATTTTTCTGTCAAAATATTCAAAATAGAAAATATCCTTTACTTCAAAATCCATAATTCTGCTTTCTACTTCTCCATCTTCTGTTATTTCCAGTATTTCAAATTTTACAATTTCTGATCGTTCATGCTCTTCCTGAATATATTGTAAAATTTCATCAAGCTGATTTTCTACTTTGTCTCTTATAACAGGCTTTACCAAATATGCAAACGCATGAACATGATTTACTGCCTGTTTGCAAAATTGCTTAAAGCTCGTAGTGTAGATTACTTTAACATTCCGATCCCCCTCCCTTATCCTTTTTCCAACTTGAATTCCATTAATCCCATTCAATGCAATATCAAGAAAAATCAGATCAAAAGTTTCATGCCTCCCCAATAACGCTTCTCCCGACAGAAACGTATTCACTTGATAGGGAATAAGTCTGGTATTCATATAATCTTTAATCAGAGCCGCTATTCTTAAAGCATCTTTTTTGTCATCATCGCAAATAGCTATGGAAAACATTCCTATCCTCCTGTTGTCTCGTATAATGTTTATAGTTCAAGCCACGGTAGTACTACTGTTGATATAATTTTCACAACCTTACTATTATACTAACACCAATTGAAATGAATTCCTTACTTTGTAAAAATCAACCGTTTCCATGTAAGTATTTATCCTATATGCAAATACCGGCTGAGTTTTTTTGAACCGGAGCATCTGTCATTTTTGCATAAAAAAACGGCATATTAAAATGCCGTTAAAATCAGAAATACAAAGAAACTGGCTGACAGCCTTCATGTCTGCATAGCCAGTATTCCGTAACGATCTGCTTCCTTTAAAACCCGGTCACTTCGATTCCTTTTACTGCCAGACCTTCCCGTATCTTCTTGACAAACGTAAGGGCTTTTACCCCATCACCATGGACACAGACGGAATCAGCTTCAATGAAAATATCATTTCCATCAATGGCTTTCACCTTTCCTTCCTTTGCCATGCGGATCACCCTGCTGACCGCTTTATCTTCCTCTTCGATCACTGCACCTTTCTGGCTTCTTGGTACAAGTGTCCCGTCATTTTGGTAAGCCCGGTCTGCAAATACTTCACTGGCATATGTAATCTTATATTCCCTGGCAGCCCGAAGCATCTCGCTGCCGCTTAAGGCAAGGAGAATCAGACTTTCGTCTACTTCTTTGATCGCCTGACAGATGGCTTCCGCCAGCTTATAATCCTTAGCTGCCATGTTATAGAGGGCACCATGGGGTTTTACATGGCATAGCCGTACGGAAGCGCTGTCGCAAAATGCTTTTAATGCTCCGATCTGATAGATCACGCAGGCTTTTACCTCTTTTGGGGAAAGACTCATGTTTCTTCTTCCGAATCCGGAAAGATCCGGAAATCCGGGATGGGCTCCTGCCCTCACTCCATGTTCTTTGCAAAGGGCCACTGTCCGCTCCATAACCAGCGGATCTCCGGCATGGAAGCCGCAGGCAATGTTGGCTGACGTTATAAGCGGAAGAACCTCTTCATCCATTCCCATCTGGTACGCTCCAAAGCTTTCTCCCAAATCACAGTTCAAATCAATGGACAGCATAATCCATCTCCTTTCCTCACAGATGCATCAGCTATATTTTAACTTCACATTTTTGACATCCGTGATAAACATATGTCCCGGAGCGTGGGTGATCACAAAGGGCGGACGGCTGTTCATGACCACTGCCTGGGGCGTTACACCGCAAGGCCAGAACACCGGTACTTCTCCCTCTTTTATGGTCACAGCATCCCCGTAATCAGGCTGCTCCAGATGATTGATTCCAATGGTTTCCGGGTATCCGATCTGCACCGGAGCACCGTGTACTTTCGGCATTGCAGCGGTAATCGCAACCGCCATGGGTACCTGACTGTGGGGAATCGGTCTCATACTAACCACCATATTCCCGGAAAATACTCCGGCTGGTGCACAGGGGATATTCGTATTATACATAGGAACATTGACCCCTTCTTCGATCTGTCTGACCGGTATTCCGGCTTCCAACAGCTCGGTTTCAAAAGAAAAGCTGCAGCCAATCAAGAAGCTTACCAGCTTTCCTCTGGTTTTCTGGTACTCATCAAAAAGTTCCGATACATCTGTGGATTCCCCGGTAAGAACACCATCTTCGTAGATCCGGTATCCGGGAATATCCTTTGTTAAATCACTGCCCTCTGCGGTCAGAGGAAAACTCCTGCTGCCTGCGTCCGATACTTCCAAGAGCGGACAGGCCCGTGGATTTCTCTGGCAGAACAGCAAAAAGTCCCATGCCAGTTCCTCTGGAAGAATTACCAGATTCCCCTGAGCATAACCGCCGCACATCCCGGTGGTGGGGACATTGATGATTCCATCCCGAATGAGTTTCCTTACTTCTGCCGGCTTGTGATTTGTATAATCCATATGTCTTCCCTTCTTTCCTGTTAAGCTTTTGTCAAACTATTCACGGTGTTGGTGAGACGCTCTTTTAATTCCAGAAGTTTTTCTTCCTCCCTGCGGCAGGCAGCCACCGCTTCTCTGGGCGTCACAAAACAGAAGGTCACAAAATCTCCCGGGCGCAGCTGAGCCAAAGCTGGAATATCCGTGCTGATAACTGTAGCGATTTTCGCATAACCACCGGTTGTCTGGTGATCTGCCATCATGACCATAGGAAGTCCGGACGCTGATACCTGAATAGATCCTTCTACAATTCCATCTGAAATTATATCTGCTCCGTTTTTCATCTCAATGACTGGGCCTTCCAGCCTGCAGGCCATTCGGTCACAATCACTAAGAAGGCGGTAAGCAGATCTTAAGAATGTCTTTTTCCCGTCTTCGGTGAACGCTTCAGCCTGTGGCCCTTCCACCGCTCTTAAAAGGACTAACCGCTCATTTCCATAAAAACGGTAGGGACTAAAGGTTCTTTTAAGCCATGATTCCTCGTCTCCGATGGAAAATACCTCTTCTCTCCCTTTCATAATCTCCATAAGAAAGGAAACCTGCTCCGTTGTTTTTCCAGCAGACAAAATATCTCCGGTCCGGAGAGGCCTGCCCTCAAATCCACCGATTCTGCATTTTAAATTGGTGGAGCGGCTTCCCATGATGAGTGGAACGGATATTCCTCCGTACACCCCCAGATAGGTTCTAAGGCCGGATGCGGCAAATCCAAAGGTCAGAGTATCTCCTGGTTCTGCAAGCACCGGACGGTACATGGAAACTGGCCTGCCGTTTAAGGACGGTCTCATATCGGCACCAGTCAAAGCAAATATCTCAGGTGAGGTGAAACAGATTTCGCCTCCGCTGTATGTTAATTCTATCACAGCCGCCTGGTCGTATTCTGTCAGATTGCCTGCAAGTAAATTGGCAAGCTTCATGGAATATTTATCACATGCTCCGCTTTCCTGGAATCCCTGGCTTTGATATCCGCTTCTTCCTATATCCTGTACCGTGGACAATGGCCCAGATAATACGATTTCTAATGCCATTTTGGTCACCTCATTTCCTGCGTACGGCTGATCTCTTCAAATTCCTTGGGGCTGACAGGGACAAAGCGAATGGTATCTCCAGCCTCATAAAGCATCTTTTGTCCATTTCCCGGGTGGAAAAGGCGGAAAGGGGTTCTTCCAATTAACTGCCAGCCTCCGGGGGAGTCCATGGGATAGATTCCGGTCTGCTCTCCGCCGATTCCTACACTTCCTGCCGGAATAAGAGTCCTTGGAACTTTAAGGCGGGGAGTTACGATCCGCTCATCCATGCCTCCCAGATAGGGAAAACCAGGAAGAAAACCAAGCATATATATGCGGTAATCTCTGCCTGAATGGAGTCTTATGACTTCCTCCTCTTTTAAACCTGCGTGTTCTGCCACAAAAGCCAGATCCGGTCCAAAGCTTCCCCCATAACACACGGGTATCTCCACAAGCGCACCAGACAATTCTCTGTGTTCTGAGGATGTTACAGACTGCTTTGATAAGAAGTTGGAAACAGCATCAAAATCCGTTACCATGGGATCATAATAAACCAAAAGGGAACAAAAGGCCGGTACCGTTTCCAAAATTCCTTTCACCTCTGAGGATCGGACTTTTCTGTTTAATTCCATGACCATGCGGTTTACGGATTCGCTGATGGAATCTCCCAGTTCTGCCAGTACGGCACGGTCTCCTACCGCCTTTATTCTCATTAAACTTACCCTCTTTCTCTGAAAAAACCTTTTTCCAGCACAGGCCCAAACCAGTGCTCGGAATTCTTTGAATAACGGACAGCATAGGCCGTACACTGACGCATCAGGCTTACTATCCCTGTATTCATCCGGGTGTTAAATCCGTCGATACCAGGAAGAAGGGATCCAGTCATATCCACAAGACCGCTGCGTGACGCTACCCGCATCACCTCTGCCTCCATCTCCTCCCGATGAAGGATTTCCATATCCTTCTTTAAATATGCTATGGCTGCCATCATTCCGTAACAGCCCCAGTCAGAACAGGTAGCCGTGATGATATGATCGGTGCCGCTTGCAGACAGGATGCCGCCTTTGCACCCGCAGGCACATTCTTCGGGCCCGGTAAATGGAACGTATTTGATGATATGATCGGCTATGGCTCCCATTCCAATCTCATTTCCCAGATCCCCGATGGCAATATTTAAAATCCCCTTTGCCCGGAGCATTTCCCACAAAACATCACTTTTGGCTTCTAATTCCGACACATCCTTGCCTGCAGCATTGTGGTAAACGCCAAGTAGATTTGCCCCCGGCGCTTCTACAGAAATCACCGCAGTTGGCATGGCTTCCTTCATCAGCCACTCTGCCTCAATTTGTGCCCTTGCAGGATTTTTGGTAAAGGAAACCACTCCCATGCTGTAAGGCAGCTCTTTTACCATTTGCAAATCCTCATAAATATGGAGTCCCACCACTCCGGCACACTTTTTTACTGGTTCCACACAGTCCTCCGGGCATATGATGACCGGTTTTGCACCAAATGCCAGAACCAGGGAACGGGCCAATAAAATGGAACTTACCATTCCGTCCATTTCCGGCTCTTTATGGGGCAGAAGAACAAACCCCGTAAGAATGTAGACCAGATCATCTTCCTTCACGGTTTCACATAATTTATCCGCGGCTCTCATCGCCAGCGGCTCTCCCATTCTGGTACGGCTTCCGGCATAGAGAATCCGGCATACCCCGTATCCTCTGGGATCCAGATTCATCAAAGCATCCAGATTTTCTCCTACATTTCTTTTTTCCAGCTCCGCTCTTTCCATAATTCCCTCCGGTATCGCACATATCTGCGTCATATGAATCAGTCAAACAGGCTTTCTTTTCCGGTATAAGCCAGATATTCTTCGATAACCTCATCCTGGATCTTTTTCAATGTCACAGGATCTTTTCCTCCTACGGGTCTTCCGTCTACTGCATCTGCATGAAGGCAGAAGTTAGAGGAAGAGGTTACAATGATCTCATCTGCTTCCATCAGCTCGGATAAGGAAAAGGGACGTTCTACCACCTGAATTCCCAACCTGTAGCAGGCTTCTATCATATGGGTCTTTGAAATTCCCCGCAAAATAAAGTTGTCATTGGGATGGGAATAAAAGGTTCCGTCCTTTAGGATGGATACATTGCTGTGGGCACATTCTGTCACAGTCTCTCCGCGGTGGAAAATCGTCTCATCGGCCCCCTCAGCCTGGGCTTTCTGGGAAGCCATGACAGAGGGTATGAGATTTAAGGTCTTAATGTTGCAGTGAAGGAATCTGGTGTCCTCCATGGTGATCAGCTTAATGGGTACATTGGGATCTTTGAGCCTATTAGGCCGGATCATGACCCAGAGTTTTCCCATCATATCTTCTCCATACACATGATTTCTCGCTCCTGCTCCCCTTGTGACCTGCCAGTAAACAAAATGAGTCTCTCCTTCCACCTTTGAGAGAAGTTCTGTTAACAGCTGGCCAAATTTTTCTTTTTCCATAGGAATCTTAATATCCAATGCACTGGCACTGGAATAAAAGCGGTCCAGGTGATCCTGTAACAGATAAACCTGGTGGTTCCCTCCTACCGTAGCGTCATAAACGCCGTCTCCAAAAAAATGAACCCGGTCATTAAAAGGGACCGTTAATTCATCCGGGGTTCCAATTATTCCATCATAATAAGCAAGTTCTTTCATAAGTTCACCTTCTTTTCTGTAATGACACCAAATTTCAGCCTTATGTATTCCTCGATCAAGTCCACGGAACGGTCAAGTCCCAGACTTTCCGTATCCAGACACAGATCATAGTTCTGAGGATTTTTCCATTGTCTTCCGGTATGATACATGTAGTAGGAATTGCGGTATTTATCCAACTGATCCACATACCTCTGTGCCTGATGCCTTGAGATCCCCTGACGCTCCATTTCACGGCTTATTCGGAATTCATAAGGTGCATCCAAAAAGACTGACACTACATTTGGTTCGTCTTTTAACACAAAGTCTGCGGCTCTGCCTACACATACATAGGATTCCTGAGTCAAAAGTTCTTTTAATACCTTTGCCTGATAGTTAAATAAATTCTGGTCCGATAAAAAATTTCCGCTTTCCGGAGGTATTACTTCTCCATTATACACCCGCTTGGAGGCGCGGTATAGAAAGGTCTTCTTTGTATTTTCATCGGCACTGGCAAAAATCGTCTCATTGATCCCGCTGTCATCTGACGCAAGCTGTAGAAGCTTCCGGTCGTATAAGTCAATGCCATAATTATGGGCAAGCTTCTTTCCGATATAGCTTCCTCCCCCGCTTCCACAGGTACGGGTTATGGCGATTGCAAAATGTCCGCTGCCTTCCTTCATGTTTGTTTCCTCCTATTGTCCCAAATATGCTTTTTTTACCCGCACATCCCGTAATAAGTCTCCCGCATTGCCTTCCATGGAGATCTTCCCCGTTTCCATAACATAGGCGCGGTTTGAAATGGACAATGCCATCTTTGCATTCTGCTCTACCAGAAGTATGGTAATGCCATTTTTATTCACTTCTTTGATAATGGAAAAAATCTCTTTAACTAACAGCGGTGATAATCCCATGGACGGCTCATCCATTAAGATCATCTTTGGCTTAGCCATCAGTGCCCGACCAACGGCGAGCATCTGCTGTTCTCCACCAGATAAGGTTCCCGCAAGCTGCCTGCGCCTTTCTTTTAGCCGGGAAAAACGGTCATATACATCAGTCATTGTGGCTGTCATATCTTTCTGATCCGTAAATGCTCCCATTTCCAGATTTTCCTCAACTGTCATCTGGGGAAAGATGTGTCTTCCTTCCGGCACATGAGCGAGCTTTAAGCTGATGATCCTGCTGGGCTCGGTTTTCCTTAAATCTGCACCGTCAAAAAGGATCTCTCCCTCATCAGCCTTTTTTAATCCGGAAATGGTTCTTAATATGGTGGTCTTTCCTGCACCGTTGGCGCCGATAAGAGATACGATTTCTCCGTCATGAACTTCTAAGGAAACATTATGTATGGCTTTGACGGCACCATAGGAAACCGCCAGATTCTTAATCTCAAGCATCTTCCTCCGCCTCCTCTTCCTCTTTTCCCAGATAAGCTTCAATCACCTTCTGGTTGTTTGCAATTTCTTCCGGAGTTCCGGATGCAATGGTGGTGCCGAAATCCAGAACCTTGATCCGCTCACAGATCTTCATCACCAGACTCATATCGTGTTCAATGAGAAGGACCGAAATCTTAAATTCCTTTCGGATGTAATTGATAATTTCCAAAAGTTCTTCTGTTTCCGTTGGGTTCATTCCTGCTGCCGGTTCATCAAGGAGAAGAAGCTTCATATCGGTTGCAAGTGCTCTGGCAATCTCTAAGCGGCGCTGTTCCCCATAAGGAAGATTTCCGGCTTCCCAGTCTTCTTTCCCGCTTAAATGGACGACTTTTAAAAGTTCTTCTGCCCGTTTCGTTAACACAGCCTCCTGATTCCAGTACTTAGGGGTACGAAAGACCGCATGGACAAGGCCATAAGACAGTTTGGAACTCATAGCCGCTTTTACATTATCAATTACTGACATTTTCTTGAATAATCGAATATTCTGAAATGTTCTGGCAATTCCAGCTTCTACGATCTGATAGGTCTTTTTCCCATTCATGCGCTGACCATTGAGATAAAACGAACCTTCGGTTGGTTTATAAACTCCGGTGATTAAATTAAATATCGTGGTTTTTCCTGCACCGTTGGGCCCGATTAAGCCTACCAGCTCCGATTCTCCAATCTCTAAGTCAAACCCGTCCACCGCCTTTAATCCGCCGAACTGGATCCCTAAATTCTGTGCCATTAAGACGGGAGTCTTTTTTTCCGATTCTGCCATTGTTACACACCTCCATTCGCTTTCTCTTTCCCTGACTTCTTATCTCCGCCTTTTATTCCAGCCAGGCGTTTTAACAGGCGGGTTAAGGAAAATTCCCATGTTCCAAAGATGCCGCCTGGCTTAAAGATCATAACCAGCACTAAAATCACGGAATAAGCCAGCATACGGTACTGGGAAAACTGTCGGGTCATTTCCGGCAGAGACGATAAGAATGCCGCTCCGATAATGGATCCGGTAAAAGAACCGGTTCCTCCGATGATGACTTCAGAAAGAAGTTCTGCGGAATACATAAAGTTGAAATTGGTTGGAATCATGGCAGTCATGTAATGCGCATAGATTCCTCCTCCGACTCCTGCGAAAAAGGCTGCTACCGTAAAGGTCAGTACCTTATAGTAAGTAACATTGATCCCCGAAGCGGAAGCTGCTATGTAATCCTCCCGAATAGCTTTGACGGTCCTTCCAAACCGGCTTCGTACATACATATACATCATACCAACACAGGCTGCCATAATCCAGTAGCACCAGTAAAAATTTGACAATTTTAAGATTCCGCTCATGGTCTTTCCCCCTCCGGTTATGGAAAAGTTACAGAAGCAGACCCGGATAATCTCTGCAAATGCCACCGTAACGATAGCAAGATAATCCCCTCTTAACCTTAGAGCCGGTATGCCCACCAGGATTCCGGTAACTCCAGCGGCAGCCCCTCCTGCCAAAAGTGCTAACAGAAACAGCGCAAGATCCGGCAGTCCCTTTCCCGTAAGGGCACTGGATACAATGGCAGAAGTATATGCTCCCACGGATACAAAACCTGCATGACCCAGGGAAAATTCCCCCATGCAGCCTACTACCAGATTTAACGAAGCTACCATTATAATTGTATAGCAGGCGGTGGTACATATTCCCTTGATATACTGGGTGGAGGCTCCAAATATCCTGGACTCAAAGAGAAAGACGAATAAGAGGAACACAAAGAGCACACCGAAAAAGTTAATGATATAAGATATCTTATACTGTTTTCCCATGGTCTACCCCCTAAACTTTCTCGCCCACATTCTTACCCAGAATGCCGGACGGTTTTACCAAAAGTATGACAATTAAAATGGCGTAGGTGATGGCCTCGTACCAGCCGGGTGCAAATAATTTGACAAATATCTCAATCAGGCCTACTAAAATCCCCCCAAGCATGGCTCCGGGAATGATTCCGATTCCGCCCAGAACCGCAGCAATAAATGCCTTAAGCCCCATCATGGAACCCATATCATTTGTCACACGGGGATATTTGGTACAGTACATAAGGGCTGCTACCGCTGCCAGAGCGGAACCGATGGCAAAAGTTACGGTGATGACCTTATTGACATTGATTCCTGCAAGTATGGAAGCATCCCGGTCCTGAGGGACCGCACGCATGGCCTTTCCCATTCTGGTATTCTTAATAAATAGCTGAAGGCCGGCCATCATGACCACACCGATCAATATGGTCAGGATTACATTCAGCGGAAGGGCGGCTCCCATCACATTGATGGTGGGCAGATCAAAGATCTTCTGGACATTTTGAGGTTTTGCTCCAAACAGTACCATCGCCAGATTTTCTAAAAACAGACTCATGGCAAGCGCCGTTATGAGGGCTGACATGGAGCCTGCTTTCCGCACTGGTTTGTATGCCACCACTTCAACGATTACACCCACTGCCGCACAAACGATAATTGCAAGAAGGACGGATAACCAGGCCGGCATCCCGGCATTCATCATCAGAGGTATTGTGTAGAATAACGTGTATGCTCCGATCATGATGAAATCGCCGTGTGCAAAGTTTATCATACGGATAATCCCGTAAACCATGGTATAGCCCAGAGCGATCAGCGCATAGATAGCACCCTGGTTCAGCCCGTTAATTACGCTTTGGAAGAATAATGAAAATGTCATAGGCGGTTTCCTTTCTCTCTCAAAAGGAAAATGTGCAACAAAGACGCTGTTCGAGCCTTCATGCACATCTCCTGATTGTGTTTTTACTCTGTTATTTCTTTGTGCCTTCCGGTGACAGGGTCATAAGCCATTTCACCTTGCCGCTTTCATAGGTATTGATGGCTACAGATTTTTCCGGATCGCCATTTTCATCAAGAGTAAAGGTTCCGCCCACTCCGGTAAAGGTCATTCCTGTCATTCCTTTTACCAAAGAAGCCGTATCAGCAGCACCGCCGTTTTTCGCCGATTCTACAAGCATGTAGATGGCATCATAGTAAAGGGCCGCACAGGCATTTAAACTTTCAGTCCCGTATTTTTCGGTGTATTTGGATACAAAGTTGGAAACAGCCGGAGCCGTATCTTCCGAGGAATAGTGATTGGTAAAATAGCAGTTTTCGAATTTATCTTCAAATCCTTTTGTATCCGCTCCATCCCAGCCGTCGCCTCCCATAATGGCGCCTTCAAAACCGGAATCCCTTGCCGCACTTACGAGAAGTGGGACCGTATCAAGGAATGCGGGATAGAATAAGAAATCAGCTCCCTTTGCCACAACCTGAGAAGTCTGGGAAGAGAAGTCCGTATCTTTTGTCGTACACTCTCCCGTATAGACGATTTCAATTCCGTTGGCTTCGGCATTTTCTATGAAGGCATCTTTTAGGCCGTTGGAATAATCATCATCCTTGGCATAAATAATTGCTGCCTTTTTCCAGCCCTTTTCCTTTGCAAACTGCGCCGCCATCTTGCCCTGATAGGGATCGATAAAGCAGTCACGAAAAATTGTTGGACCTTTTAATGTTACATCTTTATTGGTAGCTCCTGTAGCAAGTAAAAGCATGTTGTCTTTTGACGCCTGTTCTGCGATGGGAAGGGTAACGGAAGAGAAAAAACATCCCACAACGGCATCTGGAGTTTCTTTCAACAGGCTGTTGTAAGCATTGATTGCCTGTTTGGCATCGCTGGCATCGTCAACAACTTTCCCGCCGTTAACGATCTCCACCTTGTATTCTGAATCACTGGCATTGATCTCTTCTGCCGCCATGGCAATGGCATTTTGCGCTCCTTCTCCGTAAATGGCTGAGCCACCGGTAAGAGAGGAAATAACACCAATCTTAATGGTTTTCCCATCTCCCTGGTCTGCGGATCCCCCTGAATCCTTTGCCTGGGTCGTGTCACCGGATGCGGATTTTGTGCCTGCGGCACTTTGCTGGGCTGATGAACCGCAGCCAGCAAGGAGACTGGCGGACATAGCCGCAGTCAGGACGAGAGAAAATAATCTTTTTTTCATATTCAGTTCCTCCTCATACTTTTTGTCATACAAACGATTTTTGGAAATACAAAAGGAGGTTTTCCCACAATAATACAGGGGAAAACCTCCTCGTTCTCCTTTTGATCCCGGTCTGTACTAAAAACCAGGCTCTGAAAAGCGAAAAGAGCCGCAACCGCACTTCCTGCGGTTGAGACTCCTTCGTTCTCTTGTTTGATATGTTGGGTGAATTATAGCACTTGTTTTTTCAAAATACAATACATTTTTAAAATTCTAATGTTTTTTGTGAAATATAGATAACTTTTCACGAAGTTTTTCTTCATTCTCATAGTAGGCTTTTAAATATCTTACATATTACAGTATTTTTTTATAATGGCTGATATCCATTGCTTTATTATCTAAACCTTTATATTTTTTATAACTGTATGCAAAAAGACTTCCTTCAAGAACCAGGGAGCATAATCTATGTTGCTTTAATCTGCCGTATAAGCCTCTTTCCCAGCTTCAAGATATGATGTTGCGCTGACTGACTCCGCATCCTTTGTTTCGTCTGCTGCCTCGGTCTTTTCTTCCGACTGGGGATTAGACTGAACCTCGGCTGCTTCTGCTTTTGCTTCTTCTGCTACTTCTTTGTCCTTTGAATCTGATTTCTTATCAGAATCTTCTTCTCCCTTATTTAAGCTTTCGGAATCAGATGGATCCTGATTGGAATCCTCACGGGGATTTCCATTTGTACCTTCCGTACCTTCTGTTTCCTTTGTTTGTTCTGTTTGTTCTGTTTCCTTTGTTTGCTCGGTTTCTTTTATTTGCTCGGTTTCTTCTGTTTCCCCGGCGTTCTCTGCTAAATCTTCCTTCACTTCTGCATCTGTTTCCACCTGGGCGTTGTCCGTTGGAATATTATCTATGACAGTAGGAGGCAAAATCTCCTGGTTTACGGTTTTTAACTTCTTTTCAACGGTAAATTCCAGTGTTTCATATCCTGGAACTTCGATGATCACAGAGTTGCTCTCTTCGGTAAATCCATCAGCAGTTATATGGATATAAATATTGGGGCCTCCCCGCGCGCTGTCATTAGTGACTGCATAGGCAAATTCTCCACCCATACTGATGCTGCTTTTTTCTTCATACTCCATACCATTTACAGTAACCACTTTCTCTTTACTGTCCAAATACGCTCCGATATCCTTGGGTTCCAGTCCGGTAAATGAGATTTCATAATAGTCTCCGCCAAAGAGTACAGGAGCCTTTAACTGCACCTTTTTTACAGATGGAGTCTTTTTCTCTTCTGTTGGCAGCGCAGGATCTGTTATTGCTTTTTCCATGGAGATCTTCAGAGTCTTTGGTGCATAGCCCTGAGATGTAACAATTACAGTGTATACACCATCCATTTTGAATAATCCCTTCTTTAAAATGATGGTATCATCCTCCACGGCATAGTATGTTTCATTGTCGCTCTTTCCCTGGGATTCAGAAAGAACGTCCTTTGTGTTTCCTTCCGGATTTGTAAGTGAAATTTTAAGTAAATTCTTTAAAAAGTCACCAGATACGGCATGGTTTTCATCCTCATCACCATCACTGGCCGCTTTGATGAAGACATCCTGGCCTGCATAATACACATCAGAGGCATCTCCTTCTTTTCCTTCTGGATTCGGAAGCAGGGAAAGATCAAACACTTCTAAAGATTTCTTTACCGTCAGCTTCACCCGGGCCGCCTGATAGCCATCTGCTATGATCAATAGCGTATGGTTTCCTTCCAAAGGCATGTGATATGGATTCAGCGCACTGTAATAGATGGCTATCTCATCTTTTTCCTCGTTGATCCGGTATTCCCTTAAGTAATCATCAGCCCTCAGAGGGGTGCCGCTTCCATCAAGATACATTTCCTTAATCTTTGAAATATAAAGGGGATCCTGGCTGCAGGTCAGTATGAAGTTCTCACCGAGCTGTACTTGCGTCCCTTCCAACTCCGGTACTTCTTTTCCTACCATATCGGAAAATGAAAAGACGGTTCCCAAAAGCCCATCCTCAAGTACACGCTTCACCTCACCAGGCCGGTCCTGGGTAACTCCGCCCCGGTGGTTTTGTGTATAATCCTCAAAGCTTAAATACGTTCCATGTTCCAGTCTTTCATCCTTGAAAGCATTCATGTAATGGTTGAATTTATATAATACTTCTGCGTCTTCACCCATTACTGATTCCGGTGCCTGTGAAAACCAGCGTTCTACCACTGCCTTTGCTTCCTGATTGAGTGAGCCGATTTCATTTAAAATCAACGCATTGGAAAGTAAATCATGGTCAAAGAGCAGATAGCCGTTCACATTTCCTCCTGTTCCCCCTCCGGAAGAACCATCTCCACCTGATGAACCGCCTCCGGGAGAAAGTGTCGCACTGGAAATGGCATCAAGTCCCATGACCTCTAAGGAATCCTTAGAGCTGCTTGCGGCTGCACTTAAATTTCCTGCCAGGGTTCCTCCTGACACCTCCACTTTTTTGCTCATTGTCTGGTATCCATGGGCGTATACGGTTACGGTATAAACGCCGCTTTCACTTGTATTGACTTTCCCTTCGTTTTCCGTACCGATGATGCGCAGATAGGGACCAATTTCATACCAGCCTTTTATATTTTCAAGTGTTAAAACCTCACCTGAAGGAGTGGTCAAATCCACCTGGTAAATCGGTATTACCAGATCAGTTCCAAAAGTTTCCCCTTCCGGTCCCACAATATCAAATGCAAAATCTTCTCCTGGTTTTGGACTTGTATTGAGTCCATTGAGCTGCATGGTGAATTTGCGGTTGTCTACCAGATGGAGAGGGAGTGTGAGTTTATTCTGGCTGTATGCAGATGCTATGTTAATCTGATAACGCCCCCGGGTCCGTAAGTTATCCTGCGGAAGGGGAATACGGATAACGCCGGTCTTCCCATATGTACGATCCACTTCACTGCTGAAAGGAAGATTCCAATTGATGATGTTGCTATCCGTATTTAATGCCTTGATGGTATTAACCTGGCTGAACCATTTTTCCTGTTCCTCCGTCTCTAAGGACAATTTCACCAGGATTTCACCTTTTCCTGAATTTAGATCCATCATTACATCAGGCAGATAATATTTAGAAGGAACCTCAGTTGTTTCCTGTTCTTTTGTTCCGCCGATGGAGAAGGTGGTGCGTTCCGGCTCTCTCCGTACATTTCCGTCCTTGTCATAGACATCCAGGTAATAATCAAAACGGGATACAGGGCCATTGGTAAGGATATAGTAAGGGACCGTATCAGGTCTGCCTTTTTCCGGAGCTTCGGATGCCGTTCCTTTACCAATTTTAACGGACTGCTCTGCCTGATCACTGCTGCGAACCACCTTTATGACTTTGGGATTTACAACTGTCGTCTGCCATTTTACTATGCTTCCGTTATCATCTACTTTTGTACATACATCTGTGATATCTGTTCCGTCGACAAAGACCGTATAATCATCAAGAGTTCCTGTCTGGAATGATATAACCGCATACTGTACCCAGCCCAGATTAACCAGTTTTGTCTTCTGCTCATTCAACAAAATATCCGCTTTTCCAGGCTCTTCATTCTGCCATGGAATCTCACCACCACCTGGAGTTGTTCCTGGGGTAGTGCCTGGGTTGGTTCCTGGGTTGGTGCCCGGATTGCCGGAATCTGTTCCATTTCCTTTTCCTGGCTGACTGTTAGAATTTTTAGAACCGCCGCCTGACGAGCCACCGGAGCTGCTACCCAAACTCACTGAACTTCCTTTTTTCCCAGTCTTAACGGATGAGATGCCTTTTCCATCTACAAAATGTACGCTTCCATCCGCTTCCATCCACTGTCCCTGTGAATTTGTGTGATAGCCGTCGGGAGTTGTCTTTCCCATATACAGCTTTCCAATATTGTTTCCCTGGGAAGACTCGAAAAAGTAACAGTGACCATCAATCCATTGCCAACCAGTCAGCATTTTTCCAAAGTTATCCCCATCTTCTGTATTTAAATAGCTCCAGCTTCCATCTTCTGTTAAAAACCAGCCGGTCTTCATCGTTCCGTCCTGAGGATCTAAATAATACCAGCCAGAAGCTGTCTCGATCCAACCGGTTACCAGTCCCCCAGCCACATCATAATGCCGCCAAACGTTTTGCTCATACTTCCAGCTCCCTGTTGTATTGGGAACTGCCGTTTCGGCGTAAATAGGTCCTGCCTGGGCCGTTAAGCAGACAGACACAAGGCCCCAAAGGGCAGCTTGCTTAATCACATTTCCTTTCATCATACATCCTCCTGTAATTCTAGTATGTTAGCTTTAACTAACCATTCTAAACATTACATGATTCCAAATATGCTGTCAATTGGATTGGCTCCTTTTCCGGCCTTATAAGAAATTACCTCAATAACCGCCTGGATCGGACTTGCCAGAATCAAGAAATAGAGAAAAAGAGAACGCAGCGGTATGCTGCGTTCCCGGTTTAATTTCTATTAAAATTGTAAATTTTCATCTGATATCATACTGGTCATTCCGATTGTCGTTTGGTCCATCAATCGAAATCTCCACGTCTTTCCAGTTCATATTCTTCACGCCCTGAATCCGTCCCATCTCTTTTGCATGAATCTTTACGTTATCAAATGTGACGTTTTCCATAGGTTTTTCTGAAAAAGCATCTATTTCAAATGCCCGGGAAGGACCGTTGTAATCCGGCTCATTGACGGAGTGGATATTGCGGATTGTTATGTTTCTAACTTTAGGAATTCCAAGATCCTTATCCACTTTTTCCGTAAGCGTCTTCCAGTGTTCGGGAATTTCTCCCTCATAATTTTCAGGTAGCTCACAATAGCTGTAAGCCGGATGCCAGTTTAAGCACAAACTGAATGGATATTTTACATTGACCATCTGAAGATTTTCCACTACCACATCTTCGATGAACCCGCCTCTTGTCTTGGCGGATTTCATCCGGAAGCCGCAGTCCGTATTGCGGTACTTCAAATTCCGGATCACAATATTTCTTGCTCCGCCTGACGTTTCACTTCCGATTGTCACTCCAGATCCAGTCAGGATCTCACAGTCCTGAATCACCACATCCTCACAGATCCGGTTCACTCTAAGACCGTCTGCATCACGTCCGGATTTGACGCAGATGCTGTCATCGTTGCATGCAACCGTACAATGCTCTATCACAACATGACGGCAGGAATCGATATCGATTCCATCCGTACTTGGACCTGCATTATCATAAATGGACAGACCGTCTACATGGACATTTTCAGAGTAACATAAATGGATATTCCAGAAGCCGGAGCGAACGCTTTCAAAACCGGAAAGCTCAATATTTCTGCTTTCCATGACAATCATATTCCGTACCCTTTTGCAGTCATAGTCCACACACCACCGGAGATCTCTGGCATCGTACTCTTTTCTCATGCCGCCTTTTCCGTCCTGACCCCAGTATTTGTCCCACCAGTAGGGTCCCTGGCCGTCTATGGTACCTTCACCTGTAACCTTCACATCTTCCTTGCCGTTGATGTTTAATATAGCACCAAACCAGTCCATTTCAATTCCTGCAACCCGGGTACGCAAAATAGGATACTGGCTCTCATCTGTCGTTCCAAGAAGTACCGCTCCCTTTTCCATGTGAAATTCCATATGGCTTCCTAAAAACAAGGAACTGGTAAGATAGGTACCTGCCGGCAGCAATACTTTCGCCTTGTTTTGGGCGGAAGCGTGGTTTGCTGCATCATCAATGGCGGCCTGAATCGCTTTGGTATCCAGCGTGCTCCCATCTCCTGCTGCATTGTAATCCCTTACATTATAAATCATGCCTGTTCCTCCTTCATCTTCTCAACCTCGATCCCTGCCAGCAGGACAATTCCTGTCCCATGGGTATCATTTAAATTCCACCCTAAATCTCTGGCATAATACTCCTTACTGAAAGAGTAACCGGATCCACGGCATACACCGTAAATATTGCCTTTCCAGTCAATTGCCGTACTGCAGAGAGCTTCCCAGCCCTTTGCCGCAGCCTTTGCATAATCTGCCTTTTCAGGAAGCCACCCATACCGGACTCCTCTTGCAAATCCATAGATGAACATGGCCGTACAGGATGTTTCCTGATAGGAATCCGGGAAAGTCAGTACCTGATGCCACATTCCTTCTTTTCCCTGTAGCTTTAGATAGCCACTGCACAGCTTCCGGAATATGGAAAGGATTTCCTCCTTTTCCGGGAAATCATCGGGCAGTACTGCCAACAGCTCTGAAACAGAAAATAGTACCCAGCCATTTCCCCTTCCCCAGGGAACCTTTGTCTGGACCTGGTAATGGGTATCATAGATATGGGACATAATCTGCAATTCCGGCATAAATAAATATTCAAAAAAATTCTTTACCTGCTTTACAGCGTCATGTAAATATCTCTCATCTCCCTGGGTTTCATAGCACCGGCATAAAAATGGGATGCTCATGTACATATCATCCGCCCACATGGTCTCGTCCATAATAGGCATATAAGAATGGTTCCGGTAAAAGGTGCCGTCATCAAGTCTTTGCTGCCCGGTTGCTACAAAATCTGCCACCATATCCGCAATCTTCTTTCCTTCCGGAATCTCATGATCCTTCATCACCTCTAAAAGTGCCGAAGCAAAAGAACCGCAGTCATCCAGACTGTCAATGGTGGTCAGCTGATTGTGAAACGGTGCCGCACCATAGAAAATCTTATCCCACATGCAGTAATCATAAAACTCCGTACATTTTTTCATATGCCCTTCCACATAGGCACCCAGATTTGAGTCCTTAAGAATTCTGGCAGTCTGGATCAGTCCGTATAATGTCACACCCAGTGGATAAGTCCATTCCCCATACAACACCCCTTCATTAAAGGGACGTATTGACGTCTCAGGCAAATCTACCTTCCAGAAAGAATCTCCTTTAACCGCTTTCAACGGTTTCTGAAACGAGATGGCTTCTGCCACATCCGGTTCTTCCTTGTCGTAAAACGGACCAGCATAGAGCCAGGTCAGTTTTTGTTCTCCGTTCAGTTTTACCGGACTGGTCAAAGGAACATTATCTCCATTTTCATCCTTTACTTCCGCGGATATCTCCCAGCCTAAAAAAGCAAGGTTATGATACCCTCCCGTAAGTCTCAGGGAAATATCATAGCTGCAGTTTAGCATACCCACCTTTTCACCGTCAAGGTAAAGAACCGATGGTTTCGCTCCTGCCCCTGATATGTGATACGTTCCGGTAAATGGACAGAAAACGGACGTCACAGAAAGAATACTAAAAGACTTGGAATCAGCTTCATGAAGTCCGAAGATCCGCCGAACCGGAGTCAGTTTCTCCTCTTTCTCTCCCCATGCATGTTCTGGATACCAGCGAATATTTATATCCTCTTCATCGGAATCAAGCTCCGGGATCGATTCTGCTTTTGCCGGATAAGGTCCGCTGTAGAGAAAACCGCTGTAATCCCAGCGCTGTCTGGTGGGACCAAAAAACTGTATCCGCTTTCCTTTATAGGAACTGCTTCCAATGGTAAATCCACACCCTAACGGAGTGCAGATGCATTCAAAAAACAGACTGTTGTCTCCGGCCTGTAGATCCAGACAGACATCCGATAACCGATCTGGGAAACGTTCCTGCTCGTGATTGGTACGAAACACCCGTTTTCCATTGACATAGATGGTCACAGGTCCAAAAGCGCTGAACCTGAAATGGAAGGGGCCAGCCTGGGGAAGGGAAAGTCTTGCCCAGGCAAATGCATAGGATTCCAGCTCCATCTGAGGGAACTTTTCATGAAGCTTTATTTCCTCCATGTAATCTTCAGATATATGGAAGTTTTCCTCGCTTCTTAAATAGTATTTTACCGGAACCGGCGGATTATCCGACACATATCGGTCTGCAATGGTACGGAGCACCGTTTTTCCCTCACTCCCTATCCGATATCCAATGCTCTGTTCCTTTGGAAAATAGTCATTCATGATTGTCTCCTCTTCTGCTGTCAGGGATTAATGGATACCAGCCGGTGGTTCTCATAGTCAAAATAGGTTCCGTCAAGCATATTTGCCAGCGTATTGGTAACAGATACCCGGATCCGGTTCTCCTTTTCCTTTAAATATTTTCTGTCACACTGCCATACATAGGGAGTATAGGCTTTTACCCCAAGGCTGATTCCGTTTACAGATACCTCCACACAGTCGTATACGGATGTAGTAAATCCAAGTCTGATTGGTATAAGATCTGTATGATCGAAACTGCATGCTCCGTCCAGTTCCCCTAAGTCAAAGGATTTTTCATAATGCATGGTCCCGCTGTAATACGGAAATCCCTGGCACCAGTTTCGGTCAGGCTCCGCCTTGCCGGGTCTTGATACCAGCACCGGTGTCTCTGCATTTTTCTGAATGCCAAAATCTCCCCATAGATAAAAAGGATCTCTTAAGCCATCTTCATCTTTTTCAATATGGATCGTGATCTCGATCTCATTTTCTCCCATACGGATAAGGGAATGAATGTCTGCGGCCCGGTTGTTCTGGTCATTCACCCGTACTGGTAAAAAAGCATTCTTCTCTAAAAGCTTTCCATTGACCCTGATCTCATGTTCACCAGCCGCAGTCTCACGGTCCATCAGGAGAAACAGCTCATCTGGAAGGTTTTCTACAGTAAATGCGGTCCTGTACCAGCAGGTAAGCGGATAAGAAGGACGAATCTTTTTTGGTGTTCCAAAGGTTCCTTTAAAAGCAATTTCATTTCCGGTTAAAAGTCCGGTCCTGCTGCACTGCTCGATAAAAGTCTTTACCTCTGTCTGCTCCCATATCTGATGATCCATAGACATGGAGATACTTGCGAACCGGCAGAGATTTTTCCCCTCTGGCATGATGTCCCATTCTCCCTCCATCGGTATGGTGAGCACTTCCTGGGCGATCTCCTCTGCTTTGTTCTCCGTCCCTTTTCCCATGGTTATCTTCACCCAGCGGCTTTCAAATCCTTCCAGAGATAAAAAGACCGATCCGTCTGAGATTCTAGTGGAAGTCACGGTTCCATTCTCTAAATTCCAGGTTTCCGCCTTTGATGCATCTGCGAAAAGCCGTAAGCGCACCTTCATGGGATGCTTGCCCTGATTGGCTGCAAATACAAACACATTTCCTTCCAGGTCAACACGTGTAGAACCTATAAGATCCTTTGACGTCCCTGACACCACCTGGGTCATGACCACTTCCTTTATATGACTGCGGCAGAGTCTTACCAGTGCTTCCTCTTTTTCTGCCTCAGGAAGAACATAAGTATTACCTGATTCAAACAACTGATGCCATTGCCTTTCTGATTCATTATCCTCTTCTTCACTGTCAATAGAAAGAGTTGGAAGTTGTCCAGCCGCGATCACACAGCCGCCCTGTCTTACAAATTCCGCAAGCATCTCTCTTGCCTCTTTTTCCATACAATGGCAATCCGGCAGAATCACAACGGAATAGGCAGCTCTTCCTATGCGAATTGTGCCGTCTTCTACAGATGACTCCTTTAAAATTTCCGCATCCAGATGATCATAATCTAACTGATGGAACAGCAAGGTTTTGCATAAGGATACCCAGCCTTCCCTGAGTCGGTCACATTCCGCTCTTTCTTCTTCAGACTCTCCCGCATACTTAAATCCATGGAAGGGATTTCCAAGCTTCGTCCACAAAGCAGAGACAGGATCCAGAACCGCAATGTGGATATTCGCCTCCGTATTGGAAACAAGCATTCCCATTCGGCCCGTGTAATCAGCCAGCTTCCTATAATACTTCCAATAAGGATTCTGCAAAAACTGGGATGGAGGCGCATCATGTTTTGTAATATCTTCTATGGTGTAATAAAAGGCATGGAAATTATAAAAATTGATTCCGCTGCTTCCCAGACGGTCGATCATCCATTTTGCATCCTGAATGGTCATGGTCCAGCCAACGCTGTGAAAGCTTTCGATCATGGCATATTTTTTATCTAACTGTCTGGCAAGAGAGCTGACTGCCTTTGCGTTGCTCCGGTAATTGCTTATGTATTCGTCGTAGATCCATTCCAAGGATTTTCCAAGCTTTTCATGAGCGGTGTCTCCACCTACGATATCACTGTACCTCTGGGTTCCCATACGCATGGATGGTACTTCTGTGGCATAGAGCAGTTGATGGCTGCTGCACCAGTCTGACACCTGTTTATGATAGCTTTCCACAAACATCTCATGAATGGTTTCATAAAGGTCATAGCGGATACGGGCTGCTCCTGGAAAACCGTCATCATGAAGAGCAGGAAGTACAGAGAGAATGGAATAATGATTTCTCTTTTCAAATTCTTCTGGAAGAAGTTTAGACCATGGAATCGGTCCCAGCATACCGACCTCATCGGAAAACAATCCCCGGATTCCGGTACCGAACTGGCTGCCTGATGCCCTTTCATAACGCTCATGGGTGGTTTCTAAAAACGTTTTTACCGCTTGCGGATTACACGGATCAAAAAAACCTCCGTAATATTTAAAATCCCCCATAGCTTCTTCCGTATAAATCTCAATCTGCCAGTTTCCGGCAGGCAGAACCGCTTTTAATATTTTTTTCGGTCCATAGGAGAAGAAACGCTTGTTGTTATATTTGGTAAGTCCGGTTTCCTGAAAGATTTTTTCGGTCTGTAGATTTCCCACGCAGTTCCTTAAATCCAGACTCCGGTTCCAGTCCGTTTCTCCGTTTTCCAGAATGGGATACGCACTGGCATGAAGAATCCGACTCCAGCCCAATTCCTCTTCTATGGTTCCTTCCCCATTGTTACAGATGGACTTATGTCTTAATATCATATGCTCTGCTTCCGGGTGTTCTAACAGTACTTCCCCGCCGCTCATTCCGCTGGGATAAGGATATTCATCATAAAGCCATGCTTCCAAACCATAACGTTTTGCTTCTTCACAGGCATAATCCACCATATCAAACCATTCTTGCGATAAATAAGGCAAAGTCATTCCCTGCCTTGCGCAGATAAAGACTCCTCCCAGTCCCTTTTCTGACATTTCCCGGACCTGACGGGATACTTCCTCTTTTGTAATCTCACCATTCCAGAACCAGAATGGTTTAATCCGGTACTCTGCCGGAGGATTTTGAAATGCTTCCAGAAACTCCATATTTATTCTCCTGTTCTGCCGTTACAAACGGCTTGTTCTCTGACAGACAGCCAAAACAGGATGCCGGGATCTGCATCGGGCCTTGGCCACTGATGCATTTCCCGCATCCCGTTCCGGGTTTATTTTTTCAACGCCTCATTGGATGCGTTTACTTCTTCAATCACTTTATCTCCGCCGCTCTTCGCCCATAACTCCCACTGGGATTTTAACTGAGCTTCGTCGATCTGACCTACAATGTACTGAATTCTTGCGTCTTCAATAATTTTATCCAGGGCAACGCCATTTTTAATATATTCCTCGGAATCTCCCAGGATGCCTGCTGCTGGATTGGAAACTGCATACTGTTCATTATCTGCAATGATTTCCTGCTGCTTCTCATAAAAAGGTGTTTCATTTAAGGTCACATATGGATCTGTATTTGGCGCATATTCGGTATAGGATACTAACTGGTTCATAGCCTGGTATTCCTGATTTAAAGTCGCATCATGGCTTCTTGTTACTCTTCCGTCAGATTCTACGGTATAATGCGCATCCTTTAAACCATAATTTGCCAGAGTCATCATGTCTTCATCATTCATCTTATCCAGGAAATCTAAGCATTTACGTACATCTTCTTCTGTCTTTGCTGCTTTGGTGATAACGAAGAAGCCCTGGCATCCTAAGGTTGCCATTGTTTTTGCATCAGACTGTCCATCTTTTTTTATTGCTCCGACAAAGTCCATCTCCGGTCCTGCTATGTTCTGATTCTGGAAATAATCCATGACTCTGCGGCCGTCATCAAGAGCATCTACCATCATGCCTGCCTTTTGGGTCTTTAAATCATCTGCCTTTGTTGCAACATCTCTTGTAGGGAAATCTTTTTTGATGATTCCCTCTTCACACAGTTTGCGGAACCATTTCAAAGCTTCTAAGTATTCCTCTGTCTGATGAGCAGGTACCAGCTTTCCATCCTTCTCTCCCCAGCCATTTGGTGCGCCGAACCAGGTAGACATAATATCCAGAGGAGCAGTGGCTTTGGTCAGCACCAGACCATAGGTATCGTTCTGTCCGTTTCCGTCTGGATCGTCATAGGTAAAAGCGTGAAGCATCTGATAGACATCATCAATGGTCTGCGGCGTGGGAAGTCCGAACTTATCTGCCCAATCCTTACGGAAGGATAGACCGTTACGTCCCAGAGCACGTCCTCTGTAAATGCCGTAAAGTTTTCCGTTTATACGGATATTGTCATTGACAACATCTTTGGAATTTTTCAAATGAGGATAATCCTTTAAAAAGGGTTCCACATCCCAAAGAGCACCGGCACGTGCTGCATTGATGATTGCAGGTGATTTTGTCTCTGTGGCAATGATCTGAGGCATATCATCGCCGCCGCCAGCCAGCACGAGATTTAACTTGTCCTCATACCCATCCTTTGGGGTCCACATGACATCAAGGTTCACATTGGTATAATCCTCAACCATTTTGACGATTTTCTCTCCGTTTTCCCCTTTCATCGGGTTACCGAAATGGTCATATGCCATTGCTTTTAAATTGTATTTTCCATCCGCATCTATTGAACCTGAACCGCTCTTTTTTCCGCACCCGCTTACACTTCCTGCAACCACTACCATTGCCATGGCAAGTGCCGCAGCTCTTTTCCCATAATGTTTTCTGCTACTCATTTTAATTTTCCTCCTCAATCTTTTTCCTGTCAATACTATTTGGCAGGTTTTACCATTAACCTTTTACCGCCCCAACCATAACTCCCTGTTCAAAATATTTCTGAACAAATGGATAAACACATAAAATAGGGATTGTTGCCGCTACCGTTGCCGCCATTTTTACGGCCTGTTCCGGTGGAACCCCACCTGCACCAAAATCAACGGCACTTCCATCGGCACTGGCTCCCTGAGCCAGCAATACGATCTGACGAAGTATAATCTGTACTGGAAATTTTCTCGTACTGTTTAAGTAGATCAGAGAATTAAAGAAATCATTCCAGTGGGATACTGCGTAAAACAGTCCTACAGAAGCAAGCGCGGGCTTTGACAGTGGCAGAACCACCTTTACAAATATTCCTGCGTCGGTACAGCCATCAATTCTGGCCGCTTCCTCAAGTTCTCTTGGAAGCTCCTGAAAGAAGTTTTTAATAATAATCAAGTTAAATGCACTGACCGCCCCCGGAAGGATCAATGCCATATAGGTATCCAGCAGATGCAAGTTTTTTACTACAAGATAATTCGGTATCATACCGCCCGAAAACAGCATGGTTACAATAATAATATTAAGTACCAGATTTCTTCCTCTTAACCAGCTTTTAGACAGCGGATAAGCAAGAGTTGTGGTAAAAAGCATATTGATAAAGGTTCCTACAATCATAATAAAGAATGAATTGCCAAGCCCCCTGAAGATTCCACCGTCCGCCAGGATATATTTGTATGCATTTACGGAAAACGTATGTGGAATGATGAAAAATGAACGTTCCACTAATTCTTTTTCCGTAGCAAAGGAACCAGCAATCACATAAAGGAACGGCAGTATGGTGAACGCCCCCGCCAGAATACAAGTGATGTAAACCAACGTCATTCCTACATGTTCTGCAGGACTTTTTTTCTTTCTACTTCTTTTTTGAAACACTGTTAACATATTTACCCTGCCTCTCTTTAGTATAAACCGGTTTCTCCGCATTTTTTACAGATCCAGTTGGTGGAAAGCACCATGACCGTAGCCACTACGGACTTAAACAATCCGACTGCCGTACTGTAAGAGAATGCGCCCTGAGCAATTCCCAAGGTATACACATAGGTATCAAAAACCTCTGCAACAGAGGAATTGAGGGAATTCTTCATCAAGAAGATCTGCTCAAAACCTGTATTTAACAGGGTACCTACCTTTAAGATCAGCATGATAATGATGGTACTTTTAATCGCAGGCAGAGTAATGTGCCACATCTGCTTTAATTTTCCTGCTCCATCTACCTGAGCCGCTTCATATAACTGGGTGTCCACTCCTGCTAAAGCTGCCAGGAAGATAATCATACCCCAGCCTGTTTCTTTCCAGATGTTCTGAATGACAATAATGAACCGGAAATACTTCGGGTCAGATAAAAATTCCAGCTTATGTCCTGTCATTGCAAAAACAATCTGATTGATCGCACCATTTTCCGTATTTAACAGGGTAAATGTCAAACTTGCTACAATTACCATGGAGATAAAATGGGGAATGTAGATCATTGTCTGAATGGACTTCTTTACCACCTTATTCTTGAGTTCATTCAAAAGCAATGCCAGAATGATGGGCATTGGAAAGAAGAAAACAAGATTTAATAATGCAATGGAAAAAGTGTTGACAAAAAGCATCTTAAAATCCGGATTCATAAAGAATGTTTTAAAATGCTCTGCTCCTACCCATTCACTTCCTGCGATCCCCAGAAACGGACTGTAATTCTGAAATGAAATCACCAGACCAGCCATGGGCACGTATTTAAAGATAATGAAGTAGAAAATTCCCGGAAGCATCAGCAGATACATCCATTTGTGCCTTAACATGTACTTTAGAAACGGTTCCTTGTCTTCCTGAACGGAAACCGCAGCACCACCGGCACCTTTTACTCTTGCCATAAGCGAACCTCCCTCTTATTTATTTTGTTGCTTGTGTTTGCTTATGGCACTATCTTACAGCACTTTGTTTATTTTTCAACAATCATTACATTTACATATATTTTACTAATTTCCAGCTTGCTTATTTGTGCATTTTTTTATTTTTGTCTTGAAATAATCATTTTTTAGCTCTGGATTATCCAGTTGTTGCATGTCTGATTACAGCTTTTCCATATTTTGATTATCCTTTTCTATATAATTTATCGGGACTGATAATCATTTTTTTATGGAAAAGGAACAAATTATTTTTGTTTTCAGGAAGATTTCCATGCAAAAAGAGCCTGAGAGTGATGATAACTTCCTTCCGGCAGGAAACAGCATCATTTTTTCACTGCTTGCCGCAAAGGAAGCGATCAGCACTCCAGGCTCTAACTCTTATTCTGTTTCCGGAACTGCCCCGGCGTAATCCCCATATGCTTTTTAAAAAGACGGATAAAATTCTGGGCGTTGCTGTAGCTTAAACGGTTTGCGATCTCTGCCACAGGCAGATCCGTATCCACTAACATCTGCTTAGCCAGCTCCAGTTTCTGCTTTGCAATATAATCCGTAAATGTAATATCCTTTGTATTCTTTAACACACGCCAGATATAACTGGGGTGATATCCCAATTTCTCCGCACATTCGGTCAGACTTAAATCTCCCTGATATTCTTCGATCAGATTCATGATCTTATCCAAAACCACCTCCGAACTGCTCTTTCGGAACTGGTTCATCCTGGCGATGACCGGTACAATTACATTTGTTTCATAAAATTTACGGATGGTCTGATAATCGTACAACTGGTTAAACCGGCCAAAAAGGTTATCCTCTCCTTCGGGAAAGATATCATGGATCGGGATTCCGGCATCCGCAGGCACCGACAATATGGCAAGAAGAAACCGGTGCAGGTAATAGTGCTGTTCATAGAGTACTACCCCGCTTTTATTCAAATCCCGAAGGAATTCATCTGCTATGACAAAAGCCCGTTCCTGGTCAGACTCGTCCACCGCCTTTTTCACCTCGGTATCCAGAACCAGGTTATATCCACTTTTTCCTGCTTTCTGCCCTGCCAGATCCCCATAATAAGTGACGGAGCTGTCCTCCATGGACATTCCTTCCGTATCTTCATCCCTGTCATAATATTCATTGATCTTTAAAGCCTCAATGCTTTCATTATAAGCTCTTGCAAATCCTATCGCCTCCGGAAAAATCCGGCTTACTCCCATATCCACATAACCGCTGCATGTCTCGTCAGCAAAAACAGAAAGGCAGTTTCGAAGCGCCAGAATCTTTTGCTCCACCCGTTCTCTGGATTCTCCGTCTATGATCATTACAATAGCCCTGGTATGAATAAAGGCGGGAAATAAAAGAATGCTCTTAATTTCCTCCGGTAAATGCTTGAGCAGCTCTAAATTCAGCACATCCTGCTCCATCTGTTCCTGTTCCCGTTCCCTGTCCGTCTTCTTACAGAAAATAACGGACACCACGCAGAGATTCTGAAGAAAGTTGATTTTAAGCCGTTCCCCGGTCTGCCTGATCTCCGCCTCGCTTAACCGTCCCCTGATAAGTCGAAAAGCAAATAACTCTGCCAGCTGGTTTTTCTGCCTGTCTATCATGTTCTGAAGCTCTTCATTATGCCCCGCCAGCGTATGGATTCCCTGATTGATGAGATGAAACTCATCGGAATCTGTTTCCGCCTGCCCGCTTGATGGAACAATACTGGAAATCTGAGTCACCAGATTCTTGACCGGCTGATATACGTGAATCGTGCTGAACCCGCTGATCAAACCGCTCACGATTAGAACTACCAGAATAATTCCCGTCATTGTGATGGGAATCTGCTTTAACTGGCCATCTGCCAGTGCCGGATCATATCCTGCAATGAATGTCCAGCCACTGATGGCTGCCTGTTTCTTGACGATATCAAAGGAACCATCCTTTGTATGAATGCTGGTGACGTCAGGCCGTTTCAGTTCATCCGGATGCTGTTCATAATAGGCTGCAACCGCTTGATTTTCTGAACACACCAGTTTTCCGTTATCATCAAATACCACCAACGCTCCATTGCCAAGGCTCTTTTTTAACATTCCTTCAAAAGAGCTCCGGTCAAGGTTAAAGATAAAAGCCGCATTGCTGACTTCGGAATAAGTAGGTACCTTTACCACAAAAGTAAGGTAATTGTCATTGGCATATTCTGACTGAATCAGCTCCCTGCTGTCCGCCTTTCCTGCATGATTGATCCAGAACATCTTCCTTCTGTCCGCACTCAGTTCTTTCAGCCACTGCACGTTATTTGCTTTATCAAGAGGAATCATCCCTTTGTTGCTGAGCATCCAGCCATTCTTATAATTAATAAAGCTGTAGCCGCTGACATAATTGATGTACACCTCGTCCCCAATGATCTCATCAATAAAATCCCTGATCTTCGGATAAGGAATGTCATCATATTCCTGATTAACAATCTCCCCTGCCAGACTGGAGGAAGCCAGACTTAACAGACTCTGCCTCACCGCATCCAGTACATTTTCCGCCTTATTCTCCACCTGAAGCAAGGCGGTTTCATTGGACTGTCTGATGTTTTTGCGCACTGCCATGGCCGCACTGTGATAAGAATAAAATCCCAGAATCAAAAGCGGTACAATGGCAATCGCCATGAAATATGCAAAAATTCGTTTCCGATATGTGAAACTTTTCTTCTTGTTCCCCATGTAATCCCCTTTGCTAACACTTCCTATGTGGATTCTCTGCTGCCGGATTCAAAGATTTTCACACTTCCCCCATAGGCCTGATAACAAGCCACAATTTTAAACTCCGGCATTTTCACCGTATTTATCATAGCATATGTTGATGGTTTTTGCTTCATATATTTACATTAGAAAGCCAGTAAACAAAATTCAATATATGCCTTGAAAAAAATCAATCCCCGTGCTATACTGGCGAACAGGGAATGAAGTTCTCCCATGGCTCTTGCCTAAACTGCTTTTACGCTGATGACTTCTGCATTGTGCAGGAATTATCAGCTTTTTTATTTTGGAGGTGTTAAATTGAAAAAAATATTTCTATCATACCGTGACATCATTCTTCTGAGTCTGATTACAATTCCCATCGGAATCGCTGTGGGTTTCGTTGACACTTTATTTGGCCGGATTTTACTTTATCTTACGGATATCCGGGTAAGCCATCCATTCTGGTTTATTCCTTTCCTTGGCATCATCGGTATGGTTCTGGTCTGGTGCTATCAGAAATTCGGCGGCAAAAGCAGCAAGGGAATGGCCCTGATTTTTGAAACCGGACATGGAATAAATCCTGATATTCCTATCCGACTTATCCCATTTACCATCTTAAGCACCTGGCTCACACATTTATTCGGCGGAAGTGCAGGAAGAGAAGGCGTTGCCATTCAAATAGGAGGAACGATTGGTCACTGGTTTGGCAGACGCTTTCCAATGAAAGACAGCGGAAAAATACTGCTGATTGCAGGAATGGCAGCCGGATTTGCCGGTTTATTTAGAACTCCCATTGCCGCGGCATTCTTTGCTCTGGAAGTGCTTACGGTTGGAGTCCTGGAACGAAAAGCGCTTTTACCGGCCCTAACTGCATCCTTTACCGCAAGCTGTGTTTCAGGCTTATTGGGACTTGAGAAGTTTTCTTTTGCGCTGACTGATAACCTTTTATTATCCTGGGAACTGGTACCTAAGCTTCTGGTGATTGGAGTGTTGTTTGGAATTACCGGCGGGTTATTTTCCCTGTCTCTTCATAAAACCAAACAGTTTCTCGCCAAATGGATAACAAATCCCATGTTACGGATTTTTATCATTGGTATCGCCATAAGTATCTTGTCCCTCCTTTGCTGGAAAGGACGTTATTCCGGACTTGGAACCAATTTAATCTCCATGAGTTTTGATAAAGGCATCGTTCCATGGGATTTTGTATTCAAACTGGTATTTACGGTACTGACACTATCCGCAGGATTCCAGGGCGGCGAGGTCACTCCCCTGTTTTCCATCGGGGCTTCACTGGGCGTTGTACTTGCCTCACTGCTTGGACTTCCTACGGCATTAGCAGCTGCACTTGGTTATGCCGCTGTATTTGGCAGTGCCACAAACACATTGATTGCTCCAATCATTATCGGTGCAGAGATTTTCGGATTTGAATATTTTCCATACTTTGCAGTGGTATGCTCGCTGGCCTATGTATGTAACTGTAATTTATCCATTTATCCGCTTCAAAAACGGAACGAATAGGAATTAAAAACCCTTTGATTTCAATTGACTTACCAGATCTATATAGAATTCACATACATCAAAACCTTCTATATTTTTTCTGGTTAAGTCAATCATATCTCCGTGAGAGATTCCCTGTCTGCCTTTGTGACTTATGACTCCAAGAAACTCTCCCCAGACCATGGAGTTTGTAGAAACAAGTCCATCGTTGTCCCCGCCGCCAAGGCATTTAATGATGCAGTATCCCAGGCTTAAAGGAAACATGGCGCTGGTTCGGGAAACCATTCTGGATCCCGTACTCTGATATAAAACGCCTGGAACATTTTTCATAACCTTATTAAGCCTGGAACATTCCCTGTCAGTTAAATCCTTTAATCCGCTGAAAAAATCAGGATTATCATCACCCAGTTTCCGGTAAAGTGTGTCGTATTTATTTCCGATGGCAGTCACTGTTTTCTGCGGGATTCTGTCCAGTATTCTACAAACATAATTACAGCCCATATGAGGTGTATTAATGGTAGTAAGTGATGCAACATATTGATCCATGCCAAGACAGCTTATGGCATAACGGCTGTCAAGTCCGCCTTTGGAATGGGCAATGATGTTGACCTTTTGACAGCCTGTTTCCTGTACGATATTAAGAACACTTTGTTTGATCTCGTTTGCGCATTGTTCTACTGAGGCAGAGGACTGATGATTGCTGTAATAGATCAACGCTCCATTATCTTCAAGCTCTTTTGGAATCCGTCCCCAGTAATTGAAGTTCTTCCAATCCCTGAAAAAGATGCCGTGAACCATTAGGACCGGATACTTGGTCATGCATAGCTTATCCTCTTTTCGTTCAGAAAACAGCTTTTGTTTATTCACTGTAAATTTGTATTCCATACGTGAGACAGTAAAGTATTTCTGAAACAATATCAGGTTAATTACCGGAATCCACCCAAATAAAAGCAAGGCAACTCTTGGCATAATTCCCAACTGTCTGGAACAGAAAAATATGCGGATCAGCCCATTAAAAAGAAGAAGCAATGCCAAAAGTACAGATACCATACCATTGAAGAAAAGAATCATCACAGCACTCTGTCTATCTGAAAGGAAGATACAAAGATAGATTAAAATTTCAATACTAAAACATACCATAGAAGCCAGCATAAGCTCATATCCTCCGTAAAGGATTTGAAGTCGCCGCTGCGCCAGCTTGTGTTTCAGCGGGCTGAAATTATAATAAATATAATATACAGCAAGTCCGATTCCTACTAAAATGGAAGATTGCAGATTAAAAAATGTATGAGACAAAAGTATGATATTAAATAATATCATAATAAGTAGATAGCTGATCCCTCGTTTCAAAATACTCGTTACCTCCGAACTGATAAGTTGTAAATATTTAAAAGGTACTTTTATACAGGATCAATCATAGCACGAACCCGCTTCTTTTACCATATTCTATTGTCTTAAGTTATTATTTCAGCTGTCGACGAATTACTCTTACCTTTTTTATATCCTTTCATCTAAATTCATTTGATTTATGATGATTCATTCTAAATAAAGTTTACTTTTTCTCATTTACAACCTTTGACTCCACCTCTAAATCAAACTCTTCGGTAAGCCCCTGTTCTTTTCCAAATACGTCTTCTTTGATCTTTTGGGCACCTTCTGGTAAATAATTATACTTTTAATCCATTTTCAAACACTTTTACAGCAAAGTCCATGATTTCTTCCTTTGTAAATTGTTTTGCCGAAGGGTAGAGTAGCTTATCAGAAAGAACAAAAGAATACAGCAAACCAAGATAAGAACGTGCTGCCAGTTTAAAATCACATTCAATCAACGTATTCAAGTCCGCATAAGAAGCTAGTTGATTTGCTACTTCATTAGCAACCCGATCAACAGTATTTATATACATGATCTCTCCAATTTGAGGAAATGAGTGATTTTCACTAATTACAATTCGCATCAAATTGAGACGGTTATCATCTTCAAACAATTCAAGAAAATTATCACCAACTGTTTTAAGAAAACCACCTAAAGTTCTTTCATGCACGTTAAAAGTAAATTCTTTACCTTCAAATAAATCTATTCTTAAAAATATAGCAGCAAAAAGTTCTTCTTTACTACTGAAATGTTGATATAGAACTGTTTTGCTACAAGAACATGAAGCAGCAATTTCATCCATAGTTGTTTCAGAGTAACCTTTATCTGAAAATATTATTAATGCCTCATTTAAAATATTTTGTTTTCTTATCTCTTCTTCGGGATTATACTTTTTTAATTCAGGACACTCAATCATTTGAAACAACAATTCTTTACTATGGAAACGGGAATAAAGAGTTCCGATTGAAATTCCGGCTTCTTCTGCAATTAAACCCATGGAAGCACCTTTATAACCTTTTTCCTGAAACAGACATTTTGCTGTGGCTAAGATTTCATCTGTCGTTGCCCTTTTTGCCATAACTAGCCTCTCATTCTTTTACGAAATTGTCTTTCATAAACTTCCATATCACTTTAGCTGTATCCAATTCTCCATTGATTGCGGCCATAATTTTTCCTAACTGAACAGAACATTCTTTATACGAATTGTCTGATAAGAGTTTCTTAATTGCTGATATTATATTTTTCCTGCTCCACCGGGTAATAGGGAGTCGTATTCCTGCTCCCCAAGACACTATGTGGTCGAGATTAATCTGTTGTTCCGGTTGCATTGCAAAGCCTATGATAGGGGAACCGCTTATCATGGCTGTTTGGATGGTTCCCTGCCCACCATGACAAAGTGTAATATCTGCCATAGCGTTAACACGAGTGGCGGGTACAAATTGATCTGTTACATAAATATTTGGGTGATTTTTTACAAATGGGATGATTTCAGCGATAGAACAGATAGCACAAGGCGCTAGAATAACAGCATGAAATCTATTATCCGGCAAAGATGCTATGGCCTGCACTGCTTCCAGTAGGAATTCTTTCTTTGCAGAACTCCCCATGGTGCAAAATATATTAACCTGATGGTCATTGTTTTTTTGAAACACCGCATTTATTTCAGGAGTTACATCTAGATCAGTAACAGACTGTGCATAAAGCGGTCCCGTTATTATATAATTTGTAGGTATGGGCACATTTTTATAAAACTCCATCAAGTCATTTACAATTGTTAAATCTGCTTTTAATAAATCAAACAAGTTAAATAGTGGTCTTCCACTCCAACCACATTGCTTTGCTGCATTTAAAATATTGGTCTGTCGTAAAATCGGAGCTTTTAATACGAAAGACGCGGGCATTATATTCATTATAATTCGGCGGATTTTCAAAGGAAGGAACGTAAGTGGCTTGATTTGATCTGGGACGTCTTTCATTAAATAAGAGCCATATAGAGAAGGAGCTAATGGTAATGGAAGGAAGCAAATCCCTTCAATTGATGGTGATACCATTCTGCGGGCGAGACTTGCCATTGGCCAGAATCCATGAAGAACATAGTTGGGCCGACAAACTTCTAAAGCTTCGATTTCTCCCTTTAATAATTCTACAGCAAGTTCTGGATTTCCTATAAAATTAGTTGCACTAGGCTTTAAGTCAGTGAGGTACCCCTTTCCCTCCATAGATGGCTTTACGTTATAAATTTCAAAACCATTTTCGATCACTTTGTCATCAAATTTACTGCCATGCGAAAAGAATATTCCACGAATGGAATAACCATTAGGTGCCATTGATCGGACAGCTTTCATAATCTCAAGGGACCGAGTTGCTTCTCCTGCATCCTGCAATGCAACGGAAACTACAACAGTAACAAGATTGTTAGATGGACTCATTATTTCACCCCATTTTTTATAATAGTTTAATACTAATAAGTACTATAATATTATAACTTTTAACTCTGTTTAAATCAATACGCAAACATAAATAATATTAAACATTTCATATTTTTTTAATTATAGAGGTTAAAGATAGAAAATGGAAAATTATAAATAACAGTGCCCCTCCCAATAGTATTTAGAAGAGCTGATTATAGTAACATAATCAGCTCTTCTAATTCTTTTGACAATCCTTTTGCCAGTTCAAAGTCATTCTTCGTTAATGCGGTTTCGATTCTTGTTTCAACTGTTTTTTTCTTATCTTGAATTTCCAAATAATTTTTATTGAAATGATTGGCATAGATCATCTTTCGGAATTTTCGTATGCTCACTTTCCGAACCGTCTTATTTTCGATCATCAAAACGTAATCCGCACAATTTGCTATGGTATTAAAATCATGGGATACCATTAAAACTGCACCTTTATAGTCCTCTATGGCCTTTTCCAAAGCTATTTGAGAATAGGTGTCCAGATGGCTGGTGGGCTCGTCGAGAAGAAGAAAATTCGCTTTGCTCACAGCTATTTTCGCTAATTGGAGCAGATTTTTTTCGCCTCCGGATAAATTCCCAATCTTCTGAGTAAGAACTTCTTCACTAAAACCATACTTTAAAATATGAGCCGTAATCTCATCATATGTCTTAAACCCAGCCTCAAAGAATTCGTCCTGAACCGTATGATCTTCCCCTAGCATTTCCCCCTGGATCTGAGACAAGAATGCCACTTCAACGTGATCTCCGAATACGATGGAATCGTTCTGATTCTTATAAATGTCACGGAGCAACGTTGTTTTTCCTGTTCCGTTTGGACCAATTAAGGCAACTTTATCTGTTGATTTCATTTCAAAGCTGACATTTTCTAAAAGAACATCCTGAAAAGCCACAGAATAATCATTGACATTTAATACAGTGGTTTCTTCGGATTCCTGTAATTTTGGCAAAACAATTTCCGGCTGCTGGATCTCTACAAAAGGTGCCTTGATTCTGCGGGCTTCCAGTCTCTCCAGAACTTTTTCTCTGGCATGCAGGGATTTGCCTCTGGCAGCTTCTGTATGATAGGTGGCCACAATTCTTAATTTGTTGATTATAGCTTTATTTCTTTCTATCTCTTCCGTATCAGCCGCAGCCAGTTCCTGTAATTCAATCTTTGTCTGGAGCAATGAGAGCTTGTAATCGATAAATCTTCCATCAAACTCCTGCAGTTCCTTATTTTCCAAGTGTATGATCTTATCAAAGCAATGATCCAGTAAATATCTGTTGTGGGTAATAATCAGCATCATTCCTTTGTGAGAATTAATCAGATTTTTCAGAGAATTAATATTCTCAAAATCTAAAAATGCATCTGGCTCATCCATGATGATGAGATGAGGGCTGGTTAGCATTACCTTAATTACCTGAATCAGCTTGAATTCACCACCGCTTAAGCTGGAAACCATTGAGTTTTCGTGTCTGCCTAAATCCGCCAGATTCAGTTTCTTATTGATGTTGTTCTCATAATCATCTCCGCCGATGGCGTCAAATGCATCCAAGGCCGCCTGGTATTTTTCAAGCAACGTCTCGATGTCTTCAGAGGTTTCCATTTCTGTACAGATTGAGGCTATTTCATTTTGAAGCTTGATGAAATCTTCCGCAATGAAATCAAAGACCGTAATTTCTCTTGTTTTATCAAGCTGGGAAAACTGGCTTACATATCCGATCCTGCAATTGGGATCGATCTCCAGCCTTCCATCGAACATAAAGCGGTCCGGGTCCATGATAATATCTGTCAAAGTGCTCTTTCCGCTCCCACTTGTTCCTATAAAAGCGCAATGCTGCCCCTCTTCCAGTGTAAATGAAATATTTTTATATAGTTCCTTATCCGGAAATGAAAAGGAAAGGTTGTCCACGTTTATCATATCTACTCCTATCCGTGTGCCCCGCACACTCCAGTAACTCAGCAAAAAACCACAGGATTTCTTAATCGTTAAAAAAGAGCCTATTGAAATAAGCTCTTCCTACCATGATCCTATCAATCGTTATTTTATATTAGACTATATATAATATAGACTATTTTTCTTAATCAACCTTCGTAGCATATCATTTTTTTCAATTTATTTCAACTATTTCATTTGAAAGCTTTTTGCCAACACAGAAAAGGAACGCAGACCGGCTGCGCTCCTTTGCATTTATCTGCTCTTTTATCTGCTGCTCTTTTATATGCTTCTCATTATTTGTTAAATACATCTGCATATGCATCAAGCGTTCTGTAATAGGAAGCCTTTGGTGTCAAAAGGCTTGAGTAGAGCAGCGGGCTCTTTTCCCGTCTCCATGAAACATCGTCTGACAGTCCCCACCAGGTAATACCAGAAATCTTACCTCCTGCTTTTTTCACTTCGCAGATGGATTTCATTACATCATATATATAGGCTGCCTGTTCCTGCTCTGAATTCGCTCCAGCATCAAATTCCGTAATCTGAATTTCCAATCCAGCATTCATAAATGCGGTATATGCCTGCTTGTAATAAGAAGCACTAGGAAATGTTGATGCAAGATGAGACTGTCCGCCTACTCCATTACAAATCTTTTTGTCTGAATTAATAAAACCAATCATTTTTATGATATTTGAAGCTTCCATGTATTCATTATAATCGTTATAGAATAAGCTGACTTTATCGGTAAGTTTAAAGTAGCTCAATGTTTCATTCGCATAACGGAAGGCATCTTTTACAAATTGAGGACTTGTCGTAACACCGCCGTAGATCTTCACCCAATCTGAATTAGCTGGGGAATGCAGATATTCATTCACAACATCCCATGCGTAAACGACACTGCCATAGTTGCTTAAATAAACGTGATTCATCACGGTCTTGATATAGAGCTCCATACGTGCATTCATCACGGATTGACTGACATAATTCCCCTCTGCGCTATAGCCTGTCTTAAACAGCCAGGATGGAGTCTGACTATGCCAAACCAATGTATGAGCACGAACCCCCAAACCATTTTCATAGCAGATTTTCAATACTTTGTCCACCGTATCAAAATTAATCTTTGGCACGGTAGCTTCTGTATAATTGCTTGGAATGTAATATCCCAGCGCCTTTGCTTCAGCTACCGAAATCAGGGTCGGTGAACTGCCTAGCATTGCATCAGGTTTCATCTCATTCTCAAGTGTTATGCTATTGTACCTTTGCTTAATGACTGTTAAAGTGGAAGAATTCTGTAACTGGTTTAAGGATACACAGGTGCCCATTCTTTCGAATTTGCTCCCATATGTATTTAAAAAATTTTGATCAGCCGTTGCTGCCTGCGTAACACCTAAGGAAGAAATGGTAAGTGCCATTGCTGAAACTATTGTTACGAGTCTATTGAATGACTTTTTCATTGTAATACCCCCTAATATATTATTTGATTAACGAAAAAGATTTTTTGAAACAGTTTGTCCGATAAATACAGGTTCAGCCTGGTTTCCGATAAATCCTCCTTTTCCTGCTCCCCGATTTTTTATCGTTTCTTTATTTCAAAAATGTCTTTTTATGAAAATCCATAAATAATAAAATAGCTTCCGGTCCTTACATCAAATGTTACCACTCCGCGCATGATTATTAAGTTATTACCAGTCTAACATGGCATAAAGGCATGAAGATAGAAATGTCAATTATTCGATACTGTGCGTCATTTTTTCGAAAAATATCACCATATTTGTAACCACAATAGGATTGTACTCCCTATGGCAGCAAAAAAGGAACGCAGCATCAGCTACGTCCCTTTTGGAAAACAGATTCTTTTATTAAGCCTGAATCACATTAAAACAATGAAAATGTCAGGAACAGAGAAGCCATCAAGGATGCCACCAGGGATACTACGGTAATCTGAGTATTGATGGACGGCCCTGCCGTATCTTTAAACGGATCGCCTACGGTATCGCCAACAACTGCTGCTTTATGTGCATCGCTGCCTTTTCCGCCATTTCCGCCTGCTTCAATGTATTTCTTTGCATTATCCCACAGCCCGCCTGAATTGCTCATAAACAGGGCTAAAAGAAGACCGCTGATGATATTTCCGGTAAGATATCCTCCCATGGCTTCTACTCCACCTACAAAGCCTACTACAATGGTGAAGATGATACTGACAAATCCAGCAGGAATCAGCTCTTTTAATGCACCATGAGTTGCAATATCAATACATTTGTCATATTCCGGCATGACACCTGGAGCACCTTCTTTTAAACCTTTGATTTCCCGGAACTGACGGTGGATTTCTGAAACCATTCGCTGTGCGTTTCTGTCAACTCCAAGCATCAGCATTGCAGAGAAGATGGCTGGAATGGCTGCTCCTACCAGCATTCCGAAAAATACAGAAGGATTGATGATATCAAATCCGGTCAATACCACGGAACCTGCTGCCTCATTTACCTCGCTCATAAAGGCACCTAACAGAGAGATTATGGTAAGTCCTGCTGCTGCGATTGCAAATCCCTTTGTCACTGCCTTAACCGTATTGCCTGCACTGTCAAGGGAATCTGTGATCTCCAGTGCATCATCTCCCAAATTTCCCATTTCCACAAGCCCTCTGGCATTGTCTGCAATAGGACCATAAGCATCGTTAGAAATGATCATTCCAACGATGGAAAGCATTCCAACTGCTGCCATGGAGATTCCGAACATTCCGGCAATGGGATCATCCGGTGAAATGGAAGCGCAAAGATGATAGGATACCATCGCGGAAATTCCGATTCCAACCATGGAAGGCAATACACTTAAAAATCCATAAGATACCCCTGAAAGTATGGTAAACGCCGGGCCGGATTCGGAAGCTTTCGCCACATTGCGGACAGGCTTTTTGCTGTCGTTGGTAAAATAGTCACTGGTAATTCCTATGATAACGCCTACAACCAGACCAATAGCGGTTGCTCCCCAGATGCGCCAGTCAAATCCAAAGACCATAGTGGCACCGGCCGTTAAGACTGTAAAAATACCGGTAGTAAGGTAGGTGCTCATATTCAGAGCCATGGTAGGATCGTTCTTTTTCCCCATACGAGCTGCCATAACTCCAAAAATGGAGGATAAAAGCCCCAGAGACGCATAGCAGAATACCATGGCTGCATAATCCGTTCCCATCTTATTTCCAAGGGCTATGGCCATGACCAGAGCAGAAGCCATGGAAGCCACATTGGAATCAAATAAATCCGCACCCATGCCTGCCACATCACCAACATTATCGCCTACGTTGTCCGCGATAACAGCCGGGTTTCTCGGATCATCTTCCGGAATTCCAAGTTCTACCTTGCCCACAAGGTCTGCACTGATATCTGCTGTTTTCGTGAAGATTCCGCCTCCGGCTTTTGCAAACAATGCCAGAGAACTTGCCCCAAAGCTGAAACCAAGCAAGGCAGTCGAATCGTGAGTGAATAGCATTACCAGAGTAACCCCTAAAAGGGAACTGCCTACCACTGCCATTCCCATTACGGCTCCGCCCCGGAATGCAGATAAAAAGGAAGGCTTTAAACCACCGTTTCTGGCTGATTCCGCGGTTTTTATATTTGCCATCGTAGCCACATGTATCCCGATTTTACCAGCAAATGCGGAAAAAACAGTACCGCAGAGGTAAGCGATTACAATGATCAAATTTTGTAACACAGACCCGCCCTTCCAGATCGGCGCCGGTAAAAACAGGAAAATTAAAATTGCCGCCGCTCCGCAGAACTTTGCAAGAACCAGATACTCTTTTCGTAGAAATGTGTTCGCGCCTTTTCGTATGTAACTTCCGATTTCTTCCACTTTCTTATTTGAAGACGGCTGAGCCGCAACCCAGCGGTACAACCAGACTGCAAACGCAAACGCGCAGGCGGAAACAATAATGGAAATGATTAAAAACAAGTCTAAATTACTCATGCACCATACCCCCAACTTTCTTCTTTTACTATTTAATATTGTGTATATTATAACTATATTCCTTATTTCGCGTTATTTTTTTGTTAATATTTTTTCTTTCTTTTCAATGAGTGCTGAATATGTTAAAAATCCCACTTGTCCTTTTCACTCCCTATCATTTTCAAACTCATTTATGGGAACTTTGATATCCATTCAAACATCATTTCGGTGTTCCTCGAACACATTCGAACATTTTTCTTATCCGTCACGTCATTATACACAATTTCCATCGTTATTAATGTGCACATTTACTAATTATTATTAAATTTTCAAATAATCAATTGACACATTTAAATAACAGGATTAAAATATTCACAAAATCAAACATTTAAACATAAATGCACAACGAAAGGATGATTCCTATGAAAAAACCATTAATCGCAATTCCCATCGGGGATCCGGCAGGAGTTGGACCCGAAATAACCGCCATGTCACTTGCAGATGAAACCGTATTTGAAAATGCAGATACAATCGTCATCGGCGATAAGAAGATCATGGAAAACGCCATTAAAATCACCGGCGTTCCTCTCACTCTTCACATCGTCAAAGAGCCATCTGAAGGAAGATATGAACCAAATATTTTAAACTTGATCGACCTTGATAACATCGATATGAGCCAGTTTGAATTTGGTAAAGTATCCGGTATGTGCGGAAAAGCAGCTTATGAGTACATTGCCAAAAGCATTGAACTTGCGAATGACGGAAAGGTTGCTGCTGTCGCCACCACTCCCATTAACAAAGAATCCTTAAAATCCGGCAACATCAACTTTATCGGGCACACAGAGATCTTCGGTGCTCTGACAAACACTCCGGATCCTCTCACCATGTTCGAGGTCCATGGAATGCGGGTATTTTTCTTAAGCCGCCATGTATCCTTAAAACAGGCCTGCGATATGGTCAAAAAGGATCGCATCATTGATTATGTTCACCGTTGCACAGAATCATTGAAAAAGCTTGGGGTTACAGACGGAACCATGGCGATTGCAGGACTTAATCCTCACAGCGGTGAACATGGACTGTTTGGAAATGAAGAGGAGGAAATCTATGCAGCCGTTGATGTTCTTCAGAAAGAAGGCTATCAGGTAGTCGGCCCCATTGGCGCAGATTCTGTATTCCATCAGGCATTACAGGGACGATACAGCAGCGTTTTATCTCTCTATCATGACCAGGGACACATTGCAACCAAGACCCTTGACTTTGAAAGAACCATAGCCATAACCGGTGGAATGCCGATTCTCCGTACCTCTGTGGATCACGGAACTGCATTTGATATTGCCGGAACCGGAAAAGTAAGTGCGGTAAGTATGATCGAGGCAATTTTGCTGGCTGCGAAATACTCACCAAATTTTATGAAATAAACAATAATCAGGAGGCGGTATTTATGTTAAAGACAGTAATTATTGCAGATGACTTAACGGGGGCTAATGATACGGGGGCAATCATTGCAAAGGATGGGTTTAAGGTCGGAACCGTTTTAGACACACAAAATATCAGTAAATTTGAAGACTTTGATGTATTGTGCTTAAGCACAGACAGCCGGGGGCTTTCAAAAGAAGCAGCTTATAGAGAAGTTTCTGAGGCTGCCAGCCATTTCAAAGACAGAAAAGATCTATTTTTCAGTAAGCGCTGCGACTCCACGCTTCGTGGTAATGTCGGTGCTGAAATTGACAGCATTATAGATGCATTGGGATCGGACGCAATTGCGGTAGTCGTTGCCTCCTTCCCTTCCTCCGGACGTACCTGCATCGGAGACCATTTGTTAGTCAATCAGATTCCTCTGGAAAAAACAGAGGTAGCAAAAGATCCAATCGCTCCGGTAACCCTGTCAAGAGTTACCGAGATCGTGAAAAAACAGAGTACATATCCAGTAGGTTATATTTCTCTGGCCGAAGTACTAAAAGGTGTTGATAATGTAGAATCCGTTCTTAAAGATCTTTCAAAAACCAACCGGATTGTTGTTATAGATGCCAGAACCGATGAAGACATTGCTGTCATTGCAAAGGGCTGCATTGCTTCCGGACTAAATATCATAGCCATTGATCCAGGCTCATTTACCGCAGCCATGAACCGCCAGCTTCACGTAGATAAATCAGGGACTACAGTACAAAAAAAGATTCTCTGCGGCATCGGAAGCGCATCTGCTTTGACCAGAAGACAGATCAAAGCCTTAAAAGGAAAGTACAATCCTCTGATCGTAAAAGCGGAAGCCACACGTTTCTTTGATACAAATGAACGGGATGCGGAAATCCGCAGAGTGGCAGACGAAGTGGTGAAAAATCAGGAAAAATCCAATATCCTTGCAGTGGTAACTACCATTGAAGATACCGATGTTTTAAATCTTGCAGAAATAGCAAACGCAGCAGGAAAAAGCCGAAGTGAATGTGCAGACTGCATCACACATGCGTTTGCGGAAATCATTTACACCGTTAAAACAGAGCTTGGGGATAGCGTAGGCAGCATCTATACTTCCGGCGGCGACATTGCCGCAGCTTTCTGTGACAGAATTGAAGCCGTAGGCTTTGATGTAAAAGATGAGGTTGTTCCTTTAGCAATTTACAGCAAAGTCCTGGGTGGTTATTTTGACGGAATATCCATTGTCACCAAAGGCGGTCTGGTGGGTGATGATTCCACGCTCATCACATGCTTAGACTACTTAAACGAACAAATGAAATCCGGTGACCGGTAGAAATCGTAGGAAAGTTGAGGGTCTTTTATGAATGCGGAAATGCAAATGGTATTAGGTCTTATCATTGGTATGGTTTTATTGATTTTCCTTGTTACAAAAACAAAAGTTCATGTATTCTTAGCGGTAATCGTCAGTGCTGTTACCATTGGTATTCTGGGTGGAATGAAGCTGTCTGATGTGGCAGCGGCCATTCCCGAAGGCTTTGGCGGAACGTTAAAAAGTATCGGTATTATTATTGGTTTTGGAGTTATGCTTGGGAAATTGTTAGAAGATTCCAAGGCAACTAAGGTTATGGCAAATGCTTTACTTAAGCTATTGGGAAGAAATAAAGAGGAAGAAGCACTGGGAGCCGCAGGTTTTATCACCTCTCTCTCCATCTTCTGCACCTCCGGCTTTATCATTCTAGCCCCCCTGGTAAAAGGTCTTTCCAAAAAGACCCGGAAATCTGTCATTTCCTTAGGCATCGCGTTAGCTGGCGGCCTGGTGCTGAGCCACAGCCTGGTTCCCCCTGCTGCCGGTCCCATCGGTGTTGCCGGCATTCTCAATGCCAATATCGGAAAAATGATGCTCTTTGGCACGCTGATTTCTATTCCCTCCCTTATCGTAGTGGTTCTGTATGCAAGATACATGGGGAAGAAAATTTATCAGTTGCCTGGAGAAAACAACACCTGGATCCGGCCACAACAGATTATAAGCGATGATGCAAAGGATGAGGAAGAGGAAAAAGAGGCTCTGCCTCCTGTATGGATGTCATTTGCCCCTATTTTAATTCCTATCCTTCTGATTCTGGTGAACAATATTCTGATCAATACCGGAATGGCCAATGGTCTTTTCGGGGAAATCACAGGATTTTTAGGTACTCCGATCATTGCTCTCGCCATTGGTTTATTGCTGGCAATCCTGCTTCTGACCCGGAGCATGACAAAAGCACAGACCCTTAGCTCCATGGAAGAAGGATTAAAAGCTTCCGGTAAACTGATGCTGTTAGTGGGCGGCGGCGGAGCACTTGGCAAGATCATTCAGGTAAGCGGTCTTGGAGATTTTGTTGCTACTGCCATTGCAGGGACTGCAATTCCTGCCCTCCTGCTGCCCTTCCTGATTTCACTGCTGCTCCGGATCATTCAGGGTTCCGGTTCCGTGGCAATGCTGACCGCTGCTTCCGTTGTATCTCCTATGCTTGGAACTCTGGGCCTTGATCCGGTATTTGCCGGTCTGGCTGCCTGTACAGGTTCCCTGTTCTTTTCCTATTTTAATGATTCTTATTTCTGGGTCATTAACGAAACTCTGGGAATTGAAGAAACCAAAGAGCAGATGAAAATATGGACCGTTACCTCCACACTCTGCTGTATTACATCACTGGTTTCTCTGCTTATACTTAACGTCTTTTTCGGATAAGAGGACACGGATTGGTATTGAATATCCCCTTCCTTTCATGTATGATAGATAGAAGTGGGAGGTATGAATATGTTAATGGCTGAGCGTCAGTTGAAAATTATAAATCTGATCCAAAAAAGAGGCAGCGTACAGGTAGATGAACTTGCCAGAGAGTTAAAGGTAAGTGCCATGACCATACGTAGGGATCTTGAAAAATTAAATGATGAAGGAATGATTGAACGGTGCCACGGCGGGGCTGTCTACAAGCAGGAAGTTACCTATGCGGATAAACAGATCAGTAATCGCCATGTGAAGGAAGCACTGGCTCAAATCGGTGCAAGCTTTGTAAAGGAAGGAGATGCGGTTTTTCTAGATGCTGGTACGACCACATTTGAAATCGCAAAACGGATCATGGATATCCCAAACATCATCGTATTATCCAATGACTTGGAAATCATCCGGCTTTTGATGGACAGTGACGTTGATTTGATGATATGCGGGGGAAACGTGCAAAAGAGCACTGGGAGCATTCACGGATACTATGCCACCCAGATGATCGAACAGCTTCGTTTTGATATCGGCTTCTTCGGAACAGCTGCCATTGACAGCCATCTTAAGGTAATGACCCCTACCACAGACAAGGCATTCTTAAAAAGAACCGTGGTGGACCATTGCCAGCAGTCCTTTCTTTTAGCCGACCGGTCTAAATTTAACAGCACCGCATTGACTTTGGTCAATGAAGTAACGGACTATGATTATATCGTAACGGATTATCCGTTTAGCGAAAAAGAACAGAACATATTGCAAAAAGGCGGAACAAAGATTTTAAGCTCCGAATAAACATAGAATGGCTGTTGCAAACAGGAATGATTTTTCCAGTTTGCAACAGCCATTGTTTTTTCTCGAAGTTGATTCTATCTCAGCGTTCTCTTTACCACCAAAGTCTGATACCCGCCAATCTCACCTTTTCCTGATAGTTCCCCTAACATCAGCATTCCATCGTTTATCTCACCTATCATCTCCGGCGCAAGCGACACCGGTTCTTTGTTAAAATTTTGTATAAACAGATACTCATGCTGGCTGGATTGTCTGGAAGTCACTTCCACCTCCTCCGGGATCTTCCCTTTTACAAGAGGTTCTATCCGGTCTTCCCGAACTATCTCTCCCATGAGTTCCTCATAGAATGCCTCCTCTGCATCGGCACATACATAATAAGCGGTTCCCTTTCCATACCGGTTCCTGGTAAGTGCAGGATATCCTTTATAAAAGTCATCTTCGTATACATATACCGCTTCTGCCCCCTGGAGCTTTACCAGATCACAGAGATTGCAGCACTCATACCGCTTCTCTCCGCTTTTTCCCAAAGCAGGAACCATGTAGTTACACTCTCCCTCATAAAGGCCGTCAATCTCGGTGCTCCGGATGCCTGCCACCTCCATGAGTCCATGAGGTGTCCCATGGAGAAAACAACTGTCCCATTCGTCCACAATGCCGGACCAGTAGGTCATCACAAGCTGACCTCCCTCATTTACAAACGTTTTCAGCTTTTCTTCAATCCCGCTTCGGAATAAATAAAGCATGGGCGCTGCCACCAGTTCATATCCCTGAAGGCTGTTTTCCATCGAAATAACATCCACATTGAATCCCAACCGTCTTATGGCACTGTAAATCTTTACAGCGGCCTCATGATAATAAAGTCCCTGATTTCTGGGACCCTGGGCATCTTCCAGCGCCCAGCGGTTTTCCGTGTCATAGATGAGAGCTGCTTTTGAATGGACGGTGGTTCCCTTTATTTCCTTCAGGCTGTCAAGGGCAGCCCCTGTGTGGCATACTTCCTGGTATACTCTGGTGTCCTCTCCTCCATAGTGGTCAATCACTGCCCCATGGAATTTTTCGGAGCTTCCAATGCTTTGCCGCATTTGAAAATATAATACACTATCCGAGCCATGGGCTACGGCTTGCAGGGAATCAAGCTCCAGCATGCCAGGATGCTTTAACTTACTGACTCCCTGCCAGTTGGTGCTGCTTGGACTGGACTCCATAAGAAGAAAAGGCTTCTTTTTTAAGCTTCTCATAAAATCGTGCTGCATTCCATTGTCTCTGGCTGTCAGAATCTCCTTCTTCTTATGCCAAAGGGGATAGGAATCCCAGGATACCACATCAAACTCCCTGGAAAACTGCGTATAATTCAGCCCCCGATAATCATACATAAAATTGGCGGTAGTGGGCTGCATGGCTCCTGCCTCTTTCAGTGATGTAATCTCCCATCTGGCAAAATCCGCTGTCTGCTCTGTTACAAACCGCTTCCAGTCCAGATTCAATCCATGAACCATGCTCTCCCCAATGGAGGATGGGCTTTCCACCTGCTCAAAGGACTGGTAGATATGGCTCCAGAAGGCGGTACACCATTTGCGGTTTAAGTTCTCAATGGTGCCATACCGTTCTTTTAACCAGTTGCGGAATGCCTCCTGGCAAAGAGGACAGTGACATTCTCCTCCGTACTCGTTGGATATATGCCACATAAGAACTCCCGGATGGGAACTGAACCGTTTCGCCAGTTCCTGATTAATCCTCCGGATCTTTTCCCGGTATACCGGTGAGGTATAGCAGTGATTTTGCCGTCCTCCAAACAACTGGAGGTGCCTTGACTCATCCACTCTTAAAACTTCCGGATAGCGGTCCGACAGCCATTTGGGACGTGCAGCAGAGGGAGTTGACATAATAAAGGAAATTCCATTTTCATAGAGCTGATCCGCCCGTTTTATAAGCCAATCAAACTCAAATCTTCCTTCTTCCGGTTCTAAAAACGACCAGGAAAATACCCCCAGGGTTACGGTATTGATCCCCGCTTTTTTCATAAGTTCTATATCTTTCCCTGCTATTTCAGGCTGGTCCAGCCATTGTTCCGGGTAATAGTCCCCTCCATACCATAGTCCAAAGTTCTTCATATGCAACAGTTCCTTTCTAAAAAGCACCGCCGCCGTTTTCCGTAAGGGAAAGTCGGCTGCGGCGCTTATTTTCATATAATTTTGTCTTATTTTACTGCACCTGTAATTCCTTCTGCAAAGCTTTTCTGAAGCAGGAAGAAGATAATGACCGTAGGAATGGTACAGACTAACACCGCCAGCATAAGGGTGCCATAATCCGTCACATAGCCTTCCGTTAAGTTTGCCACCAGCATGGGCATGGTAATGCTTTTGGCATCCGACATGATTACCTTCGGCCATAAATAACTGTTCCACGCATTCATGAAGGTGATGGTCATGGCAGCCGCATAAGTGGAACGCATGGTCGGAAGAAACATCCGGTAAAAGATCTGAAATTCCGTCAGACCGTCAAGCCGTGCTGCTTCCATAATATCCGAAGGAAAGGATCTGGCACTCTGCCGGAACATCATGATCAAAAACGGCGTCGATATGGTGGGAAGGATAAATCCCAGCGTGCTGTTTAAGAGCCTGGCCTTTGCAAACATCTGATAAAGCGGTATCATGGTAGCAGCAAAAGGAACCATCATTGCCAGCAGAATAATACTCATGACCCGGTCCTTTGCCTTATCATGGAACACTTCAAAACCATATCCTGCTATGGAACAGACAAACAAAGAGATGAAAGTCATGATAATGGAATATTTAAACGAATTTAAAAGGGCTGAGCTCACATTCTGGGAAGCCAGAAGCTTCTTTGCGTTATCAAACAGGGCAGTTCCGAACATTAAAGTCCCTCTGCTCACATCGACACTCCGGTTGGTGGCCGCGACCAGCATCCAGTAAAGCGGAAATACTGAGATCAATGAAACAATGATTAAAAATGCATATGCAAAAATTTTTTTCCCCTTAGTCACGTTTATCACCTACCTTCAACTGTACAAATGCAAGAACTGCTACCAAGAAGAGTATTAAATACGACATGGATGCCGCATACCCGAAGTTTGGTACATATTTAAAGGATACATTGTAAATGTAGTGTGACATGGTGATGGTTGCATTGGCTGGACCGCCATTTGTTAAGTTTACGGATTCATCAAACAGCTGCAGCGTTCCGTTGGTTGACATAATAGCAGTCAGGAGAATCGTCGGTTTTAACAGCGGAATCGTAATTCGGAAAAAGGACTGGACCGGAGATGCTCCATCGATTTTTGCAGCCTCATATACGGAATACTCTATATTTTGCAGGCCGGATAAGTAAAATACCATGTTATAACCGGTCCACCTCCAGATAAGCGCCAGAATAATAACGATCCTGGCACTGTTTGGATGTCCCAGAAAGTTATATCCTGTGGACAGAAAACCAAACTTCATCAAAATGATGTTGACCAGACCGTCCACTGCAAACAGGGAACGGAAAATTACGGCGTATGACACCAGAGAGGTGGCACATGGCAGAAATATGGCGGTACGGAAAAGCCCCTTGAACCTTAAATCCTTATGATTTAACAGGGAAGCTAAAACCAGAGCCACCGTCAGCATGATGGGCACCTGTATGACCAAGTAAATAAAATTATTTTTCAGCGCCTGCATAAAGACCGGATCCTGAAACATGCGGATGTAATTGGTCGCACCCGTCCATTTCGTTTTAGCACCGATTCCCGTTTGGAACGAAAGGAACAACGCCTGGATCATGGGCAGAAAACTCATGACTCCGATCAAAAGAACCGCAGGAGTTAAAAATGTCCAGCCTGCCAGGCTCTGTTTCTGGCCCAATGACAGCTTTTTATTTGAATTTCCCACTAAAAATGCCACCTCCTATCGCCATTTATTTGCCCATTGCAAAATTAACGGTGTCCTCAGCGGTCTTGATCTCCGCTTCAATATCTCCGCCTGCCACTACTTTGGTGATTGCCGTAGCAACAGCGTCACGCGCTTCATAATAGTAAACACCGGTATTGTTTGACGGGGCTTTTGATGCAAAATCCGTAATCATGGAATATACGGCTTCGCCTCCGAAGAATTCCTGAGGCTCTCCATAAACCTTACTGTCTGCTGCAGGAAGGAATGTAGCCATGGCACCGGACTTCGGAAGAATCGTTTCATAAAGATCAGTGCTTCCTGCAAAGGTCTTGCTTAAGAAATCATATGCCAGCTCCGGATTCTTGCTTGCAGATGTTACGGCCCAGCTGGAACCGCCATTGCTGGAATAATTGGTTGCACCATCGACTCCTTCCAGTTTCGGCATGTTGGTTATGGCCCAATTGCCGGACTGGTCCTGTGCCGTCTGAATGCTTGCCATGATCCAGCAGCCATTAATGGTTCCGCCTACCGTACCATTGGTTATGGTTCCAACATACTGATCCCAGTCATTGACTTCCACAAGCACGCCGCTCTTAACCAGGGATGCATAGGTTTCCATTACCTTTTTTAAGGTATCATTGCCCACCATACTGGGATTTCCTTCCTTGTCAAACAGACTTGCGCCAGCAGACTGAAGCATCATTACAATTAAATCGGATTCCCCTGCCTGACAGGATAACAGAGGTTTTCCTGTCTTTGCCAGAATATCCTCTCCCATCTTCTGATACTCACTCCAGGTAATATCCTTAAAATCATCCACCGTATATCCGGCTTCCTTTAATACGTCCGTGCGGTAACAGCCTACCACTGCTCCATTATCAAAGGGTACGCCGTAATTTTTCCCTTCCACCACAGAATATGCAGTTTTTGCCTTTGCAAATTTCGTAAAATCGATTCCGCTTCCAGTCAGATCTTTGAATGCATCGGGATAACTAATGACATTTTTCTGAAACGCATTATCCTGCATCAGCAGAATATCAGGAAGGGAATCTATATTTCCCGAAGTAGCTGCCGTAGTTATCTTGGTCTGAAGATCGGCCCAGGGAGTTTCCACTACGTTCAGTTTGAAATCCGGGTGATCCTTCTGGTAAACTTTTGCAGCTTCCTCCATGGCATAAATATTAAATGCCGGGTCCCAGCACCAGACGGTCAGTTCATTTGAAGCCTGTGCTGTATCCCCTTTCTTATCCCCCGATTGCCCCGAAGTACCGGAAGTACCGCAGGCTGTCAGGGAAGCCACCATGGCCCCCGCTAATAATACGGATGCGATTCTTTTCTTCATAGCAAAACTCCTCCTCAAATAATATAATTTTAAAAAGACTGGGTACAAAAAAACCAATCATCTTTTTCATCTTACTACCTGATTGTCCCAAAAATGCCTAGAAATCCTTTTTATGCTTAAGCCTTTTTCTCTCCATAAAAAAATGGCATATGCAGCTATCAATATCCAAGTTTTTGATAACTGCATTATACCAATTTTTATTGATTTAAAGCTTTTAGATTCAATTAAATAATGCGCAAATTCGATCATCTGTACCTGTCATTCCCAGCCTTTTTGCGCACTGATCCTGCAATACAGCAATTTGCTCTCATAATTTTCAGCTGATTTCTTCCATTGATAAGGAGAAATATTCAAAACTTTTTTAAAATTCCTGTTAAACGCAGAAATTGATGCAAATCCGGAAGCCGATGCCACTTCTTCCATATTTTTTTCCGTTTTTTTGAGCAGCTCGCAGGCATTCTGAATGCGGATGAGATTAATGTAATCCACCGGTTTCATATTCATTCCCTCTTCAAAAACCCGGCGAAAATGACTTTCACTGATATTGCAGGCATGCGCAAGACTGCTTATCTTGATTTCCTCCATATAGTGAAAGGATACATAATCCAGGGCACCTGCGATCATAGTCGTATTTGCCCTGCTTCTCATGACCCGCTCCTCATCATCAGAAAGTCGCAGAAACTCCACCACACATACACCAAGAATCCCCAGAATGCTGTCTTTGTAGTAAGGTTTTTTATTCCGTGATTCCTCCATGATCCCTAAAATAAGTTTAGCCAGAACCGGATTCTCTTCCTTGGATAATAAATACCCCGTCCGCTTGATCCGCTTTAACATATTCTTTAGGACCAAGGGATCGTAATGCTTTATTTCCGAGACAAATCTATCTAAATCTATGTAAATCCACTCCCAATACCCCCTGGTCCCCGGGTCACTATTGGTAGTGTGAGGAAGCCTTGGTGGAACGATCATAAAGGAATGACCGGAAAATGGAATGTGTTCCTGTCCCAGCACCACTTCCCCGGTTCCCCAATGACAATAACCAATCTCTAAAAGATTGTGAAAATGAAGATATTTGATATGCTTTCCATACTCCCTGATCCAGTCCTCTCCCAAAAGGGCAAGGACCACTTCCCCTTCTGGAATTTCATAATAACGAAATTCTACCTTTTCCCTCTGCTTCGCCATACATTTTTTCCCCCTAATGAAACCTATTTGCCTTTCTCCTCTGGTATAAGGACACAGTTGACGATCTCCTTTTCCATACCACCGGGATACACCGAATACGTGGTGAAAATCATAAAATACTCGCCTTCCGGGATTTCTTCCCCAACCTTGTATGAACCGGATAAAGAAAGCAGAAAAAAAGACAGATCAGGCCAAAACTTAGCCTGGTAATATAATTGTGCATATTACGTTCCCCATATATCCTTTGTTTTAAAATATATCTTATATCAAAATAATCCTTATAAAAATAATCCCCTGTGAAAATAAAAAGAGCCGTCCCTGACATGAAAGCAATGACTTGGCATCATGACAGAGACCGCTCTATTTATTTAAGTATGATAGTTCGATTAGATTACAAGCGTGGGCGGCGTATATACTCTGGACGCCAGTTCTGAATCAATTAAGTACAATCCCTTGGCATCATGACCGAATAAATCATATCTCTTTATGATATCATCCGTATTCTTTTCTTCCTCATTCTGTTCTTTTACAAACCAGTCAAGGAACTGCATGGTACGGAAATCTTTTAATTCATAAGCTGCCGCATAGATATCGTGGATAGCTGCAGTTACTTTAATCTCATGCTCAAAGGCTTCTACAGCTGGCTGGCGGAAATCGTCATAAATGACTTGAGGTGCTTTAATATCCCCTAATTCCACCTTTGCACTGTTATTCAGTAAATAATTCATAAAGAGCAGCGCGTGGTCACGCTCTTCCTGCGTCTGGATCTTAAACCAGTTTGCAAATCCGTTTAAATTGTTATCTGCATAATAATTCGATATGTCCAGATATACATAAGCAGAATAGAATTCAAAATTGATCTGTTTATTTATTTTTTCTACAATGATCTTATCTAACATGATTTCTTCCTCCTTTTACTTCAATGTATTTGTTTTTATTCATTTACCCGAAATAACATATTCCGGTTACACAAACAGGCGGTTCCAGGCAGTATCCCATGACGACAATCACTTAAGTCGTGGTCATTACGATGTCTGTAAGGACATTCGCAACTTTGCATGCAATAGCTCCTATTCATGTGTTACTATATTCTAACATTTCCAGAAAAATTATTCAATCATATATCATAAAATATTTATTAAAGATAACGTCAGATAATAAAGAGTTTCGTGTGTAATTATTTTATTCCTTTAACCTGGTGAATCTTTTCTTAGCGGATAATTTTTTTCAATAGTCTTTCTTTCCCTGCCGTATAGGGCCGGTATCTTAACGGATTATCAATAACAGTACAGCTTCTCATGATACTTCTGTAATGACTGAAAGTATCAAAACTGTATTTGCCATGATACCCTCCCATTCCGCTGCTTCCAACACCGCCAAAAGGCATACGCCCTGATGCCAGATGCAGGATGGTATCGTTGTGGCATCCTCCACCGAAATTACAGTGTTTTAATACTTTATGGAACCTTCTGGTTTTTTTCGTAAAATAGTACAGTGCCAGGGGCTTCCCTTTTTCATTGATATAGTCTGTAACTTCATGAAGAGACCGGTAGGTAAGCACCGGAAGAATCGGCCCGAAAATCTCCTCCTGCATGACAGCACTGTCTTTTCTTACATCGCTTAAAATCGTCGGCTCGATGCGCAGTTTTTCATCGTCGCTTTCACCGCCGTAATAAATGGTCTGGTCCTCCATTAAGTTTAGCAGGCGGTCAAAATGCTTTTGATTGATGATTTTGCCGTAGCTTTTGCTGCATAGTCCTTCTTTTCCTAAATTCCGTTTGATATAGCCTTTTAAATAATACAACAGTTGATCTTTCACCGATTCCTGCACCAGAATATAATCCGGTGCCACACAGGTCTGACCGGCATTGACCAGTTTTCCGAAAATAATCCGCTTGGCTGCCTGCTTTAAATCAGCCGTTTCATCTACAATACACGGACTTTTACCGCCCAGCTCCAGAGTGACCGGGGTCAATGTACGTGCTGCTTTTTCCATAACGATTGTTCCAACCGCCATACTGCCGGTAAAGAATATATAGTCAAACCGGTTTTCCAGTAATTGGGTATTCTCTTCCAGCCCTCCCATTACTACGTCCACATGCCCTCTCTCAAAGGCCTCTTCCACGATGGTTTTCATCACCGCTGATGTCTTCGGACTGTATTCACTGGGCTTAATAACCGCACAGTTTCCTGCAGATACCGCCCCTAATAAAGGACCCATGGACAGCATAAAGGGGTAATTCCACGGAGACATAATCAGTACCGTGCCGTAAGGGTGAGGGCTTCTGTAACAGATAGCCGGAATCTGCATCTTTGACGGCAGCACTAAATGGTTTTTGCTCCAGCGTTTTGTATTTTTAATCATCTCCGTTAATTCATTTAAAATGAATCCGGTTTCTGTTAGATATCCTTCGTAAGTGCTTTTTCCCAGGTCCTGATACAAGGCCTGTTCGATTTCTGTTAAATGCTTTTTTACAGCCCTTTTCAGCCGGATCAAGGATGCGATCCGGTAGTCCGGATTCTGGGTGATTCCTGATTGATAAAATTTCTTTTGCCTTTTTACGATCTGGTCAATCGTCATAAATGTGCCCTCCATTTGTTTGTCGGATATTTCCGCCTGCAAAGGTGATATTGTTCCCAAATTTTTAACACTATATGAAAACATTATATATTCCCACAAAAAATCTGTCCAGCCAGTTTGTACGACCAAATGCATCAAAAAAACCGGAAGGCCATATCTGATATGACCTTCCGGTTTCCGTTCATTCTTATTTTTCTTTTCTCTTTTCCCACATTGCCCATAAAGTACCGGCAACGCAAATGGAAGAATAACATCCGGTGATAACACCAAAGAGCATCGGCAGAGAGAATTCAATAATGGATTCAATCTGGAAATAGATGGATGCAACCATGATGATTGTGACACAGATGGCTGTTGCAAGTGATGTATTTAAGGATCTTCCAAGGGTCTGGCTGGTACTGATGTCAACCAGATCCACAACGGAAAGTTTACTGTCATGTTTTTTGTTCTCACGAATTCTGTCGTAAATAACGATGGTATCGTTAATGGAATACCCGATGATCGTAAGAACCACGGCCACAAAGGCGTCATTTAACGGGATTCCAAATAAAACAAATGCAAAGAATACCACCATTGTATCATGGAACAAAGCAATCATCGCCGTAATACCTGCCGGCAGACCGGATATGGCTGAGAATCTGATCCATACATAAACAATAATGAACAGCAGCGCCAGTCCAATGGCAAGACCTGCATTCCTTAAAGCTTTGGCACCGATATACGGTTCTACAACATAAGTCTCTGAAAGCTTTGCATCTACCTTGTCAGAAGTACTGTTAACAGCATCTGTAATAGCCTTCTGCTCATCTGGAGACATACCTGCATTTCCTGCAAATGTAATGGAAAGTCTCTTAAGACCTGTCATATTGTCTTCTTTGATCTGAACCGTAACTGGTCTGTTGGTCTGTTTCTCCACCGCTGCCTGGATCTTATCTGTATCTGCTTCATTGGATACAGAATAGCTTAATACAGCACCGCCAGTGAACTGGGTATCTAATGTTACGCCTTTTGTAAAGCAGCCTACAATACCTGCGATGGTGATCACACCAGAAATAATAGCAAATAAATATTTTTTCTGATAGAACGGGATAGTCTTGATATCTTTTCTGATGCGGAAATGCTTTACATCATTAAGCTTGTCATTTTCAATAAAGGATAACAGTAAGTGCTTGGATACCGGAATACCGATAAACAGGTTTACGATCATACCGATCATAAGGGTATAACCAAAGCTTAACATGGTACCGGAACCCAATGCCATTAAGATGGCTGCGATGATGGCTGCAGTCACATTGCCGTCAAATACGGAAGAAAATGCATTTTTATATCCATGGGTAACCGCACCTTTGATGGAGGCACCCTTTTTCAACTCATCGGAAATACGTTCCGAAGTAATAATATTGGTATCTACTGTCATACCAAGTGTCAGGATAATACCTGCAATACCTGGAAGTGTAAGAGTATACTGGGGAATCGAAATTGCAAGCATCTGTATGATCATCTGCATGAACAGAGTGATACAGGCGGAAATACCTGGTACCTTATAAAATCCGATCATAAACACACAGATAACAAAGAATGCAATTATTCCTGCATAAATCATAATTGTAAGTGCATTGTTTCCAAGAGCCGGGCTAATGGTTGAAAAGTTTGAGGTCGCAAGAGAGAAAGGAAGTGCACCTGCATTGATCTTCTCAGCAAGGCTCTTTGCTTCTTCATAGTCTTTCATTCCTGTGATGACAGCCTGTCCTCCGGAAATCTTCGTCTGTACGGTAGGGCTTGAAATCAAATCTTCATCCATGTAAATGCTCATTCGTTTTCCGATCAGATTTCCGGTAGCATCTTCAAAAAGTTTAGCTCCCTCCTGGTCGAAACTAAGTGCAACTTCATAAGCCTTGATTCCGTTGTTTGAAGTGGTTTCTGGTGCAGCATTTTTTACATTCTTACCCTGGATCAGTACTTTGCCGTCCGGATCTCTGAAGGTAAGTTCTGCCATCTCACCAAGTTCTGCAATGGCATCTTCCGGATTAAAGTTTGTTTCTCCGGATTTCCATGGGAACTGAACGATGATATAACCAGCATTTTTATCAACTGTTACTTCACGGTCGGAAATATTCTGGTTGTCCATTCGGGTTTCAATAATTTCTCTTGCTGTCTGAAGCTCCTGTTCTGTTGGCTTCCTGTTTAAATCCTGAGGTTCAAAGACTGCTTCCACCCCACCGCGAATATCGATGCCGTAGCGCATGTCAAAGATGCCCTTGATATCGCTTCCAAGACCAAATACTGCAACCGCACAAATGGCTGCAATTGCAACGAGAATCGCTGCAAGCATTTTCTTTCCTGGTTTCATATAGTATCCTCTTTTCTACTTTTAATTTTGACAAACTTTATAAAGGTATGCCATACTTCCTTTTTCTCCGTCCGAATCGTGTATAAACCGTATCAGGAACATTCTGCTGATATAGCCGCTCTGCAGTAAAACTGTTATGACCACCCACAGAATCAGCGGAATAAAAAGGATATCCGTTCTTATGATCAAGTATTTAATAGGTAAGACCCCAAAAGAATACCTTCCATTGGAGTTACTAATCATTTCTCCATTGGCTTCCTCGTCAAAACTACCCGGAAACTCTGCGATGCCTTTGACGCCCTTATGACCGGAACCTCGTTCCGACACCGCCTTTTTCGTAGGATGGGTCAGCTTTCGGCCGACGTCAATGTTAAACATATTAAATTCTGACGACAGCAGCGCGAAGCAGAATAAATATGCCAGTATTCTGCGGATCACATTGCTGCTTCTGGCCTGGTATCTCATAGGTACCCCTTCCTGCAACAACCACACAAATCTCTTTCTTTTCTGAATATACACACCAAAGAGCATTGTACTACAAATAATCAGGAAATACAACTATTGCTTTTTAACAGTAGAAGCTAAATTTGTTAAAATATACTAATAAAAATCGGATTAAACCATCAGCTTTGAAAGTATCAATTCCAGACTTTTCTTCTCTTCTCCATTCAAAACAGAAAAAAGGCTTTCATCCGCTTTCGTTCCTTCACCAATTAACTGTCTTGCCGCTTTTCCGCCTTTTTCTGTCAGGGATATGCTTCTTCCCTGACTCTCCGTCTGTTGGATCAGGATTTCCCCTTTCTCTTCCAGCCTGGCCAGCGCTTTCTTTAACGCCGCAGTGTCGAGGTTAGAACAGTCCTTTAACTCCTTAGGCGTTACTTCTCCTTTTTCTGCAAGCAGGTTTAATATGTAATAGCGGATCTTTTTCCCGCTGCTTTTACCATCAGCCTTTTTTAACAAAAATTCACTTCCCTTTAGATATAGAAGAAATAGACTTAAATCTGTCCGAACCTGCTTCAATTCCTCTTTTTCAGATTCAGTAAATGCTGGTATATCGAAAACAGGTGATGACGGTTTTATTTCCTGAGGTGATTCTTTCTTTTTTCCTTCTTTCTTGAGTTCCTCTACAAGAGTTTTTCCCTTCCTGCAATGAGGATCCTGTAAAGAGCAATGTCTCTTGCAATAAGGACAATGATCCTTCTCTATCCATTCTTTTTTCATAGGTATCCCTCCGTATCTTTTATGTATTATTACTTTTTTATAATGTGTTCTCATGAATCCATAATTTTTTCTTTTGTAATTTTCCATAATTTTCACAAATGAAGAAAGCTTTTTCATTAATTCCTGGTCTAATTTCTATTATATTTATCTGGTGTTAGAATATCAAGCATATCTTATCAATTCATTCAAAACATGTCCATAATAATCATAATAAAAGCCAAAACAACCGCTTCACACTACGGCCATTTTGGCTTTTTATAATCCAGAGGTAATCTATTGCTGCAATTCCAATACAAGTACCTGATGACCGGAGAGATTTAATTGCTTTTTATCGCAGGTAATGTGGTCTTTATTATTTAATAATACTTTTTTAAATTCATTAGGAAGTTCAACAGTCTGAGATTCCGTCTTAAAATTTCCAATTATGAGAATATCCTGCTTTTCCCCTTTCCGGTGATAGGCCATTATCCGGTTTATATCCTGAAATTCCGGTTCAAAGCTTCCATAAACCAATGTATCCTTATATTCTCCGGATTTCCGCAGCTGGATTAATTTTTTGTAATAGTGATAGACTGAATCCGGATCTGCTTTTTGAAGTTCTAAGTTCAGTGTCTCATACTGGGGATTGACCATGATCCATGGAGTTCCTTCCGTAAATCCCGCATTTGCACTGCTGTCCCACTGAAAAGGCACTCTGGCATTGTCCCTGCTGTATTTACAAATGAGTTCAAATGCTTTTTCTTCTCCGATTCCGTTTTCTAAAGCTACCTGATATTCATCCAGAGTAGAAACATCATCAATATCTTTAATAGAAGAAAACGGTACATTCTCCATTCCGATTTCCTGCCCCTGATAAATAAATGGCAGACCCTTTAAGAGAAAATATACGGTGGCTAACAGTTTTTTTGATGCATCACAGCATTCTCCTTTTGGGATGTACCGGCTGACGCCTCTCGGTTCATCATGGTTTTCAATGATGTTCGAAAGAAATCCAATTTCATCGGCTCTCATCTGGCTTCCAAAACAGCAATCCCTGTAATCATCCGGCGTAATGGGACGGTTATCGTACCAGCCCTTCTTGCTGGCCCCGAATATGGTTTCGTTAAAATCAAACATGGATGAGAAACAGCCCTCATCTCCTATAAAGCCAGGTAAATCTTCCTTCTTTTCATCAAATACCTCTCCTACGGTAAAGGCATGATATTTTTGAAAGGTGTTATCCCTCATTTCATTTAATAAGTTAAGAACTCCATGCGCTTCTTCCAGCATCTTTTTGCACGAAGCCAGGCCGTCCTCCCGATCCGGTTCATAATCGTGGAACGGAAGAACCTTTTTGATGTTCATAATGGCATCGATGCGGAAACCAGCGATTCCTTTTTCCAGCCACCAGTTGATCATGTCATAGATATCTTTTCTGACCGTCTCATTTTCCCAGTTTAAGTCTGGCTGCTTTTTATGGAATAAATGAAGATAATACTTGTTGGTATCCCCGATTCTCTCCCATACGCTGCCGCCAAAATAGGACCTTAAATTGTTGGGTTCTTTGCCATCTTTTCCTTCCTCAATGTAAAAATACTTCCCATATTTCCCGTCCGGATCTGCCATTGCCTTTTGAAACCATTCGTGTTCATCAGAGCAATGATTCACCACCAGGTCCATGATCAAATACATCTCTCTATTTTTTGTTTCTTTTATTAATTCGTCCATCTCTTTCATCGATCCGAACCTTGGATCAATGTTATAATAGTCTGAAATATCATATCCCTGATCCGCCAGAGGAGAACAGTAGACCGGCGAAAGCCAGATTATATCAATTCCTAAGTCCTTTAAATAGTCAAGCTTCTCAATCACTCCCTTTAAATCTCCGATCCCGTCCTGATTGGAATCCTTAAAGCTTTTGGGATAGATCTGATATGCCACTTTTTCATGCCACCATTGTTTTTTCATCTAAACTTTACCCATCCACTTCTTCCATTATTTGATATAAATTGCAGCGGCTTCATATGGAAGAAGTTTATTCTTAATCACTTCCCCATGAAAATCGTAATTATGAACCAGGTATTCTCCTTCCTCTGAATCAAATTCCTGTGGGAGAGAAACCTCCAGCTCCAGTTCGGTGAAATTGCATAGCACTAACAGCTTTTCTTCCTCCCATCTTCTGATATAAGCAAAGATATTCGGATCTTCCTCCAGAATCGGTTCGTAGCTACCATATACAATCATATCATGTTTTTTTCTCAGTTCAATAAGCTTTTTATAATAATAAAACACTGATTTTCCATTGGATAGCTGGCGGTCTGCATTGATCTCTTTGTAATTGGGATTCACCTGGATCCAGGGTGTTCCGCTTGTAAATCCTGCATGAGGATCCTCATTCCACTGCATGGGGGTTCTTGCATGATCCCTGCTCTTCTCTCTCAAATAATCCATCATCTTTTCCGGACCCACCATTCCTCCGTCCACAAGTTCCCGGTAAGCGTTAAGGCTTTCGATATCCTTAAACTGAGAGATATCCTCAAATGGGAAGTTGGTCATACCTAATTCTTCCCCCTGATAAATATAAGGAGTTCCTTTCATCAAATGAAGGCAGGTAGCCAGCATCTTGGCAGATAATTCCCGGTATTTTTCGCTGTCATTTCCAAACCTTGATACCGCCCTTGGCTGGTCGTGATTATCCCAGTAAAGGCTGTTCCAGGCGCAGCCTTCCAGTTCTGTCTGCCACTTGTTAAACACCTTTTTTAACTTCTTAAGGTCCGGCTTTTTGTCCGTCCATTTGCCAACCTCCCCATCCGACTCCACATGCTCAAAATGAAATACCATGTTCAGTTCATGTTCATCCTCACCAGAATATTTTCTGGCTTCCTCTACCGTAACACCTGCGGTCTCTCCTACGGTCATTAAATCATACCGGGACAATACGTTCCGGTTCATTTCCTTTAAAAACTCGTGAACCCTGGGTCCATGAATGGTATATGGAGAAAAGTCTCCGTACAAGCCATCTTTTAATGGACCATCCGGGTAGCTTTGATCCTTTGAGATCATGCTGATAACATCCATTCGAAACCCATCGATCCCCTTCTGGCACCACCAGTCCATCATTTCATAGACTTCCTTACGAACGTTGGGGTTCTCCCAGTTTAAATCCGGTTGTTTTCTGGAGAATAAGTGAAGATAGTACATTTCAGTCTCCTGATCGTATTCCCAGGCAGGACCGCTAAAGCAGGATCCCCAGTTATTGGGGCAGACCCCCTCCTCTTTACCTTCTCTCCAGATATAATAGTCCCTGTAAGGATTCTCCTTGCTTTTTCTGCTCTCTGTAAACCAAACATGTTCGTCGGAAGTATGGTTTACCACCAGATCCATAATGATTTTGATATCTCTTTTATGTGCTTCTTTCAAAAGTTCATCAAAATCCTGCATGGTTCCGAACTCATCCATAATATTTTGGTAATCACTAATGTCATATCCATTATCATCATTGGGGGACTGATAAATAGGAGAAAGCCAGATAACACCGATTCCTAACAGCTTTAAGTAATTAAGTTTTTCTGTAATCCCCTTTAAATCTCCAATCCCATCCCCGTTGCTGTCCTTAAAACTTCTGGGATAGATTTGATATACAACTGTTTCTTTCCACCATCTCCGATTGATCTCCATATCTGTTCTCCTCTATTTTATTGCTCCATCGACCATGCCCTGGATGATCTGTTTTTGTGCACATAAAAACAGGATGACCACTGGAATCATGGCTAAAAATGCCGCCGCCAGGATCAGATCCCATTGTTTTACATAGGAACCTACAAAACTGCTGACTGCAACCGGCAGCGTCTTGATCCTGCCATTTAACCCCAGCATCAGGGAAGGCAGAAGGTAATCGTTCCAGATCCAGATGCCGTTTAGAATGAGCACTGTCATCTGGACTGGCTTTAACAGAGGAAACACCACGCGGAAAAAAGTCCCCTCCGGACTGCATCCGTCAATACAGGCTGCCTCTTCCAGTTCTTTTGGAACCCCTTTGATAAAGCCATGAAGGATAAACACCGACATGGAACCTCCAAATCCCAAGTAAGCCACGATGATTCCCGTATAACTGCTGAGCATCCGGATTCCAATGAAATCCGAAATCTCCCGAAACGTGGATAATAAAGGAAGCATGACTACCTGAAACGGAATTACCATAGCAGCTACAAATATCATAAATACAGCATCAGACCATCTGGTCTTGTTGCGGACGAGCACCCAGGCCGCCATACTGGAAAATAAGGTCAAAAGAGCCAGACTGACTACCGTGATAAAAAAAGAGCTGGCAAAAGATTTCCAGTAATTGAAATTCTGGTTGTTGATGACATTCTGAAGATTTATAAACAACTGCCCCCAGTCTTTTGGAGGAGAAATGGGACTTATAATAATATCTGCACTTTTTTTCCCTGAGTTAAATAAAACCAAAACAAAGGGAGACAGCACCAGAAGAGACAGCAAAAGACCTGCCAGTTCTCTCAAGTAACCTTTTCTTGCTTTCCTGCTCATCAAAGCTCCACCTCCTTCTTTTTGCTGATGGATACCTGTGTCAAGGATACCGCCGCCAGAATGAGGAAGAACACGACTGCCTTTGTCTGTCCCTGTGCATACTCATTTCTTGCAATGGCCGTATTGTAGATGTTCAACGCCAGAAACTCCGTAGACGCAATGGCCTTAGCTCCCAGAACCCGGCTTGGGGCTCCATTGGTGATAGCAAAGTTCAAATCAAACTGTTTAAAAGAATTGACCAGAGTCAAAAAGATACATACGGTAAACGTATTTGCTATCATCGGCATTTTTATATGAAGCAGAGTCTTAAAGGCATTGGCTCCATCCACTCCTGACGCCTCCAGAATATCCTTAGGAACCGACTGAAGGCCAGTCACATAGATCATCATAATATATCCGGCATACTGCCAGGTGCTGACGATTAAAATGGCCAGCAGAGCAAGATTTGGATCTGTCAGCATGGAAACACTTCCGATTACAAGCGAAGGGAATACCTTATTAAAAATAAACTGCCACACATACCCCAGCACAATTCCGCCAATGAGATTTGGGAGGAAAAAGGACGCCCGGTAAAAATTCTTTCCCCTTGTAGCAGAAGTACATAAAAGCGCCAGACCAAAAGCTGCGACATTTACACAGATCATGTTAAAAACGGTAAAAATGAATGTAACAAGCAGGGAGTATAGATAATCCGGTGCCTGAAACATTTTTATGTAATTATCCAGCCCTAAAAATCTGGTAAACCGGATTCCGTTCCAGTCTGTGAAGGAATAAAAGATTCCAAACAAAAAGGGAATGATAACTGTCAGCGTGAAGGATCCAAGCAGTGGCAGAAGAAACAAAACATTGATCACCTTCCGATGATCCTTTGCAGGGAAAAAATAAAATCCTGCAAGGAGCAGGAAAAGACCTGCCACAAAAAGCATTCCCCGTACCGGGACTTCCCTCTGGAAAAGATCCAGGTACAGAGCGGTTCCGACAAATAATACTCCTAAGATCAGGAGCAGTATGGACAGCCTCTTTTTTATTGTACCGTTCATGGTCAATTTTCCATAACCACCTTTCTATAGGAAATTCTGTTTCGGGCGGCTTTCTACACCGCCCGACTTATCATTTCACATAATCTTTAATAGCAGTTTCCATCATGGTTACAAAGGTATCACGATCGATCCCGCCTTTTGCATACAGTTCAAATACGGCTCCGGTGGCATTCATGGCAATTCCCTCCGGCATCTTGGTCCATTCCCAGGAATAGGTGTTTTCTGCATCTACATAGGTTTTCAAACTCATGGCAAGAGGTGTCTTTGGAGCTACTTTGGCAGTGCTGTAAGGTGAGATCATACCGCAATCACTTACCAGGCAGTTCTGTCCGTCTTCGCTCAGAGCCAGTTCTTTTAAGAATGCTTTGGAAGCATCAATATTGTTGCCTTTGTTATAAACTGCCCACCAGGAAGGACAATCCGCAAGGACTCCTTTCATCTCCTCTTTGGTAAAAGCAAGAGGTGCTATGCCGCAGTCAAATTTTACCTGATAGTCAGGAAGTGATGGATCAATCCAGTTTCCCTGTGTAATGAATGCAGTCTTACCCTGTGCCCAAAGCGCCAACTGATCATCATAAGTGCCGGATATCAGGGTGTTCTGATCGGAATAATCAAAAAGCAGTTTCATGAAATCCGCAAACTGCCCCAGACGTTCGGTGTCAACAGAGCCGGATTTTAACATATCGATATATTTGGTATCCCCTCTTTTCAGCCCTCCGGATAAATAGTAGCCAAACAGATGATTCCCGGTGGACCAGAACATCTGCCCGGATTCAGCGGCAACGGAACATACGGCTGTGATTCCAAGTTCCTCTTTTTTACTGTCTATGGTTTCAAATGCCTGTTTGAATTTATCATAGGAGGTCAGAGAAGCCGGATCAATTCCTACCTTATCTAAGATTTCTTTGTTATACGTAATTCCGTAGCCTTCCACTGCATAAGGGAATCCAACGGTTTTTCCATCCTCTGACTTAAAACCAAATTCAGTCTGAGAAGTCCATTCTTCTCCGCTTAGATCGCTCATGTAGTCCTTCCAGGTCTTGTAATCACCTTCCCCTCCAAATACAAAGATGTCCGGCATATTCCCTGCTGCCAGATATCCTTTTAACGTACCATTAATGTCCGCTCCGCCACCAAGTGATTCAATGACAACTTCCTGCCCTGTCTTTTCCTGGTACTTTTTCGCAAATGCCTTTAATGGTTCGTCAATCTCAATCTTTCCGTTCACGATCCGGATTGCTTCCCCTGCTTTTTTTGCCTCTGTTACTGCCTGCCCCCCGCTTTTTGATGCAGTTCCTGCGCAACCGGCAAGCACTGCCATGGCTACTGCTCCTGTTAGTAACGTTGTCAACACTCTTTTTTTCATAGCTTTCCCCTTCATTATAAGTTTTGCTGGTTTCATGTAACTTTTTTCTTTTTATATTGTAACTTATGCGCATAAGTTAGTTAATGATAGAGTATCACTTTGGAAAGATGATGTCAACCGCTCCTCCAACTTTTTTCATTACAAAGTTATTATTCCCATTGTCTATATATGTTTATTTTTAGTGGTTTTTCACAAATATATTGATAAATAGTCAAAAGAAAACGCATGCACTGTATCCATGCATGCGTTTTCTTAAATGTTATCGTTTTCTAACTGACTCCCGCTCCACTATATAGACGGGAAGCTGGACCAGACTCTCTCCGAAATCTTCTCCCTGAACCATCTGAACCAGTTTTTCTACAGCAAGCCGGCTTTTGCTTGAAACATCCTGGTGAACGGTGGTTATGGACGGTCTTACGAGCCGGCTGTAAATATTATCATCAAATCCAACAATGGACAGATCCTGAGGAATGCTGACTCCCCGGTCCATAAAGTCATTTAAGATTTGAGCCGCGTAATAATCGGTGGCACATACAAGTGCAGTAAAATCACCGGCCCTTTTAAATACCTCAGAGAGAACTGGTGCCAAATCCGGTCCATTGGTCTTCAGCATAATAAAATCCCGTTCATCATAGGTGATTCCCGCTTCCTCCAGGGCATTCCGATATCCCCAAAAGCGTTCATAGACCACTCCATGAAGGTTGTCTGCAAGGTATGCAATTTTTCGATGGCCGTTCTGAATCAGATATTTGGTAATTTCATAGCTTCCTTTTCGGTCTTCGATGCCTACGATGACCTGATCCGAAGGGGAATCATCAAAATAGCAGTCCACAAATACCATGGGCTTTTTTACTTTCTCTCTTAACAAACTCCCGTCTTCCTTTTTTATTCCAAGGACGATCAGCCCATCGGCATTCCAGCTGGATACGGATTGAATGATTTCCATAATATCATTGGAGATGTAAAGCATGATCGCATATCCCTTTGCCCGGACACAGCTTTCCACTGCTCCCGTAAACTCTCCGGCAAAAGCATCCTTTACATAGTTTTCATATTTTCCATGGTGGGCCTTCATAACAAGCCCTATAATTCCTGATTTATTCTTAGCAAGATTTCTGGCATTGATATTGGGGACGTAGTCATACTCTTCGATCAGCTTTTTTACCTTTTCTACCATCGCTTCTGATACTTCTCCACTTTTGCCGTGAATGACATTGGAAACGGTGGTGGTACTGGTATTTAGTATTTCTGCCATTTCTTTAATTGTGATCATACCATGCTCCTTAAGCCTGTACTTCTTTCAATCATTGTATAACCAGTTTATAAATTATGCAAGCCGGATCAGTCATTCTTTGCCGAAAGGTTCCTGGCAGGCGCCTGGTTTTTCATTCGCCTCAAAACTGGTATGTATGATTTTATTCAAATTGGATATTTGAATAATGCCATTTTTTTTATATGATAGTTTTTAAATTAAAACATATACTACATTCATGCAGGAGGGAAACCGATGAACAGCAAAAAAACAAAAAAAATCGTATTCTGCGCTTTGATGACATCACTTACCACAGCTGCTACCATGGTAATACATATCCCTTCCGCCTTTCACGGTTATATTCACCTGGGAGACGGAATGGTATTGCTAAGCAGCTTACTTCTCGGCCCTCTTTTAGGAGCTGCCGCAGGTGGTATCGGCTCTATGCTGGCGGACTTGCTGTCAGGTTATGCATTCTATGCTCCAGCCACTTTGATCATCAAAGCGCTGGCAGCCTTTTTAGCTGGCAGTCTCTACCAAAAATTCATCAAAAAAAACCAGGGAGCAAGCTTTAAACTTCTGCCTTTTCTAAGTGCTGGTATTGTATGCAGCATCGTGGTTACGGGAGGCTATTTTTTATTTGAGCTAATCGTATATGGACCGTCCGCTGCCATTGTAAATATTCCACTTAATGCGGTACAGAATATATTCAGTCTTGTGGTTGCCGGTTCTCTGCTTCCGGTTCTCTTACGCATTGATGAGATTCGGAATTTAAGTAAAGACACGGATTTAGAAGCGCGTTGATAAAGAAGCCGGCCAAGTGCATATAATGCAAAAATGTGTGATTATTCTGTCACGCCCTGCTGATTATAAAGAACTGAAATCAATAATTTTACATAAAGAGGATAACATCATATGGCACAGCAACAGTCTCCCATACAAAATAGTCTGGGACTAAATATTATCGAGACGTTAAACAGGATAAAATCTCAGATTACGAACAATCTGATATTCTCCATCTCATGCTTTGCAGCAATCGCCACATCTTTTTTCAATTTTCCTAAATTGGAATATATCGATTTCAAAGTAATCATCTGTTTATTTGAACTGATGATTGTAGTTGACGCGTTTGATAACTATAACTTTCTTCAATTTATTGCCACTAAGGTATGTAAAAGCTGTAAAACAGAACGGGCATTGACCTGGGCACTGTGTCTGACGTCATTTTTTATATCCATGCTTTTAACGAATGATGTTACGCTTTTCGCGATTGTTCCAATTCTGATTATCATATCCAGGAAAAGCAACTATGATATCATAATTCCCTGTATTCTCGTAACGATATCTGCCAATCTTGGAAGCAGCATGACACCTTTTGGTAACCCACAGAATCTTTTTCTATACTCCTTCTATCAGATGAGTATCAAGTCATTTATCAGTTATTCACTGCCGGTTTGCGTGCTGAGTATGATTTTGCTGTTTGGACTTGGTTTTCTCATCAAGCCGAAAGAAATAAACTTTGAAATGGAACACGTATCCATTAAGAATAAAAAAGGAATGGCTCTTTTTGCATTCCTGTCAGTGCTCATCATTTTAAGCGTATTTAACGTAATCTCCTATCTGGTAATTTTTCCAATTGTTGTTCTTGTAACACTTTTGGCAGATAAGCGCCTGCTAAAAAGCGCCAATTATCCTCTCATACTCACGTTTGTATTTATTTTCATTGCAGTTGGAAATGTTTCAAACATTCCACAGCTAAATAGCAGCCTGTCAAATCTGGTACGTACACCAAAAGCTACTTATGTATATTCGTTGCTATTAAGCCAGGTGATCAGCAACGTTCCTGCTACGATTGTCATCGCTCCATTCAGCTCTCATGCGCAGGCATTATATTATGGTGTCAATATCGGCGGCTTAGGCACACCAATTGCATCTCTTGCAAGCATCATCGCCTATTCGTTATACAGCCAGGAATATGGTGAGAATAAATTGAAATTTCTTCTTAGATTCACGATTTTGAATTTAGGTTGTCTTGTATTATTGGGGATTATTGGTTATTTTATCGTTGCATAATGGTATCCTGAATTGATGTTCTGAATTAGTGTTCTGAAACGGTTTTATAAATTGGTATCTTTAAACGTTTCTGCAGTATGGCAGAAAAGATTGCTCTTACATGAATAAGCGTCGGTTTGAAACTCATCAAACCGACGCTTTTCAATATGGAAATATGTCCTTATAAACAACCTGGCTCGACTGACTGCCTGGCCCAGTTGACCACCTGGCCCGTCTGACCACCTGGCTCAGTTAACTGTCTATCACGGTACTTTTCATATGTGTGTCTCAACCACCAAGAGTCACGTCCTGTTTGGAATACCATTCAATGGCATCGTATATATGCTGGGGTTTAAAATCCGGCCAGTAATCATCGATTACATACATATCGGAATAAACAGACTGTACTGGTAGGAAACCGGATAACCTTCTGCGTCCTCCCCAACGGATGACCAGATCGATTCTTGATACATCGGAGGTCTTTAGCTTCGGGCCGATCACGCCGTCTTGAAGGCCCAGATCCCATTCCCAGCTGTAATTGACTAAAAAGTTGATTTTCATTCCTCCTGCACCAAACTGGCATCGGCTGGTATAGGGTTTTAATACTTCCGGAAACATGGCTGATGATGTTTTTCCCAATATTAAAAGTTCCGCATCTTCTTTTGCCAGCTTCTCGACCGCTTTTACACAGGCCTTTGAAAAAGCCTCCCGCTGAATGGTAGGGCGCTTGGTATTATCCACGGTAAAACCGTAAAAAGTCATTTCTTCAATCCCCAATTCCCGGCAGATATGATATAAGTCCATGCCCGGTAATATTCCGTTGTCGTATCCATCTTCTTTTCCCATACCCTTATTTAACGCCCAACGGCGGTTCCCATCCGGTATGATTCCAATATGCTTTGGAATTCTCATTTGCTTTCCTCCTTTTATTCCACATCTGGAAATATATAGAAAGTATAGCCATTTTTTTCAATTCCATAATTGCATATTGTAAAATGCCGTACTTACACATCATGCATGGGTTATGCGTCAAACAAAACTATCATTCCTCCACCATCTCTATTGGTGACTCATTGAGATTGATATGAACATCCTTTATTTTTTCACTGAACTCGGGATTACTCCAACCTCCCAGCGTCGCCCAGTCAGATAACACATAAAAAATGGGGATGATGGCTTTTCCAAAATCAGTCAGCGAATATTCTACTTTTGGGGGCACCACATCATACTGCTTTCTTTTAACAATTCCTTCCTTCTGCATTTCCTGAAGCGTTTGAGAAAGCATGATATCAGAAATTCCGTCAATTTGTCTTTTTAATTCATTGAACCGGATCACTTCATTCTTTGCAATATGCCAGATAATATATATTTTCCATTTGCCGCTTAACAGAGTAAGGGCATAATCTACAGGACATTCAATTTTTGATAAATCAATATTTTTCCCCATCATATCAGCTCCTGTTTTACACTAAGAATTTTTTCAGTACTTGTATAAAATATAGCAGACCGATATACTCATTTCAAGAAACAAATAATTAATTTACTTTTTAAATGGAGGAATTTAAAATGACAATGATCCGCGTAGATACCTTAAAGGGCCGATTTCATTTAGAAGAAAGGAAACTCCTGGCACAAAAACTTACAGACGCCGTTCTGATTCCTGAAATTGGACATTTTGTAGAAGAAGCAAGAATTGGATTTCAAGTTGTTTTTACAGAATATGACCCGGAATATATGGCTGTATCCGGGAAACTTCTCTCCGACTTGCAGCCAGTTCCAGACAATATTAATGTCAATATCCTTGTTATGGATGGTGCGTGGAGCAAAGAAGTCCGTGCTACTGTTTTAGAGAACATTGCAAATGCTTTGGCTGAAGTGAGCGGTGTTCCCGAACCATTAAATAGCTGGAAGGTCACTTTACAGATCATTGACGAAGGCAGTTGGGGCACCGGCAAAGGCGTGCTTTCAATCTTTGATTTATTTTCTTCAGGCGTATTCACTCGGGAAAAAATGAACGCCATACGGGAAAATTTAAGCGAGCACCTCAATTAACATTACTGTTACCTAATTTTTTATTCCATATTAATAGCCTTGTATAAGCCACATATCATTGACTAATGATATTCAGCGTGATTTATACAAGGCTTGAAGGTTAAGGTTATAAACACAAAAATCAGTAAGACTTATACAAAATTGTTCAAATCCTACTCTTTAATCTTCTTTAACTCTGGTGGCATTTTGGGCTGATGATAAATATACATGCACCTGCTTTCAGATGACATTTCAACAGATTTTCTTGCTACCGTTTCCATGAGTTTCGCAAAATTAATCTTTTTACTTTTCATACTTATTACCTCCAATATTTTATTTTTAAAAGCTGAGCTCATTATAATCGCAAAATGGTCATGCTGTTATATGTTGTAAAAATAACGATACTGTTCGTAACTTTTCCTATATTTCCCATAAAAATTCTTTGGTAATATGCACTATCTTTTTATATTTTGATTTATTTTATTATTATTTTTCTTATATTATATATTGTAAACACAATTAGAAATATTAATAAATATTATCTTAATCTAGATTATAACAATTCAATTATATTTTCTCCTTACACCCCTGTCTTTAACGAAAAACAATATCAGCAGCAATATTAAGCACAATAATATATTAATCAGATATATTAAAGACACTAGACTTTCTCTTACTATTTCATTGGAATTTGCAATCTGCATTTCGTTCCATTCTACATAATTTGATATCGCCATTGTTGTAATCAAGTTTATAAAGTATACTTTTCTATTTGATTTTGAATTAAAGTTCTTGTGCAAAATTATAAAAAATAAATTCACAATTAAAAACAGCATACAAATACCAATGATTAAAAGAAAATAATGATTCACCTCTTAGTACCTCCACTTTTATTAAAAACGATTTCAAAACAATAAGAAAATATTATATTTCCATTCAATAAAATCCAACTCGTTGAAAATCCGATACTCCTGGTAATTTTTCATGTTTGACAATCAATTATTTTTTTTAAGCAGAATATCTTACTAAATCTATATGATTTAATATAAAAGTAAGGTATAATATGTAGTATATTCTTATTTTTTACACAAAGAAATGAAATATATGATAACAATATTTTTATTGTATAACAATTGTAAAAAATACAACTTTAACTTTTACAAACCATAGCTATAATAACTTTAAAACTTATTGATAAAGGAAATGATTTTTCATAAAGGAAGTGACCGAATGTTAAGAGTAGCAATTTGTGATGACGATGTTCTTTTTACAGGAATGCTAGAAAAATTATTAAAGAAAGAGGCCCTGTCCAATGGGATAGAAATTGAAATTGATGTGTTTTTTGACGGTTCCATGTTAGAAAAATATGTCTGCCAAGGGCATTTATACGATTTGATCTATTTAGATATTGAAATGGAGCAGGAAAATGGTATTGAAGCAGCCCGGCACATCAGAGAAACAGACAAGTCCGTATTACTGATTTATATCTCCGGGTATGAACAATATTTAAAGGAATTGTTTGAAGTAGAGCCTTTTCGTTTCCTCTCTAAGCCTTTGGAAAATGATAAATTATCACGCTATTTCCAGGAAGCCTGTAAGCGTATTAGTGAAAACAACGCCTACTATCAATTTAACTTTAACAAAGAAATAAGAAAAGTGGCTTTAAAAGATGTAATTTATTTTGAAAGCCGTAACCGTATTATACATATCTACCTTAGCAATGGGGAAGAGGAATCCTTTTACGGAAAACTGAATGATGTAGAAAAAGAATTGAACGAAAAAAATCAGCGTTATCTACGAATCCACCAGTCCTATCTGGTAAATTATGATTACGTGCGGAAAATGAACTTTTCTAACCTGGAGATAGAAAGTAACGGAAAATTAACAACGCTTCAAATAAGTGAAGATCGTCAGAAGAAGATCAGAATGCAATTATGTGAATTGGCCAGCAGAAAGGCAGGAATCTAGCATTATGGATATTATTTCATCTGGTATTGTTAACCCATTTGTTTCATTTTTTTATATTTTAGTCATACGCAAGTGCATCAATGCGTTTTTTAATCCATCCCCCAGGAAAATTACGATAACGTTCATTTGGGTTTCCTACTATTTCTTTCAAATTTATTTAGGCGTAGGGACTTCATTATCACCGGTGATCATACTATTTTTAAATATGTTCTTTGTATTTATGGTAACAAGCATCTCGCATACAGAAAGCCTCAGAAAATGTGCTATTTTTTCATTCTTAATTTGCGCCATCTGGATGTTGGTAGAAATTATTGTACATATGATATTAAGTATGCTTGATCTTGATGATAAATCAGGTCTTTCAGGGACCATTATTTCAAAGATCGTCATGCTGGTATTTGCCATCATCACAGGTAATTGTCTACAGCCAAAGAGTTCTACAGATATTTCATTTCGCTATATGGCTATTCTGCTGATTGTACCTGCCGGAAGTATTTATATTATGCATAATATGTTTGTCATCAGCAATCAGTCTTCGGATGAGTTGCTGTTTTCTTTTATTGCAGGGATTTTGCTTCTTTTTATGAATTATGTGATTTTTGAAGTCTTTGAATCATTGGCGGAATATACAGAATATCAAAAAAAGACGCTGCTCTATGAGCAGCAATTAGAGCTTTGCAACCAACAGGCAAAGGAACGAGAAGTTCAGAATACGGAAATCAGAATGCTGCGTCACGATATCAAGCAACATTTGATTAGTATCTTAGGGATGATAAATGCAAACAAAACGGAAGACGCCACTAATTATATAACTGCTCTATTAGAAAAAACCACAGCACGGAAAATATACGAAATATCCCGAAGCGGCAACATCGTGGTGGATTCTCTTGTGAATTATAAATGCTCTATCGCACAGAAAGAGCATATTGATTTCAGTGCCAATATTTTCATTCCTCCTGTTTTACCGTTTCAAAACGGAAATTTGACCATTATCCTCGGCAACCTCCTGGAAAATGCTTTGGAAGCCTGCCGCCAAAAAAGCAATGGAAAACGTTTTATCGAATTACAGCTATCCTATCAAAAAGAAATACTATCAATTGTTGTTTGGAATACCTTTGAGGGAACGCGCTGTCAGGACAGTCAAAAACATTATCAAACCACCAAAACAAATCCCAGCAGACATGGATTGGGCATGCTTTCCATCGAACAAGCGGTAGCAACCTATAATGGGGAACTGATAACTGAAACACATGGCGAAATCTTTCAAGCAGTTGTAATTTTATATGAAGGAAGGGAAAAATGACAAGCAACGTGGGATTTTCAACATCATTCATATAATAAAATTTTTATGGGATAGACTACCCTCTTAGGGGGATAATTACATGGAAAAATTATCAATTGCATTAACCAATTACATCGTGAAAAAAGAAGTCATTTCAAAAGAAAACTTTGATATTTATCAATATGGTTTTCAAAGCTTTCTTGAATTGATTTTAAATTTTATTTGCAGTATCTGTATTGCTGTGTTTTTACATATGGAGCTGGAATGCCTGTTATTTTTTTTGCTTTTCATACCTCTCCGCTCCTTTAATGGCGGATTGCATCTTAAATCTTACTACTCATGCTTGATTTTTTCATGTATGACCATGACGCTTATTTTATTGATCGTAAAATATTTCCAGGTCAGCACTCCGGTATCTTTCTTGCTGTACTTTATTTTGTTCCTATTTATCAAGTTCACAGGCGCAGTAAATCATCCTAACCGCCCGGTTACTGAAGAAGAAAATGAAACATTTAACAGAAAAACTAATTTAACACTTTTGTTTAGTCTTTTAGCCGCTTTGTATTTTTTATTATTTGATCTTGAGAAGTATCTTCTCTTAGAGGTGCTGATATATTTTCTGGTTTTTTGTACTTTGGTTATTTCCAAATTGAAGCATGATGACAGTGAAGTCCTGTTATAGAGCCGTCATGCTATATAACTGACATACTATAGAACCAGCATTCTTTGGTACCAGCATTCTTTAGAACCAACATACTTTAGTACCAACATACTTTAGTACCAACATACTTTAGTACCGACATATTTTAGTACCAACATACTTTAGTACCAACATAATATGTAAACAATGTAATACTATTAAAAATTTTTATTTTATTATTAATAATTTGATATTGATATTATGACATTTATGCTTTATATTTTATACTTTTATCATCACTTTACCTTTTTATCTATGCTGCTTTGCAGCTCTGTCAATACTCTTTGAAGAAACTCTGGCAACCTGGCACCCATGCGTCCGGCATTTTCTAAGATAGAGATCAATTCGTTCATGATCAGCCAAACTGATACCAGTAATCCAAATATTGTTTTATGTTCAAATTTAATTCCTATTTCTGCAGAAAATTTATAAATAATATAATCAGTACTAACTGCTACTAAAATTATAAAAATGTAGCTGGCCTTTTTGTATATGCCTATAAGGCTTTTTTTGCTGTTCCAGCCATACTGCTTATCATTTGGATGATCCAGGGCCTCCTTTTTAGAGGCCAGCATTCCTGAAATATAGTCAGTTACCATCAGTATTGTCAATAATACAATTGCAGCAAACAAGAGCCCAAATTTATCCATGACGCATGCGCTGATGATTCCCATTACACCTTTCTCCATAATTAATTTTTTATCCATGATTACTCTCCTCTCAATTTTATTTGTTATGTAGTATTGTTATTGATAAAAGTAACATTAAGATCATATCTATCACACTTTTCTGATCTCACTTAAAATATTTTTCTTTCAGCAACTCATAAAAATTTCTTCTGACACGGTTTACATATTGGCGTGATATTGAATTCTTTTTGGCAATTGCCGCATCGGATAAGTCGTTAAAAATAATATCGCATAGAATACCGTTCTGTTTCCCATCCATTTTCGACAACATCTCTTTTAGATCTTGAATGATCACGCAATCCTCGTATTCAGATGGATTCCTGTCAATGGTTGTAAAAAATTCATCCTCAGTAACTATTTCACTTTCAAAATGCAGCTTACTTTTTTTATACAATTCCAGAAATTTGGTTTTCAATGCTCTACTTAAAAAATAAATACATTGACCTTCTTCCTTATAGTAGCTCATTGCATTGATAGCCTCCAGCAGACAAAGCACAAATTCGGAATGCATGTCCTCTTTTTCATCTTTATACAAAAGACGCACATACTTATTTATCAATGGAGTCATTTTTTCTACTATCAGTAAGAACTTTTCTTTATTCCCATCTTTAAATTCCTTAATAAGTACATTCACATTCTCTCCCATTTTCTTCCCTCCTAGAAGGTAAAAAGAAAAAAAGGGTCATATTGTAAACTGAATTTTTCTGGATTGATATTTTTTTTGTTCTTACTTCATGATTGTAGATAAAAATCTATCTTTTTAAGATGCCACGTAAAAAATGCCGGACAAAAGGAAGAAATAACCTTTTTATTCAGCATTTTATTGGATAAAGTATGTATTTTCAAAAAACGCAAGCAACAATATGATGAAATAATCTTTCATTATAAAAATGCCTATCTATCTGTAAAAAACATTGTTAAATAGCTGTAAGTTCAGCCATACAACAGTCAAAACTGCAATATCGTTAAGTTTACAAAAAAGCAGGATCTTCCTTTCTATTAAATTGAATTTGCAAATTCAAAAAATAAAAGGAAGGTGTAAAAATGTTATTAGTAGAAGGAAGCAGTGGAAATCAGGTAAAATACCTGCAATATGGATTAAGAATAAAATGTTTTAATTCAAAGAGTATCGATGGCATTTTCGGTCCAGCCACTACAACGGCAGTCAAACGTTATCAAACATCAAAGGGCTTAACCGCAGATGGAAAAGTAGGTGATGGCACCTGGAATGCATTAAAGGAGGATATCAAACCGATTCAGCAGGCATTAAAGAAAAAGGGGTACTATTCCGGTGTTGTTGATGGGGTATCTGGTGAAGGTACCTATAATGCATTAATCGAATTTCAGAAAAAACAGAATTTAACTGCAGATGGCATGGCCGGACAGTCTACTTTAAATAAGTTATATGATGATTCCGAAGAAGGTTATCCTATCCTGAAACAGGGAAGCTCAGGTTCCAAGGTAAAAGAACTTCAAACAAAACTAATTGCTTTGGGATATAATTGCGGTAAAACAGGCGCTGATGGAAGTTTTGGAACTGGTACCTATAACGCGGTAATAGCATTTCAGAGAACAAACAACTTAACTGCAGACGGTATTGCAGGTCAACAGACTTGGGAAGTGTTAAACTCTGGAAAAGCGATAGACAACGATAATACAAAGTATCCTCTTCTCAAACAGGGAAGTACCGGAGAAGCGGTAATCCGCTTACAGAGTATTCTAATTGGATTAAATTACAGCTGTGGAAGTACTGGAGCTGATGGTAACTTTGGTCCAGGAACGACGAAGGCTGTCACTGCATTTCAGACTGCCAATGGTTTAACCGCAGACGGTATCGTTGGGCGAATGACCTGGGAAGTCTTAAATTCAGGAGCCGCAGTCCCAAACACGAATACAACCCCTACATTAAAACGAGGAGATAAAGGCGAATATGTCAAAAAACTTCAAACAGCATTAATTAACTTAGGCTATAACTGCGGGAATGCGGGAGCCGATGGTTCTTTTGGAAGCGGCACTTATGATGCTGTCGTATTATTTCAGAAGAAAAATGGCCTGACAGCAGATGGTATTGCAGGCACTAAGACTTGGGAAAAGCTCACTTCCGGTTCAGCCATTGCTAATGATACGGCCAGCGAGCTATTAAAGTTGGGAAGCAAAGGCAATTTGGTAAAGGAATTACAAACACGTCTGATTGAATTAAAATATAATTGTGGAAGTACAGGTGCTGACGGCATATTCGGGGCTGGAACTTATAATGCAGTCGTTAGTTTTCAAAGAATTAACGGGCTTTCAGCAGATGGTATTGTGGGGACCAAAACATGGGAAATCTTAAAATCAAAGACTGCTAAACCTTATGACGGAACCGTGCAGCCCTCCTATCCCGGTATTATCCATGGGACTGCCGAATCCTGCAGAGAGGCTATTATCGAAGAAGCGCGTTACTGGATTGGAAAGATACCATATTGCATCAATTCCGTAATTACAACTATGGTTCTTGATAAAAACAGCCCACCACCATATATGGATTGTTCTGATTTTACATCATCCGTATATTTGACCGTTTTAGGCATCAACATCGGCGGAATTACCTCTGTTCAGATAAAACGAGGAACATCGGTTGAATACGAAGATATGAAACTTGGGGATTTAATCTTATTTGACTGGGAACTGGACGGTGCTACAAATCACGTTGGACTCTATGCAGGGAATGGACAGTTTATTGATGAACACGGCTCCAACAGCAATCCAAATGCTTTGGATCCAGCCAACCAAAATATTCGAATATCTCCTATTACAGCTTATCAGAAATCACGTATCTTAGGCATCCGAAGAATTATCCAGGATAACAATACAATTATAAATAAGCCTGGAGAAGTAATTCCTATCCCTAATGATGATGATACTACGACTTCAAGCACCACCATAGAGAAAGCCATACTGCTTACCTCTCATTTCGAAGGTAATAATGGATATAGTACAATTACCGGGAATTTCGATGGAGCAGGCTTATCATTAGGTATTATTCAGTTTAATATTAAATCAAATAGTTTACAGCCACTTCTGCAGCAGATGGTAAATACATATCCTGATATGACTCATAATATTTTTGGAGATAATTATCAAAGCTTAACGGACATGCTGGCTACGCCTATCAGTGAACAGCTTAACTGGGCAATATCAATTAACAATGCTAAAAATGCCATTGTAGAACCATGGAAATCGCAGTTTGTCGCATTATGCCAGACGTCAGAATTTCAGAAGATTCAAAGAAGCGGCATCCAGAACTATATCGACAAGGCATTCTCAATTTGTAATGAATATGAACTGACTACAGAAAGAGGATTAGTATTAGCCTTTGATATCTCTGTTCAGAATGGTTCCGTAAAAGCCGCCGCAAAAGAACTTATTAACAATCAGCTGACCAGCACCACCGCTTACATGAAAAAGCTTTCAATCATAGCAAATGCAGTGGCCGATGCTTCGAATTATCCAGATGATGTGAGATCAAGAAAAATGACCATTGTAAATGGAACCGGTGTGGTGCATGGAAAAACCTTTAATTTATCTGTCTACGGTATTACAGATAATGCAATCATGAAATAGTATGGGATAATATAGTAGGGCAGCCTGTTTCCAGTCTGCCCTACTATATTAAACGGATCAAGTAACTACACATATTCATATCTTGAACTATCATAGTTTTTTATATTATTTACCAATTTACGTTCTCCAAATTTAGCTTATTCAATGGTATATCAGGTTTTTCATTGTTTATTTCCAATGATATCTCACCACTATTAATATTCATTTTAATTAAAGATATCTTACTGCTATCCTCTAAATTCTTAGTATGAAAGATTTTTTCAAACTCTTCATAAGTAGTATTTTCTTCATTCAGAATTGACATGGCCGGATTATAATCATCGTGAAATCCTGTAATATAGTTTCCATCATAATTGGTCAGACATACATAACCGGAACCGTCAGATCCATTGCTCACAAGAATAAGGCTATTGTTCTTATAATAGAGACCATTAATACAATACCAACCTTCTGGTTCATATAATTCAGTGACTTTTACCACTGCATTGTTTTGATAAGTAAAAATGCCTATCGAAATGCTATCTCCCAATATTAATTCAGGAACATTATCATTATTAAAATCATGGACTCCAAGATAAATCCACACATTTAATCCATTTTCCCCTCTTAAATGGTACGGATCTGTTAAATAGTCTTTTGAATTAATAATTATATCCTTGTATGCAGACTGCCAACTACTATCTTCTTGTGATTCATTAAGTATATTTTTCAACGAGCTGCCATCCTGACTTTCCTCTGACTGCTTTTGCGTTGCATTCTTGTCACTACTTTGGCTTGCATTTTTTTTAATGTCCGTCTTCCCTTGAATTAGATCATCTGAATTTTGACAGCTTATTATAAAACATGAAATCAATAACATGAATATAAATAAAATGCTCTTCCTATTCACATTCTTTTCCTCCCATACATACCATAAATCTATAATTTTTTCCTGCTTATAGGCTTAATTCATCCAAGTTATTTGCATCACAGTATAAAACCTGTTTTAACATTTCTTCCATGTTCTTATAAAAATACTTCTAATTAGGAAAAATACTATCTATTTTTTTATTCTCATCCAAATGATCTTGATAAGCATAATCATCAATTCCCCATTGAGAGATTAGATTCGTCTGTGTATCAATAATAAATCTCAGATAACCGGAACCAGTTTTATATTCGTAAATATTATTTTTTTCTGATTCGTAGATATTGTAGTTATCCCCATATTTATCCAAAAGTAAATTCAGATGATCACCGCATTTTATTTTTTTATTAGTTTCTGCAGCATCGGTACCAGTCATAATACTTGTTAGAATCGTCGAATTATTTTTTGAAAGAAAGGTAAGTGTGTACTGCATGTTGGTATTCATTAAAGTTTTTTGCAAGTTTGCTTGTTTATAAAAGTCATCTTCTGTTTTTATAACAGACCAATGTTCTTTTTCATCTATGATAGTATAATTGCTATACTCTTCCCACGGATTTTCGGTTATTTTCTCCCCTACAGAAACAAACAGATTATTTATGTCTTCATAACTCATTCCATAAGATATCTTTACAGAAGAAGCTTTTTCTGAATCACGAGTAAAGTTAAGTTCTATATCATTGTCTGATTCTATCGCATTTAAAGAAGAACTTAATGGCTCCTCTGTTAGTGTATTTTTAGAAGAATTGCCAACATTTTTACGGCGCAAAACGGTAGTTCCTGAAGGGAAGGTGAAATCTGAGTCTTGTGTCTTGACAGAAATATCGGCAGTGATTTGTTCTTGTCCAAACGTCAAGTATATTGTTCCTGAATGCCCTCTTCCATCATCTGAAAAAGATGTACTACACACATTATCATGAATATTTCCGGAGATCTCTGAATCAGCCAGGCGACCATAATTTGAAGTCCAGGCGGAAAAAGTACCATTTAAATGATTGTTCTCCACTGTTATCTTAAGAGAAACACCTCCACCAGCCTCATTTTCTTGATTATTCCAGTAAACCCATTCCCCTGAATATGAATCATTCAGGTTTTCAGAATCAATCTGATCGGAACTCTGCTCTGTTTCTGTTTCAGTTGCAACTAATGAACTGGATAAGTCATTGTTAATTTTATCCGTATTGACCTCCACTTCCGTTCCACCTTTGATATTTGTGGAATTAGTACATCCTGATAAGAATAAAATTGATAAACAAAGTAAGAAAACTTTTTTATTCATCTCAGATTTTCTTTCCTTCTTCCCATTTTTTTAAACCTAAAACCAAAAAATGCTGCCAGAATGATGTATGTAAAAAACATTGATAGAATATTATTCTGGCTAGGGCGTGTCTGAAAACTGCTTGTTCCAAGATGTACGTTACACTTTGTGGGAGATTTGTTCCAGATGAAGGCGGCGTAGTGGGCTACGCCAACTGAATTTGGAGCAAATACGTGCAGATTGGAGCAATGAGTGTTCAGACACACCCTAGCTTTTGGTTATAGTTATTTTATTTTAATTATGGCATTTTCATTTCTCATAATCCACTCAATGTAATAATATCGTATCTAAATGTAATTATTCCATTTCCTCTAGATATAGAATATCACTGCTCTTTGATTTTATATTCTCTACTTAACACTCAAATATGTTTTCTTGCAACTATTAAAAATTTTATTTATAAATCTAGGAAATAGAACCTTACTTACTGTGCATTTGAGTAAAACCAAATATTTATTTTTTGTAAATCAGAATATGAAATCAATATGTAACTACTTTACTATAAATAGTATTTGATTCTGTTGTTTTCGTGCCACTTACCGAATAATATGCTTTAACACGGTACTTTCCTCTCGAAACTGAATATTTTTCCGAAATATAAACAGAGGACGCTGTACTTGAAGAATCTGACCAATATTCTACATCAGTCCACGAGCCGTTTAAATATTTTTGCAAAGTACAGCTAAGATATATTTTCCCAGCAGATGGTGTTTTCTGTACACTGGCTCTAATATTTGCAGTTCCACTGGTGATCGTAAGCGTACTGCTTGCCTGGTTAATATTTACATAATTTGGTGTAACAATTTGATCGATCAATAAATTTGTCTTATCTCTTGCCGCCATAACCGGTATTACATTTGAAGTTACCATTGCAAAGCTAATACCAAAAACAATCATTGATTTTTTTAACATAAGAATCCCTCCTAAAATTAATTTATCAATAAAAGTACACACATCGTGTAACTTTATCGAATTCGCTTTAAATATTTCATCTGGTAGTAACTATCAAAAAACACAGACTAACATTGTCAGTAAAAAATATGAATAATTTCTCCCCTTACATACATAAACAAATATTACATTCATTTTGTGACAGATTTAAATTTATTTTTTTTATAATAATAAATTATTGTTTCATTTAACCCTGTAATATAATTTACCACGAATAGAACTATATTAAATTCAATAATTTGGTCAAAGCAATTGAATTAATACTATATTACAATGAATACTTCTGTATAGCTGATAGATTAGTCTCTGCTATTAAGTATGCTAAATAAAATTTACATAAAAAAAGATATTGCTTTCATTCATGTATCCCTTTGAAAGCAACATCCTTTCTTATATAAATAATCAAATTTATTCTGAAATATCTTGGACACTGTCCGCAATCTTATATAATTCTTCCCTGCTCAAAGTAGTAGAAATCGAATACATATATTTATCATCATACCAAATAAGATTTTGAACCCCCTGGTTGGAATAATATTTGGCAGAAAATCCTTTAAATTCAGTATCTTCTAATTCAATACCCTCAGTATTAATATGAATGGAAACATCAGCTAAATTATTTTGTTCGTACAGAATGTATTCTTCTCCCTTTGCATATTCCAGATAAACAAATCCATCGATATCTTTCGTAACTACTTGAAAGCCTTCGGGTATGTAATCAGGTGAACAGGCCCTAAAGACACCTGTAGAAACAGTGTCAGAACTGTTAAAGAAAATTTCTGTATATTTTTCGTATATAATTGAAATAAATTCATATACCGCTTTTCTTACCGCGGAGACATTCATAGCAGATGCAAATACAATGCATACACTGGCAGCTATTGCAATCGTCTTTTTATACCAACTCAATCGCCTTCTTACATTTCCATATTTATTTACTTGTTTTAATATCTTTTTCATCCTGTTTTCAAATTTTTTTGAAAACCGATGATCTATGTCCTTATCTTTAGGTAGTGAATCCACATATTTTTTATCAGCTTTTATTAAAGCTTCTCTCAACATGTCATCATCAAAGCTATATGACATTCATATTCTCCTTTTCCATCATCGCTTGAATCTTATTTTTCGCTCGCTCAATACGTTTACGTACTGTTGCCTCATTTATGTTCAAAGACATTGCAATTTCCTCATTTGAAAATTCATGCACATATTTTAAGGTAATAACATCTCTATATATAACAGGTAATTTGTTAATAATTACACCAAGTGCATCTGACTCTTCCAGATTATCATTGATCTTATCCCATATTAAATCTTCAAATAACATATAATCAATGTTCTCAAGCGATACCCAAGCTTTCCTCTTACGCTCATTATACAAATTGATTGAATGATTCCTAACAATAATAACAAGAAAGCTTTTTGTTTTGTGACAATCAACATCTTCTATTTTATCTAAGTTTTCTATAATTTTTATGAACGCATCTTGAACAGCATCTTCTGCCAAAGCATCATCGCATAATATCTGATTGGCTATGTAAAACATCAGCTTACGGTACTGATGATATATTTGTTCAAACTTAGTCTTTTCATCCTCAGTGTCCATTAAAGACAAATAGAACATCAACATATGGTCTCTCCTGACTTCTCTTTCCGAAACTATAAAATTATATAATAATTAATCGTGAAAGTGCTATATTTCATGAATAGTATAGTATAACTGTCCATATTTATCAATGTTATTCTAAATTGTCCTGAAGCCTTAAAGTTTGTAATTTAACAAACAGTTAACTTATATATCTTCAAAAGTTGACGAAGGATTAAGTATGATGAATATCAATCAAAACATCAGGTCTTAATTCTTAATCAAACAATAACTTTGAAAGGAACGTGTGGTCACATAACTTTTGTGATGTGTATCATACAAGGGTCTTATGTACATCGGAAAAATTAATTTTCAAGGCAACAATATAAAGTCGGTTAAGTCTCCTTTATCACAAGCGATTAACCAGTTACAGTCTTTGCAAACCGTGAAAAATCTCCAACGGAATTTTGACACGGTAAGCATTACCCCTGTTGCGCAGCAAAACGCTGAAAAAGATGATTTAAAAATCTATCAGCCAAATGGTAATCAGATGCGTTCGCTATTTCCTGACGGCATTTCTTATGTGCAAGCTGCACCAGATGCGCAGTTACAGATGGAAATTGCACCTCCATCGGAAAAAAGCGACTATACAGCGCAGGATGCTCTTATGAACCAGTACATGAAGCAGTATCGTATTGAAGGGAAAATCGAGGGAGATACTTTCGTCCGAGACTCCAACGAACCTGTCCGTTTAATGTTACCAGATATGGTCAGCGATGAAGAACTGTCAGCCTATCAACAAAAATTATCTCAGAACGGAATTGGGAATGAAATCGACTGGCGAGGCGTTGTAGACGATTTTGCACAAATGGGAGTGGGATTTGATAACGCTGAAAAACTAGAGAGTAAGGTGGACTATATGGCTTCCCGTTACGCCGTATTAAAGGACCGCATTGATACTCAGTATACAGGCGATGAACATACATCACAAATGGATACACTCAACAGCACTTTTAACAATGCAAAGGACGAAATGGCCAACACCTATGCAAAAGAAATTGGTGGATTCTACGAAGATATGGGTCAAAGCGGTGCTGCAGAAGACATGAAAAACAGTGTTTTGGCTTTAATTGATGAAAAAACAGCCACCTTTGAATCCCACCTTGCAAATGCAGGTGATTATGCCAATATCAAAAGTTCAGAAGAACAGTGGCTTGTTCAGGATGATGCTTACATGGCAGCACGGTTGCGCGAGAGCATGGCGGCCGCTGGACAAAGTGAGAAAACCACTTCTACAAAGGACATATATAGTGCTGATGACTTGATGCTCGCCGGAGTCTATGCAAAAAACCTCACATCTCAACTTCATACGGCTGGTGATACATGGTATAACAACACGAATGACAGTGCCCTCGGCACAAGTTTGGCTGCACAAAATCGGGAAGTTCAGTCCACGCTAGACCAAACAGATGTCAGCGACAAAATGGCAAACTTGATGAAAAATATATTCACGCCTTTTATGAATAAACTTATGGATAAACTTGACCAAAGGATTGACGTACAAAAGAATTTGGTAGCCAACAGCACATGGATGAGTGGAACAGTCAGAACGGATTCCATTGATCGTAAAGCGGTCTACAATGCATACCAGACGGCTATGGGAGCTGGTTATACAATCTAAAAAATTTGCTTTAAATTGTATCACATTTCAACAACACACCAAAAAGGGAAGCCCTCACGCTTCCCTTTTTGAATTATATATAATTTGTAAATAATATCTTTTAATTAGTTAATATTGTGAATTCAGAATCTATTTTCCTTCCTCTTTCAAAGCCGCCTGGGCTGCTGCCAGTCTTGCAATTGGTACGCGGAATGGAGAGCAGGACACATAATCCAGACCAATCTTATGACAGAATTCCACAGAAGATGGATCTCCTCCATGCTCACCGCAGATACCGATGTGCATATCCGGACGAACACCCTTTCCCAATTTAACAGCAGTTTCCATCAGCTTACCGACTCCGGCCTGATCCAGTTTTGCAAAGGGATCATTTTCAAAAATCTTGGTGTCATAATAAGCATTTAAGAATTTCCCTGCATCATCACGGGAGAAGCCGTAGGTCATCTGGGTTAAGTCATTGGTTCCAAAGCAGAAGAATTCTGCTTCCTTTGCGATTTCATCGGCAATAAGAACTGCTCTTGGAATCTCGATCATGGTACCTACTTCATATTTTAAATGACTGTCTGCCAAAGCGATCTCTTCGTCAGCGGTCTCAACGACGATTTTCTTTACAAACTTCAATTCCTTTTCATCGCAGATAAGCGGAATCATGATTTCCGGACATAAATTCCAGTCTTCGTGAGCTTTCTGAACGTTAATCGCTGCACGGATCACAGCTTTGGTCTGCATTCTTGCGATTTCCGGATATGTAACGGTCAAACGGCAGCCGCGATGTCCCATCATAGGGTTGAACTCATGAAGCGAATTTATGATGGTTTTGATCTGAGCCACGGTTTTTCCCTGAGTTTCAGCAAGCTTTTTAATGTCTTCTTCCTCTGAAGGAACAAACTCGTGGAGCGGCGGATCTAAGAAACGAATGGTAACCGGATTTCCTTCCAGTGCCTCATAAAGTTTCTCAAAATCTCCCTGCTGCACAGGAAGGATTTTTTCTAAAGCTGCTTCCCGCTCTTCTACGGTATCAGAACAGATCATTTCACGGAATGCATCGATTCTGTCCCCTTCAAAGAACATGTGCTCTGTTCTGCAAAGACCAATTCCTTCTGCTCCCAGTTCTCTTGCCTTTCTGGCATCTGCCGGAGTATCTGCATTGGTTCTTACTTTTAATTTTCTATATTTATCGGCCCAGGTCATGATTCTTCCGAATTCTCCCGAGATGGTTGCATCTGTAGTCGGAATGATTCCGTCATAGATTTTTCCGGTGGAACCGTCAATGGATAACCAGTCCCCTTCATGGAATTCTTTCCCTGCCAGAGTAAATTTACGGTTTTCTTCGTCCATTGCGATTTCTGAACAGCCGGAAACACAGCAGGTTCCCATTCCACGGGCAACAACAGCCGCGTGTGAAGTCATACCTCCTCTCACCGTTAAAATTCCCTGAGCTGCTTTCATTCCTCCAATGTCCTCTGGAGAAGTTTCAAGGCGGACCAATACTACCTTTTCCCCTTTTTCCTTCCACGCCTTTGCATCATCAGCGGTAAATACAATTTTGCCACAGGCAGCCCCAGGAGATGCAGCAAGCGCTTTTCCAACCGGTTCCGTTTTCTTTAATACCTCGCCGTCAAACTGCGGATGAAGCAGGGTATCTAAGTTTCTCGGGTCGATCATCTTAACTGCTTTTTCTTCTGAGATCATTCCCTCATCAACCAGATCACAGGCAATGGCCAGAGCAGCCTTTGCCGTCCGTTTTCCATTTCGTGTCTGAAGCATATATAATTTCTTGTCTTCAATGGTAAATTCCATATCCTGCATATCCCGGTAATGATCTTCCAGCTTGTCACAGATATCCACAAATTTATTGTAGACCTCAGGCATCACATCCTTAAGCTGGTCGATCTTTTTCGGCGTACGAACTCCTGCTACCACATCTTCGCCCTGTGCATTGATTAAAAACTCACCCATCAGGTGTTTATCTCCGGTTGCAGGGTTACGTGTAAATGCCACACCGGTTCCGGAAGTATCTCCCATATTTCCAAAAACCATCATCTGAACATTGACTGCTGTTCCCCAGGAATAGGGAATATCATTGTCACGCCTGTATATATTGGCTCTTTCATTATCCCAGGAACGGAACACAGCCTTTACCGCTTCCATCAACTGTGTTTTCGGATCATCGGGGAAATCATCGCCGACTTTTTCTTTATATTCTGCCTTAAATAAATTGGCAAGTTCTTTTAAATCCTCTTCTGTTAAATCTACGTCTTCCGTAATTCCCTTTTCTTTTTTTACCCGATCGATAAGCACTTCAAAGTATTTTTTTCCAACTTCCATAACCACATCGGAAAACATCTGAATAAATCTCCGATAGCAGTCCCAGGCCCACCTGGGATTTGATGATTTTGCCGCCAGAACTTCCACTACTTCTTCATTCAAACCAAGATTTAAGATGGTGTCCATCATACCCGGCATAGAGGCTCTTGCTCCGGAACGGACAGATACCAGCAGAGGATTCTCCTTGTCACCAAACTTTTTCCCTGTAATTTCCTCCATCTTTACAATGTACTCCATGATCTGCCCCATGATCTCGTCGTTGATTTTTTCACCATCTTCATAATACTGGGTGCAGGCTTCCGTTGTAATTGTGAATCCCTGGGGAACCGGAAGACATAAATTTGTCATCTCAGCCAGGTTCGCACCCTTGCCACCTAAAAGATTCTTCATCGTTGCATTGCCTTCGGTAAACAGATAAACCCATTTTTTTGCCATAAGTAAATATCCTCCTCAAAAATGTGTTGGTTAGTTTACTCTTCCAATGGATTCCTATAAGGAAAAGTCCTGGAAATATTATAACATAATTTAGGGACTAGTAAAGGGCTTTTCCCAGATTTCTAAGGATAATTTCCGCATTTTTCGATACAATTAGTGCTTTTTCGCATTTATTTTCTGTCTTTTTCTGATATGCGATCTATAATCGTATATGCGATAAACCATCTGAAAAGTCGTCTAAATCCTATGCACAAAAGCACGATATCATTCTTGTTTTTTTGTCAATCCGTAAACTTTTTTTGCGTTTTTATAATGGTCATATCAGAGACAACTTTAATGCTGCTTTTAATGTTGCCTTTGATGCTCCCCTATGCTCCAGGACTGAAATCTGATAAAATTATCCGGAGATCTAAGAATTATCTCCTTATATTCTTAGGCAGATATTCCAAAATATCCATTAATTGGAAGTTACAAAATTAACAAATTTAGTATAATAAATAAGATCCATAGAACAGCATATTTTCGTAGTGTTTTTTCATTAAAATAACAACAAATAAGATTGTCTACGGAACAAAAATATGGTACATTATTTGTATCTCTGAAAATCAATCAATAACAGGAGGAATAACAGGATTATGAAAAAGAGAGCATTAGCGTTGGCTATGGCAGTATTAATGACTGCTACATTAAGTGCATGTGGTTCTTCAGGTTCCGGCACCGGTACAACTGCTGCACCAGCAGAGTCTACAACCGCTGCGGACAAGGCTGCAGAAACTACAGGGGATACTTCCAAAAAGTCTGATTCTTCAAGCGGTTATGAAATTGCCCTTGTAACAGACCTTGGAACTATCGATGACAAGTCCTTTAACCAGGGTGCATGGGAAGGAATGAAGAAGTACGCAGAGGAGAAAGGTATCTCCTACAAGTACTATCAGCCACAGGAAGGAACAACCGATTCCTACCTTGAGACCATCGGACTTGCAATCGAAGGCGGAGCAAAGTTAGTTGTCTGCCCAGGATTCTTATTTGAAGAGCCGGTATTCCTCGCACAGGATCAGTATAAGGATGTTCACTTCATTCTTCTTGATGGAGAACCACACAATGCTGATTATTCTGAAAAAAGAACCGAAGCAAATGTTATGCCAATCCTTTTCCAGGAGGACGAGCCTGGTTTCTTAGCCGGTTACGCTGCTGTTAAAGATGGTAATACTAAACTCGGATTCTTAGGCGGTATGGCTGTTCCTGCAGTTGTACGTTTCGGATACGGATTTGCAGAAGGTGCTGACTACGCTGCAAAAGAAATGGGCATTGATAATATTGAAATCATGTACAACTACACAGGTGCATTTGCTGCTACCCCAGAAGCACAGTCTATGGCGGCTTCCTGGTACCAGAACGGCACTCAGGTTATCTTCGGATGCGGTGGTGCTGTAGGAAACTCCGTAATGGCAGCTGCTGAAGAAAAGAATGGTAAGATGATCGGTGTTGACGTTGACCAGAGCTTTGAATCTCCATCTGTTGTTACCTCTGCTATGAAACAGCTTTCTGTATCTGTTTATGATGGCGTAAAAGATTACTATGACAACAAATTCCCAGGCGGCAAGACAAGCATCTTCTCCGCTAAGAATGATGGTATCGGCCTTCCAATGGAAACTTCCAAGTTCACTAAGTTTACTAAGGAAGATTATGAGAAGATCTATGCTGAGTTAAAGGACGGCAAGGTAACACTTGTTCAGCCATCTCAGGATAACAACAATCCTACTGTTGACTTAAAGCTTGAAAAAACCAAAATCACATTTGTAGAGTAATCTGCAAATAGAAACGCCCTGCGGGCATTCCACAAAGCCTGGTAATGGGCAGATAAGGGGGAAGGAGATGCCGTTTGATTCACCAGTCAGAACAGACATGGTTTCTTACGGCATCTCCTTTCGCTATGATGAAATACAAAAAATCCAAGTCATATTTTAAAGAATTGGTACCGGGTCCCATAGTCAGGTACCGTAGTTAGGGGGATTTTATGGACTATATTATTGAGATGCTTCATATCACAAAAGAATTTCCCGGTATCATCGCCAATGATGACATTACACTTCAGTTAAAGAAAGGCGAGATACTCGCCCTGCTTGGTGAAAACGGCGCAGGGAAATCCACTCTCATGAGTGTCTTATTTGGTCTGTACCAGCCGGAAAAGGGCATTATTAAAGTTCGGGATAAGGAAGAAAAAATCACCGGACCATTAGATGCCAATTCCCTTGGAATCGGCATGGTTCATCAGCATTTTAAGCTGGTTGAGAATTTTACTGTACTGCAGAACATTGTTCTGGGTATGGAAACGACGAAGCGGGGCTTCTTAAAAATGGACGACGCCCGCAAAAAAGTAATGGAATTAAGTGAAAAATACAAACTGTTCGTGAACCCGGATGCACTCATATCTGATATTACGGTTGGAATGCAGCAAAGGGTCGAGATTTTAAAAATGCTTTACCGTGATAACGAAATTATGATTTTTGATGAACCAACTGCGGTTCTCACCCCTCAGGAGATCGATGAACTGATGCAGATCATGAGAGACCTGGTAAAAGAAGGAAAATCCATTCTGTTCATCACCCACAAGCTCAACGAAATCAAGGCGGTTGCAGACCGTTGCAGCGTCCTGCGCCGCGGTAAATATATTGGAACTGTAGACGTAGCAGATACAACAGCAGCAGAAATGTCAGAGATGATGGTTGGCCGAAAAGTCAATCTGACCGTAGATAAGAAACTGTCAGCTCCCGGTGAAGTGGTATTGGAAGTAAGCAGTCTTTCTGTTGAAGCAAAGAGAGAAGGCCAGACGAAAAAACTGGTCCACGATGTTTCTTTTCATGTGAAAAGAGGCGAAATTGTCTGTATCGCCGGTATTGACGGCAATGGTCAGACAGAGCTTATCCATGCCATTACAGGTATCTCTGATATGAGCTCCGGAACCGTTTCCATCAATGGGGAAGACATGACCAAAAAGAGTATCCGTTATAAAAACACTCACGGCTTGTCCCATATCCCGGAAGACCGGCACAAGCACGGTCTTGTACTGGAATACAACCTGGCTTACAACATGGTCCTCCAGCAGTATTTTGAAAAGGACTTTCAAAGCGGCAGCTTTTTAAAGAATGATAAGATTTATGAATACGCTGGGAAACTGATTACGGATTACGATATCCGAAGCAGTGAAGGTCCTTTTACCACCACCCGCAGCATGTCAGGAGGCAATCAGCAGAAAGCCATTGTTGCAAGAGAAATCTCAAAATCTCCTGATATCCTTTTGGCGGTACAGCCTACAAGAGGACTTGACGTAGGAGCCATTGAATACATCCACAACCAGCTGGTTAAACAAAGAGATGCGGGAGCCGCAATTTTATTAGTCTCCCTGGAATTAGATGAAGTAATGAATTTAAGCGACCGGATTTTAGTCATGTTTGAAGGCGAAATCGTAGCCGACTTGGATCCTAAGAGCATAACCGTTCAGGAACTGGGTCTTTATATGGCCGGCGCAAAGAAAGAAGGTGAGCGATCATGAATCAGAAACACCCAAAAGATTATTCCGGTATCCTCTCTTCCGTTTTTGCCATTGTTCTAGGATTGATTGTAGGCCTTATTATCCTGTTTTTCTGCAACCCTGGCCAGGCACTTCCTGGATTTGCAACCATTTTAACAGGTGCTTTTACCCATGGGGCCAAAGGGGTCGGACAGGTCTTTTACTATGCCACTCCTATCATATTAACTGGTCTTTCCGTTGGATTTGCATTTAAGACAGGTCTTTTTAACATCGGAACCCCCGGTCAGTTTATCATCGGCGGCTTTGGTGCTGTATTTGTAGGAATCTTATTTACCTCCTTAGGACCGGCTCACTGGATTGTGGCACTCCTTGCCAGTGTGATCCTGGGCGCTTTATGGGGTCTGGTTCCCGGCCTGTTAAAAGCGTATTTTAACGTAAATGAAGTAATCGCTTCCATTATGATGAACTACATCGGTATGTATCTGGTAAACTGGATCGTAAAAAGCTATAAGCCTTTGTTTAACAACTTACGGAACGAATCCCGTAACGTAGCTGCCACTGCCAACATTCCAAAGATGGGAATGGATAAGATTTTCCCAGGCTCCAGTGTTAATGGGGGAATCATCATTGCCATTTTAGTAGTGCTTCTTATCTGGCTCCTCCTTAATAAAACCACATTTGGTTATGAATTAAAAGCCGTTGGTTTTAACCGGGATGCCAGCAAGTATGCAGGTATCAATGAGAAAAAGAGCATTATCCTTTCCATGGTAATCGCAGGTGCTATCGCAGGATTAGCGGGCGGCCTTTTATATCTGGCTGGAACCGGAAAACATATTGAGATCAAGGATGTACTGCCGTCAGAAGGATTTACGGGAATTTCCGTTGCACTGCTGGCCTTAAACAATCCCATCGGAATCCTGTTCTCCGGTGTCTTTATCGCTTACTTAACGGCCGGAGGATTTTATCTGCAGCTATTTGAATTTTCAACAGAGATCATCGATATCATCGTAGCTGTCATCATCTATTTCAGTGCTTTTGCTCTGATGGTAAAACTTTTGATGGCAAAGATCCAGAAAAACAAAAGCACAAAGACAGAAACGTCAAAGGAAGGAGGAACTAAATCATGAATATCATCTATTTTATTTTTCAGCAGACCATGTATTTCATGATCCCCCTTATGATCGTAGCTTTGGGTGCCATGTTCTCTGAGCGGAGCGGAATCATTAACATCGCTTTGGAAGGAATTATGACCATGGGCGCGTTTACTGGTGTCCTGTTTTTAAGCTTTACAGGTGCCTCCATGAGCGGGCAGACCCAGCTTCTCATCGCTGTGGTAATCTCCATGACAACCGGTATGGTATTTTCCCTGTTCCACGCTTATGCCTCAATCAATATGAAATCCAATCAGGTTATCAGCGGTACTGCACTGAATATGTTTGCTCCTGCATTTGCTATTTTCGTAGCCCGTGTCATTCAGGGTGTTCAGCAGGTTCCGTTTAATAATACCTTCCGTGTTGCTTCCGTTCCGGTCTTAGGAAAGATCCCGTTCATCGGTCCTCTTCTGTTCCAGAATGCTTACATCACCACTTACATCGGAATCGCAATTTTCATTCTTTCCTTTGTTGTTCTTTATAAAACACGTTTTGGACTGAGACTGCGTTCCTGCGGAGAACACCCTCAGGCAGCCGATGCGGCAGGTATCAACGTTTACCGTATGCAGTATGCCGGTGTTCTCATATCCGGTGCTCTCGGCGGACTTGGCGGACTTGTATTCGTGGTTCCCACCTCTACCAACTTTAATGCAGATGTAGCCGGTTACGGTTTCTTGGCTTTGGCAGTATTGATCTTCGGACAATGGAAGCCGGTAAATATTATGTTTGCCTCTCTCTTCTTCGGACTGATGAAGGCAGTTGCATCTGCTTATTCTGGAATCCCATTCTTAAGTGCGCTGGGAATCCCAAGCTACTTCTATAAGATGGTTCCATATATCATCACATTGGTTGTACTGATCTTTACCTCCAGAAATTCTCAGGCTCCGAAAGCTGAAGGAATTCCTTATGATAAGGGCCAGAGGTAACAAATTGGCTGTTGTAAAATAATTTTGTATTAAAGATTATAGTTTATAGTTTATAGTTTATAAAAGAATTATGATTTAAAAAAAGAACTTTGAGAATGTCTTTATGACAAACCAAAGTTCTTTTTTTGTGCACCTATTTTATTGAGACTATATAAGAGGTTATATTGTTGCTTTATAATAGTGTTATGATAGCTTTATGATAGTTTCATGATAGCTTTATGATAGCTTTATGATAGCTCTATTTTAGACAGCTTTAAATCAATTACGACGGTTAAAATTGAACTTTTCAAAAATGTTCCCGCTTAGCGGACACCAATTTTTGTGCCCCGCCTGATGGTGCCGTCACTGTTCCATTCGGTATAGACGTATGGACCACCGTCAGTGGTTCCATTTTCAGTAAAGTTATGTGTGACACCATTGTAGGTGTAAGGACCTGTTACCATTTGCAGTGTACTGGTGTTAAAGTAGTAGACATTGCTATTGATTTTCATAATTCCCCCCTGAAGCTCACCAGTGTCAGCGGTGTAATACCAAGTGTTATCCCTTTGAATCCACCCAGTACGCATAAGCTGGTCATTTCCAAAAAAGAACCAATGGCCTTTGTAATTCACCCAGTTATTCGTACAGTAATCACCTGATCCCCACTGATACTTTACCCCCTGCTGTGTGCTCACAAATCCTGCTGCAAAGGATGACATAGCACTTCCTATGGCTAAGGCCATAGATAATGCGGTAACCACTAAATACTTTTTTCTCATAGCTCTTGATCTCCTTATAATTGTATTAACTATTTTGGATTTGGCTAGAGTATATACCCTGGGCAGCTCCAGGTCAACGAAGTTTATGTATTTGTAAATATAAGTAAATTAATTGTAAAAATTTGACAGTAAAAGTATATAATCTTAAGAAGTCTGTAAATATTTATAGACTTCACATTTTTCTATAATTATTTGTGTTGTGCTATAAAAATTCCATGCTTTCTTGAAGAAAAGGAATACATAAGATTCGGTTCTATCAAAGAGCATCAAGACTCTTTGATTACCGGATGATTCACTGGCCAGACAGGCGTTTTTCCGGAAAGCACCAGATCGATCTGAGATGCAGCCTGAACTGCCATTTTAATCATGCATTCTTTGGTATTGGAGGCCATATGGGGAGTGACCACTGCATTCTCCATAGTAAGCAAAGGATTTTCCCTGGTTGGGGGCTCTTGTTCCAGCACATCAGTAAATACACCAGCTATTTTATTCTGTTCCAGTGCCTGGATTAAATCTGCTTCACAAACCACCTCACCGCGGGCACAATTGATTAAATATGAAGTCTCTTTCATCATGTCAAATTCCCTGGTTCCTATCATTCCATTGGTCTCTTTGTTGAGAGGAATGTGCAGGGAAATAAAATCGGACTCTTGAAACACTTGATCCCAGTCAGCTAAAGTCACATAGTCAGGTACGGTTTCTTTTGTAGCACGGGGAGCATATGCAATCACTCTCATGTCAAATGCCAGGCTTGCTTTTCTTGCTACTTCTCTTCCAATGCGCCCCAGTCCAATGATTCCCAGCGTCTTTTGATACAGATCCACGCCCTTGTGGCTGTTCTTATAATAGAAATCTCCTTCTGTTAAAGCCTTATTTAGCAAAAAAGTTCTCTTGGCTGCCGCTACGATTGCACCGATGGTAAATTCTGCCACGGAAATTGTGGTGGAATCCGGGGCATTAGTGACCCATATCCCAAGTTCACTGGCTGCATCAATATCCACATTGTTATATCCGGCCCCATGCCGGGCCACCACCCGTAGGTTACCGCCAGCTTCTAACACGGATCTGCTGACTGCTGCAGTACGGAGAAGAATAGCATCACAGTCTGCAACATCATGGATCAAATCTGTTTCTGTGGTTCCGCTCCCCATTTTTATTTCATATCCCCGTTCCAGCAAAAATTCTTTACCTTCTGCGGCAATATCCTGGGGGATCAATACTTTATAGCTCATGGCATTCACTCCTTTTCAGTGCGTTATACAATATCCAGATATACTTTTTCTTTCGGAGCTGGAAATGCCCGGTCAATCTCTGCCAGTTCCTCATCTGACAATTCTACCTCAACGGCACCGGCATTGTCCAGAGCATGTTCCTTTTTTCCGGTACGGGGAATCGCAATGACATCACCACCTCGGATAACAAATGCCAGCAGTACCTGAAATACACTGCAATTATGGGTTACGGCTATCCTGTTCAGCACAGGATTATCCAAAAGTCCTCCCTTTAAATCACCCGCCTGAGCCAGAGGGCAATAGGCCATAAGAGGAATTTCATGTTTACGCATCCATGGCAGAAGATCGTATTCGACGCCTCTGGATGCAACATGATAAAGTACCTGGTTCACTGCACAGTTCTTTCCCATTGGCACCCGCCACAATTCTTCCATATCTGCTGTATCAAAATTGGATACACCCCAGCGGCGAATCCAACCTTCTTTTTTCAGTTCTTCCATACATTCCACTGTTTCTGTCAGAGGAATGGACCCTCGCCAGTGCAGTAGATATAGATCCAGATAATTCGTATTTAAGCGCTTTAAGCTTTCCTTACAGCTTTTAAATATCTGTTTTCTTCCTGCGTTATGAGGATAGACTTTGGATATAAGAAACAGGCTGCTTCTGTCATAGCCCTTAATGGCTTTTCCAATGAGTTCTTCTGACTTTCCATTTCCATACATTTCTGCTGTATCAATCAATGTCATACCTGCATCGATTCCGGTTCCAATTGCCCCGGATTCCCGCTGCACCGTTGATTGGGACTCACCTAGAAACCAGGTTCCCTGTCCGATTGCAGGTACCAAAGCCCCATCGGGCAATGTCACTGTTTTTTTCATCTGCCTTGCCTCCATTCTTTTTCTACTCCGGCTTAATCCTTACGGTCTATTTCCATACAATTATTTCTTTAAGTTTATCCCTTTATGTCTACCCCTCTAAGTCTATTTCTTTAAGTTTATATCTTCAAGTCATTTCTTTAAGTTTATTCCTTCAAATCATTCCTTCAAGTCATTCCTTTAAGTTTATTTCTTCAAGTCATTTCTTCAAATCTATTCCTTTAAGTCTATCCCTTTAAGACTATTCTTTCAGCACCTGTCCCGCCCGAAGCATACGGAAGGTACGCACTGCCGCATTTTTGTATAATTCTTCTGCCTGCTCCATGGCTTCTTCTATGGACATGATTCCCGAAATGGTAGTTACAATACTTTCAATACCAAATTCATACAGCTTTTCAGCTCCACCTCCCATGCCTCCAACAATAGCAATAACCGGTATCCCCTTTGACTTACAGCGCATGCCAATGCCGCTTGGAACCTTTCCAAAGGCTGATTGCCAGTCCATACGCCCTTCTCCAGTGATCACCAGATCCACGCCTTCCAGCAGGGAATCAAATTCTATCAGATCCAGAACTGTTTCTATTCCAGACTTCATATTGGCATGAAGGAAAACCTTTAAAGCGGCTCCCAGTCCACCTGCCGCACCTGTACCTGGAATTTTATCCACATCAATTCCCGTAAGCTCTTTCAGCTTCATGGAATAATTTTTCATATCTTTTTCCATCTTATCAAGAATCTCCGGAGTTCCGCCCTTTTGTTTTCCAAAGGTATAGGTGGCACCATCCGAACCGGTAAGAGGATTGGTCACATCACACATCACCGTGAATTCGGTCTTCGCTACAGCTGGATGTAGACCGCTTACATCAATGGAATCCACCTCTTCTAAATCAGCGCCAAACCCTGCAAGGGCCTTTCCTTCCTTATCAAGAAACCGGATGCCAAGAGCTGTCATGGCACCCATTCCCCCATCATTGGTAGCACTTCCGCCGATTGCAATGGCGATTTTCCGATACCCCTGCTCCAATGCATCCAGAATCAATTCTCCCGTACCATATGTGGTGGTATAGAGAGGATTTCTTTTTTCTTCCGGAACCATGGGAAGGCCGGACGCTGCTGCCATTTCAATCACTGCATGATCTCCCTCAAAAACCCCATAGGAACAGGATATGTCTTCCATCAAAGGTCCGTGGGCGGAAATGGTCCGTATTTGCCCGTTCATCGCTTGTACCACTGCATCTACGGTTCCTTCTCCTCCATCCGCAACCGAAATTCCATTGCACTGGCAGGAAGGAAATATGCTTTTTGCAGTTTCTGTCAGGATTCCAACGATTTGTTCGGAAGACAAGGAACCTTTAAAGGAATCTGATGCAAATAATAATTTCATATATGATACCTCTTTTCTATTATTATTGATACATAAAACAGGCCGGCAGCCAATCTGTAGCCGCCAGCCTGCCCGCCAGTCTTATGTGATATCCTGAAACTATGTGTTAAATTAAATCAGCCCTGCTTTCTGCATTTCTTTTTTGATCCGGTCCAATACAGGGCCTTCCTTTGTTGCCAGATTGGGCTTATATGGAAGACCAACATTTCTTCCCCTTAAATTAGCCATATCTTTTGCTGCCACAGGGAAACTTGCAGGATCCATGGACAGACGAACCGGATTCAGTTTAAACTGTGCTTCTAAAGAACCCTCCAAATCTCCGGCAATGTACTTATTATAAACATCTGTAATCAGTTCCGGCATGAAATTGGCTGCGGTACACACACCACCTACCGCTCCGTGGCACATGGACGCGTAAAGAAGAGTATCCTTCCCGCCAAATACCTTAAAACCAACATGACGGGTTCTTCTAATAAATTCCGCAGTCTGGGTAATATCTCCGCTGGTATCCTTCATTCCCACAATATTGGGGATTTCTGTTGCAAGACGCTCTACCAGGCTTCCTGACATGGTATAGCTTACCCGACCTGGATTATTGTAAAGAAGCATAGGAGTTTCAGGAACAGACTCTGCTATGGTTTTAAAGTGCTGGTAAAGTTCTTCCTCGGTTGGCTTTAAAAACATTGGCTGTAAAACGGAAATACCTGCTGCCCCATTTGCCACTGCCATTTTTGCAAGCCTGCAGCATTTTTTTGTGCTGATAGCACCAATTCCAAAGTAGACTGGCACTCTGCCGGCAGACTGATCCACCATAATGTTCAGTCCGCGTTCCATTTCATCCTCTTCAATGACATAGAACTCCCCGTTGCTTCCAAATGCCAGGATTCCCAGCACACCGCCCTCAATTACATAATCTACCTGATCTCTTAACTTTGCCTCATCTATTAATTCATTTTCATCAACTGGAGTGAGGATTGGAACAATCACGCCTTTTATAAAATCGGTATTCATTTTTTATCCTTTCCTGCCAGTTTTATTTTCCTGGTTTTACAGTTGTATTGGCAATCTTCTCGTAGTATTTTACAATGCTGGAGTGGTCTTCTTTTTCGAGACCATCTGCTTTCAATCCCTGCATAATCTCCATTAACTGTCCGGTTAACGGAACTGGAGAACTGATTGCATGAGCCGCATTCAATGCATTGTTTAAATCCTTGATGTGAAGTTCAATACGAAAACCAGGATTAAAGTTGCGGTTTAAAATCATAGGTGCTTTGGCGTCCATTACAGTAGAACCTGCCAGACCTCCACGGATTGCCTGGTATACCAGTTCTGGGTCTGTTCCTGCTTTTTGGGCAAATGTCAATGCTTCAGAAACAGCAGCAATATTCACGGCTACTACAATCTGGTTTGCCAGCTTGGCAACATTACCGGATCCCAGCCCACCTACATATACCACTGAGCCTGCCATTACCATCAGCATATCGTAATATTTATCGAACAGTTCTTTTTTCCCGCCTACCATTACGGATAATGTTCCGTCAATTGCTTTTGGCTCGCCGCCGGATACAGGCGCATCTAACATCTCGATCCCCAACTTTTCAAGTTCCGCACCGATGGCTTTGCTTTCTGTTGGGTCAATCGAACTCATATCTATTAAAACGGTTCCTGGTTTTGCACCTTCCGCCACGCCGTTTTCACCCAGAACTGCTGCTCTGACATGAGGAGAGTTGGGTACCATTGTGATAACCACCTCACTGCTGGAGGCCACTTCTTTCCCACTTTCTGCTCCTGTGGCTCCAATGGAAACCAGATCTGCAACCGCATCTTTATTATGATCATAAACAACCAGTTCATGGCCTGACTTTACCAGGTTTTTAGCCATAGGCCTTCCCATGATTCCTAATCCAATAAATCCAATTTTCATTATGTTCATCCTCTCTTTTTGATCTGCCTGTCAGTAACCGATGGGTATCCCCACCTCTGTTCCGATTATAGAAAAAATCAAGAGAATTTACTATGGGCGGTTTTACTGAATGAAATGGAAAATCTTATACAAACCTTATATCATTTCATTTTTGTTTCTGATTCATTTCATTTTTGTTTCAATTTGGATTAAAATTCCATTGTTTTATTGCAGGGTATGGTTTTTCTATTATAGGATTGACTTATCAAATCCTAATATTTTTATTATGGCGTCTCGTTTGTTGTTTGAAAACAAATGAAGCAGCCACCTTTATTTTGCTTCTGTTGTCATTCTACTACAACACTTTTAATCTGTCCATTTTAACTCTTACATTCTGGTTACACACTTGGCATCGAGTTCTTTGCTATTGTAATAAATTACAAGCGGTTTATCTTCACCAATCTCCCGACTGGATAATTGACACCAAATAAAAGGGAGTTTCCTTCTCCCCTACCCCTTTTATAATTTCAATCTCAATCTCATGTTTTCCCCTCGTTCCGTGATGGAGAAGAGGAGTTATTGCAAGGCAGTCTCCCCAGTCTTCATCAAAATTTCCATCAAGAATCACTCCATGATCCCGGTCTCCGTCAAGGTATGCCATCGCCACTGGTGCTGGTCTTTTCACTGTTCTTCTATACTGAACACTTAAGCAGCTGCCTTTCGCCTCAATCACAATGCAGTCTCCTTTTTGAAATCCAGTCCAGCCTCCTTTAAAAACATCAGTTACTCCGTATTTTATGGCATTGTCCACCAGAAATCCTGTACAACGTTGATCACCTGACTGATTCTGGATTCGACTGGCCTCTCTGTAAAGGCATTTCGTCACAGGGTCCGTTTTGCCTGATTTCGGTTCATCTGTCGTTTTCAGTTTATCCGCTGTCTCCAGTTCATATGTTGTTTCAGATTCATCTGCTATTTCCCGTCCATTTGCTATTTCTAAATCTTCTCTTCCCACTTCCTCTAAACCTTCAATAATTAAATCCGCAATTATTTTATGCCCAGCATCATTGGGATGCAGCCCATCAGAGGTTACATGCTTCAACTCCACCAAACCGTCAGATATATCCTGATAAAGCGTTTCCTTCATGGAAACATAAGGTATCTGATAATGATTTATTATTTTTTTATGATGCTCAAATGCCGACTTTCCATCATCATAAAAAACATTGCAGAGAGCCATGACCGCCGGTTGAGATGGATCAGATAAAATTCTTCTGATAAGGCTTTCATATGTTTCCATAAAAAAATCCGTATCCTCATCATTTACCGTAAAATCAATGACGAGAAAATCCGGACTGTGTTTAAGTACATCCTCCTGGACCCTGGCGACACCGAACAAAGAGCTGGTGCCTCCAATCCCGGCATTAATATAGGTTACCCCTGCGTCTGGAAATGTTTTTTTCCACCACTGGTATACAAGATAGGCATAACAGGAAGAGGGCTTAGACGCCAGTGATCCCTGGGTTATGGAACCACCAAGAAATGCCACCACTACATCTTTTCCCTGTTTTGCTTTTTCTATGGCCCTCTTGATTCCATCCGGATTCCCCAAATGGATACCGCGTCTTTCCATTATTCTCCTCCTGTCATATGCGGCTTAAGATATCGACTTTAAGCCTGTCAAGCTTCTCATTGGCATCTTCCAATGACTCACCTTTTACTCCAAAATAAAGTTTGATCTTAGGCTCCGTTCCAGACGGACGAATGCAAAACCAGGCGTCTTCCGATAACCGAAACCGCAGAACATTGGACTTGGGAAGCTTATTTTCCACTCCGGCTCCGGTTTCATAATCTTCTATTTTCTCTACTTTAAACCCACCAACAATCTCAGTGGAATTATTCCGAAATGATTCCATTACATTCTCTATTCTTGCAAGGCCGTCTTCTCCTTTTAGCGTTACGGATTCCAGCCATTCCTGATAATATCCAAACTCCTCATAAAGCTTTTTTAACTCTTCCAACACAGAACTGCCTCTGGTACGGTAAAAGGCTGCTGCTTCACACATAGTCATGATAGCCGAAACAGCATCTTTATCTCTTACACAGTTTTCTACCAGACAGCCATAACTTTCCTCAAATCCGAACTGGTAAATTGCATCTCCAGATTCTTCAAACAATCTCATCTGCTCTCCGATGTATTTAAAACCGGTCAGCACCTCCACCAGCTTCATTCCGTATTTTTCTGCCAAAGGCTTTGCCATTTGCGTGGTCACAATAGTTTTTATTACAGCACCATTTTCCGGAAGGATTCCTAAGTCTTTCCTTCTAGACAGTAAATAGCTGCATAAAAATACCCCAGCCATATTTCCGTTCAACTGGTGATAATCTTCTGTTTTTTCATCTCTCACAAAAACACCCATCCGGTCCCCATCCGGATCCGTGGCAAATACAAGGTCTGCCTTTGTCTTCTCCGCCAGCCTTAACGCCAGTTCAAATGCTTTTCGATCCTCTGGATTTGGAGATTTCACTGTTCTAAAATCACCGTCAGGCTCCATTTGCTCCTCAACTACAAAGACTCTGGAAAATCCCAGATGGGACAGAAGATGCCGTACCGGAAGATTTCCCGTGCCGTGAAGAGGCGTGTATACAATTGTTAACTCCTTTGCCGCCTGGTTTATCACATCAGGAGATAACACGCATTTTTCCATTTCCTTTATGTATGCTTCTTCCATATCATCTTCGATGAGATGGAACAGCCCCTTTTTTGCCGCTTCTTCCTCTGAAATCTTCCGAATGGAACTGTAATCCTCTATCTGACTGATAAAATGGCTGATTTCCTCATCCCGGGGGGATGTGATCTGGGCGCCATCTTCCCAATAAACCTTATAGCCGTTGTATTCTGGTGGATTATGGCTGGCGGTGATGACGATTCCTGCAATCAGGGAAAGCCGACGTACGGCAAATGAAAGCATCGGGGTTGGGGCTAACCGGGAAAAAAGATAGACCGGAATCTGATTACCGGCAAGGCATTTAGCAGCCTCTCTGGCAAATTCTTCGGACATATGCCTGGAATCATAGGCAATGGCGACTCCTCTGCCTCTCTCCCCTTTCTCTATGATATAATCGGCAAGTCCCTGAGTTGCCCTTCCCACCGTATAAAGGTTCAGTCGATTTGTTCCGGCTCCCATGACACCTCTCATTCCACCCGTACCAAATTCCAATTCCTTATAAAAACGGTCTTTAATTTCTTCCTTCTGATCTTTAATCGCCTTTAGTTCTTCCTGTGTTTCAAGGGAAAAGAAAGGGCTGGTGCTCCAATGTATGTATTGATCGATATAGTTCATGAGTTCCTCCATATTTAACAAAAATCAGGAAATGGTTTCCTCTATCCAGATGTTCTCTCCCAAACCTTTGATAAACCCGGATAGTTCTTCTGCCATTTCTTCCGCCTCCGGAATCCTGATATGTCCAGGCGTTCCATTTCCGTTTCTGCGATAACGAAAATGGAACACTTTTTTATCTCCTATTGTTTCCTGTACCTCACCTATGGCTCTGTCCCAATTTACATGATGACAAAGAATGGTAGTCGTTAAAATAATGACCGCCTCTGGATAGATCTGACGCAGTTTCCCTATAAAACCGGCATAATGATACTTCCATTCCTGTGCTTTCAAACCATCATAATCATCCCTCATAAAATCTTCCGGATGGCTGTCATTTTGTCCAATAGCCACAACCACCACATGAGGACGGTAATTTTCAAAATTCCATTGACTCGCTTTGCCGATTGCCGGATGGTACTGGATCTTATCGTAAACAGCTTCCATGCCTATATAATCCGGCGGCTCAAACCAGCCGATCCCATTCATAAGGGCAATTCCGCCCTGAGAAATATTGTGTATGCGGGCATTCAACATTCTGGCGGTCAGCCAAGCATAGGAATACCAGCTATTGGAATATTCCCCCTGATGAACGGGATCTTCCTTTCCCACATAGTCAAGAGCCTCCGATACTTCACCGGCACTGACAGAATCGCCATAAAACTCCAGCCGGCGTTCGGGAAGTGGCTCCGGCTCTAAAAGATATCCATGCCTTGAAAGGAAAAATCCCTCTAAAGAAACCGTATGACAGGAATCCTGGCGTTTAAACAGCAGAAGGCTGTGCTTTCCTTCTTCTAAATTCTCTCCCAAAATCACACTGACTTTCCCTTTCTTCGGAATGCCTGCTTTTTTCAGCACCCCGTCTAAGATCCAGCCAATGTAATTATTCCAGTATGCCCAATGATTCTCCAACAGGACTTCAATGGCACTTCCAACGAATTCCAGCTTTACAAAAGTGCTGGGATAAACGAACTCAGGCCACCCTTTCTCATCAGTTCCGATTCTTCCACAATACTGAAGATAGGGATGATCTGTTTTTATGAATATCTTTTCACCGAATTCATTCTTAAATCCTTCCATGCTCCAGCAGCTCCTTATTCTTGTTGATCAGTGCCATTCTCTGCTTTACACAGTCTGCACTTCTTAAAGGATCCTCCGGAGTGTTAAATACATAGTCCACCAGCTTTTCTATAGTGGTAACTGCCACATGAATCCGGGTATCTGAAGAGGCGTAATAAAGATATACATCTCCATTTTCCCTGGCTATTGCCCCGTTGGTAAACACCACATTGGATACATCCCCTACCCGTTCCTTACCCCGCGGACCCAGGAGAAGACCGGAAGGCTGTGCAATCACTCTGGAAGGATCCTTTAGATCCGTTGCAAAGGCATAAATCACATATCGAAGGCCGGCAGCCGTGTTTCTGACACCGTGGGCAATATGAATCCAGCCCTCAGGAGTTTTAATCGGAACCGCTCCCGCTCCATTTTTGGCTTCTGTTATGGTATGGTAACGCCGCCTGCTGGTCATGATTTCCTCATCAACGACACCATGGCAGATATCTTTACATAGTCCAAAACCGATTCCCCCGCCGCTGCCGGTTTCAATGAAATCATCCATGGGTCTGGTATAAAAGGCATAACAGCCCTGGACAAATTCCGGATGGAGCACTACATTGCGCTGCTGGGGCGAACGAAGGGTCTTTAAGTTATCAAGACGCTCCCAGTTTTTTAAATCCTTTGTCCTGACGATTCCTGCTGCTGCCACTGCTGCCGACAGATCCCCGGACGACTTATCATGACTTTCCGAGCAGAACACGCCGTAAATCCAGCCGTCTTCATGTTTTGTCAGCCTCATATCATAAACATTGGTTTCTTCCGGGTGAGTATCCGGCAGATTGACCGGTTCCTCCCAGAACCGGAAACCATCAATCCCATTCTCACTTTCTGCTACAGCAAAAAATGACTTTCTGTCATTGCCTTCCACACGTACTACAAGATAGAACTTTTCGTTTAATTCAATGGCGCCTGCATTCATCACCGCATTAATACCAAGACGTTCCATAAAAAAGGGATTGGTATTCCAGTCAATATCATACTGCCAGGTCAGAGGCACATGCTCCCTGGTTAATACCGGGTATTCGTATCGGTCGTAAATCCCATTATATCCGTCACTTTTTACGTTTTTGCGGTTTAGCAAAAGCTCCTGCCTATTCCGTTCTATATCATACCGGGGATGAATAATTCCCAGCCTTTTTATGACCTCCATACACATTCGTCCATTGTGATACGGACATTTCCAGGGCTCCACGATTGGGTCCTCCTCTGAAGGGGATTCTCCCCCGCAAATCCTTAAAAACCATTCCGAACCAGGTCTCGGATCCATCAGACGTTCTTTTATGTACTCCCAGATTTCCTTAGCTGCCACTAAAAACCTGTTATTTTCCGGTTCCTTTTCCCATGCATTTAAAAAGCCCACCACAGCCTCTGCCTGGACCCACCAGATCCGGTCCTTATCATCTGTTCCGTTTTCACATTCATTCATCAGGCTATGGTCTTTATAAGCTTTTTTATAGATCTCCTCTGCCAGTATTTTGGTGACAGGAAGAAGCTTTTTTTCATACTCCTCATCCTTTAGAACTTCTATGCAGCGGTCAATCAGCCAGGAGGATTCAATGTCATGGCCATAGGAATGAAGATCCATAAGAGAATTCCAGTTCTGGTCAAAGAATACCTCCTGACGTCTCTTTACCGGATTATAGACATGGTCTGCAAATCCATCTAAAATATGCTTTAACTGTTCTTCCACTCTGGGAGCATGATCCACACAGTAAAGTTCCGTATACGCCTCCATAACATGCAGCAGAGTATTCATGGTCTTTTCTGCCATGACTCCATGTTCCGAAAGCTTTTCGTTGGTTACCAGATGAAAGTAACGGTCATAAGCCTCTCCGTATCCATATCCACTCTGACAGGAACCTTCTATCTGTTCAAACAGCTCATAGGCAAGATCCAACGCCTCCCGGTTACCAGACGCATCATAATAGGAAGAAAGAGCATAAACCGCAAATGCCTGGTTATAGGTGTGTTTGGTCTGATCCTTTGGGCTTCCATCATAATTGACAGACCAGTATACGCCTCCTGCCTCCCGGTCCAGACAATAGTTCTTTAAAAACTCATACCCGTGATGGGCATAATCCAGAAGTTCATCCTGTTTTAAAGTTATGCAGGCATTGGAAAAGAACCAGAGGATCCGGCTGTTTAAGATCACTCCTTTTTCTGCTCTTTTATCCACCGTAAGATCATGGCCTACATACCCATAATAACCTCCGTATTCTTCATCCTTTAACCCTTCCCAGAACGGAAGCAGCTTTTTTTCCAGATGCTCCCGCATTTCTTTTGCCATTGTTTCCTTCATGTCATCCTCCCTTATAAGTCCTTATTTTCTATCGTTTTCCTCTTTCCTGATCGATTTCCGAAAGTACACTGTGTTCCTTAATATAAGCAATAATTTCTTCGGCTCTCGTAAATGCCAGAGCCACATAACTGTCTGCGGCTCCGTAATAGATGGCAATTCTTCCATCCTTTGGATCACAGATTGTCGCACATGGAAAACAGACATTGGGAACAAAGCCCCGTTCCTCATACCAGGCTTCCGGCGTGAGTAAGAAATTTTCACACCGGTATTTCACAACAGACGGGTTATCAAGATCTAAAATAGCCCCGCCGATGCTATATACATAACCATTGCAGGTACCGGATACTCCATGGTAAAACAGCAGCCAGCCTTCGTCGGTTTCAATAGGGGCAGCTCCCCCTCCGATCTTTAAGGACTCCCACCATGCACTGCCTTTCCCCATTACATGGCGGTGTCTCCCCCAATAAACCAAATCTGGGCTTTCACTTATAAAAATGTCCCCAAAGGGAGTGTGCCCGCTGTCACTTGGACGGGAAAGCATCATATATTTTCCGTCAATTTTTCTGGGAAACAGCACTGCATTTCTATTAAATGGAAGAAACGGATTTTCCAGTCTCTCAAAGGTTTTAAAATCCTGTGTCTTAGCCATACCAATGGCAGCTCCATAAAAATCCTGGCACCAGATGATATAATACGTATCCTCTACTTTCACAAGCCGCGGATCATAGGCGTATCTGGGCATAAAATCATTGCCCTCCTCATCTATGAACCGGATCTTTTCTTTTTCAAACTCCCACTTGATCCCATCTTTACTCCTTCCCAGATAAATATAGGGAATCCCGTTATTCTGTTCTCCCCGGAACACGCCAATAAAACCGTCTCCATAAGGAATCACAGCGGAATTAAAGATTCTTGCCACATGATTCACGGGATTTCTGCCAATAATGGGGTTTTCCGTATAGCGCCAGATAGGTGCTCCCGTGGATTCTCCTGCTGGTTCCTGCCATGGCATTACCTTTATTTCAGATGTGTATAGTTTCATATTTTTCCTCCTAACCTTTTACTGCTCCCTGAGTCAGTCCGCTGTATATCTGTTTCTGGCAGAATATAAATATAAACAATGCCGGCAACAGAGTAATAATGACACCCGCACAGATATAGTTATACTGACTGCCGAGTGGTCCCGTAAATTTAAACAGGGAAGTGGCTACCGTCACCAGCCGGTTCTTATCCTGGAGATATAAGTTTGCCATATAATATTCGTTGTAGGTTCCAACGCCTTTTAATATCATTACCGTTATGACCGCCGGTTTTAAAAGCGGCATTAATACCCGGAAAAATACACCGAAATAGGTACAGCCATCCATGATCGCCGACTCATCAAGGGATACCGGTATGTTTTCAAAAAACTGGATGAATATGTAGATGGAAATTACATCGGTTCCCATCATTAAAATGATGTACCCCGCCAGTGTATTGATCAAATGGAACTCATACATCAACTGATAAACCGATACCTGCATGGCAATTCCGGGAAGCATGGCTGCAAATAGAAACAAATTCCGGATGAGTCCATTTCCAAGAAACTTGAAACGGCTCAGTATGTATGCCAGCATGGAACCTGAAAGTACAGAACCAAGCAGCACAAATACCAGTATCACAAGGGAATTGCGAAAGGCGGTTGCCATATTTGCCTGGTTCCAGGCTTGAATAAAGTTCCCTGCATACAGCCAGTTCTCAGGAAGCGTCATTACATTGGTAGAGGCATACTCATTTTCCGTTTTGCATGCAGTTATGATGCACACCAGCACTGGGATTACGGAGACAAGTGCACCTGCTGTTAGAGTCAGGTACTTGAAAGCCTGCCATAATACCTTTTTTACTTTGTGATGGTTCACAGAACTTCCTCCTTCCCGGACAACGCTTCTCTTTTCTTCCTCATTTTCTTTTCCCGCAAGGACTCCTCTTCTCCCTCACCAAAGAAATACTTAAAAATGAGTTTCTGAACCAGGGTTGCAGCCAGAATGATCACAAGTAAGATCACAGCCATTGCTGAAGCGAGACCTACTTTCTGGTTCTCATGAGCCAGTTTGTTCATGACGACAAAATAAGTTGCAGTTCCAAAGCTGCCATTTGTTATGACGTAGGGCGGTTCAAAAGCGCTTAAGGAACCGGTAATAGATAAAATCAGATTCAAAATAATAATGGTCTTAATGCTTGGAAATACAATGTATCGGAATTTCTTCCATTCATTTGCACCATCTATGGCTGCGGCCTCATACATGGTGGAATCCACTGACATAATGGCTCCGATAAATAAAACCATGTTCTGGCCCATATACCTCCATACGGAAGTAGCCGCTATGGAAATATTATTGATACGGGTATCTTTCAGCCAGTAGGGCAGTTGATCCTGCGTAAAACCGCACCATGAGAGGACCGTATCTAAAACAAATCCTCTGGTGTAGAAAAATTTAAAAATAAAACCCACTGCAATCCCGCAGATCAGATATGGGAAAAACATAAACCCTTTAAATAAATTTCCTCCCCGGATATTGGTACTGAGCACCGAAGCAAAATAAAGGGCAAGGGCCAGCTGGACAAAGGATGCCCCTACGTAGTAAAGGCTCAGCCTCAATGCTTTAAAACAATCATCTCTTTGAAAAACATCCAGATAATTCTGTATTCCTACAAACTCCCTTTTTCCGATATACTTCATATCAAAAAAGCTGAATCCCATCATTTTCACAAATGGAATATAGGTAAATACCAAAAGCAGGAATACGGGTATGAACATAAATGTAAGGATGACAAGCCAACGGTTTACTTTCCCTTTTTGGAGCCATTTCACCACGTGGGATGCCACTTTTAATCTCTCACCCAAACCTGTCTCCTCCTACTGGATTGCTCCAAATTTTTTCTGGGAAGCCGTCCATCTGGCATTCCAGTCAGCCATGATCTCATCAAGAGTAGGAGAACCGATTGTTGCCGCTTCCAATATTTTTGAATCTCCATCAGGGGATATGTTAATTCCCACCTCGGAATCATTATTGATGTCATTGTACAGGGTCTCTTCTCCATCTGGAGCCGGATTGTCAATGACCAGTTCCACTCCGTCAAACATCTTGTAAACGTCTGGATACTCTTCTCCTACGCAGACAGGAATTCCACCCTGGTCATAAGCAAAATTGGAATTTTCCGTAAGCCATTTGATGTAAAGCATAGAAGCAATCTGGTTATCCTGGCTGCTGTTGATATTGATGCCGTAATTGTAATCAGGAGCTGCAGATGCATATTGTTTTCCATCAACCGTAATAGGGAATGGCATATACCCGATATCTTCTCCATGATCCCCAGCCTCCTGCATCTGGACTACGGACCAGGAGCCCAATACCATGGTTCCAATCTGCCCATTATTGATCAGGCCTTTGCTGCCTTCCCAGTCGGTCGTGGTTGGATCTTCCTCGGTAAGTCCTCGTGCCACAGCCTCATATAAAACGTAATAAACCGCGTAAGGCCCTGTCATATCCGCCCGCTTTTCAAACGGATTTTTGCTGTGGACCAGCCCATTATTGGCATAGTCCGGATCTCCTGTAGCAGATCCCGTAATATAGGCATCCCAGGCTGTCATGGTCCAGTTTGCTGCAAAATTGGTATACATTGGAATGGCGTCGGTATTATCCTTGATTTTTTGCAGAGCAGCTAGAAAATCATCGGGTGTTTTCGGAAGCTCCGTGATTCCGGCATCATTAAAAACTTTTTTGTTGTACACAATTCCCTGGGCATTTCCTACGGATGGGATTCCATAGACTACATTTTTAAAGGAATAGTTATTCAGCATGACATACTTCTTTTCCAGCTCTGTTTTATCTCCATAAGGTACGAAATAATTTTTAAGTTCATTCTTATCAATCTGCATAGGAATCATACAGATATCTCCCCAGTCTCCTGTCGTAAGCCTGGTAATGATATCATCCGCGTAATTGGTGATTCCCTCGTATGTAATGGTTATGCCAGGATACATTTTCTGGAATTCTTTCACATAATCCTGATAGGTCGTATCGATCAGATCCGTTCTGTGTGTGATAAACTTTAAATCTGCCTTAATATCCGTGTAATCTTCTCCTACCTTTAAGTCCGTAAATTTCGGACTTTCTGCAGCCGTTTTTTCTTCTTTTACTGCCTCTGTTGCTGTTGCCTTTGCGCCCCCGCAGCCAGCTAGAGAAACCGCCATAACCGTTGCCAGTCCCGCTGCCCCAAATCTTCTCCAAAACTTCATAATACATCCTCCTTCATAATTTTAACTCTTTTTAAGTTTAGGCTTAACTTTATTAGTTATAATTAGCTTAATTTAAGTATATTTTAAACTTAATATAAAATCATCAGTAATTCTTGCAATTTATCATAGAATCTTGTATTATTTTATGCACTTATTCTATTTTATACCAAAACCGCAACTTTTTTTGTGTATTTTGTTTGTTTTAATCTTCTTTTATTCTTTTATAATTATATGTGTTAATTAGTTTTTTAACTTTAATAATCCTAAATTTTATGTTAAAATATATAAAAATAGTTCAGGCGAGGTGTAAAGTGGATTTTAGCAAACTTTTTTTAGCCAGATTATTAAGCAGTAACAAACTAACTTCTGCTCTTACAGTCAGTCAGTTTCTTCCTCCTGAATTTCCTATTCAGCCGGAGGAAACAGATTCTTTACTCTCTTTGATAGCGGCTGGATTTATTAACAGCTGCTACCCTTACCGCTATGAGATCATGGATCTTCCCTGTCTTTGCATCATTTATACCGTAAAGGGCAGCGGTGTGTTTGAAACCGGTCAAAAAAAACTTTCTCTGACACCTGGGACCTTTTTATTTACAGACTGTACAAAAAGGCATAAGATTTACACAGAAAAAAACAGCTGGGATTTCTACCAGCTGTTTTTAGAAAAAAAGGAAAGCTTATTCTTTTTCAACGAATTTATTGCAAAATATGACAATGTCACTACGGTCTCTGGGACACCTTATATCCTATCTCTTTTTTGCCGTCTGACAGAGGTTCCGAAGACCTTAAGCAGAGACTGCCTTTTCATCAATCACAGACTCCTTACCGATCTTTTAACCGCTGCTGTTCTGACACCTTCTTCATTCAGAGATGACTTGGCTCCTGCCTATTTAAGGGAAATGAAAAAAATAATGGACACCCAGTATGCCTCTCCCCACAGTCTCCATCAATTTGAGGAGACTCTGGGAATCAGCAAATACCGGCTGTCCAGAGAATTTCATAACTTTTATAGCGTACCGCCTCTGCAGTATTTAAACAGGCTTAGAATTGAGGAAGCAAAAAACCTGCTTCAGGACCCTGCCATGGCCGTATACGAGGCGGGAAGGCTGGTGGGGATCGATAACACCACTCACTTTATCCGCCTGTTTCGGAAATACACGGGAACAACGCCTGCCAATTACAAAAATTCCCTGTCTCCCTAAATTTCTGCCACGCTTTTTTTCTTTACCAGTCCGCCTGCTACGATCTGGATTCCCGGGACATAAGGTTCTTTTCTGATTTTACTCACCAGATTCCCAACAGCCAGTTCAGCCATCCGGTCCTTTCTCACATCATAGGTGGTAATGGGAACCTTCACCACCTTGTCCCATTCGCAATTATCAAATCCTGCTACAGATATATCTTCCGGCACCCGGTATCCAGCCTCTTTCAGCCCATTGATCAGAACATCAGCCGTATAGTCACTGCTGCACGCAAATGCGGTAGGCATCTCTTCGGGAAGAGGAATGGCTTCATAGGCCTTGTGCCCTCCTGATAAACCTCTGTCCTGAATGACCCATTCCTGCTTAAATGGAATGTGATGTTCCATAAGAGCCTTCATATATCCAAAATACCGGTCAGTAATACTGCTGGTAGACATCGGTGTGCCCACGAAAGCAATTTTTTTATGACCGCTCTTAATCAGATAATCCGTTAATAAATACATACCATAAAACCCATCGGAAATAACGGAATCGTACTCCTGGTTTGCTTCATAAAAATCCATATAAATAACAGGAACCAGTGGATTCTTCCACAGGAACGCGGAATATTCCCTATTAGTCTGCCCGATTAAAATAACACCGTCTACCTTGCCGTCAACGATCATCTTAGGCATGGTCAAAGCGGCTTCTTCTTCCTGGCTTACGATCTCCAGAATGCAGTAATAACCTCTCTCCGATGCAGAAGTCACCACAAACTGATACATGTTCCAATAAAAAGAATTGACCTTATCCAGAAATCCTGCAGGAATGAGAATCCCCAGATTTCCTGTTCCCCCGGCCCGTTCTTTTTTCGCTGCAGAAACCACCTGGTATCCCAGATGGGAAGCGACTTCTTTTATTTTCTTTCTCATTTCCTCACTGACACCACTTTTGCCAGACAAGGCCTTTGATACCGTTACGGTGCTGACACCGACCTCCCTGGCAATATGGGACAATGTAACTGCTTTTGACATAATAGCCCCCTATAATTTAAGTTAATATAAGTATATTTTAACTTAAATATTTTGTCAATGTAAACTTAATATAGCAAAAAGCGGAGCTCTGCTCCATAGATAATCACTTATCTATCCTACAGCGCTCCGCTTTTCATAAAAATCTTATTTCCCAAATACTTCCATTTCATCCGCACGGAATTTTTCGATTCCCTGATCAGTCAATGGATGTTTTGTCATCTGCATAAGCACGCCGTATGGAACGGTAGCAATGTCAGCCCCTGCTTTAGCACAATCAATGATGTGAATCGGGTTCCGAATGCTTGCTGCTATGATCTCTGTTTCAATTCCGTGTACCTGGAAAATTTCCGTAATGTCACAGATTAAATCAATACCTGGCATGGAAATGTCATCAAGACGGCCTAAAAACGGAGATACATAGGTTGCTCCTGCACGGGCAGCCAAAAGTGCCTGAGCGGCGGAAAATACCAGTGTCACGTTAGTTTTAATTCCTTCTGCAGTCAATACCTTAACCGCTTTCAGTCCTTCTGCGGTCATAGGAATCTTTACAATCATATTTGGATGAATGGCTGCAATCACACGTCCTTCCGCAATCATGCCTTCTGCATCTGCGGTGGAAGCCTTTACTTCTCCACTGATTGGTCCGTCAACGAGGGAAGTGATTTCTTTAATAACCTCAACGAAATCACGGCCTTCTTTGGCAATCAGAGAAGGATTGGTCGTAACTCCGCAAATGATCCCCATATCACTTGCTTTCTTTACGTCTTCCGTATTTGCTGTATCAATAAAAAATCTCATTGCGACTCTCCTTAGGTTTTATATTCGTAGTAACTAGCTGACCTTGCAAAATTCAATCTTCTCACCATTTGGTCCCTCAAAGATAAAAAAACGGTTGGTGAGAGGTTCGAACATCTGATTGGACTCAATCCCATTTGATATTAGCTTATGCCCCTGTTCCACGATCTCTTCATAAGCTTCATCAAGGTTCTCACAAACCAGAGCAATGTGGTCGATATTGCCAATCGGCTTCTCATCCTGACGTCTTGGATAGAATTCAATCACACAGGTTCCGCATTTAAGCATTCCCCGAATGCCTCCATCCACCAGCCGGGTGAATCCCAGATTCTCGTAAAATTCTTTCGTTGTCTCCGGGTCATCGGTAGGAATTGCCACATGGGCAATTCCTGATGGTTTGTTTTTCAGCATAACAAGCCTCCTAAGCTAACAGACTCTTTACATACTCTGCAATTGCTTCATCCTTGCAGTTTGCGAAAAACAGTTCTTTAAACTTCTCTCCGCCGATGGAACCTTTCACCAATTCCTGATCAATTCCCTTTAAGCATGTTAAGATATCTTTTAAGTTGTTTTCTCTTACTACGTCTAAGATCTTCTTATTTCTCTGCTCAGGAACTGCTCTTTCTCTTGGATAGCCCTGTCCGCTCTCTTCAGAAAATAACTTTTCAAATGTATATTCCAGATTCAGCTCTGCTCCCCAGCCAAAGCCTTTTGCGAACGGCATTGCAATGGCATTGCCGTCGTTAATCTGTGCAAACATGTATCCGTCGCTTGGATCACATACATGGCCGCAGATAACACCTGGGAAACTGTTTAATGCCAGCATGGCACCTTCCCCTGTACCGCATCCGGTAATTACATAGTCAGCTGCACCTGAATTTAAAAGGATTGCTGCAAGAATTCCGTTCTGTACATAAGTGAGGGAACAAGCATCCTCTGCGGAATACATTCCATAGTTATCTACTTCATAGCCTTTTGTATCTGCAACTTTCTTTAAGCTGTTATAAATCAATCCGTTTTTAGCCGCCTGGCTGTTCTCATTAATTAATGCGATTCTCATGCTTCCAAAACTCCTTTTATTTGATTGTATACCTGCTTCTCGCTCAGTCCGTACTCTTCTAAAAGTTCATCTGGCTTGCCAGACTGACCGAACCGGTCCTGAACACCGATCTTTTTAAATGTTACGTTGCATTTGTTCTCTAAAAGAACGTCACCTACTGCATCACCAAGTCCGCCGATGGTGCTGTGCTCTTCTACTGTAATTACATTGCTGCATTTTGATGCATATTTTAAGATACATTCTTTGTCAATTGGTTTAATGGTATGCATATTGACTACTGTAATTGATTTTCCTTCTGCCTCAAGCTTCTTTGCGCATTCCAGTACGGTAGATACCATGATACCGCAGGCAAATACAACTGCATCTGTACCTTCTTTTAATACGTTGGCTTTTCCGATTACAAATGGCATTTCCTCTTCAAATACAGGGCTAGGAAGTCTTGCCAGACGTAAATAAGCCGGTCCTTTCATCTCTGCCACTGCCTTAACTGCACGGTGTGTCTCGCTTGCATCGCAAGGAACTACGACTGTCATGCCTGGGATTACACGCATCAGCGCCAGATCTTCAATGGCCTGGTGGCTTCCGCCGTCTTCTCCAAGAGTAATTCCGGAATGTGTCATGCCCAGTTTTACGTTGAAATTAGGATAAGCAACACCGTTACGTACCTGCTCATAAGCACGTCCTGCACCAAATATAGCAAAGGTGCTGCAGAAAGGAATGTAACCCATGGTAGAAAGTCCTGCACTCATGTCAACCATGTTAGCCTCTGCAATACCTGCATTGAAAAAACGTTCCGGGAACTTTGCTGCAAAGGTTGCTGTCATGGTAGCATGCGCAAGATCCGCATCCATAACAACGACTTTATCATTTGCTTCGCCCAGTTCTGCCAAAGCTTCACCGTATGCCACTCTAATTGCCTTTAATTCACTCATGTCATTAAACCTCCAGTTCCTTTAATGCCTGCTGTCTCTCGTCTTCGCTAGGTGCCTTGCCATGCCAGCCTACCTGATTCTCCATAAAGGAAATACCTTTTCCTTTTACAGTGTGTGCCAGGATGCATTTTGGTTTTCCTTCCATGGTGCTGATGGAATAAGCAGCCAGTACTTCTTCTAAGTTATTGCCATCTGGCAGTTCCAGAACGTTGAATCCAAATGCTTTGAACTTGGAATGAAGATCACCCAAGGACATTACCTGATCATTGCTTCCGTCGATCTGAAGACCGTTGTTATCAATGATGATGGTCAAGTTGTCAAGACGATAGTTGGCTGCTGCCATACATGCCTCCCAAACCTGGCCTTCCTGTAATTCACCATCTCCAAGAAGAGCAAATACTTTTGTATCCTTTTTCTGAGCCTTGGCACCAAGAGCCATGCCGACAGCGATGGAAATACCCTGTCCTAAAGAACCAGTGGAAGCATCGATGCCAGGAACCTTCTTTGCATCCGGATGACCCTGAAGAATGCTGTGAAGCTGTCTGAAATTTTTGAATTCTGCTTTATCAAAAAATCCCATCTCTCCTAATACTGCATAGTAACAGGGAGCTGCATGTCCTTTGCTCAGTACGAAACGATCACGGTCTTCCTTATCAGGATTCTTCGGATCAACCCGCATCTGGGTGTAAAACAATGCTGCCATTAACTCTACCGCTGATAAAGAACCACCTGGGTGGCCGCTGGCTGCATCGGCTGTCATATTAATAATATCTTTACGGATATCATTGCATTTCTTTTTTAACTCCATTATGTCCATCATGTTATTGTGCCTCCGTCTTATTTATGAACAATCACTTTTTCAGTGAGCCTCTCTTTTTCAAATAATCCACATATACTGCTCCAAGGATAACAAGTCCTTTAACTACAAACTGCCAGTAGCTGTTTATCTTAAGCAGGTTCATTCCGTTGTTTAATACTCCGATGATCAGTACACCGATTACTGTACCGCCAAGAGTACCGATACCACCGTTGAAGCTGGTACCACCAAGAACTGAAGCCGCAATGGCATCACGCTCAAATCCTTCACCTACGGATGGCTGACCAGAATACAGTCTTGCTGCCAGAACAACACCGGCAAGCGCTGCCATTACACCACTGATGACAAATACTCTAACCTGAATCCATTTGGTATCAACTCCTGCGTATTTTGCTGCTTCCTTATTTCCTCCAGTCGCATATACGTGACGTCCAAAGGAAGTACGATTCATAATGAAATAAAGGATAATAAATGATACGATTACAAATACAACCGGAATGGGGATTCCAAATATACTGCCTACACCCATGTTGTTGAATACTTCGTTGTTGGACTGGGCTGGCTGACCTCCTGTTAATATATAACTGATTCCACGTACAATGATCTGCGTGGATAACGTTACGATAAAGGGAGGAAGGGTCGTGTGTGAAATAACATATCCATTAAAGAATCCAATGACTGCTCCAAAAAGCAAAGGAACCAGAATGCAGATGATTAAGGGTAATCCTGCATTGCCGCACCGTACAGCAATAACACCGGCTGCAGCTACTACGGAACCTACGGATAAGTCAATGCCGCCACAAATCAGTACGCAGGTGATACCAAATGCAATAAAGCAGTTGACGCATACCTGACGCAGTACGCTAAAGAGGTTATTTTTAACGAGAAATGTATCGGTCGTAATGGATAGTACAATACACAGGAATACCAATGCGATCATAGCTGCCATATTGCGTCTCAGCCAGATATAAAAAGGGTTGGTAGTCCACAGGCTTGGTGCCTTTAACTGGGGTGTCTCTGCTTGATTTTTCCTGTTTAACATACTGAATGTTCTCCTCCTACTGCATATGACATTATGGTTTCCTGGGAAATTTCTGTTTCCTGCTGATCCAGGATCCCTGCCAGACAGCCTTCCCGCATGATTGCTATCCGGCTGGAGTTATTGATGATCTCAGGAAGTTCCGAAGATATCATAATAATGGAAACCCCTTCTTCTGCCAGCGTGTGCATCAGCTTATAGATTTCCGCTTTCGCACCTACGTCAATACCTCTCGTTGGCTCATCAAGAATCAACACCTTAGGCTTTGCTGCCAACCATTTGGATATAACGATTTTCTGCTGGTTTCCTCCGGAAAGTTCTCCTGCTAACTGTTCTGTAGAAGCCATTTTTATAGAGAGTTTTTGTTTGAACTCATCTACAATCTCTGTTTCTTTCTTTCTATCCACATTCAGATGATGGATAAATTCAGAAAGCACCTGGAAGGTTAAATTGGTTCCAATGCTGTGTCCAAGGAAAAGTCCCTGTTCCTTCCGTTCTTCTGGTACCAGTGCGATACCGGCACTGATGGCATCTTTTGGCTTGGTGATAGAAAGCTTCTGTCCTTCCAGCCATACCTCTCCTGACTCAATGGTATCAATACCAAACAAAGCAAGTGCCAGCTCGGTCCGGCCAGCTCCAACCAGTCCGGAAAATCCAAGGATTTCTCCTCTTTTTAATGTAAAGCTGATATTTGATACTTTACTAGTTGTTAAGTTCTTTACTTCCATGATGACTTCGCCGCCAACGACACGTTTGTTTCCATAGATGTTGTTGAATTCACGGCCTACCATCATGCTGATCAGCTCGTTTTCTGTGGTTTCGTCTGTATTTCTGGTACCGATGAATTTACCATCCCGGAGTACGGTTACGGAATCACATACCTTAAAAGTCTCTTCCATACGGTGGGAAATATAAATCATCGCAACACCATGCTCTTTCAGACGCTCTATCTGTGAAAATAAGTTTTCTGTCTCACTATGGGATAAGGAAGCGGTCGGCTCATCAAGTATCAAAATCTTTGCTCCCTCATTAACAGCCCTGGCTATTTCGATCATCTGCTGCTGTGCTACGGACAATCCACGGATCAGCATTCCAGCATCTAACATGAGTCCAAGCTCATCCAGTGCTACCTGCGCCTCCTGCTTCATCTTCCGGTAATCCACCATCTTCAAATGATTCTTTGGTTCACGACCGAGAAAAATATTTTCGGCAATCGTCATCTCAGGTACGTTGGTAATCTCCTGATGAATAAAACTAACACCATATTTTCTGGCATCGTCTACACTTTTTATGGAAGCTTCATTGCCTTCCATATGAATAGAACCTGAATCTGCGCTGAAAATGCCTCCAAGAATTTTCATCAGTGTGGACTTTCCTGCACCATTTTCTCCCATAAGAGCCCGAACTTCTCCGGGCTTTATGGAAATACTGACTCCGTCAAGGACAACATTGCTACCAAACGCTTTGGTTATATCTTTCATTTCAAAAACATAATCCAGTGACATGTTTTTCACTCCTGTTCTGCATTCTTGCCTCAAGTCAACATTTTACGGATTATTGATCTACATTTTCCTTGGTAATGATAGACATAGGTACTACTACCTTCTCCTCAATGGTCTTACCTGACAGCAGTCTGTATGCACTTTCAATACATGTGGTTCCGATTCCTGCAGGATCCTGTGCAGCAGAAGCTACCATTTCACCAGAACGGATAAAGCCTTTTCCTTCGTCTGAACCATCAATTGAAACTACTTTTGTATCCTGTAATCTTCCAGCTTCCTTCAGTGCTGCAATTGCACCACGTGCAGTTGGATCGTTGATGGTGAATACACCGTCAATTACTGGATTTGCATTGATAAAGTCTACCATGATTGGCTGAGAGAAATCGGATTTTGCTTTCTCAACGTCCTTAGCCTGAATGATTTCGATGTCTGGATAGTTCTTTAATTCCTCTTCAAAACCGATCTGACGATCGTAGCAAACTTCTGTAATACTATAGGTAATCTCTACTACTTTTCCTTTTCCGCCAAGAGCTTCTGCAAGAGCGGTTGCACAAAGCTTTCCAGCTTCCTTGTTATCAGAAACAACGGTACACTGAACCAGCTCAGGATTCTTTACGGCAGTATTGAAAGCAATTACCGGAATACCGGCTTCTTTACAAGCTTCCAGAGTTGCACGCACGCCCTCAGAGTTAATTGCAGAGATACAGATTACATCTACGCCCTGATTGATCATATCGGCTACGTCGTTCATCTGTTTGTTCTGATCACCGGCAGCGTCCTGTATAATCAGTTCATCATCTGGTCCTGTTAAAGCTGCTTCCATAGCTTCTTTGATCTGAATGAAAAATACATTGGTTAAATCCGGTGCAGAAACACCAATCTTAATTGGTTTTGCTGCTGTCTCCGTACCTGCAGCCTTGGTTGTTTCTTTAACTGCAGCTGTTGTTGTTTCTGCTACGCTTGTAGCTTCCTTGCCTGAAGAACCACAAGCAGATAAAGATAATGCCATCATAACTGATAAGACGATTGCTGTAACTTTTCTCATAATAATCCACCTCTCAACATTTGAATTCTTATTAATATATTTTTAAAATATATTCTGTTTTTATCCCCTAATTTTGTTACAAATGCCAACAATATTGTATGATATCATTCTCAAATACGTTCCCGGGTTTGTATTTTTGTATGCTGTCATACAATGTGAGCATCCTCATGATACATCTTTACTTAAAATTTGTCAACAGTATTTTTAAATTTATGCACATTACACAATCAATCTTTTTTTTAAAAACAAAAAAAAGAACCGGAAAGCCTTGATAATCCCGGCTCCGGTTCTTTAAAACAACTGCTGTTTTCTATTTACTTTTTCCTATTAACGCTTTGCTTCTACCGCCTTATAATTACATTTAAATCTGTATTAATGAGAGAAATATGTCTTTTGGCATACAGCTCTGCCACCTCTTCATCCCGTGCCTTTAGGGCATCTATGATGTCCTGATGTGCTTTGATGGCGTTCCGGGCATTCTGTGGAACCTGGAACGTCTTCAAACGGAAATCCCGTATGCATTCATCTATTTTCTTACAGATAAAAATCATCATTTTATTCTTGCTGGCTTCTACAATCTGCCGGTGAAGTCTTTCATCGTATTTAGCCATGCCGGCAATATCTTCTTCCTCTACCGCACGGTTAAACCGCATATGAGTCCGCTCAATCTGCTCCAACTCCGCATCTGTGGCACGTTTTGCAATCAATCTGGCACATAAAGGCTCTACAGCACTTCGTACCTCCATATAATCCATTAACTCCACTTCATTTTTCAAAAACCATTCTGCCAGCTCTTCCTGTCCAAGTTCTTTTTTACTAACCAGAAATGCTCCACGTCCAGGCTTAATCTCAACCAGTCCTCTTGCCTCGAGAATACGGAATGCCTCCCTGACAGTGCCGCGTCCTACCGAGAGTTTCTCGCACCATTCTTTTTCCGTAGGTAATTTTTCTCCGACTTCTATTCCATCGGCGGCAATAAAGTCCTTCATACTATTTACTACCTGCTGCACGATCGGTATCCTGGAAACCTCTGTCATGTTATTCGCTCCCTCTTCCTTTAAATCATTCGTAAACTTTGACGATGTCATACAATCATTGTATCACATTTCGAAAAAACTGCAAACATAATCATATTTTTTCTCATTTTCCATGACCCATCGGACAATTTTCAACATTTTTCTTCATAATTTGACAAAACTTCCCATCATTCTGTGACACAAAAAAAAATGCAGGAAGGGTACATTCTGCCTTCCTGCATTTCTTTCTTATTCTTAAAATTGGAATTTGTCTTCAAAATAGGTTTTCAGCTCTGCAATCGGAACTCTTACCTGATCCATTGTATCACGGTCACGTACGGTAACTGCATGATCTTCTTCTGAATCAAAATCATAAGTGATACAGAACGGAGTACCAATCTCATCCTGTCTTCTATAACGTTTTCCGATGTTTCCTCTGTCATCAAATTCGCAGTTGTAGTATTTACGCAGTTCATCAAATACTTTTTCTGCGCCCTCGTTTAACTTCTTGGAAAGAGGGAGTACACCGATCTTAACCGGTGCAATAGCCGGATGGAAATGAAGCACGGTACGTACATCACCTTCTGCGATTTCTTCTTCATCATAAGCAGCGCAGAGGAATGCCAGGGTCACACGGTCAGCACCCAGTGATGGCTCGATGACATATGGAATGTAGCGTTCTTTCTTTTCATCATCAAAATAAGTCAGATCCTGACCAGAGGTGGTCTGATGCTGCTTTAAATCGTAATCAGTTCTGTCTGCAATTCCCCATAACTCTCCCCAGCCGAATGGGAATAAGAACTCAATGTCAGAGGTTGCCTTGCTGTAGAAGGAAAGTTCTTCCTTATCATGATCTCTGACACGCATCTCATCATCCTTGATGCCAAGGTTCTTTAACCAGGTGATGCAGTATTCTTTCCAATATGCAAACCATTCTAAATCCGTATCCGGCTCACAGAAGAACTCCAGTTCCATCTGCTCAAATTCTCTGGTACGGAAGGTGAAGTTGCCTGGTGTGATCTCATTACGGAAGGATTTACCGACCTGGCCGATACCAAATGGAATCTTCTTTCTGGAGGTTCTCTGAACATTTTTAAAGTTTACAAAAATACCCTGAGCAGTCTCAGGTCTTAAATATACAGTATTCTTGGCGTCTTCGGTTACGCCCTGAAAGGTTTTGAACATTAAGTTGAACTGGCGGATGTCGGTAAAATCATGTTTGCCGCAGCTTGGACAGCAGATATTCTTCTCATCAATGTATTTCTTCATCTCTTCCTGAGACCATGCATCCACAGATCCTTCGATGGTGATGCTATTCTCAGCCATATAATCTTCAATGATTTTATCTGCACGGAAACGCTCCTTGCAGGCCTTGCAGTCCATTAACGGATCGGAGAATCCTCCTAAGTGTCCGGATGCAATCCAGGTCTGGGAATTCATTAAAATAGCGCAGTCCACACCCACATTATAAGGGCTCTCCTGTATAAATTTCTGCCACCATGCTTTTTTTACATTGTTCTTAAGCTCTACGCCTAAGTTTCCGTAATCCCATGTATTGGCAAGACCGCCGTAAATCTCAGAACCAGGATAAACAAATCCCCTTGATTTCGCAAGTCCCACAATCTTTTCCATTGTCTTTTCCATGATCTTAACCTCTCTTATTTAAAAATGATGTAATTTTTTCCCTCTGCCGTCTGTACCGTATACTGATCTTTTATGACAACGTTATTTGAAACAAATAAAAGCTTTCCTTCCGTCTGTATGGTTACGGGATTTTTCGATTCTACAACGATGGCATGGCTTTGCCCTTTTTGGGACAGCGCCTTTTTCTCCACCTGTTTTCCGTCAGATGCTTTTAAAAATGCCACTCCTTCTGCCTCACTCTGCCCTAATACATCAGAAAAGGCACTGACAGAAATAGAATCTACCTGATTCTCCTTATCCTCATACTCAGAAACAAAACCGGCCAGGTCATTGCCTGATCCATACTGGAATATCATCCTGGCACTGCCTTTTTCCATGTTGCAGGATTCTAACGTAACAGCTCCTTCTCCATGGGCTCCATTATATGCTAAAGCAGCTTCCTCCAGATATGTTTTCAGTTCCTCTGCATTGTAATAATCCTGCTCTGCGTATGTCTCTACCGTTGCTGTTTTAAGTACACCGTCTCCTGTTACAAAAATTCTGCTGCTCTCCGCATTCAGGGCGTTGCTGCCGGTTCTTCCCAAACAGCCTGTCAGCATTCCCGCAGCAATCACCGCTGCCAGAACCGCTTTCTTTTTTTTCATCCATTTTCCTCCTGCATTGAATCCGCGGTGCAGGGTGGGGAATCTTAAGGATTCCCCACTCACGGGCATTCGCCCTATGAATCAGGATACAGTAAAATTTTCTTATGTGCAAGCACAACGAAAATTTTACTATATCCTGATTCGCACTGCTCATCGCATACGTGGATTATACCAAATGACTTCTATCATTTCAATACTTTACTCTATCATGGTCTGCAAAATCTCCAGAGAATGAAATTCCCGGTCTACATAACGTTTTTTATTGATTTCCACACATCGGCCGAACTCTTCCATTACCTGATCCGTTAAGGTAAAGGTATAAAGATGTTCGATCGGGGATGCAATCACATACTCCCAGGCATAATTAGCGGAATCACTAACCGGACGGGGCGGTGACTCGGTGTATTCTCCATTGATTACCATGGCTTTTAACTCAAAAATTCTTTGTACCAGTTCATTTTTTAACGCTGGTTTTAATAGAGCCCGCACAGACTGGTATAAAAGTTTTAAAAGTCCTGTCCCGTTCTCATTTTCCCGGGCATAATAATCGGCTAGTTCCAGAAAGTAGGAACCATAACAGGTCGCCTCCATGTCCAGAGCCAGATCCTCAAAATAATTGGTGATGTCCGCCGACTGCAGGGTATAAGAATCCCTGCCTTCATACAGGGAAAACAATCCAAAGGCAAAGGGACGGCTTACTCCCATCAGCTGGTTGCCCGGCCTTCTTGCTCCTCTGGCAAATGCAGTGATCTTTCCTCTTTCCCTGGTAAGTAACACAAGGCGCTTATCCATTTCTCCCACAGGGGAGGCTTTGATCACCATCCCCGTCAGTTTTTCAACTTCCCTCAATTCCTGCCACCGCTTTTAAATTTCTTTTTGATTGTATCCATAATTTTTCATATACAGCTCGCTGTCCCGCCATTCCTTACGAACTTTTACAAAAAGCTGTAAATTTACTCTGGTATCCAGCAGGTCCTCGATCTCCCTGCGGGCAGAAGTGCCGATTCGTTTCAGCATGGCTCCGCCTTTTCCAATGATGATTCCTTTGTGGGATTCCCGTTCGCAGATGATATTTGCTTCCAAGTCAATCATTCCGTTATCCCGTTCTTTCATCTTTTCCACAGTCACAGCAATTCCATGAGGAATTTCATCTTTTAACAGACGGAGCGCCTTCTCCCGGATGAGCTCTGCAGATATCTGGCGCATAGGCTGATCCGTAACTGTATCTTCATCGTAATACTGTGGTCCGTATGGAAGATATTTATAAATCAGTTCCAGCATCAGATCCATATTTTTATCCTTTAACGCAGATACCGGCACGATCTCTGCAAACGTACAAATATCCTTGTAAGCATTTATAAAAGTCAGAATCTCCTCTTGATTTTTCAACGTATCGATTTTATTAATCACAAGAATTACAGGCGTCTTTATGGAACGAAGCTGTTCTGCAATATGTTGCTCTCCTGCACCGATGTAGGTGGTGGGTTCCACCAGCCACAGGACCACATCCACTTCCTTTAAGGTGTGTTCTGCCACACTTACCATATACTCCCCAAGCTTATTCTTGGCCTTGTGGATACCTGGTGTGTCAAGGAATATAATTTGTCCTCTCTCATCGGTATATACCGTCTGAATCCGATTCCTCGTGGTCTGGGGCTTATCAGAAGTAATTGCGATTTTCTGGCCGATCAAGCGGTTCATCAGGGTGGACTTTCCAACATTTGGACGTCCGATCAGGGTAACAAAACCTGATTTATAATTTGTTTCCATATAGGTTCTCCTTTGTGTTATGAGTGGAATAAGTTCTTCGTCTCTCCAAAGAGATCCTTATCCGCTGTAATTCTATCTTCATTTCCAATCACGCAAAGACTTCCTGTGGCAAGAACCGCTTTTACAAGGGGTGCCAGATTGCGGATGTCTTCCTGTGTTGCATTTAATACTTCTTCTCGTTCCTTTGCCATCATCGCCTGGTCAACTCCGGATAAATAGGCGGAAAGGCCTCTGTTGCCTTTGGTAGACGGTGGGTACGGTACATCCATGTCGCTGACGGTACCAATGACATATTTCGTCATATCACGGTCCTCGACCTGGAAGTTCTCTAAATATTCTACAACCCCTTCGTAGATCTGGTTGGTTTCTTTTAGATTCGGATCACGGTAGGAAGCAAAATAGCCTTCGCCAGAACGGCCGAAACCGCTCATACAGCCGTAAGCTCCACCTTTGACTCTTAAATTGATCCAAAGATAATCATAGCTTAAAATCACCTTTAGAATCTTAAGAGCGCCGGTATACTCTTCCCCGCTTCCTAAAAAGGTTCCGCATCTTGCCACATAATTCACCTGGGAAGCCGTAGCAAAGCCTTCGTTTCTGTTTCCGGATGGGAATACAAATGGATAGTGTTTCTTTGTACCTTCCGGCAGTACTTCGGTAAGCTTTTCCATTGCATCAGGAAGAAGTTTGTATCCTTCTTCATCTGCCGTATAGCTGACAAGCATATTTCCGGTGGTAAAAAGTTTTTCCATTACGGATTTAAACCGGTCAATGATTGCCTGCTTATTGGTCGCATATTCTTTTTCCAGAGTTTCAAGGAATTCATAATATCCGATTCCTCCGGTTAAATCATTGTATGAGGATGTTGCGGAAAAATAAGAGGTTGCTCTCGCAACTGCTGCCGAATGGCAGGAACCTTCCAGCTTCATCCTTGCTCTGGATCTTGTTTCACTGATTACTTCCCCTACACGCTTTTCATCATCCAATATGGAGCGGGTCAGAATCTCCGCAAGAATGGAAAAACCGAAATCCAGTTTATCATAAAGCACTCTAGCACTGGCCATAAAGAATCCCTTAAACTGTCCCTTATTCTGTAAATCCGGGTAGGATGTTACGCTGAAGCTCACACCTCCGCTGTTTAAATGGATCTCACTGGTCAAATCTCCATAAGAGAAATTTTCTGTATTTACATAACCAAGCAAAGATTTTAAAAATCCTACATAAGGCAAATCTTCTACCGGAACAGCGGAAGTATCAAACAGAACCTTCAAATAGCCGATACCGGAAGTAAACATCTCATGATGAATAACCTTTACGCCATGAGCTTCTTTTTCTTCCCAGATGATTTCTTCTGATTCCCTTCTGATATCTTCTCTGCGAAGCATAGGGATCTTTTCTAAATCTTTCTGCGGAGACGGTACTTCCTGATACTCCTTTAACGCACGGGTCTGTTCTACCAAATGGCTGATTTCATCCTCAGAAAGGGAGGCTTTGTAAGCTGCCAGCTTCCTGGCTGTCTTTTCCTCTTCTTCTGCGGTTAAGTTCTTCTTCGGGCTTACTGTTAAGACAGCCTCAAATGGATTATCCAGAAGATATTCCCGGATCAGCTGTTCAAAATATCCGTCGTCCACCACCTTTTTCAAATAATCAAAGGTTTCCTGGTATTCCAAGTGCATCATCGGATCTCCGTCATAAAGCCAGCTGTCCATACACTGAAGGCCGTACATCAGTCCTTTGGGCGCTGAGCCGTAGTCGGCTTCCCGGTAACGGAATTCATAATAGTTCATTCCTGCTTTTAAACTTTTCCTGTTAATTCCTTCATCAGCAAGCTTTCTTAAGGTCCCCTTTACCACTGCAAGGAACTCCCCTCTTTGGTCAGGATTGGCATTCTTTGCAATGACGGAGAAATAAGGCTGTAAAATTCCACTGTCATAACCGCCCAGAATATCCTGGCCAATACCAGCATCGATGAGTGCCTGCTTTAAAGGCGCACCCGGCGCATCAAGCAGAGTATACTCTAAGATCTGGAACGCCACATAATGCTTTGGATCTAAGTTGTTGCCCATAACCGTACTGATGGAGAGATAAGTGGCATTATCTCCTGACTCCCCTTCGGTAATGGAATAAAAGGTCTCAGCTTCTACCGTTTTCTCGAACGGTTTCTGGCTGTTGATTCTGGAATCGATGGAAATTTCATCATAATGACTTAAATATTCCTCATCCAGCCAGGTAAGCTTTTCAGCCATATCCATATCTCCATAGAGGTAGATATAGCTGTTGGAAGGATGATAATATCTTCTGTGGAAATCAAGAAAATCCTCATAGGTCAGATCCGGAATGAACGCAGGATCTCCTCCTGATTCCTGTCCATAGCAACTGCCAGGGAACAGAACCTTTCTGGTAAACCGGTCTAGCACTTCCTCCGGAGAAGAAAAAGCACCCTTCATCTCATTGTATACAACACCGTTGTAAATCAAATCTGCTTCCGGGCTTTCCAGCTCATAATGCCAGCCTTCCTGCATAAATATCTTAGATTCCTTGTAAATGTTTGGATGAAGCACTGCATCCATATAGACATTCATTAAATTCTGAAAATCTTTTTCATTGCAGCTTGCAACCGGATACACCGTTTTATCCGGATAAGTCATTGCATTTAAAAAAGTGTTTAAAGAACCTTTTACCAATTCCACAAACGGATCCTTTACCGGGAATTTGTCCGAACCGCAGAGCACGCTGTGTTCCAGAATGTGTGCCACTCCTGTACTGTCCGTAGGCGGTGTCCTAAATCCGATGGAAAATACCTTGTTGTCATCGTCACAGGACACGGCGAAGATTCTTGCCCCGCTTTTTTTATGGCGAAGAACGCAGCCAGTCGCCTGAATTTCCTTAATTTCTTTTTCTTCTACAGCCTCATAGGCTGCCAGGTTATTCAAATTACTCATTCTTTCTTTATTCCTCCTGCAAAATCAGTATTATTTACATATTGCCCACTAATTTGTCTTTTAATATCGCCGCACACTCTCTTACGCAAAAGTGTACAAAAAGAACTGGGTCAGATTCACAGGAAATACCATAAATATCCGGAATTCCCCATTTCTTTGCGATCTGCTGGGCGCGGAATACATGAAAATCACTTGTCAATACTCCGATCTTGATCGGCTTATCAGGAACCATCTCGAAGGTTCCGGGTTCCATAAAGATGGGATTATTTTGATTTTGGGCTTTTTTAGCCTCCTGATCCTCTTCAATTGCCACACGGCTGTATGCAATGTTCTCTACCGTGCTGTAAGACCTTGTCTCCAAAATCAGCTGTTCTTCTCTGACACCGTTAAATACCAGATAGTCCTTCATGGCTTCTGCCTCGCTGACCGGTTCATCGTCTCCTTTTGCGCCGGAAAGAACCAGTATGGTCCCAGGGTTTTCATCCAGGTAATCAATCGCCTTATCCAGACGTTTTTTTAATGATTTGCTGATTCCGTTCTCTTTTACTCTGGCTCCCAATACGATCACATAGTCAAGTTTTGACGCATCACGGGCAGCAACTCCGGTGAATACCAAAATTTCAACCACTGCAAATACAAGAATCCCGGTGCAGCAAATGGTTACGACTGATACCGGAAGCCATAAAGGGACTTTGTCCTTATGCCTTACATAAGTATCCCAACCAAGACCAAAAAATACACAAACAGCCGCAAACACCAGCCAGATAATCGAAAAGGAAGTCGTTAACCCGGAATAAACAACTATTATGACATAATAGATCACACATAAAACAGCTATCAGCCATAAAATCCACATGATAGGCAATCCTCCGTTCTGCACGTTCTAAATCCAGGTAATTTCTGGGTATAATACATCTATAGCATACCACAAGAACGCCATTTCTACAACTGCCACGAAAAATACCGCCACCAGGCATTCACAAAAGGAAAAAGCCAGATTAGACAATTTTTAAAACCTTCGTTGTCTACCTGGCTTTTATTGATAATCCTTTGTTAATAACTTTTTATTGGTTCATTACTCCATCTCGCTTCGGCGCAGGATGTCGTACTGCTTCATTTCCACTCCTAGATCCACGTAGATGATCTGTCTGGCATGAGGAGCACTTTCCTGAGAAACGCCCTCTTCATTATATATCGCCTTTACCACAGCTTCGATATTCCTGCCGTCCGGCTTCATGACCTCAATGGTCTCTCCTACAGTGAATTTGTTTTTCTGTTCGATTCGGGCGTAGCCTCTTTCATCGATGGACTCAATGGTTCCAATATATGTGTAATTTTTTACATAGGTATTGCTGTCATATATCTGTGTGCTGGAATCTGCTTTGCCAAAATAAAATCCGGTGGTGAATTCCCGGTAGGTGCATTTGCCGATTTCAGAACGATACCAATCCATGTTCGCCTGATAGAGTTCCGGGTCTTTGTTATAATCATCGATGGCTTTCCGGTAGGTTCTAGCCACAGTCGCTACGTACAATGCAGTCTTCATCCGGCCTTCGATCTTAAAGCTGTCGATTCCGGCATCAATCATCTCCGGAACATGCTCGATCATGCAAAGATCCTTGGAATTGAAGATATAAGTTCCCCGCTCATTTTCATAAACCGGCATATATTCGCCGGGACGCTGTTCTTCCACGATGGAATATTTCCAGCGGCAAGGATGGGTACAGGCACCCTGGTTTGCATCTCTTCCTGCCATAAAGTTGCTAAGCAGGCACCGGCCGGAATAGGAAATACACATGGCACCATGCATAAAGCTTTCAATCTCCATGTCTTCCGGTATCTGGCTGCGGATTTCCTTGATCTCTGCAAGAGAAAGTTCTCTGGCAGTAACCACACGTTTGGCGCCAAGCTGATGCCAGAATAAATAGGTTCCATAGTTGGTGTTATTTGCCTGAGTACTAATGTGAATCTCCATATCAGGAATAATACGCTTTGCAATGGCAAAAACTCCGGGATCCGATATGATCACGGCATCCGGATTAATTTCCTTTAATTCTTTAAAATATTCTTCTACTCCCGGAAGATCATCATTATGAGCCAGAATGTTGGCTGTAATGTATACTTTTACTCCGTGTTCGTGGGCAAAAGCAATGCCTTCCCGGATTTCATCCTGTGTGAAATTCTTTGCCTTGGCACGAAGTCCAAAGGCTTCTCCTCCCAGGTAAACAGCGTCGGCGCCGTAAACCACAGCGGTTTTTAATACGTCTAAGCTGCCTGCCGGGATCAAAAGTTCCGTCTTTCTCATGAAACTCCTCTCTCGTGTTCTTTACTTTCTTATGCTGACGGTTATTCCGTCACCGATTGGGACAATGGTTGTGGTTAAGAACGGGGAATGTTTTAATTCATACAAATATTCCCGCATCCGTCCGTGTATGGTACGGTTGCGGCGTTCCACCGTATAGCGGGATTCAATGATGTCTCCATCCTGAAGGACATTGTCCGATATGAGCATACCACCGGTTCTCATAAGTTCTAAAATTCTTGGAAGCCAGATCAGATACTGACCCTTAGCTGCATCCATAAAGACAAGGTCAAAGGGGCCGGTAAGCCCCTTTAATAGTTCCTCCGCATCTCCTTCCAATAAGGTGATGCGTTTCGTTTCCCCGGCCTTTTCAAAATTGCTTCTGGCTTCCGGTATTCTTTTTTCATATTTTTCTATGGTTGTGATATGACAGTCAGGAGCCATGACCTGGGCCATCAAAAGAGTAGAATATCCCACAGCGGTTCCTACCTCTAAAATGGCTTTTGGATTCATGGCTGCTGTCATGGTCTTTAAGAAAGCAGCCGTCTCCTCTCTTATGACAGGAACTCCGTTCTGCCTTGCATTTTTACCTATCTCATGAATCAGAGGACTATCCTCTGGTTCCAGGGATTTGATATAATCGGTAATTCGGTCATTGACTATCATTCTTTGTCTTCCTTTTCCTCTGTATTCTCATTCATCATCTGAAGGATATCCCTGGAGGTCATGGAAGTGTTTAAAGTATAGCTTCCCGGATTTGCCTTATAATTAAAAAACTCCGCCTGTATGATAAAGGAATATTCATTGGCAATCAAGCCATTGTCCTTCAAAAGTTTTGCCACACCGGCAACAGAAGCGCCTTTGTCTATGGTTATATTCTTATCCTGTCCGGGCTCCGCTTCCATGGCTGACGCATAGAAAATTTCGTGGCCGAACTCATAGCCCCTTGTCACCCCTTCGTAAAGAAGAAGGATTATGAGGGCAAGAATGATAAGCCTTACGGATAGGCCAATAATCGCTCCTGTTATTTTGTTGATTTCTTTTGTTGTCCGGCTCATAAATTTCCATTCCTTTCATGTTAAAGGCACGGTTATTCTTCGCTTATTCCTATACTTCCATAATGATCGGAAGAATCATCGGATTGCGCTTCATTCTCTTCCAGAGGAAGTCACTTAAGCTGTCTCTGATGATGTTCTTGATTTTTCCCCAGTCATTGATATGACGATCCAGGCAATCCTGAACAGCGTCATTGACAATTCTTCTTGCTTCTTCCATTAGGTCTTCAGATTCCCGCACATATACGAAACCTCTGGATACGATATCTGGTCCGGCTAAAAGTTGGTTGGAATATTTCTCCAAGGTCAGAACAACCACGATGATTCCGTTCTGAGCCAGGTTCTGTCTGTCTCTTAATACGATATTACCAACATCTCCAACTCCAAGACCATCAACTAAAATTGCTCCTGCCTGTACATGGTCAACGATCTTACAGGATTCCTGGCCTAATTCCACCACGTCACCGGAAGACATAATGATAACATTTTCCTTCGGGATTCCCATGGCCTGAACCAGATTCTTCTGGGCCATCAAATGTCTGTATTCCCCGTGTACAGGGATAGAGTACTTCGGGCGAACCAGTGCATACATCAGTTTGATCTCTTCCTGACACGCATGTCCTGATACGTGAGTATCTTCGCAGATTACTTCAGCCCCCTTCATGGAAAGCTCATTAACGACCTTGGAAACTGCCTTTTCATTACCTGGAATCGGATTAGAACTTAATATAATTACATCGTTTGGCTTAATGGATACCTTCTTATGGGTGCTGCTTGCCATACGGGAAAGCGCTGCCATAGATTCTCCCTGGCTTCCTGTTGTAATAAGGACGGTCTGCTCGTCAGGATAATTCTTAAGCTGGTCGATATCAATCAGAGTTCCTTCCGGAATATTGATATAGCCGAGTTCGCTGGCTGTACCAATGACATTGACCATACTGCGTCCTTCTACGACTACTTTACGCCCGTACTTTGCCGCAGAGTTGATGACCTGCTGCACACGGTCCACGTTAGACGCAAAGGTAGCCACGATGATACGGTTATTCTTATGATCTGCAAATATATTGTCAAAGGCTTTGCCTACAGTCTTCTCGGAAGGTGTAAATCCTGGTCTTATGGCATTGGTACTGTCACATAAAAGAGCCAGAACCCCTTTCTTTCCAAGCTCTGCAAAACGCTCAAGATCCGCGATTTCTCCAAATACAGGGGTATAATCGATCTTAAAGTCACCTGTATGAAGGATAACGCCTGCAGGAGAGAAAATGGCAAGTGCAGAGGCATCTGCAATGCTGTGATTTGTCTTAATAAATTCAATTCGGAAACAGCCTAAGTTAATGGACTGTCCGTGCTTGATTACTTTTCTCTTTGTGTTCTTTAAAAGATTATGTTCTTTTAATTTGTTTTCAATGAGACCAATGGTTAACTTTGTTCCATAAACCGGTACATTGATTTCTTTTAAAATATACGGAAGAGCACCGATGTGATCCTCATGTCCATGGGTAATCACAAAGCCCTTAACCTTTTCAATATTCTGTTTCAGGTAGGAAACATCCGGTATTACCAGATCGATTCCAAGCATATCATCGGTAGGGAATGCGAGTCCGCAGTCTACAACTATGATGCTGTCTTCACATTCAAAAGCAGTGATATTCATACCGATCTGCTCCATTCCGCCTAAGGGAATGATTTTAACTTTTGCATTACTGTCTTGTTTTTTCAATCTTTTACCTCCATTTTATCATTTTCCGTTCTGTTCTATATCCATTGCCTCCCGGCATTCCCTGCAATACCCGTAGAGCTTTACTTCATGATCCGTCACCAGAAATCCTGACTGGTCAAGAAGTGCCTGCTCCAGAGTATCTAACAAGTCACCTTTAAAGGAAAATACGTTTCCGCATCGGCTGCATATTGCATGATGGTGGTGATGTCCGGACTCACGATCGAAGCCCCCCAGTTCATAGCGGGCAAACCCATCGTCAAAACTCACCTTATCAATGATTGATAAATTCACCAACACCTGCACAGTCCTGTAAATCGTGGCAAGCCCGATCTCCGGATACTTCTGTCTGGCCAGATCATAGATCTCTTCCGCAGTCAGATGTTGTCCGGGGCGCTCTGCCATGAGTTCCAGCACCAGCATGCGCTGGTTGGTCACTTTGAGTCCTTTCTCTCGAAGCATCTCTTTGAAAACTTCCTGTTCCATATAAAGCCTCTCAATTACTCACCATCATTTTTCAATATCTACATCCGCTCCGTCAAGCAGTTCGGAAAATATTTTAAATAAATAATCTATCTCGTTATCATCCTCTACAAACTCATACAAAGCCTCGGATTCTTCCTGCTTTGACAAATCCTTTAAGATGTAACATTCTCCTTCATCATCATCATCTGCCGCATCGGTTACTAACAGATAATTCATACCATTGATTCTGGTCTCTTCCAGAACATAAAAATCTACAGATTCCCCTGTATCGGTTGTCAGGGTGATTTTCTTCTCTTCGTTGTTCATTCCTTAATCTCCTGTTGTTAAGCTATCTAAATAACCTTGCAGAATCAGTCCTGCTGCCACCTTATCGATGACCGCTTTTCTATGTTCCCGCCTAACGCCGCTTTCCATTAAGATTCGTTCCGATGCTACGGTAGTCAGCCTCTCATCCCAAAGGATCACAGGAAGCCCGGTTCGTCTTGTAAGCATCTCTTTAAACTGTTCTGTTTTCTCAGCCCGGTCACCTACCGTGTTATTCATATTCTTAGGATATCCCAAAACTATGGTTTCAATCTCAAATTCCCGAATCAGTTCTTCGATTCGGGCACAGGTTTTTCTCAGTTTGTTCTCTTCTTCTCTCGTAATTGTCTCCACACCCTGGGCAGTTATACCCAGCAAGTCGGAAACTGCAACTCCTACAGTTCTAGAACCAAAATCCAGTCCCATGATTCTCATATTTTACTCTCCACGTCAAATTTATGCAACAAAACAAAGCTGGTGCGCAGCCAACTGTATAAAAACAAACTGCCAGAATCCGCCTATTCCACTTCATCTGACAGCTAGACTTAAGATTATCCACGTCGTTACTTTAACATCGTATCGATATATACCCGCATCAGTTCTTCCAGAATCTCGTCCCGTTCCACTTTCATGATAAGACTTCTGGCATTCTTATGGCTGGTAATATAAGTTGGATCCCCTGACATAATGTAACCCACGATCTGGTTGATGGGATTATAGCCCTTCTCTGTGAGGGCAATATAAACCTGTTCCAGTACCTGGCTTACGTCCATTTTATTTTCCTGCACTGCTTTGAAAAATTGTGTGTTATGAATATCGCCCATGTTTCTCACGTCCTTTAACTGTTCTCCTTTATTCTAAACCATAATCATGGATTCGGCAAGATAAAAATTAATTTTGTCCGTTAATGTTTAAAAACACTATCTCATCGTTGAGCATTTCTCCCAGTGTTCCTACCACGATTGTGCCCTTTAACCCTTCTTCATAAGGGACCACTGCCTTTACATATTCTCTGGTATGGCCGATCATATAAGTGGTTCCATTCCACTCATATGCTTCCTCCATAAGGACTTCGGTTCTGCTGCCTACGCAGGACTTCCGGTAAGCCAGTGACATCTCTTTTTCCAGTTTTAAAAGTTCGTTACTTCTTACAGATTTTTCAGATTCCGGTATCTGGTCCGGCATCTGGGCCGCCCTGGTACCATTTCTTTTGGAATATTTAAACACATGCATTTCATAAAAATTTACCTTTTCCAAATATTCCCTGGTGGTTAAAAATTCTTCTTCCGTCTCTCCGGGGAACCCGACGATGACATCGGTGGTAATGGCCGGATTATGAAATGCCTTACGAAGAATATTACAGCAATTTAAATATTCTTCTGCGGTGTAGTGACGGTTCATACGTTTTAAGGTACTGTCACATCCGCTTTGTAAGGACAAATGGAAATGAGGACAAATTTTATCAAGTCCAGACAGGGTAGCCGCAAATTCTTCGGTTACGATCCTTGGCTCCAGCGATCCCAAACGTATCCGTTTCAGCCCCTCTATCTCATGAATGCGGACAATCAGGTCCAAAAGTGTGAGACGCTCTTCCTCTGGAAAATCTTTTCCGTAAGAACTTAAATGAATGCCAGTCAGCACCACTTCCTGAAAACCGGATGCAGTAAGGCGCTTAATCTCCTCTGCCACTTCTTCCGGTCTGCGGCTGCGTACCTGCCCTCTGGTATAAGGGATAATGCAGTAGCTGCAAAACTGGTTACAGCCGTCCTGAACCTTAATGAAAGCTCTTGTATGATCTGCAATTTTATCAATGGAAAGACTCTCGTATTCCCTGGTTTCCCGAATATCGATTATGTTTTCTTCCAGTTCTTCCTCTTTGTCTGAGAAATAATCTTCCAGAATGGAAACCAGTTCTGTCTTTTTGTTATTTCCTATAACCAAATCCACAGCCTCATCCTTTTTCAGTTCTTCTCCCGCTGCCTGTACGTAGCACCCGGCGGCAACGACAACGGCCCCAGGGTTCATGTTCTTTGCACGGTGAAGCATCTGTCTGGATTTTCTGTCTGCAATATTGGTTACGGAGCATGTATTTATGATATAAACATCCGCCTCTTCTGTAAAGGGGACGATTTCATATCCTGCGTTTTCCAGAAGCTGCTGCATGGCCTCTGTTTCGTATGAATTAACCTTACAGCCAAGGTTATGCAGGGCTGCCTTTCTCATTTTATTTTCTCCTATCTAAATTATCGGTTTATTAGCATTTTTTTCATGTAAAATTACCATTGACTTTTACATAATATGTCAGTAGTATTGAAGTGAAAAGAGGACTATCCCTCAATAAATAAAAGAGCTCACTAAAGGAGGTTTTCACATGAAAACAGTTCGTATATCTTTAAATTCCATCGACAAAGTAAAATCTTTCGTAAACGACTTAACCAAATTTGACACTGACTTTGATCTTGTTTCTGGCAGATATGTGATTGATGCCAAGTCTATTATGGGTATTTTCAGCCTGGATCTTTCCAAGCCTATCGATTTAAACATTCATTCTGAGAATGAAGTCGATGATATCGTAAACATCTTATCTCCATATATCGTTGATTAATTAAGAATCAGGTTTTAAAATGGGGCCCGACCTTTGATGCCGGTCCCCTTTTTTATTTCATTTCTTTAACACCAGACCTTTTCCACTGTATTTACGGCTGTCTCAACCAATTCTTCGATTTTCTCCGACAGATTTTCTTCGGAACGCTTGATCATCTTTAAACTTGGTTTTGTTACCGGGTGTTTTGCCACAAATATGGTACAGCAGTCTTCAAATGGAAGCACAGAAGTCTCATAAGTTCCGATCTTTTCTGCTACGTCCACGATTTCCTGCTTGTCAAAACCGATGACCGGACGGAATACCGGTATGGTAGCTGCTGCATCCGTTGCTGCCAGTGACTGCATGGTCTGAGATGCTACCTGTCCGATGCTTTCCCCTGTAATGAGGGCGGAGGATCCGCTTTCTTCTGCCAGACGTTCTGCAATTTGCATCATATAACGTCTCATAATGATGGTAAGCTCTTCATGAGGACATTTGTCGTAGATATAAAGCTGAATGTCTGTAAAGTTCACAATATGAAGCCGGATTGGACCGGAATATCTGGAAACCAGCTTTGCCAGATCCACAACCTTCTGCTTTGCACGGTCGCTGGTATAAGGCGGCGCATGGAAATATACCGCGTCAATCTTAACTCCACGCTTGGCGATCATGTATCCTGCAACCGGACTGTCAATGCCTCCTGATAAAAGAAGCATGGCCTTTCCGTTGGTTCCTACCGGCATACCGCCTGGGCCTGGAATGACGTGGGAATAGATATTGATTTTATTACGTACCTCCACATGAAGCATCACTTGTGGCTGATGGACGTCTACCTTTGTCTCTGGGAAGGTATGGAGGATGATCTCTCCCAAATCCCGGTTGATCTGCTCAGAATTTACCGGATATTTTTTATTGCCTCTGCGTGTATTGACTTTAAAGGTGAAATTCTTATCCTCGTAAAACTCTTCTACGTAGGATAACACCTGTTTCTTTAAATCTTCATAGCCATTGTCCTCTACCTGTACCATAGGACAGATTGCTGCGATACCAAAGATACGCTTTAAAGCGGCGACCACTTCATCAAAATCGTATTCTGATTCTGCAGTGGCATAGATTCTTCCTGATTCCTTGGATACTACAAAATCTCCATCCACTCTTTTTAAGGAATGGCGGATATTCGTTACCAGGGCATCTTCAAATAAGTAGCGGTTCTTTCCTTTTACGCCGATTTCTGCGTACTTGATTAAAAATGATTTATAATGCATCTGTTGTCCTTTCTCTGAAACACTTCCTACCCTCTCTGATACCGCCTGAGGACTGGAAGAAGTTCTTTTAACATATCTATACAGTAATCTACTTCTTCTTTTGTATTAAAAATTCCGAAACTAAACCGAAGAGTGGAATCCAAAAGTTCTGATTTCACACCGATTCCCTTTAATGTACCGCTAACTGCCGGGTGATTGGATGAACAGGCTGACCCGGATGAGACGTAGATCCCTTTTTCTTCCAATGCGTGCAAAAGCACTTCACTGCGGGATCCCGCAAAGCTGGCACTTACGATCTGAGGAGCTGATAAATCACCGGTAAGGCTGTTCACGGTCACTCCGTCAATCTCGTTCAGTCTTTCGATCATATAATCCTTTAAGGTAACGAGATCTTGTACCTTTTTGCTATGATCCGTATACATAATTTTCGCAGCAACTCCAAGACCTGCTACCCCAGGAACATTCTCCGTGCCGGAACGCATGCCTCTTTGCTGTCCTCCGCCATAGATCAGCGGCCGGATCTTCACTTTCTGGTCAATGTATAAAAATCCTACGCCCTTTGGTCCGTGGATCTTATGAGAGCTGACAGACAAAAGATCGATCCCCTGACGCTTTGGACGGATGATGAATTTCCCGTAGGCCTGGATGGCATCCACGTGAAAGAGAATGCCAGGATTTTTCTTTTTTATCACTTTAGAAATAGCTTCAATGGGTTCCACTGCGCCAATCTCATTATTTACATACATGATTGAGACCAAAATCGTCTCCGGACGGATGGCTGCCTCCAGTTCTTCCAAAGAAATATGTCCATGGGAATCAACAGAAAGGTAAGTAACGGAAAAACCCTGTTCCTCTAAATATGCCAGAGGATTGTACACTGAAGGGTGCTCGATGCCAGTGCTTATGATATGGTTTCCTGCCCGTCTGTTTGCCATGGCAGTTTCAATCAAAGCCATGTTATTGGACTCAGAACCGCCAGAGGTAAAAACAATCTCCTTTGGTTCAACTTTTAAAGTCCCGGCAATAATTTCCGCTGCTTCTTTGATATATTGTTCTGCTTCCATTCCCTTTTTATGTTTTGCAGAAGGATTGCCATAATCCTCTGTCATAATCTTTATAACCATCTCTTTTACCGGCTCCAGCACTTTCGTGGTCGCCGAATTGTCAAAATAAACTTCCATTTATGTTATATCCCACTCCTTTTCCCCACAAACGGGGCTTATCCCGCCACGAGGAAGCTTTCACTAAGGTTCCAGTAAAAATGACAATACTGACAATACGGAAAGTCCGGCTGTTTCCGTCCTTAAAATCCGTTTTCCCAGAGTGATCGGCCTGGCACCAAAGTTTTTCGCAAGTTCTATTTCAGAATCCTCAAAGCCACCTTCCGGCCCGATGAATATCCCTACGTTCATTCCAGGCTTTATGGCTGAAAGTGTCTGCCTTGTTTCTTCCATGCCTTTGGCATGTTCAAATGGAATCAACGTTACATCAAACTCCTTTGAAAAAGCAAGGGCTTCCTTAAACGTCATAACTCCAGCCACCTCCGGCACTATCAGCCTTCCGGACTGTTTAGCGGCGCTTTCGGAGACTGCACTCCAGCGGCGAAGCTTTGATTCTTCTTTCTTTTTATCTAATTTTACCACCGTCCGTTTGGTTTCTACGGGAACAATCTGGTAAACTCCAAGCTCCACGGCCTTCTGAATAATGAATTCCATCTTATCACTCTTTGGAAGACCCTGAAACAAGTAAATCTTTGCAGGCAGTTCCTTTCCTGCTTCATCCACAGACAGGATCTTTGCAATTACTTCCAAAGAGGTCACTGATTCGATCTCACATAAATAATCCTTATCCACACCATTGCTAATCAGAACTTCTTCCCCGGCACCCATGCGCAGAACATTTTTCATATGGTTTACATCCGGGCCGGTGATCCTGATGCTGTCTTCCCCGATCTGGTCCTGATGAATAAAAAAGTGATACATCTTATCCCTCTTTCTATTTTTTTCTGACCGTTACGGAAACCCATTCGCCCTGATAGGTGATTTCCACCAGTTCAAAGGCCTGATTTTCAGCAAATGCTTTCTTCACCGCTTCTTCCTTCATATTAATGATACCGGAAGTGATAAAAATAGCGCCTTTTTTCATATGAACAGGAATTTCCTTCTGAAGCAGAATAATGATGTCAGCCAGAATATTCGCCACTACCACGTCGTAAGCTTCAAAACCGACTTCTTTTTGTACCTCTTCGTCATCAATGATATTGCCTTTTAAAACTTTAAACCTTTCCGGGGCAATTTCATTGGCTTCCATATTTTCCTTTACAGCAACGATGGCGTTCTCATCGAGGTCCGTTCCGAACACTTCTTTTGCACCCAGCTTTAAAGCAGTGATTCCGAGAATTCCGCTGCCGGTCCCTACGTCAAGAAGCTTTGTTTCCGCTGTCACGTATTTTTTAAGCTGGCGGATGCAAAGCTGCGTTGTCTCGTGCTGCCCTGTTCCAAATGCAGTTCCTGGATCAATCTCAATTAAGAGCTTGTCCTTATGTTCTTCTGGAATCTCTTCCCAGGTAGGCTTGATTAAAATATCATCAACGGTAAATGGTTTAAAATACTGTTTCCAGTTATTGATCCAGTCCTTATCCTCTGTTTCACTGGATTCAATGGTACAAGCCCCCAAATCAGTAAACATGGAAAGTTCGGAAAGTCCTTCATCCACGCGTTTTAACATCTCTTCAATATTAACGTCAGAATCAGGATCTAAATAAAAGCTCACTTTTGCAATTCCCTCATCCGGTGGAAGTTCTGGAAGGATATCAATAAACATGCCTTTTGTCTCTGCTTCTGTAAGCGGCGTGTTATCCTCAATTTCAATTCCTTCTATACCGATTTCATCAAACATGCTGCTGATTAGATCCACAGCTTCCGTAGTTGTTGTCAGTGTAAATTTTTTCCATTTCATAGCAATCTTCCTATCCTTTTATAATTTTCACAAACAGGCAGATGAGCACCACAAATACCACGGGGCGCACGATCTTCAACCCATTTTTCACAACAAGACCTGATCCGATGTAATGACCTGCAATACAGAATAATCCTGATGCAAGTCCCAGGGGAATCAAAACTTTTCCGTTTATTAAAAATGTCACCAGTGCTGCAATATTGGAGGACAGATTGATCACTTTGGTCGTACCAGAAGCACTTCTCACATCCATTTTCGCAAGTCCAGTCAACAAAAGCAGCAAAAATGTACCGGTTCCCGGCCCATAAAATCCATCGTAACACCCTACCACCAACGCTGCTCCCATGCTGATGAGTAATTTCTTCTTATCGGAAATACTGGTTTCTATTGTATCTCCCATATTTTTATTTTTAAGAACATAGAAAGCTACAATCGGGAGTACAACAATCATCATGCCTTTCAATACCCCTTCGCTGGCAAGCAAAGTAAAATGGGCACCGATGACAGAACCAATCACCGCAAAAAGAGCGGCAAGCAAAGACAGCTTCATATTAATAAATCCGTTTTTTGCAAACCGGGCCGTAGATACAATGGTTCCCATGGTGGAACTCATCTTATTGGTTCCCAGGGCCAAATGAGGCGGTATTCCTGCTGCCATATACGCCGGCAGAGATATTAACCCTCCTCCTCCTGCAATGGAATCTATAAAACCCGCAAGAAAAACTAGGGGACACACGATCAGATATTGATACATATGAGGTTTCCTTTCTTTTGTCCAAACTAAACCACATGATATCATAACATACAATGAAATGGGTTGCAAGCGTATAAAATCACGGGACTTTTCCCGTATTTTTGACTTTTAAAAAAATATTTTAAAATTTTTTAAAAAAGATGCAATAAAAAATGAATCTATTGCATTAACTAATTGAACGGATGAAAAGGACTTCTGTTTCAATCCGGGAACAAGGGCAAAAAACATATCAAGTAAACGAAATTCCTTGATGCATTACACTCCATCACACCCGCCTGAGTCCTCGGAATTGAAACAGAATCTATTTTCACAAAATTACAATCACATGTAATAAGAAATTGTAATGAATAAAAGCAGGAGACTTATCTGATGACTTAAGCTATTTAAGGATCAGGTAGGTCTTCTGCTTTTTTATTTCTGTTTTTCTCAAAAAAAGAAAAGGCATAGCGAAAATATACCTGCCATACCTTTTCCTCTAAATCCAAGTTTCTACTTTAAGACACCATCTGCCCCCACCTGATACCCGTCAGGTGTAACCGTGTTGACCAACAGCTTTCCTAAATATCCATCAGACATGGTATTAAAATAATATGCCTTGCCTCCGATGATCTGCCAGCCAATCCGCATGGAACCTAAAGTCCCGTCATCGACTGGATTTAGATAATACCGGTAGCCGTTCTGATCCGTAAACCAGCCCGTTAGCATATGACCGCCCTGGTCAAACCGATACCATCTGCCATCAATGTACTTCCAGCCGTTAGAAGGCCAGGTCCCGTCGCTGTACTGAAACCACCAGCCGCCCGGGCTGTAACGCCACCCTCTGTCATAGCTGTAACTGCCTGGGCCATCGTCGTCATCGTCATCATCGTCATCCCAACAGTCAGATGTAAAACTCCCCTCAATCGGCCCTTTAAACGTGGTACCGGAACCATTAAAGCCTGGAAAATTCCGGACCGCCTGTGTCTCATCAGCCATTGCATTCTTCGGAATTAAAACCGCAAGAACCATAATGACTGCTGCAAGTGCCAGTTTTCTCTGAAACTTTCTCATTCCTTCCCTTCCTTCTCCAATCATGTATCGGTCAGGAACCTATTTAAAGATTCCTTTCTTTTTATGTTTCTCCCCATCACCAGTGCCGTTCATCGCTTCGTCAAACTTGCGAAGTGCTTCTTTCTGGGCTTCTGTCATGCGCTCTGGTATCTGGACCACCAAAGTCACATAATGATCCCCGCGGACTGCACGGTTTCTTAAGGTAGGGACTCCCTTTCCTTTCAAACGAACCTTGGTATCGGTCTGTGTTCCTGATTTCACTTCATATTCCACGTCTCCATCCACAGTCTTAATGCGAATAGTTCCGCCTAATGCAGCATCCGTAAAGGAAATCGGAACCGTTGAAAAGATGCTGGTATCCTGGCGCTTGAATATCGGATGGTTGGAAACCACAACTTCCACCAGAAGGTCTCCTCTTTCTCCGCCATTGGTACCTGGCTCTCCGGCTCCAGCCAGACGTACGGCCTGACCGTTGTCAATTCCTGCCGGAACATTGACTTCGATCTTCTTTCTTCTTGTAATGTAACCGGTTCCATAACAGTCCGGACATTTATCCTTAATGATTTTGCCGGTCCCTCCACAATCAGGACAAGTCTGTACGTTCTGCACCTGTCCAAAGAAAGACTGCTGTGTATACATGATCTTGCCTTTTCCGTTACATTTCGTACATGTAACCGGCGAAGTACCTGCCTTTGCACCACTTCCATGACAGGAGGTACACTCTTCTTTGTAATTGATCTCAATCTCTTTTTCGCAACCAAAAATCGCCTCTTCAAAGGTAATCCGGATGCTGGTTCTGACATTGGCACCTCTTGATGGCCCATTGTACTGAGCGCTGCTTCTTCCACGTCCACCGCCAAAAATATCTCCGAATATGTCTCCGAAAATATCTCCCATGTCCGCTCCGCCGAAATCAAACCCTCCGAATCCGCCGGCTCCTGCACTTCCGTCAAAAGCTGCTGATCCAAACTGATCATACTGGCGTCTCTTATCAGGATCACTTAATACACTGTAAGCTTCGGAAGCCTGTTTAAACTTCTCCGCCGCTGCAGCATCTCCGGAATTTGTGTCAGGATGGTATTTCTTAGCCAATGCCCTGTAAGCCTTCTTAATTTCTGCATCATCTGCAGTTTTGGGAACGCCCAGGATCTCATAATAATCTTTTTTACTCTCTGCCATCTTAGGTCTACCTTTCATAAACTAAGGAAGTCCGGCAGGACATTGCCTGCCGAACGGATGAGTTTTCTTAAGCTTTGCTTACGCCGGGCTTTTCAAAGAACTCATGCCTGCGGAAAAAGTGCTGTATCACTACAACACTTTCTCCAAAGCCCTGTCAATCGACCAGACTAGTTTACACCTCTTTGTAATCGCCGTCAACTACATCGCTGTCCTGATAAGAAGCATCTGCTGCTCCCATGTCTGGGCCTGCGCCTGCTGCTCCGCCCTGAGCCTGTGCCTGCTCATAAACTTTAGCAAACAGTGCATGAGCGCCAGTCATCAGTTTTTCCTTGCCAGCTTTAATATCTTCGATCTGAGCATCTGTCATATCATCGATAGGCGCTCTGTTGATTGCTTCTTTTAAAGCATTTAAATCTGCTTCAACGACTGCTTTATCGTTTGCATCGATCTTATCTCCAACTTCCTGAAGAGCTTTCTCTGTCTGGAATACCATGGAGTCAGCGTCGTTTCTTGCATCAATGCCATCTTTACGTTTCTTATCCTGTGCTTCGTATTCAGCGGCTTCCTTCACTGCCTTATCGATATCGTTATCAGACATATTAGATCCGGAAGTAATGGTGATGTGCTGTTCTTTGCCTGTTCCTAAATCTTTTGCGGAAACATTAACGATACCGTTGGCATCGATATCAAATGTAACTTCGATCTGAGGAACACCTCTTCTTGCAGGCGGAATTCCATCAAGACGGAATTGGCCTAAGGTCTTATTGTCTCTTGCAAACTGTCTTTCGCCCTGTACTACATGGATATCAACGGCAGTCTGGTTGTCTGCTGCTGTGGAGAATACCTGGCTCTTCTTTGTAGGAATTGTGGTATTTCTCTCGATCAGTCTGGTAGCTACGCCGCCCATAGTCTCGATGGATAAGGAAAGCGGAGTTACATCTAACAGAAGGATATCGCCTGCGCCTGCATCACCTGCAAGCTTACCACCCTGAATGCTGGCGCCGATGGCAACACATTCATCAGGATTTAAGGATTTGGAAGGCTCTTTGCCTGTTAACTGTTTTACTTTTTCCTGTGCAGCTAACATACGGGTAGAACCACCAACTAAAAGTACTTTTCCTAATTCAGTAGCTGTGATACCTGCATCTTTTAATGCGTTCTGTACCGGAGCGGTGGAACGCTCGATTAAATCTGCGGTAAGTTCATCAAATTTTGCTCTGGTTAAGTTCATATCCAGATGTTTTGGACCTTCTGCAGTAGCAGTAATAAATGGCAGGTTGATGTTCGTAGTTGTAGAGGAAGAAAGTTCTTTCTTTGCTTTCTCTGCAGCTTCTTTTAATCTCTGCATCGCCATCTTGTCGCCGGATAAGTCAACGCCTTCTGCCTTCTTGAATTCATCTACCATCCACTGAGTAATGCGGTTATCAAAATCATCACCGCCCAAACGTGTATCACCGTTGGTTGAAAGAACTTCGATTACACCGTCACCAATCTCAATGTTGGAAACATCAAACGTACCGCCGCCTAAATCGTATACCATGATCTTCTGCTCTTTTTCATTGTCAAGACCATATGCTAAAGCTGCTGCGGTCGGCTCGTTGATGATACGTTTTACATCAAGACCAGCAATTTTACCGGCATCCTTGGTTGCCTGACGCTGAGCATCGTTAAAGTATGCAGGTACTGTAATAACTGCTTCTGTTACTTTCTCGCCTAAATAAGCCTCTGCGTCTGCTTTTAACTTCTGAAGAATCATAGCAGAGATTTCCTGAGGACTGTAGTTCTTACCGTCGATGGTTACTTTATAGTCCGTACCCATGTGTCTCTTAATGGAAGAGATGGTGCGGTCCGCATTTGTAACGGCCTGACGTTTTGCAGGTTCTCCTACCAGTCTTTCTCCATTCTTAGTAAACGCTACAACAGACGGAGTGGTTCTTACACCCTCGCTGTTAGGAATTACGACTGGTTTACCGCCTTCCATAACGGCTACACAGCTATTTGTTGTACCTAAGTCAATACCGATGATCTTGCCCATAGTTTTTTCCTCCTATTTATGAAACAAATGTAAAATGTTTTCTGATTTATGATCTATTGCTAATTAGCTACCTGCACCATGGAATGTCTTACCACAGTATCACGGTAGATATAACCCTTCTGAAGTTCCTGGGCCACTACATTCTCTCCCAGAGACTCATCTTCTATGTGCATAACTGCATTGTGGAAATTTGGATCAAATGGCATTCCAACCGCTTCGATCGGCTTTACGCCTGCCTCTTCCAATGCTTTCAATAGCTGTTTGTAAATCTTCTCCATCCCATCAGCAAAAGGCGATGCCTTTTCATCTTCCGGAATAGCAGCTAAACCTCTTTCGAAATTATCAACGGTCGGTAAGATCCGTTCGATGATATCTTTCGCTCCAATTTCAAACATGGCTGACTTTTCTTTTTCTGTTCTCTTTCTGAAGTTGTCAAATTCAGCCATACTTCTTTGCAGACGATCTGTCAGTTCCTCAATCTTTTCATCCTTTGGATCATTCTTCTCTTTCTTCTTGCCGAAAAAGCCCTTTTTCCCGGATTCACTTTTGGCACTTTCCTCTTCCTTTAAATCTGCCTCAGAAGTATTCTCTTCTGCACAGGATTCTGCGCCTTCTATCTCATTTTCAGTGGAAACGGCATCTTCCGGATTAACAACCTCGTCTGCCAGTTTCTCATCTGTTTTCACATCTTCCATGCTCAATGTTTCTACCCTTTACCTTTCATCTTTTTTCAATATTGTATCCAGCTGCGTCATTAAATTCCGCAGAGTGCTTAAAACCTTCTCATAATCCATACGCTTGGGCCCAATGATACCGATGGTTCCACGAAGTCCTTCGCCAAGCTCATAATTAGCTGTTACAATGCTGCAGTCCTTCATATCCTTAACGGGCGCTTCATCCCCGATGTATACCTGGATTCCGGAATTTCCTTCGGAGTCGTTGACATCGTCAACAAGTTCCTGCAAAAGTTCTTTCTGTTCCAACGTACCGATCAGCTTGCTTGCCTTATCTCCATCGCTTAATTCGGGATATTTAAAAATATTGGTAGCGCCGCTGGTATAAATCTGAAGATCTTCATCATCTGCCCGAATGGCTGCTGCCACCTCAGTGAGCACACGGTCAACCACCTCTGAATGAGGACCGGCCTGAATTTTCAGCCTGCTGATGACCTCAAGATTGATTTCTTCTATACTCAGTCCGTTTAAGGCACTGTTTAAAAGAATGTTAAGATTTAAAAGTCCTTCCTCTTCCAATTCCTTTTCAATGGGAATTATGGTGTTCTTTATGATATTCCCCTCAATGACGATAACCACCAGAAGCTTCCCTTCATCCACCTTGGAAAGCTGGATAAATTTCAGTTTGTTCCGATGGTACTGGGGAGCGCTTATCATGGCTGCATAATTGGTGTTCTGGGCAAGAAGCTTTGCCATCTGTTTCAGCAGTAGTTCCACCCGGTCCACTCTCTTTAGCATCAGATCCTTGATTTCAGTAAATTCTTCTTCTTTTTCCTGCATGATCTGATCCACATAAAAGCGGTATCCTCTGTCAGAAGGAATCCTGCCTGCTGAGGTGTGAGGCTGTACAATATAGCCCAGCTCCTCTAAATCAGACATCTCATTGCGGATGGTGGCGGAGCTTAAATTTAAATCCGTATACTTTGATATGGTACGGGATCCTACCGGTTCCCCGGTTTCCAGATAAGTTTTAATGATGGCCTTTAATATCGTAACTTTCCGCTCATCAAGCTGATCTTTATCCTTCAAACTGCCACACTCCTTTCTGAGTCTTTGTTAGCACTCAACGTTTGGGAGTGCTAACATCTTCTTTTCATAATATATGCTTTTTTTCTACATTTGTCAATACATTCCTATAAAAAAATTCCGTTAAGTTTTTGTGACTACTTTCTACATTTTTTCTCATTCTTCAAGCAATTATTACAAAGCTGTTGACAATATTTTCTTGACTTTTAACACTTTTGTAATATAATAGTAAATGATACACCATAACAACACGATTGCGAGGTAAATCATGAAGCGTTATTTTTGCAAATTACGAATCACTGGACTCCTGACATTCCTTTGTATTCTGCTGTTATCTACGACTGCCATGGCAGACGAAGTTGCCGGGAAAGAAAAGGCTACAGCGGATGTACAGTCCGAGAGTGTACAAACGGATAACCAAACCATAAAGAACAATACAGGAAGCGAAGAAAGCTCCGAGAGTGACAAGGCATCAGAAAAAGAAATCGGACCTGGTATCGCGAAAGAAACAGAACCGCCAAAAACAGAGCCAGCTGGACCTGTTTATGAAAAAGGAACATCACTGGGACTTTTCTCTGCCACTGCCTATTGCCCCAGCAAAAGCGGAAAGATCGGCCGAACCTATTCCGGAACCGTACCAACAGCACAGCACACGCTGTCAGCAGATCTCACCCTCCTGCCCATTGGCACGAAGGTCATGATTGATAATGTAATCTATACGGTTGAAGATACCGGAAGCAGCATCAAAGGAAATAAGATTGATATTTTCTTTGCCAGCCGGGAAGAAGCACTGAACTTTGGAAGACAGACAAAAGAATTATTTGCAGTGATTGTAAAATAATACGAGTCCATATGGCGCCCAGAAAAGCGATTGTTTTCGCTTTCTGAGGTGCTTTTTTTATGCCTGAATTTCTGCCATGTTCCATTTTTACACGGTTATCCTTGACAAATTTGGAAAAAAGTGTAAAATGTGTACTTGTACCTCATTTATTACAAAACTGTTACATATAATTATAATAGTATTAAATCGTATTACAGTTTGTAAAAAAGAAAGGAAGTATTTGTAATATGCAGAAAAGAAAGAACATTCAGTGGTTCCTCGGAACTTTACTAATGATGGTATATGTATTTCTAAGTACATTCAACGCTTATGCTCTCCCAGTAACCGGCATCATTGACGGGGCCGATGAAAAAAGTGTCAGGGGCTGGGCACTTAACAGCTCTGATCCGTCAGCTTCTGTTGATGTAAAGGTTGTCATTCTCAATCAGACAAGCGGACAGGTTGCCGCAGAACTTTACACCACCGCTTCCCAGCACCGGGAAGATTTAGCGGCGCAGGGCACCGGAACCGGGGATTACGGATTCGAAGTAAGCGTTCCCTGGGACACCTACGGTGACGGTACCTACCTGATAGAAGCCTATGCTTCAGGACAGAAGCTTTCCGGTACCAAGGTACATGGAGTCGGTGTTGCAACTCCTGTTTCCAACCTCCGCTCCTTGGGCGTTTTCCGTACCACTGCCTACTGTCCCTGCAGACAGTGCTCCGGGAAATGGGGAGGGCGTACAAGCACCGGAACCATAGCCACCGCAAACCATACCATCTCCGTAGATCCCCGTGTGATCCCATACGGAAGCCGCCTTATGATCGGTGGTGTACTTTATACAGCCGAAGACTGCGGAGGCGGAGTAAAGGGAAGACATATTGATATCTTTTTCAATACCCATGGAGAGACCCGGGCTTATGGGTCACGGAGTCTGGAAGTTTATCTGGTACAGTAAATGGGAACAGGCCCTGCTGCTATTTAAAAATAAATCCACGAAAAAACAGGCAACAGAAGCAATACGGGAGTTTTTCTCCTTTTGCTTCTATGCCTGTTTTTTATTTAAAGATAATCCTATAATAAGAACTGACTCATCACATAATTGCTCAAGTCAATTCCCCGTAAGGTCAAACGATAAAATCCATCCTTAAATTCCATCAAACCATCGCGCTCCAGACCATCAAGCACTGGTCCATATACATTGCGGATATTCTGACCAAAATTACTTACAAATCCGTGAGCGGAAACTCCGCTTGTGAGACGAAGCCCCAGAAACATATACTCTTCCATCTTTTCATCAATGCTAAGCCGTTCTAATTCCTGTCTGAGCACCCGGTTAAAATCTTCTTCCTGGTCAAACCGGGCATTTCGGTAATCACTTAAATCGGCAGTATTATGAAAACGGCAGCCATTCATGTAAGAAGATGCCCCCAGACCAAGACCAAGATACTCCATGCCGGTCCAATAGCCGATATTATGCCTGCATTCATACCCCTTTTTGGTGTAGTTGGAAATCTCATACCGCTCATATCCCTGTTCTTTTAAAAACTCCTGGGTCAAATAATACATCTCCCTTTCAGAATCTTCATCGGGTAAGTCCGGCAAAGCCATCAAATGGCGGCGTTCTTCTGTAGTCATCGCATAGCTTTCCATTTCCACATGCCCACCGTAACGGTCATAAAATGGAGTTCCTTCTTCCACAATCAGGCTGTAAGCGGATATATGCTCCGGCTTTAACATTGTCACTTTTTTTAACGTGCTCTTCCAGGAATCTACGGTCTGTCCAGGGATCGCTGATATAAGGTCCACATTCACATTATCAAAACCAGCCATTCGAACCCGCTGATAACTTTTCAAGAATTCGTCATACGTATGAATTCTTCCAAGATAGCGCAGCTCCTTATCATCGGCCGATTGGAGTCCCATGCTAATTCGGTTGACTCCCGCACTGCGGTAACTGGAAAGTCCTTCCGCTGTAACTGTGCCTGGATTTGCTTCCATGGTAATCTCTGCATCAGGCTGAATATCAAAGCGGGTTTTGAGTGCGTTAAGTACTTCCGCCATGTTTTCTGTCTTTAATATAGAAGGAGTGCCGCCTCCTATGAACACACTGGCTACCTGGTATTCTCCAGCACCAGCACTTTGATATTCTATCTCTTCCAATAACTTTTCCGTGTACTCCCGCTGCATCCGCTCATTTCCTGGAAAAGAGAGAAAATCACAGTAAGCACATTTGCGTGCACAGAACGGGATATGCACGTAAAGCTCTAAATTCTTTTTATTCATCATCTAATTTCAGTACGCTCATAAATGCCTTTTGCGGTATTTCTACATTACCGACCTGGCGCATACGTTTTTTACCTTCCTTCTGCTTTTCAAGAAGTTTTTTCTTACGGGAAATATCGCCGCCGTAGCATTTGGCAAGGACGTCTTTTCTCATGGCCTTAACGGTTTCACGGGCAATGATCTTGCCGCCGATGGCAGCCTGTATAGGAATTTCAAAAAGCTGTCTTGGAATCTCATCCTTTAACTTTTCACACATTCTCCTGCCTCTTTCATAAGCAGATTCTGCATGAACGATAAAGGACAGGGCATCCACTTCTTCCTTATTAACCAGAATGTCCAGTTTTACAAGTTCAGAACGCTCATAGCCTTTTAACTCATAGTCAAAGGACGCATAGCCTCTGGAACGGGATTTTAAGGCATCGAAGAAATCATAAATGATCTCATTGAGCGGAAGCTCATATTTTAACAGGGCTCTTGTGGCTTCCATATATTCCATGCCAAGATAAACGCCTCGACGCTCCTGACACAGTTTCATGATAGCGCCTACAAATTCCGTGGTCACCATAATCTCCGCGCTGACAATCGGCTCTTCCATATATTCGATTTCCGTAGGATCCGGAAGATTGGACGGGTTTGTGAGTTCCAGCATGTCGCCGTTCCTTTTATAAACCCGGTACACAACACCAGGAGCTGTGGTTACAAGATCAAGATTGTATTCTCTTTCCAACCGTTCCTGGATCACTTCTAAGTGTAACAGTCCTAAAAATCCGCATCGGAAACCAAATCCAAGTGCCAGAGACGTCTCCGGTTCAAAGAACAGGGAGGCATCGTTTAGCTGAAGCTTTTCAAGTGCCTCACGCAGATCATTATAACGTGCTCCATCCGCAGGATAAAGTCCGCAGTAAACCATGGATGTTACTTTCTTATATCCAGCGAGGGGTTCGCTGCACGGTCTGCCTGCATGGGTAATGGTATCACCTACTGCAGTATCTTTTACATTCTTAATGCTGGCGGCCAAATAACCTACCATACCTGCGGTTAATTCCTCACAGGGAATATACTGGCCAGCTCCAAAATAGCCTACTTCCACTACGTCTTCCACCGCACCGGTAGCCATCATACGCACTTTATCGCCTTTTTTTACGGTTCCTTCCTTGACACGGAAGAATACAATAACTCCCTTATAAGAATCATAAATGGAGTCAAAGATCAAGGCTTTTAAAGGTGCCTCCGGATCTCCAGCCGGAGCAGGGATCTTTTCGATGATAGCATCTAACACCGCCTCTACATTCTCGCCGGTCTTTGCCGAAATGCGGGGAGCATCATGGGCTTCGATTCCGATCACGTCCTCGATTTCCTGTACCACACGGTCCGGCTCTGCACTTGGAAGGTCGATCTTGTTTAAAACCGGGAATACGTCAAGATTATGATCCAGTGCCATATATACATTGGCCAGTGTCTGTGCCTCAATTCCCTGGGAAGCATCTACGACCAGGATTGCACCGTCACAGGCTGCAAGGCTTCTGGAAACTTCATAATTAAAATCCACATGACCCGGTGTGTCAATCATGTTAAAGATGTACTCTTCCCCATTGCTTGCCTTATAAACAGTACGTACCGCCTGGGCCTTGATGGTAATTCCACGTTCCCGTTCCAAATCCATGTTATCAAGCACCTGAGCCTGCATTTCCCTGCTGGTAAGCAGTCCGGTCTTCTCTATAATTCTGTCTGCAAGGGTAGACTTCCCGTGATCAATATGAGCGATAATACAAAAATTACGTATCTTATTCTGCTGGGCAGCTGCCATAAAGTAAACTCCTCTTTTCTGATGTTTCTGATGGGTTCCGGCGCTTTCCACTGTATGAGACAAGCAACAAGAATCCTATGATATCTCTAAAAATATACCATTTTTTTAATTTCCTTGCAACACCATATCCAAAACTTCTGCAAGGGGTTCCATGGCATTTAATGCTTCCTGATATGTATTAGTCTGGGCTCCTACTTCGATTAAGGAAGACCTTGCTCTCAAATGCTGGTTGTAACGAAGTCCCTTTATGTAAATCTTGCGGGTAAGATTTGGAAAATACGCCGCTGAATCAAGCTGTAGCTGAAAACTAAAGGCAAGATTCTTTTCCCTGTACTGATTGGGGAGATATTCAATGGGGCCTTCCGGCGTCTGGCTGACACCGTTAAAAAACATAAGAGGGGCAGTTGGTTTCCCGTTTACCTGATTTACCATGTGAAGACTTTCATTTACCCCGTCCCGGTGAATATCTAAAACCACTTCAATCGAAGGATTTTCCTGTAAAATTCCGGTAATTCCATCAAGTGCATAGGTATAGGCTTTATTCCGGTCCAGCTTTCCGTTCTGCAGATCATATACGGATGTATCGTGTATGACATTATACCCCTTATCCGTTAACAGCTTGGTAAGATAGGTACCGATTCCTACAACAGTGGCATCCGGTTTATCCGGTCCGTGATCCGCAAATTCCTCCTGGGAATGGGTATGATAAATGAGAATCTGAGGTTTGTCATTTCCTCCCTCCAGCGTGAAATTCTCTGACAGGAATTTATCTGCCTTCATTAAATCTCTTCCGGCAGTGGTAGATGTATGGACGCTGTAAAAATGCTTCATAAGAAAATCATAATCAGCCAGCTGCTCTTTCAAATAAGTAGTTCCCACAATCGGCCAGACGTTGCTGGCGGCACAGGTGAGAGAAGCATCTTTCCCTGCCTTTATGCTTTGACCTTGGCTTTGCCCCTGATTTTGATCCTCCCCTTTTTCTGTTTCCTGACCAGAAGAAGTCTCTGGAATCTGCTCTCCCTGGGCTTTTTTTGTTCCAGCATTGACGGAACCGTCCTCCCCGCTTTCTTCTCCGCCGTCATAAAGCAGAAAACTATGTTCCTCATAAAATCTTCCGCTTTCCAAATATCCTTTATAGGAGGGATCCGCCTCTTCATAAGCGCTTTGTCCCTTACTGCCTTCACCTGCATAGCGGTAAAGAGGGGACTGATTAATAAAGAAATGAAAGAATGCACTACCGATGGAGCCCTCTCTCTTTTCTGTTTTGTTTCCAGTATTTTCTTCATCCCACACGGCTGCGGGATATTGATGCTTCCAGATGTAGGAAACACCAAAACCAGCCCCCTCTTTAACCAATTCCTCTGCCCTGCTTAAATCCGCCTTTTTTCCGGCCTCAGAAGCTTCTCTTATACTTAAGAAAACGGCCAGAATCAGGATTACTGCAATCATCATGTTTTTAATGAACCGGTTTATGAAACCATTTCTCTTATTCATAGCCGCCTTCCTGCACAATCATTCTTAATATCCTATGCAGAAAGCCCGTCATTTACTACGAATCTTCCTGTCCCAAAAATGCCATGTGAATTCCTTCTGAGATGGTAAAGCTTAGTTCCTTGACCGTCTCATCGATATCAGGGGGAGTCACATAGAGAGGACCAAACTCCGGCTCCAGCAATTCCTTGATTAAATTATACTGATCGTCAGAGCTGAGTTTTCCAATATAATCCCCCATCCCCTTTGTCTCCATACTTTCTGACAACGCCCCGATCATGGCAGAAACCGTATCATGAACAATGGCTGCAGCCCCTACAACCGTAGGTACACCAATGGCCATAACCGGAATTCCAAGGCTTTCCTCTGTCAGACTGTGTCTATGGTTTCCAACTCCTGATCCAGGGTGAATACCTGTATCCGTAAGCTGAATGGTTGTACCCAAACGTTTTACACTCCTGGCCGCCAGCGCATCAATGGCAATGATTAAATCAGGCTTTGTTTCTTTAATAATTCCTTTTAAAATCTCGGCACTTTCCATGCCCGTCTGTGCCATAACTCCCGGAACAATGCCGCTGATCACTGGCATGCTTTTTCCCTTCCAGAACTCATCACCATACTGAATTTTTAAATGTCTTGTTACCTGAAGATTATTAAGAACTCTGGGCCCTAGGGAATCCGGCGTTACGGACGAATTTCCAAGGCCAGCCACCAACACATGAAAATCTGGTTTCCGATAATCTTTTCCTTCCAACAGGTGGCTAATCTGACCTGCCAGTTCTTTGGAGACCTCCCTGTGATAATCCTCATCTTTGAGCGAAAGCTCATCCGCCTCCAGAGTAATGTAGGTACCGATGGGTTTGCCCATGGCTTTTTCACCTTTTTTGTCTAAAATTTTCACCTCAGTCATCTTTATGTGACTGCCGGACCGATGCCATTCCCGTAAAGACACACCGGAGATTTCTCCGCCATCACCAGGAAAACTTTCTTTTTCTTCTACCGCTAGGTCTGTACGCACTTCAAATGTGTTTTCCATTTCTTCCTCCTTTCCACCATTTCTAAGGTATTTTCTGCAAAAAAGCAGGAATTATGTATTGACATCTGGTCTGAAATTCGTTAGAATATAAAAGTATGTTTACATTGAACTGACCGTGTCCAGGCTTTGATGCAAAACAAAGAATAATCATATATCATTTTATTGGAGGTGTACAGATTGGCTAACATTAAATCTGCAAAGAAGAGAATCTTAGTAAACGAGACTAAGGCTGCTAGAAACAAAGCGATTAGATCCAAAGTGAAAACATCTATCAAGAAGGTAGAAGCTGCTATTACTGCCGGTGACAAGGCTGCTGCACAGGCTACATTAATCAGCACTATCGCAGAGATCGACAAGGCTGCTACTAAAGGCGTATATCACAAGAATAACGCTTCCAGAAAAGTATCCAGAATCTCTAAAGCTGTTAACGCAATGGCTTAATTCATAGAAAAGACCTTTATCCCATTCAGACTAACCCGCTGAATGGGATTTTTTGTTGGAGCTTTTTGGGGCTGCAATGATCATAGGCGGGGCCGTATTACCGGTCACCCGCCTTTTATTATACCGTTTTAAGCGCACCTTCATTATCGGTGCTTAATGTAATAGTTCCTTTGAACATGCTGCCGTCTTTTGTCGCCCGGTAGAGTTCCCCTTTCCAGATGATCCACTGATCAACTGCCATAGAACCGTCACCTGTTAAATAATACCATTTTTCATCAGCTCCGGTTTTCCAGGTATTGCGGACCATATGCCCGGCCTCATCGAACCAGTACCATTTCTCTCCGTCTTTATACCAGTCATTTTTTACATAATTTCCGGTATTTCCCAAATAGAATCTCCAGCTGCCATTTTCCTCCAACCATCCGGATTTCATCTCTGCCACGGTCAACAAAGTGTCTTTAAAGCCCTGCCAGGTATGACTGGTATGATTGTATACATAGGGATTGGGGCAAATCTTTCCAGTCACATCGTAGTGACGAATCACATGATCTTCTGAAACTCCATACTTTTGCATCAGTTCCTTCGTCAGCTCCGCTGCTGCATTTACTGTGTTATCTTCGAAATACCAGTCTCTGCTGGTATCCGACTGGATGCCTTTGTTTCTAACACAGAGTTCAATTCCAAGGCTGTTGCTGTTTCGGCATTCTAAGTGTTTGTATGTTTTTGCACCGCAATGCCATGCGATGTTTTTGTCTTCTACAGATTGCCATATTTCGCCGTTAAATCCCACAAAATAATGAGCGCTGGCACCAATATACTGAGAAGCATAATATTTACAGTTTGCTTCTGCCCCGCCTAAGGCCCCTACATAATGAATTACAATATATTTAATACGGTCGATATCGCCGTTTGAATAGTTATATGGTGTTAATAATTGATGAATTTCCATGCTATATCCCTTCCCTTCTGCCGTAAAAACCCATTTCATCCGGGTCAAAGGATTCCCGGAAACGCTTGATTTCCGTATAATCGGAATCCTTTAAGTTTTCCTGAATTCCGATCAGTTCCAGGCGTGGCATATCCTTTGTTGCTTCGCTTTTTACCATAACCCTCACCTTGTCCTTTCTATTATATTACATTCTATGATATGAAAGGGTGGGGTAGAATGTCCCAAGGGGTGGAGGGTGAAACTTGTCTTGCTGTCTTCTATTTTATTGGCTCAGACTTCTGATTTAAGATGTCTATGGCTTTTGTAAGTACCGTAGGCAGAGGGAGGCCCATTAGGCCTGCGTTCTCTACTATGGAAATCAGTTCGTTTGCCATAAAACCGATGACTACTGTGTCTCGTATGTAGGTTGTCCCAATGGATAAATCCAGACGGTGGGCAATCAGGACAAAGAACAGGGTCATACTTTTTCTGCATAATCCCTTCCATCCGGCTTTGGATTCCAGGGTACCTGTTTCGGTCTTGCTGCTGTTGTGAAATACGCCTGCTACTGCAAGGCCAGAGAAAAAATCAATGGCCATGAAGAGGAGCAGGGTGGCGATGCTGGTGTCCCAGCCGCCGAATAGGGAGGCAGTAAGGCTGCCCACTACCCCTGCAATTGTACATAATATATTTTTCATTCCCATTTTCCTCGCTTATTCTTTACTTTTTTATTTTGTAAACTCCTGGAACTCATCTCCTATAATCCCGCGATTAACAGCACTCTATCCCAGCTTAATGGCATAATTCTGTAGCGTATAAACTTTTTATTTTTTCAAAATTCTTACTCATGATCTACTTCCGTTTCAATTCCGAACATTATGGAGAGATATTCAATTTAAGCATTTAGGCTGACGATCTGTTCTTTCTGATACTTTACATCTTCCAGACTCGGTGTCCTGTACTCAACGATAACAACCACATCCATAACTTCTTTATTTATGGATACAGTGCTTCCATTCTCGTCGCTTTCCTGTATCTGCTCTATTCCAACAGGAAAAAAAGGGGCAAAAGTCGATTGTCCCGTATATACCAGATTGTCACGCTTCCATTCTTCTACACCTTCCATGGAATACTTTGTCACAGTGGAATTTTCCATAAGATTTTTATGGATATCCTCAATATTGTTTGAACCGATGATGATAGCAACCTTGGCGGTATGCCCGCGTAAATCAACTAAACTGCAACTGCCTTTTGCAATATTACAAGTTGTATTACCATTCTTAAGCTATCATATTACATATAATTTCCTCCTCATTATAATTTTCTAATATGCTGTCATATAAGTGCAGTTGAACAGCAGAACTGTTCCGGCTGGTATACTTTCTGCCGGATTTACTCGAATATTTCCAACGGTAGCTGCAAACCATACATGATCAAACATTCTAGGTCGATTGATAGCTACTGCAAAATCATATTCTTCCGCGATTGGGAACCCTATAATTGAATACACTTGTCCTGTAGAAAGAACGTCTGTTGTTACAATATTCAATTGAACGGTTACTATCGCAGTACCCGCACCGTTACTGTTACCTTGTCGATAAAACCCTCCTCGGATAATTCCCCAAGTACATCCCAACCCGGTAGTAACTAAATTAGAGATCTGTGTACCATTTTCGTTTATAAACATACCGCCAGTGTCGTGTGCCTCCATTGTGGTTCCATTGGGTTGTGCACCTATTTTATGTATGTTAGATCCAATCATACTATATAAGCCCACGCCGTTATTACTAGAATCTGCCCACCAACCGGATACTCCAGTAGATTTATATGCGTGTAATGCAATACCTCTATTCGATACAATATTGTCATAAGCTTGAAAGTCACACTCTGCAAACCTTAGTCCTGCCCAATCTTTTGATGCGCCAACAACCATACATGCACGAACAATAATTGCTTTATCATTATAGCAATCAATACCGTGTTTTGTATTTGTATTCGTAGTGACATTAAAGCCTGTTATGAATAAATAACATGAATTGTGTGACGCAACAATACTTTTTATCTTACAGTTTTCAGATGCAGTTGTTATATGTGGGCTAGATAATCTTAATACGCCGTTGGCAAAACATACTATTAAAAGGTCTTCATCATATGTACCATCTGCAACTGTTATAATACATTCTTTTCCGCCCAAATCCTTAGGCAGGATATCTATTGCATGTTGGATAGTTCTAAACGGTTTTGCACTTGTGCCATCTCCTGTTGTATCTGAGCCTGTTGTTGAAACAAACACTTCTGAATCAGCTGAAAGTGTTCCTATTTTTGCACCAAATTGGCTAACAGTTATACCACCAGAATATAATATCGTTTGTGTACTAGCTAGTAAATTATTTCTACCAAAAGATAAATAACTTAAGGTGTCTACAATGTGGCCTGTTGTAAATCCCGTACCACTCAAACAACCAATATACACATTCGTTTTAGTAAGTACACCAACAGCAACATCTACGTTTCCCGAAAGCGTAACCTTACCAGACATATACATATTACTTAGAATTGCTGCAAATACTGAAACAGTTCTGCCTGTAATAGCATTGCTTAATGAGCCCGTAATGTTATAATCAACGCTAGAGTAAGACGCGAATGTGCTGCGATTTCTAACGCTTACCCATTGTGTTGTTATTGCGTACTTAGTTGTTGTGAAACTGTTAATCAACACGCTAGAGTATTCTACGGAAATACTGGTTACAGTAATGTTACCCTGTAGTAGTATTTGAAGATCTCCAGTGAATCCTGAAATGGAAACACTTTCGGTGTAAGTTCCTGCTGCAACAACAAGAGCACCTGTGTAGTTGTTCAACATTTTTGGCAGCTTACTTAGTGCATAGTTAATAGTTTTGTAAGGCGCAGTGGTAGAACCGTCCCCAGTTGTATCACTTCCGGTAGTGGCAACGTATACCATCATATCTCCGTCCAGAGTTGAGGCCTTCTTGTTCCAGCTATTCTTTTCCGTATCTGTCACAAAGCGATGTGCTGCATCAGAAATGACATCCTTTGCCTTTCCAGAAAAAGCCACGTCTTTCATTTCCGAAAACCATTTTTTAATTTTCCCATGGGTTTCTGATAACTTCTCTCCCGATTCTATATTTTTTTTTAAGACCTCCGGTTCAAATTCCGTAACAACATCCGAAGCGTCGCCATTCTTATCCAGCTTCTTTTTTTCCATCTCAGTCAGTGAATCATCCAAAAGATCCATGGTCTTGTTGTATTCTGAAATATCATAGAAATCATCCGCTTCCGGTTTCGGAAGCTTATAATTGGTGGTTTCATTTGCCACTGATAAGCACCTCATTTCTTATATGCCTGTGACTCCAGGCTCCCAATTGTTTATGGGTAAATATGCCGAGTAAATTATGCTGGTTATATAAAAGATCCAAATCAATTACCATATTGCATGGCACGAATTCTTCCAGCATTTTCTTTACTTCGTTTAAATTCCTTTTGCTTTTCAATGCCACACGGACAATGACTCTTTTTTCCGGATCAATGTCCAACGTGTATCCATCTTCCCCACACAGCACAGCAAGTTTTTGCCTTAATGTGACTTTTGTATACGGAATGATCCGGTTCCACTTTGATAATACCTTAAATCGCCGGTCTGCCAATGTATCCTGAGATATTACCTGCATTTGCAGCATTTTTTCATAACGGCGCAAACTTCTTAAATCTGAACTTGATATAAACTGATTGTTAAACAGCACCTCTGTCTCATCTTCCATTTGCTGTATTTCCGGCCCCATGACCTCCTGAATGGCTCTCATTTCTTTGTATTCCTTAAGAAAATCGGGAATATAGGACAGCAAATCAACTTCTCGAATCAATTTCAACACCCCCGTATATTGGAATCTGATTTTTATTCAATTCCAGATTTTCTGTAGCTCCATTGATTCGGGTATCTTTAATGTCATAAATACCTTCTAAAGCCAGTATTCTGGCTTCTATCTGGGAAATTCTTACAATACAGCCATGATCCCCAAGCCCTTCCCAGGAAGCTCTAAGCTCTTTTAAATAAGACTCTGCCGCATTTTTAATTTGGGCTTGCAGGGCTTCTTCCCCATAACTGCTCTCATATTCCAGAGTGCATTTCATCTGAATTTTTATCTCTTCCGTCGTATCAACGGTTACCACGTGATCAATAGGAGCCAGACCATCTCCATTTCCGGACATCGATGGATCAATGACTTCCTGTACGGTTTGAATCAACAGGTCCGATGCCTTATTATAATTGGAATCCAAAATGGTCAGCTTTACCGTGGAGGCACCATTCCATGCCCTTGTGATCTTAGTCGCACCAACGCCTGGAATTCCATTGGTCTTATCTAAATAATCTTTGCGATTTCCGCTAAATGATTTTTCCATAAATGAGTTTATATAAGTTTTACGGAACGCCTCTGTGTCCTCTTCATCTTCTCCAGGAATCAGCAGATCGGTTAATTCTATGGAAGTAAGACCTGAAATATTTTCCACAGGAACCAAGCGCCCAACCTGACGGTTCCCAACAGTTCCCGCTGTTTCACAGGTCAACTGATAGATACCATTTCCAATTATTTTTGTGACGGTATAATAGTAAATCCCAAGACGAAATCGCTGGCCATTTTCAATTGTTACAGTTTCGGGAACCACAATTGCCTTTAAAACAGCGTTAGTCGCTGTACTTGGCTCCATGCCTCTCTCTGCTGCCCTGCTGATCAAGTTTTCTCTGGAAGCCGTTTCCGCAAAAGTCTCCCGCAATATGGTATCAAATTCTATGTACATAACCTGCATTTCCGCTGCTGCCGCTGAAAGCGCTGTATAAATGAGAGATCCTTCTCTCTTATCAAGTCCTTGAGGAACCCGGTCCAGCATCCGGTTTATAATCGTCTCATATGTCATATCCTCATACATTAAATACTCACCTCTTTCTCTGCTTCAACTTCTCCCCACATCGTATGTACGGTAAATGATACGTGCAGTTTCCTTTCAAATAAATCAAAGGAAAACGAATCTACATCTGATATCCGGTCATCCTGCTGCAAAGCTTCTCTGATCCGCTTTTTTATTTTTGCTTTGACTAACCCTGACGGTTTTCCAAATAGATCCTTTAGCTCAGCGCCATAATTCCAGCTATAAATCAGCCATTCAAAACGTTCTGTATTAAGAATACAATATACCGACTGTTTTACTGCCTCCAAACCATCAACGGTATCAATGATCCTTTTATTTTCCATATCCAGCCGAAATGTCCTTGAGGGCTTCTGAACTATTTTTAAATTTTTCTTTAAAATGTCACCTGCTGCCGGAAGCATAAAATTCCTCCTTTCTTACCATGTGCCTATGACTACATACTGCTGGCCGCCCCGTTTCTGGAGGAGAAGAACCTTTTTTCCTGATTTTAATACACCTTTCACGGTAACAGTTACCTCTCCTGTTCCTGGAATATTCATGATCTGTTCATGCTCTTTCAATTGTTCGGGAATAATGATCTGGGAATGGAACAGAATGGTTTTCTGACTTATCTGAATCTCCATGGGATCTTCGCTAACTACTGTTCCAGGGATGACATCACAGGGATCTCCGGCTTCCATAGCCTGAATGACAATTCTTTTTATATTTTCTACCCATTCCACATCAGCCATTAATCTTCGCTCCTCTCAATGTTAAATCCATGGTATGGATTCCAGTATCGATCTTATGGGTCACAGATTCGACTAACAGATAATTTTTAAGAACCATATCTTTGATATCCATTACGACAGGAATCAGACAGCCTGCCCGTACTCTGATATCACCAAATGCATCTTTTATGGTCAGGGTTCTGGAAGGATGGTTATACTGGGTTAAATATTTTTCCGCAATTGCTTGTCCGTCAGCCCCTTCATCAATGGACTCATCTTTTTGGAGAATTCCCCATTTATTGATGTTTTCCGTATGTTTCGCCATGTAGATGTCTCTTTTCTTAGTCGTATTGTTATCGTGATAGAGCTTAATCTGGTTATATGTATTGCTGTCAATACTTACCTTGTAGTCATAGTCTTGTGCCGTTCTGTCATCAATGACAACATCCAGCTTCATATTTTCCATATCATTCAAAGTCAGCTTTCCAGCATCATCGTAAAATACGAACAGCTTTTCCTTATGAATCATGGCAAGATTCAAATTGTTCAAAATGATATCCAACAGAGTTTTGTCTTTTTCATTCCTGGATAGTTTATCTCCTGTATCCACCAATTCTCCGATTTTTAAGTTGTAATCTCCTGCAATCATCTTAATAACGTCACCAGTCGTTAAATCAGAATAATTATAGCTGTCTTTATTTTTTAAATACCGAAGCTGGTCATAAGCGGTGATTTTTACCTCGCCGTTGCTGTTCCAGTTTCTTTCAAATATAAATCCGAAGAAAACAGCTGTCCCATCCACATCCAGTCGGAGGGCATTGCCCTCCTCAATTTTCAGGATGTTGTCCGGGATCAAGGTAAACGTACATTTTCCAGGCTGTCCGCTTCGCTGTATTTCCCAGGTTATGCTTCCCTGGACCACTGGCTCATAAACGGTCTGACCATTTTGGATATATAAATGTGCTTCCATTGCTCCCTTCCTTTCTATGGCATCGTAAGAATCTGACCTGGATATATAAGATTTGGATTTTTCACCTTATCCTGATTTAGATTATAGATTTCCTGCCAGCGGCCTCCATTACCAAGCTGCCTTTTGGCAATCGACCAAAGACAATCTCCTTTTGCCACCGTATAGGTTTTGGCCTGAGGCGGTTCTCCCTGTCGATCTCCCTCCGTATTCGCTGCTTCTGCATTTTCCTCATCCAAAAGGGTAAAATCCATGATATGGGTTCCATAATGCCTGTATTCTTTCATCGTAAGGGAGATAAGGATATCAAGACCTTCTGCAACATCATCGGATACCTTGTATTCTTCCAAAGTGACATCCATGCTGGTATCAAAAAAACTGTTTCCCCCCATCCCCTCACGGATTACAATAAATTCAAAAGGCTTTTTTTCCTTTTTTAATTCCTCAAGTCTTTCTATAAAAGCTTCTGCATCATCAATGCTCCCATCCCATACTGCGCAGGGGTAATCCATTTGGGGAATGATCATATCGATACTGATTTCTGCAAGACCTGCCGGTTTAATCAGGTTGATTTCCTCTCCGTTTATTAAGTTTACCGTTTTATTCTGACTGCTGTACTTAATAGGGATTTTTTCAGGCGGTAAAGGGAGCAGCATATCATCAATGTATATTTCATAAGCCATTATCCATTCACCCCTTCCGCAAAGGAACAAAGTACTTCTGCCGTTGTATCACTTAGCAAACGAAGAACATTATCTACATCTGCCACGTTTTTAATGGTGTTGTTATTATTTACATCCAGTTTTAATTCTGCAAGTGTAAACCGGTTGATAATTTCCTGCTCCGCTGCATCTCTCATATATTTTAATTCTTCATCCATCACATCCATGGTATCTGCCATAGCAGCTGTATTCATGGCGGTATCCCCGGTGTTTTTGGATATGTTGTCTGAGATACCTGATACACTTGATGGGTTGCTTTGATTGTTTAAATTGAGATTCCCCTCAATTGCAGATAAATCTGGCTGATTGCCATTGTTTGAATCACCACCAAAACCAGAGGGGTCAAACAGGTTATTTTTGTCGCCTAGTATTTTTTTCATTCCACCAAAATCACCGCTAAACAGATTCTTATTGGCTCCGTTTTCATAGCCTTTTTTTCCTTCTTCTGTATAGCTTTTGCGCTCAAAGGGTGATCCATATTTACTAAATAGATCTTCCATATTCAGAGAATCATACTTCTTTTCGTACTTTCCATTTCCATGATCTTTCGCAAATTTATCACCAAATGCAGCCACATCTTCTCTCCAGACCTTCACAGAAGCTTCCATGTCTTTTGAAAAAACTAAATCTAAGCCTTTTGCTATTTTCTGAATTACACCAAGAACCGAATCTGCCATGTCGAAGAAAAGATGGATAATTGAACCAACCGGGTCATTAAATAGATTTGCGAAGAAATTTGCAAAAGCAACACCTTTGTTTACTATAAATTCAATAACCGCAAATACTAATTCACACATTTGCATGATACTGTTTTGGATAAAAGCTACTACTATGGAGAAAGCACCACATATTAATCCAGTTGCACTGTACGAGGTTCCGGCAAACTTATTAACCGCTGCCACAGCTGCATAAAATACTGCAATTAATCCAACTACGACTAAAATAAATATGCCAATAGGAGAACTCCAGAATGCTAAATTCAAAGCATCCTGCGCGGCTTTTAATACTAAAGTTGCAGCAGTTCCAGCTAATTCACAAACTTTTTTTGCATTTAAAGCTGCAATAATTCCGTATATAAGTGGTCCAATTACAGACCAGCTATCTGAGATAGCCCCTCCAACAACGCCAACACCATAGCCCAGCATGCCAAAAATTCCGTTGATATTTTCCACATTCCCTTGTAGTCCTGTTGTAAAGTCATTGAGCGTACTGGTTATGGCCTCGACTACTCCGGTCATAGGACCGGCTAAGCCCATATTAATGGTATTCACCAGGGTTGTAAGCGCACTGGTCGCATCGCTGAACTTAAGTTGGTTTAATTCATTTAAATTTTGAGAAGAGATTTGCGCAGACCCATCTAAATTGGATAAAGCAGATAACCCCTGTTGCCCCAGCTCTCCCCAGGAGTCTCCAAATAATTTGGTTCCGGCAATATTCCTGCTTACTGAATCATCCATATTGTTGAGCGCATTCACAGTCTCCAAGAAAGCTTGTTTTGCTGTCTCACCACCGCTTCCAAAGGCTTCTGTCATTTTTCCTGCGTCAAGACCCAAAGCAGAAAAACCTTCTGAAGCATCCTTTCCGCCGCTGACGGCCTTTGCAGAAAATTCACTTACTGCATTCCCAAGCGTGCCAACAGAGACATTTCCATTTTGCGCTCCATTTATCAGCATATTAAACATATCCTGACCGCCAAGCCCCAGACTCTGGAATTTTTGACTGCTTTCATCAATGGTCTGTAGAAGATCTCCATTTTTATTAAGTCCTGCCTGAGTCGCCTGAATGATTAAATCAAACGATTCTGCTCCTTCTAGTCCAAACTGCTGCTGAAGCATGCCAGCAGATTTTATACTGTCTGTCAGACCGTAACCAAAGGTATCTTGCAAAAGAAGCCCTGCACGGGTTACCTGCTCTAAACCATCCCCTGTTTTTCCTGTCATCTGATAAACGGACGACAAGCTCTGAGCCGCTTCCTGAGGACTTTTGCTCATATTGTCTTTATATAGATTTTGAGCACTTTGCTTAGCCATATCAAGAGATTCACCCTTCATGCCAGTTTGAGACTGAATGGTATTGCCAGCAACTTTTACATTATTTGCCTGCGCTATCATATCCATCGGACTATTAGCAAGTCCAATTTTATCCATACTGCTCATAACTTTTTCCCAGGCTTTTTTAACCTTCTCAATTTTTTTCTCTTGATCCTCTGTAGATTTATTCAGATTTTTCTGCTTTTTATCTGCATCAGATATGCTATCTGAAACTTCTCTATATTCTCCATCAATGATATCAAGGCTTTTTTCTATTGCTGCAAATGATGGAAAAGCCAACGATCTTGAAGCATTTCTCTGAAAAATTTCCAACGATTTTGTAGCGCTTTGAATCGAATTATCGATGATACTTAAAGCCTTGCTTGCTCCATCATAGATCTGAAGCGAATATTCCACTGAAGCCAATCACATTTCCTCCTTTCCTTTTATATTAGGGAGAACGCCCACAGGCGCCCTTCCTTTTTACCGATGTCTCCCGGCCTTCGCCTTAGCCGCTTCCTTTTTATCATTTTCCAGCTTCAACTGCACTGCTGCCATGACAAAAGCCCGTTCATACCGGTCAAGACTTAAAAACTCTTGAGGCCATTTGTGGAGCTTATGGAGGCAATAGTAGGCAATGTTTGCCTCCATATCGCCTCCCTCAATTAGTTTTTTGCCTCTTCCACCTGCTCTTCCAGGGTAGTGTCAAAGCCATTTACCTGCTGAATACGCTCCAGATAACCGGCGTACTCTCCAGCTGTCAGCATGGCCTTTAACAGAGCATCTGCACCCATGACATGGTAGGAATCCTGCAGACCTTTATCATTTAAATTCGGATAAATCGTACACTCGGCTGCCAGTTTTCCAAGATATAAGTTAAAATCTGTCTCCTGTGTATACTGACCCTTTTTTCCGGTCACAGGCACTCTTTTCGTACACTCTTTTCTTAAATCTTCATCTTCTTTGGAAGTGATGGCCTTAATCTCCCATTCCACCGATTTTTTATCAGCTCCTACAAACCGTCTGGATGCCACAAATTTCTCACGTTCTGCCTTAACAGCATTCTGGCTTAAAAAACAACTTAAATCTCCCATTACCTTACTCTCCTTTTTTCTTTACTGCATTCCTGCAACTTTTCCGAACCGTTCTGGCATCTCCCAGCTTTCGAATGTAAATTCAAATTCATCTTCCAGATATTCACCGGTTGCGTCAAATTTGGTTATAATACCACCGTTTAAGTTGCAATCCTTTAAAATAATGGTCTGGCGCCCCACACTTGAAGTCGGATCTTCATTGGTAACCTGAATATCAAAATAGATGTCTTTGCCTGACTGCTGATACTTATACAAAATATCCCGGAAAATGCTGGTGTTATAATGGAAGGTAGCGGAACCAGTTCCCTTCATCCCAACTGTCTTGTTGCCTTTCATTGCCCGTCCTAAAATCGGGATCTCAGATTTCACCTTCTCAATTTTTGCTTCCAGCTTTAATGCCTGCATAAAATTGTAACGTTCATTTTCAATTGTGATAAAACACTCTGCCTTTGTTGCGCTGATTGCATCCCATGCGTTCATAGTAATATTACTCATTTTTCATTACCTCCTTCTTATGATATAACGACTGTCATGTATAAAATGCTCATACAGTTAATTGGCTGAACCGGGAAATTCACAACAACCGATCTCTTTCCTTCGCCTTTATCTACGGTAATTGCTTCCGCATCCAAAGCCTCAATGGCTCTTAAAACTGCTAACTGTTTTCCATATGTAACAATGTCATTCCAAAGGCTTACCCGGCCTGCGGCATCATTGGAAATCTTTCCAAGATAACGTGTGTTAAATAAAGAAGCAATATCATTTCCAATCTGATCCAGAATTCGAATTGTCTGATTGTTAGAGAAATCCTCGCCTTTTTCACTGGTATATGTAACCAATGTATTGATGTCTGTAAGTACACGGATATCATCTCCCACTTTGTGGAAAAGGAGCTTTCCAGCTTTCATACCACTTGCAAGCTGAGTCTGTGTATAAGAAGTCTTTACGGTATACTCTCCGTCATAGATCCTGTTTTCATTGGTCTTATTAATTGCACAGGCAGCTTCTGCACCTGTTACCCAATAAACAAGTCCTGCGGAAGATTCTTCTGTTTCATTCTCAACGGAAATAATACCTTCATGATCCGCTTTTGAATACTGATGCATGACTGTCTGGAATTTGACACCCACCTCATCTCTCATCCGTTTTGTAAAAGCAACAAACAGCGCTTTTACCTTATCATCTGCAGAAGGGCAGCAAAGAGTCTGGAAAGATGTACTTTCGATCTTATCAAGAAATCCGGCATAATCTTCTCCTGTCACATTGCTTCCATTGGTACCACCCATAAAAGAGACTCCTGCAGTCTCAGCAAGTGACGCTTCCTTCTTGAATGTAACATATTGGTTATCCTTCAATTCCAAAGCTGCCGCTACGGTCTGGGAATCTACCTCTCTGCCTGCAAATAGCGTTTTAACGTCAAATTTATTTTCATCATCAACATTTTTTGAAATAATTGTCATCAGACTGTTACCGCGTTCTCCGGAATATTTTGCCGTGGCGTAGTCATTGGAACTGCGGACACCATCGTTTAAGCGGTAAAAAATCCCCTTTGTCATGTTTTTAAACAGTTCTCTGATTGGAAGCATAGCGGATTCATCTGCAGAATAACCAAAAATCTCTTTCGCATTTTTCTGGAATTCTTCTGAAGTAACTTCAAATACCTCTTTCTCTGGTCCCCAGGAGAGGACCATGGGAATTGCTGCCACTCCGCGATTTCCTACAGACGCGCCTGCAGAAACACTGTTTACAAAGTTAATATACGCACCTGGAAATACCTTATTTTGAACTGTAAAATTTCCTCCACCTAACATACTTTCACCTTTCCTTTCATAAACCGATTCATAATTTCGTCTGCCTCTGACAGAGTGTATTGCTTTCCGTCTTCAAGCAACGCACATAATAAATCACTTTGATTGCAATACCTTTCTGAACAAACAAGCTGTCTCTTCGTAAAACGTTCGCTGCCTGCCTGTTTTTTTTCTTTTACATCATTCATTGCCAAAACTGCACCTCTCTCATATTAATTGCATGTTCTCCATGGCTTCATCCGTCTTATCAGATTTCAAGATATAAATCTGGTAATCCACCTGGAAGTCTAAGACTCCCCCCTCATTCTTTCCGTTTCTGCTGCTTCCTCTGAAAGAAGAACCGTCTTCTGCGATGACATACTCAAACTCGTCCATCAGAACATCAAGTACATGGTATATTTCTCTGGAAGCATTTTCTGGTTCTTTGGGATAATACTTTACAGAAACACCTATGCTGCGGAAATAGCGGCTTCCATTTACCGGCTGTTCTTCAGAATTTATAATCCCGACTTGAAAACAAGGCTTTTCCTCTCCCTCCCCCAAGGGATTTATAACGGTTTCTATTTCCGGAAAAAGGACCTGAAGCTTTTTTACAATTCCTTCCATGATTTCGTTATACATGTATACCCTCCTTTGCCATCTCAGTATAAGCCATCCGGCACCTCCTTTCCCCTCCCCTTTAATTATTTTGTAGTCTTTTTGTCTACAATGTCAGTAAAAAAAATTTCGTCCTTCTTCTTCAAAGACGTAATTTTCAACAACTGACACAAGCCTTTAATTTCTCCGGCCTTGAATTGGCTCTCATTGTTAATCTTTCTGAGAAAACCATAGTTGGATAAGCCAAGTTCCGCTGCTATCCAGCCTTTCTTCAATCCGGACTGCTTGATTTCCTCATTGAGACGAACCGTATCTGTCATACCCGCCCTCCTCTTGTAGTCATTTCGTCTACATTCATTATGATACTCCTTTGTCCACTTTTTGTCAACACTATTTCGGAAATTTGTTGAAATTATTTCTACAATGTGGTATAATAATACTATGGAGGTGATCCTATGGAGATAGGACAGATTATTAAAAGGAGGCGGGAAGAACTTGGCATATCCCAGGAAGAGCTGGCACTAAAGGCCGGCTACAAATCCCGTTCATCCATTAATAAAATCGAGGTGGATGGCAGAGGACTTCCTCTGTCGAAGATAACAGCGATTGCAAAAGCACTGAAAACAACCCCTGCCTTTTTAATGGGATGGGAGAATGACACTGCTTCTGCATTTGAATATGTCAGTAGCTGTTTCGGAACGGCTGCAGGGGAGATGCTTGAGAATTTCCACCGATTGAATGAAAGAGGTCAGAAAGAAGCATTAAAGCGTGTTAGAGAAATGGTGCATATCCCTGAGTATATCAAAGATCAGGGTACTGTAAGGATTTTGAATACCCAGGATAGGTCCTATCTGACTCCGGTGGCGGCTCATGAGAGAACGGATATAGAAGTGACCGAGGATATGAAGCGGCACGATGATGCATTTTTTGATGAATAAAATTAACTCGTTGAGGTGATTTATTTGAATTATGAAGCATTATTAGAAGAAGCGGAATCCATTGGAATTACAATAAAGGAAAAACCACTCATTGCCAATGACGGGCGGATCCGGGGTGCCAATATCCTGATTCGCCAGAATATGCCGGACTGCCAGAAAGCCTGTGTTCTGGCAGAAGAACTTGGTCACTATCACACCACCATCGGTGATATTTTAGACCAGTCCAACGTATGCAACCAGAAGCAGGAACGAACAGCAAGGCTATGGGCCTATAATAAGATGATCACCCTGGAAAAACTGGTTGCAGCCAAGGAAGCCGGGTGCCGGAATGGTTATGAGATTGCGGAATATTTAGATGTAACCGAAGAATTTCTGCAGGAAGCTCTTTCCTGCTATCAGGCCAAATATGGCAAAGGTTTTCAAAAAGACGAATATCTGATCCTTTTTGAGCCTTTTAATATTTATAAATTGCTGGATTGAATTTTTTCTCTGTCTTGTTGCCGTTATCGTACATATACTATTCAGAGGTGATGTCTTTATGCAATCCTGTGAACTTGTCTTGTTCATTTCCTCACTGGCCTGCTGTATTGCCAAAGACAGGACCGATGAGGAACTCGCACTGATCGGCAGTATTTTTTCACAGTTGGGAGATACCCTGGAAACCATTTCTGCCCAGGAAGCGCTCTGCTCCAGCTGCTTTGATAAAGATCCGTGCTGCTGCGAAAAAGAAAAACAATAAGCAGTTTTCATTAAAACACAACCGAAAAACCCAAAAGTACTTCATGCATACGTTAGGTCAGCATGATACTTTTGGGTTTAATTTCTTTCTCTAGTTCATTAATACTTGTGAGTTAGCAATAATTCCACTGCCATACGGTCTCCAAGCCTTCCCGTCTTCACGGCTTCTTCCGCATCAACACACAGATTTACATAGGAAAGGATATCTTCCCTATTAAAGGACCTTGCCTGGGGCATGATCTTTCCAGCAGCAAATGGCGGGATCTTAAGCTTTGAGGCTATGCTGCTCTTATCCATGCCTTTTCCCATCAGCTCCTTCACCTGCAACAGCTGATTAAACTGCCTGGCTATCAGGAACAGAATCCTCATGGGTGGTTCTTTTAGGGTCAAAAGGTCTTCATATAAATCCATGGCCTTCTTTGTCTGCCGGTTGACGATGGCAGTTACCATGTCAAAAATCTTATTGGTGATTCTCTCTGTGCAGATAGTCTCCACATCGTCGGCCGTGATGATGTCTCTCCCAAGGGTATAACTGATCAGCTTTTCCAGCTCCATTCGGATGTTTTCCATGTCATCCCCTGTTTTGCTTAAAAAAAGTTCCATGGTGTTCCCTGTGATTTTCTTTCCCTCCCTGGACAACATGGTCCCTGCCCATTTGGCAAGCTGGCCCATGTCCTGGCGTTCCATCTCACAGATATAACCAAGTTCTTTCACTTTTTTAAACATCTTGCTTCGTTTATCCACCTCTGATTCCACAAATATCATACAGGTAGTATCCGGAATCTGTGGCAAATAAGTTACCAACTCTTCTGCCGGACTCTTAAAAAATCCGCTGTCTTCTATAAGAATAAGGCGTTTTTCCGCAAAAAAAGGCATGGTATCGGACAGACTTATCAGTTCCTTTATATCTGTTCCCTTTCCTTCAAACTGGTTGAAGTTCACGGTATCGCCATCGGTGATGGCAGCCTTCATTTTATTTTTATAACTGTTCTTTAAAAATACTTCCTCTCCATATATAAGATACAACGGCTTAAAGCTGTGTTCTTTGATATCCTGAGTTAACGTCTGCATGGTGCCTTTCCTCTCTATTTTGCTTCTCTAATTATACCCATAGAATCCGTCTCCGTCAACGTAACTGGTAAAATGGATTTTCATCCCATCAGTCCACAAGCGGATGGCTCCACTTTCTGCTGTTTTAAATACTTCCACGCCTAAATCCTCAAATCGTTCCAGCACTTCCCTGTGGGGATGCCCATAAGAATTATTTTCCCCATAGGAAATAACTGCCCAACGGGGAGAAACTGCTTCAAGAAAAGCTTCACTGGAGGAATACTTGGATCCATGATGTGCAGTCTTTAGTACGTTAATTTGAGAAAGTCCTTTTTCCCCCAATCGCTCTAAGAGCCGGTTTTCCTCTTTTTCTCCCATGTCTCCGGTAAACAGCATATGACAATTCCCATAATCCATTTTAAGAACCTCTGACTGCTCATTCACTGTTTCAGGGACATCCGATGTACCTGGATAGAGACAGGTGATCTTTAGCCCTTCCACAGTAATTTCATCACCACCCGCCAGATACATCACTTTGGTTCCACGCATTCTGGCAAGTGCCTCCAGCCTTTGAATCTCTTTATCTTCTTTTCCTTGATAAGGAAGCATGATATTTTCAATTCTGATATCATCACTGGTTTCCAGTAAAAACCGGACGCCACTTAGATGATCTAAATCCCCATGGCTGACAAATGCATATGTAATTACGGAAACGCCCAGATTTTTAAGACAAGGTTCCAGCGTATATTCTCCCAGAGACTTCTTGGAAGAACTGCCTCCATCTACAAGTACCGTAGACTTCCCGGTACGCAAGAGAATCCCATCTCCCTGCCCCACGTCAAGGAACATGGCTTCCAACCCCTTTACAGGTGCAGGCTTAAAAAGCAGGATGCAAAATCCATATAGCACAAATAAAAGGAGTAGCCGCTTTATGTATGAATAAGAAGGTTTTTTCTCTTCCTCTTTTTTTATACTGGGTGATGCTGATATCTTTAATACGAAAAACACAGCCGCCACAAAAAATCCATAGGCAGCAAGGCGTTCCATATCAGGTCTCCCAACGGTTAAATTGTTATAGGGAAGTTTTGTAATACTCTTACAAGAAAATTCATAGAAATTCAGAATATAATGACCGATTCCTGCTGCCGCGACTCCCAATAAGGGACAGATGCTTCCGAGAAAAATTACGGCAAGACCGGAATAAACAACTGCATCCATAAGAGGGATTGCCAGAAAGTTAAGAAAAATCCCATAAAGCGGCAGCTGATAAAAATGATAAAGCACCACAGGCAGGGTTACCACCTGTATCGCGATTGCAGTAGATACGGCCTTGACAAATGGTTTGTCTTTCCCTACCCATTCCGCCATGACTGGCATCACTCCTCCAATTGCAAATACAGCTCCAAAAGACAATTGTACTCCGCCCTGCATCAAGATCAGCGGAGATTTCAGTGACAGCAGGATCAGTGTCAAAGACGCTGAAGATAAAAGATCATAGGTTCTTCCAAGATAAGAAGCCAGAAATGTTATGACCATCATGATCACTGCTCTGGCCACAGACGGGGAATTGCCGGTCAAAATTCCGTAAAGGATTACCAGAATTGAACTGACCGCTCCCGCCATTCCATATCCAAGACCAGTCTTTCGCAGAATCCGATAGAAAAAAAGCCCGATCACAGACATATGCATTCCACTGATCGCTAAGAGATGAGCAATTCCATTTTTCTGATATAGATCATTGATTTCTTTTGGAATCCCCTCTTTATCTCCAATCACTGCTGCCACAAAAATCCCTGCATCCTTTTCTCCAGTAAGCTTATAAAAGATTCCAATGATCCACAGCTTTACCTGGCGAATTCCTTCAAGAACCGGATCCTTCCGGCTGTCTAAGACAAGCAGTTCCTCTCCGTACAGCTTTAAATCCAAATCCATGGCCTTATAGAATTCCTTTGAATCAAATTCTCCTGGATTCCTGGCCTTTGAAAAAGGCTTGCCATCTCCTCTTACTAAAACCGTTTCACCGATTCCAAGCTCCTTTAAATTTGCAATCTTTCCGCTTTTTTCTTTCTTCTCAAAATCCTTGATTGTCACCATGAGACCAGGAATAAAAAAGCAGTTTGTCTTATCTCTGCTTCCATTGCTCCATTTAAAGACCCGGTTGTCTTTTAAAAGAATTTTAAGGGTTCCATCTGCTTCTTCTATGGAAGTGATCTTTCCCCTGGCTTCCAGATAAGTCTCTGTAAGTTCTTCAATGGATTCCTCCCGTCTTTCCCAGCTTCTTTCATCCATGCGTGCCCAGGCAGCGCCCAGATACAAAAAAATGAGAGGCAAAAGGACCCATCGAAAGTCTCTGCCTCTCCAATAACCATAAAGAATCATCCCGGCAGCAAAAAATGCCGGAATTAAAAGCCATGATGTCAGAGCCAGCAAAGCGGCAGTCTCTCCAAGTACAAATCCCCCTGCGATCAGACATAATGGGCGTTTTATTGTTCTTTTCCTCCTGTTTCACTCAGTACTTCCTCATTTTCCGCATTGTAATCCAGATTTCGTTCAAACACCTGGTTTAAGGAAATGGAATCCCGGAACATAAATTCCTGAGAACCGTTTACGGTAATCTGCACCTTATTGATAGAGGTCACCGCAGCCAGGGAATTGACAATGGAATAAATCGGAATATACTCTTTTACTTCCAATGTATTATTCAAAAATGATGAATCAAAATTTATATAACAGACATTTTCATTGACCGACACATTAAGAAGCTTGGTATCCTTTGGTAAGGTGGGATTCATTCCCTCCCGTCCCGGACCTGCGATCAACTGCTCAATGACCAGCTTTTCTAAGGAAGTATTCACACTATGGACGACTTCTCTGGTCTCTCTTTCCAGCTTTTCCCCGGTCTCATCAGAAAAATACAGCACCAGCTCGGTTTTCTCATAGGAGTTGACATTGCTGATATTATCGATAAAATCTGAATTTGCCATAGGACCCACCGGATTTCCTGAGCTGTCCATTAACGGCTGTTCCGCCGTATACACTGTTACATAGTCCACCCCTTTAATCTGGGTCAGAGTCCTTACCAACGAAGCCCTGCATAAAATTTCCCTGGTGCTGTTCATTAACGAATAATTGTTATCAAAATACAGATAGAGGACCTTATCCTCCAGTTTGTACCGTTCAAATCCTACTTTATCCGGCACGGCTGCCTGCCGGTCCAAATCCTTTGGTACCGTCCGCAGCTGCTCGATCAGATTGAGAATCTCCCAATCTGTTTGTGCATCTTTACTATCTTCCGGCTTATTAGCCATGGTGTATTTCTGTGGTTCCAGCCTTGTCATGGCAGAATTTAAATAGTAGATCTGATATACACTGCCTGTTGCCTCCCCTTCCTTGATTTCACTTCTTTGGCAGCCAGTCATACAGAGAAGGCACACCAGGAGGATCAAAAAAACGCTTCTTCGTTTCATCATACAACTCCTCCTGTTCCTATGATATATAAGTGAGAGGAATGCGCACCGTAAATGTAGTTCCCTCTCCCTCTTTGCTTTGAAGTTTTAATGCTCCCTGATGCATGAGAATGATTTTCTTCGTGATGGACAAACCAAGACCCGTACCACCAGTTTCCCTGGATCTGGCTTTGTCGACCCGGTAAAACCGTTCAAATACATGCTCCTGGAATTCCTCTGGAATGCCGATACCAGAATCTGCGACCTTCACATAGAAGAACTTGTGGTCTGCATCAAGTGTGACTCTGACCCAGCCGCCTTCCACATTATATTTGATCGCATTCTCCACCAGATTGCTGAGGGCTAAGGAAAGCTTCATCTCATCTACATCCGCAGTCACTTCCCGAATGCTCTCAAATATCAGCTCCACATTGCGCTTTCCGGCAATCGGACGCAGTCTCTTTAAGATCAGTTCCAGCAGACCGTTGATGTTAACCTGAGCAATGTTTAAATTTCCTCCGGAAGTCTTGTCCATTCGCACCAGAGCCAGAAGGTCATCAATGATCTTGCTTTCCCGCTCGATTTCCACGGAAATATCGCTCATAAACTCCCGGTACAGCTCCACCGGTACATCTTCCATTCCCATAAGAGAATCTGCCAGCACCCGGATGGATGTAATGGGGGTTTTCAGTTCGTGGGATACATTGGATACAAATTCTTCCCTGGACTGATCCACTGCTTTTAACTTCTTTAAAGTCAGGTTTATGGAATCTGTTATTTCCATCGTCTCCTTGTATGCACGGGAGCTTATGGCTTCATCCATATTCCCTTCTGCTGCACGGTTTAAAAGCCGTTGCAGCTCCTTAAACGGCTTCATAATAAGCTTTGCCACAAGAACCACCACAATGGCCAGAATGGACAAGATCATGAGATTAAGAAGGGATCCCTTTTCAGATACCTCTGAAACCCGGTTAAGAAGGTCTTCGGTCGATGCCGTAACGATCATCACTCCGTCAATTTCCTTATCCTGGCTGTTGGAATAAATGGGAATGGTCAGAGCTGAATAACGCTTTTCCGAATTATATTTATTGCTGTTCTCTCCGTTGAAACACCGGATCACCTCTTCTGATACATTAAGCTTTCCCACTGACAGAGAAAACGTATCGCTGATGATTCTGAAACTGCGGTTGATCACCACAATCCTGCCGTTAAACATATCGGCCTTTACCGACATCTCATTGTCCAACAGAGGATCCTTGGGTTCCATTGTTAAATATCCGCTCCTGGTCATCTTATTGCTCAAAATCCAGCACTGGTTTTGGATATCCTGCATTCTGGAATCGATTAAATTCTGCTTATAAGACCCAAGCATTACCGGACTCTGGATAAACACTGGTATACTTCCTACCACTAATAAGACAATGATCAGAGTAACACGCAGGCTTATGGTGTGTTTTATCTTTAAAATCTTAAACGGAAACATATCCGCACACCTCCAACTTTATCCCCTGTCATAGATCCAGCTTTTTCGTACATGCAATGGCAAGTGCTCCTGAGCCGATATGGCAGGATACGCTTAATGACAGATGATCCACATAGATTTCACCGCTATTAGGGAAAATCTCTTCTAACTCCTGTTTGAATTCCAATGCAGCCGCTTCGCTGTTGGAATGAACCACTGCAATATGTGTATGAATGCCTTCCGGATCCCCAAAGCGTTCTTCCATATCCTTTTTGGCCGCCGTAATCATCATGGTCTTGGCCTGTTTCATGGTTCTTGCTTTTGCGAAAGCATCTAACTTTTCTCCTTGGATAGTCAATACCGGCTTAATCCTGAGAAATGATCCTAAAAGAGCAGCTGCCGGAGTAATTCTCCCGCCTTTTTTTAAGTATTCCAAAGTATCCAGCGTAATATAGATGGTGGAATCCATCTTTGTATCTTCCAGTTTTTCCTTAATGGCTTTGCCTTCCATTCCGGCATCTGCCATTCTCTTGGCTTCCAGAACAGACTGCCTTAATGTGACGGAAATCCGCTGGTTATTTACAACGAATACCTTTCCCTCATAATCATCTGCAAGCATCAGTGCTGTCTGGCATGCACTGCTCAAACCACTGGACATGGGAATATGAACCACTTCATCATATTCTTCCAAAAGTTTATTCCATAAATCCATAAGATCTGCCGGAGACGGCTGGGAGGTGGAAATATCAACTCCGCCTTCCAGCTTTTCATAAAATTCTTTCCGTGACAGGCTGATATCCTCATAATAAGTCTCTCCGCCCATCATAAATGGCATAGGTATTACATAAATTCCAGCATCCGCTCCCTGCTTCTGGGTAATTCCGCTGTTGCTGTCTGTTAATATTGCTACTTTCATTTCCGTTCTCCTCTATTCCTCAATCTCAGCGCCCTGCTCTGTTTCTTTTACAGAGGTATAAAGCTGATAATACATTCCTCGCTTTGAAAGAAGTTCCTCATGGTTCCCTTCTTCCAGAATCTGGCTGTCAGACAGAACCAGAATCCGGTCCGCATTTTGAATGGTAGTAAGGCGGTGGGCAATGGTAAGGGTGGTACGTCCCTTGGAAAGTCGTTCCAGAGACTGGGATACCAGATGCTCGCTCTCATTATCCAAAGCGGAAGTAGCTTCATCAAGAATCAGCACCGGAGGATTTTTAAGAAATACTCTGGCAATGCTGATGCGCTGTTTCTGCCCGCCGGACAGCTTCACGCCACGTTCTCCCACATAAGTATCATAACCATCTTTCAGCCCCATAACAAATTCATGGGCACCAGCCAGTTTCGCTGCCTCATATACGTCCTCTTTTGAGGCTCCGGGGCAGCCATATTCAATATTTTCAAAGACTGTACCGGAAAATAGATATACATCCTGCTGAACAACACCTACTGCACTTCGCAGGCTTTCTAACGTTACCTGTTTGATATCCTGTCCGTCAAGAAGGATCTTTCCTTCCGTTGGATCATAAAAACGAGGTAGTAAATTACATAAGGTAGTCTTTCCTCCTCCAGAAGGGCCGACTAGCGCTACCTTTTCGCCCGGTTTTATTTGAAGATTAATATTGCTTAAAACCGGATTATGATCATCCGGATATTCAAAGGTTACATCTTTAAATGCAATGCTGCCTTGTACATCTTTTAAAGGAGTAGCACCTTCCTCATTAAAAATGTCTATATCCGCATCCATAAGCTCCATGAAACGTTCGATTCCTGTCATACCTCTCTGGAACTGCTCTGCAAATTCAATGATTCTGCGGATGGTTGTAAGAAGAGTTGACACATAAAGAGTGTAGGCAACCAAATCGCCAGGCTCAATAAGCCCTCTAATCATGAAAATGCCGCCTGCAATGATAACCACCACATACATCAGACCGTCAAACATACGAATGGTATTCTGGAATGCCGCCATATATTTGTAGGTTTTCCGTTTGATATTAAGGAATTCCAAGTTATCCTGGCTGAATTTTTCAATCTCGATCTTTTCATTGGCAAAAGCCCGGACCACACGGTTTCCTAAAAGACTGTCCTCGATTCTGGCGTTCAGTTCTCCAATATGATTTCTCTGGTGCTTAAACGCTCTCTTTACCTGAAGGTTAAAGTAGATACAGGATACAGCCATCACCGGTATCAAAAGGAAAATAATCAGGGTCAGCGGAAGGTTGATTCTTGACAGTATGATAAAAGATACCACTGTCTTTATAAATGCAATAAAAAATTCCTCCGGACAATGATGAGAAAATTCCGTCACGTCAAACAAATCACTGGTGATCCTTGACATGATCTGACCGACCTTGGTGTTATTAAAATAATTATCCGACAGCTTCTGTAAATGGGAAAATGCATCCTGTCTCATATCAGTTTCAATGGCAGCTCCCATCACATGTCCGGTATAAGCCATGTAAAAACTGGCCAGACCATCAATAATTCTTAATGCGAAATAAAGAAGGCCAATGCTGACAATGGTCTTAACCGATAAAGAAGCTAAGTCCCTTAATCCCTGATTTGTGATATAGCGCAAAATAAGCGGCAGCACCAGCTCACAGATCGTCGTCAAAGATGCACAGAACAAATCCATGATCATGACTTTGGTATATTTTTTATAATAAGGCACAAAACGTTTCAGAAGTGTGCCTGTCTTCATCTCATTTTCTTTCATACAATCCTCTACTCTGTAATTTTAATATTCTTAATAAGATTCAAAGCCCACTCTTTTTCCCCAGGCTTTCTACTTATAATATTTATATTCATACGCTGCTCTTTATAAAGCACCTGGGCAGACATTCCATAAAGAGTTTCTCCCTTTTTCTCTTCCGGTTCATAAAAGGCAGTCCGAACACTGGCATCTCCCATGTTAAAATCCATGATTTCTTCCACTTTCCCCTGCTCAAACCACTGTTTTTTGAATACCGCCTGACGACCTTCAAAGACTGCAGCATAAATATAATAATCATGACCGCCATACAATGTCCCGTCAAAATAGTGGTCCATAATTCCCTGATCAGCTTCATCATATAAAAAATTCCCTGGTATTCCGAAGCTCATATTGCCGATCTTCCGATAAACCAGGTGCTTCCTGCAGCCGATGGAATCCTCCTCCTGGAATAGAACAGCATTCTCTACATCCATGGGAGCATGGTGATGAAGACCGCAGACTTCTAAATATTCCATTTTGGGAAATGGAATCCTCCGGTCCATAACAAGGGCTTTTTCAAGTAAGTCAATGATGGTCTGATTGATTTCTTTGTCCTGATCACTTCGGTCTGATGGCATGAAATAACAAAACTGATTTAATAAAACCAGAGCACTGTTTCTGTAAAACCAGGCATCCTTTTTTTCTTCATTCCACACGAAAAAGTCCCTGGCAAATGCCACACTCATTCCCGAATTGACCATACCTTTCAGTTCTTTAAATGAAAATGCCCGAATATGAGTGATCAGTTTTCCCTCCCGTCTCTCCGGTATGTAATAAACCGCAGGCCAGCAAAACATGTATTCCTCGCTTCCGTTCCATTTGGATACCAGATCCATAAGATCAGAAAACCACTGATAGAAATATTTCTGCCTCATAGAAAGAAAATCCCTTCGGGCAAAATACCCCGTCCGGTCCTCCACCTTGAGTTTTAACTTTTCTTTGCCCGCCAGCTGCTCTAAAAACTCAATGACAGCCGCATGAAAACCAGGCCCGGCAATATTTGTCTGGCTCTCTCCCTGCAGCTTCTGTTTGTTCCATTTAAACCAGATATAGCCTTCCGCGCAAAGCTGGACCAGCAAAAATCCATCCATTCGGTAACAATGGTATCCCATTTCCTTCACCAGATCTTTTGTCATCCGCTCCGCATTCTGGCAATTCCAGACTATTCCGGAAAATATTTTTTTCTTTGGCTCCAAAGAAAATCTGATTCGAATACTCATCTGAAACCCTTCCTAACATATCTTTTTCTATTCTATCGTATTTCTGTTAGAAATGGAAGCCCAAAACGAATTTGGACAAACATAATTTTCAATGAGTTTAAAAGAAGGCCCCCCAGCAAAAACACCGGAAAGCCCTCATTTTTAGTACTTTATTTTACAAGCAATGATTTTCCTGTCATCTCTTTCGGCTGCTGCATTCCCATCAGTTCGATCAGAGTCGGAGCAATATCTGCAAGGCATCCGCCTTCTCTCAACTTATAAGAAGGATCTGCATTCACCAGAATAAACGGAACCGGATTGGTCGTATGTGCTGTAAATGGTTCGCCAGTCTCATAATCCAGAAGCTGCTCTGCATTTCCATGGTCTGCACAGATAAACAGTACGCCGTCCGTTTCCTTAATGGCATCTACGACTTTGCCAACACATTCATCAACGGTCTCAATGGCCTTAATGGCAGCAGGCTCGATTCCGGTATGGCCAACCATATCCGGATTTGCAAAGTTTACAATTACCACATCATATTTGCTGGATCTAATGGCATCTGTCAGCTTCTCACAGACGATAGATGCGCTCATCTCTGGCTGTAAATCATAGGTAGCGACCTTTGGAGACGGAACTAAAATCCGCTCCTCTCCTTTGTTCGGTTCTTCCACACCGCCGTTAAAGAAGAAGGTTACATGGGCATATTTTTCGGTTTCAGCGATTCTTGCCTGAGTTAAATTATTCTGAGCAAGGAATTCACCAAAGGTATTTGAAATAGATTCTTTTTTAAATGCAACAATCTTATTTTTGATGGTTTCATCATAATTGGTAAAGCAGACAAAAGTAAGATTAATTCTTCTGTCTCTCTCAAATCCTTTAAAGTCATCATCACAGAAAGCTCTTGTCATTTCTCTTGCACGGTCAGGACGGAAATTAAAGAAAATTACGGAATCATTATCGGATACCGTAGCAAGTGGCTTTCCACCTTCGGTCACTACAAGAGGTTCTACAAATTCATCATAAACTTTTGCATCATAGGAAGCCTGGATTCCTGCTGTAGCTGATTCCGCATGGTTTCCTTCTCCCTTTGTGAGGGCACGGTATGCACGTTCCACACGATCCCAACGATTATCACGGTCCATAGCAAAGTAACGTCCTGCAACAGAAGCCACTTTACCAACACCCAGCTCTTTCATCTTCGCTTCCAGAGCTTCCACAAAGCTCTTTCCGGAAGCAGGAGGTGTATCACGTCCATCTAAGAAACAGTGTACATAAACCTTTTCCAGACCGCTTCTTTTCGCTAACTCAAGCAGACCGTAAATATGGCCAATGTGGCTGTGTACTCCGCCGTCTGAAACCAGTCCCCACATATGAAGGGCTGATCCGTTCTTTTTACAGTTTTCCACTGCCTGTAAAAATTCGGGTACTTCAAAGAAATCACCATCTGCTATGGATTTTGTAATTCTGGTAAGTTCCTGGTATACGATGCGGCCTGCACCCATATTTAAATGTCCGACTTCTGAGTTTCCCATCTGTCCATCTGGAAGACCTACTGCCAAACCGCTGGCATTTCCCTTCACAAACGGGCACTGGCTCATCAGCTGATCCATAATTGGAGTCTTTGCTTCACAAACAGCGTTATGTTCGCAGTTATCATTTAATCCATAACCATCAAGTATCATTAATACAACTGGTTTTTTGCTCATAACTAGTTCTCCTTTTCCGTTAAAAACTGCCGACCCTGATCTATGATAAATGGAGTCGGCAGCTTTCATTTATTTGTTATAATTAACAATTGATCCAAATTCTGGCTTTAAAGAAGCCCCGCCAACCAGGCCGCCGTCAATATCAGGCTGCGCAAACAGCTCCGGTGCGCTACTTGCAGATACAGAGCCACCGTACTGGATGCGGATTGCTGCTGCGGTAGCTTCGTCATAGATTTCACCGATGCATACACGGATTGCCTTGCAAACTTCCTGTGCCTGCTCGGTTGTTGCTACCTTACCGGTACCAATAGCCCAGATTGGCTCATAAGCGATTACTGCATCTTTAGCCTGTTCTGCAGTCACGTTTAAGAATGCAATCTTGATCTGCTGACGGATCCAGTCAAGTGTGATTCCCTGTTCTCTCTGAGTTAAGGATTCTCCACAGCATACAATCGGTGTAATGCCGGATTCAAATGCCTTTAAAACTTTCTTATTCACAGTCTCATCGGATTCTGCAAAGTATTCTCTTCTTTCGGAATGTCCGATAACGACATACTTCACACCAGCATCTTTTAACATTGCGGGAGAAATCTCACCAGTAAAAGCGCCCTTATCTTCAAAGTACATATTTTCTGCTCCGATGTTGATATTAGAGCCCTTTGCTGCTTCCATAGCTGGTATAATATCAATGGCCGGTACGCAAAAAACAACATCTACCTCATCACTTGCAACCAAAGGTTTCAATGTATTTACAAGCTCAACCGCCTCGGTTGGCGTCATATTCATTTTCCAGTTTCCTGCTATGATTTTTCTTCTTGACATACAATTACCCTTCCTTATTTTCATCGTTTAATAGGTCAAAGCCTTTTGCTTTAAAAGCCCGGACGTTCACCGCCCGGGCCGGTATCTGCTATTATTGATTGTCAGCTGCAGCCACGCCTGGCAGTTCTTTTCCTTCCAGGAACTCTAAGGATGCGCCGCCACCGGTAGAGATATGAGTCATCTTATCTGCGAATCCAAGTCTCTTAACCGCATTTACGGAATCACCGCCGCCGATTACGGTAGTTGCATCCTGAAGGTCAGCAACAGCACGGCATACTTCCAATGTTCCATCTGCAAAGTTGGAGAATTCGAAAACGCCCATAGGTCCGTTCCATACAACAGTCTTAGCGCCTTCTAATGCTTTTTTGTAAAGATCAATGGTCTTCGGTCCGATATCGAATCCTGACCAGCCTGCGTCGATGGATTCAACCACTTTTCTCTCTGTATCGTTTGAGAATTCTTTTCCTTCTACGTTATCAACAGGAAGAAGCAGATTTACACCTTTTTCTTTTGCCTTTTTGATCATCTCTAATGCATAGTCAACTTTATCTTCTTCACATAAAGAATTGCCGATTTCTCTGCCCTGAGCCTTTAAGAAGGTATATGCCATACCTCCGCCGATGATTAAGGTATCTACCTTATCAAGAAGGTTATTGATTACGTTGATCTTATCAGAAACCTTTGCTCCGCCCAGGATAGCCACGAAAGGACGAACTGGATTCTCAACTGTCTCGCCTAAGAATTTGATTTCTTTCTCCATCAGGTAACCAACAACGTTGGTGGATGTATATTTGGTGACCCCTACATTGGAGCAGTGTGCTCTGTGAGCGGTACCGAACGCATCGTTTACAAAAATGCCATCGCTTAATGCAGCCAGCTCTTTTGCGTACTCTTCTGCGTTCTCGTCTTTGCCGTACTTTGTCTCTTCCACTCTGTAACGGGTATTCTGAAGTAAAAGTACTTCGCCGTCTTTTAATTCAGCAGCAATCTTCTGTGTCTCAGGTCCGGTTACCTTTGGATCATTTACAAATTTTACGGAAACGCCAAGTCTCTCGCTTAATGCTGGAGCAACTGGTTCTAAGGACATCTCTGGAAGTGGCTCACCCTTTGGTTTTCCTAAATGGGAACAAAGAATCACTCTTGCACCCTGATCTAATAATTTCTTAATGGTAGGAATGGCTCCGTCAATACGGTTATAGTTCTGGATTACTCCATCCTTTAACGGTACGTTGAAATCACATCTCACTAATACTTTCTTGCCCTGTAATCCTGTTAAATTGTCAACTGTTTTCTTGCTAAGCATACTCTGAATGCTCCTTTCCAATATGGTGTATACAAAATAATTATGAAATAATAAAAGGGCCCGGTCCATAACGACCGGACCCTTCGTGGATCATTAGCCTAATTCAGCGAAGTACTTAATTGTACGAACCATCTGGCTTGTGTAGGAATTCTCATTGTCATACCAAGCAACAACCTGTACCTGATATAAATCATCACCAATCTTGGAAACCATAGTCTGAGTAGAATCAAACAGGGAACCAAATCTCATACCGATAACATCAGAAGATACGATCTCATCAACATTGTAACCGAAGGAATCGCTTGCTTCTGCCTTCATTGCTGCGTTGATGCCTTCTTTTGTTACATCAGCACCCTTAACAACTGCTGTTAAGATAGTAGTAGAACCTGTAGGAACCGGAACACGCTGTGCGGAGCCGATTAACTTACCGTTTAATTCTGGAATAACTAAGCCGATTGCTTTTGCAGCACCAGTAGAGTTAGGAACGATATTAGCAGCGCCTGCTCTTGCTCTTCTTAAGTCACCTTTTCTGTGAGGTCCGTCAAGGATCATCTGATCGCCTGTGTAAGCATGGATTGTGCTCATGATACCGGACTGGATTGGAGCATAATCATTAAGAGCCTTAGCCATAGGAGCTAAGCAGTTTGTTGTACAAGAAGCTGCAGAGATGATTTTGTCATCAGCTGTTAATACATTCTCGTTTACGCTGTAAACGATGGTTGGCAGATCGTTGCCTGCTGGAGCAGAGATAACAACTTTCTTAGCGCCTGCATCGATATGAGCCTGAGACTGAGCTTTTGAGCAGTAGAAACCGGTACACTCTAATACTACATCAACTCCAACCTTACCCCAAGGAAGATTTGCAGCATCTTTCTCAGCATAGATTTTAATATTTTTTCCATCTACAGTAATAGAATCTTCAGAAGCTTCAACTGTATGAACGTTCTCGCCGTAGTATCCAGCGTATCCGCCCTGTGCAGTGTCATATTTTAATAAATGTGCTAACATCTTTGGATCTGTTAAATCGTTAATTGCTACTACTTCATAGCCTTCTGCGCCAAACATCTGTCTGAAAGCAAGACGGCCGATACGTCCGAAACCGTTAATTGCAACTTTTACTGCCATAATTCAATTCCTCCTAAGAATAAAATTAATGTGATTGTTAAATAATAATCAACTACCTTTTATTTTACCTAATATCCCAATAAATAGCAAGTCCTTTTTTTTATTTTATCTTTTCCTTGCTTATTATTTACATTCTCCATGCTGCTCCCCGGAAAGGACTCATTCATAGATTATTCCTCGTTCCAATACCGGATTTAAAAATTCAGGGAGCACGCATCATTTCCTATTATAAATCGTCTTTTCTGATTTATGCATACTTTTGCAGAAAACTGTTTTCTTTTTTGCCGGCTGGAACAAAGGGATTACTTTCTAATGGTATTTGCGAAACTTGTAATGTTTTGTATTAATTTGATAAACCCCCCGATTCTCTTCGTTGCTTTTCTTCCCTAATTTGATTATAATGAACTTAATTTTGAAAGGAGGCCCTCATGCTGCCAGATTATCATTTTCACACTATCTTTTCAGGAGACTCCGAAACTCCTGTACGGGCGCAGCTGGATCGTGCCATAGAGCTTGGAATGAAATCCCTCTGCGTCACAGACCACCATGACTATGATGTGGATTCCGAAATTGATTTCACCCTTGATATAAACCGGTATTTCGAGACCATGTCCCAGCTAAAAGAAGAATATAAAAAACAGATCGACCTTCGTATTGGAATCGAACTTGGCCTTCAGACTCATTTGGAAGAATATTTTAAAGGATTGCTGTCTGCCCATCCTTTTGACTATGTCATTGGCTCCACCCATTTTGTTAATCGGAAGGATCCAGCTTATCCGTCATTTTTTGAAGGAAAGAAGGAAGAAGAAGCATATCTTCAGTACTTCCAGGTCACACTGGATAACGTAAAGCATCTAAACACCTATGACACAGCAGGCCACATCGATTACATAATCCGTTATGGCCCCAATAAAGCAGATTACTACCGTTACGAGACGTATCGTGATATTTTTGATAAAATCTTAAAGGCCATTATTGAACATGGCAAAGGAATTGAATGTAATACGGCAGGTTTTCGAAAAGGCATCCATCAGCCAAATCCAGGCAGGGAAATCATAAAACGCTACCGGGAGCTGGGTGGGGAAATCATAACCATTGGCTCCGATGCCCATATCCCGAAAGATTTGGGAGCAGATTTTGAGACAGCTAAAGAGATTTTGCTTTCCTGTGGATTTTCCTATTATACAGAATTTAAAGAACGGAAACCGGAATTCAAGCCCTTATAAGAATATAGAAGAATGTACTAGAATTGGAGAAAAAATATGAATGTATTTGACATCGTGGGCCCTGTTATGATCGGACCTTCCAGCTCTCATACAGCCGGTGCCGCACGCATCGGAAAGACTGCTGCCATGTTATTAGGTGCTCCCGTGGTAAAAGCGGATATCCTTTTTCATGGTTCCTTTGCAAAAACCTACAGAGGCCACGGTACGGATAAAGCCATTATCGGCGGAATCTTAAAAATGGATCCCTGGGACTCCGGTATCAGGACCAGCATCCAGACAGCAGAAGAACAGGGTATATCCATCGTTTTCCGCACGGGAACCATTGAAAATGCCCATCCCAACACTGCCCTTGTTACATTGACATCGAAAATAGGCAATACCATTGCTGTTCAGGGCGCATCCATTGGCGGCGGCAACATTGTCATCACCAAGGTGAATGACATGGAAGTCTATTTTACCGGGCAAAAGACTACCCTCATTGTCATGCATCAGGATGTTCCCGGTATCATTGCCCATGTGACCAACTTGGTGGCAGCAGGAAATGCAAACATCTGCAATTTCCGCTTAAACCGGCAGGAAAAAGGCGGACTGGCTATTATGACTCTTGAAATGGACTCTGATTTTAATGATGCTCTGGTTACGGAGATTAAAGCCATTCCTTTTGTCTATAATACGATATTATTAAAATTAAACTGATTTCATAAGCAATCAAAATAGGAGAAACACATGAAACTTAAATATAATTCTGTGGAGGAACTGGTGAATGCCTCTCTTTCATCCAACAAAAAAATATCTGAACTTGTTCTGGAAGAGCAGGCAGAGGATATGGAAATCACGGCAGAAGCCGTTTATACCACCATGGAAAAAAGCTTTGATGTCATGAAACAATCCGTTCTAAACGGTATGGATGAGACCCTCCGCTCTTCCAGCGGACTATCCGGAGGTGCTGCTGCAAAGTTAAAAAAAGCAGTGGATGAAGGGCGCAATCATTATGGGCATCTTCTTGGAAATGCCATCAGTATGGCTCTCGCCGTAACAGAATACAATTCCTGTATGGGACAGATCGTTGCTGCACCCACCGCAGGATCCTGCGGTGTCATTCCTGCGGCTCTTATTTCAGTTATGGAAGAATACGATCTTCCTAAACACGATATTATCATGTCCCTGTTTACGGCTTCTGCCGTTGGTATGGTCATTGCCAAATGTGCCAGCATTGCCGGAGCTGAAGGCGGCTGTCAGGCAGAAGTTGGCTCCGCCTCAGCCATGGCCGCAGCTGCCTTAACTGAAATCTTCGGCGGCACTCCTCAGATGATTTCTGACAGCTGTGCCATCGCCTTAAAGAACACCATGGGGCTGGTCTGTGATCCGGTGGCTGGTCTGGTGGAAGTCCCCTGTATCAAACGAAATGCCATGGGTGTTGCTAACGCATTTACCGCTTCAGAACTGGCTCTGGCTGGAATCCCAAGCGTGATCCCTGCAGACGAGGTTATCATAGCCATGAAACAGGTTGGACAGCAGATGTCACCTGCTCTTCGGGAAACAGCAGAAGGAGGACTGGCTGCCACCCCTACCGGATGCCGGTTGTGCAAAAAGATATTTGGATAGTCATTTCTATTCGACTTACAAACTCAGATCTAAGTGATTTATTAGATTTCTGCAAAGCAAGAAGGCCTGCTGCAAAATGGATTGCAGATACCAGTTTCAATATTGACACGACGTTTCATGTTCAATATCTGGTATTTTCTTTCCATTTTCCAACAGGCCTTTTACGCATGTTTTATCAAACTTAAATATACTTTTTGGTTTTTTATATACTTTTTTCTTACTTTACTCTTCTCTTTTACTGTTCCAGCTTCTTTCGATAGATCCCGATCACCTTTTTCATCGCTTCCTGTCCAGGAGCTCCGATTGTCATTCTCTTTTCCACACAGGTTTTTAAGCTGATCGCTTCATAAATATCTTCTTCAAATACCGGGCTGATTGCCTTGTATTCTTCCAGAGTCATATCATCCAATGCAATTCCCTTATCAATACAGAAAAGCACAAGCTGTCCCACAATACCATGGGCATCCCGGAACGGTACGCCGTGATTCACCAGATAATCCGCCGCATCGGTAGCATTGGTAAAGCCGTTCTTTGCACTGCTCTCCATCACATCCTTACGGAAAGACATGGAAGAAATCATACCTGTAAAAAGAGCCAGACAGCCTTTTACTGTATCAATGGCATCAAAGGTAAGCTCCTTATCTTCCTGCATATCTTTGTTGTAAGCAAGAGGAATTCCTTTCATTGTGGTGAGCATGGAAACCAGCGCTCCGTAGACCCGTCCAGCCTTGCCACGGATGAGTTCTGCTATGTCTGGATTCTTCTTCTGAGGCATAATGCTGCTGCCGGTACTATAAGAATCATCGATCTCAACAAAACGATACTCATTGGTATTCCAGATAATAATCTCCTCACAGAACCGGCTTAAATGCATGGCAATGGTAGACAGCGCGCTTAACAGTTCAATCAGATAATCACGATCCGCAACAGAATCCATACTGTTTAAGGTCGGTCCATCAAATCCAAGAAGTTCTGCCGTATATTCCCGGTCCAGAGGATAAGTGGTTCCTGCCAGCGCGCCGGAACCTAACGGACAGTAATTCATACGTTTTCTAATATCGGAAAGGCGAGATAAGTCTCTGTCAAACATTTCAAAATAAGCTCCTACATGGTGAGCCAGAGTGATTGGCTGAGCCTTTTGCAAATGAGTAAATCCTGGCATGTAGGTATCGATATGCTCTTCCATCAGCTTCACAAGCTCTGTTAAAAGACCTTTCACCAAACCAGAAAGCTCGTCGATCTCGTCTCTGGTGTAAAGCTTCATATCAAGAGCTACCTGATCATTACGGCTGCGTCCGGTGTGCAGACGTTTTCCGGCTTCCCCGATCCGCTCCGTTAATACAGCTTCCACGAAGGAGTGAATATCCTCATGCTCTGCGGTTATCTCCAGAACCCCACTCTCCAAATCTTCCCGGATTCCCTTAAGACCTTCCACGATGGTATCCCGGTCGTGTTCCGTAAGAATCCCCTGCTTTGCCAGCATTTTTACATGGGCGATGCTGCCTTCAATATCCTGATGATAAAATTTCTGGTCAAAGGATAGGGATGCATTAAAATTGTGTACCAGCTGATTGGTTTCCTTTGTGAAGCGTCCGCCCCATAATTTCATAATTAGATCTCCTCTTTTCGCTGTTAGTTATTTGAATGAACCCGCATGGGGCTGCGTTTTTTTCTGTTTTTTAAGGAGAAACCTCCTATCACAAGAAGAATCAGAATACTTCCTGCTGTAATGCTGCCGCCCAGTTTTAGTCCCTGAGGCATATATTTTAATGTGATTTCGTGGGTACCTGCAGTCATATGCACACTTAAAAACGTATCAAATATTTTATAGGATTCCACTTCCTTGCCATCTACCCAGACAGACCAGCCTTTGTCATAAGGAATGCTTAAAAACAGCAATCCTGCCCGGTCCGCATTAACGCTTCCTTTTATCTGTGTATCCGTCCAGGTGGTAAGCTTTAAGGAATTTTTATTTAAGATGTCATAAACAGATTTAAGTCCCTCTGGTTCAAAACGGTAAGCAACAGCCACCAGATCCTGCTCATTGTCTTCATTGGTAAGCGTAACCTTTTCTCCCGCTTTTGCGGTTCCAAGCTCCAGCAAATAGCCGCGGCTAACATTATCAAAGTTCTTGGATCTTTCTCCTATAAAAGCATTTACCTTTTCCACCTTTTTGTTGCTTACAAACACATAATAGTCTCCGTCTTTTTCCGGTGTAAAGGTAAAGCTGGTTCCTTTGATCTCACTGGGCACTTCCGACAAAACAGGGTTGGCTCCTAATACCACAGATAAATCATTCTGAACTTCTGCGGGATTGGTCAATTCCAGCTGCCAGTTATTTTCCAGATCATAAGGCATCATGAATCCCAAAGACAACGCATAGGTGTTTTCACGGAGATACATCTCTTCTCCTGTGGAAACCAGAGTCGAAATATCATCCTGCCCTTCCACTTCTTCCGATTGCAGCGCATATCTGACTGCAAAAAGGGCATCTACCAAAGGAGTACTTCCCGTGATGCTGTAAGCATTGGTAGAGCTTTCACACCCCAGCTTCTTAAAGAATTTGGAAAGATCTGCATTGGCTGTAGATGAAAATAAGGAGACCGTAGGGAAGTTGAGCCACGCTCCGTCATTCTTTGTTTTCCGGGTTACCTTTTCTACCCGGTAAAAGGAATCATTGGGCATTAAACTGGAAGTCAGTTCCGAAGCTGCCTTATTATCATTTACATAGGTGGTTCTGCTGGTAGTGGTCACGCTGGTCACCGTAGTATTGACTGCAGCTTCCAAAGACACAATCCCAAGAGCGACCAGTACCAGTACATTTCTGCTGATTCCTCTTTGATAAAGTCTGATAAGTCCTGCATAAGCAGCCAGGAAAATAATTGCTACATAGAATATGGAAAAATGATACGCTTCGTCTGTAATCAGCTTCTGAGCCATTAAAACAAAGATAATGGAAGCAAAAAAGGCGAGCACAACATGTTTCCATGGAGTTTCCTTTAAGTGGATGTAAGCATTGTAACAAATCATCAGCATAAGGAAAATATAGAGAAAGGATTGTCTGCATGGAAGGCTGTTTGGATAATGAAACCCATGCCAGATAAAGTTAAGCACGTTCACGGAAAAACTTGCAAAGAAAAAGAGAAGCAGTGAACACATAACAATCTTATCTCTCTGTCGAATCTTTCGGTTGCCAAGATATAATAGGAAGAACATTAAAACCCCAACCCCGCAGTAAATATTGGGCCAGTGATCCAGTCCAATCTCCGTTTCCACTGCCGGAAGGTGTCTGGCAATCATATCAAAAATGGAGAAATAGGAACTAAAGGTCTGTGGAAAATTAAAGTCTCCGGAAGCAGTCATCTGTAATGCATAGATTTCAGGCAGCAGGACAACTGCTGCAAGTCCGCCAGCCAACAGGGAAAACAATGCAAAATGACCAACATTGATAAAGAGTTCTTTCCACGGTCTCTTCCCTTCTAATATAAGAAGAGAGAGGAAATAGAACACCATAAAAATACATATCATAATAGATATGTAATAATTTGATAAGATTGATAACCCAAGAGTTATGCAATACAGAAAACATTTCTTTTCCTTAACCAGTCTTTCCAATCCCAGCATAATAATCGGAAATAACAGGATACAGTCCAACCACATAATATTCCAACTGTAAGCTGCCATATATCCAGATAATGCATAAAAGATACCAAAGAATGCGATTCCGAAATCATTGGTCTTAAAATGTTTTCTTAAATACCATGCAAAGCTGAGTCCGCTGAGTCCGATCTTAAACACAATCATATAAGTCATAAATTCTATGACATTATTTTTCGGACAGAGAATGAGAAGCCAGTTCAAGGGGCTTGCCAGATAATAAGCGTACAACGCAGCAAAGTTTACACCCATTCCGATATCCCAGCTGTATAACAGACTGCCACCATGAGTCAGCTTATACCGGAACTCTGAAAAAAACGGTGCATACTGATGATACATATCCGTCCGAAGAAAACTTTCTTCTCCAAATGGAAAAATCCCTCTTTGGGCAAATATGATGATCATAATGACCATAGGCACAAAAAAGGCTGCTATTAGTCCGTCAGCTGGTCTCACCAGGCTGGTATTCCTTGATTCCTTTTGGGGGAACCCGGCATACTTATCTGACATCAGCCTGCTTCTATCTTTCCTTTGAACCACATCTGCTTCAGGAAATTCTTCCATAATGATATCTTCTTCTAAAATGTCCTCCAAATCATCATCAAGGGGTTCGATCTCCAATAGTACATCATCGGCTTCTACCGATTTTAAAAGTTCATCGTCATACAGTTCTTCCATTCCATCAACCGGAATATCCAGATGGATTCTGGGAGACGGGGGAAGGTCCGGTTCTGTATCTGCCTTATCTTGTTGGTTTTTAATTTCTACTTCCTCTTTGTCTTTTGCTTTCAAGTCTATTTCCCCTGTTGTATCTTCTTTTTCATCTGATGTCATTCTTAGCATATCCTCTAGTTCTTTTGATATCTTTTCAATCTCGTCATCGTGTTCCATTTCATTTACCTCTCTTTACAGGGGTTTTTCCTCACTTTTTCGGAATATGAAAAGTTTGCTGAATACATAGTTCACAACAACAACAACTATGGATACCAGTACTTTACTTACATATTCATCCATATTGAGCCAGGAAACCATAATCACCATTAGAACCATTTCCATGACGCCTGACGCTGCTCTGCATGCGGTAAATGAAACAATCTCCTTCATTACAAAGGCAAGGTGCAGGTCATAGCTTTGAAAAACAAAAATTTTATTCACAATAAAGGCAAACAGGACCGATACTACCCACGCTGCTGCTGTTGCGATGCGGTAATCTACGCCGGTTCTCACCATCATGCCATAGACAACCCAGTTCACAAGCGTTGTAAGCACTCCAAAAATCAGATAGGATATGACTTCACGGTTCATGAACTTGTCCCATATTTTTTTTAACATTTCTTTTTCTCCTTTAAAATTGCATTTCCTCTATTGTATTATAGGGTTGGGAAATTGTAAAGGAAATCTAAGGCTTGACCTCCAGAAACTGCTTTGCTCCATCCGAATAATAAACTTCATAATCATCCGTAATAAAAATCCCATAAATCCCGTCTAGGGAATTGACCAGTTTCAGTCCCTCTTCAAGTCCCAGTGAGAAACAGGCGGTGGTCATTCCGTCACCATCAGCAGAAACCTTTGACAAAATTGTAACAGATACCAGTCCATTTTGAAATGGATATCCGTCCCTGGGATTTAGAAGATGATGATAATTGGTTCCATCTTTTATAAAATGGCGCTCATAAACACCGGAGGATACTACGGACATATCCCGGATGTTCAGTGTCTCTATGGTCTCATTCCGGTCTGCAAAAGGCTTTTGAAGGCCGATCTTAAAAGGAGTCCCATCGGGCTTCTCTCCTACACAGAGAACGTTACCACCTAAATTAATAATGGCACTTTTTACGCCCTTCTCCAGAAGATAGTCCTTTAACCGGTCTGCAATATAACCCTTTGCAACAGCCCCAAAATCAAGAGTTGTATCCGGGGATAAAAAGGTAAGAGTGTTTCCTTCCAGTTTTAGATTCTTATAATCCACCTTTTTAACTGCCTCTTTTATCTCTTTATCCGGTGGAATCACAGGATTTTCGGAAGTGAAATTCCACAAGGAGGACAATGGTTCTATGGTAACATCAAAGCCTCCTCCAGACCGCTCGGAGTAATTTTGTGCCTCGGTGATAAGTGCCTTTATATCATCAGACACAGTCACAGTCTGCTGGTTCGCAGGCCTGTGATTTAACTTGTATACTTCGCTTCCTTCCAAAGTCTTGCTTAAAATATTTTCATAAGAACGGCATAACTCCAGGCAGCCGTCCAGTATCTTAGGATCATCTTTATCATAAATTGTCACAGTGACAAAGGTATTCAGCATAAAGCCAGATTTGCTGATCGGCTCTGTTTTTCTTTCGCAGCCAGAAAGCAGCATGACCGCCAGTCCGGCAATGAGAATCATCGCCTTTCCTATTTTCATTCCTTCTCCTCCATCTCACTTTCTGCGGCTTTTGCATGGTCTACCAGCATCTGCCGCACCCCTTTTAATTCACCCATACCTTTTAAATGACAAACCACCTGATATCCTTCTGCTTCCAGCTGGCTTTTCCAGGAATCTTCCTCTTCTCCTGCCATATCATTGTGCGCATGGTCACCGGATACAATCATAAGAGGCTGAAGCACCATACGTTTGGAATTCGTTTTTTTGACTTCTTCCCTTACCTCTTCAAATGAGGGATCTGCCTCTACAGTTCCGATATGATACCGTTTATAGCCCTTTTGGGAAAACACTCCAGCCAGCCGTCGATAAATCTCATTGGCCTCATGTTCGGTGCCGTGTCCCATAAATATGATTTCCGTTCCTTCCTCATCATATTCCTTTGTATCCTTTATCAGCACTTCTGTAAGCGTTTCATAATCTGCCTCTTCCGTAAGCAGGGGATTTCCGCAAACGATACGTTCAAACCGATTCCGATGTTGTTCCACCGCATCAAGCATACGGTCATTCTCTTCTCCACCCATGACCAGAGTCGGCTGTACAAGAATATGAGTATATCCGTCTTCTGCCAGCCTTACCAAAGCCTCAGAAACTCCGTCGATTTCAATTCCATCCCTGTTTCTAAGAATTCCTATAATAATCCGGCTGGTAAATGCCCGGCGTAATTCATAATCTGTAAATTCAGCCTTTATTGCCTGCTCAATGGCCTCTATGGTTTTTATTCTGCTTTCATTATAGCTTGTACCAAAACTCACTACTAAAACCGCTCTTTTCATCTTGTACTCCCATGTTTTTCATTTTCCAGATTACCATATCACAGATGAATTTTACTGTCAAACTCCTTTTAACGCACCGTAGGCGCAAAACCAATCGGTTCTGCGCCTACGACTTACATTGCATTCATTTTTCGGAGATTATTAAAAATCTACCTCTTTATCATAGTAACAACAAATTAACAATTTCTCCATCTCTGCCGGTGTGATCGGTCTTGGGTTGGAGCCGGTGCATGCATCACCTACTGCTAACTCGGCTACTGTCGCTATTTTTTCATTGAACTCAGCTTCGTCAATGATTCCGCCTTCATATTCCTTGATACAGGTAGGAATGCTCAGCTTTTCATTCATGGAACGGATCTCAGCAATGAGTGCATCAACCAGTTCTTCGTCTGTATTGCCCTTTAAACCCATGAAGCTGGCAATCTCACCATAACGTTTTGCTGCTTCGGATTCCTTGGAATTGAATTTGATTACCTTTGGCAGATACATTGCATTTGCACAGCCATGAACAATATGTCCGCCGGAATAAGCGGCACCTGTCTTATGAGCCATGGAATGAACGATACCTAACAATGCATTGGAAAATGCCATACCAGCAAGACACTGTGCATTGTGCATACGGGCACGAGCATCCATATCACCATGATAAGACTCAATCAAATCATTATGTATCATCTTGATCGCATGAAGCGCAAGAGGATCGGTATAATCACAATGAAGCGTGGATACATAAGCTTCAATCGCATGAGTCAACGCATCCATTCCAGTAAATGCAGTCAGCTTCTGAGGCATTGTCTCAGCCAGATCCGGATCAACGATCGCTACATCTGGTGTGATATTAAAGTCTGCTAATGGATACTTGATTCCTTTTTTATAATCTGTAATAACACTGAATGCCGTTACTTCGGTAGCTGTACCGGAAGTAGACGGAATTGCACAGAATTTTGCCTTAGTTCTTAAGGATGGGAAATTGAATGGAATACATAAATCTTCAAATGTAACATCCGGGTACTCATAGAATGCCCACATTGCCTTTGCCGCATCAATAGGGGAACCGCCGCCGATTGCAACGATCCAGTCGGGTTCAAATTCACGCATAATTTCAGCGCCTTTTAACACCGTATCCACGCTTGGATCCGGTTCTACACCTTCAAATAATTTCACTTCTATTCCGGCTTCTTTTAAGTAAGCCTCCACCCTGTCAAGAAATCCAAATCGTTTCATCGAACCGCCGCCAACTACCACGATTGCCTTATTGCCCTTTAAATTCTTAAGCTCCTCTAAGGCACCTTTTCCGTGATATAAGTCTCTCGGTAATGTAAATCTAGCCATGTTATAACCCTCCTTATGAATTTCCAGTTCTTACTATATTATATTGTAGTCCAATTGGACAGGAAATACAAAGGTAAAAAGGTATATATCAGTATATAAATATTGATATATATTTAACACTCTCAGTTAAATAAGGACCTGAATCTTTCCAGTTCTTTTAAGAATTCTTTCTCCCAGACTGTAAGAGAATATCCCTTACGATAAATCAGAGCGTCCTGATAAAGCGCGGTTTTTCTTTTACACTTCCGTTCCACCAGATGGTACCTCTTTAAAACCTGTGGCGGCATGGGAGAAACCCACATATAGGTATCTGGATTCTCACACAAAAGATCAAACTGGCTTCCCCGTTCAAATACAAATATACGCTTTGCTGAATCCGGGTTCTTTTTGTCTTTTTCACCGTCCCCTTTGTGGCTTGTTACACCATCGCCGTGAGAGATTTCGATATATGGAATTAAGTCCTCCGGTTCTATTTCCTCTTTCCCGGCCAGGGGGTGATGAGAGGAAAAAAGAAGCCTTAAAGAGTAGTCAAACAGCGGTTCCATGACCAGGCCTTTTGCTGCTATAGTCTGTCCATAATAGGTTTCTGAAGAAGACTGATGCCTGATGATTCCCAGACGGTATTCCCCTGTCTCTACATCCCTTAACGTCTCAGCAGTATTTGTCTCTCTCAGCCAGACAGACATGGATTCTTCCGGATTAAGAGTCTGGATAAATCTGGTACATGCAAGGCTTATATAGCTTGCCCTCGGCATGGAAAGGGAAAATTCTACACCAGTGACCTGATCCGGTTTATATAAATGTTCCATCTCTTCTATCTGCACCAGGACATTTCTGGCGTATTCTAAAAAAACTCTCCCCCTTTCCGTAGGTACCACTCCCTTGGGAGTCCTTCGAAAAATAGGTGCACCAAGACTTTCTTCCAGACTTTTAATCGCCTTGCTTAAGTTTGGTTGATCCATGTATAGGTTAGCTGCCGCCTGAGTGATGGAGCCTGTTTTTTCCACCTCTACCGCATATTGCAATAATACAGTGTTCAATCATCTTCCTCCTTTGTCTACTGCCTGCCTTCCTTTTCTGCTTCATAAAGATACTTGGACAGCGCTGCCAGAGACACTGCCATATTCTCATTCTGCACCAGAACATGTTCCGGGACAGATAAATGAATGGGAGCAAAATTCCAGATTGCCCTTACCCCTGCTGCCACCAGATGGTCACAGGCCTCCTGGGCTGCCTGCGCAGGAACTGTAATGATTCCGATATGAATGTTCATTCTCTGACAAAGGTTTTCAAGCTTTCCAAATGGCAGAACCATCTTCCCTCCGATTTTGGTGTTCACCTTTCTTCCGTCAGAGTCAAAAGCCATAACAATCTCCACACCATACTGCTCAAATCCTTTGTAAGAAAGCAGTGCTCTCCCTAAGGAACCGGCTCCCACCAGCACCGCCTGGTTGGAATTGTGAAATCCCAGGAACTCTTCTATGTCCTTAATTAATTCCATGACCTGATATCCCATTTTGGGTTTCCCACCGGTCTTAGTCACCATTGCCAGATCCTTTCGCACCTGAACCTCGTTAAGCTGAAGGTCCACCGCGATGGAGGGGGCTGATATGGTTTCCGTTCCCTCCTTAAGCTTACGTTCCAGATAATGATGATAAATCGGAAGGCGTTCCAGAGTCTTTCTGGATATTCCTCCGACCATATGTTTTTTTTCTTCCATGAGCATATACCCCTACTCTTTTAAAACAGCAGGCTCCGGCACCGGTTAAATGCCGCAAAAATCTCCTGCCTCCTGGGAAGTGCCAGATTTACAGGAAGATACCCCTTTTCTCCCAGAAAATCCAATCCTTCTTTCCGCACCATATTTTCCAATTCATCAACGATCTGCACCAGTGTTTTCTTCCGGTCGATCAACCGGGTACCTGCATATTGAAGCAGAAATCCCAGTGCTGCAATCTGTTCCACATCTGCGATCTGTTCTACATAGCGTAAATCTACCACCTCATGGTCAATTTTAAGACTATCCCGTCCTAAAACCTTCGTCTTAGACCGTTCCTCTTTTCCTCCGGTTTCCAGGGCATGAGGCACTCGGCAAAAGTTTACTTCGGGTAAATCTAACGGCAGAATCCTTTCTCCATAAGCCTCTGCCGCCTCTTTTGCAAATTGCGTAATTTCCTTCGGCACATAAGAATCCATCTGGATCACATGATCCGCTGCATGAAAATAAGCTCCTGAGCTTCCAGCCACAAGTATGGTGGAAATTCCTTTCTGCTCATACAGTCCTCTGACGCGGAAGGTAAATGGAGTTATAGGCTCCTGATTCTGGCTTACCACCTGCTGCATCAGGCGGTCTCTAATCATAAAGTTGGTGGCACTGGTATCTTCATCTATCAAAAATACGCTGGTTCCACTTTCCATGGCTTCCACCAAACCTGCCGCCTGGGAAGTGCTCCCGCTGGCATCTTCCGTGGAAAAACGGACCGTATCCCGATGATCCGGAAGATTATTAATAAATGCAGAAATATCCACCTGCTTTACGCTTCTTCCATCTTCGGCGCGAAGCTTTGCTGCCGATTCTTCCGTAATAACAAACTCTCTTCCATCTCCGGAAACATGATTATACACACCCTTTTCCAGTGCCTTCAGGAGCGTGGATTTTCCATGGTATCCTCCGCCGACGATGAGTGTAATGCCTTTCGAAATTCCCATTCCCTTTATGTTCCCCATATTTGGCAGAGAAATTTCCACTTCCATGGTGGAAGGGGATTTAAAAGGTACCGCTTTTTTCATTGGCTTTTCCGATACCCCGGATTGTCGTGGCAGAATTGCCCCATTTGCCACAAATGCCACCAGTCCAAGTTCAGTAAGCTGGCTTCGAAGAGACTGCTGGTCCTCTGCCAGCCTTCTCACTTCCTCGATCCGGCCCTTTTCCTGATTGGAATAAGAACTGTAATAACAGATTTTAGCTGCGCAGGAAGGCAGAAAATCAAACAGTATCTTAATCAGTTCTTCGGAACGAATGGACCTTCCATTGGCTGGAAATCCTACCTCAAGGCGAAGCGTAAGGCTGCCGTCTGTCTTGTTGATCCGGCACGCAGTACGGTCCAGGATCTCCTGCCCCGGACGGCTGATTGCCAGAAGTCCGCTTTTTCCCGATCCTTTTGCCATAAAGCGATACGGTTCCAGCATTTCTCCAAACTGACGTAACAGATGATCGGAAAGAGCTGCTCTTTTGTATTCCATATCAAAGGAAGCCGGCGGAAATCCAGCCTTTTTTCCATCAACACGTATGCTGATCCTGGAAGGCGAAGCAAATGGATCTCCCTGAACATGATCAATGGACAATACATAATCAGGGAAACGGTATTCTCCTCTGGCTCCTTTGTATGCCGGATACCCTTTTCCATCCACTGAACGGAGAAATTGTTTTAGATCTCCGGAAGTTTTCATCAAACAGCCCCTCCATGTTCCTGTCCATCACGAAGATCAGTAAGAAACATAGCATCACCGAAACTGAAGAACCGATAGCGTTCCTTTATGGCTTCCTCATAAGCATGAAGCACATGTTCCCGTCCTGCAAGCGCAGAAACCAGCATCACAAGAGTAGATTCCGGCAAATGAAAGTTTGTGATCAGGCAGTCCAAAATTTTAAAACGGTATCCCGGATAAATAAAGATCTCCGTCCAGCCTGTTCCTGCTTTTAAGATCCCATCTTCCGTTGATGCAGACTCAACGGTCCGACAGCTGGTGGTCCCTACACAGACGATCCTGCCGCCATTTTTTTTGGTATCATTGACCTTTTTGGCTTCCTCTTCCTCCACGATATAGAATTCGGAATGCATATGATGGGATTCAATTTCATCCACTTTTACCGGACGAAAAGTACCCAGGCCCACATGTAGGGTTACATGGGCAATGGAAATCCCCTTATCTTCAATCTCTTTTAACAGTTCTTTTGTGAAATGAAGTCCTGCGGTAGGTGCTGCTGCAGAACCCTCATGCTTTGCATACACGGTCTGGTAACGGTTCTTATCCTGAAGCTGATGAGTAATATAGGGAGGCAATGGCATCTGCCCCAGGCGGTCTAAAATCTCCTCAAAAATACCCTCATAGGTAAACTGAATCAGACGATTTCCTTCCTCCACCACGTCAACAACCGTTCCTTTTAACAGTCCGTCGCCAAAAGAAATCACGGTTCCCACCTTTGCCTTTTTTCCTGGCTTTACAAGGGTCTCCCAAATATCATTTTCTCTTCTTTTTAACAAAAGAATTTCAATCTTTGCTTCTGTCCCCTCTTTCACTCCAAAGAGTCTGGCTGGAATCACCTTTGTATCATTAATAACCAGACAGTCACCTTTTTTTAAATAGGAAAGGATGTCTCTGAAATGTCTGTGATCTATTTCCCCGGTATGCTTGTCCAATACCAGAAGCCTGGAAGAAGAACGGTCTAAAAGAGGATCCTGCGCAATCAACTCCTGGGGTAAATCAAAATTAAAATCTCTCACGTTCATAATTAATTATCTCCTTTGCCAAAAATGCCCCTCTGCACGGTGCCACGCAGAGAAGCATCTGTTTTTACATATTGTTAGTCTGGCTGCCGGACTCTGTGGCAGCTTCCGTCTCTTCCGCGGAACTTTCATCTGCACCTGATGAAGCAGCGCTCTCTTCTGATTCTTCCTTCTGATTCATCAGAGTATGATAAACAGCCAGAAGATTTTCATCAGACTTTAATGCCTTATCCAGACCTTCATTTACTTCCTTCGCCAGTTTCTGCACTTCATCAGATCGATTGGCCTCATCCATAAATCCGGATTGATTTTTATCCGTATTCGCAACCAGATAATAGGTACCGTCTGTTCCTTTTTTTGCATAACATACGATCAGGCTTGGAGCTAAAGTCTCCGCCTGGCGGAATTTGATGTCGAACTTTGCGTAGACAAGATATTCACCTTCTGAAAGCCCTGGAGCGGTGTAGCATACCAGATTCTGATAATCCTGATAAAACTTTACCTCTTCTTCCAGTCTGGCGCTCTGCTGACTCAGTTCTTCTGTGGCGCAGGTACCTCCGTATACATCGGAAAGTGCTTCTGAATCACAGGTCTTTCTTGCTTTAAAATAAGCTTCCATTAATTCATGGATCTCAGGCACAGCCTCTTTTTTCAGAGTAATCGCTGCCATTGTCGCTTCTTCTGACCCGCTTTCCTCAATTCCAGCAGCAGAACTGCCCGCTTTCCCAGATGCATTTATATCGTCTTTTCCGGGCTTATCAAGTGCAACTACGACAACCATAAGTATAATCACTATCAGAGGAATGGCTAGAAATTTCAAATATTTTTTCGTCTCTTCTTTCGTACCATTCTTCCATTTTTCCAATAAGTGCTTCATATAGGCTTGACCTCCTGGAGAATGAATCTCCTCTTCATTTTAACAAAAAAACCGATAAAAATCAACAAATACTCTTGCGCTTTATAAGATCTTATAGTAGAATATAAAAGATGCATCTGTAGCTCAGTGGATAGAGCAATGGCCTCCGGAGCCGTGTGCGTAGGTTCGATTCCTATCAGATGCACTATTTAATTGGTTGAAATAATCTTTCTGGAACCCTTGATTTTACGGGGTTTTATTTTATTTTAACGTATTTTTAAACCTGCTCATTTTCTGGCTTTACTTGTTTTTACTGATTCTTTCTAATTTTTGCTGAAAGAAATGTGGTCAATAAAAGGTCATTTTTCTGGTCAAATAAGTGGTTAAAATCATCCCCTATAAATCTTGTAATTACTAGGCATAACATCGGCCATCTGACCCTTCAAACATGGATCTATGTACTGTATGTAGTATTCATAACATTGTGTCCGAATAGTTTACTTACAACCCTAATCTCTATTCCACTTTTTAGCAATCCAGAAGCAAATGTATGTCTGAATGCATGATTTCTGTGGCCTTCTACCCACTCCCCAAAACACTTCCATAACTGAATCCAACCTATGTAACTGCATACAGTATTGTATGTCTATTAAAGTGGGTCATATGACAATGGTTTTAATATCGGATATCACTCTGGTTTCGTCTAAAATCGGCATAATCTCAAAATAATGTTGAATCCACATTACAGTATATTTTGTCCTATCCTCATTATATTCCTTAATCCTACGCCTAAGCGTTTTTTCATTCTTAGCAAAAAAACACGATAAGCAATTTTGCCATATGGATTTTTACCGAAACATACCTATACCTATTTTCATATATAGTGAATCACCAGCTCATTTTTTATTGTGATATACGAAAAAGAGCCAGTCCAAAGACTGACTCAAAATATTTCCATAGAACAAAAAAGCAAAATATCAATCTTACCCTTAGCAACAAATTACTACGTTAATTGCTCAAATTGTTACTATTACCACTCTGAACTGTATTATTTATCATATCCGATAAATGTGCAATTTTTTCTTTATTCTCATATTCAGTATTTAGAATTTCTCCAATTAAAATGAATATAAGTCCAAACAATATGCTTACAACTATACCACTTATTGTAATACCAAAATTAAATTTCACATCACCATAACCCAAACTATTATAGGACATTACTTTAAATGCATTTCCTGCTAAAAAGCTTCCTATAATGCCAATAACAATAACTACCCAGCCTAATGTGTTCGCTAAATCATCTTTACTCATTATTACCCCTCCTATGTATTGATATAATTATAATATCATAATTTAAAATTAAGCGAAAGGTCATAAGATAAATAAAAAAGAGCAGGGTATGTCTACTCTTATAAAGCATATTTTTTCACCTATGCAGAATCCCCTAATATTTATATTATATGATTTAGATTAATTAGTTTCTTATAATAAAATCCTCTACAATTCTACCGTCTGAAGAAATCAGAAAAGCTATTGATAGTTAAACATAATTGCCAATTCTTTTTTACTTGTAACCAATCATTAATTAGGTCAATTCCATCTACAAAACTTTGTGATAAAAGATTATACTATCATTCCATTTAGGGAAAAGTGCCGTGTTCTGATACTTTAATTGTCATATCGAAGATCTGCAAATCACGTTTCGAACCCGTGACTATAATTTAATCGTTATTAATTCTTTTATCATACATAAGATAGTGATATAATCAAATAAAAAACGGGGGTATAAGTATGAAAAATCAAAAATTAGTTGATGAACTGGTGAATGCTGGTATCTATTCTGTTGATTATTTAAGCGAATGCAGTTCATCTGAGGATATTATGACTACTAAAGTGGGGGAAAATATTTATAAGAAAGTAGATGACAATAATCTAAGTGATGATGAAATAAAACTTCTTTTATCTCTAAAACAAACTTCTTATCTTAAGTCAATTAAATTAATGATTACTTTTTTTACTGCATTAACTGTAATCGGTATTTGCTTGTTCCTATACTTGTTTTTTAAGGTAAATTCTTTATTTTAAAAAAGAGCAGGGAATTATTCCTGCTCTTCGTCTATAATTTTAATCATTTGGCATATCCATGCAAAATTTGTTATTAATCATTAATACTTCTTCTATAGTTTCTATTATCTATGCCAAAACATGATACCGCCCCTTGGGCACAATAAACGGAGATCCTGATACAGGATCTTTGATAACTGCACAATCCAGTCCAAATACCTGCTTTATCAATTCTTCTGAAATAATCTCCGAAGGTTCTCCCTGGGCAATTAAATTTCCCTTTTGTACTGCAAAGATATAATCTGCGTAACGGGCAGACAAATTAATGTCGTGAAGCACCATGACAATGGTGGTTCCTTTCTTCCGGTTTAAATCCGTCAATAAGTCGAGAATCTCTATCTGGTAAGTAATGTCCAGATATGTGGTCGGTTCATCTAAAAGCAAGATATCTGTCTGTTGGGCCAATGCCATGGCAATCCATACTCTCTGGCGCTGACCGCCTGATAATTCATCCACACTGCGGTCGGCAAGCTCTGTGATTCCCATAATTTCCAGTGCCTCTTCCACTGCTTCATAATCTTGACTGCTAAGTCCTTTTAAAAAACTCTGATAGGGATAACGACCTCTGGATACCAAATCGGAAACAGTAATTCCTTCCGGAACTACTGGAGATTGAGGCAGCAGGCCAAGAATTCTTGCCAGCTGTTTTGGCGGAATGGAGCTTATCTCCTTTCCATCAAGACAAACCTGACCCGCTTCCGGCCGGATCAGCCTGGCGAGTGTTTTTAAGAGTGTTGATTTACCACAGGCATTGGAGCCTATAATAACACTGATCTTATTTTCCGGTATCACTACATCAATACTATTAATAATAATTTTTTTCTCATATCCGGCAACAAGATTTCTTGCCGAAAATACAGGTGTTTGCTTCATGCTGCTCCTCCGGTTCGGTTTATTCGTATCAACAGAAAGATTAGATAAGGGGCACCCAGAATTCCAGTTATAACTCCTACAGGAAAACGTGTGCCAAACGCATGCTGACCAATCAGATCCGCTGTAAGTACCAAAATCGCTCCCGTCAGTCCGGCTGGTATGGTATTCGGCGCCCCGGCACCTGAAAGCCTTCCTGCAATTGGCCCTGCAAGAAAAGCAACAAAAGCAATAGGCCCGGTTACAGCAGTTGCATATGCAATTAAGAATACGGAACTGATAACCAGAATAAGCCTAGCCTGATCGGTTTTCAATCCAAGTGTTACCGCTGACTGATCTCCTAGTTCAAGAATCTTTAACTGTCTTCCAAATAAAACCTGGATACCTCCAAAAATTACAACTACTACGAAAAGTCCTGGGATAGATTTCATCTGCATTCCATTTAAACTTCCGCTAAGCCACCTTATGGCAGTTGACACATCATGTTCATTGGCTCTTAAAATCAGGAATGAAATCACCGCATTTAACATTGCCTGGATTCCGATTCCAATCAGGATCAGTCTTCCACCGGAAAAGCTGCCTCCTCTTGATAAGGTGTATATCAAAGTTGCCACAGCAATTCCTGATAAGACCGCTGATACGGAAACAATGCCGCCACTGATTTTCAATATAAGGATACAAAAAACTGCTGCAACACTGGATCCGGAAGTTACACCAATGATATCAGGACTTGCCAGTGGGTTTCTAAGCATAGTCTGAAACGTATTTCCAGCCATACCAAATGCCAGACCTGCTAATAGCCCCGAAAGCAGCCGGGGCAGCCTTATGGTCCCCACTGCAAAGGTAGCTCCCTTAATTTCTTCTCCAAGAAGTACCTTAAGGATGATCGCAGGAGAATACTTTGTATTTCCAAAATACAACATTGCCACGCACAAAATTGCAGTGAATACGGTTAGCACCGCAATGACTATCCTGTACCGAACATTTCGTTTCCGAAATCCGGTCTGAACTGAAGTAAGATTATTTTTTGTCATAAGGAACGCACCTTCACTCTCATTGCTATCCATATCAATACAGGCGCTCCGAAAAATGCCGTAACAATTCCCGCTTCCAGTTCTCCCGGCTGTCCGATCACTCTTCCAATAATATCAGAAACAGTCAGAAGAATCGCACCACCAACTGCAGACATTGGTATGATATATCTCATATTTGAGCCACAAAGCAGCCTCATGGTATGCGGAATCATCAATCCCACAAACCCAATTGGCCCCGCAAGAGCGGTCGTAGCTCCACACAGCAGCACTCCTGCAAGAGCACTTACAATTCTGACCAAAGACGTATTTACTCCTTGTCCGGTTGCCACATCATCTCCCAAAGCCAGAGCATCAAGAGATGACGAGGAAAGGATTCCTATCCCAAGTCCTACAACCATAAAAGGCAAAACCGAAAGGATGCCTGTCCACGTTGCTCCGCTGACACTCCCTACCTGCCAGAATCGAAACGCATCCATTACATCCGATCTCGGCAATATCACGGCACTGACCAGAGAAGACAGTGCTGCACTGATCGCCGCCCCCGCCAAAGCAAGCTTGATAGGGGTTGCGCCTCCATATCCCAGAGAACCAATCCTGTATACAACAACAGCCGTTACCGCTGCTCCTGCCATGGCAAACCAGATGTATTGGCTTGCAGTACTAATATGAAAAAATGCGATTCCGCTTACTACAAACAATGAAGCGCCGGTATTTACACCTAAAATACTGGGATCTGCTATAGGATTACGGGTAATAGCCTGCATCAGAGCCCCTGAAACTCCGAGGGAAGCTCCGGCTATCATACTAAACACCGTTCTCGGAATTCGTTCCCTGACCACCAGGGAATCAAAGGTATTGCTTCCCTTTCCGAATAAAGCAGCCATCACTTCACCGATTCCCACATTTCTTGAGCCAAAGGCAAAAGAAGCAAATGCGGTCAGAATAAGTCCGAAAGTTGCAGCAATGATTAAAAATATTATTTTATTTGCTTTCATTCCACTTTATCAGCTGCCTCTCCAATCAGACTTAAATACTCATCAATGGTTGCTGGAATAGAAAGTGCACTTGGGGTGCAGGAAGCAGCCAATGGTGTTCCATCCGGAATCATTACGACTGAACCTCTTGCCACAGCCGGAATAGTTCCAAGAAGAGAATCCGCCTGCAGTGCAGTTAACACGTTCTGGTCACCATAAGCAATGATCAAATCAATGTCTTTTAAGACATCTGCATTCTCCGCACTGATTTCAACAGCAAAACTATTGGAGTCTTTCGCAAGACTTGCTACACTTTCCGGAGATTTTAATCCCAGGTCAGTAAGATAGGCAGCACGGGGATCCGTAGGAAGGTATACATAGAATTTACCCAAATCAGAAGGATTAAAATAGAAAAATGCCGCTGTTTTATCTGTAATCTGAGGATAGGCAGCTGTTTTATCCGCTATCAGTTTTTCTAAATCAGAGACCATACTTTCTCCCTCTGCTTTCATTCCCATACCAGACGCATCAAGAACGATCTGATCTCTCCAATAGGTCTGCCAGGCAAGGGAGGGATAAGCAACGACTGGTGCAATCTCACTCAGTAAATCATATTCTTCTTTTGTGATTCCTGAATAAGCTGCAAGTATTACATCTGGCTGTGCATCACTGATTGCTTCATAATCCAACCCGTCAGTATCATGAAAAAGAACCGGATTTTCCACGCCAAGTTTTTTAAAACCTTCCGATGTCCATGGCAGCAGGCCGCTTCCATCAGTCACTCCATAATTGGCCTCTGATATTCCCACAGGAGCAACGCCCAATGCCAGGATCACATCCTGATTTCCCCAGGATATGGATGCCACTCGCTCCGGTTTTTTATCAATAACAGTTTCTCCAAACGCATGCTTAATGGTTATGGAATCAGTTGATCCGGCTTCTGTCTTGGTTGTTGTAGTTGTAGTTTCAGTTCCAGTTGATTCAGTTTTAGCAGCAGATGACTCCTGATCCCCAGCTTTGCTGGCGCAGGCTGTCAATGTCATCGTTAATGTTACACTTAGAAGGAAACCCAGTTTTCTTAATTTCATGTTAGACACCTCTAATAATTTTATCTTTTTGTTAGTCAATACTAACTATGGTTAAGGGTATCAAACTGAAGTGGCTTTGTCAAGTGGACCAGATAAGCAAAGAAGCTCTCGATTTGCTTCATGTGAGAATATATAGCAATAAATCACAAGTGTTTAAATATATTTCTAAGTAATTGATTTCCTGTATTGCATCTGATTTTATAATAAATTGTACGCTATAAAATCATTTTTTTCATTAGCGTCTAATTAGTGTTTAATTATTGTCTATTAACTTCTAGTAACTTCTTTTGATTTTAATTAATCCCATTAATTCCCATTAATTTCCACTAACTTTTTTTTATTTATCTTTATTTGAATATTAAATTTTATTTCCCCATGTTTTATACACTCTAATAAATTTTCCGGTTAACAAGATTGGATTATTACTCATTATGTTTGTGTATTAAACAGCGCATAAAAAGTATCAAAATTTGACTTGATCAGAAAGCATAATTATGTAAAATATTACTCTATACTTTTTTTTAGGAATGAAATAAAATATTTAGTATTTGCCATAAATTTTTTAGAAAGAGGAAAAGGAATTGAAGCAGTATAAAATTTGCACCCTGGTATTGGTTTTGCTTAGTTTCATTCTTGGTTCCAGTGAATTTATTATTGTTGGTATTTTGTCTGATATCGCACTGGATCTTCATGTCCCCGTATCAAAGGTTGGTACACTGGTAACCGTTTTTGGCTTAATTTATGCAATTGGAACGCCAATCATCACAACATTTCTCGGAAAATTTAATCACTATTATTCTATTATAATATTGACCATAATTTTTATCTTCGGAAATTTAGTGAGTTTTATTGCTGGAGATTATACTATTTTATACATATCCAGAATCATTACAGCCATTGTATCCGGTCCAATGATATCCTTAGGTCTTACCTTTGGTAACATTATTGCACCGGCTGAGAAAAAAGCTAAGATCATATCTTTGATTTTCTCAGGGTTTAGTATCGCTTCTGTTTTTGGCGTTCCCATTGGTTCATGGATCAGTACATTGGTGGGATGGAATTATGCCTTTCTGGCAATTTCTATTTTAAGTATTGTTGTATTAATATTCATGATTATTATTTTACCAAAGGTATCTGCTAACAGTAACGGAAATGAAGCCGGGCAGCTTCAGATTTTAAAAGACAGAAGAATTCAAATAGGCGTACTCCTTCCGATGTTCGGAGCCGGAGGTATCTATGTATTTTATACATATCTCAGACCAATTTTAACAGATATCCTCCATTATAATGTGGATATGGTCAGTGTCCTGCTGTTTGCATACGGTTTCACCACCATAGTAAGTAATCTGTTATCCGGTTTCATTGCACAAAAAGGCGGTCTTAAAATTATGCCTGTACTATTTTTGATCCAGACAGTCATACTTTTTGGACTTTCCCTGTTTCTGCAGAATAAAACCAGCGGTACCATCATGGTCATGGTTCTGGGTGTAACAATGTATCTGTTAAACTCTCCGATTCAAATGCATTTTCTTAATGTGGCAGAAGAATACCCTGGTTCAATGGTGCTGGCCTCCTCATTTAACTCAATATTTTTTAATTTTGGTATCTCGCTTGGTTCCTTTATCGGTAGCTCAATCTTTGACAATTCCGGACTGCTTTCCATTGGAATCGGCGGCGGAGTCTTATCTGCTATCACAGTGATCTTTATAATTATCTTAAATCGAATCAATGCCGTCAGGTATGCCGCTTAACTATTATAATTCGTTTCTGTTCCTGCTAAGATAAATAATTACGGCATTTTTGAATAAGAAACGGACAAATATATTCGTTCTTTTTATCTCAGATCTTATATGTAACAATTAGAACTGATATAATATTGAAATTAAACCATATTCCCAAACAGGCATATCAGACCCATGGATCTGGTATGCCTTTAAATTCGCCCAAAACCATAATTCCAGCTGCATTATGCATTCTCCTTTTCATACATCGAACCAATAAATATCGGTGTCTATAAGTACCACCACGGCTCTTATGATGCACAAGCCGTGGTGTCGTTATGAGATCAGCCAGCCCGATAACCATAGGGGCGAAGCACTGGCCCTACATAATTTATGAAAACACCAGAGGTGATAATAAAAAGTCACTCTATATAAAGTATATGAATAAAACTTTGCTGCTAACCGCCTTTAATAGTTCCTTTGCTGTTGCATTACAAAGCATGAGCAAAATAATCAAAAGTAGGCATTTATGCTTATCGTATGTATTTTCTTTTATTGTTGTGCCTGACTCCATCTCCCTTCACAAAAGCATGCACGGTATTATCTTTCTTCTTTGCCAGACAAGTTGCACCGCGAGGTCACTTTATATTACCCAAAATATCCCCATGGTTTTTTTATTTTAATTTTTATTATAGTTTTTATTATAGTTTGTATATTTGTCGGTATTTTCCTAAGTATATGAAAGAGCAACACTTATCCAATATTAAGGACTGTGAAGAATCACATAACACTCCTATTTACAATGCTTTGTTTTATTGACTGGACATCGTTATTTCATTATAATAAGTGAAGAACTTTCTTTGTCCTTCCTAACCTATAAGATAAAGTATAGATTCATTACAGTTATTGATTTTCAGCCCGTATTACCAGCTCAATATGAATTGTGCCATATAGGAACGTCAAAATCAGTTCTCCAAAATCCATAATCTTGACTTTTTTTAGTTTGGAGTAGCCAATTTTAACAATGGCATCTGTATTTACTTTATCCCGAATCTCCAGACCGATGTTATATTCCTCAATTGAAATATGGGCCTTTTCTATGGTTTGGCAAGATTTAAAACATTCGCCCCCCCGGCAAGAATAAATATTAACTAATAACTTACTATCCTGCTTACTCATAAGCAATGCTTCCACAAATTCTTTCCTCATATCCGCTCTCCATTTCGAACATGTGTTCTGTAAATATAGTAGCACTTCGCAAATCGAAAGTCAAGAGATTTTCAGAACATTTGTTTGTTTATGGTTATTATTTTATTATGTTTGACAATAAAAAAAGCCGGTTTATCCAGCTTTCTGCATCTTAATCTTAAAACTTTCATAATAACTTCTATATCGAAATCTGATATATTTTCCCTCCAAAGAAAGACCATATTCTTTTCCGTACGTCTCTATCTCACTGCAAAGCGCTGAGATCAAGCCTCTTACTTTGTCATCTGCATAAAATAGTTCATCCATTTTTTCAATTGATCCGCATTTTTTATATAAATAATTAATAAACCCTGAACCATATAGATGAATCTTTTTAAATCCTGCTCCGCTGATAAAACGGGAAACCGTATTAGAAAAATTGCCGGAAAAATTTGTGGTACTTTTATATTGGTTTACTTTAACAAAGCTGTTTTCAAAAGGCCTGGTTAATTTGAAACTATCCATTACCCAGGTATCGAGATATGTCTTGATAGACTGGTATAAATCTTCCGATATATCCATGGAATACTCGGAAAAATAAATCTTCCTGTTTTCTAAGTCCAGTTGATCCATGGTGAGACTATATAAATCCTGTACTTCGTGGATTCCTTCGTAGAAAAAACGAATGATGCATGCTCCAATTTCTTTGTTTTTCAATTTATTAATTCCTTCTTCCAGGTCAAAAGGAGTTATATAGACATTCTTTTCAGCAGCCTTATAGATGCTTTTCGTCTCAAGCTTCATAGAATCAAAAGGATTATAATCCGTATAGCCTTTTGATATGCAGATTTTATATAGTTTATTAAAGGAGGCTCTGGTTTTATTGATCGTCTGAATATTATCAAATCCCATATGAGAAAAAAGTGAAAGCCAATCTTCCTCTGACATAGAAAATATATCTTTGCTTGATAACTCTGCCGCCATCTTTTTCTGAATTTCAATACCATGTTCCACACATAAATCCATTAATTTATGATAATCCATATTGACCTCCGGTAATATTAACTTTTATTAATTTCTACATTAGCATATCATAGATTCCCTGTCAATACGGTTATTATTTTTTTATGTATCTAAGAGTTAAATAAACCGCTTTAAAATAAATATCCCTGTTGACAAACAAAAACCTATATGTTACTATCACATCACAAGAAAATAATAACTGTATTTTACTATCCACATTCTCCCCCATTTCGCAAAAATCTATCCTCTCCTCTCTCCTTAACCATTTTATGCCTATAGGATTTATAGCAATTTTGTTTTTATAAATCCGGCTGACAAAACAGAATGAAAAGGAGAATCAATTATACACCATGAATTTTAATAGAATTACCAATATCCCAACAAGGGAAGAGTTTCACCGAGCTTATGCGGGTGAAATAAGCATCGAAGATTTCTGCACCCATCGTTCCAAAAAGCGCAGAGCACCTCATTATACTCTGGAGGAACGCAGGCAGCAGTCATCAAGCAAAAAATTGCGCCAATAACATGCGATTATACGAACCATAATAATACTACGCAAACCAATTGACATTCTGCCAGAAGCAGTAATCATTGGATCAAGGGAGGGAAATATTTGGCAAAGGAAAAATCTTGTCATAAATTTATTTACAAACTGCCCAGCAAGCGTCTGGCGCAGTCCGGCTGGGATCTTGCACTTCCGCTTCAAACCGCCATAAAAAATAAGAATGATGTAGTTGCATTAAGTGACAGCCAGCTTCTTCGGTGGATCTACGAACTTAACGGAATTGAAGATCTGGATGCAGAAGTGAGATCCATTCAATCCGAAATAAAACATCAAAAGAAACGCCCCAAAAGCGAAGAATCAAAAAACAGAATAAAGGAACTATATAAAGCTCTTTATTCTCTACAATACCAGAAAGATTATTTATACATAATTATGAATACCCGCAAAGACTATCTCCGCGCAAATAAGGGATTTTATATCAATCAATATCCTTACCGGAGGCTTCTGGGGACAAACGGTGGAATCAAAAAATCCACAATTACCTACGTGGGGGAACATGTCTACGATGAGATAAAAAAACGTATGGATAACGGAAGAGACTTACATAAGAGTTTAATTCCTGCAAAGCTGGAAGCCTATCAGGCTTTGATCTGCAGCAGCTCCATTCCTGTCACCATGCCCCGAATCGTAATTGTAAAGGACTGTTATGTCAACTTTAAAGAAGATGTTATTTTAATCCGGGATGAAGATGAAGAAGAACCCAGGATGAACAGCGAAAAAGATTATGAAATCTCATATTGTGATTCCGATGGCTATGGCCTCATGTCACCGGAATATTCAAAGATCATAAATAAGGATTTGCATGGGGACCGTTCCAATGGAAAGACCATTTCCGGAATCAACACCAGATATGCCTGGACCAAAGGAATGCTGTTCACCTTTGATTTTGTGGCTTTCGCAAGAGAACTAAACAACGGAAATTATAGGATTATAGATGCATGGGGAACTGCCCGTGATATCAGGGATTATGACGTGATCCTTACCACTTCCATGGTAAAGCTCTGGGATTCTTACGACAGTCTCGAGCATTTTTTGCAGTGTTCTCAAGAAAACCATTATAATTTTTCCGTCTCCAAAACAACTCCTCTTAGATTGGAGCACGTGAGGAATGCTAATTACCAGTTTTTACAGACTTATCACTTTACGGATGAAGAACTGTATTCACTCTGTAAACCAACCATTGATGAAATAACAGACGTGCTGTTAGATGACTGGCGGAAAACCATTGTTTTTCTAAAAGGAATGCATCTGGAAGTTAATGCTGTGGATGACATGAACAATGATTTTATAAAAGCCCTAATGATCGATAAACGGATGGCAGAGGATCCATTTGTAGTAAATAAAATCTATGGAATGATTCGAAAAAGAATTCAAATGGCTGCCAAAGGTTCTATAAAGCTATCCGGTAATTTTGCAATTATTTCCGGAGATCTTTTCTCTCTTGCACAATCTGTTTTTGGACTTCCTGTTACAGGTCTTTTAAAGCCAGGGGAAGTCTACCACAGATACTGGCGGGATAAAGGTGTGAAAGAGATTGCCTGTTTTCGCGCTCCCATGACATGCCATAATAATATCAGGAAACGAAACGTGGTCCACAACGAAGAAATGGATTACTGGTATCAATATAACCAGACCGGGATGATTTTAAATTCCTGGGATACTACCTGTGATGCTTTAAATGGAGCAGATAAGGACAGCGACACTTTTTTTACCACAGATAATCCAATTATTGTAAAGAAAACAGAAAATGCTCCCACCATTGAATGTGTTCAGAAACGGGCAGATAAGATCATTCCAGAAGAATCCGATCTTGTGGAAGCCAATATTTTAGCATTTGGAGATGAAATCGGTTCAACCACGAATAAAATCACTGCTATGATTGAACTGCAATCCATGTTTCAAAAGGATAGTCTGGAATATCGAACCTTAGAATACCGGATTATGTGCGGACAGCATTATCAGCAAAACTCCATTGATAAGGCAAAAGGGATTCTTTCAAAACCAATGCCCAGGTATTGGTTTGATCAATCGGCCTGTCACAAACTACCCGACGTAAGTGAAGAAGAACAACATTATAAAGAGCTGTGTCTCCGGATCGTCGCTGATAAAAAACCATATTTTTTGAAATACGTTTATCCTGATCTTATGATTGAATATAAAAAATACATAAATGACAGTAATAAAAAATCCATTCGGATATTTCAAATGTCCATGGAAGAACTGATAAAGAAATCAGAGAAAACGGAGGAAGAAAAGGAATTTCTTATATATCACCAGAACCTGATGCCTGTGGGCGACCGTCCCTGTACAGTCAACCGCATCTGTTGGCTGTTCGAGAAAACCTTTGACGGAATTCTCAAAAAACAAAAAGCTTCTTCTGTCTTTGATTATTCCATATTAAAATCAGGAACTGCCTACAGCAAAAATGATTATAAGAAAATAGAAAAAGTAAAAGCAGATTATGACGATTCCCTAAAGAGCTTTCAGCAACTGGCAAAAACAGAACGTTTGGACAAAGATGAGGTGAATGTAAACCGAAATATGCTGGTCCTTAAATTCAAATTCGCATGTGAAGCGATCTGCCCCAATGCCAGAGAACTATGCGATATTTTACTGGATATGTGTTATTCCACGGATAAATCAAAACAATTTGTCTGGGATGTCTGTGGAGAAACCATCATTGAAACTTTACTGGAGAAGAATGATTTTATCATCAATTACCCTGTCATGGTGGAATCCGACGGGGAGTTTGAATTTGCAGGGGAATCTTTTATCATGCAAAAAAAGAAACAAAGGGAGGATGAGGAACTATTATTATTTTAAATGAAAAAGCATATGTGGAGCATTTACTTGAGACCAATCAATGGGACGGATCAAAAACCTACCAAACCCTAAGCATACTTGCCAGATATTACTGCCATATTTACGGTTACGATAGCCAGCAGCTGATCCAGGAACTTCATACATTTATGGATCAACATTATAAAAGATACAATCCTGTGGACTGGACTACCAGCATTGAAACCTTAGCGAACCGTGCTCCAAAATACCCCCTTTGCCAATGTGATGGGGTATGGATCACGGAAAAAGAATTAACGGTTATTGAAAATCTCCAGGACAAAGTCTTAGAACGCCTTGCATTCACCCTTCTGTGTCTGGCCAAGTTTCGGAATTTTAAAAATAAAGAAAACCAGAACTGGGTGACCAATAATGACAGTGAAATCTATAAACTGGCCTGCATAACAACCACTGCGTTTGATAAAGATATCCGATTTCATAAGTTAAAGGAACTGGGACTGATTGATTTCGCAAAGAAGATTGATAATCTGAGCATTCAAGTTTTGTTTGTTGATCCAGACTCCAGCGGGAAACTCTTCATCAATGATTTCCGTAAGCTTGGATATGAATGGAGATCCTATAAAGGAGAAAGTTACATAAGATGTGCACAATGCAAAATTCTGATTAGAAAAACTTCATTAAATAAGAAGTACTGCAAAGATTGCGCCAAACAGAATCCTTACTACTCTCCTATAGGAATGAAAACCATTACCTGTATGGATTGCAAAAAAACCTTTGAGGCAGAAGCCACCAGCAGAGAATGCCGATGTGAAACATGCAAGACACTTCACAGAAAAGAAATCCAAAAGATGAAAATGAGGCGTTACCGGAGCAAAACAACGGCGTAGACCCAGCTCATTTTAAGGCACGATCTTTTCATTGTTCCTTAAAACCATTGATTTTGCTGGTCTCAAAAAGAACATATGTTCGATTGTAATTTTTCTAATATGGAAAGGTACAAAGAATCCATTCCTTTCTCATAACACTCCTTGGCACCGGCAGTCCGATAACATTTCGTCATCGGACTGCCGTTCATTTGTACCGTTTGAGAGTGCGGCAGGAATCTATTTTATAAAACAGAAAGAAGGAATTATCATGAAAAAATACATATTCCCATCCATTCCTCACATGATAAGCCAAATAATCTCAATGATGAATCTCCCTTCCTCTCGTTGCCAGGGAATCAATATTGTAGCTGGATACGCACTGCTCTGTTCTATTTTAAATGACATTGTAAAAAACAGTGACTACCAGATTTGCAATATAAAACTCAGTGATTCCGGTGTAGATGGATATACAGGGGAATATATTCTATCCATATCCGATAAAAGAATATGGTGTGAAGAAGCGAAGAATGGCAATGAATATTTATATGTGGATGGAATCACAACTTTTGTACATTCAGACTGCAACAGCGCATTCGTCATAAAAAACAAAGGTCAGCCAATGATCGAATTTGAGTTTTTAGACGAGGAGGAAAGGTAGGCCTATGAAATTAGATTACGGAACACTAATCAGCATTTCCCCATTGGAATTGCAAAACGGCCTGAGTATACGCTCCCCACTGTTAAAAGAGATATCAAAACTCACATTTCCGGTATATCAATTCTACTTAGGTATCCTATTACTGGACATTGAATCTTATTATAATGGAATCGATCAGACCCCATTGGATTACGATTCAAAATATTCCAAACAAGAAAAAGAGCTAATTAATAAAATTCGACAAGAATATGAATCGTTAAATGAGGAAGAAAAAGAGTGGATTCAGCCCATTGATATTATTTCCTTTGATACGTCTCTTTTAAACAACATTGGAGAAGCACTCTCTTTCTTCTTAAATTGCAGACTCTACTACTCCCATGATCACCAGGCATTCGTCCATGTGGATCATAAAAAGATCGTTTATACATTGCCCAAAAGCTTTTATACAGAAATTGCAGATCTAATTCTTCAGAGAAATGGAATTATCCGGAGCATCACCAACCATGAAAAGCCAAAATTTAAGAGTAAACTGGCCGAAAAACTCTACTACCGCACAAAGCAGGCGGAAAAGAACAGAGAGAAAAGCAGGAACACCGATAAAAATATGGACCTGCCAAACATCATATCTGCTGTCGCCGCCAGACATCATTCCTTAAATATATTAAATATTTGGGACATCACCGTTTACCAGTTGTATGACCAGTTTCAAAGACTGCAGAACAATACACTTTATGACATACAATCCATGTCAGTGGCGGCCTGGGGTGATGATAAAAATAACTTTGATGCTACCCAGTGGTACAAAAATTTAAACATCGAAAATTAAGATTCGCAATCTTGTGGATCTTTTTTTTATATTTCAAAAAACAGGAGGAATTTTAAATGACAAACATGAACAAAGCTAACAGAACTTGCTGTGATGTGGATATCCGGGTATTAAAGACACTGGCTCCATATCTGTTTTTCGAGGACGCAAACGTAACTACATTCGGATTTACCGCAGATGAAACCTATGCTACCAGCAAAGGTGCTAAGAAAATTGCATTTTCCAATCCTATGGATGGCACAATAACCATCGAAGCACAGGTAAAGCCATTCAAGCTTTATGCCTTATTATCTGACGGTACCATTGATACTGCTGCCGTAATTGCAGACAAGAAAACCATTTCCTGTACCACTGCCGGTGAACTAACCATTCCAGGAGGCGTAAAAGCTGGTTCTGTATTTGTATATGCAGAAGGCGATTTCGGCGGAAAAGCCGTAAAAGGTACCGTAGAAGGAACAAAATTTACTGCCGCAGAACTTGTTGCTGACAAAAACTATGAAGTTGGCTATCTCATTACAAAAGAAGCCGGCGTTCAGAAAATCAGCTTTAACAACAAAAAGAATCCTTTAGACTACCATATCACAATGAAAACAGTAGAAAAGGATGAAGAGGGTGTGATTACACCTTATATCATTACTGGGTATAAGTGTAAGCCCAAAAAGGCCTTGGACTTAAGCTTCTCTTCCAGTGGTGATGCAGCAACTGTAAAAATCGAGTTTTCCTGTCTGGAAGACAAGGATGGCAATGTTGCAGACATGGTGGAATATATTGAGGCAGAAGCATAATTTATGCAGCCCTCTGAATAATACCAGTTTCGCTTCATAGGTTTTTCAATAAAAGCCTGTGAAGCTTTCATACGATTGTAGTTTGTGTTAATTTAACACTTAGGGAATAACGAATTATCTTACAATCGTTATTCCCTATTTTTTTTCGATTTTGTACAAAAAGGAGACATTAGTTTGAAATTTTATTCTTTAGAAGAGGCAAAATCCGTTTATGGAGAAGATTCCCTGATTCCTATCTCCTCCTTACGTCAGATTATTTTCTACTGTTCCAACGGACTTCAGCCTGAATTTATCTGGGAATCAGAAAAACAGGAAGGAAAAATCGTAGCCTGGTTCCATAGAGCCAAAAGCGAACTGATCTATAAGCGCTGGCAGAAAAACAAACCGTAACCCCTAAACACTGGCAGAAAACGTGTGATGCGTGATCTTACCCCATCTCCCACCTATATAAAAGAGGATACTATATGGCAGACAATGATTCTATGATCAAACTCACAGCTGCTTTGGACAAAGAAAAAAGTACAAAGCAAATCAATCAGGATATAAAAACCATGGAGAAAACCATCAACCAGTTACGATTGATGGCAATGCTCTACAAAGATGAAAGCAAAAAAGAAATAAATGCTTCCATTCAGGAACTTGAAAATAAAGTAAATACAATTCACTTAAAAGCCAGTTTCGACCGCAATAAGATAAAAGCCGAACTTGACGAGGCTTTCAATAGTATTTCACTCAAAGATATAAACATAAAGAAACAGGGGATCGAAATTGCCGCAAGAAAAATTGCCCGGAATTTAAACTCTGTTTTATCAAAACTTTCCGTTTCCCCAAAGATTGATATCAATCAGGAAACGACCAAAAGAGATCTGACCGGTATTCAAAATAAAGTATCTATGGTAACAGCCGCATTTGGTCTTACCATTTCTGCAATTTCCAAGTTTAAACAGTCCATGGGTACCCTTAAAGATATATCTGTTATCTTAAATAATATTTCAAAAGCTTCCGGAATGACCCAGGAGGAAATGAGAAAATTAGGAAAAGAATCCTTTCAGATTGCAGGAACATATGGAAAATCCAGCAAAGATTATTTATTGAGCGTTCTTTCCATGGCCCGCAGCGGATATGGTATGTTTTCCAGAGAATTGGGTGAACTTTCACTTTTGGCACAATCTACCGGAACAATTTCTGCAGAAACTGCAAACAGCTTTATAAAATCCATTGACGCTGCTTACCAATACAGCGGCAATATTACGGAACTGACCAAAGCCCTTGACGGATTATTATCCATTTCCCAAAATAGCAACATATCTTTTCAGGCGCTTACTACCGCTGTCGAAGCCACTGCTCTATCCGCTGCCAATGCAGGAATCGGAATTGATCAGTTAGCTGCTGCAGAAGCGGCCTTGATGGTTACAACAAATCAAGCAGAAGCTTCTGTCAATCAATCCTTTCAGTCCATACTTGATGGGCTTGAAAGCATTAAAAATTCTTCAGACCAGCTAACAGAACCAGTAAAACTACTGGAAGAAATGTCAAAAACCAGCCTTTATGGGCAGCTTTTGACCGATTTTTCAAACAGCAGTGGAACTACTATGAATGCATTTGCAGAAGCTGCTGCAAATTGGGAAATCCGAATTACTTCCCTTCAAAATGCCTGGGATTATTTTATTTTTTCCTTAACCAGCCAGGAGCAGGCTGCCGGAGCAGGTTCATTTTTAGAGCAAACTCTGTTAAGCTTTGAAAAACTGGAGGAAACCATTGCAAGGATTCCCCAGATGATTGCAGAAATTAACACTTCCGTATCCTCTATTGATGTTCAAAATACTTCCAATCAGGATTCTGGCAGTAAAGCATCAAATAAGGATTCATTACCAAGCATAACCCCGTTTGATTTTAAATCTATGAAAGATTCGGCAGAAGATTTTCGTGATATTTCAGAATCTGTAGATAAACTGGAAGAGAAATTAATCAAAAGCGAGTATGGATTTCAATCATTTTCCGGGGCTATTGCAGAAAACCACACCAATCTTAAAAATTATCTGGCCACCTGCTCCTCCGAAGCCCCAGCTTCCTTAAGCGGGTATCAGGATTTTCTAACAAGTACGGGAGTAGAAACGGATTTATTAAGAGCAAAAACAATTTTACTTAATGCTGCATTTTCTGGAATTTCTGCGATTGCAATGCAGGTTGTTTCTATGGCAATTGCATCTGTAGGACAGGCAATCTATGACCATTTTCATCAAGTTGAGATTGCTGCCGCTGCTGCAGAAGAATCCGAACGAAAATTAAGTGAATTACGTTCAAAATATGAAGCCTTAAATAATAAACTCAAAGAGACCGCCGACAGACTGCAAGAATTAAAATCCAAAGACAATCTATCATTTGTTGAACAAGAGGAACTCAATAATTTAACAAAATCCAACGAAGAATTGGAGCGTCAGCTTCTGGTTACAAAGGCTTTAAAAGACATAAGCGCGAAAGATTCCAGAAACAAATCGGTAGACTATTTTAACGCAGAAACACACTACGAAGTACTCACCGGCACTGCATCTTTACCACAAAATCGTGCTGGTGCACCTGTTCCCACCCCTCAATATGGTATTGAAAACGGTACTCAGCTGGATAAAATTAGTAGTGAAATTAATGAATACTCAAAGTTACAGTCTGACCTTGAAGACAAAAAAAAAGAAATAGATAGTTTAATGCAGTCTAATCCTGATGGATACAAAAAGAGTAAGAAATACCGCGATCTTGTTAAAGAACAATCTATATTGGACGGTCGAATAGAAGCATTAGGCAGTAGCTTAAGTGAAGAGATTCCAGAGATGATGCAGCATAGTGCCACTCTTGATCCTAATTTGGATAAAAATTTAATTAGTCAAATCAATAGCATCTACAATTTATTTATACGCTCATCCAAAGATATCTCTTCCACAGAGAAATTTAATAATGTCTGGAATTCACCAGATTTTTCAGAATCAAGAAAAAGACTGGAATCCCAAGCCGAATCCGGGGATTTAAATGCAAAATACCCAGTTGATTTTGATTATGTAAGTCTTATAGCGGAATCAGGTTTATCTCCCCAGGAAATACTTGATAAAATTAATGCTTCTTTAAAAGATAAAATTAATAGTGAGAAAAATGATTTTAAAAAAGTTCTTTTGGACCTTCCAGCAAATGAACTTGATGAATACATTAGTAAATTTAAATCCGGTGATCTTAACGAAGATTCAATTTCTTCATTTAAAGACTTAAATAAAATTATTGAAACTACTGGCGTTAGTACTGAAACTGCTCTGAAAAATATAGAAGATATATCCAACACACATATTGCTACCCCTGAATTATTAGCGGAAATGGATAGTCTCTCACAGCTTATGAATTCTGTTGAGCAGGAATACAATGAAACAGGTGAAATAAGCTCCTCAAACCTTAATGCTATTGCAAATCAATTCCCGGAAATGCAGAATGCAGTTTTAGAATACAATCAACAATTAATTGGATCTGATGACTTTATGGCTCAGCTTCATGCTGCATATGAACAAGATGCGGAAGCCTATCGAATCAATATGGTCTATAAATTGGAAAACGATGAAACTTTTTTCTCAACCGTTAGAAAGCGAAATCAAGATTTATTTGCTGATTTAGCGATGGCCTATGGACAAGATTTAGAAAACTGGAAGACCCTGGTAGGCGCAAAGTCAGGCATTGATATTGGATTTCAGAATATAGTATTAGACACTGTAGGTGTAACTGAAACAAATGCTGTCAAAAGAAATGAGATTGCTGATAAATATTATAAAGTCCAAGAAGATGGAAGCTATCTAATAGACCAGAACGCAATAAATAACCTTCCCAAAGAACAACAAGATAAAATAAATGAGTATGCTGCCACTGCAAAAAATGACAAAGAAAAAGTTGAAAAAGCAGCAAACGCTAATATCATTGTTCCGAAAATAAGTCATTCTCCTGCTCGAACTGGTACATCAAAAAACTCCTCTCCACAAACACGTGACTTTGACTGGACTGACCGTTACCAGAAATCACTGGATGACACCCATAGTCGATTAAAAGAGGCTGCCTCCAATTCCTATATTGACTACCTTGGAATCTCAGAAGAGGATTTTAATCGCGGAAAAGAAATTCTCAGTTCCACCACTGCTCCTACCTTAGACCAGCTGGAAGAGTTAAAAAACATGGCAGAAACATCAGGTCTTTCCATGAGTGACCTTTACCGCACCATTACAGGAGGTACATGGACCGCCTCCAGGCAAAGTATTCTAGAACAATTAGTCGAATCCGATAAAAATGCTCTGGAAGAGCAAAAAAAAATTATTGACCAATACCAGAGTCAATACAACACCGCGTTATCCAAAATCAATCCCGACTTTAAGAGTAAAATTGAAAACGGTAACCTATCCACAGATAAACTTTCTGGCAAAGAAGCAGAAGATGTACAAGCAGCAATTACCGCTTACGACAAATTAAAGGCGTCAAAGGAAAAACAGAACGATTTACAAAAGAACTACACTGAAAGTTTTATGGCAAGTTATGAAAACCGTTCTGCAGCAATCAAAGCGGAAAACGATGAAATCAAAGCTTCCAGCAATCTGATTGAAAAACAAATTGCCTACATAAAATCATCTGGCGAATTAGTGGATGCTTCCCTATATGAAAAACTGATTCAACAGTCCAACCAGCAGGAAAATAACACCACCCGCCTTATCGAAAACAAGCGGAAAGAAATGCAGGATATACTGTCCAGCGGCTTGAACTCCGAAAATTCAGAAACCTACTATAAACTGAAGCAGGAAGTCAATGACGCCGAAAGTTCCCTCTATGATTTACAAAAGGCTCAGGAAGAATACAACTTTCAGCTTCTTAAAATGCCAATTGAAAATATGGCAACTGTTACGAACATGTATAAAGACATCCAGTCTGCCATGGAAAATTGGAACAGTGAATTAGAGGCTTCTGGTAAAAAAGCAGACAACAACTTTTATCAAAAAATGATATCAAATGGATTTACACTGATCGATCAATACAAAGAGCAGGCAGGACTTATTGAAGAAGCCATGGACAATTATTCATCCGGATCTGATAACTGGAATGAGTTATACGGCAAATTGCAAAGTGTAAACTCAGAAATGTCATCCATGGTGCAAAATCTCCATAAATGGAATGAAGAACTTTTGAAAATGCCCTTGGATAAGATCTCTAATACCACGTCTGATTTACAAAACATCATGGATGGTCTGGAATCAGTGAGAGGCGAATATGATACCGTCATTAGTGCAGTAACCGGTGCCATTAATGAGCAAATTAAAACCATCAATGAGCAAAAAGATGCGGTCAATGAAGAATACGAAGCTTCTAAAAAATCACTTCAGGATAAACTGGACCTATTAAATAAACAAAACGAAGAGCTGAAACTACAGCAAAAATATGAACAATCACTTTATGATCTTCAAAAAGCAAACCAACAGGCAACCGAAAAAGTAATCCGCGATGGACAGGTTGTCTATGAACAGGATGCCGATAAACTCCGGCAAGCAAAGGAAGCGGTTCAGGATGCCAAGTTCAATCTGGAAACCAATGCGATTCAGACTCAGATTAACAGTTTACAGGAAACGCTTGACGGATTAAATGACAAATACCAGGACCAGCTGGATTCCCTTCAAAAAATATCTGACAAGTGGTCTGAAATCAGCGAGAAAATCACGCAAGCACAAAACGAGGCCAAAGCCGGAGAAATTCTGGGTGATAATTGGAAAGATAAGGTTTTATCTGGTAATGATACAGATCTAATCAAAAATTTCTCTGGAATGTATACCGGCATCTCCGAACAGATCATGCAGTACAAGGAGCAGATAGAGACCACCAGTCACATTTCTTCTCTTCTGGAAAATTACATTGCCTCATACAAAGAAGGTACTCTGACTTATAATCAAGCTATGACCGGAATCAATGACCTTTTGTCACAGCTCAATCAAAAAATGCCTGCTGCAGAAAACCTTCAGAACTTATACGATTATTATGGAGCGATAAAAGGAACCGCCGCCAATGGCGACAGCATTCTGCCCGGGATCCAGCAGAGCCTTACCGCTACTGCTGGAGAGCTTGTAAAATCATTGGAGCAATACAATAAAAATTCCGGTGCCATCTCAGAATACACCTCAAGCTGGCAGCAGCTTACAGATAATGTGGCTTCCATGCTCCGGGTCTTAAAAGAGGTACGCGACAATTTAGATTCCGCCGATGACCGGGATGATGAGGAAGAAAACAGTCATTCAAAAGGTGAACCTTATATGGGCGGAGCGTATGTAATAGGTGGTCCCGGGGATACCTTTAAAGATGGCATTGCAAACGGACTGGTCGGAACCAGTTCTACTTCTAACCGGGAAGCTAAAATGAAACTTCTGGGTCTTAAAAAACTTGATACCGATGAAGTCGCTGCAATTCTTCATAAAAAAGAGGCAGTGTTTAACCCTGAGCAACAGGACATGCTCCTCTCCAACTTAGGTCAAGCCTGGAATTATACGCCTTCCACTCCTTCCTTTATTACAGATTCGTCAAACCGAAGCCCTCAGTCCATAACAAACTTTGATTTTGGTGATATCAATATCGAACAATGCAGCAACGCTGAAGAACTGGCACAGGGTATTTTAAACGGAGGCCTTAGAAGCGCTATGATCCAACAAACCGGTAAACGCTAAAAGCCAGCCCGCATAGAAAGGAGGTGAAACACATGAATTTACAGGATGTGTATAAAAAACTGGCAGAAGACATCAACTACCTGTTTTCGGCTGCATCAGATACTTTAAAATTCGATCGAACATTCCGTGCAAAAGTAATAGGACCGGTATCTGAAGGCAAGTATACTATCTCTTACAAAAACAAAACCCTTACGGCAAGATGCCGGTGCAAATTAAAGCCGGATGATATGGTCTGGGTGTGCGCCCCCTGTAATGACTGGAGTTCCCTGTATATCCAGGTGTTTGAGGGAGGAGACAATGGCTGATTACCGGACTGCTCCCCTCCTCTCTCTCACCACAAATCCAGCTTAACTTAAGCAAAAAAAGAAAAGGAGCTTAATATGTATGCAACCATTCATCCAATAGAACCATTTGATTCCTCCATTGGAACCGTGGTTCATTTTTCCTGGCAGGGGAATCAGATTTACAAAGTCCGATGTATAATCAAAGACAATACTTCCGGCACTACGGCTTACGATCAGACCATAAGCACCATGAAGCAAAGCTATCTCCTGCCATCTGATTCAGGACTAACAAACGGCGGCTATTATGTCGCTTATATTTCCGTCTTTGATATAGACGGCAAAGAATCATCTCTCCAAAGCATAGGGACCCCGTTTTACTGTCTTCAAAAACCTGACTTCCATCTGTCCATTCAACCTGACGATGTGATTAAAACGTCAGCCTATCAGACCGAACTGATTTACTCCCAAATGCAGAAGGAACCCCTGGATTCGTACTCCATTACTCTGTATACCTACCAGAAAACCGAATTACAGACATCCGGAAATTTGTATGATACCAATCATTTAACTTACTTAATATCCGGGCTTGAAAATGCAAAACAATACTACATACGGGCAATTGGTAAAACCCTTCACAACATGACTTTAGATACAGGTTATATCCTGTTTACGGTCTCGTATACAGAAGCACAGATTTTTAATCCCCTGGAATTAAATAACAGAGCAGAGCATGGAGCAATAGAAATAAAAAGTAACATCACTTCAACCATTGGTATCCCAGACAAGGAAGTGGTTTACATTGATAATGAATTTGCGGACTTAAGAGACAATTCTGTCACTTATGACATTGGTTTTGAAATAAGCGGAGATTTTACCAAAGCATTTCGTTTTAATAGGCCAAAACGCAATACAAAAATCATACGTTTTACAAAGAAAGACCAATGTTATGTTAACATTTATTACCGGGAAGGAACGCTCTCCGACTCTGGGGGCGAAAAAGCATTTTTTGAACTGGAAGCAGTTTCTTCCGGCAGTAAATATGTTCTTTTTAGCAATTATCTCTCTTTTCCCGAAACTGATCAGCAATTTTTACTGTGTATGAACCGGATCGGCAGTTACTATGACATCAAAGCCGGGCTGGTAAAAAAATAGAAAGGCGGTGAAATAATGTTTCTAGGAAGCTGTTTTGCTTCAAGCAGGGAATCACTGGTCTCGTCAACAGCCTCGTCCTCTGACGTTTCAGATTTAACCATCTCAAATGCAGTATTTGACGAAGTATACGCAACCGTAAACGTGATGCAGCTGACCGATAAAGAACTGGTCATTCCCTCTGTATGGGGCTTTGACACCCGGTTACACGCTCTGTTTCAGGGAAATTTATACGGCGGAAATGTAAGCTTTACGGAAAGTATTGTCGAATCCATAAGAATCAAAAAGAAAGTTAAGGGTGACAAAAAATTCAAAACCATTTTTGAAAAATCCATTCGAACAAATGATGATTTCACGATTGAACTAATGGATTATTACGAACCCATAGGAACCGTGGAATATGCCTATGTGCCTGTCATATCAGGCGGCGAAAATAACTATATCACCAATCGTGTGGAATCGGAATTCAATTCCTATTTTATTTGTGAAAAGGATATCTCATACCCCATGATCCTGGATACAAAATTTGAGAAAAAGCTGACCCAGCGCACCAATCTCATCGAACTGCTTGGAAAGGAAAAACCCGTGGTTCTCAAAGGGGGACGAATCAAGTACTACACCGGAGACATTGCATGCACCTTCATTGAATTAAATGATGATGGATGGCAGACCAGCACTTCCTGGGATTATCGGAATGGAATCTATGATTTCCTGACAAATGGACAACCCAAAATATTAAAAGATTTCCTTGGCAATGTCTATATGGTAGCCGTAACAAGCAACGATATATCAGAAGAATCTGACCATTATGAACATGTCATCACCAAATTCAGTGTTGCAGAATGCGGCAGTGCCTACGATACAGGAGACTTATATGACAACGGCTTCATTCATGCCGATCTTGACAGGTAGGTGAGACAATGAAATACGAAGTGACTCAGACAGACTTGGACTTATTAAAACAAGGAACACAGGAAATTTATTTAAAGGTGGAGCTGTTAGATTCCAAATTTAAGACATTGGACTCTTTGGAAGGTCAGATTATAAATGATAGCTACAGCCAGGACAACGAGTCCATACAACGCCGAAGCTACAATTTTGATTTGGTTGTTTTAAACTCTTCTTTTATCATAGGAAGAGACAAAAAAATATGGTTTGACAAACGCCTTAGAGTATTTTACGGCATAAAATCCATAAGAAAAAAAGAAATCATCTGGTACCAGTTAGGCGTATTCTGCTATGTCAGCATGAAATACTCCTTTTCTAATACGGAGAAAAAATTATCTGTTACATGTGCGGATCTGATGGCTTTATACGATGGAACTCTCAATGGACAACTCCATGGCTATGGTTCCTCTAACAACGCACCTGACTACGCCATTCAAAATCTCACATTACCAGCCGGAGAAGGCATTCGCTCTTCGCTCATTGCAACAATGAAAGATGCTGGAATTGAAAAATATATCATTGAAGATATCGGAAAACCGGTTCCCTATGACTTAACCTTTGAAACAGGAAGTACATATGCTGACATCTGGACAAAAATTAGAGATCTATATGATTCATGGGAATTTTATTTTGACGATGATGGAACTTTCATCTGGAGACAAATCCCTACCTGCTTAGAAGAACCGGTTGTTCTTAATGATACGATTATGCAGGACATTGTTGTAAGCGAAAATGCGGATACTAAATTTGATGGCATTTTTAATGTAACAGAAGTATGGGGGAAAGTACTGGAACTGGAAAGTGATGACAGATATGCAGAAACCTCTGTATATACCGATAATACATACCGGATAACGTTTGATATGTACACCTCTTGGGATAGTATTGATAATTTGACACAGTTGGCATTTAAGGTAAGTGCAGACAATGTCTTAGCACCAAAATTTACAATAAACAACTACTCTCCTGCGATTCCCATTTACGACGGTGACGGCAATCCACTGGAAGCCAGTACGCTGAAAAAAGATAATATTTATGTATTTCGCTACAGACGGCTGTCTCCTGGGCAAAATGCCCTGTTTCTATTAGGTCAGTTTCAATGCTATGGAAAATACGTGGAGGAATCCATTGATTGTCCATTTTCAGTTAAAAATTTAGGTTATGAAATATCACAATCCATTGATTCTGGTAATTTAAGTGACGATGCAGCCTGCTATAACCAGGCAGAATATCTAACCTATAAAGCAACCGCCATGATGGATACCATAAACCTAAGTACAATTGTTGTTCCATGGCTGGAGGTAAATACAAAAATCGAATACACACCCAAGTACAACAATGAAACCAATCAATATATTGTAAAGAATCTAAGCTGGTCTACCGGTGAAGGAACGATGAACATGACTCTCTACAAATTTTTAGAGAGTTTTTCTTATGTTTATAATCGAAAAAAGAAAGGAGCAAACTAAATGAGCTATCCAGAATATCCACATAGTAATTTTCCAGAAAAGATTTGCGACCTGCCAAATATGCAGGATGCATCCGCCACACTCCGCCCTGTAATTGAACAGTATAATGAAGCATGGTTAAATAATGATACAGATAAAATGGCTGCGTTAAAGGAACAGCATCCGAATCTGTCAAAATCATTATTTAACGCAGACAAATTTAATGTTCTTTTAGATGGAGTAAAAGCAACTCAAAAGTTTTTTAAGGACGAAGTTGATGCCATGATACTAACCGTTGCGCAAAAAACGGTGGGGATCAATGATGCTGCAACAGGGGAAGACAAAAAAAGGAATGCCTATTCTGCAGAAAAAACAGACTATTTAACCGGAGTTACCATTGCAGAAAACATCTCTCTCCCTGTCAGTGCATGGGACGTAAATTTAACTTACACGTACTCTTCTGACCAAATTTTAGAAAATGACAGGGTAAATATTTATTTCAACTCCGACAGTATGATGCACGCAGCAAAAGCGTTTATCGTTGTAAAAGAGAATACAGGCGCTGGAAATGTAGTTTTAAAAGCAAACAAGCTACCAAAAAGTGACTTGACAATCAGAGAAATTGAGGTGATGAGAAAAGATGGCTAAATACGGTGTAACAAACGTAGCTGGCGGTGGTGGAATCGGTTCCGATGAAGTTACTGTAACAAAAGAATATGTACTAAACGGCAAAACATATGTAGGTACCGATACCAATGATGAAATCGGAACAGGTACAATGGTAAATAATGGGGCAACTGCAAACCAAAGTCTCAATGCAGGTGGCTCCTTTCAAGTGAAAAAAGGATACCACGCCCAGGATTTTTCAGTAAATGCAAATAATCTGGCAAGCCAAACCAGTGGAACAGCAACGTCAGGGCATATTTTAAGCGGACAGTCAGCTTGGGTGAATGGTGCAAAGGTTAATGGAGGAATTCCATGGCAGAATGCAGACGTTTCAGGAACAGATCGTGCATGGGCTACAAATATTTCTTGCTGGGACGGCACTGCATGTTTGGGCGTTAAAAAACAACACTATTTAAATGGTGTTAATTGGATACAGGGAAATATTCCGAACTTTTATGCTGGCAATATAAAAAAAGGGGTTAATATGGGTGGACTTGTTGGTACGTTTGAGGGATATGTACCAAGCGCTACTGATCTCTATTTAAGAGGGAGTATATCAAGTCTAGCAAGTGGCTTACGTAAATCAGATGCTCATGTTTTAGACTCTGGTCAAATAACTTTTCAAAAGACATCTGCAACTTCTCAATCAACTAAATTTTATGGCATTTCAACTACGAAACAAATTAATTTTACTGGATACAATTATATAAATGTAGAATTTACAATAGATTCTGCCAATACAAACGTTTCATTAGTTTTGGGATTCAGTGATTATTTCTATAATAGCTCGTCAATAGCTGCTGATCTAACTAATCTTGATCATTATACAAATCAATATATGGGCGTTACATATAATCGTGTTATTAGTTTACCTATATCAACTTTTCAAGTAAACGCATATGTTTTTTTTGGTTTTCAGTACGTTTATCAAATGACTTGTCATGGTGCTATTTATCGTATTTGGTTAAGTTAATTATTAACTAGGGAAAGGAGAAATAATTTGAAGATATATATAAATGAGCAATATGAAATTATTGCTATAGATACCGAACCGGAAATTTATAATCAAGTTTTTGAGGTGGAGCAAACAAGAACTGAAATGTTCAAAAACTTGTGTGATACATGTATTCAGGGGTATAAATACGAGCCACAATATGAATTTCTTTTTAATGAGGATGGAAGCAATGCCAGAGATGAGAAAACAGGTGAACTGTTATATAAATTGGATAAATCTGGCAACAAAATTTTTAATGGATATATGTGTTATCCATTCATAGATTATCGTACTCTTATGTTAATTCAAAAACAATATGAGAATTCACAAAGGCAAGTTCAGGTGCTCAATTCTCAAATTGAGTATCTGTCCATGATGGCTGGAATCAAAACCGAGATTAGCCATGAGTAAAATTTTGACAAAATAAAAAGATTTTTTGAGACAAGGTTAAGGTACCTTAATATGGTGAAGAATGAGGTTGGCCGCTGGATCACAGGGGACGAATTCAAGATAATTACTGGGAAACTAAAAATAAATAATTCAACTTTCCTAAATTAAATTTTCAAATAAAGCTTGAATAAATAAGGCCTAAGAGATCATACAATCATTAAAATTGATGATTATATGATCTCTGTTACCAAATTAATAATTGTTCCACAAATGAAACAATACGCTTGTAAGTGTATTAGTTAAATCTATATCCTGTATATCACCATGAAACATAAAGAGTATTTCGCCGTAAGTTTCTGGTCATTTAAATTTATTCGTATCCATTCCAGAGTAATAGATGTGGTAAATACAATCGTTAGATAAATTACGATCCCATCAAAAATTCGGTACAGAAATTCAATCCCCGATAAGCTACATTCACTGCTCAGTAAATACAGGCATTCGCTTTTTATGTTACGGTTAGGTTCAAATACAACTTTTACCATAATGCCAGCTATAGTGGTAACAACTAAGGAGTCCAAAATACTTATTGCGTTAATATGTTTCATGTATTTTTAAAGTTTTGGTAATATATAAGCTTTATTCTAGAAAATATACTGTTGCTTTAAGTGTTTTACTATACTGATTGCATAGTTTCCTGTCTTCTGGAATTTTCAAGCATTAGTCCCGTAGTAAACCAGGTATCCATTAGAACATAGTCAGCCTCTATACCAGAAGCTAACGCTCTCATGATCAGCAAGATAGCTGTCTCCGCCTTTTTCAAAGACTTTCAATATGAATTTTTTATCTATTGGTTCAATGGTAGAAATTTACTGATAACGACCGTCGTATACGCTGAAGAAAGCTTATTAAATCAAATAGGAATAAAACTGTAACTATCTGACTGGCGCGCGTCAAGAGCGTAAATCTTTTTTGAAGTTTATAACTCATATAATTATACACCTTCATAAAAACTTCCATATTTTTGCTAAAAATTACACTGAAAAATGGAGTCATCCAGAGTGAGTACTTTTAAACATTCAACCCTGGTCATTTCAACAAAATTAGGAGTATAATTAGCTGCCAACAAAAATGATTTTCTTAAGTAATAGGAGGTTTCATTCTGAAAATGATAATAAGTATTCTTAGAAACGATCTGGTCTTTGTATTTAAAATTAAGGAAACATAACAAATTTCTCTCTAAAATACTAACAGAAGTAAGAAATAAAATACCATAAAATCAGTTTGCCAATGCAAAGTATTTTAATTCATTGGCAAATCGATTTTGGATATTTTCAACAAAATTATTTGGTATATCATAAGTTTAGCAACTTTCATTTGGTTTGGATCGTGGTAATCTTATTATACCAAAGTTTTGTGCTATATTTATGTAAGTACACCAATTTATGTAGATGTTTTGCTTGATTTATAAAACGTTATGCCCAACCTTTCTGAAAGGAAATTTGAGTAATTTATTATAATTATTAGTTACATAGGTTTTAATAATTTATACTATTTCATTGTATTCCCCTACTCCTCAACCTCATGCAACTTCCTATTTCCATTCAAATTAATAATCCCCGCCACAAATTCCTCTTTCTTCACTACAATAATCCGATACCCCTTAGAAACCAAAAACAATCCCAAAAGAAAAAGCCCCATAAAAATTATAAGTAAAGAAGTTTCACTTCCATTACTTATATTCCACACAATCCCAATCATAGAAAACAAGCAGATTAAAATACCCATTGCATAATAAGAAACTTTTTTACTCATAATTTTTATCCTCCTGTTTTTTTATAATAATTATAGCATATTCCAGCGTTAAAATTTGTTAATTTTAACCATTTGATATAATTTTCTTTCAAATATACTTCTATCAACTTTTTTTCTCATATAACGCACTAATCTTCCAAACTTTTATACTTCTTAAATACCTTTTCATCATCAAATTATTTTAAATCATATTGTCATTTCCCCATAACTCCGCTATAATAGAACCACCAATCACATCTAAAATCATTTCTATATCAGATACGGTTCTTATAATAAATCCCAATCATACAAAGAACCACCCAAATCTAGTTGTAAATCTGCACACTGCAATTTACATAAATCACATCTAAGGAGGTATACTCATGGTATACAAAACATTTCTCGAAACCGTCAAACAATCCGTAGGAGAACGCCTGGGGCCGGATTTTACACTGACTCTTCAACCCATTTCCAAAAATAATGGTCTCACACTTGATGGACTATGCATTGCAAAAACAGGAGAAAAAGCGGCCCCAACCATTTATCTAAACCATTTTTATGAATCCTTCCAAAACGGAATACCCATCAACGAAATTGTAGACGACATACTCCTGCTCTATCAGACGAATCATCTTCCCGATCATATCCATTTCGAAGAACTAACATCCCCAGAATACATCAAAACAAAAATCATATACCGTCTGATTAATGAACCAGCCAATCAAGATCAGTTATCAGACATTCCCCACATCTCCTACCCTAATCTGGATTTATGTCTCGTCTTCTGCCTGTCCCTGCATAGATCACAAGATGATCTGTTGACCGCACTTATCCACAACAGCCACTTAAAAACCTGGAACTTAACCACAGAAGAATTATTTCAAGCTGCAGAAATCAATACTCCTCATCTTTTTCCTGCACGCATCCGATCACTTTCAGAAGTCATAAAAGATATCGCTAGAAAAACCTCAGAAGAAGATATAACGGAAGAGGATTTATTTGAATTTTTTGACGCGACACCTCTGTCACCACCAATGTATGTACTTTCAAATCCAACAGGCATCAATGGAGCTGCCTGCATGATATATGATGGCATATTAAAAGACTTCGCTTCCTGCACAGACAGTGATTTAATCCTCCTGCCTTCCAGCATTCACGAAGTCCTCATTATACCTAACAGCAAAAATATCTCCATAAAAGAATTGGCTGAAACCGTCTTCTCTATTAACCGGGAGGAAGTCCCGGAAGAAGACCGCTTGTCCAACCATATCTATTTCTATTCCAGAAGCAGCGATGAACTTACCATCGCATTCACCTCTTCTTTCCCAATCGGAACAAAGAATCCATAATAAAGATTGCCATAGCTATGGCCCCTGAAATCTGGAGCGTTTGTACCAGATAATAACTGGAAAGCTCCGGATTACTGCTGATCACATATGATACACTGCGGTAAATTGATGCTCCAGGCACTGATGGCAAAATTCCTGCTACTAAAAATACGGTTACCGGAGCCTTGAATATTCTTGCAGAAACATGGCTTGCCAAAGCCACCAAAAGCGTGGATAAAAATGCCGCTGCTATGACAGACCCTGCTGCGGCATCCACCAAAAGATACGCTAACCAGCCGGCTGCCCCGATACTGCCTGCCAAAACCACATACTTCCTTGGTAATTCCAGAATCAGGGAGAAGCTGATCACTGCTAAAAATGCACCAACCGTCTGCACTACCATAAGAATCCTCCCATCAGCCACTGGAACAGCCCCATACCAGCTCCTACACCTGCAGCCACAGCCAAAGCAATCACGACCGCTTCCATCATTCTCGCTGTACCAGAAGCATAATCTCCGTTTAAAGTATCACGGATTGCTGTAGTAAATATTACCCCCGGAACCAAAGGCATGATTGCACCGATAATAATTATATCGCTTTTGACTCCCGGCAGCAGCCACCGCTCCATAAATAACGTGGTTACCGCAATTAAAAAGGCACATACTCCGTTGATACAAAAATCATTGAGACGAATCCGAACAGATATTTCCATCGCCCCTGCGAGAACAGCTCCGGTTACTGCTGCTGCCAGACAGTCCTTCCCTTTTCCACCAAGTAAAAGAGTGAAAAATACAGCAACGCCTACGATTCCCACATCTTTCAGCCATCTGCCGTACTGCATGGTATTCCGTATTTCCTTCAGCTTTTCATACGCCTCTTCTACAGTCATTCGATCTTCACATAGTTTTCGTGAAACATCATTGACTAAATACACCCTGTTTAGATTCGTAGATCTTCCCGGCACTCTTCTGGCCACCGTAATTGCTTCAATGGAAGGATCATTCAGAGAAGCAAATATTCCTGTAGAAAAGACAATGGCTTCCGCCGTATCCCGCCCCGCTTTACGTAAAATATGGTCAATGGTATTTTCCACCCGAAAAATCTCCGCGCCGCTTATCAACATAATTTCGCCTGCCAGTACTGCAGTCTCCACAAGCAGTTTATCGTTCATTCACTTTTTCCTCAAAGTTAAGTATAGAAAATGAGACTTCCAATCTGAAACACCAGTACAGCAGCTGTCCAAGCCACTATAAGCTGAAAAAGCACCATTCCAATGGTCCATTTCATGGAACCCGTCTCCTTCTTTATAGTCGCAACAGCCGCAATACAGGGAGAATAAAGCAGACAGAAAATCATGAGAGCATAAGCATTCACACCACCAAAACCAAAGCTTCCAAGACTGCCAAGTAGTTCTCTCATTCCTGCTGCCGAATTTACATTACTGATTCCAAACAAGACAGAAAAACTGGAAACCACTACTTCTTTTGCAGAAAGCCCGGATATTAGTGCCACCGCTATCCTCCAGTCACCCAATCCGGCCGGTCGAAGGACTGGAACAAGTACCTGCCCGATAATTGCTGCAAAACTTTCCGATACATCAGTAACAAAACCGGTGGGCCCTCCATTTAATACAAACCACAGTACTATGGTCGCCAGAAAAATAGTAGTTCCTGCTTTACTTAAATAATCCTTTACCTTATCCCAAACATAGATGGCTACTGTTCTTCCATTGGGCGTTTTATATTCAGGAAGCTCGATGAGAAGTGTATCCTCCTCTTCAGCTCCTGCCAGACGATGGGTGACAAATGCAATTGCAATTGCGACCATCAGACCTACAAGGTATAAGGAATAGGCCACAGCCAACGCATGATCTGGAAAGAACATCTCAGAAAACAGCACATAGATTGGAAGCCTTGCCGAACAGGACATAAATGGCGTAATCAGTATGGTTCTCTTCCTGTCCTTTTCACTAGGAAGGGCTCTTGCCGCCATAACAGCCGGAACTGTACAGCCAAAGCCAAGAAGCATAGGAAGAAATGCTTTGCCAGATAACCCCACCCGACCCATCACTTCATTCATAACATATGCAACCCTTGCCATATATCCGCTGTCTTCCAGAAATGCCAGCGCAAGAAACAGAATAAAGATATTGGGCAAAAATGTAAGAATTCCTCCCACACCAGCTACGATGCCGTCAATCACTAAAGATGTGATCCAGCCAGAAGCTCTGACTCCTTCCATCAACTGCTGCATGTAAGAAGAAAACAGATCCAATGCAATTTCAAAATACCCCTTTAAAAAATCTCCTACGGTAAAAGTAAAAAAGAAAACAAGGGCCATAATGCCCAGAAAAATAGGCACACCTAATATCGGATGAGTTAAATATTGATCAATCTTATCTGAGAGTGCAAAACTTTCATCTTTATTTGCCAGACATCCATCTACAATTTCTTCGATATAATTATATTTCTGATTGATGATTTCCTTTTCATAGTTATGATCAATCATACTGCTTAGATCTAAGGGATAATTATTTATAACCCTTTCATCATATTCCAGGAACTTGATTGCATACCATCTCGCATTGTCCAGGCTGTCATAATGAGATTCTAAGACCATTTCAATTTTAGAAATTTTATTTTCAATTTTAGGTGTGTATTTCACGATCACACTCTGAGGACGCTCCTTGTAATGATGGACTACCGTATCCAGCAGAACATCAAGTCCGGTTCGGTTTCTTGCGGAAACCGGTACAACCGGGATCCCTCCAAGCATTTCCGTAAGACGGTGATGGTCAATTTCCATACCACGTTCATTCACAATGTCCATCATGTTAAGCGCCAGAATAATCGGTATGTTAAGTTCCAGAAGCTGCAGGGTCAAATACAGGTTTCGCTCCAGAGAAGAGGCATCCACTACATTTACAATTACGTCCACTTCTCCGTCTTCCAGACACTTTCTCGTTACTTTTTCTTCAATCGTATAACAAGTTAAGCTGTAAATTCCAGGCGTATCTATAACTCTTATGGGACGTCCATTGTAACTGGTCAGCCCTTCCATTCTTTCAACCGTAACTCCCGGCCAGTTGGCCACCTTTAATTTAGCCCCAGTGAATGCATTAAACAAGGTTGTTTTTCCGCAGTTAGGGTTTCCAACAAATCCAACGCGGATCCCTTTATTTTCTTCATTCATGGTTGGCGGCCTCCCTTATTTCAATTCCCTCTGAGATCTTTCTTCCCAAGGCAAGTCTGGTACCTCTTACTTTAATAATTACAGTACCGCTTCCCTTTTTATTCATCAGAGTTACAGGGGTCAGCTCCGTGACGCCTAAGGCCTCCAGCCGCCTTGTAATCGCATTCTTTACCACTACACGGTATACAATGTATGTTTTCCCAATCTCTCCTTCATGAAGCTTCATGATAATCTCCTCTGAATGCAGACATTTCCTAACATTGCATCCATAGAGATTTTACTATTACACGGAATCATTGTCAATGTCGCTTACTTGTACCAATTTTAAAATTGCTTCAATGTCAAATTACAACCTAGTTATCCATTTCCTGCAACATCTTTTTCACCTGAACCATACGGTCACGCAACTTGGCTGCCTCTTCAAAATTCAGTTCTGCTGCTGCCTGATGCATTTTCTTTGTAATTTCCTTGGAAAGCTTCTCCAACTCTTTGGCATCCATGGACTCCGGATCCTTCTTAAAGTCCTCCTCTTTCTCAATGGCTGCTTTCGATATTGCAATCAAATCCCGCACTGATTTTTTAATCGTGGTAGGTGTGATTCCATGTTCTTCGTTATATTTCTGCTGAATAGCCCTTCTACGGTTCGTCTCTTCGATCGCTACCCTCATGGAATCCGTAACATGATCCGCATACATAATTACATGGCCTTCTGAGTTTCTGGCGGCTCGTCCCACGGTCTGTATTAGAGATGTTTCCGAACGCAGGAATCCTTCTTTATCTGCATCAAGAATCGCTACCAGTGTGATCTCAGGAATATCAAGTCCCTCTCGCAGCAGGTTGATTCCCACCAGCACATCAAAGACATCAAGGCGCATATCACGGATTATCTCCGAGCGTTCCAGCGTATCAATATCGGAATGAAGGTATTTTATCCGGATCCCCACTTCTCTCATATAGTCGGTTAAATCTTCCGCCATACGCTTGGTCAGTGTCGTAATTAAAACCTTATTTTTCTTCCCGATTTCTTTATTGACCTCTGAAACCAGATCATCAATCTGCCCTTCCACCGGCCTTACATCGATTTCCGGATCAAGTAGCCCCGTAGGACGTATAATCTGTTCCACTCTCATCAGTTCATGCTCTGCTTCATAAACGGAAGGTGTTGCTGAAACAAACATCATCTGATTGATCTTGGATTCAAATTCCGGAAAGTTCAAAGGACGGTTGTCCAAAGCAGAAGGCAGACGGAATCCAAAATTGACCAGGGTAGTCTTTCTGGAACGGTCTCCGGCATACATTCCCCGGACCTGGGGTAATGTAATATGGGATTCATCCACGATAATCAGAAAATCATCCGAAAAATAGTCAATAAGGGTAAAAGGTGGTTCTCCCTCTATCCCTCCGGTCAAATGCCTGGAATAATTTTCTATTCCCGAACAAAAACCTGTTTCCTTCATCATCTCTACATCAAAATTGGTTCGTTCCGAAATTCTCTGGGCCTCTAAAAGCTTGTCCTCACTTTTAAAGTACTCCACCTGCCCCTTAAGTTCAGCCAGAATGGTCTGAGTCGCAAGTTCCATTTTATCTCTGGAAACCACATAATGGGAAGCTGGAAAAACAGCGATATGACCAAGCTCTGCCCGAATCTCTCCGGTCAGTGTATCGATTTCTGTGATTCGGTCCACCTCATCGCCGAAGAATTCCACGCGGTAAGCCTCACTGCCGGAATAAGCCGGGAAAATTTCCACCACATCGCCTCTGACCCGGAAGGTTCCACGTCTGAAATCCATATCATTTCTGTCATATTGGATTTCAATCAGCTTATGGATCATCTCATCCCGATCCTTTGTCATTCCTGGTCTTAATGAAATAACCATCTCCTTATAATCAATGGGGCTACCGAGTCCATAGATACAGGATACTGATGCAATAATAATGACGTCCTGCCGTTCGGAAAGTGCCGCCGTCGCAGAATGGCGGAGCTTATCGATCTCATCATTAATCGCAGAATCCTTTTCAATATAAGTATCTGTTGAAGGGACATATGCCTCCGGCTGGTAATAATCATAATAAGAAACAAAATACTCTACCGCGTTTTCAGGGAAAAATTCCTTAAACTCACCGTAAAGCTGAGCGGCAAGAGTTTTGTTGTGGGCGATTATCAATGTCGGTTTCTGGATTTGCTGGATTACATTTGCCATCGTAAATGTCTTTCCAGACCCCGTAACCCCTAGTAAAGTCTGGAATTGATTGCCTTCATTGAAGCCCTGTACCAGCTGCTCGATAGCTTGTGGCTGGTCGCCTGTGGGCTGGTATTCCGAGTGTAATTTAAACTCCATAATGTGTTTTTACCTCCGTGGTGACCCAACAAAAAGTATTTGTATAGACCCTAAATTCGTAAAACAGAGTATTCAGAACATATAAAAATACTTTTTCCATCTTACGAGTGAACGTCACTAAAGCCTGTTTTTTGAAACGCCGCACCACCAGATAACATCTGGTAGAATTGGCAATTTTAAAGGTTATCAAAAATTATAACATAGTCAGTTTAAAAAGTATAGGTGCAAACAAGAACATTCGTTCTTTCTTTTGCACCTATTCATAGCTTATGTTCAGTCTCAATTATAATAGGTTATTTTCAACAGAAATAACCGTATTTAATACACCCAATACAAATAAAATATCTTTTTCCTTCCGCATGATTTCACTTATGAAGGACTGATGCTCATTTATCCAAACAGCAATAATATCCCTTTAACTCCATATCTATCCATCGCAATAAGCTTATTAGACTTATCAGCTTAGATATTATTTCTGGATTAAATTGTTCTTTATGAGAATTGTACTTAATATGACATAGATTTATTTATTCAATTTCAACAATTTTATAGTTTATATGCTTTTTAGCTGCCGAAGCCTTCCATATACTTTGATAGTGTTCAGGGTTTTCTGAATAACTGTCACCAAAAGATATTGATTGAAGAATACCACTTTTACTAAGAAATCCTAACGAGTAAGTATCTCCATTCTCCAGTTCGTATAGATAGTAAATTTTTTTAGTAACATCTTTTGAACTGTTTTCCCCATAAAATACCAAATAGTAGCTTTTCTTTATAGACGATTCCCCTGTAATGCTAAATAAAATATCTTTTCCTTTGTCATACAACGCTTCCCAATCTGGGAACTCACCCGTTTTTGAACAAGAAGAAGTGTAATTTTTATCGTTATATACTACACTGTCAATTTTCCCATCTTGACTTGAGACTACGATATTACAATCTTCAATATAGCCATCTTTTAACTCCATTCCAGAATATTTTATCCCGTAATAGCCAGTCATATAATCTTCAATAAAGATTCTTTGAGGATCAATATTGACATCATATGCTTTCTCTATTAATTTCTTAGCTGTCTCTAATGCCTGTTCCTCTGTAATTTTAGCCTTTACCTGTTCAGGAACGGTAGTTATTCCTTCGGACTCATTGATAATGCTTAAAACATAATTCTCTTTATATTCATAATCAATAATTTCCAGAAGTTCTTCATCTGTCAACTCATGGGAAGGAAAATACCAGGTTCTACTAATTTCATCATAGCATACAGAGGCCGGATTAGCTTCCTCTCCTTGTTGCAGGATGATAATTTTCCCATCTGGAAACAAATCTCCCTTTTTATACTGACTAGTTAATTGATCTTTCCGTATTTTTTCGTTCCAACTTAAATCTCTTGATACACTGTATGCTTCCGCTCTGGAATTTTGAACAGAATCATACATGTCACTTATATCCTTCTGTGTCATATGAGATAACCATTGTTTCAGGCTTTCTTTGACTTGAGCCCTAACTGGTAAGCAAAATAAAAATATCGTTAATGCTGAAAAAGCAATTATCACCTTTAACTTCTTTCGCTTCCTATATGTATTGCCATGTCCCTTTTCACACCCCATAATTATACTTTCTTTTGCTAATCTATCCATATGTAATTCTTCTACCGCCTTTTTTAAGTTTTCCTCACTAATCCAATTTTTCATATCGAATTTTTAAAACCTCCCGTCCTCTTTGTAATTGTTTTTTGACTGCATTTTCAGAACAATGTTTAAAGTTTGATATTTCTTTAACCGAATATCCTTCAATATAATGAAGATATATCGTTAGTTTATATTTGGCGGATAAGTTAACTAATTCCGTTAAAAGTTCCTTTGATTCTTCCTCAACTGAGTAATTTAAGCACTCGCTAATATCGCAAATCGGGTGTCTGATTTGAAAACGTCTCATATCTTTGCATATATTAGAAGTCACTTTGATAAACCATGCTTTTTCATGTTCAACACAATGAAAAGCAGGGCTCCGTTTTAAAAAACGTAAAAAAGTTTCTTGTACCGCATCTTCGGCATCATGCCGATTTCCTAGCAAAACTAATGCAATACGATATAGCTTGTCAGCATATTTTTGCATTAGTTCCTCTAAATAATTTGAATTGTTTCCCATAATCTTCCTCTCATTAAAATAAGTAATTGTGATGTCTTATACTATATACACGAATAGAATGATAGTAAGGTGACAAATAATTTAATTTTTTTACTTTTGCATTATTTTAATTTATTATTATTTAATGGCTAATCTTGTAAGATCCCTGATAAAATAGGGATTTTCCGCTTACAGCCGAAATTTTAGAGACTATAAGTCTCACCAACTATTAACAACAAGCTCACTAACTATCAATATAAAATTCTCAATATACCATTTCTTTCACAAACTCTTCACAGATCCATCAAATTTCCATCACAATTCCCCGATATATTAATAATTACAAAGAGGCCAATAACCCTTTTAAATATACTTTTTTTCATACTGCCGGCAGGATTCCCCCATCTTGTCGGCTTCCTCTCTTTTTATATAAATTATTTCTTCTTTTGAAATTCCTTCAAGTACTCCACCAAGGCTGATCTGTTTGTATTGCATTTATAAAAGGTCCTTGTATTAACTTCCACATAAACTTTTTTCCGGTGTGCTTTTCCGAATTCACTCCAAAAAGGCAATACTGTTCTGCACTATATTTACAATCCTCAAACAGCTTCCTACATGGCCGGCTGTACGATCTCCTCGTACCCTATAGTGTCTGATAACTGCTTTTCATGTTCTTTTGTAAGGAAAAAAAGCTCATAAGCTGGATTTAAAGCAATTTTCCTTCATCAGTCATATCCATCAGGGGGAACCAACAAGATCTGCCTGATTTTAAAATATATTGAATTTCAAACCTATTTGGTATATGATATTTCTCATACGATTAAACAGCAGGAGGACTTTTTATGTACAGCTTTAATAACGATTACAGCGAAGGCGCACACCCAAAGATACTGGAAGCCATGATTCAGGCAAATTTAATCCAGAACAGCGGATACGGACTTGACAATCACAGCAGTCATGCCATAGAACTGATTAAACAGGAGATCGGCCGTGAAGATGCCGACATCCATTTCATAGTAGGAGGCACCCAGACCAATTTAATTACCATTGCGACTGCCCTCCGCCCATGGCAGGCAGTGATTTGTACGGATAAAGGTCATATCAATGTCCACGAAACCGGTGCCATCGAGGCAACAGGCCACAAAGTCATCGCTATGCCAAGCAAAGACGGAAAACTGACTCCTGCTGATATTTTAAAAGCCCTGGACCATCATACGGATGAGCATATGGTACAGCCAAAGATGGTCTACATCTCCAACTCCACAGAAATTGGTACCCAGTACACCAAAGCGGAACTGGAATCCATCCACCACATCTGCCGTCAGAGAAACTTATATTTATTTCTAGACGGTGCCCGTATGGGTTCTGCACTGACAAGCCCTATCAATGACTTGACCCTTAAGGACATTGCAAAGCTCACAGATATTTTCTATATCGGAGGCACAAAAGGCGGAGCTCTGTTTGGAGAAGCTCTTATCATCAACCACCCGGATTTGAAACCAGATTTCCGTTTCATGGTCAAACAGCGGGGTGCAATGCTGGCTAAGGGCTGGCTCCTTGGAATCCAGTTTGAAGAGCTATTTCAAAACAATCTTTTTTATGATTTGGCCGCTCATGCAAATGAAATGTCCGCCATTTTGAAAAAGGGTATTGAATCATGCGGTTACTCTTTCCTTTCAGATTCTTCAACCAACCAGCTTTTCCCAATCTTTCCCGATGCGGTGATAGCAAAGTTGGAAAAAGATTATCTGTTCTCCGTACAGGAACGGTTCGATGACAACCATACAGTGATTCGTCTGGTCACCTCTTGGGCTACCAGGGAAGATTCATGCAAAGAATTTATCAAATCTCTGGAAGCGTGTAAATAATTCATACGTAACAGCTGGCTCTCTATCTTACAGCTTTACACCTGATTCATAAAGCACCAATTTTCATTCCATTATAAAAAGCCTCTGTCTGCCAACAAATTCATGCCGGCAACAGAGGCTTTTTATTTTATATTCGAATTACTTCAATGCTTTGATTGCTTCCATAAGCTGGTTATCTTCCCCATGCTCAATCTTGATCTTTGTTTTCAGACTTTCATCTAATTCAACTGGAACATCTGGTTCCAGTCCTTTTCCATGAAGATCAAAACCGCTAGGTGTATAGTAATGAGCCACCGTCATCTTAATGGCTGTTCCCTTATCAAGAGGAAACAGGGTCTGGACGATTCCTTTACCAAAGGTCTTGGTTCCAACCAGTTTGGCTTTGTCATAGGCCTTTAGGGCGCCTGAAAATACTTCAGAAGCGCTGGCTGACTGCCCATTGACCAAAACTGCCATCGGTACATCTACCTGATGACCGTCAGAAGCATAATACTGCTCCCCTTTTCCATTTTTATCTGCCATATATACAAGAAGTGTCTTATCTTTCTTTTTTCTCACAAGATTTGGATCTCCCTTGATCACCAAATCATCCGGAAGAATATAATCAAGCATGGACACTACCGCATCTACAACACCGCCTGGGTTATTTCTTAAATCCACCACCAGTTTTTGCATCCCCTGCTTTTCCAGATCATCTATCGCGCTCTTAAACTGATCTGCTGTCACTGTATCGAACTGGCTAACGGAAATATAACCTACATGATCTGCCAGCATTTCGTGCTCTACCGTAGGAACTGTGATCTGACGGCGTTCCATTGTCATATCAATGTATTTCCCTGTATCTTTCCGAAGAACGGTAATAGTCACCGGTGTTCCTTCTTCTCCCTTGATATGATCCTTCACAACAAGTTCCAGGTCCATTCCTGTCACTTCTTCACTACCCACTTTATAAATTAAATCACCAGGTAAGATCCCTGCCTCAGCACCAGGAGTTCCTTCAAAAACTTTGCTTACTGTAATGATCCCTGTATCTGCATTCTGGCTGACCATCACTCCGATTCCACAATATTCACCAGCGGTATCTTCCATCAGTTTGTTGTACTCATCTGCAGTATAGTAAACCGTATAAGGATCTCCTAATCCATTTAGCATCCCCTTATAGATCCAATCTTCCACATCACTGATATTTTCATCAAAAAGATAATACTTATCGATTACTGCCTGGATCGTCTGTATCTTGGAAGCAATCCGGTTCATGTCTAGGTTTCCCTGCTGATTTTCGGCCTGAGCAGATTCCGCTGTCTGTCCCTTTCCATCAATAGCGGTTTTGCCGATCAGAAAGATCCCCAAAGACATCCCTACAATAACAAGACCTGCTAATGCAGTTAATAGCGCCCCGACCAGGGCACCCTTCCAAAATTTATTTTTACTATCCACTGTTATTCTCCTATCTAGCTCATTATGGGCTAACGTATTTCGCCGGATTTACATAGCTGCCATCTACCCTGATTCCAAAATGGAGGTGCGGTCCAGTAGAATATCCGGTAGAACCCACTTTTGCAATTACCTGCCCCTGCGTCACTTCCTGTCCAGCTGAAACCAAAAGTTCTGAACAGTGCATATACACGGTGTAAACACCTCCGCCATGATGGATCATGATATAGTTGCCGGCAGAATAACTGTATGTAGATATTGTAACTGTACCTGAAGCAGATGCTAAAATGCTGCTTCCAGTAGAAGCACTAATATCAATTCCCTTGTGATTGGAAGATGCTCCTTCCGTAGGGGACTCCCGGTCGCCGAAATTTGAAGTAATCCTGCTTGAAGTGGGACAGGGCCATATGAATTTAATATTCCCGATCGCAACCGTATTATACGTTTTACCTGCTTTCTCGGCCGCTTTCCGTGCTTCTTCCTCTTTTTTTCGGATCTCAGCTTCCATATTCACAATGTGCTGTTCCTGCTCGGCAATATCCTTTTTGAGTTCTGCTAAGCTTCCTTCACTGGCACTGATCTGATTTTGATAGTTCAAAAGCTCAGCATTCTTCTTCTCAATCAGACGTTCAACATCCTGCTGCTTTTGACTCGCAGCTGTCTCAAAGGCTTTCAATTCCTCATGTTCAGCCAGAAGCACTTCTTCCCGCTGCTCCACCTCTTCTTTGGATCTTTTGAAGTTCTCCAGCATTCTTCTATCATATGCAGCGATACTCCGGATATATTCCGCACGGTTAAAAAGCTGGGTGAGATCGCCTGACTTAAATAACAAGTCAATGTAGTTCGTCTCACCCTTCTCATACATATATTGAATTCTCAATTTCATATCCCGGTATTGGCGGTCCATGGTCTGCTTCGCCGTCTCCAAATCAGCCTTTGCCACTTCAAGCTCTGCTTCCTTGGTGCTGATCTGGGACTGAAGTGCATTCAGCTGTTTGTTTAGAGAATCAAGAGTGGCGTCAAGGTTCTTTACATAACCTGCGGCGTCATTCTTCAATCCCTCCAGTTCCTTTAAGGTTGTCTCTATTTCCTTTTTTTCCTCTTCCAGAGAAGAAGCTTTTTCCTTTGCTTCTTCCACTTCAGTTTTGGTACCATAGGAAGGAAATATACATGATACAGTCATCAGACAGCTAAGACCTGCTGCAAACAGCCTTTTTTTTAATCTCATGGGCATTTCCCCTTATACTTTTAAATGCTTCCGAATGGTAAAGAAACTTACAAAAAAACCGATTCCCAAACCAAGAGCCAGCGCTGTTGCCGCCATATAAGGGAATATGGCTTCCACTGGCAGAAACTGAAATAGCCCCGATAAAATGCTGAACTTTGTAACAACATATTCAACGGTAGACCGGTACAGAAAATAAATAGCAAGCAAAGGAATTGATGCTCCAACCAGGCCAATAATGACTCCCTCCACCACAAACGGAGCCCGGATCATATAATCAGTGGCACCGATCAGTTTCATAATATGGTTTTCATTCTTACGGAAAGCCGCGGCCACTGAAATCGTATTGCTGATCAGGAATATAGCCACAGCAAGCAAAATACCGATGATCAGCATAGAAAGAACACCAATGACCTTATTTAAGCTGTTCATTCCTTCTGCTGCTGTCTGGGAGTAGTTGACTTTTCTCACTCCTTCAAGGCCCTTTAACCAGTCAACAACCTTCCCCTGATCCACCAGATCTTTTAGAAATACGGTGTAGGAAGAAGAATTGGCAAGGGGATTATCCGCTTCAAATCCTTCCGCCAGATCCTGCATATCACCAAAATATTCCTGCTTTGCTTCTTCCCAGGCGTCTTCTGCAGAAATAAATTTTATTTCTTTTACTTCTTCTCTTGCCTTTATTTTATTGCCAATTTCGGTGATTTTATTTTTATCCAGCCCTTCTTCAAAAAACACAGTAATACCAACCGTACCTTCTGTGTTTTTAATCACGTGCTGTACGTTAATAACAATAGAAAAAAACAGGCAAAACAGAAAAATGCAGGCGGAAACCGTAGCAATAGATGCCAGGGAAAACAAAATATTTTTGCATATATTATTAACACCCTGCTTCAGGCAATACCAAAATGTACTAATTCTCATATGTATAACCGCCTTTTTTCTCGTCGCTTATGATGGCTCCTCGATCCATCACAATCACCCTCTTTTTCATTCGATCCACAATCTCCTGGCTGTGAGTGACTACGATTACTGTAGTTCCCTGTTTATTAATCTCATTTAGAAGCTTCATAATCTCCATGGAGTTATGACCATCTAAATTACCGGTAGGCTCATCCGCCAGAAGAATCTCCGGACGATTGATCAAAGCTCTGGCAATGGCTACACGCTGCTGCTCACCACCGGAAAGCTGCTGAGGAAAAAACTTATACTTTGAGGAAAGCCCTACCATCTTTAACATGGCAGGAACAGACTCTTTGATATTTCTTGTAGATGCCCCGATGACACGCTGAGCAAACGCTACGTTCTCATATACATTCCGGTCTTTTAACAGCCGGAAATCCTGAAAAATCATGCCAAGCTTTCGTCTGTATTTCGGAATAAATTTTCTCGGCATCTTGCTTAAATTCATATCATTAACGATAATTTTGCCGGATGTTGGTTCTACTTCTTTGAGCAGCATCTTTAAGAGCGTGGATTTGCCCGAACCGCTGCGGCCTATGATGAAGACAAATTCCCCATCCTCCACAGTTATGCTGACATTCCGAAGCGCTTTATTACCGGCCTCATATGTTTTACTTACATTCCATAGTTCTATCATTTCAGTCCTCTAACTCTTTGTGCTTTGCGTACTTTTGGCATTGAAGGGGGGTGCAGGGATTGGGATGGGGACGGTGCTTGTCCGGAAAAAATGATATGCATCCCATTATCCCGCAGTGAAACTTCGATTGCGCTTCGCTTCATCTCAGTTTACGGGCTTCGCCCTATGAAAAGAGTCAGTAACACAGCTGCTTTTATGCAAGCATAACGCTGCTGTGTTACTGCCTCTTTTCGCACTGCTCATGGCTTGCGTTAATAGTCCTGGTTTTCCATATACTTCATGTATTTTACTACCATAAGTGCGATTTTAAAGGTAATAGCATCTTCAAATACTCGAAGATCCAGTCCGGTGCTCTTCTGGAGTTTGTCCAAACGGTATACCAGTGTATTTCTGTGGATATAAAGCTGTCTGGATGTTTCAGATACATTTAAGCTGTTCTCGAAGAACTTATTGATGGTGGTAAGAGTTTCTTCGTCAAATTCATCAGGAGACTTTCCATCGAAAATTTCCTTGATAAACATACGGCATAGCGGCAGCGGGAGCTGATAAATCAGACGGCCGATACCCAGCTTGCTGTATGCAACCACGTTTTTATTGCTGTAGAAAATCTTTCCTACATCCATGGCCATCTTTGCTTCCTTATAGGATCTGGAAACTTCTTTGATCTCGCTTACAATGGTACCAAAAGCAACATGCACCTGAGTCATAGCCTCAGTATTAAGCATGTCCAAAATGGTATTGGCTGTCTTTTCTAAATCGTCGTAAGTCTCGCCTTCTTTTACTTCCTTCACAAGAATAATGTTCTTCTCATCTACAGCAGTAACAAAATCCTTTGTTTTAGCCGCAAATAAGTTGCGCACGGTTTCCAGCGCATTCACATCTTTTTCATGCTGGGTTTCAATGATAAACACGACTCTCTTGATGTTAGTTTCAATGTGGAGTTTCTTGGCTCTGTTGTAAATATCCACTAAAAGCAGATTGTCAAGCAGCAGGTTCTTAATGAAATTATCTTTATCGAAACGTTCTTTATATGCAACCAAAAGGCTCTGGATCTGAAAAGTAGCCAGTTTGCCGACCATATATACATCATCGCTTCCTCCCTTGGCAAGGAGGATGTATTCTAACTGGTGTTCGTCAAAAACTTTGAAAAACTGATATCCTTGGATTACCTGGCTGTCAGCCGGAGAATCCACGAACGCCAGGATGGAACTTTCATAATCTTCCGCATCAGGAAATGTAGTAGCCAAAACCTTTCCTTCTGTATCACAAATACACAGATCAATTCTTGTTATCCCTTTTAATCCTTCAATGGTTGTTTGAAGTATCTGATTCGAAATCATGGCATATTCTCCTTTTTCGTAAATTTACCTTATTCTATATTAATGCAAAAAGAAAAAAAAAGCAAGCGAGTATCATACCCGCTTGCTTAAAATTTCATATAATTTAGTTTAAAACAACAAGCTCTGTATCTTTGTCAAATACATGTACCTTGGATAAATCAAGGGCAAGTTTAATGGTATCACCAGGTCTTGCTGTTGTACGAGGATTTACTCTCGCTGTGAAGCTTACATCATCAATATCGAAGTATAAATAAACTTCTGCACCTAATAACTCATAAACTCTGATAGTTGCGTCAATGATACTGGAAGGAGAAGATGCAAGAAATGCTTCTTCATCGTGTAAGTCTTCTGGACGGATTCCCAGAACTACAGTCTTTCCAACATAGCCAGCACCCTCTAACTTTTTAGCTTTGGATTCTGGAAGAGCAATTGTATTGCCGCCGAAAGTAAGTGTTACATCACTACCGTTCTTAGCAACAGTTGCTTCGATTAAGTTCATCTGAGGAGCGCCGATGAATCCAGCAACGAATTTGTTGCCTGGTTTATCGTATAAATTCTGAGGAGAGTCAACCTGCTGGATAACGCCATCCTTCATAACTACGATTCTGGTACCAAGAGTCATAGCCTCTGTCTGATCATGTGTAACGTAGATAATGGTTGCCTGAAGTCTCTGATGTAACTTGGAGATCTCAATACGCATCTGGCCTCTCAGCTTTGCATCAAGGTTTGATAAAGGCTCATCCATAAGGAATACTTTAGGATTACGAACAATGGCACGTCCCATAGCAACACGCTGTCTCTGTCCACCGGATAAAGCCTTTGGCTTACGGTCTAAAAGATGCTCAAGGTCAAGAATTCTTGCTGCTTCATGAACCATCTTTTCGATTTCTTCCTTTGGAGTCTTTCTGAGTTTAAGACCAAATGCCATGTTATCGTATACAGTCATGTGTGGATAAAGAGCGTAGTTCTGGAATACCATTGCGATATCTCTGTCCTTTGGCTCAACATCATTCATTAACTTTCCATCAATATAAAGCTCACCGGTAGAAATGTCTTCCAAGCCTGCGATCATACGAAGAGTTGTGGACTTACCGCATCCGGATGGTCCTACGAAAATAACGAATTCCTTATCTGCGATTTCCAGATTAAAATCCTTAACTGCCTCAAATCCATTCGGATATCTTTTGACAATGTTTTTTAATGATAAACTAGCCATCTTACAAATCCTCCTAAAAATATAATGTATATTCTCTAGTCGGAACCAGCAGCCCCCACAGCTACGGCCCCTATTTCTTGAAATAATCATACATGAATTGAATTTCTTTTACCATATTGTTATTTACCAAAATCCGTTTCGGCCTTTTGGCTAATTTGTATAACCAGCAAAAAAATTGACTGAATCGCCAAAATAACAAAAGAATGACTTGGCCATTTCTGTCTATATTCGATAGCGTATGATAAATCTCCTTGATATTTAGTAATAAATTACAAGGCGGTGTCGAAATTACCGACGCCGCCTTGTGTAAATTTATGTCATTTTATTGTTTTCTCAAAAGAACGTTTAGCCAACGTACGTCAGAATGACCAGAGCGAACGTCCTCGGTTTCCCAAAGCTTTACGATTTCAAAGCGACCATTATCTCTTAATAGCTCAGTCATGGAATCTGCAGTAAAATCACTGAAATAGCGTTTTCCCCGAAATCCCTCAAAATCTCCAAGCTTATATGACATATAAAGGATACCCTTGTCATTTAAGGCCCTTGCTATCTTTGTAAGAATGTCAGACAGTTCCTTTTTGGGAGTATGAAGTAGCGATGCGCATGCCCAGATACCATCGAAAACATTGTCAAAATCAATTTCTTCAAATGTCATCTGTAGCACTTCCAGACCAGTATGGATCTCTGCCAGCTTGCACATCTCTTCTGATGCATCAAGCGGCGTCACGTCATACCCCAGGTCATAGAAGGTCAGGCTGTCTCTGCCTGATCCGCAGCCTAAATCCAGGATGGTATCACCCTCATTCAGCAGATCCGTAAATTCCTTCATGATCTCTGACATATCCTGATTTACAGTTTCTTCAAATTCCTTTGCCGCATACTTATTATAATAGTCTATCGAGTCCAAAATAATCCTCCTGTTATCCGCTTACCCGCTATTTAATCTTTTCGATTTTGTTTTCTGTTATTTTAACTTTTCCTTCTTTTAAAAGATGTCCTATGGCACGCTTGAAAGCGTTCTTGCTCATAGAAAACTCCCGCTTGATGATTTCCGGATCCGCCTTATCTGTAAATGGCAGACTTCCTTCAAACTGGGTTTCGATAATTTCAAGCACCCGGTCAGAATCCGTATCCATCTGAATATGAGCCTTCTGTCTTGGACTCAAATCCAGCTTTCCATCTTCCCGCACCTTAGTTACCCGCGCCGTCACTTCATCGCCTTCCCTGTAATTTTCAAAAACTTCCTTCTGTGGAATCAAGCCATAAAACTTATTATCGACTGCCACAAAAGCGCCCAGGGTTTCGTTGATTTCATAAATGATGCCGGTTACCTGATCGTCCTTCTTATAAGGAGATTGATTGCTCATGTGAGAGTATACCCGCATGGTAGCAGCCAGACGTTTACTTTTATCAATGTATAAGGCAACGAGTACCTGTTCGCCCTGGCGTACCTTGTGGGTCTGTTCCTTAAAAGGAAGAAGCAGATCCTTTTCAAGTCCCATGTCAAGAAATGCGCCGATTTTTCCCACTTCTTTTACATTAAGTACCGCAGTTTCCCCCTCCTTAAGCTTGGGTTCTGCCGTTGTAGCAATCAACCGGTCCTCAGAATCCTTGTAAATAAAAACATCGATCCTGTCTCCTGGTCCGGTTTTTTCTGGCACCTGCTTTTTGGGAAGAAGCACGGATACTTCTCCGTCAGCGTCTTCTCCCAAGTATACGCCGAACTCTTTGACCCTCTGCACAACCAGGGTCTGCATCTTACCTAATTCTATCATCTTATATCCTCTCTGTTGTTCCCCGCAGCCAGATGACTGCATAAGCTGAACCTTCCCCGTCACACAAAGAAACCGTATACCCTTCCTCTGTCCGGCTGACGCGGGGATAAACTGCATCTCCAAAGACTGCCGCTTTTTTATATTCCACTCTCAGTTCATCTACCTCCACTTCATCCGGAAGTACTTCCCTGGCAATCTCCACATACTTTGCATTGTTCACATGATGATTTGTGTCTATATGATGTTTACTAACCGTAACCGGTTCTAAAACCTTATAATCTTCCGGCAACTCAATCTTACGGGGCGCATACTCCATGGATAGCTTCTTCTCTGATCCATCTCCGTACCCTCTGATATCTTCCAGTTCAATTTTGACAGGACGGCCTTTTTCCGTATCAAACAAAAACCATACCGAATTGGCCCTTACCAGATACTCTCCATTCTTATCGCATATGGTAAAATTCCGGTAGCCATAAAATCCCTTAAAATCATAAGGCCAGGTACTGATAAGAATCTCTTCTCCTAACACCGGGTAACGGTCCACCACAATCTGCCAGGAAGATAACCACCATGCCTTGTGACAATCCATTAAGTAAGAAATCCCTAACCCGTTGTCTTCTGACTGAAAGGTGGAGCAATCCTGCAGATAATTCATGATGCCAGTCAATGTCAATTTTCCATATTCATCTGTCTCACTATAACGGACCCTGCTGCCGAAATTATACATTCTACACCTCTCATCAAAATTATATAACATTATAAAGCATTTTTTTCTTCTTGTCCAGATAAACCAAAAACATCCTTCCCCCGCCTCTTGCGTAAATTCTATCAAAAACAAGCTTTTAACAACACCTTAACGTTTTTCACAAGCAAAAAACGGAACCTAACCAGGTTCCGTTTACAAACTGGGCTACAAGGATTCGAACCTTGAAAATGACGGAGTCAGAGTCCGTTGCCTTACCATTTGGCGATAGCCCATCACTACAACGAGATTCATTATACATGAATTTACAAAATGTGTCAAGTATTTTTTCCAAATAATTCTAATCTACCAAAATCGACAAAAAAATAGCTCTGATCTTCCAAATCAAGTGGAAAATCAAAGCAACAGATAACTGGGCTACAAGGATTCGAACCTTGAAATGACGGAGTCAGAGTCCGTTGCCTTACCATTTGGCGATAGCCCATTAACACAACGAGTGTATTATACTACCATTTTTTCATTTGGTCAAGCATTATTTCAATTTTTTTAAATTATAAAAAAACCGCCTTTTAAGAGGCGGTTTCCTTTTTAGAAGTCTGTTCCTGCGGAGCAGTTTTTTCAGTGCTATGTTCTATTTTCTCCGTTTCAGATGGCGCCTCACTGGAGTGTGTGGTTTGTTCTGGTTCCTTGGTTTCTTTTGTCTCCTCAGTTTCTTCGCTTTCTTCCGGCTCTTCCGTTCCGGGATTACCGATTACCGGAGTCTCAAATACCCCTTTTACCGTCATCTGCTTTCCAATTTTAGGTGAAACTCCGCCTAAAACAAACGTGTATTCCATCCCCTCTGCCAGCCCTGTTACACTTATTTCACAATAATCCGAATCCGTATCAGAAACCTTAGCAGAAAAAGTATTCCCATCTCCATCTTTGACGGAAACCGTAGGATTTTTCCACTTCACTTTTGTTTTAAAGTGTACCATGACTACGCCGTCTTCATAATCCACATAATCGATCTTGATTTTATCCGTGGAAGTGCTGTCCTGATCAGAGGTTGTTTCTTCTGAAGAAGGTGAAACTGTGGTTGCCGGAGGCTGAGTTGGAGCCGGGATACTCTGTGCAGTAGTCTGACTCTCCGTCTCAGAAGGCAGCTGCGCTGTAGCAGATTCTTCCGAAGAAAGAGTTTCTTCTGCACTCCTTGTCTCATTTCCCGTAGTTGCAGCAATCTTATGGTCTGAAGTAGTTTCTTCCGTTACACCGGTTTTCCCTCCAACCGCATAAGAACGCTCAGTTATGACCTTTGCGATCTCTTCCATAGTGAGAGATGACAGTTCCTTCATGTCATCCATTGTTAACGATGAATTCTGGGCAATCAGCTCGTTTAAAAAGTAGGCTTTCCCATAGGAAATCCCATACTTACCAGCTAATTCCTTCACAGTATCTTCTTCTATTACCTGTTGATCGTATACAACCGCTTTTAACTGCTTTTCTTCCAAAGTGCTCTGAATATCACTCACTACGGCAGAACGCAGGTTTGTCGCCTTTTTTACACTGTCATTGGCTACAGTAACCAATATGGCATTATCCACATCAGACAGATAACCATTGGTGACCATAGCACCAATCACGGCATTCACCGCAACATTTAAGTCCACGCCCTTTAAATCCATCTGCTGCATAATACTTTCCGCATCTTCATTCAGAGCTTTGGCAGACAAAACTTTATTCTTTTTGTTAACGGATAATTCCACACTGGGATTTACATCGATCCCAATAACAGAATCCACTCTGCCATTCTGATACGTATATGTTCCGCCAGCCAGTGCAATCATGCAAAAACAGGCAGCTATCAAAGTCGCTATGACCTTCTGCCTGATCACAAATACCGGTCTGATTACACGTTCTTCTTTTTCCTGAGGCGTGCTTAAATCAATGCGGTCCAGAACATCAGGAACCAAATCCTGGGTGGCAGACTTTAAGCAGGCTTCGATCTGTTTTTTATTCAATTGTCTGCGATCTGATTGATTCATATCAAAGCCTACTCCTCTCTCAAATAATTTTCCAGTTTCTTCATGGCACGGTTATATCTGGAAAGGGCTGTTGCCAAAGGAATCTTTAAGCTTGAAGCGATTTCTCTGTGCTTCATACCTGCCGAAGTATGGAGCAGAACAATCTCCCGCTCCTCTTCCTTAAGAATTTGAAGAGCAGCAAGAAGTACCATCTTATCCGCTGCCATTTCTATCTCCTGGCAGACCTCACCTGTTTCCATACCCGTTAAATCATCTATTGTAACATCCGAATCATGTTTTTGTTCCCGGAACTTCATGTAACAAAGATTCCGCGCAATCGTAAACATCCAGGCCAATGGCTTTCCCTGGGACTTATAGCTTTTGGCAGAAGTCCAAATTTTAAGGAAAGCTTCCTGCATGATCTCCTCTGCATCCTGAGGATTCTTTACGATGGACAGAATAAAACTGTACATGGTACGATCCGTATTCTGATATAGCTGCCGAAAGGCCTCCTGGTCCCCATCTGCGACTTTATTTAGAAGTTTTTCGTCGCTTAAACGGCCGTAATCTTCTGGCCCGTCAAGGCTCATCAATCCCATAAAGAGCATGGTTCCGATTTCCTTTCTACTTAGTTAATGCGGATTACTGTCATCTTATTGCATAAAATGGAAAAATTTTATTTCCTTATTTTTCCACTCCAAAACCACTTTCAGCTGTAATAATCAGACAACACCGTTTATCCGTTTCAGTTACTTTGCTAATGATTTCTTCCTTCAACCTCTCTCTTTTCCTTTTATCATATTCTCTCGGAAAAACCAGATCGAAAATCAGATTGATTTGATTTTCACCATCAATCAGTCGGAAATCATGAAACGAAATTCTGGTATCAATTCCATGGATTACATTTTCCAGCATGCTCCCAAATTCCATAACTCTGGAATTTTTTGTTTCCACCGGATCCATGTGAATTACCAGCAATATCCCAAATTTTTTCAAAGCTTCTCTTTCGATTCGGTCGACAATCTCATGAGAGATTTCCACGTTCACATCATTGGGCACTTCCGCATGAATTGATGCCATGCTCCTTGAAGGTCCATAATCGTGAACAATTAAGTCATGACTGCCGATAATCCCATCATAGCCTCCCACAAACTCTGTTATCTCACGATAAAGCTTTGGATCTATAGGTTCTCCGATGAGGGGTGTAAGGGTTTCTTTAGCAATGTTCACACCTGCCCACATAACAATCACAGATACGACTAGGCCCACAATTCCATCAATGTTAAGTCCCCATATGCCGTAAATTCCAAGAGACAGTATCGTCGCAGAGGTAGTTATCACATCACCCAGAGAATCTGCTGCTGTAGCCTTCATTACTGACGATTGAATTCTCCGTCCCAAAGTGCGGTTAAAAAATCCGAGCCATAGCTTCACACAAACAGACAACAATAAAATAACAATGGATACCATCTTAAAGGTCATTTCTTCCGGATGAAGTACTTTCCCCACAGAAGTTTTAAACAGGGAAAATCCTACTTGAATGACCAAAAACGCCACAATAAATGCTGCGATGTACTCCACTCTTCCATGGCCAAACGGATGATCCTCATCTGCCGGTTTCCCAGCCATTTTCACTCCAATAAAACCTATAATAGAAGAAGCTGCATCCGATAAGTTGTTAAATGCATCTGCCATAACTGAAATACTGTTGACTAAGAGACCTGCGAAAAACTTGGCACAAAAAAGCAGAATATTACAGCAAATTCCAATCGTACTCGCCATGAGTCCATACCGTGTACGCACCTGAGTATCTTCCGTATTTTTGTAATCCTTAACAAAAGTTCTTACCAAAAATTCAGTCATAGTTCTACCTCTCTGGCCTCTCTTTTATTCCTTATAAAAAACCTTTTCTAAAAAAAGCCCTTCCGGCGGTGCCGTAAACCCGGCTTCACTCCGGTCCTTTGCAGCTATAATCTGTTTTAGTTCCTTCGGCTTTCTTTTTCCTTCTCCCACTTCAATCAACGTCCCCATAAGGATCCGTACCATATTATACAAAAAACCGTTTCCTGTGAATCGAATAAATAATCTGCTGCCATTTTCTTCAAATTCTATATTCTTTATTGTCCGGACTGTGGACTTCTTCATTTTCCTGTTTGCACAAAAGCTTTTAAAATCATGCTCCCCAATAAGAAATGATGCTCCACGCTTCATAGCTTCCACATTAAGAGGCTTCCCGAAACCATAAATATACTTTCGCTCAAATACCTGTTTCTTCTCAGCTTGCTCAATTCGGTACAGATACGTCTTTTCTTCCGCATTCAACCTGCTGTGGAACCGGTCAGGTACACGCTCTACACTTTTTACAGATATATCCTCTGGCAGATACTGATTTAAATATTCTTTAATTTCTTTCTCTGACAGCTTCACATCTGCATGAAAATTCGCTACCTGAGCCAATGCATGGACGCCTGCATCCGTTCTTCCCGATCCATGGACTTCCAAAGGCCCACCTGTCATCCTCTCTAAAATACTTTCTATTTTCCCTTGTATCGTATGATCGGTGTTTCCCTGCTTCTGCCATCCATCATAGCGGCTACCATCATATTCAAGAATTAATCGATAATTTTTTAACATGTAATCTCTCCGTTCTTTTGTAGATTAAAAATACTCCTACTGCAAGCAAGGTACCAAAAGCTATGCCAGCACAATCCAGCCAAACATCGGAAATCTGTCCAGAGCGTCCTTCTACAAACAACTGAATCGTCTCATCCATAAACGGCACCAGATATCCTATTATAATATGAATAAACCAACGTCTTTCTGTCCCCAACCCTATGGATTTTAAGCACTGGTAAAGCAAAATACCCAATAAAGCATATTCCATAAAATGCCCCATTTTACGAAGTACATGCTCAGTAAGCCAAAACGCCTTAATTCCAAAGGCACTAAAAACACCATGTATTAACCCCAGCATTCTTCCACTGTCTTCTGATGAAACATCTGCCACCTTCATAGAGTTAGAATAAATAAACAGAATGTATAATATAACAATAAGGATCCACAAATACTTTTTTTTCATATTCATTTCCTCAATATACCACTTTTGTCGACCTTTTCTGCCGCCTTTTTAAGCATATCTTCATTCTGGACCAGTGCCATCCTGACAAAGCCTTCCCCAGATGGTCCAAAGGCACTTCCAGGAGTCACTAATACCCCTGCATTTTCCAGTAAATCCATAGCAAAGGTCATAGAATCCTGAAAACCATCTGGTATTTTTGCCCATACAAACATAGTTGCCTTCGGTTTTTCCAGATTCCATCCAATTTCCTTTAAGCTGTCACAAAGAACATCTCTCCGTCTTTCATATGCATTTCTTGTCACTGATACACAAGATTGATCTCCGGAAATTGCTGCGATGGCCGCCTGCTGAATGGGCAAAAACATCCCGTAATCCATGTTGGATTTCAGAGTTTTCATTTTCCCCACTATTTCTTTATTTCCAACACAAAAACCGATTCTTGCCCCAGCCAGCCCATAAGTTTTTGATAAAGAATTGAATTCCACACCAACCTCTTTTGCTCCTGGAAATCTCAAAAAGCTACCGCATGTCCTTCCATCAAAAACCAGTTCACTATACGCATTGTCATGAAGAACAATAATATCATATTTCTTAGCAAAAGAAATCAGTTCTAGATAAAAAGAATCCGGTGCCATAGCAGTAGTCGGATTGTTTGGATAAGAGACTAACATGAACTTTGCCTTCTTTGCAACCTCCTCCGGAATATCACAAAAATCAATAACGTATTCATTTTCTTTCTTTTGTGGCATGTAAAAAAGACTTGCTCCCGCTAACACCGGCCCATCCGCAAAGACAGGATAACACGGATCCGGAACAAGTACTACATCCCCCTCATCAATAACAGATAATGCAATATGGGCCAGTCCTTCCTGAGAACCCAGAAGAGAACAGATCTCCAAATCTGGATCAAGAATTACCTGGTATCTCCTTTTATACCAAAAAGCAGCAGCTTCTAAAAGCTCTTTCTGGTCACGAATGGCATAAATATAATTTTCCGGCATTGCAGCAGCCTCGCACAAAGCTTCTCTGATGTGTTTTGCCGGCGGAATATTTGGTGTACCCACGCTTAAGTCAATTACCTCTTCTCCCTTTTCCTCTTTCTGCTGTTTCATTTCCAACAGTTTAGAAAAGATTCCTTCACCAAAACGGTTCATTCTCTCTGAAAAATGCATTGGGCTATCCACCTCTGTCTTGTCGTAATTTTCATAATGTAAGTTATTATAGTACAAAGGCTCATATAATACAAGGATAGCCACAAAAAAAGTCCCCAAAAGCGGCTTTTTGCCGCATATTGGGGACTATATATCTATGGTCTTATGTATCTTGTTCTTATATATCTATGGTCCTATAGTAACTGGTACACCTAAATTGCAATAACTCCATAATACATCCATAACATCATTATCAACTGCTACACAGCCATGGGTATTCCCATCAGGTACTCTACAGCCATGAATCATGATAGCTCCACCTAAAGGTGTTTCCCATGGAGGCTGCTTACCCTCCAGATTGGCATTCACAATTTCATCACGCTGCTCCTTCGTAATTATACCATCTGCGTACCCTCTTTCGGCATCCTTTATCCCTGGATAGGAAAGACCCAAAGAAAGATAAGCTACACTTTTATCATTTCTTGTACAAACATAAAACTCTCCGCTTGGTGTTCTTAGATCTCCTTCAACCTTTTTATTTCCTTCTGATGAAGAAGTTCCCAAAGAGGCCGGATATTCTGCTATTAATACACCATTTTGCTTTAAGGAAAGAGTTTTCAGTCTCTTACTGACATAGATGGTTACTCCATTTGTAGATTTGATATTACCAGAAGCAATATCAGCACCTGGTCCAGCTATCGGATTCGCATATCCAGTAATGTTTATAGATATCGCTATAACTAAAATGAGTACGCCTGATATTAGGCGTTTACAGCGTTTACTGCCTTTACTTCCCCATCTCATTGCTTAATTCCTCCCTTTTTTCTAATATTATATCATCTATCTGGATAAACTTGGATTACAATATTCTTACATTTTACTCATTTCATTCACTGATTTCATAAAGACAATTTAAATAAGCCATTGCTGTATTAAAACATCCCTCCACACCTGCCAAACCACTATCAAGGCACAAATGGTAATTCTGTGCTTTCCCCCATTCGCACCCAGTATAATATTGATAGTAGTCTTTTCGTTTTTTATCCACTTCCCGGATTCTGGTTTCCATTATTTCAGGATCTGTACCAGTATTTAGAGAATTCATTCGCCTCATACGCTCTTCGATTTTTGCATAAACAAAAAGATTAATACTATTATCAAGCACCCTGTCCGCACAACGGCCAACCATAATACATGGTCCCTGCTCCGCCAGCTTTCGGATAACACGGGTTTGAGCGAGAAAAACCTGATCGGACATTGGAATTTCATAGGACAGAGAAAAAGGAGTATATCTCTGCTGATCCAATGAGTTCTGTAATACAGGAATTTTTTCAAAATAATGCAGAAATTTTTCCTCTGCCAAACCACATTCCTCCGCTGATAAAACGATCAATTCTTTATCATAAAAAGGAACTTCCAGTTCTTCAGCTAGTTTAATTCCCAACTCCCGACCTCCACTACCAAATTCCCTGCTTATTGTTATCACTTTATCCAACATACGCTCCTCCTTATCTACTCTAAGCAGCTTCCTTCTTTCCCTCTTTATTATGCCTTGTAAATATCAACTAATGAATTAGGAAAATAATACAAAGCTTCTGCGTAAAGTATGTTTTCCGCTCCGTTTGATAAAACCGCTTTCACTACATCCGAATTTTACCACATAGGAAAAATTCTGCATAGCTTAATTCTATTATACATGATTTTTCCCACTTTTCACAAAATTGATAAATAAAATGATTATGGAATATTTTCCCATAAAGCATTACATTTAAAAATTCAGTTTAACACATTTTTTATAATTTTCTTGATGTTTTATATTAGTATTTTCTTGATATTTTATGTTAGTGCTTTATTTCATTTTCATTTTGACATATCTAACAATTTTACTTTTTTACACATAAAAAAACAGACTTCCATATCAGGAAACCTGCTCTTCATC
>CAUQMY010000004.1:0-415143 GCA_963519465.1 uncultured bacterium
CTCCCATTTTTAGGTAATAATTATAATTACGTAAGAAAAAAGAAAAGGATTTTTCACAATCGGATGGTATACTGTATGCGAGATCATAGGTTAAGCGATAAAAGAAAGAAGGGAAGCTTATGAAAAAAACATTGATTGCAGCATTGGTTATCTGTTCGGCCCTTGTATTCACGGCCTGTGGAAAATCAGCTAGTAATACCCAAAGTACCGGGACAGCCACGGAGGCCCCAAGTTCCGGAAATTCGGAAAGTTCGGCTCAGGTGAGCACAGAAGCTCCCGGAAATGCCGAGGAATTTAAAATACTGACCGGTAAGGTTGTAAGTGTTTCCGATAACATGGAACAGATCACCGTATTGAATGGGAAAGCAGAGACTTCCCTTGATTTGAACAGTGTAGCAGTAGAGACTTCCTATGCACTTGAGGAAGGCGTAGAGGTTTCTGTCGTTTACAAAGGGGAAATCTCCGGTGACGATGCCAAGAATGCAAAGATTTTGCTGGTCTTAGATGCCCAGGAGAGCATGAAAGTAGAGGAAGCCACAGGAACTGTTACGGATCAGGCCATGAGTACGTTTACGATCAAGACTGAATCCGGTACGGAGATGGGCTTTATGAAAGATAATGCCGAAGGTCTGAATTCCGATGTTCTTGGAAAAGCCGCAGATGACAGCAACGGCAGCGGAGCAAAAGTGAAGGTTACGTATGTGACAGTCACCTATGATGCAGGAAGCACTTCCAATTTTCCGCTGAAGGTGGAAGCTGCGAAATAAGAGCAAAGTAAAACCCCATAAAATCCCGGATAAGCAGGGCTTTTTTGATAAAAGGCTTGCAAATTCGGGATTTTCATGTAAAATAAGAGAGATGACAGCGGAAGGGGTCGAAAGCCCCTTTTTTTATGGTTTTTTTATAAGCAGATCACAGAAAGGAAATTTAAGATGATTAGTGCACATAATGTAACATTAAGAATCGGGAAGAAAGCTTTGTTTGAAGACGTAAACATTAAGTTTACTGAGGGAAACTGCTATGGTATGATCGGTGCCAACGGCGCTGGAAAATCCACATTCCTTAAGATTCTTTCCGGTGAACTGGAGCCTACAAGCGGCGACATCGTCATTACACCAGGGCAGAGACTTTCCTTCTTAAAGCAGGATCATTTCAGATACGATGACTGCCAGGTACTGGACACAGTTATCATGGGAAATACCAGACTTTATGAGATCATGAAGGAAAAGGACGCCATCTATATGAAGGAAGACTTTACCGATGAAGACGGTATCAAGGCAGCGGACTTAGAAGGCGAATTTGCTACCATGAACGGCTGGGAGGCAGAGTCTGATGCAGCCAACCTTTTAAACGGTCTTGGAATCGAAGCAGATTTACATTATAAATTCATGAGAGAATTAAACGGTGCGGAGAAGGTGAAAGTGCTTCTTGCACAGGCTCTGTTTGGTAATCCAGACATCCTTTTATTGGACGAGCCGACCAACCATTTGGATTTAGATGCCATTGCATGGCTGGAGGAATTCCTCATTAACTTTGAAAATACGGTGATCGTGGTTTCCCATGACCGCTATTTCTTAAATAAAGTCTGCACCCATATCGCAGATATCGATTACAGCAAGATCCAGCTTTATGCTGGTAACTATGATTTCTGGTATGAGTCCAGTCAGCTTATGGTAAAGCAGATGAAGGAAGCAAACCGGAAAAAGGAAGAGAAGATGAAGGAACTGCAGGACTTTATCCAGCGTTTCTCCGCCAACGCTTCCAAATCCAAGCAGGCAACTTCCAGAAAGCGTGCCTTAGAGAAGATCGAACTGGATGATATCAAGCCCTCCAGCCGTAAATACCCATACATCGATTTTCGTCCCGCTCGCGAGATCGGAAACGAAGTGCTGACAGTCAATAACTTATCAAAGACCATTGATGGTGTGAAGATTATTGATAACATCTCCTTCACCTTAAACCGGGAAGACAAGGTGGCGTTGGTAGGACCGAATGAGCTTGCAAAGACGGTTCTCTTTAAGATTCTTGCAGGAGAGATGGAACCGGATGAGGGAGATTATAAGTGGGGACTTACCACCAGCCAGTGTTATTTCCCTAAGGATAATACCGCTGAGTTCAATAACGATGACACCATCGTTGACTGGCTGACCCAGTATTCTCCGGAAAAGGATGCGACTTATGTACGAGGCTTCCTTGGACGTATGCTCTTTGCAGGAGAAGATGGTGTAAAGAAAGTAAAGGTATTGTCCGGTGGAGAGAAAGTGCGTTGCATGCTTTCCAAGTTAATGATCTCCGGTGCCAATGCTTTAACACTTGATGAGCCGACGGACCACTTAGACATGGAGTCTATCACTGCACTGAATAATGGCCTTGTGAAATTCCAGGGAGTGCTGCTTTTCTCCTCCCGTGACCATCAGATCGTTGAGACCACAGCAAACCGTATTATGGAGATCGTAAACGGCCAGCTGATCGATAAGATCACCACCTATGACGAGTATCTGGCAAGTGATGAGATGGCTCGTAAGAGACAGGTATTTACTCTGACAGAAGAACAGGCAGAAGAGAATAAATAAATCATTTGGTTTACAGGATAGGGGAGCAGTCTGGCTCAGAATTAGCCAGGCTGCTCTTTGTATTTTCCGGAGGTATTTTAGAACAATCTGGAAGTAAATCGAGGATAAGTCTAGGAAGAGTTAATGCAGGCGGAAGAAAAGAATCCATATTATTTACACTTTAGAGGTTTCAGAAATATCTAAAAAATAGTATGATAGAAGAAAAGGCGGGGAAACATAACGCAACGAAAGGATTTGAAAATTACGATGGTTACGATGGAAGAAGTCGCCAAAGCTGCACATGTATCGCGTGCCACTGTATCAAGAGTATTATCGAATCATCCCTCCATTAAGATGGAAACACGGAGTAATGTTATGTATTGGGTAAAGAAGCTGGGGTATGAGCCAAATCAGGTGGCACAGAGTCTGGCTGGAAACCGGACGAACATCATTGGTGTATTATTTTCCGATTTATCGAACCCACTGTATGCTTCTCTCATGACTGCCATTGTGCATGAGGCTGAAAAATACGGTTATAATGTAATCTTAGGTGATGCGCAGCGAGAAAAGGCAAGAGAAGTTAATATCATCAACGGATTTAAGCGCCGTAAAGTGGATGGAATTATAGTTAGGCCCATAGGAACCCCGAATAAAAAGATTTACAGTGGAATCAACATCCCCATGGTCAGTCTTTTTAAACAGACGGAAAAAAAGAATATTATAATAAGTTCTGAAATGGGAGGCATTCAGGTTGCAAAACATTTTATGAAACTGGGTCATAAAAATATTGGTTATATAGGGCCATTAAAATCTCTGGCTGGAAATAATAAATTAGAGGGGTTTCGTTCGGAACTCGATAAAAACGGAATAAAGTTAAAGGCTGTTCTTGAATGCAATCAGCATGAAACAGCGGAAAACCAGAAAGCCTATGAAATCATCAACCAGTATTTCGAGGTACATAACCCTGCTAAAATAACAGCCTGGTTTGCTCATAGTGATCTTGTAGCCAGTGATGTCATACGGTCATTGGCCGATCATGATCTTCAAGTACCGAAAGACGTAATTGTCTGTGGTTATAATAATACCCTCTTAGCCAAGAAGATGATTCCTACCTTATCCTCCGTCGCCTCACCCATAGAGGAAATTGCAGCAAATGCAGTAAATATGCTGATCAATGAAATAAACGGCAATGAAGAAGCTGAATTAATTCATTTATATCCGAGGCTGATCGTACGTGAATCAACTTCCAGAGGATTATATAAATAGCACAAAAGAACGTTGAAAAAAACATCATTATGCATAAAAAACACAAGATCTCTTGACAGTAGACTCCTTATGTTATATTCTTAATACATATTAATGAACGCGCGTACATTGTTGCATTAAATTAAGGAGGATAACATGAGTAAAGAGAGACAGACAGCAGAACAGATCCTGATCCACATCGGTGGCCAGGAAAATATTTTAAGCGCAGAACATTGTGCGACCAGATTAAGGCTTATTCTTAAGGATGAGACAAAGTACAACAAAAAAGAGATAGAAAATATCGATGGAGTCAAAGGCAGTTTCCTGGCTTCCGGCCAGCATCAGATTATTTTGGGAACGGGTTTTGTGAATAAGGTATATGCAGAGTTTATGGATATCACCAATAGGAAGAGCGCAGAATCAGAGGCCCCAAAGGCAGAGAACACAACTGGCAGTTCCAAGTTAGATCGAAAATCAGTACCGATGAACCCGTTTCAAAAGGCCTCCAGATTACTTGGCGATGTATTTTTGCCGATTATACCAATTTTAGTTGCAACCGGCCTTTTTATGGGACTTCGCAGTCTCATTACAAATCTTGGTGTGGAATTTGATCCGACATTCCTGGCATTGTCACAGGTGTTGATTGATACTGCATTTGCTTTTTTACCGGCATTGGTTACTTATTCTGTTATGAAAAGATCCGATGCGTCTCCGGCACTGGGAATTGTAATCGGTCTTATGCTGGTAGCACCCCAGCTTCCTAACGCCAATCAGGTAGCCGCAGGAAAGATCGATCCTATTTTCTTAAATCTTCTCGGCTTAAACATACCGATTATCGGATACCAGGGGTCTGTGCTCCCGGCATTAATCTTAGGTGTGATTTCTGCTAAAATTGAAAAGGGACTTAGAAAAGTTGTACCGGATGTACTGGATTTAATTGTCACACCGTTTGTTACACTTCTTTCCAGTATGGTGATTGGACTTGTTGTGATCGGTCCGATCATGCATGTGGTTGAAAAGGGTCTTGTTGAGGCCATTTCATTTCTGATGAACATACCGTTTGGTCTGGGAGGCTTTATCGTTGGTGGTCTTCAGCAGGCGGTGGTAATTACCGGGCTTCATCATACCTTTAAGGCTCTTGAAGTGGAACTGTTGGCCAATACGGGCGCCAATCCATTTAATGCTCTGGTCTGCGGAGCCATCGTTGCACAGGCAGCAGCTGGTATTGCAGCAGCCTTAAAAACAAGAAATAAAAAACAGAAGTCATTGTACCTTTCCTCTGTAGTGCCTGCATTTTTAGGAATTACAGAGCCGCTGATCTTTGGTGGAAACTTACCAAGACTTACACCGTTTATCTGCGGATGTGTTGGAGGTGCGTTTGCTGGTATGTTCTCATCAATTATGGGGCTTGCCGGAACAGGAATGTCCATTACGGCATTACCTGGAGTGCTTCTGTATCTTAACGGACAGCTTGGAACTTATCTCATTGCGTGTGCCATTGGATTTGCAGTAGCATTTATACTGACCTACGTATTTTACAAACCAGAAGAAGAATAAATAACGAATAAGGAGTATCATGGAACGATTATATAATAATATAACGCTGCCAGATTTGTGGCCGCCGCATAACCCAGAGGTTACACTGGATAAACCGTTGAAGGTGCCATATCTGGAGGACAAGCCAGAGTATATTGATATCTCGGTTGGAAGACAATTGTTTGTGGACGATTTTTTGATCAGTGAAACAGATCTGGTCAGGGAGTTTGGGAAGCCGCAGGTAATGGATGAGCCTGTTTTATGGCCGCAGACCGACATGGAGCTCAATGATGGATTTTGTACATGTGCCTGCCCTTTTAATGGCGGAGTGTTTTATGATGCTCAAAACCGAAAGTTTAAAATGTGGTACCATGCGGGCTGGTTCGATGGCAGCGCTTATGCGGAAAGTGACGATGGATTACAATGGAAAAGATTAAGCGAGATCGACTCATCAAAGGGTTCTGACCGGGTTCTGGAACACATTCCAGGGTATTTAAGAGACGGTGATGCTGTGTGGGTAGATGATAATCCCAAGAATCCGGATGAGAGATATAAGATGTTGGTGTTCTTCCGGTGCTATCCTGACGATTTTAAATATTATCATTTAAAGCCCAAGCATGCGCACGATGATCCGTCATCGGTTCCGCCAAAGGAAATTACAGTTTTATATAAGTCCGCAGATGGAATACACTGGGAAGAAGTATGTAAAACAAGTCACTCAGGAGATAATACAACATTCTTTTATAATCCGTTTCGTAAAAAATGGGTATATAGCTTACGGACTTTTTCTGAGCTGGATAGCAGAGTCAGAGTCAGAAGCTATTATGAGACAGATGATTTTTATAAAGGCAGCCAGTGGTCTAAGGAAGACTTGAGCTTTTGGGCCAGGACCGATATCTATGATAAGCCGGATAAGGAACTGGGATATTATACACAGCTTTATAATTTAGATGCAGTTGCTTATGAAAGTGTGATGCTTGGAGTATATTCCGTATTCATGGGCCCTCCTAATTTTGTATGTGAGAAGACTGGGCTTCCGAAGATCAATGATTTAAAGATAGCCTTCAGCAGAGATGGTTTTCATTTTGACAGACCGACGTATGAGGATTTCCTAAGTTCTTCGAGAGAAGAAGGAAGTTGGGATTACGGATATCTCCATCCGGCCAATGGCATCTTTACCGTAGTGGGTGATGAGCTTTATTTTTATTATTCCGCATTTTCAGGAGAATCTCCTAAGTTTGGCAGTCATAAATATTCCGGAGGAGCAGTAGGCGTTGCCAAGTTAAGGCGGGATGGATTTGCTGCAATGAAAGCTTCTGACACAGAAGGTTCATTGACAACAGAAGTTCTAAAGTATCAGGGAGAGCACCTGTTTGTAAATGCAGACTGTACCGGAGGAAGTCTGGCTGTGGAGGTTATGGATGCGAAAGGAAATGTGATTCCAGGATACTCTAAGGAAGACTGCTGTTTGATGACGGAAGACAAGACAAAATTCCAGATAAAATGGCGCAATAAAGATGGCTTAAAGGACTTGGATCAAGACAAAATTAGAGTGAGATTTATTCTGAATCATGCTTCTATTTACGCGTTCTGGATTACAGACAGCGAAGAAGGAAAAAGTCATGGCTATCTTGGGGCCGGGTCTCCGGGGCTTAAGAGTGGCACGAAAGACGATTAAAGACAGTTCATAAATATGTAAGAAGAGTTCCCCTGAACGGATGATTTCCCCTAAATCTGTTCAGGGGATTTTTATGTAAACTAATAACGGAAAATCAAATCCTTCTGGCGGGATAAGTGTGATTGAATATTTTTCTCATATGACGTATAATCGCCTTAAAAAGGAGGTGATAACAATTTATACCATTGATTATTATGCCTATGTCTCCGGTATGAAAAGCTGGAATTCACAATTTAAGGCGGTTGTGGCAGTGGCAGCTTTATTTTTTTGTATTGGGGCAGATAAGGTGCGGGTGTCAGTGCTGGTGTTTCTGCCGATGTCTTTTCTCACTGTACTTGCAGGCAGGTTTCCCTGGAGAAATTATTTGGCTCTTCTTAGGATCCCTTTGGCATTTCTCCTTATGGGAACAGCCGCCATTGTGATTGGTTTATCGCCAGTGCCCTATGGGACAGCCTATGTTTCCGTGTTTGGATATTATCTGTATCTGACTGAAGAAGGGCTGGTTTTGGCGTTTCGCCTGATCTTAAAGGCGATGGCGGCATTGAGTGCCATGTATATGCTGGTGCTTTCGACTCCAGCGAGCGAGATCATCTGTATATTCCGTAAGCTTCATGTGCCCAAGATCATTGTGGAGCTTATGAATATGATCTACCGGTTTATCTTCGTGATGATGGATACCCAGTGCAATATGAAGCTGGCAGCGGAGTCCAGACTGGGGTTCTGGGGGTTTAAAACCTCCTGCCGTTCTTTTGGCAATACGGCAGGGAATTTATTTGTGGTTTCCTTAAAAAAAGCCGGCATCTATTATGATGCGCTGACTGCCCGCTGTTATGATGGGGAACTTATGTTTTTGGAGGAGGAAAAGGGGGTAAAAGGGTGGCAGATATGGATTGGGGTCATTTATTTTCTGACTCTGTTCCTGGTGTGTCTGCTGTCTTAAAAGGGGAGTCGAAGGAAAGAGAGGTGAGAAAAGATGGATGAAATTCTTTTACAGGCAGAAAACTTAAGCTATTCCTATGAACAGGGAGAAGAAGTGTTAAAGGAAATTAGTTTAACGGTAAAAAAGGGAGAGAAAATCGCAGTTCTTGGTTCTAACGGAGCAGGAAAATCAACATGCTTTTTGAATTTGAACGGTGTATATCAGCCGAGTTCCGGGAGGATCCTTTATCGCGGGAAGGAAATCAAAAAAAAGGACTTAAATGAACTTAGAAAAAATGTAGGAATCGTTTTTCAGGATGCGGATAATCAGATTATTGCTTCCACGGTATTTGCAGAAATTTCATTTGGACCGATGAATTTAAGGCTTCCGAAGGAGGACGTAATACGGCGGGTGGAGTCTGCGATGGACTATATGAATTTAAGCACTTTTAAGGACAGGCCGCCTCATTATTTAAGCGGAGGGGAGAAAAAACGAGTCAGTATTGCGGATATTATCGCCATGGAATCCGAAGTGATTATATTTGACGAACCTACCGCATCTTTGGATCCTGTGAATGTGGAAATGTTAAAGGACGTTCTGGATAAGATGACGGCAATGGGGAAAACTCTTATGATTTCTACTCATGATGTGGATTTTGCATATGAGTGGGCAGAACGAGCACTGGTCTTTGCCGATGGACGGATCATTGCCGATGGCCCGGTTAAGAAAGTGTTTGAATTAAAAGAGGTGTTAGAGCAGGCGAATCTAAGAAGACCTGCGTTGATGGAGGTTTATGAGAGTTTGGTGCGGCATGGTGTTTTAAAAGAAGGGGACAGTAGTCCAAGAAATACAAAGGAACTGGATACCCTTTTAAGTGCCGGAGTCATGAATTTACAAAGAAATTGACAGAATGAAATGAAACGTCTAAAATAGGATTGTATTACGTGAAAGGTGCCTGTGAACATTCTCCGCAGGATAATAGGGAAAAGGGTGAAAGTCCCTTACGGTCCCGCCGCTGTAAGTGTGGAGCACAGTTCCATAAATCACTGGGAAACTGGGAAGAGGAACTGCTGTGATGATCCATGAGTCAGAAGACCTGCCTTTCATTTCGCTATGCACCGGTTACGAGTGATGACCGGTGCCGGAAGTCTTTTTGTTGTGCAAAGATTTCTTAGAGAAGCGCCTGTCTGATGAGTGGGAATCATCGGATTCGAGGTGCTTATTTTTTTGGAAGGAGAATAACAAATGAGTAAGAAAGAGAAAAGTATCATGAGACTTGCAACCGCATTTGCATTGGCCTTTGGAATCGTACCAAGTGCCTATGCCATGCACATTATGGAGGGATATCTTCCGATGGGATACTGCATCGCCTGGGGAGCGGTGTGTGTGCCGTTTCTGGCAGCAGGATTTTTCTCCATTAAGAAGACCCTTCGGGAAAACAGAAAGGCAATGACCATACTGGCCATGTCAGGAGCTTTTGTATTTGTCATTTCCTCTTTAAAAATTCCGTCTGTGACAGGAAGCTGCTCCCATATGACAGGAACGGGGCTGGGGGCCATTTTGTTCGGGCCGTCAGCGGTCAGCATTCTGGGCATTATTGTTCTGATCTTTCAGGCAATTTTACTGGCTCACGGCGGTTTGACCACTCTTGGGGCCAATACTTTTTCCATGGCGATTGCAGGGCCTTTTGTGTCTTTTGGAATTTATAAATTATGCAGGATCTGTAAGGTCAATAAGCTTGTCAGCGTATTCCTGGCTGCCATGCTGGGTGACTTATTTACATACTGCGTGACCAGCATTCAGCTGGCACTTGCATACCCGTCAGAAGTGGGCGGTGTGGGAGTCTCTGCTCTAAAATTTTTAGGCGTTTTCGCACCCACTCAGCTTCCTTTGGCTGTTATTGAGGGAATTCTTACAACCGTTATCATCATGACGCTTGAGACTTATGCACTTCCGGAGTTAAAAGCCATCGGATTTTCAAAGGAGGTTCGGTAATATGACGAAGAAAAACAAGCAGATCGTGGCAGTACTTTTGATTTTGGTATGTCTGATTGCGGTGATCCCTCTTTTTGCCATAAAAGGTGCAGAATTTGGCGGCTCCGATGACGCAGGAAGCCAGATGATCTCTGAGATCCGCGGAGCTGATTATGAACCCTGGTTCACCCCGGTTTTTGAAACCATGATTGGAGGAGAACTTCCCGGAGAGGTGGAAAGCCTTCTTTTCTGTCTTCAGACAGGAATCGGAGTGGGAGTAATTGCCTTTTTTATGGGCCGGTTTGTTGAGCGGAAAAAATGGCAGGACAAACAGAAGTGATTTTCAGAAGTAATTATTTTGTAGGAAAATACAGGATTTTTCATATAAAATAGATAGAATATAAAAAAATTGATTGATTCCGGGGGCTATCGCATGTTTCGTGCGGCAGCCCCCTTTTCGAATCCATGGGAAAATGGTATACTATTCCTATCTTTGAACCGAGGTGAAAACAATGAAAAAAATGATTTCCTGGAATGTAAACGGCCTTCGTGCCTGTGTGGAGAAGGGATTTTTGGATTATTTTAAAGAAGTGGATGCAGATGTATTTTGTATTCAGGAAAGCAAGCTGCAGGAGGGGCAGATCGATCTGCCTACACCTGGCTACCATCAGTACTGGAACTATGCAGAGAAAAAAGGGTATTCGGGAACTGCCATATTTACAAAAGAGGAACCTTTATCCGTGGCTTATGGAATCGGAGAAGAGGAGCATGACAAAGAGGGAAGGGTCATTGCTGCTGAATTTGAAGAGTATTATGTGGTGACCTGTTATACCCCAAATTCCCAGAATGAACTGGCGCGCCTTCCTTACCGCATGACCTGGGAAGAGGCGTTTCTGGCTTATTTAAAGAAGTTAGAAGAGAAAAAACCGGTAATTTTCTGCGGAGATTTGAATGTTGCCCATAAGGAAATTGACTTGAAAAATCCGAAAACCAATCGGAAGAATGCTGGTTTTACTGATGAAGAGAGAGCGAAGTTTACCGGTCTTTTGGAAGCTGGATTTGTGGATACGTACCGCCATTTCTATCCGGAGGAGGAAGGCGTGTATTCCTGGTGGTCTTACCGTTTCAGTGCCAGACAGAAAAACGCAGGGTGGCGTATTGACTACTTCTGTGTTTCAGAAAGCTTAAAGGACAGGCTTGAGAGCGCAGCGATCCATGCAGAAGTTCTGGGTTCGGATCACTGTCCGGTGGAGCTTGTGATCGGGTAATGGGACAGACAGGAGAGAAGGATAAGAAATGAATTTACTGACGATTGAACATTTGACAAAATCATATACAGAACGGCTGTTATTTGACGATACCAGCTTCAGTATCAATGAAGGAGAGAAGATCGGACTGATCGGCATCAACGGAACCGGAAAATCTACACTTTTACGGATCGTTGCCGGGCTTGAAGTACCGGATGAAGGAAATGTGGTAAAGGGAAGAAATCTGGATATCCGGTTTTTATCCCAGAATCCGATATTTCATGATGGCGATACCATCTTGCAGAGCATTGTCCGTGAGAATGAAGGCCATGATCACGTATGGGATTTAGAGAGCCAGGCAAAAACCATGCTGACGAAGCTTGGTTTTACGGATTTTGACTCCAGGGTGGAGACCTTGTCCGGAGGACAGAGAAAGAGGGTGGCCTTAGTCAGCGTCCTGCTTTCTACTGTAGATTTACTGGTTCTCGACGAGCCTACCAACCATTTGGACAGCGGCATGGCGGACTGGCTGGAAGATTATCTCCGCCGCTTTAAGGGTGCGCTACTTATGGTTACTCATGACCGTTATTTCTTAGATAGCGTTACCAACCGGATCGTAGAGCTGGATAAAGGAAAGCTTTACAGCTATCAGGAAAATTATGAAGGTTATTTGAAGCAGAAGGCAGAACGTATGGATATGGCTGTTGCCACCGAGCGGAAGCGCCAGTCCATCTTAAGGGTTGAGCTTGAATGGATGCAGCGGGGAGCCAGAGCCCGTTCCACCAAGCAGAAGGCCCACATCGAGCGGTATGAGACGCTCCGTGACCAGAAGGGGCTGGAGTTTGACCAGACCGTGGAGCTGGATTCCATTGCCAGCCGCCTGGGACGTACGACTGTGGAACTTCAGGATATATGCAAAGCCTATGGAGATAAGGTATTAATGAAGGACTTTACCTATATCTTCTTAAAAAATGACCGTATCGGCATTATCGGACCCAACGGCAGCGGAAAATCCACACTTATGAAAATCATTACCGGTTGGCTGGAACCGGACTCCGGAACAGTGACTGTAGGCCAGACGGTGAAGATGGGTTACTTTTCACAGGAAAGTGAAGATATGGATGGCAGCTTAAAGGTCATCGATTACATCCGGAATGTGGCAGAGTATGTAAAGACAAAGGATGGCAGTGTCAGCGCTTCTCAGATGCTGGAACGGTTCTTATTTCCGTCCAGTGTCCAGTATACCACGGTTGAAAAGCTGTCCGGTGGTGAGAAAAGAAGACTTTATCTTCTTCGGATACTTATGGAAGCACCCAATGTGCTCCTTTTAGACGAGCCTACCAATGACCTGGATATCCAGACGTTAACCATCTTAGAGGACTATTTAGACAGCTTCCAGGGAATTGTCATCACGGTATCCCATGACCGGTATTTCTTAGACCGTGTGGTACGCAGGATCTTTGCTTTTGAAGAGCAGGGAAAAGTAATCCAGTATGAAGGGGGATTTACAGACTATCAGGCGGCATTTCAGGAAAAATACCCCGATGGATTATCAAACCAGGCTGATTCCGTACAAAAGAAAACAGACAGCGGAGAGAAGAAATCCAAGGAAAGACCAAAATTGGAACGGAAGCTTAAGTTTTCTTATAAGGAGCAGAAGGAATGGGAAACCATTGAAGATGAAATCGGAGCGTTGGAAGAAGCTCTGGAGAGCTTAGAAGGACAGATCGGAGAGGCGGCCAGTGACTACAGCCGGTTAAATGCCCTGATGAAGGAAAAGTCGGAGAAAGAACAGCTTCTGGAAGAGAAAATGGAGCGTTGGATGTACTTAAACGAACTGGCTGAGCAGATTAAGAACCAGTAACAATACAAAAGAGGCAGAGGAGTAAAAAGGTATGGAACAGTACAGGATCATAGCCGATAATGGAACATTTCCCATGGGACTGACCATGGTACCTGGCGGAATTCATTTTAGTGTGGCCGCAGAAGGGGAAGACTGCCGCGTTTTATTCTTTCAGAAAGGGGAAGAAGAACCATTTAAGGCTCTCTCCTTTCCACTTAAGACGAGACGGGGGAATGTCTTTTCCATGACGGTGTCAGGTGACTTTTCCGGCCTTCTTTACTGCTTTGAAATTGATGGAAAGCGGTTTTCCGATCCTTATGGAAAAGGATTTTCTAACCGGGAGGTATGGGGAGATTTGGGACTTGATCCGGTTCTCCTGCGCTCTCCTTTAGAAGTTCCAGCTTTTGACTGGGAGGAAGACCGACTGCCTCAAATCCCTTATGAAGATACCATCATTTACCGAATCCACTGCCGTGGGTTTACCAAGCACAGTTCTTCCGGTGTGAAATGGAAAGGCACCTTTCAGGGAATTATGGAGAAGATTCCCTATCTGAAGGAACTGGGAATTACTGCGGTGGAGCTGATGCCAGTCAATGAATTCCAGGAGGTCATCATGCCGGAAAATGTGCCTGGAAATCCATATGGTGTGGATAAACCCACCGGAAAATTAAATTATTGGGGATATGGACCGGGATATTATTTTTCACCCAAAGCTTCTTTTTCATCGGGTGAGACCGACCCTGCTTCAGAATTTAAGAATCTTGTGAAATCTCTTCATAAAGAAGGGCTGGAACTGATAACCGAGCTTTATTTTACGGGAAAAGAACCAGCTTCCTTTGTGCTTGATGTGGTCCGTTTCTGGGCTGATGAATTTCATGTGGATGGAATTCACCTGACAGGCTTTGTGCCTCTGGATTTATTGAGAGATGATCCATATTTGAGCCGGATCAAGCTGATCTCCAGTTCATGGGATGAGAAACCAGAAGGCGGGAGAAAGCACTTAGGTGAGTGCAATGACGGCTTTCTGGTGGACATGCGGCGGGTGTTAAAGGGAGACGAGGACCAGATGAAGAACCTTGCTTTTCGCAGCAGGAGAAATGAAGCGGATCAGGGTACCATCAACTATATGGCAAATACCAACGGTTTTACCATGATGGACATGGTCTCTTATGACACCAAGCATAATGAAGGAAACGGCGAAAACAATCAGGACGGCAATACCTATAACTATTCCTGGAACTGTGGCACGGAAGGGCCCACAAAAAGGAAACTAGTTCTGGAACTGCGGAAAAAGCAGCTGCACAATGCGTTTCTTCTTCTCTTTTTAAGCCAGGGAACACCTCTTATCATGGCAGGAGATGAATTCGGAAATTCCCAGTCAGGCAATAACAATGCTTATTGTCAGGACAATGAGGTAACATGGCTGAACTGGAATTTAAGAAAGAAAAATCAGGATCTTTTTGAATTTGTAAAGGCTCTGATCGCTTTCCGAAAGGCGCACCCCGTATTTCATATGCCAAAGGAGCCAAGACTTATGGATTACCTAGCCTGCGGCCTGCCGGATATGTCCTACCACGGCGTAAGAGCCTGGTGCCCGGAATTTGAGAATTTCAGGCGGCAGTTGGGAATCTTTTACTGTGGGGAGTATGCTCTGAAACCAGATGGGACAAAGGATAAAAGCTTCTATGTTGTCTATAACATGCACTGGGAACCCCATGAATTTGATCTGCCGAATCGGAAAGAGGGGAGATCATGGCATGTGGTGTTCCATACGGATGTAAAGGAAACGAACGGAATGTATGAAAGTGAAACGGAGCCAAAGGTAGAAAGCAGACGTTATCCGGTTCCGGCTAGAACGATTGTAGTGTTTATGGAAAAATAAAACAATGATTTTGGTTTTTTGAATTTTACCGCAGGATTTTATAGTCCTGCGGTTTTTCTTTAAGAAATCTTCAAAATTGTCTGTTATCCTTTCTTAAAAATCACAAGAAGGGACTTTGATACTATGGATATGATTTTGAGAACAATTGATCTTTGCAAAAACTTTAAGGGGCAGATGGCGGTCGATCATGTGTCTTTGAACATTCAGAAAAACTCTGTTTATGGCCTGCTAGGGCCAAATGGTGCCGGAAAATCTACCACCTTAAAGATGATTACTGGCATTTTAAAACCCACTTCTGGAACCATCGAATTTGATGGGAAGCAATGGACGAGAGAGGCCTTAAATAAGATAGGGGCTCTAATCGAAACACCGCCACTTTATGAAAATTTAACCGCATACGAAAATCTAAAAGTTAGAACAACCTTACTTGGCTGCAGCGATGTCAGAATTCAAGAAGTATTGCAAACGGTCCAGCTGACTGACACGGGAAAGAAAAGAGTTTTACAGTTTTCTCTTGGCATGAAGCAGCGACTTGGTATTGCAATCGCATTATTAAATCATCCCAAACTGCTGATTCTTGATGAACCGACCAACGGCCTCGATCCATTAGGGACTCGAGAACTCCGAGAGCTGATTCGCTCTTTTCCTGCAAAGGGAATTACTGTTATTTTATCAAGCCATATACTTTCTGAGGTACAGCAGATTGCCGACCATATAGGAATTATTGTGGGCGGTGTCTTAGGGTATAGCAGCGAGATAAATCCTGGCGAAGATTTAGAGAAACTCTTTATGCAGGTGATAAAAGAAAATAGAAAGGCGGGGGAATGATATGCTAAAAATCATAAAGTCGGAACATATTAAATTGAAGCATACTTTTGGGGGACTCCTTCCAATGATTGCACCTGCTGTCATTTTGCTGATAGCACTACTGTTAACAGGCGGTATCGATCATGCGTTTCCTACGGCGGCATGGAACTGGTGGTATATTATGTTCCTCCCTGGAATGCTGTCTGTATTGAGTTATCTTTGTGTGAAAAAGGATAAAAAAATGAAATATTACAATATTTTACTGCTCAATACGGCTCCAGAAAAAAGTTGGATTGGAAAAATTATGTATTGCGGTTTGGGGCTGCTGTTTTCTAATCTCCTTATTTTTCTTGGCACTTTCATTGGTGGAAGCATATTTGGAACTGCTATTTCGCCAGGGGGAGGATTTGCTGGTGCGTTACTGTTAAGCCTTTCTTACATGTGGGAAATTCCGCTGTTTCTATTTTTGAGTGCCCGGTTTGGAATGTTTGCAAGTATTTTTTCATGCATGGCGCTGTCCGTCTTTGGTGTGGTTACTCTGGCTGACGGCAACTTCTGGTGGACGTTTCCTGCCTCTGTTCCGATTCGTTTAATGTGTCCAACCTTAGGGATTTTGCCCAATGGGTTGCCTATTCCCGCAGGAAGCGAACTGTATAATACAAATGTTATTCTGCCAGGAATCGTTCTGTCATTGGTATGGTTCTTTGGGATGACAATCGGTACTACACTTTGGTTTAAGAACATGGAGGTAAAGTGATGGAGATGTTTTCCAGATGTCTACTGGCTGATTTTCAAAAAACAAAGCGCTTGTCTATCTGGTCTGCGCATATTTTAATCCCGGTATGCATTGCAGGAGTATTTCTTGCTTATTATTCATTTGCCCAATGGAACGCATACAGCAAAGTAGAAGCATATTTTCAGGTCTTAGGAATTGGTTTTCCATTCCTGATTGGGTTGTTTTGTGTGATGTTGTCTGAGCAGGAATTATCCGCAGGGGGATTTCAGGTTATGTTATCTTCGCCTAAAAGACTACCTGCATTTTTGAGTAAATTGACATTGCTTATATTGACGGGGACATTCGCTGTTTTTTTGGCAAGCGTTCTTTTTGGTGCAGGTTATTCCTTCCTTCTGCGGCAATCCATTGTAGGTGTTTCATTCTACTGGAAAGCCTCGTTTGCATTTTTGGGAAGCAGCATCTTGTTATATGTTTGGCATTTGTTCTTGGCTTTACGTTTTAATAAAGGTGTATCTATTGGCATTGGAATTACAGAAAGTCTGATTTCAGCGCTATTTCTCACTGGAATGGGAGATGGTCTTTGGAGCTACGTTCCCTGTGCATGGTCATCTAGATTTGTCACATATATTCTTGCAATGGAAAATGGCTCAGAATTAATGAAAACAGATTTTAACATTGCAATTTGTATTTGTATTCTCACTACAATAAGTTCCATCATTTTATTCTGCGTCTGGTCATGTCGATGGGAAGGCCAGAACACCAGCGATTAACTTTACTTGGCAAAGCAGCAGGGGTATAATTCCAGTAGAAAGGAAGTGAAAAAGATGGCAAATATTTTAGCCGTAGATGATGAAGCCGCGATTTTGGTTATGATCCAGAAAATATTAAGTACAGACGGACACAATGTAACAACGATCTCAGAACCAACCGCTGTAAGGAAACTTGAATTAAGCGGGTTTGACCTTATTCTGCTGGATGTGATGATGCCAGGGATCGATGGATTTACTCTCTGTAAGGAAATACGCAGCTATGTGGATTGTCCAATCTTATTTTTGACTGCAAAATCAGAAGAGGGCAGTTTGGTAAGTGGCTTGGAAACAGGTGCTGATGATTACATTTGCAAGCCCTTTGGGAAATTAGAGCTGCGGGCAAGAGTATCTGCGCATTTAAGGCGGGAGCGACGCGAACATTCAGCCAAAATTTCTTTTTCAACTTCTTACTTTAATCTTTCAGCAAAACAGCTAATTGTTCGTGAGGATGTAGCACCATTAACAAAGGGAGAGTACCAGATATGCGAATTTCTAGCTCGCAATGCAGGGCAGGTATTTTCCAGAGAACAAATATATGAGAGAGTGTTTGGCTTTGATGGTGAAAGCAATGATAGCACAATTTCCACACATATTAAAAATATTCGGATAAAATTAGAGTGCCTGGGATATGCACCGGTTAAAACGGTTTGGGGGATAGGATATAAATGGGAAGATTAAGGAAGGAAAGGGAAATTCCTTTAAGTCTGTTTTATTTAAAATATTTTTTATACTTACTGGTCGGTGTATTACTGATTGGTGTTCAGGCAATTTTAGCGTTTACTGCTTTAGGAGGCAGCGGCATAATTTATTTTGCAAATTACGCACAGGAACAGGCAAATGCTGCTTATGACCAACTGTTACAAGCGGATGAAATCAGTGAGGATATGATTCCGGATTTAAACCAGTATGCTGTTTTTACCATAGATGGCCGTGTTAAATCTGGGAATATTGAAAGTACCGGAATCGATCGTGCGTGGGATGCAGTACAAGGGAGTACGGCGGATTTTAGAGGGAATTATTACAAAGTGATTCCACGCGAAAATGAATATTGCGTGCTTCGATATAAGATTGTTCCCCAATATAAATCTGAAACTTTGCGAAAATATCTCTTGCCACCAGAAACCTTGTTTATTGTAATCGTATTATTATCAGTTCTCTTGCTTGTAGTGGGTATGGCAATCCGCTTTGGATATGTGCTTAAGAAAAAATTACAATCCCTTATTTTTGCGGCAGAAAAAATAGAAAACAAGGAGCTGGAATTTTCTATTGAACCAAGCAATCTTAAAGAAGTAAATATGGTTTTGGCTTCCATGGATCATATGCGGGCTGCTTTAAAGTTGTCCTTAGAAAGTCAATGGAAGATGGAGCAATCCAGGAAGGAACAAATTTCTGCATTGGCTCATGACTTAAAAACACCATTGACATTAATTAGAGGTAATGCAGAATTGCTTTATGACACAGATCCCACCGCCGATCAAATAGAATGTATCGGCTACATTGAGGAAAGTTCTCTGCAAATGCAGGATTATGTGCAGATGTTAATAGAAATCACCAAATCGAATAACGGTTTAACCCTGCAACGACAGGAGATTGAGACTGCTGCTTTTTTACAGGATGTTCAAAGACAAGCAAAAGGATTATGTGCGGTAAAGAATATTCAGCTATGTTGGGAAACGAATTATAAAACCCCGTTTCTTTCTATAGACTCTAAATTATTGATGAGGGCATTAAGTAATGTACTTTCCAATGCTGTAGAGCATACCCCTTCAAGTGGAGTTATTACTTTTAAGACCGTTGAGGAGAACGATTATATGATGTTCTCCATCAGCGATACAGGTAACGGTTTCTCCGCAGAAGCTTTGAAGTATGCTGCTACTCAGTTTTATATGGATAATCATAGCCGCAATTCAAAATCACATTTTGGGATTGGACTTTTTGTGGCTGATTCTGTTGCCAAACAGCATGAAGGACAACTTATTTTGGAAAATGATAAAACCACAGGCGGGGCGATGGTGACAATAAAAATTCACATCTGAAAAAATACTTGTCCATTTATACGTGACTAAAAAAGTTTCTTATAAATCAATACAGGTAATTCCTTTTCATACTGGGAAAGTTGTTCTACCAAAGTAATAAAATGTGGTGTCTGGGTATGCAGTTCCAAAGCATTCATGTCCTCCCATTCTTCGATCAGGGTGAGATTGTTGGGATTATCAAGCTCCTGAAACAGTTCATAGGAAATGCAGCCGGTTTCCTTGACTGTTTCTGCTACCAGAAGTCTGTAAAGTTCTAAAGCTTCGGATAAATAGTTTTCTTTAATGACACTTCTTGCAATTACTTTTATCATTGATTTCTCCTTCGATACATTAATAGATGTAGTTTCCCATGGATTCATGGAGTCATTTCGAATATTTGAGTGAGATTATACTATGATTGCTTTTCCGCATGCAGATCCGTAATTTTTCGGCACATTGTTGAAAAAGCTTCAACCTCTTCTGGCGTCAACGCCTTTTCAATCAAATCCATGATTTCATTTCCCAGAGTTTCTACGCGTTTTAAAAAGGCGATTCCCTCCTTCGTTAGTACAATGTTATAGGAACGGCGGTCATCTGTTTGCCTTTCCTGAAGAATATAATTTTTTTCCAACAGACGTTTGGTCAGTTTGGAAATGCCTGACTGGGATATACCTTTCATTTCAGCCAGTTCCTTAGTGGTCTTTGGCCCCTGTTTCAAAAGGGTGTCCAGTATATAGTATTGAGCGGTTGAAACGCCCTCCACGTTAAAACGGTTCGTATTGGAAACAATCATGCACTGAAAAGGAACATAATTTTCTTCTAATTTGTTTGCAGCCATTTTGACAGCCTCCTATCTATTCTTAATATAGTTCTTTAAGTAAGTTCCGGTCAGGGAATGTTCACAATGGATTATATCTTTTGGCAGTCCGGAAAACAGAATCTCACCACCATTTTGCCCGGCATATGGGCCTAAGTCAATGATCCAGTCAGCCTGACACATAATATCCAGATTGTGTTCAATGACAATAAGGGTAGAGTTCTGATCGACCAGGCGGTTCATAATATTAGTCAACTGATTGATATCAGCCATATGAAGGCCGGTAGAGGGTTCATCAAGAACGTAAATCTGATTTCCATTTTCCAGCTCAGAAGCCAGTTTGATCCGTTGCAGTTCCCCTCCGGACAGCGTGTTTAATGGCTGACCCAGAGTGATATAGGTTATTCCAACATCAGAAAGCCGTCTAAGCACGGTTATAATCTCTTTTTCCTGAAAATAATCCAAAGTTTCTGATACTGTCATTTTAAGGACATCACCAATGCTTTTCCCCCTCAGCCGGTACCCAAGTACCTCCTCTGTGTAACGGTTTCCGTGACATTCTTCGCATACGGTAACAATAGTATCCATAAATGCCAAATCCGTATAGGTAACTCCCAACCCTTTGCAAGCTGGACAGGCGCCCCTGGAATTAAAACTGAACAAAGATGGGTTGACCCCATTGCTTTTTGCAAACAGTTTTCTTATTATATCAAAAATACCCGTAAAAGTGGCAAGATTGGAACGTTTGGAAGCCAGTATTCCTTTCTGGTCAATAAAAACAGTTTCAGGATAAAATCCAGGAAGAACCTGATTAATCAGAGTGCTTTTCCCAGAACCGGCAACCCCGGTTATAACGGTCATGACTCCTTTTGGAATATCCACAGAGACATTTTTTAAGTTGTGCAGTGTGGCATTGGAAAGCGATAACCAGCCCTTTGGGGTACGTGTATTTGCTTTCAACTGAGGCCGGTGTGACAGATAGGTCCCGGTCAGAGTACCAGATGCCTTCAGTCCCTCATAGTCGCCCTGATATACGATTTTTCCACCCTGAACTCCGGCTCCCGGCCCAATATCGATAACATGGTCTGCGATTTGAATCATATCCGGGTCATGTTCCACGATCAGTACAGTATTGCCTTTGTCACGCAAAAGCCTCATAAGCCCATTGATCTTACTGATATCGTGAGGGTGAAGCCCTATGCTGGGTTCGTCAAAAATATAAGTAAGGTCTGTTAAGCTGCTTCCCAACTGACAAACCATTTTAATCCGTTGGGATTCGCCTCCGGAAAGAGTGGAAGTTTCTCTGCTCAAACTTAAATAATCCAGTCCAATGGATATCATGTGCTGTAGCCGGCTTGTCAGCTCGGAAATGATGGTGGATGCCACGGGAGCATTGATGGCCTGAATAAAGTCTAACAGTTGGCTTACCTGCATATCGGCACATTCTGAAATGTTTTTTCCATTTACAGTGCAGGAGAGGACCTTATCATTCAGCCGTGCTCCATGACAGTGAGGGCAGACTTGCCTGGAAACAAAGCCTTCGATTTCCTTGCTGTATTTTACCTTTTCCCCATCCTCTTTTTTTAGAAAGCTCCGCTCAATCCGTGGGAGTAGTCCTTCATATAATGCGGTTTTATGCCATTGGGGAGCAGGATGTTTTACTTTGATGCTATCAGCGTGAAGCAGCAGTTCCATTTCATCTGAGGAAAAATCCTTAATCTTTTTATCGTTATCAAAGAAGCCGGAATGAATATAACGTGTATGTCTCCAGCCGCCTGGCTCAAAAGTGGGAAAACGTATGGCTCCTTCATTTAAGGATTTCTCTTTATCTAACAGGCGTTCAAGATCAACCGCTTCTATGGTTCCAAGACCTTCGCAGTATTCGCACATTCCCCCCGGATTATTAAATGAAAAAACATCGGAATAGCCTGCAAATGGTTTCCCAATCCTTGAAAACAAGAGGCGGAGTAAGGAATAAGTATCGGTTATGGTCCCGACCGTTGACCGGGCATTGCCTCCTAACCGTTTCTGATTGATTATGAAGGCCACAGAAAGACCTTCCATGGAATCCACATCAGGTTTCCCGTAATGGGGCAGACGGTGACGGATAAAACTGGTGTAGGTTTCATTTAACTGCCTTTGAGATTCCGCCGCAATTGTATCAAATACCAAAGACGATTTTCCAGACCCGGATACACCTGTAAAAACGGTGATTTCTTTTTTCGGTATCTGGACATCTATATTTTTCAAGTTACGTTCCCTGGCTCCGGTTACCCGGATATAATTATTGCACATAGTATTACCTTTCTGATTAATATATGAAATGGTTAATATGTGAGTGGATTAACTATATTTTAGCATGGTTTATTTTTTATTTCAATGTTCAGAATAATTTTTATTTCGGCCAGTGATATAATTTCACGTTCTTTACGGCGGACCAGGACTGGATTTCTCTCTGTTTTTTCGGGTTGTAATAAAATTTGTCGAATTCGTAATATTGCTAGTTACCAGATTTTCAGATAAAATAAAAAGTAAGATTAAAAATCGTATCAATTTAGTTGATAGGATAAATTAATGATCGGGAAGGATGATGCGAAATGAAGAAAATGAGTTCAAAACGTGTGTGGAGGATTCACGAAAAATAATCCTCTAGAAAATTTTGGAGGACAAAAATGATTGAAATTAAATTGCTTACGAAAGAAAATATGAAAGAAAATGGGCTGGATGATTTTTGCAGAACGCAGATCGTAAAAAGGCAATATAAGCTTCTCAACGGTGAATACATATTAGTGGAAGCGGAATGGGTTATGGACTGGGATCAGAAAAGGAAATGCGACGTCGCAAAATCACTAATAAGTGATGATTATATTGCTTATGGCGCGTTTGAGAATGACAGAATCATTGGTTTTGTTTCGGTAGAAAGTAAGTTACGAGGAGAACACCTGGTGCTGGATAATATTCAGGTTTCACAGGAATACCGCAGAGATGGTCTGGGAAGAAAACTATTTCAGATAGCGAAAGAAAGGGTAAAAGTATCGGGAGCGAAGCACTTATATATATCAGCATGCCCGTCGGAAGAAACCATTCATTTCTACAAGGCAATGGGATGTAAAATAGCCATAAATCCAATAAAGGACATAGCTGAAGAGGAACCCATGGATGTACAGATGGTTTGCGATATTGGTTAGAATGATTCTTTGGTATCCGGTGGTGAATTTTATAATTAGAAGTTATTAATTGTAGAAAGTGCAGGAGGCGTGAAATGGATATTAAAAACATCAACAATTTAGCGGAGCAGTTTATCTGGAGTGATGCGGTGGGTCTGGTGACGAAGTCATTAGGAGAAGCTTCTGGAAGTCAGAAGTTTTATGTAAACATTGATTATGTCCCACCGGGAGCATACAGTACACAGTATCACAGCCATTCCCAACAGGAGGAATTCTTTCTTATACTTTCCGGGACGGGAACCTTGCGGTTAAATGAAGAGGAGCAGCAGGTCAGTCAAGGAGACTTTATTTCAAAACTGGCAGGAAAAAACATTGCTCATACCTTTTATAATTCTGGAGAAGAGGTCCTGGCTATTCTGGACGTTGGGACAAATGAGAGTGAGGATACCTGTTATTATCCGGATAAAGATATGTATATGCAGAAATCCAATGGATCAAGGAGAATTTTTAGCGGTGCGGATTTAACCACTTCATGGTATCCGGATCCAAATCCTGTTAATGAAAAGTAGTAGTAAAAAAGATTAATCTGGAAGAGATAAATAACAAATTATAACATTTTCCAGAATACTTTAATGCAGAGAATTGGTTAAAAAAAGAAAGGCAGCACAGTACTTTACATAAAGTTCAATATTGCGAGTTTGAAAAATAAGTTGTATTCTATTAATATAGCTTATATATCTACGGCTTTGATTAATTGAACTTGAAAGGGATAAACATATGGATTTTATGGAAATTATGAACCGGAAGGAAGGGTATTGTTCAGATCATTCTGATATGCCAACTCATTTGCAGCAACCAGCGAAAGAATTATGCTGGGAATACAATCAGACGAGACCTGGTGAGTCAGAGCAAAGGGCAGCTATTTTAAAAAAGTTACTTGGAACGTGCCATCCTCTTACATTTATAGAGCCGTCATTCCGTTGCGATTATGGATTTAATATTCATACTTACGGGCTTACCGTGATCAACTATAATTGTGTCATCCTGGATACCTCACCAGTCCATATTGGTGCTAATGCATTTATTGCACCAGGTGTTTGTCTGGCATGTTCCGGACATGCGCTGATACCGGAACAAAGAGCTGCCGGTATTGGCACCTCCAAACCCATAACCATTGAGGAAAATGTATGGATCGGTGCCAATGCAACCGTTTGCGGAGGTGTGACAATCGGAGCGGGCAGCATAATTGGAGCAGGCAGTGTGGTAAATAAAAGCATTCCAGCAGGAGTAATCGCTGTTGGTAACCCATGCAAAGTATTACGGCCAATTACAGAGGAAGATAGAATAACTTTAACAAAATAAGAGTGGCTTTGCTTTTAGGTCTGGGGTTAAGACTGGTAACAACCGTAAGAGCCAAGTATTTATCACAAAAAAACTACTGGCTAAAGATACTAGACAGTAGTTTTTTGTAAAATGGATTCCAATTAATGAAACTCAAATGTAAAATTATAAAACAAACGACCAGAAAATAATTGCAATTACAGTGCCCGCAATGCAGCAAATGAAATCGTTCATCGTGTCCACAAGCCCAGCGGGTTGAATTGCTTTTTCAGATACATGATTAATGGTTGGGTTTACTTTTTGCCACCGTTGTGCATCTCCATGAGTCAGACAATCGCTTATATACTCAAGTACTTCCCAAATCACATGAAGGGTTATTGAAAATGTAGTACCAAAAAAGATCAGTCCCCACTTGGAAACTCCCGGGTTCAAGCCGGCAATTGCGATTCCAAAGCCGACAAAACCGGCACCGGAGAGAAAATGAATGATCCGATCCCACCATTTGTATTTATCATAGAATTTAAGACCACTGCCAAGGTACATCGCCATAAACAGGATGACAAAGTATATGAGGATGCTAAGGGTATCTATCTTTATTCGAAATAGGGCGTTTGATAATGCGGGTAAGAATGATAGCACAAACATCATCGCTACAGATTTTATTATTTTATATTCATGTTTGAAAACGTAATAGAGTGCCAGCAATATTAAAACACACTGAAAAATGATTTCATAAAAAGTCAATAATTTCATATTATCACCTCGCAATGCTAGTATGTGAAGAAATTGCAAAAATATGTATTTTGAGCATAGGTTATCATAAGCCTGGGAATGAGGCTGTAGATATAGGATAGCGTTTTTAAATAGGGCTGACACGGTATGATTCTATGAAGAATCAATCTAGATAAAAATCGCTTGATGACTGATATGATATTAAACTTTTTGGAGGATGAGAGGGAATGAAAAAGACTAGCGATTATGTATTGTTATATAAAGAGCAGTTAGAAAAAGGAGACGTTCCGTTTGCATATGAATTATTAATCAAATATGTGATGTCTGTAAAAGCACATTGTGAAAAAACTTTTTCAACCAGTATTCCTTTGGCAATGTTTCACCCGGATATATGGATTTCACCTACTTTTCCTTTTATAATGAAAATTTAAGAAGAAAAAAATTGCGGTTTGGAATCGTATTAAATTATAAGGAAATGAGATTCAATTTTCATAGTTGCGCGCATTTAAGGTTAAAAAATTTGGATTAGAGCGTAGACCTTACGATAAGCTAAATTATATTTGGAGAGGGTATTTAATGATAAAAGCAGTGTTTTTTGATTTGTTTTTTACGTTGATCTATCCAGGATATTCTGATTTAAATGAATATGATATTGTCGGTATAACACCAATCGAGTGGGAAAAGTATGCAGAAAATGATGCTCTTTATTATGAAAGAGCCATAGGAAAAATAAAAACGGAAAAAGAAATCATTGATAAAATTGTCAATATCATGCCATACGATTTGAATAAATGTCAAATCGACCAATTGCTTCAAAGACGTGAAGATAGAATGAAAAGAGCATTATTGACAATTGACGATAATATTATGGATACGCTGAAGAGACTCCATGAAAAAGATGTTAAAATAGGACTTATAAGCAATGCGGATGTTATTGACTCAAAATATTGGTACGATTCCCCTTTATCACAATTTTTTGAGGAAGTTATTTTTTCTTGTGATGTTGGTATTTTAAAACCTGACTTAGAAATCTATAAATTGGCGATGAATAGGTTAGATGTCAAGCCGGAAGAATGTATTTTTATTGGAGATGGTGGTTCCGATGAATTATATGGTGCAAAATGCGCTGGAATGAAGACTATATTTACAGAGTACTTGGAGTGCAAGGTATTAGAGAAAAGGGGAAAAATACAACAACATGCGGATTATCATATCGATGATTTTTCGGATTTGTTAAAATACGTATGGTAAGTTGAAAAATCTCGGGTGGAATCGTCAGATACTTTTAAAAGTAATATTTCCGTTATAAAAATTTGATTATTCTATGATTCAGTATTGTTTTACATAGCTTACTCGTTTTGCAAAAATTATTACATTTTATCTTTTATAGAAGATAGGAGAAATATTATGTATTGTCATATCCTTATAGGTACAAATAAGATTCGCTGAAAATAAAAAATTTATCAAGTCCATTTTAGTGGGCTTTATTTGTTGTATCGTTTTTTATTTGAAATTATAAGGAGAACAGATAAATGAATATAGAAAATAATATATTAAAGTATTATCTTAGGAATGTGATGTTTATAACTGGAACGGCATATGCAGGCAAATCTACAATGGCCTATCTGCTTGCTAAAAAATATGACCTTATTCACTGTGGGGAAAATTATCACTCTGTTTTACCGCAAGAGATTCTTACTATTAAGCAACAACCTTGTCTAAGTTATTTTAGTACTAAAAAAGATTGGCAGGAGTTTGTAAACAGAACACCTGAAGTTTATAATAGTTGGTTCAAGGGAGCAGCGCAGGAAGCGTCAGAAATAGAAATTGCTGAACTGATTCATCGATCAATGGGCAAAAAAATCATTGTTGATACCAATATATCGATTGAGGATTTAGCTCAGATAGCGGACTATCGCCAAATCGCCATTATGTTGTCTCCGGAGTCCTTGTCAGTGGAAAAATTTTTTGAACGTGACGATCCAGAAAAAAACTTTATAAGAGAGCAGATTATGCAGGCGGAAGATCCCCAAAAGACCATGGAAAATTTCAAGGCCTGTATAGCAAAAGTTAATAATAAAGAAAATTATGATATGCTTGCTCAAAGTGGATTCTTTACACTGGTACGCAGCAATACCGAGGCAGATACTCGTCAGGAAATGATGCAAACTCTTGCGGATCATTTTGGGTTAACAGAAAGAAGCAATATACTCATCTGTACGGAACGGCTGCAGATCAGGCCGTTTGAGGAAGCTGATTTTGAACAGTTTAAAGCGCTTCTTGATTTGCATTCCGGCTGGAAACTGCAAAAAAGTCATGCGAAAGCCTTTTTTCAGTGCCATTTATCCAACTATGAAAAAATGGATATTGACCATAGCTATATATGCTTCGGTATCTTTGAAAAAGACACTGAAAAGTTGATTGGCTACATAGGGATAAATGAACATGAGTATCTTCATATTCCGGAATTAGGATATGGTATCCTGGAACCTTTCAGAGGAAAAGGGTATGCGAAAGAAGCTGCAAGAGGAACCCTGCGCTGGGTGAAATCATACTTTCAAATACCTTCATTGGTTGGAACTGCGGCAGTTGATAATCTTGCTGCAAGAAAGGTACTTGAATATTGCGGATTTACGTTGGAAGAGGTGAGAAATATAAAAGTTCATAAAGCTAATGAATGCTATAATTTTGCAATTTATAAATACGTCTTTTGATGTTAATCGTAGAATCAGATTTTGACATAGTAAAGAGAATGATATTTGTTTGATAGGAACAATTAGCCAATGGTTTTAGATGTGATTATTTAATTTAGTAATATTAATCATTAAATAATAGATTCTAAAAGTAATAATTCAAGTCAAGATATCATCGAGCTGCTAACTATATTATTTAGTTAGCAGCTTTTTCTATTTGCATTAATTCATTAAATGAAAATTCAATATTTTATAAACATATCCAATTATCATAATATCGTAGCAAATTAAAATCATATCACTAGCTGGCATATGCTGTTCAGCGACTGTTATAAGACCAGTTTTGATACCAATATTTACATTGAACCAGTTATTTTTTACTCATTAAGTTTTTTTGTCGAATTTTGTTTTATATTAGCACTGTAAAAATAAAATAAGCGAAGTACTTTTCTGTGAGGTATCTATAAATGGAAGAAAAAATTCAGGTTCTTGATGGTTTTTGTCTTAAATGTTCCATGGGAAGCAGTGAAAGCTGCATGAAAGTTCCTGTCTGCCATGGAGCCTGTATTAGCGGAAAAAACCAGGCCACAGTTTCAGATTATAAGTCGGGAGTTAATATTACTTCTTTTGGCACTTGCAGCAAAAAGACGCCTTCAGAGCCTTGTGTTCCAGTAATTCTTACTCCATGGCTCATTGAGGATAAAAATTATGTGATTAACGGAGAACCGGTACTTTTTACTACAAGTATTCTCTCCTGTGCGTGTGGAGGCATTATTCGCGTAAGTAATAAACTTTGAGATATGGAGAGGAGGGTATAGACACATTGAAAGATGAAACATATAGACAGATTAAAACAGATTTGGAAATGATTCGGGAGATTACAGATTTTACATTAATAGAAGAAGTTAATGAACATGGACATTGCATAATAAAAGGAATTATTGCTGATGGAAGCCAGGACAAGCTGGTACTTGAAAATCGCAATGGAGAATCGGTCAGAGTCTATTTAAATGACGATACCACTTTATTTACCGGTTTAGCAGATGAAATATCAGTCTATCTTGACGGCGACTTATATAAAGCGGAAATAAAACTGATCTCGGCATCTTATTTGATGGATATTGATAAAAAGTCAAGATCATTTCAGAACAAGCAGCAGACCTATCAGGATATTTTAAAGCAGATATCAGGAGAATATAACGGTGCAGATATTCTGGACTATATCTCAAAAGAGAAAACCATTGGAAGTCTTATTGTACAGTATGAGGAAACTGACTGGGAGTTTTTGAAGCGTCTGGCCTCACATTTTCATGCGGGTTTATTGCCGGATACAAAATTTAAAGATCCAAAAGTATACTTTGGATTAAGAAAAGGCACTGCAACGGATGAGATTCACAGTTTTTCCTATACCTTGGAAAAGAGTTTAAGCACATATAAGAAATATACTGCAGAGAATCATGAAGGTTATACAGAAACGGATTGCGTTCATTTTCAAATAACCTCCGGTCAGTATTATAAAACAGGTTCCAGTGTTATGTTCCAGGGAAAAAATCTTTACATAAGAAAGATGGAAGCAGGTAAAGAACACGGGGAAGTGGTGTTCCGGTATTGGTTGCATACGGAAAAAGGACTGGAACAGCCCCGCCTCTTTGCTGATGGACTGACAGGGGTTTCAATAGGAGCCACTGTCATCGAATCAGTACGAGATAAGGTCAGGGTTAAACTGGAGATCGATGACAAAAGGCCGGAAAGCGAATCTGTTTGGGAATTTCCCTATCAAACCATGTATACGGCTGGGGAAGAAGGTGGCTGGTATTGTATGCCGGAAGCTGACGATACAGTATCCATCTATTTCCCGGATAAAAAGGAAGAAAATGCAGTGGCAGAAAATTCCTCAAGAAAGGGAAGCAACAGAAATGAATCCATAAAAGATCCTTCCATCAAATATTTCCGTACCATTGATGGAAAGGAAATTCGCTTCACCCATGGAGCCGTAATAATAACCTGCAACGATGGTACTGCCATTACACTTGATGAAAGTGATGGAATCTCCATTGAAAGTGAAAGGGGAATCACCTTAAGCAGCGGAGCAGGAATCAGCATTGATGCGGAGGAATCCATTGAATTGTATGCCTCTGATCATATCCAGCTGCACTGTAAAAAAAGCCGGATAAAGATGGATACTATGATTGATATTTCTGGACCGGATGTAAGAATTAATTGAGTGGGGGGAAACGATGGATTACTTTATGATACTGCCTGATGAGAGGATTTCTCAATACAAAGATCTGGATTATTCTGTGCCGGGATTTCGGCAGAAGGAGCCATTTGTAACGTTTGGAAAATTTGATGATTCCGTAAGATATCCTGATTTTTTTTATGGGAAATCTTTGTTTGATTATTATTTTTGTGTAACGGATCGCTTAAAGGAGATTTTAGATGCCTATTCATCGGATCTTCAGGCCGTGCCGTTTTTTTTGACAGATGAAGCCTATCGTTCACAAATTGTCTGTTGGAAAATTGATTGCCCGGTGGAAGACTGTATTTCCTTTAAGGACTCAGAAGAGGAATATAGAATGACTCTTCGTGAAAGTCTGGGACATACCCAATACATATTACGGGTCAGAAGAGAAAAGGCTCAGTACATGATCGTTTCCATGGTGTTGGCTGAGAACATGCTCAGAAGGCAATTATATGGAATTCGATTTGTCCCTGTTAAGATAAACTGGGAGGAGAACAATGTCTGTTAAAACAAGAATTCATGATTCTATTAGTTTGGAACTGCCATTTGGGTTAACGAGTGTAACAAAGCTAAAAATAAACCAACGTCTTAATGATCATTCCAAAGCATGGATTGAGGGGACGATACAGGATGAAGATGTGGCAGCCTGCAGTAATATAAGATGGAAAGAAAATATTACAATTGGTTATCAAGATGGACAAACCAATCAGACCCTGTTTTCGGGTATTCCGGTGGGAGTAAAGGTTAAACATGAAGGACAAGCCTATGTTTCCCTGGAACTTTGCAGCAGCTCCATTTTAATGGACTATGAAAAGAAGACCAGAAGCTTTCAGCGAAAGGATATGAGTTATAAGAACCTTTTCAAGGAACTGGTAAAAGATAACGGAGGTGACATTATTGATTATGCCTCCGAATCTAAGGTCTATGATATGCCTCTCATTCAATATGAGGAAACGGATTGGGAGTTTTTAAAAAGGGCTTCCACTTATGTAGGGGTTCCTGTATATCCTAATCCTACAGGCAGTACTGCCAAAATATATATTGGTTTTGGCAGCAATCACATTACCTTAAACAGCAGTTCTAATAAAACAATAAAAAAGAGAATCGGAGAGTTTCTGGAATTCAGAAAAAACCTGTCTTCTTCCATAGAATCGGACTTTTTATCCTTTTACATCAATGGTGCCTGGGAATGCAGTCTGGGGGATAAGGTGACTTGTGAAGGCAGAAGTTTTCATGTAACTGGAATTGAGGATTCCTTTGAGGGTGGTCTTTTATCAAGAAGGTGTTTATTGGAAATAAAAGAAGGGATCAGAAGAAAAAAGAATTATCAGGAACGGATGAAAGGTGCATCTCTTCCAGGAACCATAACGGCAATAGAAGCGGACCGGATTCGAGTGAGACTTGACGTTGACGGGAAGGTTTCAGGAGAAAAACTACACTGGTATCCCTGGCACAGGAATGACTGGTTCTGTATGCCGGAAGTGGGAAGTAAAGCGAGATTGTATATACCCGGTGCGGATGAGAGTCAGGCTTATGTGGCAGATATAATGCAGCAATCAGGGAAAAAGAAGTCCAAAAACCGGAAACCAGAAAATAAATGCTTTGTTACAAAAAGAGGAAAAGGGATGGAGGCAACTCCCCATTCAATTTCTTTCCGGGCATCAGGGAAAAAATTAACCATGCAATTATCAGATCGTTCCGGGGTGAAAATAAGAAGTTCCCGTGGCATTAAAATAAATGCAGGAGAGACCTTTGTCTGCAAGGCAGACAGTATAAAAATAAAGAGCGGAGAACAGATCGCACTAGCGACAGGCAGTACAAGCATTGTAATTGATGATTTGCTGCAGATCAAAGGTTAGATACCAGTAAGGAGGAAATCATGAGTGAAATATACGCGGAAGAAATTATGAAAAATATTAGAAAACAGGAAGAGATAAAGGAAGAAGAGGACTGGTACCGCATTGAAAATGATATCACCAGGGGATACGTGGTTGTCAAATATGAAAAGCTGGAATTGGAAGAAAAAATACTCCTTGATGGACGCCTGACCATGTTGCTGCCAGTAAGATTTAAGGAGATGGATGAGGAACTTATGAAGATTAAATATCCGGATCCGGACCGTCCTGAGTGGATTTACAGCAATGAAAGCGGAGATGTTTCTATGACTTTTTTACTGGATGAAGGAGAAATTCTGCCAGAAGAGGTAGAAGAAGTAAGAGATATCATAATTGGGGAAATGAAACGCTTATATCCTGCGTCAGCCGTTAAGGATAAAAAGACTATTGGGAAAGGTTCAAATGCTGTCAGCCTTTTTTCATTGGATATTCCGCTGGCAGATGAGACCTGTTATCACCTTATGTTTTTCCGTGCTATGCGGGAGGGATTGCTGATGGGAACCTTTGACTGTAGTGTTCATGAAAAAAAGCAGTGGCAGCAGATACTTCCTCAGATTTTGGAAACCATGAAGGAGCCAGAAGCCTGATGCAAGAGATTTTGCATAGAAAGATAAAGTTATTAAAAAAGGAGTTTGAAAAATGATTATCTGGGGATTTGGAAAAGTGACAAAAAATAAAAAGGGCGAAGTGCTGGAAAAAACTTGTGAATATTGTAATACAACCTCTATGTGGCAGTTAAGTAAAAACACAACCTGGTTTACTTTGTACTTTATTCCGATTATACCGTATCGTGTGACTTATTGTGTCGAGTGCCCCAGGTGCGGCAGCTACATAGAAATATCGCGAGAAAAATTCGACACGATTTATGAAGAAATCAAAAACAGAAAAAATCTGGGCTATAACGTTTAATAAGGTAAGAAATTGAAGATTACCCGATGTGTTTGGAGGCGGTCATGGAAAATAAAGCATTTCAGCTTTTTCGGGAAAAAGATATAAATCCCTGTTTATCTGAAATTCTTCAGGAGGCAGAAGTGATCTTTCAGAGTTATAAGGAAGATTTTCGAATTCAGTTTGTAAGGGAATTTTCCCGTGTATGTGAAAAACAGAAAAAAGACACACAAGGTATGGTTCCTGGTTATCTCATGTTCCATCTTCTTCGAACGGACTTAATACGGGATATTTATCGTTGTCCGTTGGTTTTTTATGACAAGAACTGGTATTTTCACAAAGGAATTAAAGTTGGGGAACTGCAAACGGGAGAATTGTTTCATCTTTACAGAAAGCTTTGGGACAAGCTCAGCCAGCAATCAAAGCGTTATGTGGGACATGTAGCAATGCCTGAGGTAGATGAAGTGATGCAGGAAATGGTTGCTCCATTTTACCGGTATCTAAAAGAGCTTGTTCTATATGCAATTGGTGAAGCGACGGATACGGAATCCTATTTGACCATGAAGAAAGAAGATAGTTTCCAGATAAGAACAGGAGAATATTTTGAACCAGGAGATCTGGTATATCAGGAGCAGCCTAAGAAGGATATAGAGAACTTAAGAAAGCTGTTAGCTGAAAATACGGGTGACGCATATTTGTTTGAAGATTTTAAAGGGTTGGATTTAAGCAATCTTATAATGCCTAATCGGGATTTCCGATATTCAGATTTTAGGAAGGCGTTGATTGAGAAATGTAATCTAGATTTAGGTATTCTTATCGGTTCCCGATTCAGAGGTTGCCGTATGCTGGAGACAACCCTTGTAGGAAGCATATTTCACAATGCGGACTTTACAGAAGCGGACTTACGAAATGCAGATTTTTCATATGGTGTAAGCTATCACGGAAAAAGTAAAATGGATACATTAGAACAGATCGGCTATACGGGAAGTAGTTTCCGGTATAGCAATTTAAGTGGAGCAAGCTTTTTGAAAGGCGTATATATGGGAGCAGATTTTCGTGGGGCAAGGCTGGAGGGGTGTAATTTTACAGAAGCGGTTTTATATGAAAGCATATTTACCCCCCAACAGGCAAAGGAGGCAAAACTAAGTAATGAGCAGCTTGAACAGATTCGTATGGAGGTGTAAAATATAGGAGGTGAACTTAAATGGCAAAGAAGACGGAGAAAAAATCTAAATCAGCTATCCCTCAATGGGCAAATCCAGTAGTACAATATGTAAACAAGAAAGCGGAGCCTTATTTAAAAAAATTTCAAAACAGTAAATTGGGTAAGGTGGTAACTAAGGTAATTCCTTCCGTTGTTTCTCCTGCTTCTATAGCAAAAAATACAGGGAATAAGAAATTGCCAGTTACTCCCAAAGTAACTCAACCAGCAAAAAATACATCAGCAAAAAATACATCAGCAAAAAAGGCACCAGTTAAAAAGGAAAATAAAATAAAAAGTGGATTAGTGGGTTGGGTAGCAGGTGGAATAAGAGCAACCGATTCTCCAAAACCAGCAGAGAAGAAACTGACACTAAAGGAAAAAGGTAATAGGATTTTAGATGGTTGGAAAGAGGAAACCCAAAAATATAATGATAATATCATTCGGGGCCAAACTCAATGCGGAGCATATCGGTATTATTTAGGAACAAGTATACTGTTAGGTGAAACTTCTTATTACCTTTTCCAACTAAAAAATGTAGTGGCATCAGAATTAAATCTTCCGAATATTCAGGATAATTACAATAAAGCTAAGTCCAACTTAAACGTTAATTTTGATAAGGCAGGAAATGATGTTTATAATGCTAAAATACCTTTTGTATCGAATTTTGTTGGGGCATTAACAAACAGTAGTGATTATAAAAAAAATGGGCCACTACAATTGGAAAGTAAGGGGTTTAATCGAACCCTTGCTATTATGAACTACTCATTAAGGGCGGCAATAACAGGAGGTACCATATGCCCTGCTGATTCTGCAACAATCAAAAACAATCCAATTGAAGATACAAATATGTCTTCTGTGCTAGGTTCCTATCTTGGTGGATTTCTTGTAGATGGAGGTGCTAAGATGGCTGACGGTGTGGTAGAACTTGGTATAAACCCGCTAGGAGTGTTAGAGGGAGTGGCAGATATTGTAAGAAATCAGAGAGAAGTGTTACCAGCTGTATGGAAGAAATCAGGAGATTATATAAATCACATTGCTACCGAGGCAGGCCCTCAGGAAAAGGCAAGACTTGATGGAAAGATTATGTTTGAGATACTTTCCATTTTGTGGTTGGCGAAAGCAGGGAAAGGAGCAGAAGGAACAAAGGCAATACAGGAAAGCACTATAGTGGAAGAAGGGGGACAACAATTCCTCAATAGAAATGGAGTAACGATTAATAATGCAGAGGTTGAGGTAGCGGAAGGTGCAAGGGCTGAAACGGCAGCTAGTGGTGCTGTTGAGGGTTCGGGGCAGTATGGTAAGCAGATTAGTATATCTGAACAGAAAATGTATCAGCAAGGACAACATTTTAATAAGCATGGAGTAGATATGGGATATGCAAGTAAGAAAGCTTATGAGCAAGGGGCAAGAGACTTTATTGAAAGTAATAAACATAATGCTGAAATTTTTGAAGGCACATGGAACTCTAGCCGAGGAATACAAGGAGGAGAAGAGCAAATTATAATGAGGTATGAAGGAAAACAAGCAATAATAAATAAGGAAAGTGGCCAAATTGTTGACTTTTATGAGGGAACTAGTTTAGATGGATTTATTGATATAAGGCAGGTGCAGTAATGAGAATAAAAGAAGGTGATATAATTCCTAATGTTGGAATCGGAAATTTTTTGCTCAACATAACTAAAATGGAATTACTTGACATCATTGGAAGTGATTATAAAGAGAACATGCGAAAAAGAGATACTATAATTAGCATCCAAAATGCTAAATTTTGGATTGCGGAAGATGGAAGGGTTGATCAAATTGGAGTAGGAAAAGGATTTCAAGGGACTTATAAAAATTTCATAGGAATCGGATCAACTTTAGCGGATGTTAAAGCACGAATAGGAAATTATGTAGAAGCTGGAGACACATACGAAATGGAAAATGAAAAAGGAATTTGTTTTGAATTGGAGGATGTTGATGATTGGGAAGAATTAACAGCTCCGATTGAGTTTATCTACGTTTTTCGGGTCTGATTGTAGACTTCTTCAAAGCTTATCTAAACTATAAAAATTGAAGCGAGATATGACATTAGTTAGAGTATCTTAATATCCAACCAAGAACACAGCATGTTAAAAAGTACTGTGTTCTTGGCTTTTATAATGTTTTCAGAAAATTAAATACTCTGACTCCATCCATAAAACCTTGCTGATACAGATATGGCTCTTCTAAAGCGAGGCAATCCGAGAACCGTTCAATATAATCTTGTATTAATTCACGATTTTCCTGAGGAAGAGTGTCGATAAAATGTTCCGCTTGCAGAATACGTTGATGTTCTTTTGATGATTTGTTAGGACGTTTTTCGTTGAGTTTAGTTAACAACATGTCAATACGTTCCTGAATAAACATATCCAGTAATTCCTGTTCAGTCATAATGCTTCCCTCCTTTGAAAACATACGATACCGAAATAGTGTCAGAAAGTCGATACTAGAAACTACTAAAAATAGATGTTTTGAATTGGGCAAATAGATCAAATAAATTCACGGAATGCTTATTGTCTTGATTCACTGGTTATGGTTTTAAGGGAGTCGTTCATGACCCCGTAACTTTTTCGTGTAAATGGGATTTACGTGCAAGTGTAACCCCTGTTACGACCCCAATGCCAGCAATCCGACCCCAATGAAAAAGTACTTACAGTCCGCATTGCGGGCTGATGTAGTCCGAGTCGGGGATGTTTTTGACCCCGGCTCTTTAACCTGCATCATTTTCGACCCCATGGTTCACCCCTGTTTTAGAGCAAGAAATGAGAGTGAATTTTCCGTTACCAGATTTTAAAATGGTTGCAGAAGCGCGACCTGGAGCATTGCGAAATTTGGCATATATGTGACATTTTTCTGATAAAGCAACAGGAAGACGTACAGGAGGTAACAGCAATCCAAGTATTTGTCAGATAAAAAGGGAAGAGCAATCCTTTACAACTTTGCCCAACAAGGCGCTTGATTGCCTGGATGGCATACATGTTCCACCATCGGTTTTAAAGGTCACACAGGGGCGATATTTTGCGACACAGGGCTAACTGGGCATAAGGTATAGTTTCTGCGTTGCTATGTTTAAAGATATCTGTCCCCCATGGTTCATGGTGAACCATGGATTTACAGGAAATTGGTTCTATGGTAAAATGGGGCTGCCGGGGGTTACAGGGGGTAAATTGCCCTTTCTGTAGCTCCCTTTTCCATTCTTTTTTCTGCTGTTTTTTTCCTAAAGATAAATCCAAAAATGACTTGCAATCCATTTGATACAGAGTTAACATCAACAACCAATAAAAGAAATAACTTGTCCTTTCACCCATTGGTTTGTTGTAGATAGGCTGTCGAACCCTTGCGGACTCAAAAAGAGTTAACGCTGTCATCTGAGGTTGCCGGTACGGGAACTGATTGGTTGGAAACAAGATCAGGAGGGAGAGAATTGCAGAAAAGAGAAAATCTGCTTTATGTAGGGATTGACCTGCATAAGGAAACCCATACCGCAGTTATGGTAAACTGCTGGAATGAAAAGTTAGAGGTAGTCGTGATAGAAAACAAGCCCAGTGAATTTAAGAAGTTGGCAGAAAAGGTAAACAGAAAATCCAATTATCTTGGGCTTGAACCCATTTACGGATTGGAAAACGCATACGGCTACGGCAGAAGTTTAGCTGTCTGGCTGATTGAATATGGTTACATTGTGAAAGACATTAATCCTGCTCTGGCTTATGACCAGAGAAAAAGCGCACCCATGTACCGAAAAAATGATGAGCATGATGCGTATTGTGTGGCAACGGTTCTGATTAATCAGTTACATACCTTGCCTGATGCAAAGCCAAAAGATAATGAGTGGACGCTGGCACAGCTGGTAAATCGGAGAGATTTACTGGTGAAAGACGGTATCCGTTTTAAGAACGGACTTCATGAGCAGATATCCATGGCATATCCCAGCTACAGTAAGTTTTTTAGCGACGTAGACGGGAAATGTGCCATGTATTTCTGGAAAACCTACCCATCTCCTGTCCATTTACAGGAAAAGACGGTAGAAGAACTAACGATGGAATTCAAAGAAATATCTCCGATCATCAGAAAAGATAAAGCGGAGTTAATTCTGGACTGTATTCATAATGATGGAGATACCTTTCGGGAATATCAGGAATCCAGAGATTTTATCACAATAAGTCTGGTACGGGACTTGGAACATCAAAAAGAAGAATTAGCGGGGCTTGATAAAGAAATCGAGAAAATCCTGCTTAGTTTTGAATATAAACTGACCAGTATGCCTGGAATTGGAACTTCTATAGCCAGTAAGTTGATTGCAGAAATCGGAGATATCCGAAGATTTCCTAGTGCAGATAAGCTGGCAAGATTTGCAGGAGTGGCTCCTGTAAAGTTCAGCTCTGCCGGAAAAGGTAAAGAACAAAGCTCCAGACAGGGGAACCGCCAGTTGCATGGACTGTTTTATTTCCTGGCGGTAACCATGGTGTCCAGACCAAAGAACGGAGCACCTAATCATCCGGTATTTTATGACTATTATATGCGGAAAATCGGTGAAGGAAAGACAAAATCTCAGGCATTAGTCTGTATCATGCGCCGATTGGTGAACATAGTGTACGGAATGATGAAAAATAAGACGGAATATCGGGAACCACTGCCAGAAATAGAACAGTAATTTTTCTATTTAAAAACAGCACAAAGACGTGCTATAATTTTTTTAATTGAATAAAAATTTTCACCGTTCGTCAGATATCTCAGTACTCCACCTGAGGGGTCGGGGGCTGGTATTAAGACTGAGAGTGATGTATTTAGAAAAAATGCGGACCCATTTAGAGATGTACTAGGAAATGGATTAGAATCACATCCTGAAGAGTGGAATAAAATTATTTCTGAAATGGAATCGAACGGTGTTGAAATAGTGTATAGAGATGGGGGAATGGCATATTCTCCATCAAGCGGAAAACCTGGTCAGCTTATAATTGATGAGAACTCATCGTATAGTGCACTACTTCATGAATATACGCACTATTTAGATGATGCTTCAAAAGGTTTCCCAGGAATGGCCTACCATTTTCAAACACAAAATAGACTACAAATGGAACTTCATGCATACATGCAAGAAATAAAATTAGCGGATAGTTTAGGGATTAAATCTGTAGCAGACCAACTGTTTGAGAATTATATGACTGAGAGAAGTTTACTAACTGATTATCTAAGAATGAAAAATTAGAGGTGATATTTTGAATTTAGAAAATATTGATAAGGATCCAAAGGATTATCCTATAGTAGAATTATTACATCAGCTTAATAACAATACAAATCCAATTATTCTTTATAATTTGTTCATGAAAATTGGAGACACTAATATTTCTGATAAATTAATTATTGAAAAATTATTAGAAATGAAGGTAAGACTTGATGGAAAAGATAAAATGCTTGGCTATTATAAAATTGGACATTTTGCAATGAGTGTTTTGTTAAAGTTGGGGTTACAACAAGATGCTGTTTTTGATAATAATCTAGATGAGTTTGATAAACAAACAGTTTTTAGACTATGTAATGAAAATAAATGGCTATAAAAAAGATGTTATATAGCCAGATAAGTCATATTGCTCTGAAATACGATATGGAATATTCTAATACTAAAATGCTTGTTCGATTATAATGTTTTCCATTGACACCATACAATACCGAAATGCAGAAAGTCGATACCAGTAATCATTAAAAATTGTTGCATTTATTTGTGATAAAAAAAGAAAAGATGTTAAAATGTGAGCAACGTATATTCGCAACAATAAATTAGTTAAATTTTATGCGGTGCACCTACATAGACACCTTTAAAATCTTTGAACTGGCTGATTTCAAAGGTGTTACGGCCACCTGACAGGTGACTTTTGCTTTATTGACAGCCACCTATTAAAAACAAAGGACTCTGACCACAGAATCCTTATGCAGTCGGCATTGCCGTCTGCTATAAAATGGCAGGAGTGCCGCGAGGTGCACCTTCCTTTAACCTGCATCATTTTCGACCCCATGGTTCACCTCTGTTTTAGGGCAGAAAATGAGCTGAGATTTTCCTTTATCAGATTTTAAAATTGGTTGCAAATGTGTGACTTGAAGCATATGAAAAACGGGCGTATATGGGACATTTTTCTGATAAAGCAACAGGAACACGAACAGGAGGTAACAGCAATCCAAACATTTGTCAGATAAAAAGGAAGAGCAACCCTTTACGAATTTGCCCAACTAGGCGCTTAATTGCCTGGATGGCATACATGTTCCACCATCGGTTTTAAAAGTCACACAGGGGCGATATTTTGCGACACAGGGCAAACAGAGAATGGGACATCAAATTTGCGCTGCCATTGCTTTATGATATCTGCCTACCCCCATGGTTCATAGTGGACCATGGGATTTACAGGAAATCGGTTCTATGGTAAAATGGGGCTGCCGGGGGTTACAGGGGGTAAATTGCCCTTTCTGTAGCTCCCTTTTCCATTCTTTTTTCTGCTGTTTTTTTCCTAAAGATAAATCCAAAAATGACTTGCAATCCATTTGATACAGAGTTAACATCAACAACCAATAAAAGAAATAACTTGTCCTTTCACCCATTGGTTTGTTGTAGATAGGCTGTCGAACCCTTGCGGACTCAAAAAGAGTTAACGCTGTCATCTGAGGTTGCTGGTACGGGAACTGATTGGTTGGAAACAAGATCAGGAGGGAGAGAATTGCAGAGAAGAGAAAATCTGCTTTATGTTGGGATTGACCTTCATAAGGAAACCCATACCGCAGTGATGGTGAACTGCTGGAATGAGAAGTTAGAAGTTGTTGTCATTGAAAACAAGCCCAGTGAATTTAAGAAGTTGGCGGAAAAGGTGAACAGAAAATCCAGTATTCTTGGACTTGAACCCATTTACGGATTGGAGAATGCTTATGGCTATGGCAGAAGTTTAGCTGTCTGGATGATTGAAAATGGTTACATTGTGAAAGACATCAATCCTGCTTTGGCATATGACCAAAGAAAAAGCGCACCCATGCTCCGAAAAAATGATGAGCATGATGCGTATTGTGTGGCAACGGTTTTGATTAATCAGTTACATACTTTGCCGAATGCAAAGCCAAAAGATAATGAGTGGACACTGGCGCAACTGGTGAATCGGAGAGATTTACTGGTAAAAGATGGTATCCGTTTTAAAAATGGACTTCATGAGCAGATATCCATGGCATATCCCAGCTACAGTAAGTTTTTTAGCGAGATAGACGGGAAATGTGCCATGTATTTCTGGAAGACCTACCCGTCCCCTGTCCATTTGCAGGAAAAAACGGCAGAAGAACTAATGATGGAATTCAAAGAAATATCTCCGATTATCAGAAGAGACAAAGCGGAGTTGATTCTGGATTGCGTTCAGAATGATGGAAATACCATACGGGAATATCAGGAATCTAGAGATTTTATCACAACAAGTCTGGTACGGGACTTGGAACATCAAAAAGAAGAATTGGCAGGGCTTGATAAAGAAATTGAGAAGATCCTGCTTAGCTTTGATTACAAACTGACCAGTATGCCGGGAATCGGAACTTCTATTGCTAGTAAGCTGATCGCAGAAATCGGAGATATCCGAAGATTTGCCAATGCAGACAAGCTGGCAAGATTCGCAGGAGTGGCTCCCGTAAAGTTCAGTTCTGCTGGAAAAGGCAAGGAACAAAGCTCCAGACAGGGAAATCGCCAGTTGCATGGACTTTTTTATTTTCTGGCGGTAACCATGGTGTCAAGACCAAAGAACGGAGAACCCAATCATCCTGTATTTTATGACTATTACATGCAGAAAATCGGCGAAGGAAAGACAAAATCTCAGGCACTCGTCTGCATCATGCGTCGGTTGGTGAACATAGTGTACGGAATGATGAAAAATAAGACGGAATACCAAGAACCATTGCCAGAAAAAGAACAGTAATTTTTCTATTTAAAAACAGCACAAATACGTGCTATAATTTTTTTAATTGAATAAAGATTTTTACCGTTCGTCGGATATCTCAGTACTCCACCTGAGGGTTCGGGGAAGGCTCCTAAGTTTAAAACTGGTGATACCGGGTATTTTGGCAATGTTGGACAGAGTGGAAGTAACAAAGTAAGAAATATGACAGGTGGCAATAAAACGGCACAAGAATTCTTCGATGATGTCACTAAAGGTTTCAAAACTGAGAAAGACCTTGGTAAAGGCAAAAAGCTAAGAATTATGGAAGATGGCACATCTGTGACGTATAGACCTGTTTCACATTCTGATGGAACTCCAGCAATTGACATTAATGGCGGGAGCACATATAAGCAGCAGAAAATTCATTTTATAGATTAAGGAGGAAGCGCTCATGAAATATAGAATAGCGAGTTGCATAAGTCAAGAACAAGCCAAATTACTCAAGGGACTGGAAGGTTCTGTTCTAAATAGAATTTTTCTTGATGATGCTGGTGAATTTGCTTTGAGTGTAGTTATTGATAGTTCAAATGAGAAACTAATTATAAAAAATTGCCCTACAGATGAGTTGGATGGGGATGAGTACCCTAAGTTAGTCATTGAGAAATGTGAAGTTCAAACAAATGGCTATAGAGAAATAATTGTGGGAAAAGCCATCAAAAACATTTTAATTGTGAGAGATGAAGCAACTTGGAGTGTTAACAATAACAATTGGCTAGTTAATAGTGACATTGGAGTTAGAGTGATACTTGAAGATAAGGAATGGCTATTAATTGCCCATGATTCATTAGCAGGATTAATAAAGATAATTGAATTTAATGGACCTATGGGTGACAAAAATGCTTTGTTTGAAGACTATTGGTCAATGAAAACTGATATCCTTGAATCCTTAAAAAGGGAAGAAATAAGTATCTATTAATCCAAAATGGACTTGATTTTGAACAGGTCACACAGCTTCGGCTGCTGTGACCTTGTTTTCTCTATAAGGGTATTAATGGACAAAAAATAAGGTGAGCAGTTTACCCTGAGATTGATGCATTGGGAGGTCTTAAACAGTGTTTAAAAATTTTTCCATACAGCATTAGGCTTAAAGCCGCATTTGGAAGAAAATCTAAGCCAATGCATATATTTGTTACATAAATAGTCCGTAACCGGGGACATGAAAGTAATAGTATTGAAAAGTTTTACCCAACCAATACAATAGAAATGGGGGTAAATCATTTGTTTTTTACAGATAAAGAAAAGGAAATAATGGAAAAACTGTTTTTGGCAATTGAGAAGAATAAAGAAGATATATATCTATTAACATTTGCTAATGGGGATGTTGTTGAAGTAACAGTAGATACTTGTTATGAAACAGATAATGGTCTTGAGGATGATGATATAAATTTTGAAGAGTATTATGCTTGTGCAATGAAAATCGTAAAAGTGATAAATGATAACAATCAAACTTTTGAAAGTGGAAAATTAATTGAAATCAATTATCATAACTATCCTCAGAAGATAAGAAATTCAAAAGGAGAAGAAATATAGTTATTAGCAATATGTAATTATTTTTCTTTTTTCATTTATTAGTCTATTTATATATTTTTTTTATTTAACATATTGATAAGTTCCTGATAAACATATTCAATAATAACTATTCGGTCATAATGCTTTCCTATTTTGAAAACATATTACCGAGATAGATTTGGGGATTCGATACCAATAATCACTAGAAATCGATGTTTTGTATTGGTAAATGAAAACATTCAGATTTATGGGCTGCTTATTTTCTTGATAAGGTTACATTTTTATCAGAGTAGTACATGACCCCGTACCTCTTTAGTGTTGATGTGCTATCTCTGTAAATGCGACCCCAGTTACGACCCCGATGCTGGAAATCCAACCCATATTAAAAAGTTCTTTCGTCCGCATTGCGGGCTGATGTTGATCTTGAAAAACTAAATAATTTCCAGTTGGATCTTGGTCAATAGTTGGTGTGGGATTTGTTTCAATCCCGCTCCATTCTTGAATTATGAGCTGTTTCATTTGATGATTCTATCATTTGTTGATTTTGGGCATTAGGTCTTCTTATCGAAAAGAAAGTGTATGATTCTTATGCTTCAAAAGCCGAAATGAGTATAAAAACAATTGTCAGAAAATTATCAGGTAAGACTAAAAATCAAACACCTAATTTAATACTGAACTTAGGTGATTATACTGGAGACGTTGATGCATTGATAACTGTGATTAAGTAAAAGGCAGCTCCTAGTGGATATCTAAAGAGAGTAGAAGATTTGAAATTATTAAAGATAAAAAAATAATTAATATTTTTATTAACTAAGGAGATATATCATGGATTTTGAATTGCTGTTATTTAGTGAGAAATCTCAAAAAGATTATGCATATTATTTGATGGAAATATTTGAGAAAAGTTTAAATATTCACTTCAAATTCATTGAAGACCAAGATTTTATTAATTTATGTCTTGACTGTATGACTATAACGATAGATTTAGAAGAAAAGGTCGCACTAGAGGTTATTGAAGAAGAATTTAACTTTGTTGCAGATACAAGTGCACGAATTCAAGTGTTTAGTCAGTTTAGAGATCATGCTTTACAGATACTTTTTAAAACTATAAATGAAATTGTTAAGAATATTGATTACAATTTGCTCTTAATTGGAAATGGCTCAAACTTGATTTTGGAGAAGAAAAATAATAATTATTATACGTCATGTCTTGATGATTATTACTATTTTAAGATTCCTTTTGAGTTACTTGGAGTGAAAATTGAAGAAATCAAAAGGAAAAAGTCATAATTAGTTTAGCGACATAAGTCTCTTAGCCACCCAGCCGGCAAATGAAATGCCCCCAAAGTTAGATTTTAATTCTAAATTTTAGGGTTAGTTCAATAATTAAGTGTGTTTTTAAGATTAAAAAACCCGGAGCTAATACCAGAAGAAGACAGTAATTTATTTTAAAAAAAAGCACGAAGATGTGCCATATTTTTTATGAATATGAATTTTCACCTTTTGTTGGATATCTCAGTACCCCACCAGGCTCTAGCCATCCTGTAAGAGCTTATACTATTGACAATGAACAGATTAATTCAAAAATCTTTAACAAAAATATAAAAAGTAAACTTAAAGTGTGCGAAGATAAATTGTACAATTACCAGAGATCACAGGAAATGAACAAGACGCTAAATAATGCTGAAATATTGGACAATGCCGAGAATAATTAGATGATAGATGAAAAATTATTAGAAGCAACTAAGTCTGTAAAAACTGGTAATACGTAAAATATAAGTTATAGTGAAGGGTCTAATGGAAAGATTCAAGCAGTAAGCAAATAAAAGATATTAGATGATGGTGCACCTTATTTGGCTACAGTAATACTAAAACCTATTAAATAATGGAGATAGTTGCATGGAAGATGAATTTGAATATATAAAGAAATTAGAAACATGCAAGTTAATTGAAATAGTACAAGATATTTGTGGATTTGAGGAATCTAGTGCAGCATTGCTTGAGTTGTATAACCGAGATATTGATAAAACCTTTGAATTAGGTATAGATATTCTTGAAAACAATAAAGGCGATGATTATTTGCAAGCTACAGTTTTTGATATTATATATGATAATAATCCAAAGAAAACATTGGACTGCATTTTAAAACGAAAGGCTGATATAGGAGTAATACTATTAGGAGATATCATGTCTGAAGTATCTATTGAATACTTTAAAGAGAAAAATATAGAAGTATCAGATGATTTATTACATTTATTACTCAAAAGATATTACAATCTGAGCAAATATGAACAAAATAAGATATTAGATAATTATACAGAATTTAGAAAAAACCTTAATGCTAACTAAGTTTGCTTTTACAATCAAATAAGAGGTATGTTTTTCTGTATCTTTAGAGAATGGATTTTCACTTGATAGAAATTTGATATGTAGACGTGCTGTCAAATCTTGATTGGAAAGCTATTGAATTTAGTTCTTATTTCACACCATATTACATTTTTAGTAATGAAACAGACTAATAACAAAGAATTATGGACAGACGAGGCACTTACCAGATCAATAGAATGGCAACAATGCCGAGAAATAGCAAGAGAATTATTACAACTATTATAAAGATTTTTGGATAAAGATTGTTAAGTTTAAAAAAATGAGATACACTCCAAGCTAATATTTGTCTTAAATTAATAAATGATCCAATTTAATTTTTTACTAAATATTTTTCTTTGTCTGACGATTTTTCAATAAAAATCTCAACATTTAGAAATAGTTTCTGTTCAGATTTGGCAGGAAGATTTTTAAGGAAGGTACCATAATACCGAGAACCGACTACAGGAGAACTGTAATTTCTTTCATAAGAGTAACACGAAGACGTATTATATTTTTTAACGATTACTAAATTTACCGTTTTTCGGGGCTGTTGTATCTACCTGAGGGTATAGGTAAGGTACTAAATGTGCAAATAAAAGTGCATTAGATTCAATTGAGAATTATAAGAAGTTATATAAAGTACCTATTGATTCACATGGTTGTTTCGAAATGGCTGAAGATTTCTTAGAAGTATCTGTAGATAATGAAAAAATTTAAATTGGATTAATGGATTTAGGACTAAATATTGAGGAATACGTAAATAAAAATTTTTGAGTATTATACGATATAATCTCGTGGAAAATATGTCTATGATTCAAGTATATCAAAAGTATCAAGGAGGTATGAATGGATAATACAACTATTATAGCTGAATATCTAAAAAAACATTTTACCATTGAGCAAATAAAATATAATATGTATAATGCTGATGATATTTATTATAAAATCCCGACCTTATTTTTTAGACTAGTAGATAACTCTTATATTGATGAACTAAAAAGTCATATAGAATTATTTCAAGGAAGGCTAAAATGGACAATTTTTAAAAGTTTTTATGGAAAACGAAGACCTATTTATTTGCTTTGTCCGTTTGAAGTTTATTGTATGAATAAAGAACTATATAAGAGTGGTGATATACAATCTCAAAAAGAATATTTTTCAGAAGAAGAGTATAAAAAATTGTGTCAATACGGTATTTTGGATATTCCAGAGTTGTATAAGTATATTAAAAATACATATGGAGATTAGGAGGCAACATTAATCATGATTTTAACAGTGCTATAGATAAAATATATTTATAAGTATGGATGGTCAAGGAGGAATTTTATTGCTTGATTAGTATACTTGAACTATCAATAATTTTTTATATAATACAGGAGTAATTTTTTTGTCATGGGCAATTCTGAAATTAATCTGATGATTCTACTTTGTCAGGAGCAGAGGTAACTCGTGCCTCACTATTGTTCATAAGGTGGTTATTTTGGAGAACTATACTTATATTGAGTATAAGATTCTTATAAATTCATTATTGGTGAGCATAGCATGACCCGCTTTTTGAGGCTAGAAGAATAGTAATTATTTATTTGGTCTTAAAGTAATAACACCCATGATTGTATTAATCTACAAATATTAAAAAATGTAACAGCTAAAAAGTGATTTTTTTAAGTTTCCCTCTAACCATGATTTCTATTGAAATGTTACTGATACTTATGTAATTACCTCTTTCTTAAATACCCCCGATCATATAACAAGCCCAAAGATATCCCCATAATCATTCCTAATCCAAGATTATTAAATAAAGAACCCAATATTAGCCCAAGGCAGACTCCTATGGCTAATCCATTCTGATAAGAATCATTTTTATTATTATAAAAATTTGACATTATATGTACCCCTTATTTATTTTTAGTTTATTTTACATCAGTTATCTGGTGAAGTACACTGGAAGTTTTTGAGAAGGCCAGAGAAAAATGGAAGAATTCATATTGCCAGTTAAGGGGATAAATAGTATTCTATTAATAACGATTAAATACATATAACCCAGGAGGTGGCCATGAATCGAATTGAAAAGGTTAGAGAGTATGTAGACGAAGTACTTCTAAAAGTGCCAGATGCAGAAACAAGAAGATGCGGATATCTGCATTTATATGGTGTTTCACAGGCTTGTACCATGTTAGCGATGAAAAGAAACGAAAATCCGGAATTGGCAACAATCGCAGGTATGCTTCATGATATTTATTCCTATTCCACCATGGACACCAAAGATCATGCGCATAAAGGCTCTGCCATGGCGAGGGAAATTTTAAACTCACTTTCTGTTTTTGACGACCATGAGATTGAAATGATTTGCAGCGCAATTTATAACCATAGCAGCAAAGGTGCAAAACATTCTTCTTTTGATGAAGTATTAATCGATGCCGATGTTATGCAGCACTGTTTATATAATCCTCTTTTCGATGTTGCAGAAAAAGAAAAAAACAGATTTGATCAATTGAAAGCAGAATTCGGTTTGCAGTAAATACTGCATTTAACAAATAATTTCTGTCAATTATCTGCACAAATCAATCAATAATTTGCTTAAACATAATTGTGAATTACATAAACCAATAGAAAACAAAATTGTACTAATAACCTATGAAACTTTAAGCAAGATAAACCTGGAATTACTTGAATATGAAGTGTGAAATAAACAAAAACAAACCTGATATTTAATTAAAATATTTATTAAATGAATGGTAAGCATATAATTCTAATAGTACAAAAAATAATACATAAATGGGGGATAAGTATTATGGTATTGAGCTATGTAAATGCTGAGAAAAAGGATGCTGACCTGCTTATAAGTATTTATAATGCAGCATTTTATACCGATTATATAAAGTATGGAGAGTGTCCTGCATATGGACAAACCAGAGCAAGAATTGAAGGACATATCAATGATTTTCCGCATGTTATTATCTTTGCTGAGGATAGCCCTGTTGGAGTGGTTTCGGCTGTTGATAATGGAGAAGGAGAATACTATGTAGCCTGTCTTTGTGTCATTCCTGAATATCAGGGAAAAGGCATCGGTACACAGGCTTTTCGATATTTGTTGAATTATTGTAAGAACTGGAAAAAGATAACTTTAATAACTCCTGCGGATAAAGAAGAAAATCTCAAATTTTATACAGAAAAGTGCGGTTTTCGGATAGATGGAACACAAATGGATGGAAATGTTAAAGTAGCACATTTTGTACTAGAGCAATAAATGAAATAACAGCGAAAAAAATTGTAATTTTCTTAGCAGGTACTAAAGACGATAAGCATTTGTTAATGACGTTATCTGTAAAATAATCCAGATAAAAATTATCACGGAGGTGACCTTATGCTCGAAGGAATATGTCTTGGAAACATAATGATCGACTGTAATGATGAAGAAATGCTTTGTGAATTTTACCATAACTTGCTCGGCTGGGAAAAAAGCAGAATGTTTGACCGTCCCGCATTGCGCAGTAGAGATGGGTTAGTTTTTCTTTTTATTCAGGAAAAAGATTATATTCCGCCTGTTTGGCCGGAAGAAAAGGAACACCAGCAAAAACAAATGCATTTTGATTTTCAGGTGCCGGATGTGGGAAAAGCTGTTGAATATGCAAAATCCATAGGTGCAGTGGAAGCTGCAATGCAATATGGGGGAAATGAATTTGTCACTATGATTGATCCTGCCGGCCATCCGTTCTGCCTTTGTGCGAGTGATAACAAAGCTTGATCAAAGATAGGTTTATTAATGCAGAGTTATTATAACGGCAGTACGACGGCAGTACGACAGCAGTACAACGGTAGTACAACAGCTATATGGCAACTATATAACATTAATATAACATCAAGATAACATAAAACTACTGACTGCTATACTGAGTCAGTAGTTTTTGCTTATTCTTAAACAAGATTATTTACCCCGTAGGACATTAGAATATGATCTGCTGTCTTGTCCAGCATCAGTTCTTTGTGAAGTCAATTTGGAAAACCCAAAACCCAAAACCCAAAACCCAAAACCCAAAACCCAAAACCCAAAACCCAAAACCCCCACAAATCCCAGCTAATGTTAGATAAATAAAAAAGCAATGGATTGACAACGCCAGCAAAACCAATTATAATAAATACACTTTATAAACAACATTTATAAAGGCCGTTTATTAAATGCAAGATAGGAGAATTATGTCTTCAAAAATAAATTTAATCAAACAATCCAATTTAAATAAAGTTCGAAGCGCTCTCAAAGAGGCAGGAACAGCAACCAAGCCTCAGTTGGCGGAATTAACAGGATTAAGTGTGGTTACAATTAATTCCCTTGTTAGCACTTTGCTGGACAGTGGGGAGTTTCTGCCGGATAAAATACTTGACTCAGAAGGGGGACGCCCGGCTGCTTCTTTCCGGTACAACAGCTGGTTTCGAATGGCACTGGTCATTTACATGCATGAGTATCGTGGTCAGGATACGGCATTTTTCTGTGTGGTTGACTTGCAGGGGAATGTGATTGAAAGGCTGGAGCAGCCGCTGTCTGATGTGGTGCTTGAGTCCTTTGATCCTGAGATTGAGAGGCTTTTGGAGCATTATCCCCAGATACAGGTGATATGCTTCGGAATTCCTGGGTACGAAGTAAATAAAAGGCTTGTGATCAGTGATTATGAGAATTTACGTGAGCAGTCCCTTTCTGGCCATGTGGAAGAAAAGTTCCATCTGCCTGTCCTGGTGGAGAACGATATCAATCTGGCCGTCATGGGTTACTGCAGCCGGAATGGGATTGAGAATGACAAATGCGTCATAGGAATTTATTTTCCTGATAAATATCCGCCAGGAGCTGGAATCTATTTCAATGGCCGCATTTTAAGAGGGAAGGACGGCCTGGCTGGTGAAATAAAATATCTTCCGTTTGATGTTGACTGGGATAGGTTTGACTATGATCCGGAACGGTTGGAGGAGATTATGCTGAAAACCATACAGGCATTTCAGTGTATCTTTAATCCGGATACTATTGTCGTTTACAGAGAGACCATCAGCTCCAAGGCCTCCCAGCTGGTTATGGACCGGAGTGTGTCAGGAATAGAGAAGCTCATGCTTCCTGAAATCCTGGTTTCAACAGACTTAAACAAAGATTTTGAGGCAGGGATCAAACAACTGGCCGTTGATCTGATTCGTTTGGAGACAACCCAGGATTAGGAGAGAATGTGAACCATAAAAAAATATGGAATCCCGTAAATTTTATTTTTTCCGGATTAGTACTCATTAATATTTGTGCCAATTACGTGAGTGGAAGTACGGGAGTCTATGCGGCAACCGCCTTTCGGGAATATGGAAGAATTGATTTATTAAGCGCCATGTTTGTCGTTGAACCCCTTACCAGAAGTATCTCTCTGCTGGTATCCGGAAGTGCAGGGGAATCTTTTGGACGGAAGCGCCTGTATCTGTGGAGTGTAGGTGCATATGCCGCCAGTATCTTGTGCTGTGCCCTTTCCTCTAATGGATATTTGTTTCTTCTAGCGCAGGGAGCATCGGGATTTTTCTGGGGACTATTTTTCTCCAATGTATTTTCCATTCTCAATGATGTTGTGCCTGAAAAAGACTATCCGGTGCGGGTGGCGGTGCTGCAGACGATAAACTTTATTGTATTGATACTCGGTCCCATTGTCTGCGGGTACTTAATGGAAACCTGGAACTGGAGAATTTCCCTGATGGCATTGCTGCCACTGTTTTTGGCAGGCCTGTTCCTGATCGGATTTTTTCTGCCTTCTGGTAAAAATGAGAAGGAAGGCAGAAAGACAAAAGCCATAAGAAATGTGTTGGGAGAGTTACAGATCAGGGAACTGTTGAAAAACAGGGGATTCTTAATTGTTTCCATACTTACATTTATCTTTACCTGTATCACCTGCAGTGGAAAATATGTTCCGCTCTATGCTCAGACAGAACTAAAATCCAGTGCAACGGTCAGTGCCGCCATATTAATCCCCTGCAACATGTTTGGAATGATGACGGCGGGATTATCTGGAATATACATTAAGAAAAAGGGCTGTACCAAGAAACTTATGTTATTGATGGCTGGTGCTGGTTTTGCAGGAACCCTGCTATATGTGCCTCTGATGTTTGTCACCAGTTATGCTGCTATTATTCAATCCACAGCGGTTATAGGAATTGGTTTGGGCATTTACCAGGTGGCTCCCTTTGCTTATGCCCAGGCTCAGATGGCAGATCATTTGATAGCGAAAAGTACAGCCTTTATCGCCTTTATCCAGGGAGCTGCTTCCATTGCAGGAGGACTTGTATTTTCTATTGCCATAAAAAAGGGAGTGGCATTTGCGCTAGCAACTACGTTTTTCTATGGGATTCTTTTGCTGCTTATAACAATTGTTAAGTATAAAGAACCATCCATTATAAAAGTGAAATCATAGATCTTGATGAAAGGAAGGAATTTATAATGAATCAGAAGGAAAGAATGCTTGCAGGGCTTCCATACAAAGCCTGGCTTGACGGGTTACAGGAAGCGCGTACGGAGAATCGGATCAAAGTCCGGGAATTTAATCAACTGCATCCGTCAAAAGAAGAAGAGGCGGACCAGATTATCCGCAGTATTCTTGGAAGCGCGGGAGAGAATATCCATATGGAACCACCCTTCCACTGCGACTACGGAAAAAACATTGAAGTAGGAAAGAATTTTTATTCCAATTTCAACTGTACCATCCTGGATGTGGGAAGGGTAGTGATCGGGGATAATGTTATGTTTGCACCCAATGTCTCGATCTTTACCGCAGGCCATCCGATTCATCCGGATTCCAGAAATTCCGGTTATGAGTACGGGATTGGTGTTACTATTGGCGATAACGTTTGGATCGGAGGCAATGTTACGGTCAATCCATGTGTTACTATAGGTAAGAATTCTGTCATTGGTTCCGGGAGTGTGGTGACCAGGGATATCCCTGAAAATGTAATTGCAGCCGGGAATCCATGCAAGGTGATTCGTGAGATTACTGAAGAAGATAGAGACTACTATTACAAAGACAAAAAGTTTGATGTACAGGATTACTTATAAAGTCAGGAGAATAACAAGATGACAGAAAAAGAAAAGATGCTGTCTGGAAAGCTCTATAAAACATCGGATAAGGAGCTGGTAAGGCAGCGGGATTTAGCAAGAAATACGTCTACAAGGTATAATAGAACCACTGAGGAAGAAAAGAACGTGCGGCAGGAAATTCTAGAAAGCCTGCTGGGGGCTTTGGGTGAAGGGGTTGAGATCTTTCCCAATGTCCAGTTTGATTATGGCTGCAATACTTACATTGGGAGTAACTGCTACATTAACTTTAACTGCACGTTTTTAGACTGCGCGGAGATCCGAATTGGAAATGATGTTTTTATAGGACCCAATGCCGCCCTCCTTACTCCGGTACATCCACTTTTGGCAAGGGAACGCAATGTAAGAATCGATGAGAATGGGGAGCGGTATATGATCGAGTACTGCAAGCCCATCACCATTGAAGATAATGTCTGGTTTGGCGGCAACGTGACTGTCAATCCCGGCGTGACCATCGGTCACGATACGGTGATTGGGGCTGGAAGTGTGGTAACAAAGGATATTCCCCCGGGCGTATTCGCTGCCGGAGTTCCATGCAGGGTGATTCGTGAAATAACTGAAGAGGACCGAGTGGAAAATACAGATTTGGATTGTTAATGTTCATTATGAATAATGGTTTAATTAATTTTGCACATTATAAATTGTATTTTTATAAAATGAATTAGATAAAAGTCAAATAAAAACCAGATAGAGAATCGGATAAAGAATCAGTTAAAGAATCAGATATAAAATCAGATAAAGAATCAGATAGAGAATTATAAAAAGACCTCCCCGACCTTTCATCAAAGAAAGGCGGGGAGGTCTTCTATTCATCAGAGTCCAGCTGTCTGATAGGCAAACTGTCCGGTCTTATCGATTCCATAGAAATCAGCAAAGGACAAATGAAAAATGTCAGTTTTCACAGATCCCAGAGGAACCTTATTTTTTATTAAATACTGATAGATTCCAATATAATCAAGAGGACCCTGAATCAAGATACTTTTTAAGTAGCCGTCATGAAGGATAGCCTTTTTATAACTTTTAGAGTCTTCCCGAATGATAACGTCATCCCCCTCAGACGCAATGCCATCTCCAAGAGATAATGTGGTAAGTTCATAAAAGTTCATGGTATTTTTCATGCCATACTGGTCTTCATAGAGTGTTTTTACGCCACACATGTTGTATGCCGCAGTCTGTCCCTGTTTCATGGCGTTAGGCCAGATTCCTGCAATTCCGTTTACATCTCCGGCTGCATACACATGATCGCAGGAGGTTTTTAAACAGTCATCGACCTTGATAAAACGGTCCACGGTAATATCGCTGCCGCTTGCACAGTCGGTAGACGGACGGACGCCGGCTGCGACCACGATCATGTCACATTCAATAAGAGAGCCGTCATCCAGCATGACAGAGGTAATCTCATCGGTCTCCGGCATGGTGCTTAACACCGTTTTTCTGCCAAGGATAAACTTGCAGCCATGCTGTTCAAATAATTCCTGATAGGCTTTTCCGGCAATTTCATCTAGCTGCTTTGGAAGAATCCGGTCAGCCATTTCCAAAACCGTCACCTCTTTTTTCTGCTCCAGAAATGCGTAAGCTGCATCCATTCCCACAAGTCCGGATCCCACGATGAGAATCTTGTTCGCCTTTTCAGCAAAAGAGCGGATTCTCTGAGCATCGGATAAATTACGCAGCCCAAACACATTTTTAGCTTCTCGGAAATTCATTATAGGCGGGATAACACTATCTGCGCCGGTGGCGATGAGAAGACGGTCAAAATGGATCTTTGACTGGTCATCAAGTTCTACTTCCTGTTTTGCGGTATCAATGTGTACCGCCTGATGCTTCATCCAGGTAATATTGGCAGCATCAAAGAAGTTTTCCGGAATAAAGGAAAGAGTCTTTTCGGTCCGCTCATGGCTTAAATATTTGTGAAGCATACAGCGGGAGTGCACATATTCATCGGAAGATATCATGATGATTCTGGCATCTGGCTCCAGCTCCCTGATGGTTTTAGCTGCCGTAATGCCGGCAGCCCCCACTCCAATAATTACATGAGTCATCCTTACACCTCCTCAACATAGATTGCTCTGGTAGGGCATGCTTTTACGCAGCTTGGTTCAGCCCCGTGGTCAGAGCAGAAATCGCACTTGATGACCTTGGTCTTTGTGCTGGTATCTGCTTTTAGCACGCCGTAAGGACAGTTCATGACACACATAAAGCAGGAGCCACATAACGTTTCATCATAGAGGACAAGTCCGGTTTCTCTGTCTTTTTTCAGTGCACCGCTCATACAGGACATGACACATTCCGGCTGATCGCAGTGACGGCAGAAAATGGGGGTGTATCTCCCGTCGTTGCCTTTTACGATGTGGTTCCGGGATTCGTTCTCAGGGTCCCCTAAATCCAGATCATAGATGGTTCCCCCATCTTTCCGGTGTGCCTGCATACATGCAATAAAACAATTCCTGCAGCCATCGCATTTGGCTGCATCAATGAATATCCGTTTCATATGCCAACCTCCTATATATTAAGACCGGTCCGTTTCTCCAGAATGATATTTTCCAGGATATCAGCGCTTTCCTTTGCGTCCGAATTGATGATTACCTGTCCGCCGGTTAAGCTCTTCATGCCTTCGGTCAGTACCTTCACAGCAACGCTGCTTCCGGTTACGAATGGCGGGAGGCCTAAATGAAGTGGAAGACCCAGAGCAAGGCCGAAGCAGCCGTCTGCAAGAGCCTGTTCTTCCAGCCACTGGGCAGCAGAAAGAACCAGAGGAAGCTTTGGAAGGTCCACACCCAGTTCTGCAGCAAGCTCGGTGGCTACGATCTCCAGACGTCCAATGGCAAGGCAGGGACCGAAATTCAGTACTGGCGGAATCCCAAGGGTTTTGCATACTTCTCTTAACTTAGGTCCTGCAAATTCTGCGGCTTCCGGGGTCATAAGTCCGCAGTTTTCAATGCCGCCTGAAGAACAGCCGGCTGTCAGCACAAGGATATCTTTTGAGATCAGCTCTCTTGTCAGTTCCACCGTAAGAACATCATGGCCGCCAGCGGTTAAGTTGGAACAGCCTACAATGCCTGCGATTCCTTTGATATCGCCGGAAACGATAAGATCAATGAGAGGCTGCCACTTTCCTCCCAGGAAACTTTTTAAAGAACCCTCGCTGACACCAGTCAGAGTGTTGTCGTTTCCGTGTTCCGGGAACAGATTAAGAGGAACCACGCCACGGCGCTCTTTATAGGAGTTTATCACTTTGTCGATAATCATTTCACTTTGTTCTTCCCGATGATCAAAATCAAATTTCATAAGCTCTGCATTGGACTTTTTAGCTACGTCATCAAGACAGATCTGCTTAATCTTCAATTCATCACAAATAGGTTCAATACCAGGTAATGTACAGTTAAATTCAGAAAGTACTGCATCAATGGCGCCGGTTGCAAGTACTGCCTCGCTGGTGTAGTTATTGCCGGCATGGCCGTCGAAAACTTCCGTATAGAGAGCGCCTCTTAACTGAAGATCCTGGCCTACGCAGGTACAGCCAACCAGCTTAAAGCCCTTTGCCCCAACTGCTCTGGCTTTTGCAACTGCCTCCGGGGAAATGAGTTTCTCCTGCAGATCCACAAAAATGGTATGCTGGTGTCCGGTAATCATGATATTGATATAGTCCGGGTTAATGACGCGGAGACCAACAGGTGCCAAACGCAGTTTGGGCTGCCCTAAGAGAACATCATTTAAAAGGTTTGTAAGGGTAAGGCCATAGATGCCTGTGGAAATACCAAGTCTTAAACAGTCTACAAGCATATCAAGGGGATCGGAGTTTAAGTTGGTGGAGCATTTTACCACGCCTTTAAACACTTCAGATTTTGCTCCGCCCGGCATGATGCCAAGCTCTTTCCAGCGTTTGACACGAGGAGCGTAGGCAACCTTTTCCGTCAGTTCCATCTCCACGTATTCTGGCTTGTAAAGATCTGCTAAAACGGCATCCGCAACCTTTTCGGCTTTTTTATAAACATCCGCTTCTTCAATGCCAAAAGTTTCAGCCAGATGCTCTAAGGATTCCATTCCCTTTAATTCGCCCTTGATTTTGGCTGTATTTTTTAAGTTAAGAGCTGTGTTTTCCACAACGTGTATGTAACAGCCGCTTCCTGAGGCAACGGCTCTTAAAAAGTTTCGAGCCACGATGGTGTCCGCATTTGCACCACAGATTCCTCTTGGGGAGTTTGGAGTGATCCGGCATGGGCCGTTGGCACAAAGACGGCAGCATACGCCCTGGAGTCCGAAACCGCATTTCGTACTCTGCTTTTCCACACGATGATGGGAAGTCTCCATCGGCAGTGAAGAAATAAACTTCTCCAAAGGTTTGTCAGCACTTTCACACGTGTTGCATCCATAACATTGATTCATTTTTTTCCTCCTTATGAAACTGTACATTTTTAGTATAGATTAAGACAAAAAATTATTCAGCCAGAATTTTTGCCAGAGAATATTTTTTTAAATCCTGGTTCAAATTATTCTGGATTCTTGCGAATTCCCGGTGAACGTGGCAGGGCTGCTTATGGGAATGAACGGGACACTCATATCCGGCCTGCATGCATTCGATCAGCAGCATCCTGGGATCGATGACGGTTATAATATCGTATAAGGTTGTTTTTTCCAAATCGCAGTTTAAGGCATATCCGCCTGCACTCCCCCGAAAGCTTTTAATATAACCCGATTTTTCAAGCTTTCTTGCAATCTTGTAGGCGTTGGCAGAAGTAATCTGTTCCTTCTCGCATATAGAAGGGATATTCTCTGTCTCGCCGGAGGACAGTGCACGAATGATGCGTATTGCATAGTCACATTCTTTGGTTATTAGCATGTAGCACCTCCACGTCATAAGATTAACATACTGGACTTAATTGGTCAAGATTTATCATTAAAAAACTCCCCGCAAAAGCGGGGAAAAATTAGTCGTTTTCAGGATAAATCAGATGTTCATCTTCAATCCCATATAGTACGGAGTCAAGGAACTTTCTGGCAAGGTATTTTGCCATTCCAAGATTCATATCTAAGTAGTTTCCGCAGTCTCTTGCAGCAGCACCAGGAACTTCACCTTCAAAATCCCGGATGAATTCATACATCTCTGTAATCAGAGGCACAATATCCCTGGATTTGTAATCTCCGGATAAAAGAAGATAGAAGCCGGTGCGGCATCCCATAGGTCCGAAGTAAAGAACTCTGGAAGCGTAGCTTTCGTGGTTTCTTAAAAAAGTAGCTCCTAAGTGTTCGATGGTGTGCATCTCTGCAGGATTCATGACCGGTTCAAAGTTTGGGCGGGTCATACGGATATCAAAGGTGGTGATCAGGGAATCCCCTGCCTGGTCTTTTCTGGAGACATAAATGCCTGGAAGAAGTTTTAAGTGGTTAATTGTAAAGCTTGTGATCTTTTCCATAATGTCATTCCTTTCTTATATGTTGAGACAATAATGTTTTTCATTTTTTGTTACTTATGGTGAAATTATAATAAAAATTCCGCCTTCCTGCAACTGATATTGCAAATATAGAGGAAAATCGAAGGGATTTTCATTTCTGGTGCTGCCAAAGCAGGAATTAGATGCAACAAAGAGTAGCAAAAATGCAACAGAGCGGTGATTTAAAAGTTCTATGGTTCTATGATAATATAGTAAAAAAGTGGAGGTGAATTCCTATGATTTTTTCAGAAAAGCTGTTGGTGTTAAGAAAAAGCAAAGGTCTGACGCAGGAAGAACTGGCAGAAAAACTTTCCGTGTCCCGACAGGCCATTGCAAAATGGGAGAGCGGGCAGGCATATCCGGATATATCCAATCTCATTGGTATTTCGGAATTTTTTAAAGTAGCAATTGACCATCTGGTAAAAGACCATGACTCCTGTCATACTGCGCTGGTTCATGAAACATCCTGCGACCAATCGGAATTAACGGATTTTCTTGTCAATGCAAAGTGCAGGACCTATGCGGCCAAAGGAGCAGAGGTTATGCCTTCGAGGCCAGGTTCCCACGATTTACGGTATGAGGATGGTGACTTTTTATATCTGGATACTTACCTTGGCGGCGAGTGTTTTTCCGGGGAAGAAGCCGTATGGAAAAAGGGGGTCCCCATCTATGGAATGAATTACTGCGGAAGAACCACTGACGGTAGATTTAATGGGGATTTTTTAAAGGCAGCTTTGCTGGCGGTACCTAAGGATAAGCCGTTTCGGGGCCCTGCTTTTTACCAGGAAAATGATTATCTGTATAGCTGTAAGGTATGCGGAGATTTGGAATGGTTTCAGGGTCATGAAGAAATCTTTTATAAAAATTTCCTGGTCTATGAGTGCTATTTTCATGGCGGAAAAATTATATAGGCGGCATTTTATAAACGTAAGGATTTATCTATGGAAATATGAAAGCAAGGTTATCTGCAGCAAAGTAAGCGGTTGACAATTATTGTTTGTTATGGTAAACTGCGGATTAAGTTAGTCTCAGCTAACATGCTATGAGCAGAGGTGACTGCAAATTGTTGTTTACCGATCAAACATAATTAGGAGGATATTATGAGAAAATCTATTTTACCGAAGTTAACTGTTTTTGCAGCAGTTTTTGCTTTAACGTTGACGGGATGCGCAAGCCAAAGTAATAGCACGGCTTCTTCTGAAGCGAGTACGCAGGCAAGTGAATCTGCTGAAACAACAGTAGCTGAAACAACAACAGCAAAAGCCACATCGGTTGAAATCAAAGATATTCATGGAACCGTTACTGTTCCTGTAAATCCAAAGAATGTCGTGGCGTTGGATAATAGAACCTTTGAAACTTTATCTGATTGGGGAATTAAGTTAGTGGCGGTTCCAAAGGGAGTCATGCCCGCAGATTCATCCTATGTAAAAGATAGTGAGGTTCAGGATATTGGCAGCCATAGTGAACCAAATCTTGAAATTATTGCGGCAGCAGATCCTGAGCTTGTTATTGTGGGTCAAAGATTTTCCAGTTATTATGAAGATATAAAAGCACTGGTTCCAAATGCCGCTGTAGTTGATCTCAGTTTCGAGATTTCAAAAGAAGCTGGTAAGTCTGGCGACACTTTCGTAAATGGATTAAAAGACTCTACAATCACGTTGGGAAAAATCTTTGATAAGAATGAAGAAGCGGAAAAATTAAACGCTGACTTTGACAAGGCGATTGAGACGGCGAAGACTGCATACAATGGAACCGACAAAGTTATGAGTGTTGTAGTTTCTGGTGGAGACATTGGTTTTTCTGCGCCTGTTTCCGGACGTGTCTGGGGTCCAATGTATGAAGTTTTTGGATGGACTTCAGCATTAGAAGTTGACGGTGCTACTTCCGATCATCAAGGAGATGATATCTCTGTTGAGGCCATTGCACAAAGTAATCCTGACTGGATTTTCGTACTGGACCGCGATGCCGCAATTTCTTCTACAAAGGATGCAGTTCCCGCTCAGGATGTGATCAATAATTCTCCAGCGCTTCAGAATACAACTGCTGTTTCAAAAGGACAGATCGTTTATGCACCAAACGATACATACACCAACGAATCCATACAAACCTATATAGAGTTATTTGATAACCTTGCAAGTTCTTTGACCAAGTAGGATAAAGGATGTATACCAAAATGCGGAAAACTCGAATAAAAAAAATCACAGGGGCTGAGAATTCTCAGCCCCAGAATTTTAAACATAATAAAACCTGGACAAAATCTTTTACACTGGCGGTAATCTGTGTCTTTGTTCTGGGAATCATATCACTTTTTACCGGAGTATATGATATAAAGGGACAAGAAGATGGAATGCAAATGTTTTTCATAACCCGCGTTCCAAGAACCGCAGCACTTATGCTTACCGGTGCGGCAATGTCCATGTCAGGGCTGGTAACACAGCTGATTACACAGAATCGCTTAGTGGAACCTACCACTACGGGTACAATCGAATGGGCAGGTCTGGGACTTGTTTTTGTTTATCTGGCGATACCGGCACCGACTCTGGTGCAAAGAATGGCTGGAGCCATTATTTTTTCTTTTATAGGTACTATGATTTTCTTTTTCTTCTTAAGAAAGGTCAAACTTCGCTCGTCTTTAATCGTTCCCATCATAGGAATGATGCTGGGAGCAGTCATATCCTCAATTTCCACTTTTATTGGGCTCCTTTTTCAAATGACGCAAAGCATTGAAACCTGGTTTGTAGGTTCTTTTGCTCCGGTTCAAATTGGACGGTATGAATATTTATGGCTGATTGTAATCGTAAATATAATCATATTTATCTATGCGGATCGGTTGACTTTAGCCGGATTAGGGGAAGATGTGGCAACAAGCCTTGGAGTAAATTATAATAGGATCGTTATTTTGGGCACTGGACTTATTTCGGCTGCCGTTGGTATTGTTGCGGCGGTTATCGGGAACCTGCCATTTTTAGGTTTAATTGTACCCAATATTGTTTCCATGTATAGGGGCGATGATCTTAAGAGTAACTTGCCTTGGGTATGCGTATTGGGAATGGGCGCGATCACACTTTGCGATATCATTTCCCGTACACTTATAATGCCTTTTGAAGTCCCTGTCTCTTTAATACTTGGAACTGTGGGTGCGATAATATTTATCGTTATCTTAATGAAACAAAGGAAGCTAAGATGAGTGAATTTATATATAATAATGAGAATAATGCCGGAATCAATGCCGGCCTTGATTATAAAAACAGATCAGCCAGAGCTTTTCGTTCTAAGAAAGAAGAGAGACGTTATTGGATTTTGTTGATAACATTGATTGTTTTAGGTTCTATTGCTTCCTATGGACTACTGGTTTATAACAATCCTGTTCCCATAGGTTCTCCTTCTTTTCTCCCGGTTGTTAAAAGAAGGATGACGGCTCTTATTGCGATGATTATTTCTGCTGTTTGTCAGAGTTTAGCTACCGTTGCGTTCCAGTCGAGTACCAATAACAGGATTATCACTCCTTCCCTTTTGGGATTTGAAGCCCTATACTCAACCATACATACCAGTACCATGTTCTTTTTTGGTGCCGGCGTATTTATAAAATTCAGCGGCGTTGGACCATTTCTCTTTCAGGTTGCTGTTATGGTTCTGATGTGCCTGCTCCTTTATGGCTGGCTGCTTTCCGGAAAGTATGGAAATTTACAGCTTATGCTTTTGGTTGGAATTATTATTGGAACCGGGCTTAAGTCGGTATCGTCTTTCATGAGAAGGCTTCTGGCACCGTCTGAGTTTGATGTTTTACAGGCAAGATTATTTGGCTCTGTCAATAATGCAGATGCGGAATACTTTCCAGTTGCAATTCCAATTGTAATAATCGCTGCATTGCTGATTCTCGCCCATTCAAAAAAATTAAATGTATTGTCCCTTGGAAAGAGCGCCAGTACTTCTTTGGGAGTTCATCATAAGTTTGGAGTCATATATACTCTTATATTAGTCTCTGTTTTGATGTCTATTTCAACCTCTCTGGTTGGGCCCCTTACTTTCTACGGATTTTTAGTTGCTACCATGACTTATCAGGCAGCGCCGACTTATGATCACAGATATGTTTTTCCGATGGCTCTTGCCATAGGATTTTTGGTTTTAACCGGATCATACTTTTTTATGTATCATGTATTTAGAGCCCAGGGGGTTGTTTCTGTTATTATTGAGCTGTTTGGGGGAATCACATTTTTAGTTGTAATGCTAAGAAAGGGAACTTTATGATTGAGATTCTTAATGTTAGAAAATTGTATTCTGATGAGGTGAAAATAGGACCTTTAAATATCCAAATACCGAAAGCTGGCCTTACTTCTTTAATAGGACCAAATGGTGCGGGAAAATCTACGGCGCTGTTAATGATAGGAAGACTTTTGAACATGGATGAAGGCCAGATTAAAGTAGCAAATATGAATGTCTCAGAATCTAAATCAGAAGACCTGGCAAAAATTTTGACGATTCTACGGCAGGAAAATCATTTTGTAACGAGACTGACTGTCAGGCAGCTTGCCGGGTTCGGGCGGTTTCCTTATTCGAAGGGCAGATTAACAAAGGAAGACGAGTTAATTATTTCTAAATATATTGATTTTTTGGATCTGCGCGATTTGGAAAACAGATATTTGGATGAGCTTTCCGGCGGTCAGAGGCAAAGGGCATATGTTGCAATGGTTTTGTGCCAGGAGACGGAATATGTGCTTCTTGATGAGCCTTTAAACAATCTAGATGTCGCCCGTTCGGTGCAAATGATGGAACATTTAAGACATGCCGCCAATGAATTTGGAAGAACAATTCTGACCGTTATTCACGACATCAATTTTGCGGCGAAGTATTCGGATCGGATTTGTGCGATGAAGAATGGACAAATTGCCGCGTTTGGAACAGTGGATGATATTATGAAGCCAGAACTTTTAACAGATATTTTTGAAACGAACATAGATATTATAGAAGGCCCATATGGACCAATCGCAATTTATTAGTTCTCTTATTCGAATACTAATCCCATTAACATATTAGAAAAATGAGAGTAAACGATCGGGTTTTGATGATACATGCCTATGAAAATCATTCATGAAATTAAGGTTAAGCCTCATACCATAGTAGGAGAAATGGGAAGGAGCGTCATGAATGGAAGAATGGTTTCGTTTATCAGAGGATGAAGCCCTCTCTCAGCTTCACGCAAGCAGATCTGGGCTGAATTCCACGGAAATTATAAAGCGCAGAGAACAATATGGCCAGAATACACTTTTAAAGGCAGAGCGGAAAAGTGCATTCCAGGTATTTTTAGATCAGTTTAAGGATCTGCTTGTCATCATCCTGATTATAGCAGCAGTTATCTCCATGATATCCGGTGATGTAGAGAGCACTGGGGTAATTTTTGCCGTGCTTTTGCTCAATGCGATTTTGGGAACTGTGGAAAATCAGAAGGCAGAAAAATCCTTAGACAGTTTAATGGCTCTGTCAGCACCTCTTGCAAAGGTCGTAAGGGAAGGAAAGATCCAGGAGATTTTATCGGCAGAAGTGGTGCCAGGAGATCTTCTTTTGCTGGAAGCCGGGGATATGGTGGCTGCGGATGGAAGGGTTCTTGAGAATTACTCCCTTCTGGTCAATGAAAGCTCCCTTACCGGGGAATCCGTCAATGTGGAGAAGCGGACGGGAAAGATTAGGGATGAAAAAGTTCCTCTTGCAGAGCAGACCAATATGGTGTTTTCCGGTTCTCTGGTTGCGGCAGGCCGCGCAAAGGTGCTGGTCACCGGCATTGGCATGAATACGGAAATCGGCCGGATCGCTTCTTTGATGAATGATACCGGAGAGAAAAAGACCCCTCTCCAGGTGAGTTTAGACCAATTTGGAAGCAGGCTGGCTGCCGGGATTTTGATGATCTGTGCCCTGGTTTTTGGCTTAAGTATTTATCGGCGAATGCCGGTTCTTGATTCCTTAATGTTTGCAGTTGCTTTGGCTGTTGCCGCCATTCCAGAGGCCCTTAGCTCCATTGTCACCATTGTTCAGGCCATGGGTACCCAGAAGATGGCACGGGAAAATGCCATCATAAAGGATTTAAAGGCAGTGGAAAGTCTTGGTTGTGTTTCTGTCATCTGTTCGGATAAAACAGGAACCCTGACCCAGAACCGGATGACCGTCCAACAGATTTTTGTAAACAACCGCTTGTATCCGCCGGAACTTTTAAATGCAGAGCTTCCCGTACATAAATATCTGCTCTATGATGCAGTGTTAAATAATGATTCCGCCTATCTGGAAGGAAAGCTAATAGGAGATCCGACAGAGGCAGCCCTTTTGCAGATGGCAGAACGTGCCGGTGCAGAAGAAGAGGTCATCAAAGCCCATTATCCGAGAATCGGGGAGATTCCCTTTGATTCCCAAAGAAAGCTGATGAGTACGCTTCACCGGATTGAAGGGAAAAAGATCCTTTTCACCAAAGGCGCTCAGGATGTACTTGTACCAAGGATCACCCATATCTGGACCAGTGAGGGGGTACGCCCCATAAGAGAAGGGGACCGCCAGGCGCTGATGGAGCAGAACTTAGACTTCTCGGCCCAGGGATTACGAGTTCTGACCTTTGTCTGCAGGGAAGTAAAGGAAAATGAAACGCTGGCGGAGCAGTCTGAAGACGGGTACACCTTCTTAGGGTTAGTAGCCATGATGGACCCGCCCCGTCCTGAAACAAAAAATGCTGTCCTAAATGCCCGTCGTGCCGGCATCCGGCCGGTGATGATCACAGGGGACCATAAGGTCACTGCTTCTGCCATTGCAGAAAAAATCGGCATTATGGGAGAAGGAGATTTGGCGGTCAGTGGTCCGGAGCTTGATGATATGCCAGATGAGGAACTGAACAGCAGACTGGAAAAAATAAGTGTTTACGCCCGGGTATCCCCGGAGCATAAGATCAGGATCGTCCGTTCCTGGCAGAAAAAAGGTCATATCGTAGCGATGACCGGAGATGGAGTCAACGATGCTCCCGCTTTAAAACAGGCGGATATCGGTGTCGCCATGGGAAAAATGGGGACGGAGGTGTCCAAGGATGCCTCTGCCATGATCTTAACGGATGATAACTTTGCAACCATTATAAAAGCGGTAGCGAATGGCCGGAATGTGTACCGGAACATAAGAAATGCCATCAAATTCCTCTTGTCTGGTAACATGGCAGGAATCCTGTGCGTGCTTTATACATCTTTAAGAGGACTTCCGATGCCCTTCGCTCCGGTTCATCTGCTGTTTATCAACCTTTTGACTGATTCCCTTCCTGCCATTGCCATTGGTATGGAGAAGGCGGAAGCGGATTTACTGGCCCAAAAGCCCAGAAATCCCAAGGAAGGAATTTTGACAAAACGGTTTGTCCTTCAGATTCTCCTTCAGGGAGCTTTAATTGCTGTCTTTACCATGAGTGCCTATGCGACGGGACTGGTGACAGGAAGCGAGGCAGCAGCCAGCACCATGGCATTTTCCACCCTGACCCTTGCAAGGCTGTTCCATGGCTTTAACTGCAGAAGCAGCCATTCCATTTTAAAGATCGGGTTAAGAAGCAATCTGTGGAGCATCATGGCCTTTGAGGCAGGAGCAGTTTTACTTGCAGCCGTGCTGTTTATCCCCGGGCTTCATACCTTTTTTTATGTAGCTGATTTAACGGGAAGGCAGTTTCTTACCATCTTTATTTTTGCTTTTATTCCTACCCTTGTGATCCAGGCATTTAAGACCATCAGGGAAAGCCTTTATTGAGAAAATATTATGCTTAAATCTTGACATAGCATACTGGCCATGGTACTATTAAATATATTTAATAGATAGCCTAAGAGATGAGAGAGCCAGGTGATGAGTGCGGGGAAACCGTTCATTTCCGAGGCTCTTTCTTTGCTGTTTAGAAAAGTTTAACAGGCAGCAATAAAGAGGCAAATATTGGAAGGGGAAGGAATTATGGGAAGTTACGTCATCGCCCTGGATCAGGGCACCACAAGTTCCAGATGTATCCTGTTCGATGAGCAGGGAAACATCTGCAGTGTAGCACAAAAGGAGTTTACTCAGATTTTCCCAAAACCAGGCTGGGTTGAGCATGATCCGATGGAGATCTGGTCCTCACAGCTTGCAGTGACCATGGAGGCCATGGGGAAAATCGGGGCACACAACAGTGACATTGCAGCCATCGGAATCACCAACCAGAGAGAAACGACCATCGTATGGGATAAGGAGACGGGAGAGCCGGTCTATCACGCCATTGTTTGGCAGTGCAGAAGAACCGCCGACCGGATCGAAGATTTAAAAAGCGATGGTTTAGAAAAGCTGATTGTGGAACGGACAGGACTGATCCCGGATGCCTATTTTTCCGGAAGTAAGATCGAATGGATTTTGGATCATGTAGATGGTGCCAGAGCGCGGGCAGAACGTGGGGAGTTACTGTTCGGAACGGTGGATACCTGGCTGATCTGGAATCTGACAAAAGGTTGTATTCATGTAACGGATTACACCAATGCTTCCAGAACCATGCTTTATGATATACATAAGAAATGCTGGGATGAGGACATCTTAAATTATTTCCGAATTCCCAAATCCATGCTGCCTGATGTAAAACCGTCCAGCTGTGTTTACGGCTATACTTCTTCGGATGTCATGGGAGGAAAGATTCCCATTGCCGGAGCAGCAGGGGACCAGCAGGCCGCTTTGTTCGGCCAGTGCTGTTTTGAAGCAGGTGAGGTAAAGAATACATATGGAACCGGCTGTTTCCTTCTTATGAATACGGGAGACAAGGCTGTTCGCTCCGAGCACGGACTTTTGACAACCATTGCAGCCAGTGACCAGGAGGGAATCCAGTATGCTCTGGAAGGAAGCGTTTTTGTGGCAGGAGCCGCTGTGCAGTGGCTTCGGGATGAGATGCGCATGGTTCGTTCCGCCGCTCAGACAGAAGAATACTGCAAGGCAGTGGAAGATACAGGCGGTGTCTACGTTGTTCCGGCTTTTGCAGGACTGGGAGCACCCTACTGGGATCAATATGCCAGAGGAACCATTGTGGGGGTTACGAGAGGTACCAGCAAGGAGCAGTTCATCCGTGCTACCATAGAATCCATGGCTTATCAGGTATCCGATCTTATCGAGTCCATGGAACAGGATTCTGACATTCATCTTAAGCAGTTAAGAGTCGATGGAGGCGCCTGTGCCAACAACTTCCTCATGCAGTTCCAGGCGGATGTGTTAAATACCCAGATTGTACGGCCGGAGTGTATCGAAACCACGGCTCTGGGAGCTGCTTACCTGGCAGGTCTTGCGGTAGGTTACTGGAAGGACAGGGAAGAGATTAAGAAGAACTGGAAGGTGTCCAGGGAGTTTGACAGCCAGATGGATGAAGACAGCCGCAAAGGCTTAATAAAAGGCTGGAAGAGGGCTGTGAAATGTGCGCTTTGCTGGTCCGAGGATGACGACTAGAAACATCTTGACACCAGGGTTGTATCTGTGTTAGCATGAACTTAATTAAATAGCAAACCTTTGAGATGAAAGAGTAGGGATTATAATACGGAGATATCCGTTTATTTTCCTTGCTCTTTTTTTATATGTTTTTAGAAAATGACGAACCATTGCGGATATGGAGGAGAAGAACATGAAGGAAATGTATTACGATGCGGCAATCATCGGCGGCGGAGTAATTGGCTGTGCAATCGCAAGAGAGCTGGCCCGTTATGATTTGAACGTCTGTCTGGTGGAGCGGGAGGAAGATGTATGCTCCGGCACATCAAAGGCCAACAGCGCCATCGTCCATGCGGGATACGACGCATCACCCGGGTCCTTAAAAGCGAAATTCAACTTAGAAGGCAGTCTGATGATGGAAGAACTTTCAAAGGAGCTGGATTTTTCCTTTCAAAGAAATGGATCTCTGGTTTTATGCTTATCAGAAGAAGACATTCCCGCATTAAACGCACTCTATGAAAAGGGAGTGAAAAACGGAGTATCCGGATTAACCATTCTTTCCGGCGACCAGGTGCGTGCCATGGAACCCAATGTAACAAAAAAGGTAGCAGCAGCCCTTTATGCGCCCACCGGGGGAATCGTCTGTCCCTTTGGACTAACCATCGCACTGGCGGAAAATGCTGCTGACAATGGTGTGGAATTTATATTAAATACCGAAGTCCATGAGATTGAAAAAACTTTAAAAGGTTATGACTTAAAGACCTCAGAAGGTGTTATCCATGCCACCTATGTCATCAACGCAGCTGGCGTGTATGCGGACCAGTTCCACAACATGGTCAGTGATAAAAAACTCACCATCATCCCAAGAAAAGGAGATTACCTGCTCCTTGACAAGGAAGCTGGAACCCATGTGTCCCATACCATTTTCCAGTTACCCGGAAAGATGGGAAAAGGGGTCTTGGTCACACCTACAGTCCATGGAAATCTTCTGGCTGGCCCTACGGCTTCCGATGTGGAAGATAAGGAAGATTTGAAAACCACGGCGAAAGAACTGAATGATATTATGGAAAAAGCAGCCTGGGGAGTGAAGGACATTCCTTTCCGTCAGGTGATTACATCATTTTCCGGTCTCCGTGCCCATGAGGTGGGGGGAGATTTTGTCATTGGAGAAGTTTCCGATGCCCCAGGTTTCTTTGATGCGGCAGGCATTGAATCCCCTGGACTGACCAGTGCCCCTGCCATCGGTGTATATCTGGCAGACTTAGTTGCAAAGAAAGCCGATGCGAGGAAAAAAGCAGATTTTAAGGAAACCCGAAAGGGAATTACAGATCCAAGAAAAATGACCTTTGCAGAACGGGCTCAGTTGATCGAGGAAGATCCGAGATATGGAACCATCATCTGCCGCTGCGAGGGTGTCAGTGAAGGAGAAATCGTAGATGCAGTGAACCGAACCTTAGGGGCGGTATCTCTTGATGGAATCAAGCGCCGGGTGCGTGCCGGTATGGGCCGGTGTCAGGCCGGGTTCTGTGCGCCAAAGACCATGGAAATCCTGGCAAGGGAGACTGGAAGGACCATAGAGGAGATCTGTAAGAATAGGCCGGGTTCTAATCTATTGAACGGAGAAGAGGGAGGATCAGCACATGACAGAGCATGACATCGTAATCGTTGGAGGAGGTCCGGCAGGCCTTGCCGCAGCCGTGGCAGCGAGAAAAGCTGGGATTACCGATATTCTCATTCTGGAGAGGGACTCATTCTTAGGCGGAATCTTAAACCAGTGCATCCACAATGGCTTTGGCCTTCACACGTTCAAGGAAGAACTGACCGGACCGGAATATGCGGCCCGTTATATTGAGATGGTAAAGGAACAAAAGATTCCCTTTTTGTTAAATACCATGGTCCTTGATATCAGCCCGGAAAAGGAAATCACCATTGTAAACCGGGAAAATGGATTGTCAATAATAAAGGCACGTGCCATTATACTTGCCATGGGCTGCCGGGAACGCCCCCGTGGTGCCCTAAACATTCCAGGATACCGTCCTGCCGGGATCTACTCCGCAGGCACTGCACAGCGGTTTGTGAATATGGAAGGAAAAAAAGTAGGCAGGGAAGTGGTAATCCTGGGTTCTGGAGATATCGGACTTATAATGGCAAGACGTATGACGTTAGAAGGCGCCAGGGTAAAAGTAGTGGCAGAGCTGATGCCCTACTCTGGCGGATTAAAGAGAAATATTGTCCAGTGTCTTGATGATTACGGAATTCCTTTAAAGTTAAGCCACACGGTGATAGATATTGAAGGGAAAGACCGGGTAACCGGGGTTACCCTGGCAAAGGTGGACGAAAACCGGAAGCCAATAAAGGGAACGGAAGAATATATAAGCTGCGATACCCTGCTTCTATCCGTAGGTCTTGTTCCAGAGAATGAACTTTCAAAAAGTGCCGGAGTCCGGATTAATCCGGTGACTTCAGGCCCGGTGGTAGATGATCGGCTGGAAACCAGCAGAGAAGGGGTTTTTGCCTGCGGAAATGTGCTTCATGTTCATGATCTGGTGGATTATGTATCGGAAGAAGCTTCTATGGCAGGAACCAGTGCTGCTTTCTATGTAAAAGCAGAAGGAAAGAAATCTTCCTCTATGGTAGAAATTGGAACGGAAAACGGAATTCGATATACAGTACCTCAGAAACTTGATATAGAAAATATGGAGAACCAGGTTACGGTGCGTTTTCGGGTGGCAGATGTATACAAGGACCGTTATATCAGTGTTTACTATGATGGAACAAGGGTTCTTCATAAAAAGAAACGAGTACTGGCTCCTGGAGAGATGGAGCAGGTAGTGCTGAAGAGGGAAAGTTTTAAAGAATATCCCGACCTTAAGAAGATTTTAGTCTGTACGGAGGTGGAATGACATGGAAGTAAGAGAATTGACCTGTATCTGCTGTCCTTTGGGCTGTCCGTTAACCGTCACCATAGAGGGAGAGGAGATCAAAGTAACCGGAAATTCCTGCAACCGCGGACTTGAATATGGAAGGAAAGAAGTTCTAAGCCCTACCAGAATGGTGACGTCCACTGTCCCGGTCATTGGGGGAGAGTTAGACATGGTTTCCGTAAAGACCGGTCAGGATATTCCCAAAGACAAGATTTTTGACTGTATGAAGGAGATTCGAAACGTCACGGTAAACGCCCCTGTTTCCATTGGTGATGTGATCATTGCAGATTGCGCCGGGACCGGAGTTTCCATTGTTGCAACCAGGAATGTAGGGAAAGTATCGTAAAAAAGAAACGAAAAAGCCTCGCAAAGTTCGGAAAATGAGAGGAATTCACCTCGGGCTTCCGGAATTTTGTGAGGCTGTTTTTCATAAAAAAATTGGAGGTGTATGGCATTTTCCTGTGCAGAATGCTATACTAATGAAGGAGCGGACCTCTGCTTTACTTTTCAAAGAATATCGGCAAAGGGCAAAATTTCCTTGACGGTAAAGAAAAGGATTGATAAAGTAGAACAAGATCCATATTTTTGTGGGTGTGGAGGAATATTGATGAAAGCGATGGAACTGTTGGAGGCATCTCCGGTGATTGCAGCGGTTAAGGACGAGAATGGACTTCATAGATGCTTTGAATCAGAGTGCCAGGTGGTATTTATTCTTTATGGGAATATCTTAAACATCGGCAGTATCGTACGTCAGATAAAGGAACATGGGAAATATGCAATCGTACATGCAGATCTGGCACATGGGTTAAGTTCCAAGGAGATCGTAGTGGATTTTCTGAAGCAGAATACCTGTGCAGATGGGATTATCAGTACAAAGCCTCTTTTAGTAAAACGAGCGGTGGAGCTTGGACTTATTGGAGTACAGAGGACTTTTATCATTGATTCCCTTGCAATGAATACGATGAAGAAACAGATTGATACATTTCATCCGGATCTGGTAGAAGTTATGCCTGGGGTGATGCCAAAGGTATTAAAAGAGATTCGGGACTACACAAATATTCCCATTATTGCAGGCGGACTGATATCTGACAAAAAGGATATCATGGCGGCCTTTTCCGCAGGCGCGGATGCAATTTCCACCACCAAGGAAGAGTTATGGTTCATGTAAAAGGAGGATGCTATGAAATTAGTTACATACGAGGTTGACCGGAGAAGAGATATCGGAGTCGTGAGCAAAGATGAAACGTGGGTCTTTCCACTCAGGGCTTTTGGTATGGAGTACAAGGAGATGCTGGAGGTCGTGAAAGGACTTAGCCAGTCAGAACTTGATTTACTGGAACATGCTTCCGGGCTTGACCCCTACAACAATAACATCGTGGGAGCTGCTATGATGAAAGAAGTGAAGCTTCTCGCTCCTATCCGTAGACCGGAACAGGACATTATCTGTCTGGGGATCAATTACATGGAACATGCCGAAGAATCCGCACGGTTTAAAAAAGAAGAATTTGACGGAAAGCGTGCCAATGCGGTTTATTTCTCAAAGAGAGTGAATGAAGCCGTAGGCCCTTACGGAGAGATAGAAAGCCACAGCGATATGGTGGACAGCCTGGATTACGAGGCGGAGTTAGCCATTATCATTGGAAAAGATGCAAAGAATGTGCCAGCGGACAAGGCCAAAGATTATATCTTTGGTTATACCATCATCAACGATGTGAGCGCCCGCAACGTACAGAACAAGCACAAACAGTGGTATTTCGGAAAAAGCCTTGATGGATTTACGCCTATGGGCCCCTGTATTCTAACCGCAGGATCCATTTCCTATCCGCCGGAGCTTAGCATCCAGTCTAAAGTGAATGGAGAATTAAGACAGGACAGCAACACGAAGCTTATGATCTTTCACATTGACCACATTGTCAGTGAATTATCAAAAGGCATGACTCTTCGTGCAGGTACCATTATTTCTACCGGAACACCGAAGGGGGTTGGAATGGGATTTGAACCTCCGAAGTTTTTACAGGCCGGAGATGAAGTGGAGTGCCGGATCGAAGGGATCGGGTCAATTATTAATAAAGTAGTTTAATGGAAATATAGCATATTTCTATTCCTATAAGGAATATAACATAGATAGCCGAAGAGATGAAAGAGCCAGGCGATGAATGCGGATAACCGTGTATACCCAGGCTCTTTCTTCTGTTTTTTAGAAAAATGAGCAGGGAAATGAGGACGGGATTTTTCCGTTTCTATGCCCTGCTTTTTTTATTTCTGGTAAAAGGATCCTGAAGCTATAGATTTCTTTTAAAGTCAGTTTTTTACCCTGGAACTGGTATGTATTTTACAGGTTTCCTGTCTGTATTATGCACTTTCTGACAATGCCTCCGATGATATAATGATACTGTTTATGAGGCATAAGTCAGAATAAAAGCATCCAGGAGGAAGGATCCATGTATATACTGGTAATTAACTGCGGAAGTTCTTCACTTAAATTCCAGCTGATTCATTCTGAGTCTGAGGAAGTTCTAGCAAGAGGGCTATGTGAACGAATCGGCATTGAAGGGAGCAGGATCACTTATCAGCCGGCAGGCAGGGAGAAGGTGGTGGTTATATCTCCAATGCCTACCCATGCCGAGGCGGTGGAGCTGGTGAAAGAGGTTTTGACCGACCAGCATTACGGTGTGATAAAGAGCCTTAAGGAAGTGGGGGCGGTAGGGCACAGGGTGGCTCATGGGGGAGAGACATTCACGTCGTCAGCCCGAATTACAGATGAGACTATAAGAGCCATTGAAGCATGCAGCGATTTGGCTCCTCTCCACAATCCGGCAAGTCTTATTGGCATCCGAGCCTGCAGGAATCTTATGCCGGATACGCCCATGGTGGCGGTATTTGATACGGCGTTTCATCAGACCATGCCGGAAACCTCATATCTCTATGGTGTGCCTTATGAGTACTATGAGAAATATAAAGTTAGGAAGTATGGTTTTCATGGGACCAGTCATAGTTATGTATCAAGGAGAGCCGCAGAATATTTAAACAGGCCCTATGATTCCATGCGGATGGTGGTCTGTCATCTGGGGAACGGTTCCAGCATTACTGCCGTGCAGAATGGTAAATCCATGGATACCAGTATGGGATTTACCCCGTTAGAAGGACTTTTAATGGGGACCAGAAGCGGCGATTTGGACCCCGGTGTCATGCAGTTTCTTATGCATAAAGAAAACTTAACCATTGACGGGATGCTTGATGTGCTGAACCGGAAATCCGGGGTCCTGGGAATATCCGGGGTATCCAGTGATTTTCGGGATATTGTGGAGGCTGCAGAGAATGGAAGCCAGAGAGCGAAGATGGCACTGGATTCCTTTACCTATCGGGTTGCAAAGTATGTAGGGGCATATACGGCAGCCATGAAAGGTATAGATGCAATTGTTTTTACGGCTGGTGTGGGAGAAAACGATGGAATCATTAGAAAGAACGTCTGCGGACACGTCTCTTTTTTAGGCATTGAGATTGACGATGAGGCCAATGAGAAAAGAGGAAAAGAGCAGTTGATTTCAACTGCGGATTCTAAAGTTGCTGTTCTTGTAATTCCCACCAACGAGGAGCTAGCCATTGCAAGGGAGGCTCTTTTGCTTTTATAAATGTCTGGATAAAGATAAGTTTATTAAGCCTGAAGGAAACAAAAAGGGAAGGAGGGCTGGCATATCAGGGGGTTGCCGGATGGCTGAAAATAAATATGAAAAAGGAGAATAAAAGGTATGGATATTTTTGCGTTGATCGGATCGTTCGGAGGAGGTGTGATAGGGGCGTACTTAGGAGCTCTTCCCGCATTTATACTGACCGGAGTGATTGCCATTGTAGGGGCAGTGGCGGCTATGGCTGGAGGTTCGGATATGACCGTGGGCTATGTTGCCTTTGGCTCTTACCTTGGCCCTCACATCGCTTTTGCAGGAGGAGTGGCAGCGGCTGCCTATGCAGGAAAGAAGAAAAAGCTGAAAAGCGGTACGGATATTTTAACTTGTCTGTATGGATTGTCTGACCCTATGACACTGGTTGTGGGCGGAGTATTCGGCGTGCTGGGCTTTTTGGTTCATTACTTAATCGGCGGTGTCCTTCATTTGAATACGGACCTTCCTGGTATGACGGTAATCATTTCAGCCGTAATCGTGCGTTATGCCTTTGGAAGCGGCGGTCTGATCGGGAAAGCAGGGCCGGGTGAGAAGAGAGAGTATTATACAGGGGGAAAAGGCTTTCTCTGCAACGTGCTTCTTGGAGCTGGAATCGGAACCGCAACAGGGTTTGTGTATCAGGCATTGGTAAACGGTGGGGCGTCTGCAGAAGCCATAGGAAGTTTCCCGGTTCTCTGCTTTGGTATTGCCGCAGTTTCCTTAATCTTTGCCCAAGCCGGTTTTGCTGCTCCGGGAACCCATCACATTGCTTTAATCTCTGCCCTGGCGGCGGTGACTTCCGGCAATCCGGTCATGGGGATTATTTTTGGGATTCTGACGTCGTTGTTTGGTGACTTTGTAGCGAAGACATTTAACAGCCATTGTAATACCCATGTGGACCCGCCGGCCTGTACCATTTTTATCTTCACCTTTATCGTTAATGTTTTGTTTGGGAGCGGTTTCTTCCGTCCTTAATTGGGGTTGCGGTAATTATGAACCTATTGTTCAAAAACAAGCATGAATCAGCTATATGAATCTGGCTGCTTCATGCTTGTTTTTTTGTATCCTTTGTTTAAGTACCTGCACTATGCCTGGCTACTGCAATATCCTGCTCCACCGTACCGCCTGAAACGCCCAGACCGCCAACCAGGTGCCCGTTTCGTATAAGAGGGGTTCCTCCGCCAAAGATACAGAACTTGCCCGGGTGGGTTTCCTGGAGGCCGTACAGGGGCTGCCCCGGAAGTATGGTTTTTGCGGCGTCTTCCGTTGAGAGGCGCAGGGCTGCGGCGGTATAGGCTTTTGCATGGGAAACGGATATTGCTGCAAGGAGAGAATCATCCATGCGGTGCATGGCTACCATATTTCCCCCTTCATCTACTACGGTAAAGACCATGGGAACATGAAGGGATTCAGCCATCTCCTCACCCCTGCGGATGATGGTTAAGGCAGCCTCTAAGGTCATTCGTTCGCTTTTTAAGGCCTGGATCACAGCCGCCGCTATCTCTTCGGTCATCTTAGAATCGTTCATAGAGATACCTCCTGGTAGGGATAATAAAGTTTCTAATTTCATTATAAAGTGGAAGACTTCCGGTTTCAATTACAGTACGATCCGAAAAAGGGAACAATCCAACACAGCTTAGGGGAAGTAGACAGGTCTTAAAATTGCATAAAATCGGTTTGTAGATTACTGGAAAGTTTGACCTGATATTTAGTAGGATGAAATGTATGGAACGTGTCAGGCAAAAACGGAAAGCAAAAGGGGAAGGCAGAAGGTAGGCAGAAGCAGGAAAGGCGGCAGGAAATGGAAGAAAAATACTTGGAACAGGGACCGGGCGGTCTTATGAGGATCATACAGGAATCGGTTCCCGGAAAGCAGATCACCATGGCACATATCATAGCAAGTCCCGATGAGGTCATCTACCGAAAACTGGGGCTGGATCCCATGGTGGACTATCATCGTTCGGCCATAGGGGTTTTGACCCTGACACCCAGTGAAACGGCTATCATAACAGCGGATCTGGCGATAAAGGCGTCTGCCATTGAAGTGGGGTTCATTGACCGGTTCAGCGGAACATTGATCATCACAGGGACTATTTCCGATGTGCGTGCTGCTTTCGAAAGAATCCTTAAGTATACTTCCGAAGAACTGGGTTTTACCGTCTGTAAGATTACAGCGGCTTAAGATCCGGGAAGGAGTTTTCTATGAAAAAGATCATGCTCGCAGGGCGAAGCGGTGCAGGCAAGACAACACTGACACAGGCACTAAAAGGGACAAGGATCACCTATCATAAAACACAGTATATCAATCATTACGATGTGATTATTGATACGCCGGGAGAATATGCGGAGAACAAAGCCCTGGCACGGGCTTTAATCCTGTATTCCTATGAGGCGGATATCATAGGTCTTCTTATGAGTGCCCTGGAGGATTATTCTCTTTATAGTCCGAATATCGCCTCCATGGCCACCAGAGAGGTCATAGGAATTGTGACCCAGATCGACCAGCCGGGAGCCAGGCCGGAACGGGCGGCAGCATGGCTGGAACTGACCGGGTGTAAAAGGATTTTCTATGTCAGTGCAGTTACCGGGGAAGGGGTAGGAGAGATCTTATCTTATCTTCGGGAAGAGGGAGACGTTTTGCCATGGGAGAGAAAAGAGGAGGAATAATATGAAACGAGTGTTGATGTTAGCTGGTGATTATACGGAAGATTATGAGGTTATGGTCCCATACCAGACCCTTTTGGCAGTAGGGATTTCGGTGGATGTGGTATGTCCTGGAAAGTTTAAAGGGGATACCATAAAGACAGCAATTCATGATTTTGAAGGCGATCAGACTTATTCTGAAAAGCCAGGTCACAATTTTACCTTAAATGCATCTTTTCAGTACTTGAAGCTGGATGATTACGATGGTCTGTTTCTTACAGGAGGGCGATCACCGGAATATCTAAGGCTGGACCGTACGGTTCTGGATATGGTCCGGTACTTTATGGAACTGCAAAAACCGGTGGCTGCAATCTGCCATGGGATACAGATACTTACGGCAGCAGAAGTTTTAGAGGGGAAAACATTGACCGCTTATCCTACCGTCCGGCCGGAAATCCAGGCAGTGGGAGGCATGTATGTGGATAAGGAGTCTGAAGAAGCAGTGGTTTGTGGAAATCTGGCAACCTCTCCTGCCTGGCCTGGAAATTCTGCATTGGTAAGAGAGTTTCTAAAACTGCTTGGAATGGAAATTATAGAACGGTAAAAGCGAAAAAGTCTGGATTGTACATTTTTTATGTTTTAATAATGTTCCATCTTTGTCCATTGAATGGGATATGATGTCAAACAGAAGGGGCCTCATGGGAGAAGTGGCATGGAGGATCCTGAAGGAAGAATTTTTAAAAACCTTATAAATGTAAAAGGAGGATATTTTATGATTGCAAAAGGGTTTACAGAACCGACGGAACGTGTGAAAAGGCTTAAAATGGCCATTGTGGCTGCAACTCCATATGTAGAGTCTGAGAGAGCTGTTCTGGTAACGGAATCCTACAAGGAAACGGAAGGACTTTCTCCGATTATGAGACGGGCCAAAGCAGCAGAGAAAATATTTAGAAACCTTCCGGTCACCATTCATGATGATGAGCTGGTTGTAGGTGCGATCACAAAGAATCTGCGTTCCACGGAGATTTGTCCGGAATTTTCCTACGATTGGGTGGAAAAAGAATTTGAGACAATGGGAACCAGAATGGCAGATCCCTTCCAGATCCCGAAGGAGACAGCGGCAGAACTTCAGAGTGCTTTTCAGTACTGGGAGGGAAAGACCACCAGCGCTTTGGCAGAATCTTATATGTCCCAGAAGACAAAGGACTGCATCTCCAGTGGGGTATTTACTGTAGGTAATTATTTCTATGGCGGCGTAGGCCATGTATGTGTGGATTACGGTAAGGTGTTAAAGATCGGATTTACCGGAATCATCAAACAGGTGATTGAGGCCATGGAAAAGCTGGATAACAGCGATCCGGAATATATCAAGAAGAAAAACTTCTATGAAGCACTCATCATTACATATACGGCTGCCATTCATTTTGCCCACCGGTATGCAGCCAGAGCCAGAGAGATGGCAGCGGTATGCCCGGATGCCAGAAGAAAAGCAGAACTGCTTCAGATTGCAGCCAACTGTGACCGGGTTCCGGAGCGGGGAGCAACCAACTTTTATGAAGCATGCCAGGCATTCTGGTTCGTGCAGATTCTTCTCCAGATCGAAGCCAACGGCCACTCCATTTCACCAGGACGTTTTGACCAGTATATGTATCCATATCTGTCATTGGATAAAGGCATTTCCCCAGAATTTGCTCAGGAGCTGGTGGACTGCATCTGGATCAAATTAAATGATGTAAATAAGACCAGAGATGAGGTTTCCGCACAGGCATTTGCAGGATATGCAGTATTCCAGAACTTAATCGTCGGCGGACAGACCGAGGACGGACTTGATGCCACCAATGACGTGTCCTACATGTGCATGCAGGCTGTTGCAGATGTGAAGCTTCCAGCACCCTCTTTCTCTATCCGGGTTCATCAGAATACACCCGATGAATTCCTTTACCGTGCCTGCGAGCTGACCCGTTTGGGCCTTGGCGTTCCGGCTATGTACAATGACGAAGTAATCATTCCCGCACTCTGCAACAGAGGCGTATCCCTGGCAGATGCGAGAAGCTACTGCATCATCGGCTGTGTAGAGCCTCAGTGTCCTCATAAGACCGAAGGCTGGCACGATGCGGCATTCTTTAACATCGCAAAGGTTTTAGAGATCACGTTAAATAACGGAAAAGCAGGAGATAAGCAGTTAGGTCCTGTTACAGGAGATATCACTTCCTTTACCAGTCTGGAAGATATCTTTGAAGCTTATAAAAAACAGATGGAATTCTTTGTTTACCATCTGGCAGAAGCAGATAACTGCGTGGATTTTGCTCATGCAGAAAGAGCACCCCTTCCCTTCCTTTCCGCTCTGGTGGATGACTGCATCGGAAGAGGAAAAAGTGTCCAGGAAGGCGGAGCCATCTATAACTTTACCGGTCCTCAGGCCTTTGGTGTGGCGGATACCGGCGATTCCCTGTGTGCCATCAAGAAACATGTCTTTGAGAATAAAGAAGTCACCATGGTTCAGTTAAAGGAAGCCCTTGACCATAACTTCGGTTATTCCTGTGACACCGCTAAGACCACATGTGAATCCACGGACGAAGCAAGAATCTATGAAGCTGTAAAACGGATCTTAAGCAATAACGGTTCCATCAATTTAGCAGATTTACAGGCACAGTTAAGCAGTCCAACCACAGTGTCTTCAGGCACGGGCGGAGATTATGCACACATCAAACGGGTCATGGAGAATACTCCATGGTTTGGCAATGACGAGGATGAAGTAGATATGATCGCAAGACGCTGCGGCCAGATCTATTCCTATGAGGTAGAAAAATATAAAAACCCAAGAGGCGGCCAGTTCCAGGCAGGCTGTTATCCCGTATCTGCAAACGTATTGTTTGGCAAGGACGTATCCGCGCTTCCCGATGGAAGACTGGCAAAGACGCCTTTGGCAGATGGTGTATCGCCAAGACAGGGGAAAGACACCAACGGGCCCACTGCAGCCGCAATGTCCGTAGCAAAACTGGATCATGAAAGTTATTCAAACGGAACCTTATACAATCAGAAGTTCCTTCCTTCCGCACTTGCAGGAGATGAGGGTCTGGTGCGTTTTGCTTCCATTGTGCGTTCCTATTTTGATCATAAAGGCATGCATGTACAGTTTAATGTCATTGACCGGGAAACACTTCTTGCAGCCCAGGCAGATCCAGGCCAGTATAAGGATCTGGTAGTCCGTGTTGCTGGATACAGTGCCCAGTTTACCGTTCTGGCAAAGGAAGTTCAGGATGACATCATCAGCCGTACCGAACAGACTCTTTAAAAGGTTCCGGCATAAAAAAGAAGGGAGCCGGCATGAATTCGATCGATTATAATCTGACGGGAACCGTATTTGACATTCAAAGGTTTTCCCTCCACGATGGTCCGGGAATCCGTACAATCGTATTTTTGAAGGGGTGTCCTCTCTCCTGCCAGTGGTGCAGTAACCCGGAATCCCAGAGTGTAAAACCTGTTATCATGTATAAAAAGGATGACTGCCTTCATTGCGGCCGTTGTATCACGGCCTGCAAAAAAGGCGCCATCCGCCAGGAAAATGAAGGCTGGATAAACCGAGAACTTTGCAACGGCTGCGGCGAGTGTGCCAATGCCTGTCCGGCAGGGGCACTGGTTCCAAAGGGCAAAACCATGTCAGTCCAGCAGGTGATACGGGAACTGAAAAAAGATGCCACCACCTACCGGCGTTCCGGCGGAGGCATTACCCTTTCCGGGGGAGAGCCGCTGGTGCAGTATGAATTTGCTTCGGAGCTTTTAAGGGCCTGTAAAGGGCAGGGCTGGAATACTGCCATGGAGACAACGGGAATAGGGACCAGTGAGGCAGTTGAAAAAGTAATTCCCTATGTGGATACGGTCCTTTTAGATATCAAACATATGGATGGAGAGCAGCACAAACGGTTTACCGGAGCCACCAATGAGATTGCCCTTCATAATGCGCCCCGGATCAGCCGGATATCAGATACCGTAATCCGCATCCCGGTAATTCCTGGTTTTAACTACTCCCCGGAGGCAGTTCTTGCAATCGCAGAATATGCAAAAACCCTGTCTGGTATAAGAACCATACACTTGCTTCCGTACCATTCCTTTGGAGAAAATAAGTACGGACTTATGGGGAAAGAGTATCAGCTGAAACATATAAAACCACTGAATCCAGAGGATCTTTCAGAATGCAAGTCTGTGGTGGAGCGCTGTGGTTTCCGATGTGTGATTGGCGGTTAGTTATGATTTGAGAATGGAGGAAAAAGAATGGATCAGCAGTTAATTGAGAAAGTTATGAAGCAGGTCTCTGATGAGCTGGGAATCGGAAAGGCAGAAGCGAAAGCGGAAACAAAAGCAGAAACCGTCCGTCCAGCCAAAAGCGGTATTGGTCTGACCGAATATGTGGGGACTGCAATTGGCGATACCATAGGGCTTGTGATTGCCAGTGTTGACCCTATGCTTGCCGATGTGATGAAATTAGGCAAATACCGGTCTATTGGCATTATCGGCGGAAGAGTCGGTGCAGGCCCCCAGATATGGGCCGTTGATGAAGCCGTAAAAGCGACCAATACGGAAATCATTTCCGTAGAGCTGCCAAGGGACACCAAAGGGGGAGCCGGACACGGAAGCTTGATCTATATCGGAGCAGAGGATGTTTCCGATGCCAAAAGAGCGGTTGAAATCGCGCTTTCGGTACTGCCCAAATACTTTGGAGATGTATACGGCAATGAAGCCGGCCACCTGGAGTTCCAGTATACCGCAAGAGCCAGCTACTGTCTGGAAAAGGCACTGGGAGCACCTGTGGGCAGAGCCTTTGGCATGACCTGCGCAGGTCCGGCAGCCATCGGAACCGTTCTGGCGGATATTGCTGTAAAGGCCGCTAACGTTGAAGTGGTAGGCTACAGTTCACCCAAAGCAGGCACCAGCTATTCTAACGAGGTCATCCTAACCTTTACCGGTGATTCCGGTGCAGTAAGGCAGGCCGTCCGGGCAGCCATAGAAGCAGGAAAGAAGATGCTGGGAGCGTTGGGAGAAGAACCGAAATCTTCCACTACCCCGTATATCTGACAAGGAACATAGCGCGTAATTCCAACGAATTAAGGAGGTTCTGATATGAGTGCAGATGCATTAGGAATGGTGGAAACAAAAGGACTGGTTGGAGCAATCGAAGCTGCTGACGCCATGGTGAAGTCCGCCAATGTGACACTGGTAGGATATGAAAAAATCGGCTCCGGGTTAGTTACTGTCATGGTAAGAGGGGATGTAGGCGCAGTAAAAGCGGCTACAGATGCCGGTGCTGCTTCTGCGGCGGCAGTCGGGGAGCTTGTCTCAACCCATGTGATACCACGTCCACATTCAGACGTGGAAAAGGTTCTTCCAAATCTTCTGTAAATCGGTTGGCGGGGCTGCAGTGCCGGAGAAGAAAAATCGGCTGAAAGCGGTCCCGTCCCCTGAAATGAGGTGGAGCAATTGAAGATCAGCGAAGAACAGTTAAAGCAGCTGGTGCTGCGAATCCTGAAAGAATTGTCACAAGAGGAAAAGAACGGAAAAAGCCAAAAGCGATATATGGTCTGCGGAGACACCTGGGATGAAAGGTATGGAAGCTTTTTAGAGGAAATGGAGCTGTCAGAGGAATTTAATATTTATCCTGTGATTCCCGATGCCTGGAAAGAAAATGGGCAGGAAGCTGTTCTGAGAAGCTTCTGTTCCTGTGATGAAGTTACATACCGTTCCCAGGGGATTCCCGTAGATTTGATAACCGCAGCAACTATTTTTCCGGTGGTTTCCAGGGATGTGGCAGTTAAAACAGCCCTTTGCATCAGTGATACCTTTGAAACCTTGTGGACTTCAGCCTGTCTGGAAGCCGGAAGCCGGATCGTATTTCTGCAATCTGGGTTACAGCGGTTTTCTGGCAGGGAACAGCCAGCGTATATAAACCAGATTTTGTCCTATTACAGAAAGGTTCTGGAATATGGAGTTGAAATCTGTTCCGTGAAAGAGTTATGGAATATAAATGAACAGGAAGCCGGGCAGCAGGAATTGTCTTTGCCTCACCCCGGGAAAAAAAGAGTGATTACGGCTTCTAATGTAGAGCAGTATGCAACCAATGGGGTTCTTATTTTGCAGCCGGGAGACATAGTTACTGACATGGCAAAAGATCGGGCAAAGTTCTTAAATATTGTGTTCCAGTAAACAGGATTGTGAGGTGATAGGATGAAACAGGCATTGGGATTGGTTGAGATCCGGGGATTATCGACGGCAGTGGTGGTAGCAGATACCATGGCAAAGGCGGCTGATATCCGGATTTTGGAGATTGAAAATACCAAGGGCCTTGGTTATATGACCATCAAAATCGCCGGCGATGTGGGTGCTGTCAATGCGGCTGTAAGCGCAGGACGGCAGACCGGAATGGAAAATCAAAAGCTGGTTTCCTGGAAAATCATTGCACGGCCATCGGATTCTGTTGAACATACATTTGGAGTTGTAGAGCCACTTAAAACGGTTCCTTCTGGGAAGTTGTTACATAAGGAAGACTGCCAAAAGCAGGCCCCTGAAGGTGTGGGGGAACAGGAAGTGTCAGAGGAAGTGGACGCTGGAGTGGAACTGTCTGAGGGGGCGGAAGCTGACTTGGGATTACCTGGGGAAACAGAACTAGAAGCAGAAGCAGAAGCAGAAACGGAAACAGAACTAGAGACAGAAACAGAACCAGAAACAGAAAAGGAAACAAGACCAGAAACAGAAATAAAACCAGAAACAAAATCACAACCAGAATCAGAACCAGAATTAGAGTCAAAACCAGATTCAGAACCGCCAATGAAAAAGACAAAACCCAGAAAACCTCGTGGTTCCAAAGGCTGAAACTGACCTTGAAAACAGATCTCAGCAAGAATATCTTCCGAGTCAACAATCAATATCACCAGTAAAATAAAAACAAAATGCGGCAGGCAGAATGTATCTAAAAGCACAATAAAGTGTTAAAAACCACCTGTCCCCATGAAAGGAACGTGAACAGAATGAGACTGGCCAAAGTTACAGGTACTGTTGTGGCTACCAGAAAGGATGAAACTCTGACGGGCTACAAGCTAATGGTCGTTCGAAGAATCGATGCCCACGGCAATTTCATAGATTCCGAAGAGGTAGCAGTGGATTACGTGGGGGCCGGAGTAGGCGAAACGGTTCTCATCGGTCAGGGCTCTTCTGTCCGCGTGGATAAGAGAAAGCGGGAAGCTGTCATTGACATGGCTATTATTGGAATTGTCGATACCGTCGTTGGTTGACCAAAGAATTTGTTATTTATTTAACAGGAAAGGAGGTAAGAAATGGTATGATTAGCAGCATTTATTCCAGTGTAACGGATGCTGTGGCGGCTGCAAAGGCGGCCTCCTTAAGGTATGCAGAACTGACCTTAAATGAACGCCAGGAAATACTGGAAGGCATAAAGCAAGCTCTTCGTCCCATGGTCCATGAGCTGGCATCCATGACAGTTTTGGAGACCGGAATGGGAAATGCAGAGGATAAAGCCATAAAGATCAGCCTTGCCATTGAAAAAACGCCCGGTGTGGAAGACTTGATAACCGAAGTCAATACGGGAGATCACGGCATGACACTTTACGAGCTGTCTCCCATAGGTGTGGTCTGTGCGGTCCAGCCCTCGACCAACCCCTGCGCAACCCTGATTAACAATACCATTGGCATGCTGGCAGCCGGAAATGCCGTAATCCATTGTCCTCACCCGAGAGCGATCCGGGTATCACAAGTGCTGACTGCAGTCATTAGCAATGCCATATACAGCGTCTGTGGAATCCACGATCTGGTCGTTACCCTACATGAAAGCTTGATGGGGTCTACTGCAGAGGTTATGAGCCATCCGGATGTGGATCTGGTGGTCTGCACCGGAGGAGCCAATTCCCTGCGTCAGGCACTGGCATCCGGAAAGAAAGTGATCGGAGCCGGGCCTGCAAATCCTGTTACCATAGTCGATGAAACGGCTGATTTAAAAAAGGCGGCACAGGATATTGTCCGTGGAGCAGCCTTTGATCACAATTTAATGTGCACTTCTGAGAAATGCATTGTGGCAGTGGAACAGACAGCCGACTTATTTATTTATGAACTTCTAAAACAAGGCGTGTACTATGTAAAGAATGAAGAGGAGATCGAAAAACTTCTGCACGCAGCGGTAACAGAAGATTTTGTCATCAATAAAAAGCTGGAAGGCAAAAGTGCAGGAGAAATTCTTGATTATGTAGGAATCCGCTGTACTTCTCCCGTTAAGCTGATCGTTGCAGAAACAGGAAAAACCCCATCCCTTTGCAACCCTTGAACTGTTAATGCCTTTAGTACCCCTCATCAAAGCCTCTGATTTTGATGAGGCACTTGAGATTGCGTTGGAGGTGGAACAGGGGTTCAAGCATACGGCCACCATTCACTCCCAGTCCATGGAACATTTAAACCGTGCCGCTAAGAAAATGCAAACGTCCGTATTTGTAAAAAATGGTTCTTCTCTTCTGGGAATCGGCTTTGATTTAGAAGGTCACACCAGCTTTACCATTGCGACCGCAACAGGGGAGGGAACCGCCACGGCAAGGCATTTCACCAGGAGGAGAAGGTGTACGCTGACAAGCGGATTTTCACTCCGTTAATCGTTCAGAAAGCAGGTGGTAAAGGTGGAAGGGTGCGATTTAAGAACCTATTTTGTAACCTCAGAATCTGTAACAAAAGGGCATCCTGACAAGGTATGTGACCAGATTGCTGATGGGATTTTAGATGCCTACCTGGAAATAGATCCCTCGTCCAGGGTGGCGGTGGAAGTCATGGCATCTGCCGGTACCCTGATGCTGGCAGGAGAAGTCACATCCAGAGCTCAGGTAGATGTGGTGAAAAAAGCAAGGGAGATAATAAGGAATATCGGCTATGTGGAACATGGAAAAGGCTTTGACGCCGATACCTGTATGATCTTTACCAACATACATAATCAGTCCCCGGATATTTCCGTTGGAGTAACAAAAAGTGGATTAGGGGAAAAGGAAGTGCTGGGGGGCGGAGACCAGGGGATCATGTATGGATATGCCGTCGATGAGACCAAAAGCTTTATGCCTCTGCCCTGCCATCTGGCAAACCGCCTGGCAGAACGGCTAGATTACGTCAGAAAATCCCAGGCTCCTTCATTTTTGTATCCGGACGGAAAAACCCAGGTTACGGTAAAATATAATGAAGCGGGAGAACCACTGGGAATTCACAGCATTGTGGTATCCGCCCAGCACAGTGAAGAGGTTTCCCATAAGGTTTTAGAGGCATTTATAAAATGTACGGTCATTGAACCAGTCATTGATCCCAAATGGCTGACCAAAGACACAAGGATCCATATTAATCCCACCGGCCGGTTTGTCGTCGGAGGTCCTGCCGGGGATACCGGAGTTACAGGAAGAAAGATCATGGTAGATACCTATGGCACCATCGGTAAACACGGCGGCGGAGCTTTTTCAGGCAAGGATCCGACCAAAGTGGACCGTTCGGCGGCTTATATGGCCCGCTATGTTGCCAAAAACATTGTGGCAGCAGAACTGGCGAAACGCTGCGAGGTTTCCCTGGCTTATGTAATTGGCGGTATCGAACCGGAGGCCATTACGGTCAATACCTTTGGAACTGGAAGGATCGGAGACAGCCAGATCGAGGCCATTATTAAGAATGTATTTTCCTTTGGCCTGGCGGACTGTATTTCCGAACTGAAGCTGCGACGGCCCCAATATTTAAAAACGGCGGCTTATGGGCATTTCGGAAGGACGGATCAGGGATTTTGCTGGGAAGAAACAGATAAAGCATGGATATTAAAACAACTGGCTTATTAATAGAATATAGAGTAGACAACAAAATGTTCAGGAGGAAATCGTATGTCGAACGAAGCATTGGGAATGGTTGAAACAAAAGGTCTGGTAGGCGCCATTGAAGCCGCAGATGCCATGACAAAAGCTGCAAATGTCACCATGGTAGGATATGAGAAGATCGGTTCCGGTCTGGTGACTGTCATGGTCCGTGGAGATGTGGGAGCGGTAAAGGCTTCCGTAGATGCAGGAGCCGCTGCCGCCGCAAACGTAGGCGAAGTAGTATCCCAGCATGTAATCCCAAGACCTCATACAGATGTGGAGAAAATTTTACCCAAGTTATAATAAGGAACCGGTAAAAGAAGTTTCCAAAAGGGGATGGGAATCATGGATAAAGAAGAACTGTTAAAACTTGTTACCAGACAGGTAATTGAGAAAATCAAAGAGTATGATCTACATAAAATTCCCATAGGAGTATCGAACCGGCATATTCATGTATCCAGAGAGGATTTAGACACACTTTACGGCAAGGGGTATGAGCTTACCATAAAAAGTAATTTAAAGCAGCCAGGCCAGTTTGCCAGCAATGAGACCGTAACCATACAGGGACCCAAGGGAGAATTTGAGCGGGTGCGGATTTTAGGACCGGTAAGAAATCAAAGCCAGGTTGAAGTCTCAAAAACAGACAGCTTCCGTCTTGGCATCAAGCCACCAATCCGGGAATCCGGAGATTTATCCGGTACGCCTGGGCTTAAAATGATCGGCCCCCAGGGGACGGTATCCTTATCAGGCGGAGCCATTATCGCTTTGCGTCATATCCATATGACGCCCGGGCAGGCAGCTGCCCTGGGCGTTAAGGATAAGGACATCGTGGAAGTGGAGACCTTTGGAGAAAGACACGGAATATTTGGCGATGTCTTAGTCCGGGTGTCGGATCAATTCTCTCTGGAAATGCATGTAGACGTAGATGAAGCAAATGCCTGTTCCTTAAATAATGGGGACTATGTAATCCTCAAAAAGGCCAGATAGAAGCAAAAAAAGAAGAATGCCGCGGCAGATTCCCAATCAGGAAAGAAGGTCGAACTACTTGAATTTGGATTTTAAAGAGATCGAGCAAATGGTGGAGCAGGTTCTGCGGGAACTCCAGTCAGAACAGCTTCTTAAAATAACAGAACAAAAAGCAGAACCATATGGAATCTTTGAAACCATGGATGAAGCCATCGCTGCATCCGAAAAAGCCCAGAAAAAACTGCTGTATTCAAACCTTTCGGACCGCCAGAAATATGTGGATGTGATCCGGAAAACCGTATTGAAACGGGATAACTTAGAGTTGATTTCTAAATTGGCCGTGGAAGAAACAGAGATCGGCAATTACGAGCATAAGCTGATCAAGAACCGTCTGGCTGCCGAGAAAACCCCTGGAACCGAAGATCTGGTTTCCGAGGCAGTAACCGGCGACCACGGACTGACCCTGGTGGAGTATTGTCCCTTTGGCGTCATCGGTGCCATTACCCCCACCACCAATCCTACAGAAACCATTATCAACAATTCCATTTCCATGATTGCCGGAGGGAATACGGTTATATTCAGCCCTCATCCAAGGGCAAAAAAGGTTTCAAAGATTCTCGTTAAGATGTTAAACAAGGCGTTGCAGGAAGAGGGAGCGCCCTCTGATCTGATCACCATGGTGGAAGAACCATCCATAGAAAACACGGATAAGATGATAAATAATCCCAAGGTCCGTCTTCTGGTGGCAACCGGGGGCCCTTCCATCGTCACAAAGGTTCTCTCTTCCGGAAAAAAGGCAATCGGAGCAGGAGCGGGAAATCCACCTGTGGTGGTGGATGAAACAGCCGATATCGGAAAGGCCGCAAAGGACATCATTGACGGCTGCAGCTTTGATAACAATGTTCCCTGCATTGCGGAAAAAGAGGTATTTGCCGTGGATTCCATCTGCGATCATCTGATTCATCATATGAAGCAGAACGGTGCTTACCAGATCACCGACGAAGAACAGCTTAAACAGCTGGTATCACTGGTGACCAACGAAAAAGGAGGCCCTAAGACTTCTTTTGTAGGCAAAAGTGCCCGGTATATTCTTGAAAAGTTGGGGATTCAGGCAGATGAAGAAGTAAGAGTCATTATTATGGAAGTTCCGAGGGATCATCTTTTTGTTCAGGAGGAACTGATGATGCCCATCCTTCCGGTGGTTCGTGTATCCGATGTGGATACTGCAATTGCATATGCCCTTGATGCAGAGCACGGAAACCGCCACACAGCCATGATGCATTCAAAAAACGTAGAGAAGTTAAGCAAAATGGCAAAGATGCTGGAAACCACCATCTTTGTCAAGAATGCCCCTTCTTATGCAGGAATCGGAGCAGGGGGAGAAGGATATGCCACCTTTACCATTGCAGGCCCTACGGGGGAAGGGCTGACGTCGGCAAGATCCTTCTGCAGAAAACGGAAATGTGTGCTGTCTGATGCATTCAGCATCCGTTAATTCCGTTTTGCAATACCTGTTCAGATGGAATAGGAAGGAGAAACCCATATGTCTAATGTATACATGAAAACCAGAATTCATGGCGGGCAGGAAGCATTAAAGTATTTACAGACCATAAAGAATAAACGGATCATGGTGGTCTGTGACAAGTTCCTGTCGGAAAACGGGACTGTGAAATATATCACAAATGCTCTGGCTTCCGGAAATTCCATCGAATTGTTTGACAAGGCAATCCCCGACCCAACCATAGAAGTGGTGGGATCCGGGCTGTGCATGATGTACCGGGTGCAGCCTGAGATTGTCATTGGGTTTGGAGGAGGATCAGCCATTGATACGGCAAAGGGGATTATTTACTTTTCCGGGCTGAAAAATCTGGCTCCCAAACCGCTCTTTGTTGCAGTTCCCACCACCAGCGGAACCGGATCGGAAGTTACCGCAGCCTCCGTCATCACTGATCCGGAAAATAAGAGCAAGCATCTGATTTCTTCCGAAGACATTTTAGCGGATGTGGCGATCCTGGATCCAGGTCTCACCTTATCGGTCCCTCCCTCTGTGACTGCAAATACGGGGATGGATGTGCTGACTCATGCGCTGGAAGCCTATGTTGCTTTGGGTGCCAATGCTTTTTCCGATGCCATGGCGGAAAAGTCGGTAGAGCTTCTGTTAAAATCCCTTTTAAGCTGTTACAAAGACGGCAGTGATTTAAGATCCAGAACCATGATGCAGGAAGCCTCCACGCTGGCAGGCATTGCATTTAATACGGCTGGATTGGGGGTCAATCACAGCATTGCTCACCAGCTTGGCGGAACCTTTCATATTCCCCACGGCTTGGCAAATGCCATTCTATTAAACCGGGTGATTGAATATAATAGTAAAAACCAGGAGATTATGGGGAAATACGCTTCACTTGCCTGCAAGGTGCAGCTGGCGGACCCGGCAGATGACCCCAGACGTTCCGTAAAGGCAATGAAAGAGCTGATCACAGCCCTGATGCGCTGCATGCATATGCCTTCCTCCATCAGGGAACTGGACATTGACCGGAAGGAATATGCTGGTCAGCTTCAAAATATGGTAGACAATGCCCTTATGGATAACTGCCTTGCCAGTAATCCGAGAAAAATCGGAAGTGCTGAAATCCGTGAAATATTGTTGAATATTTACGAAGGGCAGAACTGTGGCAGACCGTGAGAAAGAACGCATAAGGCCGAGCTGGTTTTTTATGACAGCCCGGTCTTCTTATGTTTTGTGTAACAGGAAACAGATCATTTGCTATTGGACAAGATAGAATAAACAATATCGTGGCAAAGAGAGGTTACAGAGATGGAAGAATATCAGGAACTGCTCCATTTAGCCGAAATGCCGTCAGAAACTGCAGAAGATCATTTCAGCGCAGAGGATGAAGGAAGCATGAGTAAACTGGACATTATCCACCTGTTTGGGAAAGAGAAGCTGGAAAATATTCAGGAAAGTCTCTCCAAGGCAACCGGACTAGCATTCATTACCGTGGATTTTCGGGGAGAACCCATCACGGAAGCAACTTACTTTTCCAGTTTTTGCAGACAGGTCCGAAACAGTCCCGAGGCCATTGAACGGTGCAAATCCTCTGATGCATTCGGCTCCATACAGGCTGCGGTTACCAAAAAGACGAATGTATATTTCTGTCCCTGCGGCCTTTTGGAGGTGGCGATTCCCATCATTGTCCGGGGACATTATTTGGGCGGGTTTATCGGCGGGCAGATTCAGTGCCGGGATGCCCCGGAGTCGGTGAGCCGTCTGGCTTCTGTGATGCATTCGGCAGAGTCTGATAAGGTGGTTTCCCACTGTGAGACACTGCGGGAGGAAATTCCGGTGTATTCCTATGAAAAATTCCTGGATATTGCAAATCTGGTTTTCCTGGTCATAAACCAGTTAAGCGAAAATGAGGTCAGCAAACACCTCCAGGAGGATGTGTTAAAAAAACGCATGAAGAAAATCCAGGCAGCAAATCAGCGCCAGGGAAAGGAAATTGTTCAAAAGAGCATGGAACTTCAGGAGTTGAAAGCCCGTTTTAATCCTTTTGAGACACTGGATATCCTCACCTCCTTGATGAATTTGTCGATCCTGGAGAACGTGGAACAGTTCCAGGAATTTTTGGGTTCTTTTATTGGATATACAAAATATAAATGTATGGAGAAGGGGACCTTTGTCCCTGTTTCGGGAGAATTAGAACATGCCGAGCAGTACTTGATGCTGCAGAAAAAGAAGCTGGGAGACCGCCTGGAGTATTCCATCCAGGTACCGAAGGAGATGCATATGCGCAAGATGCCTTCGGACATTTTCCTGCCTTTTATCCAGAATGCCCTTCATAATGGCATCATGTTGAAGAAAGAGGGCGGAAAAATTTCAGTGACCGGATATGTGAGAAACAATAATCTGGTGCTTGAAATCAGTAACAACGGCCCCGGCCTTGGTGATGCAGAAATGGAAGCCAAATATGAGGCATATAAGGACAAGCATGAAGGTTATTACATCAAGCTGGGGATGGATTATGCAAGAGAGAAGATGAGACAGCTTTTTGGAGAAGAATATGATATTATTGCAGAAAACTCCAGGAATAAGGGATGTAAAAATATTCTGGTCTGGCCCGAACATCATGAAGAAAGGACGGAATGATCATGTACAGGGTTCTGATTGCGGATGATGATATTCTAATGCGGGAAGCTTTAAAAATTTTGATATCCAGGGAAGATTCCTTCCAGGTGATCCGAATGGTAGGAAGCGGAGACAGCGCAGTGAAAGCATGCAAAGAGGATGCAATTGACATTGTGTTTATGGACATGCTGATGCCGGGAATGACCGGACTCGAAGCCAGCAGAATCATTCATCAGTCAAATCCGGAGATAACCATTTATATTTTATCAGCCTATTCCTCCCATGTGTTTGTTCGCAGTATGGCAAGGGATGAGGTCAAAGATGTGCTGGAAAAGCCTATCACTTGGGCCTATTTAAAAAAGGTGCTGGATCATTACAAGACGGATCATGAGGATTCGGTTTTGTATCATCAGGAAACGCTGGCAGCATTTTTAAGACAGAAGGATTTCGGAAAATTCTACCGGGATCTTACGGGTATCATTGATAACATTTATGAAATGGCAGGAGGAGATTCGGTAAGGCTCATAAAGATGTTTACATATATCGGCCAGAATCTTCTGGATACCAGAATTGTTTACGATGAAAACAGGCAGGTAAGTGAACTCTTTCCCATCAATGAAGGACTTATTCTGGACCGAAAAACCTCGGAACTGTGGCTTTTTCGGATCATGGACTATCTGTTTCAGCAAAACAGCATCAACCGCTACTGCTTACTGGAAAATATATTTCTTTATATAGAAACTCATATCAAAGAAGATCTAACCCTTAATAATATCATTGAAAACTGTGCCATCAGCCAGGGATACCTAAGCCGCATTTTCAGAGAACAGTTAAACGTCAGCGTAACAGAGTATATCCATATGAAGAAGATGCATCTGGCAAAGGGGTATTTTTATTTTACCGAGGACAGCATTGCCGATGTGGCGTTTCGTCTGGGCTATAATGAAAGCAGTTATTTCAGCAAGGTATTTAAAAAGTATGAAAAAATAACGGTGAAACAATATAAAATAGAGACAAGAAAAAAATGCTCTCTGTAAATGATGTTAAAAAGCTTCCGAACATGCCGGGAGCTTTTTTGTTATGGATAAGCTGTCTGCGGGTTGTGCAGAATTTCATACCAGTTATGCAGATAGAAGCTCTTAGGTTGAGAATTATGTTAAAGTGATTGCATACCACACAGGCCTGCGGTAATTTGTATTGAGGAGGATGAAAGAAATGTTACAGGTTAATATTGATGATGTAATGAAAATTGTCAATCTTTGTGTGCCCTATTTAATCGGTTTTGCTGTTGTGGCAGTGGCTGTAATAGTGGCAATGGTGGCGTTTAGAAAGAAAAAAGGTGCAGCAAAGTATATGATCCGTAAACAGGGCATCATGGCGGTTGTTCTGGCTCTGGTCATAACGGTGAACTTAATCTGCTGGGGACCAATGTCCAGCCTGATCTCTCTTGCAACAGGCAGCGGCACGATTTCAGAAGAGACGTCCAATGAAGCAACCAGACTTTGTACCGAAATAGCAGAAGAAGGAATCGTGCTTTTAAAAAATGACGAAAGTCTTCTTCCCTTAAAGACAGATACCAACTTAAATGTCTTTGGCTGGGCATCAACCAATCCATGCTATGGCGGAACCGGATCAGGATCTCTTTCCGATGCATATGAGACTGTTTCCCTGCTTCAGGGATTGGAACATGCAGGATTTAAGCTGAACACCGGGCTGTCCGATTTTTACAAGGCATACCGGGGAGACCGTCCCCAGGTTGGAATGTGGGAGCAGGACTGGACCCTTCCGGAACCGGTAAAGGACTCTTACAGCAGTGAATTGATGTCCGATGCAAAAACGTTTTCTGATACGGCAATGATCGTCATCACCCGTGTGGGCGGAGAAGGAGCGGATCTGCCGACAGATGTCAGTTCAGTAACCTATACGGATAATTCCAAAGACTATAAAGATTTTGAAAATGGAGAGCATTACCTTCAGTTAAGCCAGACAGAAAAAGACATGGTTGATCTGGTATGTTCCAATTTTGATAAAGTCGTTTTCGTATATAACGGTGCCAATGCCATGGAACTTGGCTTTTTAAAGGATTACAGCCAGATTAAAAGTGCTATCTGGTGCCCAGGTACCGGCCAGTCCGGATTTGAGGGACTTGGTGAGATCGTAAGTGGTAAAGTAAATCCTTCCGCAAAGACCAGTGATACCTTTGTAGCTGATTTGACAGCCACACCGGATTATCAGAACTTTGGAAGCTTTGTTTATGATAATATGAAGGAATTCGCTGGCAAGGCATTCAAAGGGGAAGCTACCTACCCAAGCTTTGTGAATTATGTAGACAGCATTTATGTGGGATACCGTTTCTATGAAACGGCTGCAGAGGAAGGTCTGATCGATTACGATAAAACAGTCCTTTACCCCTTTGGCTATGGCTTATCCTATACCTCATTTTCCCAGAAGATGGGTCCTGTATCCGAATCAGAGGGGAAGATTTCCTTTGATGTGACCGTGACCAATACCGGAAAAACTGCCGGTAAGGATGTAGTAGAAGTTTATTATAATCCGCCTTATACCAACGGTGGCATTGAAAAGGCTTCTGCAAACCTGATCGCATTTGATAAAACTGAAATGCTGGAACCAGGTGCTACAGAAACCGTTCAAATCTCATTCCAGACAGAAGACATGGCTTCCTATGATGTCAGTGGAAAAGGCGCTTATGTTCTTGAGGCCGGAGATTATGGCATTTCCATTCGGTCTGACTCCCATACGGTCATTGAGGAACAGAATTATACCGTTTCTTCCACATTGACATATGATGAAGCCAATCCACGGCTTTCTGATGATATTGCAGCAGTAAACCGGTTTGACGATGCCAATGGTGAGCTTACCTATCTTTCCAGAGCCGACGGTTTTGCAAATTATAAAGAAGCAACGGCACCTCCCAAAACCATGACTTTGCCGGAGGAATATAAGAAAACCTTTTTAAACAACAGCAACTATAATCCAGAAGACTATAACAATGCATCTGATGTGATGCCAACCACTGGTGCAAAAAATGGGTTGTCTCTTGCCGCTATGCGCGGGCTTGACTATGACGATCCTCAGTGGGAGAAGCTGCTTGACCAGTTAACCACACCAGAGATGGATACCATGGTGGCCATCGGAGGTTATCAGACTTCCGCTGCCAAGAGTGTTAATAAGGTGGGAACCGTGGACTGTGACGGTCCGGCATCCATTAATAATAACTTTACCGGAACCGGTTCTATCGGATTTCCATCTGCAGTAATGATCGCATCCACCTGGAATCAGGACATTGCGGAAGCATTTGGCGAAAGCATTGGAAAAATGGCTGACGAAATGGATGTATCCGGCTGGTATGCGCCAGCTATGAATACCCACCGCTCCGCATTTGGAGGACGTAATTTTGAGTATTATTCCGAAGATGGCGTTTTAGGCGGAAGAATGGCAGCAAGTGCAGTCAAGGGGGCTGAGCACTACGGAGTATATGCATATATAAAACACTTTGCTTTAAATGATCAGGAAACAAACCGGAACAACATGCTTTGCACCTGGTCCGATGAACAGGCAATCCGCGAGATCTATTTAAAACCGTTTGAGATTGCAGTCAAGGAAGGCGGAGCAAAAGCGGTGATGTCATCCTTCAACTACATCGGAACCGAGTACGCAGGTGCTTCTGATACGCTTCTTAATACGGTACTGAGAGATGAATGGGGATTTCGGGGATTTGTACTGACCGACTATTTTGGTGGATATGGATACCAGAATGCGGACCAGGAAATCCGAAACGGCAACGATTCCATGCTGGTTGCATACGACACTGAAACCAACCGTTTAAAGGATACCACCAGCGCCACAAGCCTTCAGGCAATGCGAAAAGCATCCAAAAATATTATGTATACAGTTGTTAACAGCCGGGCATACGAAGGCGATAATGCAAAGGGAGGCCTGTTAAACTGGCAGATTGCAGCCATTATCCTTGATGTGGCTCTGGCAGCAGGTTTCGTTGTTCTGGAATTAAGAATCATAAATCAGTATAAAAAGAAACGGGAATCAGAGGGACTGGATGGGCAGATCTAATGGAAGGAATGGAACATGAGACATACAAAAATCATTGAGAAGATGACAATCGAAGAAAAAGCAGCCATATTAAGCGGAAAAAATGTATGGCAGTCCCGGAATATAGACCGGCTTGGCATCCCTTCCATATTTTGTGCCGACGGTCCTCATGGAATCCGTAAACAGGCAAGGGAAGGGGACCATCTGGGATTAAACCCGTCCCTTCCCGCAACCTGCTTTCCAACAGCTGCCACAGTATCCAACAGCTGGGATGAAACCCTTTGTGAAGAGATTGGCAATGCCCTTGGCGAGGAAGCCTCTGCCCAGGGAGTCAACGTACTGTTAGGGCCGGGGCTCAATATCAAAAGGAGCCCCCTGTGCGGAAGGAACTTTGAATATTTCTCCGAGGACCCCTATCAATCCGGCAAAATGGCAGCATCCTATGTAAAAGGAATTCAAAGCCAGGGAGTCTATGCATGTCCCAAGCATTTTGCAGTCAACAGCCAGGAATTAAGGCGTATGGCCATGAATGCCGTACTGGATGAAAGGACTCTTCGGGAAATCTATTTAGAAGGATTTGAGATCGCCGTCAAAGAAGGCGGCGCCAGATCCATTATGACCAGTTATAACGAAGTAAATGGAATCTATGCCAATGAAAATAAACATCTGCTACAGGATATCCTGCGTAAGGAGTGGGGCTTTGACGGCATTGTCATCACTGACTGGGGCGGATCCAATGACCATGTAAAAGGGGTAGCAGCCGGATCGAATTTAGAGATGCCTTCCCCTGGTCTGGATTCTGCCAGACAGGTGATCAAAGCGGTAGAAGAGGGAAGCCTGACCATGGAAGAACTGGATACTTGCGTCGATGACCTTTTAGAGGCGATATTTACCTTAACAAAAGGAAATGAAGCAAAGAACAAATCCTTTGACCAGGAGAACCATCACAAACTTGCAAGGAAAGCCGCAGAGGAGAGCGTAGTTCTTCTAAAGAACAGCTCAGAACTTCTTCCACTTAAATCAGGCTGCAAGGTTGCTCTGATCGGAGACTTTGCTCTTGTTCCCCGCTATCAGGGTGCCGGATCATCTCTGGTAAAGCCTATGAAGTTAGAGACTATGGAAACTGTAATTAAGGATTCCTCTCTGACCTGCGTAGGTGTGGCACAGGGTTATTTACGAAACGGAAAACCGGATGCTGCTTTAGAAGATCAGGCGAAAGAGCTGGCGGCGAAAGCCGATGTGGTGCTTTACTGCTTTGGTCTTGATGAGTTAAGTGAAACCGAAGGAATGGACCGCAGCCATATGAAGCTGCCCGGGAATCAGATTCAACTGCTGGAATCACTGGCTGCCATAAATCCCAATGTTGTCGGCATCATCAGTGCTGGCTCTGCCATTGAGATGCCGTGGCACGGCTTCTGCCAATCCATTCTGCACGGGTTTTTAGGCGGAGAGGCAGGCCCCAGTGCCATGCTGCGCGTTATAACCGGAGACGTAAATCCGTCCGGTCATCTAAGCGAAACATACCCGTTCCGGTATGAAGATACTCCGGCTTACCGGTACTTTCCGAGTGCTGAAAGAAGCAGCGAATACCGGGAAGGTATTTATGTGGGATACCGTTATTATGATACGGCCAATGTTCCGGTACAGTATCCCTTCGGATATGGACTTTCTTACACCTCCTTTGAATATTCCGATATTCAGGTAACAGAAAGCAGCGTCCAGTTCACCCTTACCAATACGGGTAAGGCAGATGGAAAAGAAGTGGCGCAGCTTTACGTGGGAGGACCAAGAGAAACCATATTCCGTCCGGAGAAAGAATTGAAAGGATTTGCCAAGGTATTTTTAAAAGCAGGGGAAAGCAAAACAGTCAACATTCCCTTTGACGATAAAACCTTCCGTTACTGGAACAGGGTCACCGGAGGTTTTGAGGTGGAAGAAGGCGATTATGCCATACACATTGGATCCAGTTCGGCAGACATAAGACTGAGCCATACACTTCCAGTAAAAGGCACGACCCAGGCAGTTCCGTATCTTCCAGAAAAAATGAAATCTTATTATTCCGGCAGGATCAAAGATGTGTCAGCGGAAGAATTCGAGACCCTGCTGGGGCATCCGATACCTGACGGGAAATGGTCCGGAGAATTAGGAATAAACGATGCTCTTTGCCAGATGTATTATGCAAAAAGCCCTCTGGCAAGACTGGTCTGTAAGATACTGACCGGCTTAAAGGCAAAAAGCGAAGCAAAAGGAAAACCGGACTTAAACCTCCTCTTTATCTATAGCATGCCGTTCCGCGGAATAGCAAAAATGACCGGAGGAGCAGTTAGTATGGAGATGGCAGAAGGAATGGTTTTAGCGGTCAACGGACATTTCTTCCGTGGACTGAAGAAAATCATCGGTGGTTTCTTTGCCAATGCAAAAGCAAACCGGGCTTTTGAGAAGAAGCTTTCGGGAAAATAGAAAGAGGTGAGTGTATGCTGGCAGGCATAAAAGCCGGGTGGAAGACATTCTCCCATAAACATCCGACAGTTGCGCAATTTTTAGTGTTTTTTCTTGTATCCAATGGGGTTACGGTATTGCAGATGGTTTTGATGCCGGCTTTCCGGGGACTTTTCGGAATGACCTCTCTGGTCAATACAAATTTTCAGATATGGCATGTAGGGTCTAACCTGGATGGAACACCATATTATATATTTAATTACGGAGCAGGAGCCCTGTCTAGTGGCGGTGGAGGAGGCCTTGCATATTTCCTGGCAGTGGAGATTGCCATGGCCATTGCACAGGTGATCAATTTCTTCCTTCAAAGGAATGTGACCTTTAAGGCAAACAACAGCGCTGCAAAAGCTGCGATGTGGTATGTAATCGCTTATATCATCATCACCATTGGAGCAGCGGCTCTTCAGGGTCTTTATAAAGCGCCGATCTATAACCTCTTTATGAATGGACTGAGCCTGGGGACAGGGGGAGAGACGATAGCAGATGTGATCACCATGCTGATCAATTCGGCCATTTCCTTCTGGGTATTTTTCCCGATATTTAAAATCATTTTTAAAAATGATAGCCATTAATTATTTTAATCTCTTTTTAAATGTTAAAAACAAAAAAAGCTGCATTGCAGCTTTTTTTGTTGGCTTGAAAAGCTGACTGCAAACCCAATGAAAGATTGTCCTTTGCAGGCTTTTATGCTAAATTATAGTGGGACTAAAAGTATGATATGATTTTTGATTTCAGGAGGAAACAGAGCGATGTTACAGCGATTGATTACAGAGGCTGCTAAGAAGAGAATGGAAAAGGATTTATCCAGCAACTATAAAAAAGACAGTAATGGAAATCCAATAAGCAGCATGAGCACTTTTTTTAGAGTCTGTTCTTACCTTATGCTCCCTCTTGGTATCAGTGTATTGGGATTTTGTGTTTTTACTCCCGGCTACTATGTGCTGGAGGGGATTGATCCGGAAAACATTCCGGTTTTCATGTACGGGATTTCCTTTTTTCTTATTATCTTTTCCTTGCGCATGATGTGCTATAAAGCAACACTGGAAAAAGATGCACTTGTTATACGCTGCTTTTTAAGAAAACGGAGGATCCCTCTTGATGAGCTCCGGCTGGGAGCCATGAGCGTACCTCCTATAAAAGTAAGATGTGGCTGCATTGCCTTTTCAACAAGCACAGGGAAAAAGGTACGTGTCATGTATATGTATGCACTGGGAGGAGTGGCGTTCATCCAAGTTATCTGCAGGCGGATCAATGCACCGTTCCCCCAGGGGTTTAACAATCTCCGCCAAAATGCGTCTTTTTCGTTTCCAAAGGAATAGATAATATTTAACCAAAATCTTTTTCACAAGCAGGAATTAAGACTTTTAAGGTAAACCAGTTATTGCTGGAAGAAACCGTCATGGTTCCTCCGTATTTCTGAGCAGCCGCCTGAATGCTTTTTAATCCGTAACCATGATACAGTTTATTGCTCTTGGTAGTGGAAGGAAGCTTGCTGTCCATCATGACCAGAGGGTTTTCCGAGTAGTTTTCACATTGAATCATCAGAAAGTTATTTTTCTTAGAGACAGAAAGCGTAATCAGCCTTTTTTCAGGATCTTCAAACTGGGAAACGCATTCAATGGCATTATCAAGGGCATTACCAAAAATAGAGCAGATATCCTTCACATGAAGGAAGGATATCAACTTCCCATCTGCCATGCAGGTGAAGGATATCTTATTTTGGGTACAATAGCTGCTTTTGGTAGTCAGGACAACATCAAGGACCTGATTTCCTGTATTAGCCAGAGCTTCCTGGGTGAGTATGGCTTTTTCCATTTCAAGTAAGTATTCTTCCCTTTTCTGAGGATCAGATTCTGCACGGATAGCGATCATATAGTGCTTTAAGTCATGAAATTCCCTTCGCAGCAGTTCCATATTATCAATGGCCATACGGTACTGGTCATACTGACGCTGAAGAACTACGTTCATTGCGTGATTTTCACTGCGGACCCGCAGTTCCTTCCGCCGGTTCTGCTGGGCAAAGAGCATGATCAGTCCTCCGAAATCCACCAGGGTGCGGACGTAGAGTAAGGAACCGGTAGCGCTGGAAAATGGAGTATTTGGCATGACAAAGCTGATATTGCTCATCAAAAATGCGCCCAGCCCGATGGAAGCTGCGCCAAGCAGTTCCTTTCGTTCCACCTCCATGCCTTCATCCTTTGGAATATGCTCTTTCTCAAGATAATAATATCCCATATAGATGCAAAAATAAGTGACCAGCATGATAACCAGGGAAATGATTCTGTTCTCCCTCTGGAAGCGGAGTGCCCACCAGACATAAAGCTGCCACTGCATTGAGGCTGCGAATTCAGCCAGAACAAAAGCGCGTACGCATAAAAAAAGAGCATCATAAGGAGATACTTCACAGGAAGCATAGATGCAGAAGCAGATCAGAAAAATAGCGGCAATCATTCCCGGAAACCATAAATATAGGGGAAGAGCCCCGGCTATGAGATGGAGCAGTAAGAATAATCCGAACATGCCCGCTAATGACACTGCCAGTGAAATGCCTTTCTGCTTTCTTCGCAGCATAAGAATATATAAGAAACAGGCGCTCCATTCCGCAAGTGCGGTATAGGGGCGGGGAGTATTCATCAGTTGATCAAAATTCATCCTTTCAACCTCCCAGATAATCGGTCAGACAGTCCATAAATGGTTTCTTCCGGGCGCGGCTGACCGGAACCTTTAAGCCGGAGGATAGCAGCACATGATTTTGAAGAATGCCGGTTACGTGCATAAGGTTTACCAGATAGGCATTGTGGCATTTGGCAAATCCAAAGGAATTCAGCGTTTCTTCCATCCGTTTCATAGGTCCCGGTGTGATATAATTCCCTTTTTCCGTATGAATCAACAGATGGTGAAGCTGACTTTCGATATAATAGACGGACTCTAAGTTGATGCGCATGGTACCTCCATCCACATCAATGGTTATGTAGTGTATTTCCTGTCTTTTTGTGGTTTTCCGGACTGCTTTATTCAGGATCTGGGAAAAGGAAAAATAGGGAACCGGCTTTAAAATATAGCCCAGGGCATCGACCATGTATCCCTCTAAGGCAAACTGAGAAGAGGACGTGATAAAAATAAAAATCACCTCTTCATCAAATTCCCGGATCTTTTCCGCTGTCTTCATTCCGTTTAAATGTTTCATCTGGATATCTAAAAGTATGATGTCATAGCCTGCGGTATAATCGGATATGATGTCAAGGCCGTCAGAGAATACCTGGATCTGAAAATTCAAGCCGTGTTCGGTTTCATACCGGTCTAAATAACTTCTTAGAGTTTGTACGTATTCCTGTTCGTCCTCTACAATTGCGATTCGAATCATGGGTCTGTCCTCGATCAATCATGGTTATTTCATCTGCTTAAAGTATATCATGTTACATGGAAAAAACCAAGGCATGAAAAAGCCGGTCCAGGAAAATCCCAGACCGGCAATTGCATTAGTAGTTTTCAACTTTTCTTTCAAAATAAGCTTTCGGGTGAGCACAGGTAGGACAGATCTCCGGAGCGTCAGGTCCCTCGTGGATATAACCGCAGTTGCGGCACTTCCAGCCGAGAGGAGCGTCTCCCTTAAAGGTTTTGTCATTCTTTAAACTGTCAAGAAGCTTTAAGTAGCGCTTTTCATGGGCAGCTTCGACTTTTCCCACGAATTCGAATTTGAATGCCAGCTCTTCAAATCCTTCTTCTCTGGCCTCTGCTGCCATGCGTTTATACATGTCGGTCCACTCGTAGTTTTCCCCTTCAGCAGCTGCAGCCAGATTTTCTTCCATGGTACCGATGCCGTGAAGCTCTTTGAACCACATCTTGGCGTGTTCCTTTTCCTGATCCGCTGTTTCTAAATATAAGGAAGCCATTTGCTCATAGCCGGCCTTCTTAGCAGCTGAAGCGAAAAAGGTATACTTGTTTCTTGCCATGGATTCCCCAGCAAAAGCATCTTTTAAGTTCTGTTCTGTTTTTGTTCCCGCATATTTTGACATCTTGAACCCTCCTATTTAACTCTTATTGATTAATCTTATATTAACCAAAGTATCTCTCTAATAAACCCTTAAATGCTTTGCCGTGACGAGCCTCGTCTTTTGCCATCTCATGAACAGTATCATGGATTGCATCTAAGTTCAGAGCTTTTGCACGTTTTGCAAGATCAAATTTACCAGCAGTAGCGCCGTTTTCAGCAGCAACTCTCAACTCAAGGTTTTTCTTTGTGCTGGAGGTTACACATTCACCAAGCAACTCTGCGAACTTAGAAGCATGCTCAGCCTCTTCGAAAGCAGCTTTCTCATAGTATAAGCCGATTTCAGGATAGCCTTCTCTGTGAGCAGCTCTTGACATAGCAAGGTACATACCAACTTCAGTACACTCACCTTCAAAGTTTGCTCTTAAATCCTTCATGATATCTTCTGGAGAACCCTGAGCAACACCGATTTCATGCTCGCAGGCCCAGGCCATATCCTCGTCCTGTAATTTGAACTTTTCAGAACCAGCTTTACAAATTGGACAGAATTCCGGAGCTGCCTCTCCCTCGTGAACATAACCGCATACAGTACAAACCCATTTCTTCATGATCTCATGTCTCCTTTATTTTTAATTTTATAGTTATCTGCGCGTGGTAATCGATAACAGTAATGATTACTGATATTAATTTAGCATAACTTTTCTCTTATGTCAAGTCTTATTAAGAATTATTTCTCAAACAATGTTTGCATGTGCCATAGAAGTAGATCGTGTGGCTATCCACCTGCCCCTCCGCATGTTCCTGAGCCAAATGGTTGATTTCATCCATGGGATTTAACCGCAGGTCGCAGACCTGCCCGCATGTTTTGCATACAAAGTGATAGTGGGGTGATGTGTCGGCATCAAAGTGGTCTGCTCCGTCTCCGCATGTCAGCTTCTGGATCTCACCGAGTTCTACAAGAAGATTCAAGTTCCGGTAAACGGTGCCAAGGCTGATGTTAGGGTATTCTTCGCGGATGGAGGTGTATAGAGCGTCGGCAGTTGGGTGATCATGCCTTGCCATCAGACAAGCTTTGATGGATTCCCGTTGACGGCTATACTTTAATGTTTTCATGGCCGCTCCCTTTCTATAAACGATAATTATATTAGTAATTGTTACTATTTAATAATAGTAGATTCCCATCACTTTGTCAATGTATTGTTAAAAACTGTCAGATGTTTTCCCGGGCAATACGTATGAATTCTTTGGTGGCCTGGGATAAGTATCTTCCTTTGTGACAGCCAAAGGCCAGAACACCGTGGCTGCGGCTATAATTTAAGGAAAAAAAGTTAAGTCCCGTCTTTTTCATCACACCATCTCCGGGGTTGGTTCCACCGGAAACAAACATTCTGGGATAAAAGGTGATTCCCATGCCTTTTGCGGCAAGTGCCAGTACGGTTTCAATGTTTTCCGTCTCAAGCAGAACCGTAGGACTTAACTGTGCGTCTTCAAAAATCTCATCAGCAATGGTGCGGACCCGGTTCCCCTTATGGATAAGAAGATAAGGGCAGTCTTTTAAGAGCTGTATGTCAGGATTTAGTTCAAGCTCTCTTTTTATATCATCCTTTTTCCCGGGAAAATGCGTATCCAGGATCTGGTCCGGGACAACTAGAAGAATCTCTTCTTCGCAAATCGGTACAGTCTCCACATTCTCAGCCTTAAATGGCAAAAGATCAATCATTAAATCGATTTCTCCATGGATCAAAGCCGAGCTGAGCTCCGAAGAATTCCCTTCTACTAAATGAAGCTCAATGTTGGGGAATTTCTCCCGGTAGGAAGGAAGAATGGCAGGAAGCAGGAACCGGCCCCTGGTATGGGATACGCCGATGGAAAGCTGTCCTGTGGTAAAGTCCTTGATATCTGCCAGTTCCCGGTAGGTCTCGTCTTTTAAATCCAGAAGCTGCTTGGCACGGGTCTTTAAAGAACGGCCCGCATAAGTTAAAGTAAGCGGCATGGTACGGTTAAAAAGCTGTACACCAAATTCCCTCTCCATATTGGATATGTGGTTGCTTAAGGACTGCTGGGATATATAAAGCCGCTTGGCGGCCCGGGTAATGTTCAGTTCTTCGGCAACTGCAAGAAAGTACTCAAGATTCAGGAAGTTGATCATAAATAAGCCTCCAGCTTTGGTATAAAGGGAATTAGCCGTTCCAAAGAGCTGTTTACAATCAGTTCTTCCGGGAAGTCCACTTCTTTGATAAGCTCCCAGGCTCTTTCGTGGTTTCCTACATCGGCTTCCACATGGGCGTCGCTGTCAAGAATTATGTTGGTCCGGTAGTGCCTGCAACGCTCAAGCATGACGATGTAATTTCCTTTCGCATTCTGTCGCACACTTAAGGGATGAAGGGAGCTGGAATTCACTTCTAAAAGCGTATGGTTTTGTGCAGCCGCAGCCGCCAGTGTATCATAATCAATAGGAAAACGGCCGTCATCGGGATGACCGATGATATGGATCGAAGGATTTTCAATGGCGCCCACATAAGCGCTGGTATTTTGGGAAACGGTCCCGCTTTTAAAGCAGGGCTCATGAATACTTGCGATAGCATAATCCAATCGTTCTAAAAGTCCCTTTCTTAAATCCACCTTTCCTTTATAATCCATAATATTTAACTCTGATCCCATCAGAATGTTGATTCCATAAAGCTTTCTTGGAATTACTTTGAAGTTTATAAAATAAAACTCATCGCAGGTTCCAGGCATCTTTGGAGCATGGTCTGTGGAGCCAAAAAGAGCCAGTCCTTTCTCCGAAGCTGATTTTGCCATTTCGTATAACGTGTTGTATGCATGTCCGCTGGCAATGGTATGGGTATGCAAATCCATGATGTCGTTCATTTGCTTGTCCTTTCTCTATGAGCACCCGTTGTTAAGTCCTTTTCGGGAATAAATTCCATTTAACTCAAATATATCACATTTTTCCTTAGAAAACTATAGAAATATCAAGCTGGATGTGATAAATATATAGTTAGATTTTACGCAGAAATCAGCGTTTTATGAATGGAGGAAATTCGTATGAGCCAGGAGCAGAAGGAAACTGAATTATTGGAAGAAAAAGTGGAGTCAATGGACGATTACAAGGAAGAGCTGGAAGCATCTTTTAAACGAGTTAGAAAAGGCGATGTAGTGACCGGAACCGTTGTCAATGTAAAGGAAGACATGATTTTGCTGGACTTAAAATATTTTGCAGAAGGAGTGATCCGCAAGGAAGACATAAATGGTGACCCGGATTTCCATCTGATTCAGGAAATCCATCCGGGAGATGAGATCACTGCCACTGTGTTAAGTCCTGATGACGGGGAAGGCAATGTTCTTTTATCCGCGAAACTGTTAGGGGATCAGAAGGCATGGGAAACGCTTAATACCCTGTTAAATGACAGGACAGTCGTGACCGCTAAAATAACTGAGATCGTAAAAGGCGGTGCGGTTGCTTATGTGGAGGGAATCCGCGGCTTTATTCCTGCGTCCAAGCTGGCAGCAGAATATGTGGAAGACTTAGAGGAATACAACGGGAAAACCATTGAAGTCACCGTAATCACCGCTGACGAAGAGAATAAAAAACTGATTCTCTCCGGCAAAGAGCCGGCCCTTTTAAAGCTGAATGAAGAAAAGAACCGGAAAATCTCAAAATGTCAGGCAGGCGCTATCATGGAAGGCACAGTTGACAGCTTGAAGGATTACGGCGCATTCATTAATTTGGAAAACGGTCTGACAGGCCTTCTTCACATCTCCCAGATCAGCAGCCAGAGAATCAAGCACCCAGGTGTTGTGTTAAAAGAAGGCCAGAAGATCAAGGTAAAGATCTTATCCACAGCGGATAATAAGATCAGCTTAAGCATGAAAGCCATTGAGGAAGACGCGGAATTGGAAGAAGAGGTATTTGATTATCAGGAAGGCGGCAGTGCGTCCACAGGTCTTTCCGCTTTATTAAAAGGATTAAAATTTTAGAAAGTCGGGAAAAACAATATAAAATATCAGGTTTCTATGGTATAATATCTATTATGAGCAGGGGCTTCCGGCGACGGGTTGCCCCTGTCTCATGTACCCAGATTAGGGGTAAAGGAGAGGGGGAATGAGGAATGAATGTTCCCAGTTCATTTAACCAGGTCGACCAGTGGAAATCAGTGATGTTTTTGTATGACTCAGCATTAAAGGAAATCAGTACAAAGATTGAAATACTCAATAATGAGTTTCTCCATATCTACAATTACAATCCGATTGAACACGTCAAGTCAAGACTTAAGACACCAGACAGTATTGTAAAGAAGCTAAAACGCTACGGCTTTGAGGTGACCATTGACAACATGGTGGAGAAGCTAAGTGATATCGCCGGCATAAGGATTATCTGTTCATTTACATCGGATATTTACCAGATCGCGCAGATGATAACGAAGCAGAGTGATGTTACGGTGCTCTATGTAAAGGATTATATTAAGAATCCCAAACCCAACGGATATAAAAGCTATCATATGGTAGTGACCATACCTATTTATCTGACCGATGGACCGGTAGATACCAAGGTTGAGGTTCAGATCAGGACCGTTGCCATGGATTTTTGGGCAAGCCTGGAGCATAAAATCTATTATAAATTTGAAGGCAATGCACCTGCATATCTGCAGCAGGAGTTAAAAGCCTGTGCGGACGTAGTGAATATGCTGGACGCAAAGATGTTTTCCCTAAATCAGGCAATCCTGGAACTAAGTGAGGCAAAGAATCAGGAGGCTGGCGGAGAAGATGGGAAGCATGATTCATAACTCCGCAATAAAGAAGGTTATTATATGAGCACATTAACAAAAGACACTTTAAAGATTCTTAAGTTTAACCGGAAGAACGCATTTGTTTTTGCAGTGATGTTTCGACTGGTGACTACGACGCTGTATCTGTTTGCATTAGATAAGGGCCTTTTATTTGCACTTCACATGGCCGGATACAGTTATCTGACAGGTGCCAATATCGGTAATTTCCTGTTAAAGCCCTGGACCCTTCTTACGATGGTTGTGCTGATCTTTATGGGGATTTTGATCCTCATGTTTGAGACCGGCTGTTTCCTTACGCTTTATCAGGGGATTTTTTATACCAGAAGGCTTAAGCCATGGGAGATATTGACTGGAGGTTTTCTAAAACTCTGGGATGAGATCCGGAAAAAGAACTGGCGTTTGGGACTTTTAGCTCTTGCAAACTATACACTTGCCAATCTATATATCATTTACCGGGTTTTTACTCATGTAAAACCAATGAATTTCGTCATGTCGGAAGTGCTGGGACAGATGTGGGGAAAGGTATGCCTCGTTGTTATTGTGCTCCTGTTTTTGGTTATTGTGATCCCAGGGCTTTATACGTTTCATGCCTGTATGGTGGAACAGAAGAATTTCCGGGATGGATATCTTCGGAGTTGGTGGCTTTTAAGACACCGGCTTGTAAAGGTAATCGCTTTAATGGCCGTTTATTACGGCGCCTTTGTGGTACTGTTAAAGCTGGTTTATTCTTTCTGCGTGCTTGTGACTGCTGTGGGCGTGACTCTGTTTACAGACAACAGGCTGGCTCTTGCATTTTTGCCTGCGGCCTGTGGCAGGATCGAGCTTGTTCTCCTTTTTTTGAGCAGCATGCTCCTTGCCATGGGGAATTACGGGGCATTGAGTGTCCAGTATTTCCAGTTCAGCAGCAAGAGATTAAAGAAAGCCGGGAATATTTTAGATTCCGGTACCGGATCGACCAACCGGAAGCTGGCAGCGGTATCCATTGTGACGGCGGCGGCCTTCAGCCTGTTTACCCTTTTTAACGTGGTTTACAACGGTTCTGCCATCACAGAAGGTATCTTGAGCACCATACAGATCACCGCTCACCGGGGCAGTTCGAAGGAAGCACCGGAAAACACCATGGCAGCCATCAAAAAAGCGGTAGACGATCTGGCTGACTATGTGGAGATCGATGTTCAGGAAACCCAGGACGGCGTGGTGGTGCTGGGCCATGATGCCACCTTAAAGCGGGTAGCAGGGATTAACAGGACCATAGGTTCTTACACTCTGGAAGAACTGAAGCAGATCGATGTAGGCGCGTGGTTTTCCGATGAGTTTCAGGGTGAGAAGATTCCGACGTTAGAAGAAGTCATGGACTACTGCAAAGGAAAGATCAACGTAAATATCGAGATCAAAAACGCAGGAAGTGACAGCCTACTGCCGGAAAAGGTAGCGCTATTAATTGATAAGTACCAGATGAATGAGCAGTGTGTGGTCACCTCCACCCGGTTTGCCTATTTGACCAGGATAAAGAAACTTGATGAAAAGATCCGTACCGGATATATCATTTCAGCGGCATATGGCAATTATTATTCCAGTGACGACATCGATTTCATCAGCCTGCGGTCCAGCTTTGTCAGCGAAAGACTCGTGGAAGCCGCCCATTTAAAAGGCAAGGCCGTACACGCCTGGACGGTGAACAGCAAAAGTGAGATGGAGCGGATGAAGATGCTTTCCGTAGACAATATCATTACAGATTATCCGATACTTACAAGAGAGATCGTGTACCGGGAAGAAGCAACAGAGAATCTTTTGGAATACTTGAGACTGGTGTTAAAATAGACAGGAGCGTAAGAATGAGAGTTGTTTTACAGCGTGTCGCCCATGCCGGTGTTACCGTAGATGGGAAGACGGTGGGAGCGATTGACAAAGGCTTTCTGCTGCTGATCGGTGTATCGGATTCCGACACAGAAACCATCGCCGACAAAATGGCGGATAAGATATGCAAATTAAGGATTTTTGAGGACGAGAACGGAAAGACGAACCTCTCTCTTGCCGATGTGGCAGGAGAGATTTTGGCGGTCAGTCAGTTTACCCTTTATGCAGACTGCAAAAAAGGAAACCGGCCAAGCTTTATAGGAGCAGGAGGACCGGAACTTGCCAATAAACTCTATGAATATATGACGGAACGTTTAAAATCCCATGGACACCGGGTGGAAAAAGGAATCTTCGGAGCGGATATGAAGGTGGAACTTTTAAATGACGGGCCGTTTACCCTGGTACTTGACAGCGATGAGATCTGTTGATGACCAGGCATATAGACAGATAACGGGCATATGCCCTTTCAAAAAATGGAGGAATTAACAATGGAGAAAACCAAAGGACAGCTATTACAGGAGGAACTGACATTCAAGTTCCCACATATTGGAAAAGATGCACCTCAGCAGCAGGAAGAAGCTGAGATGTTCTGCGAGGGCTATAAGAAGTTCCTGGATAATGGAAAGACAGAGAGAGAATGCGTAAGAGAAGCGGTAGCCATGCTTGAGATGCAGGGCTATGTGCCTTTTACAGCAGGAAAGAAATACAAGGCCGGAGATAAGGTATATTATGTAAATCGAGGCAAAGCCATCATTGCTACCACATTCGGCAAGGAAGGCATGGAGAAAGGCGTTCGTATCAACGGAGCCCACATCGATTCCCCAAGAATTGATTTAAAACCAAATCCGGTTTATGAAAAGAACGATCTGGCTTACTTTAAGACTCACTATTATGGCGGAATCCGCAAATACCAGTGGGGAACTATTCCTCTTGCCATGCACGGCGTCATCATTAAGAAAAGCGGAGAAGTAGTGGAAGTTAACATCGGCGAAAAAGAAGGAGATCCGGTTCTTTGCATCTCTGACCTGCTTCCTCATCTGGCAGCAGATCAGAACGAGAGAAAGTTAAGAGACGGTTTAAAGGGAGAAGAACTTAATGTAATCATTGGTTCCATTCCATTTGTTGATGATGCAGATATCAAGGATCCGGTAAAGCTTCTGGCTTTAAAGCTGCTTCATGACCGCTACGGCATTACAGAAGCTGACTTTTTACGTGCTGAGATCGAACTGGTACCAGCTCAGAAAGCCCGTGACGTTGGCTTTGACCGCAGCATGATCGGTGCTTACGGACAGGATGACAGAGTCTGTGCATATACCGCACTGATGGCAGAGATCGATGCTACCATGCCTCAGTTTACGACTGTGACAGTTCTTGCAGACAAAGAAGAGATTGGTTCCGACGGTAATACCGGATTAAATTCTGATTTCGTCCTTCACTACATCGAGGATCTGGCAGAAATGGCTGATATTGAAGTAAGAAATGTACTCCGCAATTCCATCTGCTTATCCTCTGATGTAAATGCGGCATATGATCCTACTTTTTCTCAGGTTTATGAAGAACGCAATTCCTGCTTTATGAACAAAGGCTGTGTACTGACCAAGTATACCGGTGTAAGAGGAAAAGGCGGTTCTAACGATGCCAGCGCAGAACTGATGGCAAAAGTCATTGCCATGATGGAAGAAGAAGGTGTGTACTGGCAGATCGGCGAGCTTGGTGCAGTTGACCAGGGCGGCGGCGGCACCATTGCCAAATATGTAGCAGCTATGGACGTAGACGTGGTGGACTTGGGCGTGCCGATCCTTTCCATGCATTCCCCGTTTGAACTGTCTGCAAAGCTTGACGTTTACAATACATACAAGGCTTTCCGTGCATTTTATAAATAATAACGGAATTTTGAAATTTTTGTTAATTTCGGGAAAACGCTTTTTTTCGTTAGTCCAATATGGTATAACAGACAGGAAGCGGTTTCCCTGTTAAACATTAAAATAGAAAGAAAAAGGATTGTATGATGAAAAAAATTTTTAAAGTTTGTATGTGCGGTCTGGTTGCCGCCACCCTTATTTCCGGCTGTTCCAAAAAGGATGTAAAAGAAACTACCGGAGCAGAGACAGAAGCAACTGAGTCTTCCGCTCAGGAAACAGTGGCAGTTAAGGATTTAACAGATATTGAAAACGGCAAGGTAACTCTTGGCGAGTACAAAGGAATTGAAGTGACAAAGGATAAAGTGGAAGTCACTGATGATGAGATAAATCAGGCCATTGACAGCGATCTTTCTGCCAATATGAAAAAGGTAGATGTAGACCGTGCGGTGCAGGATGGTGACGTAGTTAATATTGACTATGTAGGAACCAAAGATGGCGTTGCTTTTGAAGGTGGTACAGCTCAGGGAACAGACTTAACCATCGGATCCAATCAGTTTATCGATGGATTTGAGGATGGACTGATTGGTGCTAAAAAAGGGGACAAGGTATCCTTAAATCTTACCTTCCCGGAACAGTACCAGAATGCAGATCTTGCAGGAAAACCTGTAGTATTTGAAGTGACTGTTAATTCCGTACAGGAAAAGCAGGTTCCAGAATTAAATGACGCATTTGTTCAGGAAAATACCAGCTTTAAGACTATTGATGAGTATAAGGAAGATAAGAAACAGACTCTTTTAAAGAGCAAGAACGACGAAGCAGATCAGAAAGTGAAGAATGACATTTACACTGCCATTGCAGCTGCAGCTAAGGTTGAACCAAAGCAGGAAGCAATTGATGCCAATTTTGATAACATGATTGCCAAATATACCAATCAGGCAGCTACTTATGGTATGGATTTCGCTACCTTCGTAGGAGCATTCACTGGTATGAAAGAGGAAGACTTTAAAACCGCAGCAAAGACTCAGGCAGAAGAAATTGTAAAACAGAGACTGGTAGTTAATGCAATTGCAGAAAAAGAGAATATCGTAATTACCGACGACGACCGCAAGAAAATTTCCGATGAATTAGGTTATGAAAGCGTTGACAAACTGATTGAGACAGAAAGCAAGTTTGACGTTGATGACTATATCATGAATAACAAGGTCATGGACTTCTTAACAGAGAATGCGGTAATCAAATAATAATTTTACGACAGGGGGAACCTTTATGCAGCTTTTAAAGGACAGAATACGGAGGGACGGCAAGATCAAGTCCGGTGACGTACTGAAAGTTGACAGTTTTTTAAATCACCAGATGGACATCAAGCTGTTTGTTGAGATCGGAAAAGAGTTTAAAAGGCGCTTTACTGGTTGTGAAGTCAATAAAATCTTAACCATTGAGGCCTCCGGAATCGGAATAGCCTGTATCGTTGCCCAGTATTTTGATGTGCCTGTGGTATTTGCTAAGAAATCCAAGACAAAGAACATCGCAGGTGATGTCTACACCACCCAGGTAGAATCCTTTACCCACGGAAAGACTTATGATGTCATAGTTTCCAAGGAATTTATTGGAGCCGGGGATAAGGTTCTTCTGATTGATGATTTCCTGGCAAACGGAAAAGCCCTGGAAGGATTAGCCGCCATTGTAAAGGATTCCGGCGCAGAGTTAGTGGGTGCAGGAATTGTCATTGAAAAAGGGTTCCAGCCGGGAGGCGACCGTTTAAGAGCAGAAGGAATAAAAGTGGAGTCTCTGGCCATCGTAGAAAGTATGGATGAAACTACGGGCACCATTTGTTTTAGAGGTGACCGATGAGCGAAGGACGTAAGGCGCTGTTTTTTGATATTGATGGCACTCTGTTTTCCGAGATCAACCGGAATGTGCCGGAAAGCGCAAAAGAAGCAATTTTTCAGGCCCGAAAAAAGGGTCATCTGGTATTTATCAATACCGGCCGGGCATATAGCCTGATTGGCCCTATTGAAAGGCTGATTGAAGTGGACGGATACTGCTGTGGCTGTGGAACCCGTGTGGTGGCAGGAGATAAGGTTCTGTTCTCCTCCACCATTTCCCGAAAAAAGGGCATGGAAGTAAAAAAGATCATTGCAGATCATAAGTTTGATGGCGTTTTGGAAGGAACGGAAAGCTGCTATTTCCGAAAAGAAACTTCCTGGATGCCACAAGTGGAGAGCATGAAGGCCCAGATGAGGGAAGGTGGCGTGATTTCCTCTTATAGCTGGGATGATAACTGTTATGACTTTGATAAATTCTGTGTGTTTGGTGATGAAAACAGTGATATGAAGGGATTCTCACAGGCGTTGGGAGAGGACTTTGAAATCATTGACCGGGGCGACGATTTTTATGAATGCGTTCCTGCCGGACATTCCAAAGCAACCGGAATTGAACTGGTGATGAAGCATTATGGGATTGAATTAGAAGACGTGTACGTCTTTGGAGACAGTACCAATGACCTTCCAATGTTCCGATTTGCAAAGAATTGTGTACTTATGGGACATCATAGTGTGGAGCTAGAACCTTATGCTACGTTTTTTACGAAGAATGTGGAAGATGATGGGGTGGCTTATGCTATGAAAGAACTGGGGCTTGTATAAAATAATTATAAAACAGAGGGATTGAATCCGAAGCCGAAATCTTGGCTGATGGACATTCCCTCTGTTTTTTTGTAATCAATTATTAGGTGTTTTTTATTGAGCTATAATTACCAGTGCCTATTGGGAGAGGTGGTTGAAAGAAACCTCATCCAAGTGAATTGTTTCTTTTTGCTCACATAGAGACAGCATATATTGTAAAAATTGATCTCTGTGCTCATCTCTTTCACAGTAGTATTGACTCACTTTGGGGTCATAATGGAATGTGATCTTTGTATTAACCGCAGGCTTATATTCAATCATTGAATCAGCTAGGCAAACAAGATCATCTTTTAATTCCTCATCGGATATCTCTCCAACTAAAGTTACGATAAGGGCTGATATCAAGTTCCTGCCGTCATCCCATTCTGCCTCTGAAGCATAATAATTCGGGTATAACGATGGGAAATCCTTCATTAATTCTCCTGGGCGATGATGATCTTCGAATAAAATCAATGCAATATCCCGAGACTTGTGTTCTACTGCAAATATCATTTTATTCTTTAGATTCGCTTCCAGTTTTAATATATAATTAACCATAATTAAATAGCCGCTAACGCGGTTGGCAAGAATTCTGGGGCAAAGAAAGCTACACCCACAATTGCAACGAAAGTTCCAGTAGCCCTTATATTTACTATTAAAGTTTATTCTTCAAAAGTATACTTCTAGCCACGCTGATTCCGTTGGCGGATGCCTGCTGAAGTCCGCGGGTTACAGAGGCGCCGTCGCCGATGGCTCTAAGGCCTTCTACGCTGGTTTCGAAGTCAGGGTTTACGACTACTTTGTTGGAGTAGAATTTTACTTCTACGCCGTATAATAAGGTTTCATCACTGGCGATTCCGGGAGTTACTTTGTCCAGGGCCAGGAGCATTTCTTTTATGTCGACCATGATGCGGTGAGGGAATACTAAGGATAAGTCTCCGGGGACGGCATCTTTTAAGGTTGGGATTAAGTTGTTGCGGCATAAACGTTCTTCTGTGGTACGGCGGCCTCTTTGGAAATCACCGAAGGTCTGTACCAGAATTCGTCCGTCGCAGAGCATGTTGCTGAGCTGGGCGATGTGTTTGCCGTATTCGATTGGGGTCTTAAAGGGTTTTGTAAAGTTTTTAGATACCAGGATGGCAAAGTTGGTGTTGTTTGTTTTGTATTCCTGGGATTTGTAGGCGTGACCGTTGACAACGGCCAGTCCGTTTTCATAGTATTCGGTTGCCACTTCACCGGAAGGGTTGGTACAGAAGGTACGAACCTTATCGTCGAAGGTAGGAGTGTAGTAAACAAGCTTGGCTTCGTATAAGTTCTTATTTAAGAATTCCATGACTTCGTCGCGGACCTCTACACGGACTCCGATGTCTACGGTTCCCACGTTTGTTTCGATACCATGATTGTTGCAGATATGACTGAACCAGTCGGAGCCTTCCCGCCCGATGGCAGAAACGATCTCTGCTGCATAGCAGGTCTCGTCCTTATCGGTAATAACCCCTTTTGCTTTATTATCTTCGATGATGATGTCTTTTACCATCGTATTAAATGCCATTTTAACGCCTTGTGCCAGTAAGTGCTCCTGAAGGCGTGTATAGATCTTATAGCCCTCTTCTGTGCCTAAGTGGCGGATAGGGCATTCGATCAGTTTTAAATTGGCGTTGATGGCTTTCCGGCGGATTTCTTCGATTTCTTTCTGTTTATCCACACCGTAGATATTTTCATCTGCGCCGAATTTCAAATAAATGTTGTCTGATTCTTTTAACAGTTCCACAGTCTTATCGTATCCTAAGATTTCCGGGAGGTTTCCTCCTACATCAGGGGATAAGGACAGTTTTCCGTCAGAAAATGCTCCGGCTCCCGCAAAGCCTGTGGTGATGGAGCATGGTTTGCAGCCTACGCATACTTTGGTAGTACGTTTGGGACAGGTCCGTTTTTCAATGGGACGGCCCTTTTCAATCATAAGAATCTTAAGTTCCGGTTTCTTCTCAATCAGTTCATAGGCGCAGAAAATGCCGGAGGGGCCTGCACCGATGATGATCACATCGTATTTTTTGTTAGCATCCTTCATGAACATCACTCCTTTTTCCTTCTAACCCTTATAGTCAACCATTATGGTAGTTGGTAGAAACGTTCAACCGATTTTGAACTTATATAAGCGCAACGGTTTCATTTTATCATAATGGATGGAGAAATGACAAGGGATTCAGTTTAAAAGTTCATAATCGAAAAATAAATCCTTTGCCTTTACATCTTTCTGAGGAACTGATAAAATAATAAAAGCAGCGTTAGATCTCCAACTGGGAAAATCTAACGCTTTTCGGGCGTTTTAAAGCCGGGAAAGTCATGAATCATAACAGCAGTTAATATAGACAATAATAAGGAGAATCGTCATGTTTATCATCGCAGGATTAGGAAATCCATCCAGGGAATATGAAAAGACCAGACACAACGTAGGCTTTGAAGCCATTGATATGCTGGCAGACAAACTCGGAATTAAGGTAACGGATAAAAAACATAAGGCTTTCTGCGGAATGGGAATGCTTGGGACGGAGAAGGTCATTTTGTCAAAACCCCAGACCTATATGAATTTAAGCGGTGAAAGCATCGGTGCCATGGCTGATTTTTATAAGGTAGAGCCGGATCACGTCATTGTGATCTGTGATGACATCAATCTGGAAGAGGGCCAGCTAAGAATCCGGACAAAGGGCAGTGCCGGAGGCCATAATGGTCTTAAAAACATCATAAGCCATTTGGGAACACAGGAGTTTTTGAGAATCCGGGTGGGAGTCGGTGAAAAGCCAAAGGAAATGGACTTGGCAGACTATGTTCTGGGACGTTTTCCAAAGGAACAGGAAGCCCTTATGGAAGACGCATACAAAGATGCGGCACAAGCGGCCATTATGATGGTTACAGATGGAGCAGATATGGCGATGAATCATTTTAACAGAAAGAAATAAGGAGACTTCATGAGCGGACTATTTGAAAAACCATTGAGGGAGTTAAAAGATTTTGAAGATCTCTCAAAAGATCTGGAAAAAAAGGCTGGACCGGTAGCGGCAAGCGGCTGCATGGATTCCCAGAAGGTTCATTTAATGTACGAAGCGGCAAAGCACACAGGGTTAAAGCTGGTGGTGACCTACGACGATACCAGAGCCAGGGAAATCTTTGAGGATTTAAGCTTTTTTGATCCAAATGTATGGTTATATCCGGCCAGAGATTTGCTGTTTTTCAACGCCGACATCCATGGAAACCTTCTTACCAAACAGCGTATGACCGTATTCCGCCGCTTAATGGAAGAGACATCCGGGTGGGTGGTTACAACCATTGACGGCCTGATGGATCATCTGCTCCCGCTTAAATACCTAAAGGAACAGGTGTTGTCCGTAAAAAATGGCCAAACCATTGAGGTAGAAAAATGGAAGAAACATCTGGCAGAATTAGGATATGAGCGTATGGCCCAGGTCGATGGTATGGGACAGTTCTCTATCCGCGGAGGCATCATCGATGTGTTCCCGCTGACAGAGGAACTTCCTGTCCGGATCGAGCTTTGGGATGATGAAGTGGATTCCATACGTACCTTTGATATTGAAAGCCAGAGGTCCATTGACCAGTTGGAGGAGATCCAGATCTACCCGGCTACGGAGATGGTATTGACCAATGACCGGATCGAAGAGGGCATGGAAACCATCTTAAAGGAAGTAAAGAAATATGAAAAGGATTTAAGAGGCCAGTCAAAAATCGAAGAGTCAGCCAGGATCCGTTCCATTGTGAATGAGCTTCTGGAGGGATTAAAGGAAGGCTTTAAGCAGCAGGGATTAGATGGCTACATCCATTATTTCTGCCCGGACAGTGTGTCTTTCCTTGAATACTTTAAAAAGGATGATACGTTTTTATTCTTAGATGAACCGGAACGGCTGAAGGAAAAAGGAGAAACAGTAGAGGCGGAATTCAGAGAGAGCATGATACACCGTCTGAATAACGGCTATCTTTTGCCAGGACAGACTGGACTTCTTTTTACCGCCAAAGAAATGTTAGCCAGAGTCCAGACGAAGACAACGGTTTATTTAACCGGTCTGGAACAGAAGCTGGCAGGTTTTACGGTTAAGAATCGTTACAGCTTTCAGGTGAAGAATGTAAGTGTCTACCAGAATGGCTTTGAGCTGCTGATCAAAGATTTGTCCAGATGGAAAAAGGACGGCTACCGCGTAATTCTTTTATCCGCTTCCAGGACCAGAGCCAGCCGTCTGGCTGGTGATTTAAGGGAGTATGACTTACGGGCCTACTGTCCTGATGACGGCGGGGAAGGACATGAAGTAAAACCAGGGGAGATTCTTGTCACATACGGAAAACTGCACCGGGGCTTTGAATACCCCTTAATAAAATTTATCGTCATCACCGAAGGCGATATGTTTGGCGGAGAGAAGAAAAAGCGGAAGCGGAAAAAGACTGCCTACGAAGGAACAAAGATCCAGAACTTTTCCGATCTTTCCATCGGTGACTATGTGGTTCATGAAGATCACGGCCTTGGAATCTACCGCGGTATTGAAAAGATCGAGCAGGATGGAGTCATCAAGGATTACTTAAAGGTAGAGTATGCGGACAACGGCAATTTATATCTCCCGGCAACCAGACTTGACGGGATCCAGAAATATGCCGGCGCAGAAGCAAAAAAACCGAAATTAAACCGCTTAGGCGGGGATCAGTGGAATAAAACAAAGACGCGGGTCAAAGGTGCGGTAAAAGAGATCGCTAAGGATTTAGTCATGCTGTATGCCGCAAGACAGCAGACTCATGGATTCCAGTACGGAGCCGATACGGTTTGGCAGAAGGAATTTGAAGAGATGTTTCCCTATGATGAGACAGAGGATCAGTGGGATGCCATCGAATCCACCAAAACAGATATGGAAAGCAAAAAAATAATGGACCGCCTAATCTGTGGAGATGTTGGCTATGGAAAAACGGAAATCGCACTCAGAGCCGCATTCAAAGCAGTCCAGGACGGCAAACAGGTGGTTTATCTGGTGCCAACCACCATTTTGGCCCAGCAGCATTACAACACCTTTGCCCAGCGAGTCAAGGACTTCCCCGTCCGGGTGGATTTAATGTCCAGATTCCGTACCCCAGGTCAGATCAAAAAGACGGTGGAAGATTTGAACCGGGGCATGGTTGATATCGTGGTAGGAACTCACCGTGTGTTGTCAAAGGATGTGAAGTTTAAGGATCTTGGACTTCTTATCATCGATGAGGAACAGCGGTTCGGAGTAGCCCACAAGGAAAAGATCAAACAGCTAAAAGATAACATCGATGTTCTGACCCTGACTGCGACCCCCATTCCAAGAACTCTGCATATGAGTCTTGTAGGAATCCGGGATATGAGCGTGCTGGAAGAACCTCCGGTAGACCGTATGCCGATCCAGACCTATGTCATGGAGCACAACGATGAGATGGTCCGGGAGGCCATTCACCGGGAGCTTTCCAGGGGAGGACAGGTTTACTATGTCTATAACCGTGTCAATAATATCGATGAAATAGCTAACCACATTGCAAAACTGGTGCCGGAAGCCAGCGTGACCTTCGCCCATGGACAGATGCACGAGCATGAGCTGGAAAAAATCATGTTTGATTTTGTAAACGGCGAAATCGATGTTTTGGTCTGCACCACCATCATTGAGACAGGACTTGATATTCCCAATGCCAACACCATGATTATACAGGATGCAGACCGTATGGGACTTTCCCAGTTGTACCAGCTTCGGGGACGGGTGGGACGTTCCAGCCGGATCTCATACGCCTTTCTCATGTACAAACGGGATAAGATGCTAAAGGAAGAGGCGGAAAAGCGTCTTCAGGCTATCCGAGAATTTACCGAGCTTGGTTCCGGTATTAAGATCGCCATGCGGGATCTTGAAATCCGCGGAGCCGGTAATGTTCTGGGAGCGGAACAGCACGGACACATGGAAGCAGTGGGCTACGACCTTTATTGCAAGCTCTTAAACCAGGCGGTTTTAGAGTTAAAAGGAGAGCGGAAAGAAGAGGAAACTTACGCGACTGTGGTGGACTGCGACATCGATGCTTACATTCCCACTTCCTATATTAAGAATGAGTATCAGAAGCTTGATATTTACAAGCGGATCTCCGGGATTGAGAATGAAGACGAATATATGGATATGCAGGATGAACTGATGGACCGTTTTGGAGATATTCCAAAGCCCGTTGACAACCTCTTAAAGGTGGCAGGCTTGAAGGCGCTGGCACACAGTGCCTATGTGACAGAGGTGAATATCAACCGCCAGGAGATCCGGCTGACCATGTATAAGAATGCAAAGCTGATAGTAGAAGGAATCCCCAAAATTGTGGAGCAGCACCGGGGGGATTTGAAGTTCCTCATGGGAGAAGAACCGAAGTTTACCTACCTGGACCGCAAAAAGAATTTATCCACGGATGTCATGATCAGTCAGGCAGAAGTGATCCTAAAGCAAATCAGTGAATTGTCTGAAAAATAACAAAAATTACAAAAACTTATCCAAAAATAAAAGCTTGTTTGGTTGATTTTTTGGGTATTTTGTGATATACTAATAGTAGAAGAAGGGATTTAGTCCCAGATGCTTTCTTTACTTCAATTTCTTTGTTTCGGAGAAAGGTGGTAGCTATGGACGTTTTAAGTATGTATCTTCTGCAAAGAGTATCAGATGAGTTAACGATTCAGCGGAATGGCTCTTTTGAAAACAGATTTGTTTCTCCCATTCCGGATAACACAGCCGCAAGGGCTGCCCATGAGGGATATTTGTCTTCCTCAAAGGAAGTTTCTCATCGCGTTAAACAAGGTGACTTTTGACCTGCGGTACTAATAATCCTGCTTCTTCACGTTTTATACCAAATTTAATTTAAAAAATCAGGGTTCGACTCTTTTTAAAGGGCGGACCCTGATTTTAAATTTTTGGGAAAAATGGCAGACTTAAGTATAATCTTCCGCATTCGTAGCAGAATAATATCAGTGATATTAAATTGCACAAGATGGAGGAATTTTAATTATGAAAGCAACTGGTATTGTAAGAAGAATTGATGACCTGGGACGGGTAGTTATACCAAAAGAGATCAGAAGGACACTCCGTTTAAGAGAAGGGACTCCGCTTGAGATATTTACAGACAGAGAAGGAGAAATTATTTTAAAAAAATATTCTCCTATGGTGGAACTGACTGCTTTTGCCTCCCAGTATGCAGAAGCAATGGCTCAGACCACAGGACTTACCGTATGTATCAGTGACAGGGACCAGGTCATTGCGGTGGCAGGAGGTTCAAAAAAAGAGCTGCTCCAAAAAACAATTAGCAAGCAGCTGGAAACCATTATTAACGAGCGTACTGTTGTGATTGCAGGAAAAGATGATAAAGGTTTCATTGCACTGACCGGAGAAGTTTTAGAAGGTATCACCGCCCAGGTTATAGCTCCCATCATCTGCGAAGGCGATGCCATCGGAGCGGTAGCTCTATTAAGCAGAGAACCAAGAGCGCGATTTGGGGATATGGAAACAAAGCTTGCAACCACGGCCGCCGGATTTTTAGGCCGCCAGATGGAAGGATAAGAAAATTTTATATGATAACAGAATCAGGAGGTGAAAGACATGAAACCATTTATACCGGAAGAAGATGACTATAGCGATGGTGATATCCCGGAAATCGATTACGAACCATATGAAGACGGTTTTTACGTAGAACCATTGCCAGAATCCGAGCGCCCCAGGAGGGACGGCCCCGGGGGAAATTAATAAAAGACAGCTACCAAAAAGGCAGGAATTGTAACTGTACTCACTGGTGGCTGTCTTTTTACATATAGAAACAAAGGCAATGTCTTGATTAAGCACATACCTATTGAAGTTGGTATAGTTATTTAATATAATTCAAGGAGTGGGATTTATTAAGGGGGAAGCGTTTCGTTTGAGGTTACCATAAGGGGACAGGGAGGGGTTTATATGTATCGGTTAGTGATTGTAGATGATGAGGCAAAAATTGCAGAGGGGATTGCCAATCTTTTTCCATGGGAGCAGCTTGGTTTTGATGTGGTTCATTTTAACAAGGGTATGGACGCATTTACATATATCTGCAACAACCAGGTAGAGGTGCTGATGAGCGATGTGGAGATGCCGGATTTAAACGGCATTGAGTTATGCAGGCTGGTCCAGGACCGTGATATTAAGGTGGTATTTATCAGCAGTCATCAGAATTATGAATATTTCCGCAGCGCTATTTTGTATCAGGTGGAAGATTATTTATTAAAACCCATAAAAAGTGCGGATATCCAGAATTGCTTTCAAAAGATCAGAGAAAAACTGGATAAGAAAAGCGGAGTGGTAAGGGACGTGCCGCCTACCTATTATGAGCAGATCGTGGGACAGGTTAAGGGGTATATCGAGGAGAACTACAGGGAGGCATCTTTGGAAGAAGCCGCCATAGCCGTGAATTTAAGTCCCAGTTACCTCTCCAGGATTTTTAAAGAGAAATGCGGATTCGGATTTTCCGATTATCTCATCCGGGTGCGGATGGAAAAAGCCTGTGAACTGCTGAGTGATATTCGGTATAAAAGTTATGATATTGCCTATTACATTGGCTATGATAATCCGAAGAATTTTTCCAGAGCGTTTAAAACCTATTATGGAAAAACACCGAAGGAATACCGCAACAGCCCCAGCAAAGCGGATGAGAGGGGCAGGGGATAAGCATGCAGAAAAAGTTCTTTATGAGAAGGTTTAAGAATTATTGCCTGCTATTGATCCTGCCCACTTTTCTTGTTTTTTTGATCTCCTTTGTGGTGGTCAATGGGCAGATCAACAGGGAACTTGATGCACAGGCACGCAACACGCTGTCAAACATCAATACCAATCTGGATTTTGTAGTCAGCAGTGTTGTATTCCAGAACGACCAGCTGACCAATAATTCCTATATGGTGCTGGCTCTAAAAAAGCTTTTTAAGCGGGAGCCCAATATCCAATACAGCGATGCCATTTACTTGAGAAATATCAAAACCATGATGCAGAGCATCATTCAGTCCTATCCCTATATACAGTCGGTATATCTCTATTTAGATGGATATGACAGCTTCTTTTCCTCTCAGGACGGGGTAATGCAGTTTTCTGAAGAAGAGGACCGGGTATGGCGCCGGATTTATTTGAACATGGAAAAGGGAATACAAAACCGGATCGAGTCCCGAATGGTAATGTGGAAAGGAAAGGAAACACAGGTTCTTACCATCTATCAGAGGATGCTGCTTTTAGAGGGAACGGTTGTCATGAATCTGGACGTAGAAAAATACCGGGACTTATTAAGCCATATTCTGTTAAATAAAGATGAAACCCTGCTGTTCTATAGCCAGGAAGGGAGTCTTGTGTTTTCCTGGCCTAAAGAGGATGGGAAAGACTTTGGGGAACTTGCCTTATCCTTTGATGACATGGATAAAAAACAGAATCAATGGATCAAAGTGGGAGGAGAGTCGTATCTTTTTCATACAGAATACAATAATCAGTATCGTTTGAAACTGGTCTCTTTGATTCCTTTTGAAGCAAAAGCAGACAGGCTGAACCAGATGATCCGGCTTTTTGGAATGGTGTTTGTAATTAACAGCATCGCCCTGCTATTTCTGGCGTACTTTACCACGAAGAGGACTTTTGGGCAGCTTATGTACATGATACAGGTTTTCCACGAGGCAGAAAGCGGCATTTATCCGACTGAACCCAAGAAGGAAATGAAAGATGAATACGATGTGATTATGAATAATATCATCTACTTATTCCTGCAAACGGTAAGACTTAATACCAGTCTGGTGCAAAAACAGCATGAGCAGGAAGTGGCACAGCTTACGGCTCTTCAGCTGCAGATCAATCCTCATTTTCTTTTTAACACCCTTCAAAATGTTCAGATTGAAATAAGCAAGCTCAATCAGGAGACAGGTCACGTGTCCCGGATCATTGATCATTTATCGGATATACTCAAATACACGCTTGCCAATCCCATGGAGAAGATCTGCTTAAAGGAAGAAGTGGAATATTTAAAAAAGTACGTTGCAATTCAAACATTCCGTTTCAATCAACGCTTTATCGTTTATTATGAGATTGAGGAAGAATTAATGGAATTACAGGTGTTCCGGCTTATGATTCAGCCTCTGGTGGAGAACAGCATCCTTCATGGACTGCGGCATAAAGAAGGAATGGGATACATAAAGGTACAGATTTTTAAACGGAGAGGGTTTGTCCATTTCCGGGTGATCGACAATGGAGCAGGCATGGACAAAGTGGAACTTTTAAGCCTGGAAGATTCCATGAAAAAGATCAATGTATATCATATCGGGCTGGCAAATGTAAGCAACCGGTTAAAGCTTCACTTTGGGGAGGAAGCCGGGATTAAGATAAAGAGTAAAAAGAATATGGGCTGTGTGGTGGAATTTGTGGTTCCAGAGCAGAAAGAATTATAAAATAAGATGCCTTTTTACAAGAAATGATACCTTTCCATAACAAATCAATAAGAAATGAAGAAAAATAAAAAGGCATCTGTCTTTTTATTTTTTTATGGATCCAATACAATAAAACTATCAAACTTATAGGGGGTTTATTTTATGAAGAAAAGATTATTAGCATTGTCTCTGGCTGGTATCATGGCAGCGGGTTCCTTGATGGGCTGTTCCGGGAATGAAAAGGCAGCCAATACAACGGAGGCAGCAAAGAAGGAAGAAACCAAAGCTTCTGGAGATGAAGCGGTCACACTGCGGTTTGCCTGGTGGGGAGGCGACGAAAGAAATGCTGCAACACTTAGCGTGATTGAGCAGTTTGAAAAACTTCATCCCAATGTGACCATTGAAGCAGAATATGGCGGAAATGATGGATATCACGACAAACTGGCAACTCAGCTGGCTTCCGGAACTGCCGCAGATATCGTACAGGTGGATCCAGAGATCTTCCCTACTTATGTATCAACAGGAGATTATTTCATTGACTTTAAGGATTATGGAATGGATCTTTCTAATTTCGATGAAAAGTACATTTCCGTTCCGATTAATGGACGTTACAACGGAAAACAGCTCGGTCTGCCAAGCGGTATTTCAGGTGCAGGAATTATGGTAAATAAAGATCTTGCAGATGCGGTTGGTCTGGATTTTACAAAGGCATACAGCTGGGATGATTTGCTTGAAATGGGCAAGAAGGTAAAGGCCTATGATGACAGCATGTATCTGTTATGCGCAAACAAAGAGTACATAACCAATCTGGTGGTGTTTAACTATGGAAAACAGCTGATTGGAAAGACTCTGTTTGACCCGGAAAGCAAAAAGATGAATATGACAGAAGAGCAGTTAAAGCAGGTATTTGACTATGTTCAGAAGCTCTATGACGAAGGTGTGGTGGCTCCGGCTTCCTATCAGGCTTCTTACAGCGGGGATAATTTACAGTCTGATGCCAACTGGATTGCAGGAAAATACGTCGCATCCCTTACCTATGTATCAACCATTGATGTAATGGCAGCAGCAAATCCCAAGGCAAGCTATTATATGAGTCAGCTTCCAGTTCTTGAAGGAAGTTCAGAAACTGGTTGGGCTTCCAATACACCTCAGGTATTTGCAGTTACAAAAACCAGCAAAAATCCAGAGATGGCTGTGGAGTTTATGAACTATTTTTATAACAATGATACTGCAATTGAGACCTTAGGCTGTACAAGATCAGTTCCGCCTACGGAGAAAGCAAGAAAGCTTTGCGCAGACAAAGGACTTTTAAGCGAGTGGGCAATGGAAGGTGCTAATATAGCAGCAGCTGTGGGAGGAACCCCCAATGATAAGACTTCTTCTTCCCAGGAGTCCAAGGCAATCTTATTTGATTCCGTTGAGACCATTGGTTATGGAGCAAGTGATGCTGCTACAGTGGCGGCAGATGCTGTGAGCCTGCTTTCAGGATTATCGAAATAGCAGGGGAGAAGGGGGTGCTTCTGGCACCCCTTTTTAAAACCACTCAGATAGGAGATTAAAATGAATAAGAAGACCATTGGGCTGGCCCAATATAAAAAAAGAGATTTACAGGCATTTATTTATCTAATGCCGTGGATTCTGGGTTTTTTGATCCTGCAGCTTTACCCTTTTCTCATGTCCCTTTATTATTCCTTTACGGATTATACCATTGGAGCGAAGGAAACCTGGCTGGGAACTGCAAACTACATAAAACTGTTTACAAAGGATAACGAGTTCTGGAATTCCTTAAAGGTTACATTGCTATATACCGTGTATACCGTTCCTGGAAAGCTGATTATGGCATTAGCTGTGGCGGTGTTTTTAAACCGGGATATAAAGGGGATAAACTTAATAAGAACCCTCTATTACATTCCCTCACTGTTTGGAGGAAGTGTGGCCATTGCCATTTTGTGGAAGCTGATGTTTTTGGATAATGGTGTTGTAAACGCTATTTTAACAACTCTTCATCTGCCGAATATCCAGTTCCTTGGGGATACTAAATATGCCTTAAGAACCATTTGTTCTCTGGAAATCTGGCAGTTTGGTTCTTCCATGGTCATGTTTCTTGCAGCCTTAAAGCAGGTGCCTCAATCCCTGTATGAAGCGGCAGAAATTGACGGAGCGGGAAAAGTAAAGCGGTTTATCAACATCACCATTCCCCAGATTACCCCTATCATATTTTTCAATATGATTATGCAGATGATTCAGGCTCTTCAGAATTTCACATCTGCCTTTGTCATTACGGACGGAGGACCTTTAAAGTCCACGTATGTACTTGGCATGAAGCTTTATAAGGAAGGCTTCTCATATTTTAAAATGGGCTATGCCAGTGCGATTTCCTGGGTGGTTTTTGCCATCATCATGATTATTACACTGATTTTATTCAGTACATCATCAGCCTGGGTATTTTACGGAGACGAGGGTGATTTTTAGGAGGAGAATAAGATGTTAAAGAAGCGAAACAAAACAGCAAAACAGCTGATGGATTATGGAGTGATCTTTGTGATAGGTGTGATTTTGCTCTATCCGATTATCTGGATGTTTTTTTCTACATTCAAATCCAATGACGAAATATTCGGTTCCATCAGACTTCTCCCAAAGAGCCTTTCCCTGGATTATTATACGGAGGGCTGGAAGGGAAACGGAAAGGTAAGCTATACCCAATTTTTTGTGAATACCTTTTTACTGGTACTGCCAACCACCGTACTCACTGTAATCTCCAGCGCTCTGGTGGCTTACGGCTTTGCAAGATTCCGTTTTCCCGGAAAGCGGGTCCTGTTTGCAATTCTTATTGCCACTTTGATGCTGCCGAATTCGGTTATCATCATACCAAGATATGCTCTTTACAATAAGTTTCACTGGATCAATACCTATCTGCCCTTTTATGCGCCGGCTGTGCTTGCCTGTTATCCATTTTTCACTTATATGCTGATCCAGTTTTTAAGAGGACTTCCAAAAGAACTGGATGAATCTGCCTATATTGACGGCTGCGGGACTTTTCGGACCTTTATGCAGGTGCTGCTTCCGCTTATGAAGCCCGCATTGTTTTCCGCCGGTCTGTTCCAGTTTTTATGGACCTACAATGACTATTTTAATTCCCTGATCTTTATAAACTCTGTGAAAAAGTTTCCGATCTCCTTAGCCCTTCGTATGTCTCTTGATGCAGAATCAGTGGTTCAGTGGGGAAAAGTAATGGCAATGGCATTTGTGGCAGTAATCCCTGTCATGCTTTTGTTCTTTGCAGCTCAGAAGTACTTTGTGGAGGGCATTGCTACCAGCGGAATTAAAGGCTAGAGAAGAAACTATGGTCAGCCTGATGAGATAAGTCAAAATCTTTTGAAAGTAAACGTCAGACGATGAGTGGTCACGAAGGATCAATTGTCTTGATTTTTAAATAGTAATACATAAAAACAGAACATAAAAGAAAAATAAAAAAGCTGGTAACGTGCGGTTTTTACACCGTATTTACCAGCTTTAAAATTTATCTCAAATAACGAATAACTTATTTTAACGGTATGAATTACCGGGATTAATTAATGATCTGATCGCCATCCTTAATGCAGTAATTCAGTTTTACACCCAGCTCATCCATCCACTGTCTGGTTTCAAGGGTCTTCCAGTCACCGCTTCCGATTCCGGAACCATTGTCATTGTTCCACAGCCACAGAGGACATGGCCATAGGGCGATTTTCGGGCTGATCACTGCATAGACTTCCCGGCTGACGCCATACTGTCCATGGTGGGACATCTGAACGATATCGCTCTTTAAATCTTCTTTGCTTGTCTCATCAAGTAAAATCTTACCAGCTTCCGGTCCCATATCTCCAAGTACTAAAACGCTTACGTTATTTAAGAAGAACTTGTAGGCAACAGAGCTGTTGTTGACGGAAGTCACATCTAAGAGGTAAGGGTTATTTAAAACCTTTGCCTTGATCTGGCCTACCTGGATCTCATCGCCTTTATTGACCACGTGGAGTTTTTCAGCAGGAAGTGTAGCAAGTGCAGTCCTCAGTTGAGTGACTAAATCGGCTCTGGAAGGTTCTACCTTCTCATACCAGGACTGATCAGCCAGATTGTAATAGACATTATCAATGGTGATCTTTCTGTCCGGATTATTTAAGATCTTAACCAGTGCTCCGACATGATCGGAGTGAGGGTGAGTGATAAACCATGCGGAAACTCGTCCGCCTTTGCTTTGGATCACGTCGGTCAGATGTTCGGCATCAATATCCCAGCCGCCATCGATAACTACAAGCCCGCCATTCTTGTCCTGCAGGACCATGGAGAGCATCTGGCGTTTGTCATAATCTGCCAGGAGAGATAAGCTGCCGCCGTTAAAGAGCCTTCCGCCTGGACCAATGGCAAGCGATGGTCCAAATCCCATGGCCTTAGCCGTTAAATCTCCTTCGCCCTGACTGGATGATACGGTCTGCATGTGAAATGCAGAAAAAACAATGTTTAAAAAGAGCAGACCAGCCGCTATTTTTTTCCAGAATTTAAATTCTTTCATACGAACCTCCGGTTTCAATTAAATTACCACTTATTATATAAGAATCTTTTCCTTTTTAACAGGGGCCGGAGACAAATGTCAGAAAATCTTCAGAATTGGGAAATATTTCAAAAAGAAATATAAGCTGATTGCTATTTTTTATTCACAGGTCTATGATAAGGATTAAGATGTATTTAAGTATTATCAGTTCTTTCAGCCAGAAACACAGGAGGAATTTGAGGACTGGTATGAGAATATAAAAAAACTGTCCATATATGATACCAATGTAACAGCAGAGTTTGGAGACGAATTCATTACCCTGTCTTATTGTTCCGATCAGGTTGAGGATGGGAGATTTGTAGTTGTTGCAAAAAGAATAGAATAAATCATTTTTTAAAAAATTAACCAGAGTATAAAATAATAAAATTAAAGACTTTACTAAGGAGATTAGTTTGATATGACACTGTTTACGGAGGAAGTCCTTACAATAATACAGGGAATACCCTATGGGAGAGTTATGAGCTACGGTCGGATTGCAAGACTTGCAGGTAATGCAAGAGGTGCGAGGCAGGTAGTCAGGATACTTCATACAATGACTGAAAAATACAATCTCCCATGGCACCGGGTAATTAACTCCAAAGGCAAGATTTCAATCCCGGATGAAAGACATGCATCGATGCAAAGAGAACTTCTTATAGCGGAAGGCGTAGAAGTATCTGGGGACGGATACATGGATCTTTCTAAATATGGGATCTGAGGCTTGTGATACCGTAGCTTTCTTCTTCTGATGTGAATATTTCTTCACAGAATATATATCGGAATGGGGTAAGCTGTTTTTATATGTTTAGCAAATCATTTTTAAAAGGGCTTAGAAATCATGAAATTATCTCAATTGGAAAAGGAGAAGGCATTCATGCATACTTTCAGCGATTTAGTAAATATTACAAATAAACTGCGTTCCAAAGACGGCTGCCCCTGGGACAGGGAGCAGACCCATGAGAGCCTGAAACAATATCTGTTAGAGGAAACCGGTGAAGTAATAGAGGCCATCGATCATAAGGATCAGGAAAACTTATGTGAAGAACTGGGAGATGTTCTTTTTCAAGTCATGATCCACAGCCAGATCGCAAAGGAGAATCAGGACTTTACCATTGACGATGTTGTGAATGGAATCTGTGAAAAAATGATACGCAGACATCCCCATGTTTTTGGCGATAAAAAGGTGAATTCGTCGGAAGAGGGAGAAGCCCTATGGAAAGCGATAAAAATGCAGGAGAAAGCCCGTGAAAAGAGCAAAAAACCTTGACAAAAACAGGAGAAACAGCTATAAATGATATAGTAATCGTGTTAATGCGAAAAATCGTAGCAGAGCGCTACATTTTAGGAGGAAGATATCAATGAACAAAGCAGAGTTAATCGCAGCAGTAGCAGAGAAGGCAGAACTGTCCAAGAAGGATGCCGAGAAGGCAGTAAAGGCGTTGACAGATGTTATATCTGAAGAGTTAGTAAAGGGCGAGAAAATCCAGTTAGTTGGTTTTGGTACATTTGAGGTATCTGAAAGAGCTGCTAGAGAAGGCAGAAATCCAAAGAGCGGCGAAGTTATGAATATTCCTGCTTCCAAGACACCAAAGTTCAAAGCTGGAAAAGCTTTAAAGGATATGGTGAACGCATAATCCATGAGATTAGACAAGTTTCTTAAAGTTTCCCGTCTGATCAAGAGAAGGACGATAGCTAACGAGGCCTGTGATGCAGGCCGCGTACTTGTCAATGACAAGGCTGCGAAGGCTTCCTTAAACATCAAGCAAGGTGATGTGATCGAGATACATTTTGGAACCAGTTCGGTTAAGGTTGAGGTTCTTGATGTAGCAGAAACGGTTAAGAAGGATGAGGCGAAGGAACTATATCGGTATCTTTAGCTCTAAATCTTATACGCATGATAAATTTCAGGAATATTGGAGCATTCCTCCTAATATACTTAAGACAGGTATATTAGGAGGTTTTTCTTATGGAAGATAAAGTAAGCATCCGCCCTCACAGGCTGACAATAGAAAACCGTGCCTCCGGTACGTTAACGGGAATACGGGAAGTGGTGTCTTTTGATGAGAACCAGGTGATCTTAGACACGGATATGGGTCTTTTGACATTAAAAGGGAAGGAACTTCATGTAAGCCGTTTAACCCTGGAAAAGGGAGAGGTGGATCTAAACGGCAACATTGAGAGCTTAAATTATTCTTCCAACGAGGCACTGCGCAGATCCGGAGAATCTCTGCTTTCCAGGCTGTTTAAATAAGAATCAGAAGGAGTCATATGAGCGTTCATATCGTATATGAAGTAAAACTTCTGCTCTACAGCTTTTTAACGGGTGCAGGGCTTATGATGACATATGACCTGTTGCGTACTTTCCGTATTTTTATTCCCCACTCCTATGTATTTATAGGGATTGAGGACATGGTATTCTGGGTATATGCCGCTTTGACGGTATTTTCCCTTCTATATGAGCAGAATGACGGCGGATTAAGGGGCTATGTTATAGCCGGAATTTTTCTTGGCATGTTCCTTTATGACAGAATGATAAGCAGGTTTTTTCTAAAGTTCTTGAAAAAAATTTGGAAATATCTTAAAATGAAAATGCATATGTTTTTCCGTCATAAAAGACGGCAATAGGGACGACTGGTGAATGTATGAATGAGATGGGAAAATCTAGAAGAAAAAGAAAAGACAAATGGGGCAATCGCATGACCCTCATTGGTATTACTTTTGTTGTATTCAGTCTTGCCGTGACTGTTACCATCAAGGGCACCACGCTGAAGGGAAAGGAACGGGAGTACGGAATACGCCTGGAAAACCTTCAGGCACAGGTGGACAAGGAACAGGATCGGGCCAAGGAGTTAGAAGATTACCGGGTCTATGTCCAAACCAAACAATACATAGAAGAAGTGGCGAAGCAAAAACTTGGTCTTGTGAAGCCTGACGAAATTCTGCTGAAACCGTCGCAAAGACAATAAATTTTGCGGGTATCTCTCTATGTCCAGAATGCATGGACTTAAAAGGAGAAACACCCTGCGGGTATCCCTTGATGTCCAAGATACGTGGACTTAAAAGGAGAAACCTGTCGTACAATTTTAAATAATGAGTCAGTTGTTTTGACAAATATTTTCCTTCTGTCTGTATATAATGTGGTCTAAAGCATGAAACAGGCAGGAGGGATTTTTGTGTTCAGACGTAAGGCAGCACATCACGATATGGCTGATGTGAATGTATACACGGCTAAAAGATTAAACGACATGGCAAACTCCTTAGGAGAACTTGCCAGAGCGTGCACAGATGACCTGTCCACAGAACAGGGACTTACGAAGGAAGATGGCGTCGCAGCTCTTGAAACAGCAGCAGCCATGGTATGCGCAGGCTGTAACAAATGCTTTGTGCATCCCGGGAAAGAACAAGATAATCAGTATTATCTGCAATATCTGATTCGTGCATTTGAACAAAAGGGGAGCGTGGACTACGGGGACATGCCCCGTTTTTTTCTGGAAACCTGTAAAAAGAAAGATGAATACATGGTCCATCTAAATAGGGGCCTTGGACGAGCTACCATGAATCTGGCGTGGAAGAACCGCTTTTTGGAGAGCCGGGATGCAGTCATTGTGCAGTTTAAAGAGCTGGCAGTGATCCTGGAAGAATTTTCCCATCAGGTCGAACATGCCACTGACATCACTCCGGAATGGGATGATGAAGTAAAGCGGGCATTTCGCAAAAATCATATCATCATAGAAAAAATGCTGATGCTGGAATATGAAAATCAGCAAAGGGAAGCATACTTAACCATGCGAACCATGAACGGACGCTGTGTAACCGTTAAGGAAGCGGCGGAAATTCTGGAAGCAGCCATGGAAGAAGGAGAATGGACCGTGGCACCGGATGGGAGAAATCTGGTGACAAAGCAGGCCGACACCATACGGTTTGTGGAAAAGGGAGAGTTTCAGGTCATCTACGGGGCTGCAAAGGCGGTGAAAACCGGGGAAGAGGTATCCGGTGACAACTATACCTTTGGACAAGTCCAGCCGGGGCAGGTGATTATGAGCCTGTCAGACGGCATGGGAAGCGGCAAGGCAGCAGAGGAAGAGAGCCGTCAGGTCATTGAGTTGACCCAGAGGCTTTTAGAGGCCGGATTTTCCACCAGAGCCTCATTAAAGATGGTGAATACGGTTCTTTTGTTAACCGGTATTTCCCAGCACCCGGCAACACTTGATTTATGCTGCATTGATTTAAAAACCGGCATTATGGAAGCCATGAAGCTGGGAGCGGCAGCAACCTACATACTGAGTGAAAGAGGTGTAGAACTTTTGGAAGCGGGTGATGTTCCCATGGGGATCTTAAATCCGGTAGAGCCTGTGCTTTTATCGAAAAAGCTTTGGGATGATAACCGCATCATCATGGTGAGCGACGGAATTTTAGACGCCCTTCCGGCAGATGACAAAGAATTGATGCTGAAGGAGTTTATTGCCAATATGCCCATAAAGAATCCTCAGGATATGGCGGACCGGATCCTGCTCTTTGCAAGATCATTTACGGAAACCGCTGCCGATGACATGACGGTTTTGACTGCCGGCATTTGGAAAAGAAAATAATAATTGCAACAGACATGTTTTGCGGGTATATTTATAATAAAGAGGGGAGAAAATCAACTAAGGAAGGTGACTGAATGTACAGAACGATATTGGAGTTTATCAGACGGAACCGGCTGTTTACTCCGGGAGACCGCATCATCGTGGCGCTTTCCGGAGGAGCCGATTCGGTCTGTCTTCTTGTAGTCTTAAATGAGTTAAAGGATGTGCTTGGGCTTACATTAAAAGCAGTCCATGTCCATCACGGTCTAAGAGGCCGGGAAGCGGACCGGGACAGTGAGTACGCGAAGGAACTTTCCCAGTCCCTTGGAGTGCCTTTTTCGTGTACCCATGTAGATGCGGCTGGATATGCCAGGGAACACAGGATGTCCGTGGAAGAGGCCGGAAGGCATCTGAGGTATGAGATTTTTGAAAAAGAGCGCATTGAATTTGATGGAAATAAAATTGCAGTGGCTCATCACGCTGATGATCAGGCAGAAACCATTCTTTATCATCTCTTCCGAGGAACGGGATTAAAAGGAATGGGGGGAATACGTCCCATGAGAGACCGGATTGTCCGGCCTTTGCTGTCTGTAAGCAAGGAGGAAATTCTTGCATATCTAAAGGAAAAAGGGATATCTTATTGTGAGGACTCAACCAATGCCCACACCGACTATGCCAGAAACCGGATCCGGGGTTTTCTTCTTCCGAAGATCAGAGAACAAATCAATACACGCGCCTCAGAAAATATCATTCATGCCGGGGAAATGGCAGCAAAAGCGGACGAATACCTGGAAAAACAGGCAGAGAACTTTTTAAAGGGCTGCGGAACTCAGGAAACGGATGAAAGCGGCAGATTCACCGCATATGCAGTTGAAGCAGAGAAGCTTTTAAAGGAAGATGACATCATAAAGACCTATGTAATCCGAAGCATGATCCGGTCTGTCAAAGCATCCATGAAAGATATCACCATGACTCATGTGGAAAGCGCTACGGCTCTGTTATCCGCCCCCCAAGGCAAGCAGGTGGACCTCCCTGGAGGGCTTCTTGCTGTACGGATTTCTGACGGACTGTGGATAAAGAATAAAAATCAGAATGAATCTGTGGATAATTCCAGAGATTCATTACTTCCTAAAGTTGATTTTCAAATCTTTCCCTATAAAAAAGGTCAGGAAATTCCCAAAAACGGGTATACGAAATGGTTTGATTATGATAAAATCAAATGTGCACTCTCTGTGAGGTATCGGAAAACCGGAGATTACATGACACTGACCGGAGGCGGAAAAAAGACCGTCAAAGCATTTATGATTGATGAAAAAGTTCCCAGGGAGGAACGTGGAAAAATTCCGTTAATTGCGGATGATTCCCATGTCCTATGGGTAATCGGATACCGGATCAGTGAATACTATAAGATAACAGATGATACCCATACAGTAATACAAATGCAGTTAGACGGAGGAAAAGACAATGGATGATAAGATACGTGTATTGTTATCAGAGGAAGAAGTAGCAGAAAGAATCAAGGAAGTTGCAGAGCAGATCAGTAAGGATTATGAAGGAAAGAAGCTTCATCTGATCTGTATATTAAAGGGAGGCGTTTTCTTTACCTGTGAGCTTTCGAAACGAATCAGTCTGCCACTTACCATGGATTTCATGTCCGTATCCAGTTACGGGGCCGGCACCGTGTCAAGCGGTATCGTAAAGATCATTAAGGACCTTGATGATCCCATTGAGGGAAAGGATGTCCTGATCGTTGAAGATATCATCGATTCCGGCAATACCTTATCCTATTTGATTGAGGTATTAAAACAAAGAAACCCAAACAGCATCGAGCTGTGTACCCTGCTTGACAAACCGGAACGCCGTGTGAAGAAGCAGGTACAGGTAAAATATACCTGTTTCACAGTACCGGATCAGTTTATCATTGGATATGGTCTTGATTACGATCAGATATACAGGAATTTGCCATATATTGGAGTTATAGAACAGCAATAAGGAGGCAGCATGTTGAAACAACAGCAACCATTTAAAGGCTTGGGATTTCTGCTCCTTCTGGTTATCATGCTTTTATTTGCCAGCAGGCTTCCCCAAAAGAGTGAGATCATCACCAACCAGGAGCTTATGCAGGCGATAGACAATGGGACCATAGCCTCGGCTACGATCAGGCAGAACGATCCGCCCCCAACAGGAAAGATCGAGATGGCTATGACCGACGGCACATCAAAACAGGCCAATGTATCCGATGTAATTGGAATTCAGGACCGTTTGGACCGCAGCGGAATTACTTATACTGTGGACGCAGTCCAGAAGGAAAACTTATTCTTAACCATCACACTGCCGCTGATACTTACGGCTGTGGCCATGGTATTTTTATTCATGGTCATGAATGCCAGAGCAGGAGCTGGAAGTGCCAATTCCAAGATGATGAATTTTGGCAGGAGCCGGGCGCTTCTTGCAAAAGATGCCAACAAAGTGAATTTCAGCAAAGTGGCAGGTTTGGAAGAGGAGAAGGAAGAGCTTGAAGAAGTAGTGGATTTCTTAAAGAATCCTCAGAAATATACCAGTGTGGGCGCCAGAATCCCAAAGGGAATCCTTCTTGTAGGACCTCCTGGAACTGGTAAGACCCTTCTTGGTAAGGCAGTGGCAGGAGAAGCCGGAGTGCCATTTTTCTCTATTTCCGGTTCAGACTTTGTAGAAATGTTTGTCGGTGTAGGAGCATCCCGAGTCAGAGATTTATTTGAAGAAGGAAAGAAACACGCACCCTGTATTATATTTATCGATGAGATCGATGCAGTAGCCCGTCGAAGAGGTACGGGTATGGGCGGCGGACATGACGAGAGAGAACAGACCTTAAACCAGCTTCTCGTAGAGATGGATGGGTTTGGTATCAATGAAGGAATCATCGTTATGGCAGCGACCAACCGTGTGGATATTTTAGATCCCGCAATCCTTCGTCCCGGCCGTTTTGACCGGAAAGTAGGAGTAGGAAGACCCGATGTAAAGGGAAGAGAAGATATCTTAAAGGTTCATTCCAAAGAAAAGCCATTGGGAGAAGATGTGGATTTAAGAAGGATTGCTCAGACGACATCCGGATTTACAGGTGCGGATCTTGAGAATCTTATGAATGAAGCAGCCATTTATGCGGCCAGACATAGCAAGAAGTTCATCAATCAGGCCGATATCGATAAAGCGTTTGTTAAGGTCGGCATTGGAGCCGAGAAAAAGAGCAAAATCATAACCGAAAAGGAAAAGAAGATTACTGCTTATCATGAAGCAGGGCACGCGATTCTTTTCCATCTCCTTCCGGATGAAGGACCGGTTCATACCATTTCCATTATTCCAACGGGAATGAGTGCTGCCGGATATACCATGCCTCTGCCGGAAAATGATCATATGTTCAACACCAGAGGAAAGATGCTGCAGGATATAATGGTGGATTTAGGCGGCAGAATCGCAGAGGAAATCATCTTCGGTGATATTACCACCGGAGCATCCCAGGATATTAAGCAGGCCACAGCACTGGCTCGTGCCATGGTGACCCAGTACGGCATGTCCGAACAGGTGGGCATGATCAATTATGATAATGACGGTGATGAAGTCTTCATTGGACGGGATCTGGCTCATACAAAGAACTATGGCGGTCAGGTTGCCAATACCATTGACAATGAAGTAAAACGGATCATTGATGAGTGCTATGAGAAGGCAAAAGAGATCATCTTGAAACATGAAGATGTACTTCATGCCTGCTGTAAGCTGCTTATGGAAAAAGAAAAAATTGGCCAGCAGGAATTTGAAAATCTTTTTTCTGCTCCAACGGAAGTTATATAAACTTCTGGCGGTCTAATCAAAATAGAAGTGCAGAATCCGGTAAAGTGCTATGTTTTTGCTGCGGATTCTGCACTTTTTTGTAACCTATAGGTACAATGGGGAAATGTGCATAAAAAATCATATTGAAAAAAGTGATGTTTGTGCACACTTATTTTACGGAGCATGGTATATTTATAAATGTAAACCCCCCCAATACATTATATAGTTTTTGCTACACCCCATAAGAAACGAAATACCTTCTCCGAAAAACGGTCAGCTACCCCGCTGACCGTTTTTTATGTTTATCTTTAAAAAGGCAGGGTTGTATAATTGAATCCAATCAGATAAAATAAGACAAGAGTAGAAATGAAAGGATAGAAAGAGCAGATGTGCTTTCAAACAGAGGCATTAAATAGAGAGGCATTGTTTACCGATGAGACTGTCGGCTTTCGGTTCCCTTCGGAACCGGACGAAGGAGATCATGTGGTTTTTCTTTTCCGCACTGCCGCTAATGATGTGGATTGCGTAAATTATATACAGGATGGCAGTGGGGAAGTAATTGCCATGAAAAAAACAGATTCCGACGGTCTGTTTGATTTCTATGAACACAGGCTGACAGTAGGCTATGAAACCATTCGATATTGCTTTCAGGTGAAAAAAGGGAATGAAGTCTGTTATTACAGCCGTCTTGGTGTAGATGACCGGTATCCGTCTGATGGCTGGTTTTTAATTGTCCCTGGATTTAATACACCGGACTGGGCGAAAGGCGCGGTCATGTATCAGATTTTCGTGGACCGTTTCCGCAACGGAGATCAGACAAATGACGTGTTAAGCGATGAATATGTGTATTTAGAGAATAAGGTGGTTGGGGTAAAAGACTGGAATAAGTATCCGAACCAGTTTGATGTAGGAAGTTTTTATGGCGGAGATTTGCAGGGGGTATGGGATAAGCTTGATTATCTGGAAAATCTGGGAGTGGAAGTCATTTACCTAAACCCGATATTCGTATCTCCGTCAAACCACAAATACGATTGTCAGGATTATGATTATATAGATCCTCATTACGGCGTGATCTTAAGAGACGGTGGAGAGACGGTGGGGCCGGAGGAATCCGACAACAGATATGCCACAAAATACATGGTCCGTACCACTGATATCGAGAATCTTAAGGCAAGCAATGACTTTTTTTCCAGCTTTATAAGGGAAGTTCACAAAAGGGGAATGAAGGTGATGCTTGACGGGGTATTCAATCACTGCGGCTCTTTTCACAAATGGCTGGATGGAGAACGGATTTATGAACTGTCAGGAAACTACGAGCCTGGGGCCTACATATCAGAAGAGAGTCATACCCATTCCTTCTTTAAATTTAAGGAAGAGGCATGGCCTTACAATGACTCATATGAGGGCTGGTGGGGGCATTCCACTCTGCCGAAGCTTAACTACGAAGGATCTGAAGTCCTTTACCAGTACATTCTTGATATCGCAGCCAAATGGGTATCTGAGCCATACAACGCAGATGGCTGGCGGCTTGATGTGGCAGCGGACTTAGGGCACAGCAGCCAGTTTAATCACGGATTCTGGAAGGATTTCAGAAAAGCAGTAAAGACTGCCAATCAGGAGGCTATCGTACTTGCAGAGCATTATGGCGATCCGTCGGTCTGGCTTCAGGGAGATGAATGGGATACGGTTATGAATTACGATGCGTTCATGGAGCCTGTCTCCTGGTTTCTGACCGGAATGGAAAAGCATAGCGATGAGAAAAATCTCAAGCTGTTTGGAGATGGAAAAGCTTTTTTAAAATCCATGAACTACCACATGAGCCGGATGATGACAGGATCACTTATGACTGCCATGACTCAGCTTTCCAATCATGACCATTCCCGTTTTCTTACGCGAACGAACCAGAAAACAGGTCGTATTTCAACAGAAGGACCGGAGGCGGCTTCGGAAGGAATCAGCTACGGGATATTCCGCCAAGGTGTGATGATTCAGATGACCTGGCTGGGAGCACCGACCATATACTATGGAGATGAGGCAGGAGTCTGCGGCTGGACCGATCCGGACAATCGAAGAACCTATCCGTGGGGAAATGAAAGCATGGAACTGATCGAGTTTCACCGGTACATGACCACGCTTCACCGGACGATTCCGGCACTGCGCCTGGGGTCTTTAAAGCCTCTTCTGGCAGAAGACCATCTGATTGGTTACGGACGGTTTTTGGGAGACAGCATCTGTGCGGTGGCAGTCAGCAGCCATATGGAAGAGCACGAAGCCCAGCTGCCGGTTTGGCAGTTGGGCCTAAAGGATGGAGAAACCATGTCCCGGGTTATGCTGACCTATGAAAGCGGCTATAATGTGGGTAAGATATCGATAAAAGTCATAGAAGGAAAAGCAATTATTTTAATGCCGCCATTTAGTTCTGTATTATTGTTAGCGGAGCGGGATTAAAATATTATTGAAAAAATACCTTGATTTTTTAAAATCTTTATGATAAAATAACAATCGCTTGTTAAAAAGCAAGGGTGGGTTCCCGAGCGGCCAAAGGGGGCAGACTGTAAATCTGTTGTCGACGACTTCGAAGGTTCGAATCCTTCTCCACCCAGTTTTGTTATTTTCGTGAAGAAAGATGCGGTATGTTTCATTGAACATACCGCATCTTTTTTGTTTATACACTATTTTTGTTTATACACTATTGTACTTCTCTAAGCTGTAATGGGTTCGTAAGTCTAAGGCAGTAGTTATTTTGCCATTAAAGCTGCCATGGTGAAGTAATTATAAGGCTTGTTAAAATGAGGAAGGAAGAAAATATCCGTCAGCTTTAATCGGTCAATAGTTACCTGTTCTTGTATGGCGAGAGAAAACATATGAATGGCCATGGATATGTCATATTCGGAGCACATCTGCGCACCTAAGATGATTCGCGTTTTCTTATCATATACGATCCGGATCTTAACCTTGTAATTGTCGTGCTGGATAAAATCAGGCTTTTGGGTATCCTCATAGTCTGTAGCCAATGCATCGTAGCCAAGCTTTATAGCTTTCTCCAGGGTGATGCCAGTGGATACCATTTTCAAGTTCCAGATACAGATACCATTGGAACCCTGGACACCGATGGATTTAAGTGGTGTACCGCAAGCATTGTGTGCTGCCACAATTCCGGAACGGACGGCATTGGTTGCCAAAGCGATATAGTTGGTTTTCTGGATAGAATTGTCATATACAGTGGCACAGTCGCCGATGGCATAAACGTCAGGCTGACTTGTCTCTTGATGTTCGTCAACCAGATATGCGCCGTTTTTAAATAGTTCTATAGTATCCTTACCCAGTTGGTTATTGGGCTTAAAACCGATACCAAGAACCACCATATCGGCGGGGTATTCCTGTTTGTCAGTTACTACCTTTTCGACTTTTTCATCTCCCTTAATTGCAGTCACTGTCTCTTCATAAGCCAGTTTGATTCCGTGGCTTTCTAAGTTTTGGGACATGAGATCTGTAAATTCTCTGTCATAATAGCTTGACAGGCAAGTGCTCGTATTGTCGATAAGGGTGACATTCCTTCCATTCCGCTTAAATGCCTCCGCCAGTTCCACACCAATGTATCCGGCACCTACCACCACGACATTTTTTATCGTGGGATCATGAAGCTTATCAATGACATCCTTTGCATTCTGATATAACTTTACATATTGAACATTGAGAAGATCGGTTCCCTCGATATTTGGCGAGATGGGAAGGGAGCCAGATGCCAGAATCAGTTTGTCATAGGGCGCCTGATGGCTTTGACCATCTTTTCCCTTTGCGAATACCATCTTTTTCTTGAAATCAATATCATATACAATCGTTTCCAAATAAACCTTTGCACCCTTTTGTTCAAAAATTTCCTTACTGCAGTAAAAAAGTCCTTCTGAAGACGGAATCTGGTTTCCGATCCATAATGCCATACCGCATCCAAGGAAGCTGATGTTATCATTAGAATCAAAAATAGTAACTTCTTTGTCTTTGTAATTATCTAGAATTGTGTTAATCGCTGCGGTTCCTGCATGGTTTGCTCCAATTACCACGATACGTTCCATATAATACCCTCCTTAAAGTTTTCTTTTTCATGAATGAAATACTGATTTGGTAGCACAGTTTTTTTATTATAAGATGCCATATAAATTGTAACTGTATAGACTGATTTTAGCACTTATTTTGAAAGCCAACAATTGTTTCTTTTGATTTTTTACTGTTACCAGATTCTATTTGTTATATACGGATTGGCGGAGCAAGAAAAGTCTGGTAGTCAGAGCTTGGTTTCCGGCAGCGGCGATGGTTTTGGTATATCTGATGATTAAATTCCTATCGAAAACAGTTGACAAGAAAGGCATGATTCTGTATAATTATTTTTGTTGTTCACTGCATTGTACTTTGTAGCAATGCCTTGATAATACTTGTTGCCGGCGTGGCGGAACTGGCAGACGCACAGGACTTAAAATCCTGCGGGACTTACCTCCCGTACCGGTTCGATTCCGGTCGCCGGCATTTAGGGTGAAGATATCTATCAATATTTGATAGGTATCTTTTTTTGTTGTTGTGAAGGTGTATCTATGTCTGAAGCTTGCGCATAAGCTGGGAATAGTATGTTGCTTTGTATAGAAACTAAAAATAATTCGATGTCAAAATTCGACTGATTTTATGGAAATTTATGGTAATAATTATTCTTATACGATATAATTTATATATCTAAGTTAAAAGGGGGAAATGAGTATGTCAATGATTAAGTGTCCAGGATGCGGGCAAGAGGTTTCGGACCAGGCGGAAAAATGCGTCCATTGCGGAGCAGCTTTAAAAGAAATGAAAAAGGAAGAGACAGGGACCAGAGAATCAAAATGTACGGAATGTGGAAGGGAATTATCTGAGGCTGATCAGATATGTCCGAGTTGCGGTTGTCCCGTAGAACGAAAGAAAAAGGTATTATTAAAAATTAATAAAAAGATCGCAATCATAATTGGAAGTATCTTTGGTGCGGCAGCAATGATATCCATTGTTTGTCTAATGGTTTTTAATGCAAATCCGGTAAAAAAATACATTTATCTTTTTCATCATGATAAAAGTAAGAAAGCAATCGAGGTTTTTAGTGAAAAAATCGTTGAAGATGGTGAGTTGGTAAGCCAGTTAACTGCGATCCTAAATCCGGAAATGGATGAGATTTATAATGATTTTAAAAATAATAAAATTTCGATTGATGAAGCCAAGGAAGCCATAGAACATTATAGCAAGTATGAACCATCAATGAAATATGCCAGTGAACAAAAGAAAAAAATAGAATCTTTGTATTCGTCAAGAATTGCCTATTCCGATGCGCAGACTGCAGAAAATGATGGAGATATTTTAAAAGCAATCAAAGGATATCAGGAAGTAATTGAAGAGGACCAGTCTTATACGGATGCCCAAGGTAAAATCCAAAATCTGCATGATGTATACAAAACGCAGTTATTAAATGAGGCAGAAAATTATATTCAGAATAAGCAATACACAGAGGCAATCTCAAACGTGGATCATGTGATTTCTATATTGGGGTCTTCCGATGATTTGACAGCACTAAAACTGCAGTATGAAACACTTAAGGAAGAGCAGTATGCAAAAATTGAGGTAACGGGTAAGATTGAAGTACCGAAAGATACTTACAATTGGATTTTTAATGACAGTGTAAAATTTGTTTTTAATATAACAAATAATAGTGATAAGGCCATTGCTGGAGTAGAGGGAGTACTTACGATAAATGATATGTTTGGTAAGAAGATAAACGGATTTTTGTGTGATTTTACGAATAGTACCATACAACCGGGAGAGACATATGTAGAAACGAATTTGTATTATGATTGTAATCCATATATAGATGAAGATATGCAGTTATACAATACGGCTTATAAAGATTTACAATTTAAGTATGCTATTAAAAATATAGTATTTGAAGATGGCTCCAAGGTAACTCCGGAATAATGATTATTTAGCTATAGGAAAAGAATTAAATAAAGAAGGTCAAGGAGATAACGATGTTTTGCAGAAAATGCGGAAAAGAGATACCGGATGATAGTTTATTCTGTACAAAATGCGGAACGAAGGTACAAAGCCAAGATGGAGACAGCACTCTTTGCGAGCAAAATCAAAGCGATAAAAGGCAATCAACTGAGACAATTACGAATGAAAGCACTGGCAGTGGATCCTATTATAATGACACTTTTAGTTATAATTATGGCGGAGTAAGGCTGGAAAATAAAAAACTCAGTAATAAGAAGAAAGATACATTATTTAAAGTATGGGCTTTCATAATCGCATTAGCTATATTGTGTTTTTGTATCGCAGAGTGGCAGCACTCCTTAATAAATGAAGCTATCAATACATATGATTATGGGGACTATGAAGCTTCGTATAAGGCCAAAAAATTATTAATTAATAAAAGTTTTTTGGGAAAATATGAAGGTAAGATTGATACTATGTATCATGTATCTCATGACTACAATGTATGGAAAGATTTAAATGGAGATGAAAGGATAAAAGAGATATTTGCATGGGGGGTATTGGAAACGTGTATCGGTTATTCTAAAATTGCAGAAGATTCCGGCTGCAGCGATAATGTTCAAGTGGTGATGCAGATCGTTGGTCAGTGGCTGGTGACAAAAGGCAACCATATAGAATCCGGTTTAAATGAGCGATTAGAAGAAAATATTTATTATTTTTCACCTCTTGGAGACAATGGCAATGATGAGGCAGTTAAGGAAGCAATTAAAGATGTTGCCACCATGTTTTCTAAATATGAATCTAAGATTTATAAACCTCTCGTTATAGAAGATGGATATTACAGAAAAGATGATTATTGCTATTACAGCGGAACTGTGAATAATATAAGCAATGATCTTCATTATGACGTTAAGGTAGGAATTACGTATTATGACGAGAATGGAACCAATATAAAATCCGATTGGGTATATGCGGTTTCTTCGGAAGGCATTGGGAGCGGTGAAAAAAAGCCGTTTGAAATGAAGACAGAAGTAAGTGGAAACGTAGGCGGTTTTAAAGCGGAGATATTAGAGTTTGATTAGTACATAAAGAGAAACTGAATCAGATTCTATATAGAATTGGAAGATGTTAAAATTATTTTATGGGGGAGAATATAACGATGGCTATGGTTAAGTGTCCTGAATGTCAGCAGGAGATTTCTGACAAGGCAAAGAAATGCATTCACTGCGGCAAGGAATTCGAGGTAAAAGTGGAAGATAAGGCAAAAAAAGTTTGCCCTGAGTGCGGGAATGAATTGGACCAGGATGCGGATTTTTGCAATAAATGCGGCTGCCCGCTTCATCTTGAGCAGGAAAAAACAGAAGTATCAAAAGAAGCCTTTTTTGTGCAGAATAAGAAAAAAATTCTTATAGGTGGTGTGACAGCAGCGTGCGTAATTGTATTGGCAGTAATTGGTATAAGTATTAATAATTCCAGGTTGGAGAAGAAGGCATTTAACGATTATATTTATGCATTGGTGAAATCTAGAGAACTTATGCACGATGGTTCTGCTCAGGCAGAGTTGATGACTGATTTAACCGCAGAGGTATGGAAAAATGCAATATACGAAGAAACGGATAAGAATACAGATAAATATGTACGCCCTAATGGTTCTTCTTATAATGATTTTGATACGGCAATCAAGTTGCTTTACTATGATGATGACACAATCATTATAACGAGCGAAATAGAGGGGAGCCGAATCTTGGTTAAAGATAATATGAAAAAATTACAGGATCCACCAAAAGATTTGGACAGATGCTATGAGACCATCAATGATATGTATGATGCTTATCTAGCAATCACTGAGTTGGCACTTAGCCCTTCCGGTAATTATACCTCATTTACGGAATCGACCAATAAATCTGTTTCCGAATTCGCTGCTGCTTATAGAAAATTAGATAGCCAGATACCAGATAAGAAATAAAAAAAGGAGAACGGATATGGCATTGGTAATTTGTCCTGATTGCGGAAATCAAGTTAGTGATCGATCAGAAATGTGTCCTTCATGTGGATATCCTGTTCATGATATCTTAAAAGTGATAGACCAGGAAAAGAAGCAGAAACAAAGGAAAAAAATAAAGAAGCTTGTTGGGCTTTTAGGAAACCTTTTCGTATTGCTGCTCCTTGTCGGGGTAATAGTAAAATTGGCGGAAAACCCAGACAGAAGCGGATATTATAAGGGTATAAAATGGGGAACTACATATGAAGAGTTAAAAACTGAATTTGTAGATTATGATCTGAAGATTGAGGGTGAAACAACGACTGTTACCCAAGCGATTAGTGATTATGATAACATGAAAGGTACCGACGGATCCATTTATTACAAATTTAAAAATGATAAATTATATGAAGTTTCTGTTTTGGTTATATTGGTGAACGAACATGAAAACCTGACCAGTGATCATTTAAAGCAACATTATGTTGATAAGTTTAATAAGACATATGGAAAAGCAGATAATGAAGCAAATTTAGAGGACTATGCTACGTATTATTGGGAAGCGGAAAAGAGTAGGATTGATCTCTTTTCGTTAAATGAAATGACAATAGTCAGATATACGGATAAAAATCATAAGGAAGTATAAAGATTTAAGGCACATCAGGTCAGATGTGCCTTTTCTGTTATAAATCTTCTTATTGTAAATGTTGTGTAAATTATGTAAAATATTCGTAAAATAGCTATAGTTATCTGAAAACTATCCGATATACTGATTGGATCCTTATGAGTTTCGGGATTAAAGAACAAATCATATATTGGAGGTTCGTAAAATATGAGCAGACGTCGTAAGGGAATTAAAAAGGAATTGGTCATGTTTACCATGAGCTGTATTACCTGCATCGTGTTTTTATTGTCTGTAAGCTCCATTTATCTTATCTATGATACCGCTCACAAATCACTGGCAATGAGTCTCACGGAAACGTCGGAACTGGTTTCAGAAAAGATCACACAGCAGTTAAAAGAGTATTCCATCATAGCAGAGTCCATTGCTTTGTATGAGAAAGGAAATGCAGAGCGAGGAGGCAATATCAGCATATTCCTGACCATTTCAAGCTCCCAGTATGGGCTCAATAAGATTGACATCATTTCAGCCGATGGAAAATCCATTGCAAGCGGTAAATCCTATGAAGAGAATACTACATATCAGCAGGCTAAGAATGGGACTCCATTTTTATCTGATCCGATTATCAATAAGGACTCTGCATCATTTCAGTATGCATATCCTTATGGGGACATTGTAGTTATGCTTGAATTTCCTTACTCTGTATTTGAAACCATTATCTCTGATGCGAAGCTGGGAAATACGGGAAGCACATACATACTGGACAGCAATGGAGCAAAGGTTGCAAGTGATGATTTCTCCCTTGTGCTGGCACAGCAAAACAGCATTGAAGATGCAAAAACAAATCCGGGAATAAACAGTGAAATTGCAGCACTTGAAACAGCTATGATTCAGGGAGAAACTGGGTTTCGTTTTTATCAGGCAGGCGGAGAAAAGAAAATCGGTTCCTACACGTCCATTAAAGATACCAATGGCTGGTCGGTTAATGTGACGGCCCTTCAGTCAGAATTTATGTCCGGGATAAAGACTTCGGTCATCAGTGCGGCGGTTCTGGGACTTCTTTCCCTGATATTCGGAGTACTTGCTGTTTTAAGGATCATAAACCGGATTACAAGGCCCATTGGGAATGTGGTGGATTCTCTGCAACGGCTTTCGGGCGGTGATCTTAATATGGAATTGACCATTGAGAGAAATGATGAGATTGGCAGCATTGCACAAAGGATCAATGAGATGGCCTTCAAATATAAGGAGATCATTCAGGATATATCCGGGTATTTGCAGGAAGTTTCCTATGGAAATTTAACGGTTCAAAGCGGTTGTGAGTATCCGGGAGAATTCAATAACATTCGGACTTCCATGGAATCCATTTCCAGGCGTTTGAGTGAGACTCTTAAAAGCGTCCAGACCACAGCGGAAGCAGTAAACAGCGGGGCAGGACAAGTGTCCGGTGCTTCCCAGGCCCTTGCTTCGGGAAGTGAAGAGCAGGCAGTTGCGGTTGAGGAACTGAATTCTTCCATACAGGCGGTTTACCAGCAGGCGGAGAAAAACGTAGAATATGTGCGTATGGCTTCCGGTTATGCCAGCCAGTCCGGCATAAAAGTTGATGCAGGCAACCAGCATATGGAAAGCCTTCAGGTGGCCATAGAAGAAGTGTTCTTATCCTCCAAAAAGATATCAAACATCACAAAAATCATTGAAGATATAGCATTTCAGACCAATATTCTGGCTTTGAATGCTGCGGTGGAAGCGGCCAGAGCAGGAAGCGTTGGCAGCGGGTTTAAAGTGGTAGCCGGAGAGGTGCGGAACTTGGCTGAAAAATCGGCAGAGGCAGCAAAGCAGACCTCTGTGCTGATTGAGCAGTCTGTAAAGGCAGTTTCAGAGGGAAAAAGGCTGACTGAGGAGACCGGAAGAGTATTTCAGGAAATCGCCGGACAGGCCAGTCAGGTGGAGCAGGCGATGAAAGAGGTAGAAGCTTCTTCCATGAATCAGGTGCGCTCCATCGAACAGATCAACCAGGGACTGTCTCAGGTGTCAGCGGTTATTCAGGCCAATGCAGCGACTGCGGAGGAAAGTTCCTCTGCTGGAGAAGAGCTGGAAGGACAGGCCCGTACACTGCATGTTGAGGTTGAAAAATTTAAACTTTGCGAGGAACAAAAAGTGGTTGTGCAAAAAGTGGTTGAGCAAAAACTGGTTGAGCAAAAAACGGATGAGCAAAAAACGGATGAGCAAAAAACGGATGAGCAAAAACTGGATGTGCAAATACCGTATGAACAATGTGATCAGAATATAGAATAAGTTGATAAAACAGATTTTGAAACACCAATGTGAACCTTTTCATAAAACAATGAAACAGGTTCATTTTTCTGCATTCATTTTTATTATAAATTATTGATTTTTATCTCATACTAACAGAAAAAGAAATGAGGGAAAACTATGAATGCAGATGCCGAATTGCTGAATTTTATCTATCAGAATTCTCAGATGGGTGTAGAGACTATGAAACAGCTTTTGCCGATGGCGGACAATGAAGCCTTTAAAGAGCATTTGAATGCAGAACTTAAAGAATATACCGGGATTCATGAGAAGGCAAAAGATTTATTAAACCAACACGGGTTAGAGGAAAAAGATATTGGGGCACTGGAAAAGGTCATGGCGTACTTATCCATTGATATGAAGACATTTGTGGATAAGTCTGCTTCTCATATGGCAGAGATGTTGATACGAGGTGGAACAATGGGTATTATTGACTGCAACAAGCGGATCAAACAATACGAAGGAGATGCAGACAAGGACATCGTTGCTCTTATGAAGAACCTGCTGAAAGTGGAAGAGGAACATATCGAACGCTTGAAGAAGATGTTATAGCAGAGTATAATAGTGTTATTTTAATGGTAACAGAGGAGGAGTCAAGTGATACTCAGCGTTAGCAGGCGGACCGATATTCCCCAGTTTTATTCGGAATGGTTTTTTAACCGGTTAAAAGAGGGATTTCTCTATGTGAAAAATCCCATGAACAGCCATCAGATCAGCAAAATTGATCTTTCACCAGACCAGGTGGAACTGATTGTATTCTGGACCAAAAATCCTGGGCCCATGCTTAAGTGGTTTCATCAGCTGGGATCGATTCCCTGTTACATTCAGTTTACGCTCACCGGATATGGCAGGGATATCGAACCGGGGCTTCCGGATAAGAAAGAGCTGATTCATACCTTTTGTCAAACCGCTGATCTGGTAAGTTCGGAGAACATGGTATGGCGGTATGACCCTATCTTTGTAAACAGCCGGTATCAGGAAGAATACCATCTGCGGGCTTTTGAACAGATCGCAAGAGCGCTGCGGGGCCATACCAAAAAGGTTACTATCAGCTATCTTGACTGGTATGGAAAAACCGTCCGCAACATGCGGGGCATTGAGGTGGAGGAACTGACCAATGAGCGGATGTTACGCATAAGCAAAACCATGGCAGAAATTGCAGGTTCCTGTGGCATGAGAATAGAAGCCTGTGCAGAAAGTATTGATTTAAGTCAGTCAGGAGTGTTGCCAGGAAGTTGTATCGATCCGGTCATGGTAGAACAGATTCTTGGTGTTCCTGTCAGGCAGCGGAAGGATAAGAACCAGAGGAAGGAATGCGGCTGCATGGAAAGCGTGGAGATAGGAGCCTATGACACCTGCCTGGCCGGATGCAAATATTGCTATGCCAACGACAGTCAGGCATCGGTAGAGAGAAGAAGGCTGCTTTATGATGTACATAGTCCTCTGCTCTGCGGTAACATAGAGGAAGGGGACCGGATCACCGACCGAAAGACAGGCCTTATTAAAAAACTGGGGATTAACCTTTGAATTTGACTGAGGGATTGTGGAAAAAAGGAGTTTATGCATCATAGAGGGAATACCTCTTAGAGCATAAACTCCTTTTTGTTAAGCTTCTGTTTTCCAGAACCCGTGCAGATTGCAGTAAGCATAAGCGGCTTTGGGAGAATCTCCTTCCTCCAAAGTGAAGCGGGCGACTGGTTCGCAGTCTGTGCCTAAATTCACTCTCATTAAGCTGCCGGCAGTTGTATAAAGGCTTACCCAGGTGATGCTGTGTTCTTCGGACATGGGGTGGAATACGCTTCCGACTTTTACCGTTACGTGATTCCCATCGGTTTCAATGACCGGAGCATGCTTTTCTGTTGCACCGTCAGAGGTGTTTGGTTCCAGAATGTCAAATGGTTTTAAGCTGTCTGGAATAGCAGCATTCGGGGTTCCTAAAATGGCTTCCAGAATGATGTTGTGGTTTTGGTCGGTTAAAAATACAGGTTCGTTTTTCATGAGGATCCTCCAATCTTCTTGATATCATTTATCAGAATTCCCAATTGAAGGCTTAAACATAACACCAACTTTTACCAATAACAAAAACTGGGGTTAAAATTTTAAAGTTTTCTTCTTGCAAAATAGGAGGGGTACCATTTTTGAAACCACTTGGTAAACAGTCCTAACAGAGCCGGAAAGAGGAAGTTGACGACGGTTAAGAGAAGGGGCTGTGAGGCACTTATCAAATAGTAGGTCCATATTGGGGTGACTATGTATAATGCTCCCCAGCAGGCGGTCAGAATCCGGTTGGTTTTTACAAAAAGAGGATTGCTAAGTGCTTTTTCCCCACCGTAATTGTTCATGGAATAATTGGCGGTTAAAGGTATTCTTTGAAATAGACTAATGCTCCACATAAGACCGAAGAGCAGGTAGGACAAAGGAACTAAAATGACAACTGGGGCACCCTGTAAAGCCAGAAGGGCGGTCATGGATACCAGAAATCCGGAGATACATTCGTATATGGTGGTTTTGTATTTCAAAGAAAAGAAGGGAAGTGCCACGCTGATTGCGATTCCAAGTGTTCCGCCAAGGACTGGATTTACGGCCATAAAAAACCATACCGGAAACCAGGGAAGCAGCATCAGCAACATAAGACTTTTCTTTTCGGGAGTACTGGGTTTTGCATGCACTCCAAAAAAGTCATCCCAGTGGGCCATCAGCTGAAAATCTCCTTCTACCCTGTATTTCTGTTCCATTAATGCGTTCTGGCCGTCAGCTTTTCCTTTTGATATGTCCATCCACAAGGACAACGGAGTCTCGATTTTTGTGGTATAGGTCTGAAAGTCTTCGGTCAGAACCTTATGTCCATTTTTCGTAAGGAGAATCTGATAGGTCTTATTTACATCGGTATAACACATCTCCAGCACCCGGTCTTTTCCGTCCCAGGAGGAAGAATTATAAAGTGCGGCCATCTGTTTTGTAAAGGAAAGAGAAGAATCTTTGGATTTGCCAGGGGGTTCTGTGCCGATGTTTTCCAATTCCCAGCTGGCATCGGCCATTTGTTCAAAAACTTCTCTTGGATATAAAAGTTCTTCCAGGGCCAGTTTTGTCTTAGGGGTAATCGTTCCGGAGGCATATTCAGAGCCTGCCACTTTTACCTGGGCAAGATATTCATCGGTGCGACTCTTTAACTCTGGAACCTGAAAAAGTTCCCCTTCTCCACTGAGAATGGCTTCGTAATTCCCTTTTCCCAAGTAGTGGTCAAATTGAAGAAAAACAGAATCGTAGTTCCCCTTTGGGGTATAGAATCCACAGGTGGAGATGATAACCCAGCGTTTTTCGCTCATATCGTATCTGGGAGGGTGGGAGCCTGATTCCGGAGCATTCTCCCCCTTTTCCATAAAAGGAAGGGACATGGGAAGCTGACGATCCATCAGTGCCTTTAAATGGGAAGGAAGGCCGTAATAATAAAGGGGAAAACTCCAGATGATCATATCGGATGCCAGTATCTTATCGATTACAGAGGCCATGTCATCGGAGATGCAGCATTTTCCAGGAGTCTTTTTCCAACAATGAAAGCAGCCGATACAGGGCTTGATGTTCATTTTGGATACAGTAAGGATCTCCTGGTTTATGGGAAGGGTTTCTGCCAATCCTTCCAAAAATGCACTGGTCAGTTTCATGGTATTGCTCTTTTCGCCCCTGGGGCTGCCGTTTAACACCAGAACGTTCATTTTGTTTCCTCCAATTTTTTTATGCACCGGCTGGCCCAGTCCATGCACATCCGGATATAGCTGTTGCCAAAATCTGCAGCAAGCTCCCAGTATATCTTTTCCCGGGAATCAACCAGCTTGCCGTACTGATCAATGGTTTCAGGAACCTGTTCCATCTCGGTCAAATATGATTCGCAATCTCTGGAAAAATCTTTTAACATGGCGATGTTTTGTTCCGGTGGATTACAGCCGGAGAAAAACACCTTCATTAGAAAAGCGTTTTTGATTCCCTTGGAAAACTCACTGTTTTCGCTGGAGAGCCAGGAGAAGAACTCCTTTTTTCCACTTTCCGTAATGGTGTAGAGCTTTTTGCTGGGTTTTTCTGTCTGGATGATGATCTCGCAGGTGACAAATTCTTTTTTCTCCAGCTTGTTAAGTTCTAAGTAAATGTGGCTTGTCTGTGCATACCAGAAAAATTTCAATGAGGAACCAAATGCTTTGGCTAAGTCGTAGCCGGTCATGCTACCATAGGAAAGAAACCCCAGGATACTGTGGGAAAGTGACATGAGAAAACCTCCATTCATATTATAAAATTATAATATTATAAAATTATAATAATGTCAAATAAAAAATAATTCTTTTTATCAAATTTTTTACATAATTTAGAAAACTTCCCTTGACAAGAAGGGAGAAATCCTGTAAAATTACTCGTGTTCCAAGCGGTTAGCCCAGATAGCTCAGTTGGTAGAGCAGAGGACTGAAAATCCTCGTGTCGCTGGTTCGATTCCGGCTTTGGGCATTGTGCTTTTTGGGCACATTTGAAATACGTTTTGAAAATTCCTTGCGGGTGTAGTTCAATGGTAGAACACTAGCCTTCCAAGCTAGATACGTGGGTTCGATTCCCATCACCCGCTTTTTAACAACAGACGGACATTAAAGCCATGCAGTTTTCACTGCATGGCTTTTTCTTTTGTTATATGGTGTTGCTGTTAAAGCGTGTATTTATGTTTCAACTGGTGTAAATGTCCCAGTTTCTGTGCTGCCGAAAGACCGGTAACCTCTGACAGTGCAGCCACCAGGGCGTCGGTCAGAGCAGCAGGCGCTGCCATGGAATGATATTCTTTTTCTTCTCCGCGGTAAACGAATAAATTGATTCCTGCTTTTTCATCCTGCGGGGGGCAGAGTCTGCTGGTGAAAGCCAGGGTTTCGTAACCAGCTTCCTTCTGGTAATCCAGAATCACACGGCCCTCTGCAGAAAGCTTGGAAAAGCTGAACATCAGAATTAAATCTCCTTCTTTGGCCTGTGCCAGACCTTCTAAGATTTCAGAACCGCCGGAAGGAAGGAGCGTAACCAAAAGTCCCAGGCGACGGAGGCGGAACAAAAGAAGCTGGCCTAAGGAGGAGGAAGCATTTTTGGCATGAATAAAGATCCTTCTTGCCCCAGCAATGGCCTTCACGGCCCGTTCAAATTCATCATGGTCTAAAGATTCCATTGTTTTTTGAAGGCAGAACTGCTGCCTGGTAAGCCAGCCGTCTACCGAGAACTGTCCATCTCTTGCCAGGGTTCTGGCCATTTTTCTTGCGGGGCCGTTTCCGGTGTTCTGTTCCATAATAATCCGTTTTAGATCCTTAAAATCCTTGCAGCCAACATGTCTTGCAAACCGGGATAAGGTGGCATCCGATAAATCCAGTTGTTCGGAAAGCTGTCCTATGGTCATAAAGAGAAATGCATCGGTATGATTATAAATGTACTCTATAATCCTTTGCTCCGCCTTTGTTAAATCATCTGGTGTAATGGGAAATTCTAGTTGCATGTATAAGCCGCCTTCTTCATTGTTATGTATACCATTTTATGTTTGTTTTATCACATTTCCATGGCCTGCGTCAATATGGAAATATAATCGCCTCCCAGTGCATGGATCTCCTTTAATGCCCGTTTTAACAGGCAGGCAGTCTTCACCTGGAAAGCGGCTTCTGGCTGTATCTGAATCTCATAATTTTCTTCCTTCATTTCCGTTTCCAGCTCTTTAATGGAGGTACAGGAATTGTAAAGCTGTGTCCGGATACATCCAAACTGAACTGCCTGATGGGTATCGCTGCCGCTGACCACTGGCATATTTAGATTGCGGCCAAAAGTATAAGTCAGCTCTTCCGTGCGCTTTTGATCAAAAGCAACATCTTTTCCGTTTAAGTCGATAAAGTCAAACCTTTGCAGCTGTTCTGGGGAAAGTTCCGGGATGTGGCTTCCTTTGCGAAAGGGGTGTGCCGCACCGATGAGAACCGGATAGCGGTCAAATAAATCCATAAGTTCATCAAAGGGCAGAAAATCTTCCTTTAGCTTATGAGGTTCCAGCTCCTGGTTCAAGGCTAGAATGGCGTCCATGGGACCAATGGAAAGAATATGACCTCCTTCGGCAATATCTGTTTCCATCCCGGGAAAAAGGCGCAGCCCATTATCCAGCAGGATACTGTCATCTTCGTGTTTGCCGATGGAAGATATATAGGAATATACCTCCTGGAACTGGAGTGTATTAAAATGCTCCGTCAAACAAATAGCGTCTAAGCCCACTGCTCTGGCCTGCTGAAAAAGCCAGTCTGTATATTCGGTGGAAAAAGGCAGCTTTTTTGCCAGTTTGCAATGGGTGTGAAAATCAATAAACATAGGAAAACTCCTTTCAGATGAAGCTGGATATTAAAATAGAGATGCTGACCCATAAAAAGGACAGGGCCAGAAACAGGAAGTCATCGTAAGTAACCTTTAAGGAAGCCAGCTTCATTTTTTTAACTTCTTTATTCTGAGCCGCATACCGGTAACCTTTAAGTTCTAAAGCTTCTACGGTGGTGCGGGACCGCTTTGCGGTATTGAGCATAAGCGGGTAAAAGGCGTGGATAATGATTTTAACCTGATAAATGAGATAGAGTATCTTGCCTTTAAAGGTATGGTGGGCAGGAGGATTTCCGCGCAGACGGAAGGATAGCAGTACGTTTTGGAATTCTTCCATCAAAACCGGAAGCATCCGGTAGGAATAGGAGATGGAAAAAGAAAAACGTTCGGGGCAGCCGTACCACATGAGCCCGTTGGAAAGCCGGTCGGGGTCAAGGCCGGAAAAAACGGTCACAGAAGCCAAAGAAACTGTGGCAACCTTTAAAGTGAGAATCAAAAGAGGCAAAATGGCGGAAGAATTACCTCCAAAAAGCAAAGTCGCAACCAGTAAGTAGCCGGTCTGGGAGAAGACGCCGAGACAAAATAAAAACAGCACCAGTCCGGCGACCCGGGCTAAAAGGGTAGTGATGGTTACCAAAAGAAAGCAACCCACCAGAAAAATCAAATTGTTTGAAAACCAGGGAACCAGACCGAAGAATAGATACCAGACCAGTAATATGCGGGGATCAAGGGCGGCAATGGGAGTATCGTCGTTGCCGTAAGCATTTTTAAGCACCTGGTTGCGGAGAAATTCCATGGAGAATTTATCCATCAGGTTTTCGGATAGCTTGCTCATGTTCTTACTCATTGGGGGTCACCTCAAATTGATGGATAAAATCGTCTGTCGTGTAGCAAAGTGCTTTTGGGTCAAGTTCTTTTCCAAGTGTGAAGATCTCAGGAGGCCGGATCCCTGTCTGTTCCATTACGGACTGGTTGGAGAAAATTTCGTTTCTTGTGCCGTCTGCAATCACGTTTCCCTGACAGAGAACCAGGATCCGTTCCGCCCACTGGCAGACAAGCTGCATATCATGCGTGGCGATGATTACAGTTTCAGTTACATCCTTTAAATCATTTAGAACAGACATGATCTCCTGTCTGGTTGCAATGTCTAAATTGGCAGTGGGTTCGTCTAATAGCAGAATTCCAGGATTGAGAGCAATTCCAATGGCCAGACTGGCACGGCGCATCTGCCCGCCGGAAAGAAGCCGTCCGTCGCGGTTTTTAAGTTCCGTAAGGCGAAAACGTTCTAAGAGGGCAGCGGTGCGTTTTTCCCAGTCTTTGATTCCCCGGACCTGCATCGCGTAGGAGATATCTGCTTCGATGGAATCTTTTATGAACATTTCTTCCGGGTTTTGATACACAAGGGAAATGTGCCGGGACAGTTTTTCGGGAGTAGATTTTCTTATGCTCTGACCATTTACTTCCACTTCGCCCTTAGCCGGTTTTAAAAGTCCGATCATTAGTTTCATGATGGTTGACTTTCCTGCTCCGTTGGAGCCGATCAGCGCAATTTTTTGCCCCCGTCCGATCTCCAGATTCAGATCTTTGAACACAGAATGAGGTCCACCTTTTACCGTCTGGAAAGATACAGAAATATCTTTCATGGAAATGGCAGATTCGGTCGCCTGGTCTTGCTTATTTTCTGATGTAGAATCAGGAACATATGTAAAATGAGCAAATGTCTTCTTTCCTTCCTGAATGGTAGTGGGAAGAAGGGCGCTTTCAGGCAGAAGTCCTTTCATTTTCATGCGGTGGGCTGCCATGGTGACCTGGGGAGGGAAGATGTTGGATTCTTCAAGCTCTTTTACCCGCCGAAGCGCCTGGTCTGTTGGAAGATTCCAGGAAACTTCACCGTCTTTTAGCAGAAGTACGTGTTTGCAGTAATCGGCAATATATTCGGTATGGTGCTCGATGACAATGATGGTTTTTCCGTATTTTTCATTAAGTTCCTTTAAAACACCGTAAATTCTGTCTGCGTGCCCCGGGTCCAGCTGGGCAATCGGCTCGTCAAGGATCAGAATGTCTGGCTGAAGTGCCACGCCGCCGGCCAGTGCCAAAAGGTGGGTCTGCCCCCCAGAGAGCTGCCAGATATAATCTTTTTCTTTTCCGGTCAGTCCGCATCGTTCCAGGGCATTCCTTCCTTTCTCTTCATAGTCCGCCATAGCATAATTCATACAGGCATAGGAGGCGTCATCTAATACTGTCGGACGCACGATCTGGTTTTCAAAATCCTGATATACATATCCGGCCTTTAATGCCAAGGTTCCTACTTCTGTTTTGCAGGTGTCAAGTCCGCTTACCAGTACCCGTCCGTTGAAATCCCCGTTGATGAAGTGAGGGATCAGCCCGTTGATGGTTTTGCACAGAGAAGATTTCCCGCAGCCGTTGTTGCCAACGATAGCGAGAAAATCTCCTTCTTCTACCTGCAGAGAAATATTTTTTAATGTAGGAACAGTGGCACCTGGATAGGTGTAGGTCAGGTTTTCTATTTCAATCACATTCATTCTTTTGCACAGATTTCCTTTCTGTATTTATTCCTTATGACCAAAAGGACGATAACGGCTGTGGCAGCGGCGGCTGTCATGCCGATGGATAGTGCAGTACCGCTTTCTGCCCAACCGGCTTCCCAGTCAATGAGAGATAATCCGCTCTCTGCCATTAATTCTGCTCCGATGGCGACGGCAAAGCCGATCAGGGAACCTATGACTACTTTCGTGTTAATCCCACCTAAGTTTGTCTTTTCTGTACGGGGCTGCATTCCAAGAAGGGGTTCGATTTTTCCGTAAAGCCTTGGAACCAGATATAAGGTAGGCAGCAGGCAGAAGAGAATTCCGGAAAAAAGGATGTCATTTAAGAAAGAAAAACCTTCTGTGGCATAGACGCTTTGTGGAAGTCCGGCGACCGCTTCAAAATCTTCTACTGCAAACTGTACCTTTAAAATGTCTACCACTGTGCCCATAAACTGCTGAAGAATGACTCCGGTCATTGCAGCAAAGCCAACAAGCTTTGGTTTGGCCGGATTGGTAACCAGACGGCCGGCTATGTATACTCCTATGGTTACGGTAATGAATTTTTCCAGCTCTCCCTGTCCGCCAAACTGTCCCAGCATGATCTCACTGAATACCAGTTCTCCAGTGGCAGCGCCCAGGGCAGCGGAAAGAGGGTCAAACAACATTGCCAGAGTCAGGGGAATAAATAAAAAATATTCCACGGAAAACTCTACGATGCCGACCTGAAACTTTGGAATCAGTTCGGTGAATAATGTGGCCAGTCCGTACAATGACATGGTAAGTACGAACACCATCAGCTTTTGGGACTGAGAGATTGACTTCTTTTTACCTGTTTCCATGATTCTTCCTCCAAAAAAGATTGTATTTTTACGATTTACAGGTTGAGTATAGCAGAGTAATGTAAATTTTATCATCAGTAATTTGAAAAATGTAAATAAATTTTCTTTCTAAAATATCATATGCCATAAATTTAACAAATCCAAATAAAGTTGATAAATTAATATGAATTAATAAAAGTTTTTATAAAGAAAACCTCAATAAAATTTCAGCTATTAAGAATATAGAAGAAAGTCAGGGAAAAAACGTCTCGGTATGTTAAAAAAATGCCGAATAAAAAACCGGACGATTGGACTTTTGAACGGAAAAAAGCAGAGAAGATTGTTAAATAGATATCAATAAATAGAGCTATGCAAGTAAGAACTGAATCTATTGTATATAAAAAAAGAATGTAAAGATCACGCGAAGATCTTTCGTCAGAATAAAATCAGAAAAAACAAAAAGAAGTTCTGGTGCTACAGCTGAATTCCATTGTTAAAGAATAAGCGGAATTAGATAATTAAATATCAAATAGATGTGAAAATAATAACTAAATTGACAGATGGAATCCCCAGCATATAATGAACATTACAGAAACAAATCAATCCGAATGGGTTGCAGACACATATATCAGGAATCAGAAAGGAGAGTTCATTATGGCGAACATAGAACTTCAGAAAAAATATCAGTTATTTATAGGAGGACAGTGGAAAGATGCCTCCGACGGCAAAACATTTCCAACTACATCTCCTTCAGACGGAACCCTTCTTGCAGAGTGTGCAGAAGCAACCAGGGAAGACGTTGACGACGCAGTCAGTGAAGCCTGGAAGGCATTTGAAACATGGAAGCATGTCTCCGTAAAAGAAAGAGCGGCAATCTTAAATAAAATTGCAGATATCATTGATGCCAATAAAGAACATCTGGCAATGGTGGAATCCCTGGATAACGGAAAGCCCATCAGAGAAACCATGAACGTGGATATTCCGTTGGCAGCCCAGCATTTCCGCTACTTTGCAGGTTGTATTCTGGCTGACGAAGGCAGTGCCAATGTACTTGATGGAAATGCTTTAAGTTTGATCTTAAGAGAACCAATCGGTGTGGTTGGTCAGATCGTACCCTGGAACTTTCCGTTCTTAATGGCTTCCTGGAAGCTTGCACCGGTACTGGCAAGCGGCTGCTGTACTGTATTTAAGACTTCCAGTACAACACCTTTAAGTGTACTTGAGTTTGCAAGACTGGTTCAGGATGTAATTCCAGCGGGAGTATTTAATGTGATTACAGGTGCTGGCTCCAAGTCCGGACAGTATATGCTGGAGCATGAAGGGTTCCGGAAGCTGGCCTTTACAGGTTCCACGGAAGTAGGCAAGAGCGTGGCACTGGCTGCGGCAGAAAAACTGATTCCGGCGACCCTCGAACTGGGCGGTAAATCCGCGAATATCTTTTTTGAAGACTGCGACTGGGAGATGGCCATGGACGGCATTCAGCTGGGAATCCTCTTCAATCAGGGGCAGGTATGCTGTGCCGGTTCCAGAGTTTTCGTACAGGAAAGTATCTATGATAAATTTGTAGAAGAGGCGGTAAAACGCTTTAACCAGGTAAAGGTAGGCCTTCCATTGGAAGCAGATACCCAGATGGGAAGCCAGATTAACAATGGACAGTTAAAGAAGATCTTAAGCTATGTGGATATTGCAAAATCCGAAGGTGCTACGGTTCTCTGCGGCGGAGAAAAGCTGACAGAAAATGGCCTTGAGAAAGGTGCTTTCATGAAGCCAACACTGCTTGGGAATGTGACAAATGATATGAGAGTCGCCCAGGAAGAAATCTTTGGCCCGGTTGCATGTATCATTAAGTTTAAGACAGAGGAAGATGTAGTTAAGATGGCAAACGACAGCGAGTTTGGTCTTGGCGGAGCTGTTTGGACCAGAGATATCAATCGTGCCTTAAAAGTTGCCAGAGCTGTGGAGACAGGACGTATGTGGGTCAATACGTATAACAGCATACCAGAGGGAGCGCCATTCGGCGGTTATAAGACTTCTGGTGTCGGTCGGGAGACTCATAAGGTAATGCTGGAGCATTATACACAGATGAAGAACATCCTCATCAACTTAAATGAAGTTCCTTCCGGTTTCTATCCGAAAAAATAAAAGTAAGAGTATAAAAACGCTCCTGGAACAATTGTTCCGGGGCGTTTTTTTGTTGTTGCAATCAAGGTTTAATGAGAAATAATTCATACATAATCAAGGAAAACTATAATAGTATATAAAAACGGGGAATAACTTGTATGCAATATTTGCGTGTATGTATTTTGATTTAAAATTAAGATTTGTTTGTACAAAAATGCCATATTATAAAAAAAGAATAAAAATATAATGTATAAAATGGTGAGAATATAGTTGATTTTTGACATAATATGTGATATGTTTTACAAAAGAGCATTGATATTGTATAAAGATAAAAACAATTAAAAATGACTGATATGCAATAAGCGGGATACTGATATGCAATTTGAACGAATTCATCCGTTTTATATCTTTACATTGTGGGAGGCTGGAATTATGGTGGAATTAGATACAGAAAAAAGCGATCAGAGAAGTGATGTTTATCATCAGCTTCGTCTTCAGATATTAAAGATGGACATTCAGCCAGGAGAGCGGTTAAGTGAAAGCCTCTTGTCCAGTCAGATGAATGCCGGCAGGGCTATGGTAAGGGATGCCCTTTCCAGATTGGTGGAAGAGGGTTACATTGTTGTTTATCCTCAGAGAGGAACTGAGGTTACATTAATTGATACGGAACGAATCAGACAGTCTGTTTTTACCCATACGGTTTTGGAACAGGCAATGATTGAAGAGATTTGCCGTCAGGGACTGACGGAAGTTCAGCTCAGTCAGCTTGGCGAAGTGTTAGAACGGCAGAAGTCAGAGAGCAACCGGGAAAACCTGCTTGATTTTCTGGTTATGGAACAGGAGCTTCATTATTTATTATCCTCCTTTTGCCAAAGGGAGTACTCCTGGGAGGTATTCCGGACCCTGGACTGTGATCTGCTGCGCTTGAATTACCTTCAGTATACAACCTTTAACTATAGAATTGATATGACTTCCTTAACAAGCTGGGAACATTCCCAGGTAGAGGGACGTCTTCTGGTGGATCATCTACGGCGAAGGGATGCAGAGGCCGCCTGCCTGATCTGTGCCAATCATTTTAATACAATCTTATGGAATGCGGGAACACTAAAAGAAATCTATCCACAGTTCTTTTCCGGACAGGCTTAAAACGCCTGAACGGGTAGAAATAAATGAAAAATAAAAAGAAAGGAGTCAGGGGTAATCCGGGGTTTAAAGGAAGCATCATTGTATGGGGAATAAAAAGTTGAGGAGGTATTTACGTGGAGTACATAATTGGTATCATTTTATTGATTTCTTTCTTTGGTCTGGCGTATTACTGTATTAAGGGTCATAACTTAATGATTGGCTTCTTGCTGATCACGCTTCTTTGGACCATACTTCCGTTAGGCGGAACACTGTTCGTAAGTCAGGAATTTTTGACATCCAATCCGGTGCTGAATTTCGGCAAGGATAATACTCTTATTTCGGCCTTAAACAAGATTTACCAGTCTGCTCCTGAGGGGTGGGGCACAACACTGGTAAACGTATGCTGGGGTGCATGGTTTGGCCGCGTTCTTATGGATACTGGAATTGCTTCCACACTGATCCGTAAGACGGTTGAACTTGGCGGAGATAAGCCATTTGTTACAGTTGCCTTGTTAAACATTGTGACAGCTCTGATCTTTACTGCTATGACAGGAGCTGGTCCGGTAATTGCCATCGGTGTTATCGTTCTTCCAATTTTAATGTCACTTGGAATTCCAAAATCCATTGCATTATTCACATTTATGGGCTCCGTTGCAGCTGGTATTTATTTAAATCCAGTCAACTTTGCCCAGTACCGTGCATTTTTTGTAGCACCAGATCAGCTTCCTGACTTTACTCTGGGCTGGTATGCAACGCACTGGGGATATGCAGCACTGATTATCATGCTGGTTGCTACCACGTTACTGTCTGCCATTTACTTAAAAAGAGCAAAGACTGTTCATGCATGGGTAGCTCAGACCCGTGGAGCAGCATCCGATCAGAAAAATGCACCATTTTATACCCTGATTCTTCCTGTAGTGCCTGTAGTACTTAAAATCTGGCTGGATTTCTCCGTCATCGGCGGATTTGTCATTGCAGGTTTCCTGGCACTGTTCCTTTGCGGAAGAATGAAAGGAAACTTTAAAGAGAACTGTCAGCTTGTAAACAAATTATACTATGACGGTGTAGTTGATACAGCTCCACTCGTAGGATTTTTGCTTACACTGCCTATGTTTAACCAGGTATCTGCTTATGCATCTCCTTATTTTAAAGTAATACTTGGAAATGTTATGCCCCGAAGTGAACTTGTGGTTTGTATCGTATTTGCAGTTCTGCTCTGCATGGGATTGTTCCGTGGGCCTATGACTTTGGTAGGCTGCGGCGCTGCAACTCTTGGTGTTCTTTCAAACGTTGCATCTTTCTCCGTACCGTTTTTATATGCGGTATTTGCCATACCGACCATTACGGTTAACATCGGTTGCTGTATTACCCAGTCCTGGGTTGCATGGGGACTTGCCTACACCAAGGTAGAATCAAGGGACTTCTTAAAGCTGTCCATTCCCAATGCCTATCTTACCGGTGTCCTGCAATACATAGCCACTTTTGTAATGTTAGGAGGCTTGGGGGCCGCCTGGTTCCTGTCATAATACTCTACATGTCCGGGCGCACCTACTGCACCCGGACGCTTTTCACCATTTAAAACGAAGATCTAATTTTATTCAGGGAAAGGAATGAAAAACAATGGCAGGACGTAAGCAGAGAGCGGTACGTATGGGGATCGACGTAGGCGGCACTTATACCAAGTGCGTAGCTATGGATAACGATACCCATGAAATAATCGGGAAAAATGAAGTAAAGACAACACACGATAACAAAGACGGCGTTGCTGCCGGAGTCGTACAGAGCTTCCGAAACTGTATGCAGGAAAATGGCATTGCGCCCGAGGATGTGGTATTCGTTGCCCACTCCACCACCCAGGCGACCAATGCATTCATCGAAGGCGATGTGGCAAGCGTAGGTGTGGTAGGCGTTGCAGGTGGCGGCCTGGAAGGAATTTTAGCAAAGCGCCAACTGGCATTAAAAAATATTGTATTAGATGAAAAAGTAGGCCGCATGATCAAGGTATACAATTCCTTCATTAAGAAGAAAATGCTGACGGAGGAGGTCATCAATAAAAACATCGGGGAGCTTCTGGCTGAAGGCGCCCAGGTTGTAGTAGCCTCCATGGCTTTCGGCGTGGACAGCATGTGTGAAGAACAACTGATCCATGACTGTGCAAAAAAGAAAGATGTGCCTGTGACAATGGCTTCCGATATTACAAAGCTGTATGGGCTGACACGCCGTACCCGTACGGCAGCAATCAATGCCTCCATTCTTCCTAAGATGATGGCAACTGCCAATGCGACGGAGACTTCCGTAAAGTCGGCAGGTGTTACGGTTCCTTTGATGATCATGAGAGGCGACGGCGGTGTTATGGAGATCAACGAGATGCGCAAGCGTCCCATTTTGACCGCTCTTTCTGGTCCTGCGGCATCGGTTATGGGATCGTTGATGTATTTACGGGCTTCCAATGCCATTTATTTTGAGGTAGGAGGAACGACGACAAACATTGGTGTAATCAAAAACGGCCGTCCTGGAGTGGATTATGCAAAAATCGGCGGACATGATACCTATATTAACTCTCTGGATGTGCGTATCCTGGGTTGTGCGGGAGGTTCCATGGTCCGGATCAATGATAAATGCGTGGTAGACGTAGGTCCCCGTTCTGCCCATATTGCCGGTTGTGAATATGCCTGCTTTCTGCCGGAGGAAGAGATCCAGGATCCCCAGATCGAGATGGTAAGTCCAAAGCCAGGAGATCCGGGAGATTATGTCACTCTGCGTCTGAAAAATGGAAAGCGAATCTGCTTTACCAATACGGATGCAGCAAACGTGCTGGGTCTGATTGATGAAAAATACTTTGCACACGGCAATGCAAATTCCGCACGCAAAGCCATGAAGCCGGTTGCGGACAAGCTGGGAATTTCCGTGGAAGAACTGGCAACTCAGATATTAGACAAGGATTTTGAGAAGGTAAGTGCCTGCATTCATTCCCTTGCTGAAAAATATAAGCTGGATCATGAGAGCATGCGGTTAGTAGGCTGCGGCGGCGGTGCCGCTTCCCTGGTGCCTTACTGCGCGGGGAAAATGGGCCTGCAGTACAGCATTCCAGAACATGCGGAAGTTATTTCCTCCATTGGAGTGGCTCTTTCCATGGTCCGTGATGTGGTGGAGCGAGTCATTCCCAATCCGAGTCAGGAAGATATTCGGGAGCTGAAGAAAGAAGCTTCTGATTTGGCGGTCAGCTCCGGCGCTTCTCCGGATACGGTAGAGGTTCATATTGAGATTGATAATCAGACTGGTAAAGTGACTGCGATCGCCACTGGTTCCACAGAGGTCAAGACCACGGATCTGTTAAAGGAATGTGAAGAATCGGAAGCTTGTAAGCTTGCCAGCGAGGATTTTGGCCCTAAAGTTTCAGGAATTCATCTGGCAGATAAGACAGACAAGTTTTATGTCTACAAGGGAGAGAAGGAAGAACGGTATCCGCTGCGGATCGTAGATAAAAAGGGATTTATTAAGGTGCAGTGTTCCGATGGCCTGGTGGAAAAATGCCAAGTGAAGGATTACGAAGAAGTAGTGGAAATGATATGGAAGGAAAATGCCGTATTTAAAACCGATACCGTGCTTCGTCCGGATTTCTTCGTTTGCGTTGGCCCACGGGTATGTGATTACAGTGCGGTGGATTTGGAACAGATCTTACTGCTTATGAATCTGGATTTAGGAGACAGGGAACCAGAAGAGGACATTATGGTCGTAGCTTCTATCAAGGAGAATTAAACAGATTATGACAAGGGAAGAATTAGAGAAAGCATTAAAACCGATTACAGACGGATTGTTTGGCAAACAGAATGCAAGAGTATATGAAAGACCCAGGTTTGCAGTGCGCCCCATAGAAGAAATGTTAAAAGACTTAGCAGAAATCCAGCCCGAGCAGTGGTATACCTATGCGTTTTCCAGGGAACCTTTAAACGGGAAGTTTAAAGAGGAACAGCGAATAGATTGGATGAAAAAAAGTCTGGCCTGTGGCAGGGAATATGCGAAAAAGGTCTGCTCGGAATATGGAACCCGTGATCCCAAAGAACTGGCAGCTTCCATGGGCATGGATATTTCCTATTCGGATTTTCCGGATAAGACAGACCGGGTGTTGTTTGCAGAATACCGGGTGCCGAATAAAATCTGTATCTATATGGATGCGGTAAAGAAAGCGAAGAAGCTTTTTGAAGAGCCCGGGGTTTTGACCTTGTTGTCAGAGGAACTAGACATCAGCCGCCTCTTATTAGCCCATGAACTTTTTCACAGTGTGGAGGAGCGTTATAAGCGTGTAATCTTTACCCAGACGGAGAAGGTACGGCTGTGGAAGCTGGGATTTCTTCATAACGATTCCATGGTGATTGCTTTAAGTGAAATTGCCGCCATGGGATTTGCACAGGAAATAATGGGAATCCCATATTCCCCGTATTTAATGGATGTATTCTTGGTTTACGGATATTCCCCTGAGGAAGCCAGCGGGCTTTATGAGGAGATGATGGAATGTGCCGGAAAAGTGGTAAGTCCGGTGGAATCCTTTGTTGTTTCTTAACTAAATAGTGAAAAAGGAGATATTATGAGTTTGAAAATTCCTTATGATACCGTGAAGGAAACGGTAAAAAAAGCATTGTTAAACAGCGGCCTTTCAGAGGAGCAGGCAGAGGTATGTGCCACCATTCATACCCAGTCCAATGCGGATGGCGTGGAAAGCCATGGCTTAAACCGCGTTCCCCGTTTTGTTGAATACGTACAGAAAGGCTGGGTTGTTCCAGAGGGAAAACCAGAACTGGTAGGAGGAAAAGGAGCCGTTGAAAATTACGATGGGAACCTGGGAATCGGAATCACCAATGCTCTTTTCTGTGCAGACCGGGCCATGGCTCTGGCGAAAGAGCATGGGATTGGCTGTGTTGCCTTAAAGAATACCACTCACTGGATGAGAGGCGGTACCTATGCCTGGAAAATGGCTGAGGCAGGTTTTATGGGAATCAGCTGGATCAATACAGAAAGCTGTATGCCGCTTTGGGGCAGTGATGAGCCTGGGGTTGGCAACAATCCGTTCTGCATCGCCATCCCCCGTGAGGATGGGCCCATCGTACTGGATATGGCAATGAGCCAGTATGCTTACGGAAAACTTGGGGTATACCGCCTGGCAGGGAAAAAACTTCCTTTCCCGGGAGGCTTTGATAAAGAGGGAAATCTAACCGATGATCCTGGGGCTATTGAAGAGAGCATGCGGATTCTGCCTACGGGTTACTGGAAGGGAAGCGGCATGGCAATCGCTCTCGATCTGGCAGCCGCCTTAATGGCAAACGGCAACACCGGATCTGATATGGATGAAGCCGGGAAAGGAAGCTGCACCGGATGCTGTCAGGTGTTCATCGCATACGATCCTTATCTGTTCGGAACAAAAGAAGAGATCCAGGACATGTTAAACCGCAGGGTGGAGGCGGCAGATGCCAGCCATCCGGAAAAAGAAGGCACCAAAGTGACCTGTCCGGGAGAGAGAACCATAAATACCAGAGAACGAAGCCGGGTAGAAGGGGTATCCGTCAATGAGTCCATCTGGGAGCAGGTAGTAGCCATTTCTAAAGGAAAGATGGATAACCAGAATTTAGCAGGAAAATAACAAAAGAAGATTTGGAGGAGGAGAAGCATGTTTAGTACAAATATCGGGATTGCAGAAAAGTATGATTACCTGGAGGAAAAATTCCGCAAGGGATACCAGTGGCTGAGAGAAACGGATATCCGTTCTCTGCCGGAGGGAAGCTATCCGGTCATGGGAAAAGAAGTGGTAGCACAAGTTCAGGAATATACCACTTTTCCGGCAGATCAGGGATTATTTGAAACTCATGAGAAATATTTTGACATTCAATATATGGTGTACGGCAAAGAGATGTTTGGCATCTGCAAGCGGGAAGGGTTAATCTTAAAAGAGCGAATAGAGGAAAGAGATCTGACCTTTTATGAAGAACCGGAGCTTTGCGGAACCGTGCTCCTGGAGGAAGGAGATTTCATTGTCGTGGCACCAGAAGATGCTCATAAACCCCGATGCGAGGCAGGGGAAGCTTGTAAAGTCAAAAAAGTTGTGGTGAAGGTAGCTCTTTAAAATATAAGATTCATCTTAAGAGGCATCATCAGGTGCGCAGTCAAAGTCTGATATGCCTGGTCGATGTCTCCTTTTTTTAAGTGCTGGTAGATGGATACGTGTTCCTCATACGTGGTCTGAGCCCTTCCGGTAACGGTTAAAGCGCCGGCGGTAGTCAGGTGTATGGTATAAAGAAGACGCTGGAATAAATGTTCGAATTCACTGTTCTTTGCAAAGTGAACCAAAAGCATATGGAACTGGTGATCCTCTTCCGTAAAGGACTCCGGAAAATTCTTAGAGGTAAGGGCGGATTTCTGCCGGCCTAAGGATTCTTTCATATCTTCCAATAGCTTCTGGCGCCGGGATTCGTCCTCACAGGCGGCGAATAAATGGATGCAAAAGCCCTCGATGGCACAGCGGACTTCGATGGATTCTGTCATGGTCTCCTCATCCAGCCTGCGGATCTTAAAACCCCGGCTTGGAATGATGGTGATGTAACCGTCCTGGGAAAGACACTGAAGTGCTTCCCGCAGAGGGGTTCTGGAAATGCCCAGTTCCTTTGCCAGCCGGGTTTCTGAATACAAAACTTCAGAGTCAAGGGATTTGGACAGGATCTGTTCTTTGATGGTAGCGTAAGCCTGGGATTGAAGGGAACCGGTATCGTTCATAAAAACTCCTTACGTTAGGTTAAAATTCCAGATAAAATCATCTGGCGGCAAGTCTTATGGGACTTATCATACCCCAGAAAAACTTGCAAGTCAATAAAAATGCATTGACCGGTATACCGGTATACCGATATAATAAAGGCAGTTCATTATTATGAAAATATAGGAAAAACAGGAGGAATTAAGGAATGAGTGTATTTCAGTTAGGCGATGGATTAAGAGTCATTGATTTAACCAAGCAGTTAGACCCTGCAACGGAAACAAGACGGTGCCATTTATTCCGCTTTAACACTGGTGGTCCAATTCCGGATTTCCATACTATCATGGATTTGACCAGTCACTTGGGAACTCATGTGGAATGTCCTTACCACCACAATGACAACTGGACCGATGTTCAGGGCCTGCCGATCAGTACTTTTATGGGACGTGCTATCTATGTCAATGTTGCAGATTTGAACCCCAACGATAAGATCAAAGGCGAAGACTTGGAAAAGGCCTGCGGCGACCGAATCAAAGAGGGTGATATTGTTATCCTGGATTCCCCTTATAAGCTTCCTCCATTTACTCCGGCTACCAATACCCCGGAAGACAAGCGGCTTTTCATCTGCCGGGAAACGGCGGAATGGCTGAAGGAAAAGAAAGTGAAATGCGTAGGCTTTGGAGACGGTGTTTCCATAGAAAGCAACAATGCTGATGTATCTGCATTCCATGATGTTCTGATGGAAGTGAACGTGGTATTTTTAGAGGTCCTTAAAAATCTGGAAGAGCTGACGACGGATACCTTCTTTATGTCCTACACCCCGATTCCAATCAAGGGACTGGATTCCTGTCCGATTCGTGCATATGCCATCGAAGGCATTGGAGAATTTTCCAGATAACAGAGGGAGAAACTATGAAAATTGCAGTCATCGGGGCAGGAGCCATGGGTTCCATCTATGGATGCCATTTGTCCCTTAACCATGAAGTATACATGGTGGATACTTCCTCCTCTGTTGTGGAGCATATTCAAAAAGAAGGAATCCGGCTGACCGAAAACGGAGAGGAGCATGTCTATTGTCCCAAAGCAGCACAATCGGCAGATGGGCTGGGGGCCATGGATCTGGTGTTGCTGTTCGTCAAATCCCTGTATTCCAAAACGGCTCTGGAATCCAACCGAGTACTGATTGGACCGGATACCTATGTGCTGACATTACAAAATGGCTCCGGTCATGAGGATATTTTGGAGGAATTTGTTTCAAAGGACCGTATCATAATCGGGACCACAGAGGATAACGGTGCAGTTTTAAGTCCGGGCTGTATTAAGAGAGGCGGGACAGGAAATACCAACGTGGGAATGCTTGTGGAAGATAAAGAACAGTTTCTTCCAAAGCTTAAGGAAGACTTTGAATCCTGCGGGTTTCATGTGGCAATCCATTCCAATATCCAGCAGCTGATCTGGAACAAGCTTTTTACCAATGTATCATTAAGTGCAGTGACAGGAATTCTTCAGGTAGATATGGGGTATATAGCAGCCAATGAGCATGCCTGGAATATGACCGTTCGATTGATAAAAGAGGCAGTTTTGGCAGCAAAAGGCCTGGGACTTTGGGCAGATGAGAATGAGATCATGGAGAAGGTCAGGAAGACGTCAGAAATGTCGCCTTACGGCTGTACCTCCATTCGCTCGGATTTGCAGAACGGGCGCAGGACAGAGGTGGATACCATCAGCGGTTCCGTTGTCAGAGCCGCAAAAAAATGCGGAATTCCGGTACCCACACACGAATTTGTAGTGGAAATGATTCATGCGATGGAGGGTAAGGGGGATTAATCATCATGAAAAAACTATATGTCGCTTCCGCAACACCTTTTTCTAAAGAAGGGGAAATCAATGAAAAGGCACTGAAACAGCTTTGGGAGAGAAATCTCTCAGAAGGAGCAGATGGATTTTTTATTGGAGGAAGCTCAGGGGAGTGTTTTTTACTGACCAGAGAGGAGCGGGTGCGTTCCTTTGAACTGGCAGCAGATTACCGGGAGCGTGCAGATATGATTGCCCATGTAGGAGCAATCAGTACAGAGGAGGCAGTCTTTTATGCAAAAAAGGCGGTAAATGCAGGAATAGAAACCATTGCAGCCACGCCTCCCATCTATTTTGGATTTTCGGAGAAGGAGATTGCAGGATATTACTATGACATCGCAGAGGCAGCGGGCCGTCCGGTCCTTTATTACAACATTCCTTCCAGCACTCACAAAGAGCTTGATGTGACTCACCCGGATTTCCAGGCATTGTTAAAATCCGGAGCGATATCCGCCATCAAACATACGAATTTAAATCTGCTTCAAATGGAACGGATCCGGAACATCAATCCGGATATCCTGTGTTACGGCGGATTTGAAAGCTGTATGGTGGCATTTGTCGGGTTTGGCTGTGATGGCTTTATCGGCAGCAGCTTTAATTTTATGCTTCCGCAGTTCAAACGCTTACTGGAACTTTGTGAGGAAGGAAAGCAGGAAGAAGCCAGACAGCTTCAGACCAAATGCAATAACATCCTTGATGTTCTTTTGAAAAATGGTCTCTGCGCCAACTTAAAATACATACTGACCACTCAGGGGATTCCAGCCGGAGAAGTGAGAAAACCCATGCTGCCCCTTACCGAGAGCCGGAAGGCGGAGATGGATGAAGTACTTAACCAGTATCTGATAATCCGTTAAGGCAGGAAGTTATGTAAAAAATAAAGGAGATGCTACCCATGAAAGCCGTACAAATTGTGAAACCAGGGGAGTTAAAGGTTTTTGACATGGAAAAGCCGGTACTGGCAGAGGCGGATCACGTATTGGTCAAAATGACCGCTGCCGGAATCTGTGGTTCCGACGTCGGGATCTATCACGGAACCAATGCAGCAGCTACCTATCCAAGAATCATTGGACATGAAATGGTAGGAAAAGTGGCTGAAACAGGAACTTCTGTGAAGAATTTAAAAGTAGGCGACCGGGTGATCATCAATCAGGTGACCAGCTGCGGCCATTGCTACCCATGCCGGATCGGACGGGGAAATGTATGCGATCATCTGGCTGTGCGCGGGGTCCATATCGACGGCGGATACCGGGAATATATTGACGTACCGGAGTCGGACTGTTATGTTCTTCCGGATTCTCTATCTGATGAGGAAGCCGTTATGATCGAACCCACCACCATCGGCATACAGGCATGTACCAGAGCAGAGCTTAAAAAGGATGATATGCTTTTGCTCTACGGTTCTGGTGCCCTTGGAAGCTCCATTTTAAAGACGGCACGACTGCAGTGTGACCATATCATCGTTGCGGATATTCAGGATGAAAAACTTGCAGTAGCCAGAGAGAATGGTGCAACATATACCATCAATACGTTAACGGAAAATCTCCTTGAAAAAGTAAAGGAGTATACAAAAGATCATGGTGCCACCGTGTCCATTGATGCAGTCTGCAGCAGGGATTCCCTAAGCCAGCTTTTGCAGGCAACAGGCAATGCGGGCCGCGTGATCACCATGGGATTTTCCACCTCCCCCACAGAAATCAATCAGTTTGTCATTACTTCCAGAGAGCTGGATATAAGAGGTTCCAGGCTTCAGAATAAAATGTTTGGAAAAGCCATTGAGCTGATCCATGAAGGAAAGTTAGACTTAAGCGGTACGGTTTCCCATACATTCCCGTTGACCAAAGCCCAGGAAGCCTTCGATTTTATAGACAGCCATGATCCTTCCATTCGCAAAGTCGTATTGACCTTTGATTTCTAATGCCCCCACACTGTTTTAATTAGATAGGAGCCAGGCGTCAGCTGATTAATATTAGCTGGTACCTGGCTCCGTGTTTGTAGTTTATTTAACAACCACCTGAACCTTTTCATCCCCAAGCGTTTGATAAGACCAGTTTCCATTTCCCCCTTCCACATGAAGGAAAATGGTATCACCATCTCTCCTGGCTTCTGCTGTCATAACGATGGTTCCGTATAAATCCGTAACCGATGTTTTCCCTTCCGCTCCGTCTTCAAACACGGACAGATACAGGGTCACGCCATCACTGTAATCATAATCCGGTCTATTGTCGCAGTTCCCCACTGCCAGTATAGAACCTGGACGTACCAGAAGGGGCATGGTAAAGTAATCATGATGTTCTTTCTGCCACCTTCCGCCTTCCATCACCTGACTGGTCAGAATGTTATACCATTTGCCTTCCGGCAGATAATATTCCACTTCTCCGCTTTCCTTAAAAACCGGCGCTGCCAGCAGGGAATCTCCCATCATATACTGCTTATCCAGAGGTTCGCACGCCCGGTCGCCCGGGAATTCCACAAACATAGGGCGCATCAAGGGGATGCCTTCTTCATGGGACAGCACCGCCTGGCGGTAAAGATATGGCATGAGCTGACATTTCAGCTTCACAAATTTCCGTAATACATCACAAGCCTCATCGTCAAACAGCCACGGTACACGATAAGAGGAAGAGCCATGGAGACGGCTGTGGGAGCTCATGAGGCCGAACTGGCACCATCTTTTATACACATCTGCCGGAGCTGTGCGTTCAAATCCGCTGATATCATGGCTCCAGAATCCAAAGCCTGCACAGGCAAGGGACAATCCGCTGCGCAGGGTTTCCGCCATGGACGGATAATTTGCAGAGCAGTCGCCGCCCCAGTGCACGGGGAATTTCTGCCCGCCTACGGTTGCGGACCGTGCAAACAATACTGCTTCCCCTGTGCCTCGCTCCTTTTCCAATAGTTCAAATACCGCCTGATTGTAAAGATATGTATAGTAGTTATGCATTTTTACCGGATCAGAGCCGTCAAAATAAGCAATGTCCTTGACTGGAATTCTTTCTCCAAAATCTGTCTTAAAACAATCCACTCCCATATCCAGAAGCGTCTTTAACTTTCCCTGATACCAGGCAACGGCTTCCGGATTGGTAAAATCCACCAGTCCCATTCCAGCCTGCCATAAATCTGTCTGCCATACATCGCCATTGTTTTTCTTCACCAGATACCCTTGCTTCATTCCTTCCGCAAAAAGCGGTGACTTTTGGCCGATATAAGGATTGATCCATACACAGATTTTTAACCCTCTGTCATGGTAGCGTTTTAACATCCCCTTTGGATCTGGAAATGTCTTCGGATCCCAGGTAAAGTTGCACCATTCATAGGCCTCCATCCAGTAGCAGTCAAAATGAAACACATGGAGAGGTATATCCCGGTCCGCCATTCCCTGTATAAAGCTTGATGTGGTTGCCTCATCATAATCTGTTGTAAAGGATGTAGTCAGCCAGAGCCCGAAAGACCACGCCGGAGGCAATGCCGGTTTTCCGGTCAGCTCGGTATATTTTTGAATGGTTCCCTTCGGAGTGCTTCCATTGATTACATAATAGTCAAGCCGTTCTCCTTCTGCGGAAAACTGGACCCTTTCCACCTTTTCACTGGCGATTTCAAAAGCCGCATCCCCTACATTGTCTAAAAGGATGCCATAACCTTTATTAGTAATATAAAAAGGAACATTTTTATATGCAATTTCACTGGCAGTTCCGCCATCTTCGTTCCACATCTCTACCATCTGTCCGTTCTTGACAAATGGGGTAAACCGCTCCCCTAAGCCATACACATATTCATCCACGTCAAGTGCCAGCTGTTCTACCATATAGCTGCGCCCGGAATCACGGTTGGACATATAGGCCATATTGTGTAATCCTGTATTGGTCAGCTCCCGGTCGCCGTCATAGAAACGAATTCCCCATGAATCCGGCCGTTTATCAATTACCGCTTTCGTATTTCCGGTCCTGTAAATGATTTCTTCCTCTGTCTCCTTAATCAGAACCGCTGGATTATCGTCGGTTATTTCTGCAAATGGCCCCTTGTACTGCGTTCCGTCAAAATGACTGACAGAAACCTTGATAACATTTTCTATCGGGCTTGATAGACGAACCGTCAGCATTCCCAGGTTTAGACAATCCCCTCTTTTGTTGATATGTTTCCCCGGAGCATACACCGTCAGCTCGCTTCCTTCTGTCCGGCTGTCTGTATATTCTACCGCATAAAGTGGTGTGATTTCCTCGCGTATTTGCCAGTATCCCTTGGTAAACTTCATATTGATTCTCCTCCTATATATAATATTGATATACCATGATCCCACCAGAAGAGGCACCTTGTGAAAGTATCTTGGCCGTTACAGATCCATTCTGGTTTTTCCTCCTGCCAGTTATCCCTTTACAGAACCTGCGGACACGCCGCCAACGATATATTTTTGCCCGATAATAAATACCAGAAGTACAGGGGCAAGTGTCAGTATGATATCTGCCGCCACCAGATTCCAGGAATATTCAAACGCTCCGAAGAAGTTGTAGACAGCTAGAGTCATGGGCCATTTTCTGGAGTTGTTTAAATAATACAGGGGCATGGTAAAATCGTTCCACACTGCCATGAAATCAAGAACAAATAAGGTGGATACGATGGGCTTTAATAACGGTGCAATCACCCGGATGAACAGCTGACTGGGTTTGCAACCGTCGATTACCGCGGCTTCATCAATCTCTCGCGGAATGGTTCCAATAAATCCATAAGCCAGAAACAGGCTTAGGGGAATGTTGATGGCTGCATAAAGCAGAATGATGCCTAATCGTGTATTGACCAGATGCAATGCCTGCATGACTTTCATAAGAGCTACATTATTGATCGGCATGGCAATGCCGGAGATGATGAAATAGTAGAGAAACCGGTTGATGCCTTTCTGGTTTCTAGCGATGACAAATGCAGCTGCCGATACCAGGATCACTATAATAAGTACGCTGAATACTGCATACAAAAGTCCGTTTAAGAAGGAAGAGAGCAGCTTTCCCTGTTCGATTACCTTCCCATAGTTTTCAAACATCCATTCTTTTGGCAGAGATAAGGTCATCCGGTTTGCCTCTCCTGCAGTTTTAAAAGAATTCAGAAACAGAACAAGGAGAGGTATGATAACGATCAGACTGATCATCACAGTCACTGCATTACCCAGAATGTGGCCGATGGTTTTCCAGGTTTTCCCCATTATGCATCCACCTCCTTACTTTCCATGGATTTAATGATAAAGTATAATAATCCAAGAACCACGAAGAACAGTACGCTGGACAAGGTGGTTCCCATTGCCAGATTGCCCTTGGAAAATTCCTTATAGACAGCAGTGTTGATAACGCCGGTTGCATTTCCCGGACCGCCGTTGGTCAGGGAATAAATCATGTCGAATACTCTCAGGCCATAGGTTACGTTGAGCACCGTGACATTGACAAGGACAGGCTTTAGCAGTGGAAGGGTGATGGCCCTGAATTGCTGGAAAAAGCTGGCACCGTCAATGCTGGCGGCCTCATAATACTCCGGTGAAACCGATAACAGTCCGGCGATCACCACCACCATAATGTATCCCATACCTTTCCAGGTATCAACGGTCATGACGGTAGGAAATACAAGGCTTAAATCCGTCAGCCAGTTTTTTGTCAGCCCATCTAATCCAATGCCCCGTAAAAAGCTGTTTAAAAATCCCGTTGTTGGGTGCAGCATGCTTTTGAATACAAGACCTACCACCAGGTAAGACATTACCTGGGGAGAAAAGATAATCATACGGTGAAAGTTCTTAAACCGGATAAAGTTCTGGGTCAGCAGAAGTGCCAAAGCCAGACCAACGACAGTTTTCATGATAGTTGTAACAATCGTGAACAAAACCGTATTGCCTATATATTTTAAATATTCCGAATTTCCCTGAAAAATCGCTTTATAATTGGCAAGCCCCACAAATTTGATTTCATTGCTGAAATTATTCCAGTCTGTAAAGGAATAAGCAATTCCTAAAATACCAGGAACAAAACACAGCAGGAAAAAAAGAAAGGCCGCCCCTCCTGCAAAATACCAGGGATATAATTTCTTCTGGTTCATAATTTCCTCCATTCTGTAGATGTTTCACAGCGCAAATAAATAAGGGGGAATTGATTTTCCCCCTTAACCCTTTATTGAGGCAGAAAGGGGGAGGCCTAATTCGCCCAGCCTGGATCTTTCTGCAGCTTTGCCTGTTCGGTCCGCCTTTCCATAATGGTCTTTAGAACCTCTTCCGGCGTGGAAGCACCTGTATACATAGCCTCCAAGTCTTTTCCTACATCCATCCACTGGCTGTCAATATAATTTACAGAGGTCTGCACGACGTTTGCCTTTTTTAAGGAATCCAGAAATGCCTGGTCTTCCTTTGAGTATTTGCTCGTGATCTCCGGCCAGCAGAGTGCGCTTAATTCCGGCTGTCCATTCAGTCTCTTCTGTAAGTTTTCCGGTCTTGCCAAAAAGTCAAAGAACTGCTTTGCTTCTTCTGCATATTTGCTGTCTTTGTTGATAAAGTAAGCGTTGCTTGCAGGGTTTACGCCAATCTCCTGATTGTCTCCCCATGGCATAACGAACGCACCTAATTTTTCTGTTGCTTTAAAGTTTGGATATTCCTGTTCGATCTGTCCACGGAATCCTAACTCTGCGATGGTCATGACACACCGCTCCGTTGCCATGGCTTCCATGCCGTTTTCCCAGGCATTGCTCAAATAATCATCTCCGAAATATCCGGCTTTTGCACATTCATCCAGCTGTTTGATAATGGTCAGAAGAGAAGGAATGTCATCCAAATCAATTTCGTTGGCATTTAACTTCTCATATATATCCGGATCCTGATTTAACCACAATCCGCCGGTTTCAAATAATGGAAGCACCTGATGCCAGCCATTGGTGGTTGCTTCATAAATTGGTGTGTAGCCTGCATCCTTGATCTTCTGGCAGACATCCTTAAATTCCTTGTATGTAGTCGGAACCGACAGCCCCAGGGACTGAAAAATATCCTTGTTATAGAGATAGAAATACATCTTAGCTCCCGGGAAAGTAATTCCATAAACCTTATCCTTTGCTTTTACGGCAGCAAGAGTGGTTTCCTCAATACGGTTTACCCATGGCTGGTCTGTCAGCTCCACGCAGTACTGGTCCATATGGAGGCTGGAGGCAAGACCAATGGGAGTGTCCACACAGATGATGTCAGGAGCTTCTCCGGAATCCAGCTTAACTTTGATTAAATCCCTCCACTGGGCATCCGGGGAGATCTGGAAATCGATCTTAATTCCCGTCTCAGCTTCAAAGTCTTTGGCAAGTTCCTGTACAATGCCGGAGGTTGGAAGTCCGCTCTGATGGCTTCCAAAGGTCAGTGTCACATTTTTCTTGCCTTCAGTTCCAGCGCTTCCCTTTGCTGCGCTGCATCCCGCAATCGTTCCCACAGCCAGCCCTGCAGCCAGTGTCAGGCTAATGATGCTTCTTACTTTTTTCTTCATAGCTCCTTCTCCTTTTTATTTCATGATTTCGTTGAAACTGCTGTTATTTTATCCATAAAATATATTCTATTTGTGATAATGAGATAGTATCATATCTCTGTATCAGATAAAATAGACAAATCAGAACTGAAAATTGCACTTTTTTGAACTATAATGTATAATGACAAAGCAAAGGAGGTATGTCATGTATGAAAAAAAGAATGAGACGATATTCCCAACACATGTATCTTTTTATCATTTACAGCTTTTTTATCCTTTGCCTTTTGTGTGTCTTTTTCTTTTTCACCTACCGGCATTACAAGAAAAATGCTCTGGAAAATGCAGCAAAAGATTTAGAAAATATGTGTGCTTCTGTAGGGAACTCCGTAGAGATCCAGTTGGACGATATCTCTACCATTTCTATGAACCTGGTTTACTCCAATGCCATCAAGACTAATTTTAAGGAATTTTCCGACATCTCCCGTAAAAACTACATAACAGCCGTACAGTTGGTGGACTCCCGCGATCATGTTGAGGCCATACATGATATCATAACAGCCCTCATCGGAGCCTATCAAAGCGCAGCGGCCATTAATTTATATGACCTTAACGGCTCCTGTGTGGAATCCGGCTACAGCCAGCGGACCACAACGGTAAAACTGAAAGATAAGGAGTGGTATGAAAAAACCATAGCCTTAAACGGTCATAAATACATCACCCCACCAACCGTAAACAAGGAACTCCCGGCTAAAGGCGATAACCAGAGGTCCCGAAAATTTATCTCTCTTGTCCGGCTTTTTTTGGATGCTTCAGGCCAGCCGGAAGGCATTGCAGAAGTTGTCCAGGACTGCGGAAAGATGTTTTCCCTTGCCTCCCAGCTTGAGGCACAGAACCCGGACAGTACTGTTTATATCTATAATTCCGATCAGGAACTGGTTTATCCCTATAACCGGCCTGCACCGGATACGGATTATTATTCCGATGTGATGAATTCCGGACTTCCGGAAAATACCGTTAAAATGTTAAAAGCCGGCAATGGGAACGTATACCTGATCACCTGGCAGAACATTTCCGCTTACGACTGGACGGTCATACTGGCAAAACCCAAGAAAGCTGTCTATGAACAGTTGCAGAGCTTCCGGCTGTTTTTCTTTCTCATAGCCAGTCTCTCAATCCTGCTTACCCTGTTTATCTGTTTTTACATATCCCGTAGGCTGACGGTACCACTGCAAAAGCTGACGGCGGCTACCAGCAAGATTACCATCAGCCGGGTCCTTGATGAAACAAAGGTGAACTTAACATCTGCGGACAGCAATATCAAGGAGCTTTCCCAGCTTTGTGAGTCCATCCGCACCATGTATGAAGAACTGCGCTCTACCACCCAGGAGGTCTTACTTTCCCGTACGGAAGAAAACAGGGCGAAGCTGCAGGCAACCCAATCCCTCATCAATCCCCATTTTCTCTATAACTCTCTGACAAATATCAGTGTGATGGCAGAGGAGGAGATGAATGAGGACATCATCCATATGTGCCAGTCGCTTTGTGATTATTTACGTTACATTTCTACTTCTAAAGAAATGTTCGTCCCCCTGGAGGAAGAAATTTTTTATACAAGGCAGTACTTAGAATGCATGCGCTTCCGTTTCAGCGATAAAATGGAATATACTCTGGAACTGTCCGAGGAGACGAAACAGCTATACATTCCGAAACTTATCACACAACCGATCGTGGAAAATGCATTTAAATACGGGTTTCAGATACCTCCTCCCTGGAAGCTTCACATCTCAGCTTCTATGGAGCAGGATTCTTGGATTATCATAATTGAAGATAACGGTGGGAAGTTAAGTGAAGATAAGAAAGAAGAACTTTTAAGTCTATACCAGAATCTGGATATGAATGAAGAATTAAAATCCATGCAGATTGGCGGCATGGGACTGAAAAATGTCTATCTGCGGCTCAAGCTTCTCTACGGAGACAAGGCCATATTCCGGATTGATAATTCTCAGCCGAAGAAAACTGTTTTTATCGTTGGCGGTCCTGTGTATCATTCAAGGGAGGAATATTATGAGCAGCAACCCAAATTATAAATATATTGTGGCTGAAGACGAAAGCCTGATCCGGCATAATCTGGTAAAAAAAATTGATTCTTTAAATCTGCCTCTGACGCTGGCAGGCGAGGCTTCCAATGGGGAAGAGGCCATTCTTTTGATGGAAGAGAATTTCCCGGATCTGGTGATTACGGACATCCGCATGCCCCATCCCGATGGTCTGGAACTGGCCCGGTATCTCCAGAAGAACCATCCTGGTACCAGAACCCTTCTTTTAAGCGGTTACAGCGATTTTGCTTATGCTCAGTCGGCCCTTCGCTGCGGCGTCATGGATTATCTGTTAAAGCCGGTGACTGTAGAGGCTCTCTCCGAATCCTTACATAAGATCCTGATTACCATGAGAGCGGAATCCGACGAACTGGATTCCTACCGCTCCAGCAAAAGCGGGCTGGACCAGAGGTCCATCTGTGAACTGTTTGAAACCTATCTCCACGAAAATTACCAGCAGGATGTTTCCTTTCAGGAGTTGGGAGAAAAGTTCGGCTTTACGCCGGAATATTTAGGGAAGTTATTTAAGAAGCATACGGGGGAGACCCCTTCGAAATATCTGACGAGATTGCGGATCAATGAGGCAAAACGGCTTTTGTTAAACAATCCATATATGGAAATCCAGAAAGTCGGGGAACTGGTGGGATACAGGGATGGATTTTATTTCAGCAGGACCTTTAAAAACCATACCGGAATCCAGCCAAGCGAATTCCGGCACCAGGGGCTGAAGTAGGGGTGAAAACTTATCGGTTGCTTCTTCTTTTCCCTACTTAACATACATTCCCGCTCGTGATCCGGTAACTCCACTCTTATTTCGTTACCCATAGAGAACCCTTTTGGCATAAGGGTTAGTTCTGTCCTTCGTTCCTGATATCTGTAAAGTAGTCGGCATGGCAATCCATTAGTGATGGTAACAGGAGAAAGATTCTGGACAGATGATGATGATAGATGGTACATGCCCGGTCCGTGTCCCGCTGTGCCAGGGCATCGGTTAATGCGGTTAAATCCATTAAAAAATCTTTTGTCACTGAAGTGTCGTAGGTGGAGAGATAAAGAAACCGCTGTAAGTCCATTCCTGCAATCTGGACGGATTCCCAAATGTGGTCCATCTTGCCGCCCAAATCATACAGAAGCTTATAATAATCGGTGATCAGTCTGGCAGACTGGGATAAATCGCCGTGTGAGAGATGGTCTTCCAACTCCTGTAATGTTAAGTAAAGAATATCGAACTGAGGGCGTTTAACATTGCGGATAAACATGTTTTTTAACATGGCGGTTCCCATCTGCTTGTGGATCCAAAGAGTCTGTTCGATCCGTCGGGTATCAATTCTGGAAACAAAGGCTCCTTTTTGCGGAATAATATCCACCAGATTCTTTCTGGAAAGCTTATATAAGGTATCATGAACCGGTGTACGGCTTATGCCCAGTGCGTCAGCGAATTCGATTTCATTCATCTTCCTGCCGGGAGGAAGATGGAGATTCAGAATAAAATATCGGATGACCCGGTAAGCATACTGTCTGGCATCTTCGCTGGCCTTCCGGGGTGATATTTTCTGAAGTGGTAAGAGTGACATTAAAAACTCCGTTCTGCCGCCTGATATGGCGGCACAGATTAGTAAACAATGCAAAAAGCATTCGTATCATTATTGTTTCAATATGTATCCAATTATATCATGAAACCAATTATATGGGAAAGCAAAAAGGAAAATTTAGGCCATATCGTCTCTTTTTTCGTCCTTAAAATAAAATTAATATGGAAAGAAATATTAGAACTTTAAGATATGGGTAAGATAAATGGGTAGTAGAAAAAGTGATAACTAATATATTAATCGAAAAGTACGCAGAATATACCAGGATTGGGAAATGTTAAAAATACAAAAACAAATCAACTATATCTCTTATATTTTGTTAATATTCGACAAAAAACATGTTTAAAAACTGGAACAATCACCATATACAGACTGATATTTTAGTACTAATATATTAGTATCAGCAGCTGGCCGAAGGCCTCTGCGGGGGAGGCGGAAGAATTTCATTTATCTTCTGCGGGTTACCAATCAAACATTTTATTTTAAGGAGGGTTCGTATGAACATCAATGTAATCATCGGTATTATCATGATTCTGTCCTTCCTTGGCATGGTCTGGTACTGTGTTAAGGGGCTCAATCTTATGGTGGGGTTTGCGGTCATGGCAACATTCTGGACCGTACTTGCGCTGGTGGGAAATGCATTTTCACCAAATTCCGCGATGGAGGGCAAGTCACTCATCGATGTGCTGACCTATGTGTATGCAGATGGTCCGGCAGGTTATGCAAAATCAATTTTAGTTAATGTATTCTTCGGCGCATTCTTCGGCAGGGTTCTGGTTGATACAGGAATCGCAGCAACTCTGATCCGTAAGGTCGTAGAGCTTGGCGGTGACAAACCAAGAATCACCATGGGACTGTTATGCGTTGTTACCGCAATCATCTTTATGTCCATGACAGGTATCGGACCGGTAATCTCTATTGCAGTTATCGTGCTTCCAATCATGCTGTCTCTTGGCATACCGGCACCAGTTGCCATGTTCAGCTTCATGGGTTCCATCATGGCTGGTATCTTCGGCAACATTGTTAACTTTAAACAGTATCAGACAATCTATGCAGGATTTAATCCGGCAGCAGAAGCTTACACCTATAACGACTATTTCCAGATCGGTCTGATCTGTATGATCGTTGCTCTGGTGGTAGTACTTATTGTTTCTAACTTCTCTATGAATAAAAAGACTTCACATGCCTGGGCAGCAACTGCTTCCTCTGCAAGTGATAATGCTCCGGCTATTTCCTGGATCTCAGTTATCCTTCCAGTTATCGGCGTTGTGGCATTTAAGATCCCGATTATCCTTGGATTCTGCTTATCCGGTATCTTTGCACTTGTTACAACAGGTAAGATGAAGGGAAGCTATTCTGAAATCTGCAGACTTTTTGCAAAACTGTTTACAGACGGTTCCATCGATGTAGCTCCAATGGTTGGATTCCTGCTTACGCTGTCCATGTTTAACAACGCAGCAACTTATGCAGCTCCTTATTTCACAGCAATCCTCGGCGGATTCGTTCCACAGACAGCCCTTTTACTGGTGATCACGTTTGCGGTACTCACTCCACTTGGATTCTTCAGAGGCCCCATGAACCTGGTTGGATCAGGAACAGCAATTCTTGCAGTAGTTGTTGCTGCAATTCCTAACGCTCCAGTTGCATTCTTATTCCCTCTGTTTGCTATTACAACCATCGCACCTCAGCATCTGGATATTACACAGTCCTGGGTAGCATGGGGATTTGGATATACCAAAGTTTCCACAAAGGACTATATGAAGATGTCCATACCAACCGGCTGGATCATTGGTGTGATCTGCTGCATCGCTGTATTTGTTCTTTACGGCGGATTAATGTAAAAAATAAACGGAACTGGCGGGCTGCCGCCAGTTCCCTCATTAATAGGGATTATGAAAAGGGATCAAAGGAAGAAAGGAGAATTCTTAAAATGGGAAGATCAGTAAGAATGGGCATCGATGTGGGAGGCACCCATACAAAAGCAGTTGCGATTGACAACGCCACCCACGAAATCATTGGGAAATCTTCGGTGAAAACAACACATGATGATCCCAGAGGCGTTGCAGCAGGAGTTGTAAAGTCATTTGAAAACTGCTTAAAAGAGAATGAGATCAGCCCGGATGATGTCGTATTCGTTGCGCACTCTACCACACAGGCAACCAATGCCTTAATTGAAGGTGACGTAGCTACGGTTGGCGTAGTCGGCATGGCAAAAGGCGGCATTGAAGGATTTCTGGCAAAAAGACAGACAAAGATTGCAGATATTGATCTGGGAAACCAGAAGAAGATAAAGATCGTTAATGAATTTTTAAATGTAAAAAAGATGGACCGTTCAATCGTTCAAAACACCATTGCATCCATGAAACAGTCCGGCGCTCAGGTTTTCGTTTCCTCTATGGCGTTCGGTGTTGATGACGGAGGCCCGGAGCAGGAAGTCTATGAGGCTGCCAGCGAAAAAGGCATTCCAACCACCATGGCATCGGATATTACAAAGCTTTACGGCCTTACCAGACGTACAAGAACTGCAGCTATCAATGCTTCTATTCTGCCAAAGATGCTGGATACGGCAAACTCCACGGAAAATTCCGTAAGAGAAGCCGGAGTATTCGTACCTCTTATGATCATGAGAGGAGACGGCGGTGTTATGGAGATTTCCGAAATGAAAAAGCGCCCGGTTCTTACCATGCTTTCCGGTCCGGCAGCTTCTGTTATGGGATCTCTCATGTATTTAAGAGCATCGAACGGCGTTTATTTTGAAGTAGGTGGAACCACCACCAACATCGGAGTTATCAAAAACGGCCGTCCGGCCATTGACTATTCCATCGTTGGAGGCCATCCTACCTATATTTCTTCCCTTGATGTACGAGTACTGGGTGTGGCCGGAGGTTCCATGGTCCGCGCCAATAAACAGGGAATCGTTGATGTAGGTCCCCGTTCCGCCCATATTGCAGGTCTTGATTATTCTGTATTTACCGATACCGATAAGATCAAAGGACCGACCGTGGAATTCTTCTCTCCAAAGCCAGGAGACCCGGATGATTATGTTAGAATCCGTATGGAAGACGGATCTGCCGTCACCATTACCAATTCCTGTGCGGCCAACGTATTAGGACTGGTAAAGAAAGAGCATTTCTCCTACGGAAATGTGGAATCTGCTACAAAGGCAATGAAAGCCCTTGCTGACTACTGCAACACAACCCCGGAAGACATTGCCAAACAGATCATGGAAAAAGCTTATTTAAAGATCGAACCCGTGATTTTAGAGCTGGCAGAGAAATACAAGCTGGAAAAGGATCAGATTTCTTTGGTAGGAGTTGGAGGAGGAGCCGCTTCTCTGATCATTTATTTCAGCGAGAAAATGGGAGTTAAATATTCCATTCCTGAAAATGCGGAAGTTATTTCCTCCATCGGTGTGGCCCTTTCCATGGTCCGTGATGTGGTGGAACGTATCATTCCGTCACCGTCAAAAGAAGACATTAAGTCCATTAAGAACGAGGCATTAAATAAAGCCATTGAATCCGGTGCAACGGCAGAATCTGTAGAGATCCATATTGAAATCGACCCTCAGACCTCTAAGGTAACCGCTATTGCAACAGGTTCTACGGAAGTCAAGACGGCAGATCTTTTAAAAGAATGCGATGAATCCGAGGCTCGGCATTTAGCAGCCCAGGATATGAGAATCGCTGATGAGGACGCAAAACTTCTGGTAAGTTCCAGTTATTTCTATATATATGGAGAACAGTCTGGTTCCGATCCGGCAGGAGCTGTCCGTATCGTAGACAAGAAGGGATTCATAAAGGTTCAGCGCGGAAGAGGCATGAGCGTAAAGACCACGGCTGAAGGGTGTATCAGTGCCATAAAACAGCTTTGGGATGATATGGCTGTGTACCAGACGGACTTGATCATCAGACCGGACTATTATCTGTGTATGGGTGCCCGTGTCATGGACTTTACAGCACAGGATTTTGAACAGCTGGAACTGCTTGTGGATCTGGAAATCTCCTCTCTGGATGCCGATGAAGAGATCCTTGTGGTAGCGGCAAACAGAAAGCAGAGCTAAATCGTTTGGAGAAGGATATGGAAAAAACGCAGCTGCGGAGTATGGCAGAAAAACTGTTTGAAGTGAAGGATGAGTCCTGGGGAATGTATGCATTCTCCAGGGATATCCTTCGGGATAAAGTAGATGTAACACAAAAGGAAGCTATGATTAAGCGGTCCATCCGCTGCGGGGAAGAACTGGCCGATGAGGCAATAAAGAGATTCGGAACCAGAGATCCATGGGAAATGGCAGAAAAACTGAAGCTTAAGGTGGAGTTTAGGGACAGAGGGCAGATAGCAGACAGAGTGTTATTTGCTCTTTTTACACCCCCTGACCGGGTTGAGATCATGACAGAACCCATTGACCGTGCGGTGGAACAGGGTGGTTTATCCGACTTGATAACAAAAGAAGAAATAGAAAAACTGATCCTCGGCCATGAGATTTTCCATTATCTGGAAGAGGAAGAAGAGGGTATTTATACGAGAAATGAAAAAATTGTCCTTTGGAAACTCCTTGGATTTAAGAATAAATCGACCATTCGAGCCTTGTCTGAGATCGGAGGTATGTATTTTTCGAAGAAAATCAATGAATTTTCATATTCACCATTTGCTTTAGATATACTTTTGTATTATAATTATAGTCCAGATGAAGCCCTGAAGATGTACAGGGAAGTATTAAGCTTTTAACAGGAGGCATTGATGGGCGAAACAGACAACAGCCAGGTAGAACCTATTTATGATGTTTTGCGGACGGATATACTTGATTTAAGGCTGCGCCCTGGAATGATTTTCAGCATCAAGGACATCAGCGAGTCCTATCAGGTAGGCAGGACCCCGGTACGTGATGCATTAATTAGCCTTTCCAAGGAAGGGCTTATCACATTTCTGCCCCAGCGGGGTACCATGATATCTAAGATCGATTACGACAAAGTGAGAAATGAACGGTTTTTGAGAACTTGTGTGGAAGAAAACGTGATGCTGGAGTTTATGGCAGTGTGCAATTTAAAAGCCATTACAGCGCTTGAGATGTCTTTGGAAAGACAGGAAGAGCTGGAAAAAACCGGCGATATCCGGGCATTTCTGTCAGAGGATACTTATTTCCATTCTATTTTTTATGATGGAGCCAACAAAGGTTACTGCAACGATATTCTGGAAGCCAATTCCGGCCATTACCGGAGAATACGGCTGCTTTCCATGGCGGATGCAGGAATCGAAAAGGGTGTAGTCAAGCAGCACAGGGATTTGGTGGATGCCATCCTTGCAAAAGATTCTGACCGTCTCCACGCGGTATTGAATCACCACTTAAACCGGCTGGTCAGCAAGGAACGGCCTCTGGTAGCCAAATATTCGGATTTATTTGATCATGAACAAACAGAGATCCGGCGAGAAGCCGACGGACTGGGAGTTGATTTTCTGGTCGATACGAAACTGAAGTATCATGCATAGCCGGAAAATGCAAAAAAAGTATTTGTTTACTTGCATTTTCCGGATACATATGATATAATCCCAGTATCGAAAAATGACAGAATTTAAAGATCAGTTATGCGCGAGTGGCTCAGTTGGTGGAGTACGACCTTGCCAAGGTCGGGGTCGCGGGTTCGAGTCCCGTCTCGCGCTCTAATGTTTAGTAGCGGAAACCTAGAATTATCAGGGTTTCCGCTATTTTTGTATCTAAGAACTTTTAGACAGCCATGGTTTCAAGTCTAACTTTAAGTAAAAATGATAAGAAAGGAAAAACAATGGAGCAAAACATTCATCCTCTGACAACACCAGCACAAAATGAGAAAAAATATTCTGTCATAGGAATCATCCTGCTATGCTTTGCAGTGGTACATAGCTTATCCCTAATTTTTGCATTTTCGGGTATACTTTTGGCTTTCGTATTTATTTTAACTTTGTTTGTACTTATTTTAGTTGTCCCTGTACTTATTTTGATTACCATAGTACAGGCAATTCGATATCGGAAACACAAAAAATATTTCAGAAACTGCCTGTTGTCAGTCTTTATTTCTATTGGCGTTATTTCGAGCGCGTGGGTAGTTGAGCCATACACAACCCCGCTGCTGTCAGACTACAAAACTAATTTGCAGATCCGTAACTATCAGGCCATTGTAGATAAAATCCACAGGGGTGAGATCGATAAGGGCGAGGCCTACTCTGTAGGCGGACCAGCCGGGCATGAGGATGTTGCTTTCCTGCAATATGAGATTCGTTTCGGGGCTTCTGAATTTATCGTTTATTCCGAAGACGAGCAGATTGATACGGATTTATTATTAGAATATGATGATAAGGACAGAACAGATAAGAGGATAAAGGAAAACTGGTATAGAATAATAATTGATAGTTAAGAAGGTGCAATCTGGTACAGTTTTATATGTAACTATTTTTGTTGACGTTTAGCAAATTTCGCCATTTAATAATTCCGTTTGTAAAGTGAATTAATAATTGATAGTAAGCAATGAAATCAGAAAGTGCTTGGCATCATTTGGAGGAACTTCTATGGCTGGTGGAAACAAAAAAATGATAGGAATTATATTTACTCTTCTTTTTTCTAGCTGTACTTTTTGAAAACGCCTGTCGAAGTTATGTTTGATGGGTGTTTTTTTATGTAATGGATAGGATAATGGCTGACATTACAACTGTCATGAGGGGGAGCAGCGATATCATTTGCTTTCGCCGTAAGCCTTTCACCTATTGTAAATAGGCTTTTTATATGTTAATATAGCCTTGCTGTTGTTTCTTATTACATAATAGTGGAAATGCCTTTTTGAGGGTATAAAATTGCCTTGATGGGTAATACAATAATACTGCAAAACCTCATATTTATAAGGATTTACTATATATGCTGGCTCTGATTTTATCTTAAGTTAATTTATTAGGTGATAGCGGATATCCGGATTTTAGGAATCCTTTTTTATTTTAACGGATTCAGGCATTGCATTTAAGAATAGGAAATAATATAATACGGACTTACATAATTTTTAAAAACAAATACCAAGGAGGTTGCTATGATACATGTTAAGAATATATGGAAGATCTTTGTCGATGATTTAAAACATATTACGTTCAATCCGGTTGCTGTTATTATTGCATTGGGGCTTATAATTATTCCTTCCCTGTACGCATGGTTCAACATTGCGGCAAGCTGGGATCCCTATTCAAACACGAAGGGACTGAAGGTAGCGGTTGTCAATCAGGATAAAGGTGCGTCCATAGACAGTATATTCGATACGGATATTGATGACTCCTCTATTAACATCGGCGAGATGATCATGGATGAGCTGAGGAAGAATGATAAGATTGGCTGGCAGTTTGTAGACAGCAGCGATGCCATTGACGGAGTGGAGTCCGGAAAGTATTATGCAGCCGTTGTTGTTCCGGAGGATTTCAGCCAGAAGATATCAAGCGTTCTCACTACCGACATCGAACGTCCCGTTTTACAGTATTATGTAAATGAAAAGAAGAACGCTATTGCGACGAAGATTACCGATAAGGGTGTGGAGACGGTTCAGCAGCAGATTAATGAGACGTTTATCAATACGACTTCGAAGGTGATCAGCAAGGTACTGAATAACTATTCTGATGATTGGAGCACGGATAAGGAAACGGACAGAAGCGATGCCATCAGTTCCCTTAACGATGTAAAGAAAGACTTAAACCAGCTGGTGGATACAATCACCATGCTTCAGTCTACTTTAAGAACGGTTAACAGCTTAAATGATGGAGTAAAAGGGACCCTTCCGGATGTAAACAAGATGATCACTTCCGGCGGACAGACTGCTGACAGTGCAAAAGAATTGATCGATGCCAGCAGAGGCTTTTCCGACATCATCACGGATGGTTTGGGCGATACCCTTGATACCATTATGAAAATAGAAGAAACCGTATATGAAACCTTTCAAGCGGTTGAAAAACTTACGGATACTTCTGCCGATACCATTGCTGATTCTCTAAAGAATATGCAGGGGCTGCTTCAGGCCGGTTTAGACCAGATGAATTCAGTGATCAAGATCCTGGACACATTAAATAAATCGTTACCGATTCCGATCTCTGATGCGACAGCTCTCCAGCAGCAGCTGACAGCCCTGGCAAAGCAGCAGCAGGAAGTGATCAATAAGCTTGCGGCAGCGGAAAAAACCGTGCGTCAGACCAAGCATCTGCCGGATGACGTTGAGGAAGACATCGGAAATTCTCTCGATGGACTTTATAATACGATCTCCGAAGTTCTTAATTTCTATAACGGAAGGGTGGAAGTTCCCCTTAAGGACAGCCTGGATAAAACCTATGATGCATTAGGCGTCACTTCTGAAGCATTAGACAGCATCGGAGGCCTGGTAGGCCAGGTAGACGGCACTTTATCAAGCGTTACCTCCTCTTCCCAGAGTCTGATTGAATCCTTAGACAGCGCTCAGAGCCTGATCGGCAGAAGTCAGGAACGGATCGATGAGATGATAGAGGATATCAATAAGATCGCTGACAGCAAACAGCTGAATAAAATTATGGATATCATGAAGAATGATCCGGAACAGTTCAGCGAATTTATGAAAACACCTACGGATATGGTTACCAATAAGATCTATCCGGTAGAAACCTACGGGTCGGCCATGGCTCCATTCTACAGCGTCCTGGCAATCTGGGTAGGCGGCATGCTTTTAGTAGCCCTGTTAAAATGCAAGGTGGAGGAAAAACGTGCAGTCGGACTTAAGCTTTATGAGACCTATTTAGGAAGATATATGACATTTTTACTGTTTGGAATATTACAGGCATTGGTTGTAGCACTGGGAGATCTTTATCTATTGAAGATTCAGTGCCTGTATCCGGGCAGATTTATTCTGGCGGCAATTGTAGCCAGTATTATTTTCAACAGCATTATCTATTCCATGACTGTCTCCTTTGGAGATGTGGGAAAAGCAATTGCAATTGTATTTATGGTCATTCAGGTAGCAGGCTCCGGCGGTACATTCCCGATTCAGGTGACACCGCGGTTCTTCCAGATGGTGAATCCTCTGCTTCCGTTTACCCATCTGATCAATGCGATGAGAGAGTGCGTTGGCGGAATGTATCAGAACGATTATTGGAGATATTTAGGATATGTTCTGGTTTTCATTCCTATTTCGTTGCTGGTTGGAATTGTATTGCGGAAGAAGGTGCTAGAACTGAATGAATTCTTTGAAGAAAAACTTAGTGAAACAGGAATCTTTTAAAAAGAAAAAAGGTTTTCACATACCAGGAGTAAAACCCTGGATTGTGAAGGCAGTTGCCGCCGTTTTGGTATTGGCGGTTGCCTTCACCATTGCCTGGTATGTGGTGCCTATGTATTATGCAAAATTTTATTTAACCCGGTCAGCACTAAAGACTCGGGACCAACTGGTGGAATTGTGGAATCAGGACGAAGGGGAAGGCGATGCGTACGAGGATGCCTTGAAGCTGGTAGCCGATGAGGTGAAGTGGAACGGACATTCTGTACTGCTCCTTCCGGGAGGCTTAGGAATATCCTTTACGGAGCAGCGCGATCATCAGAACACGTTTGCCCAGGGAACCTTAAATGTCTATTTCCTAGGGGCCATCAGGGAAGGGATCAGCTATTGGGCCGATCAGGACCGGATCGTGTTCCATATACCTGGAATCACCCAGGTGACGGCAGAAACCACTCAGGAGACCTTAAAAGACACCCTGGGGATCACTGTGACTCCGAAAAAGAAAAGTGAAGTAACTGACAGGATCAAAACCATTGAAAAAGATACCATCAAAATGATGAGCCAGAGTGAAATCCATTTTTCCAAACGGAGCGAAGCTGGCGTGGTCATCGATGCAGAGATCCCGGCAGCCGAGTTTGATTCCTATTTGGAAAAGATCGGGGATTACGTTCTGGAAGGTCCATTAAAGGACATGAAAGAATGGGGCCAGATGTTAAAGGATCGAAAGACCCAGGGACAGACCCAGAAGATCACATTAGCCATCGATAAGAATATGAATCTATCAGAGATCCATGTAGAAGGATTGGGAGACGTAACTTTCGGTCTGGAAAACAACAGAGGACTTACACTTACGGGAGATGTATCACTTAACGGCAGAGATCTTTTCGTTGATACAAAGCTTTATTTCGGAAACGGAGTAGAAGGAAAACGCTCCTTCCAGATCCCTAAGTTAAATATTACATATAATAACGGGAAATACAGCCTTGGGTTGGAACTGAGCGGCGGCTATCAGGGTGGAAAGGTCTCCTCCCAGACCATGGAGCAGGATAAGCTTGTTTCGGCAGAAGGACAGCCGGAGCATGACAGTCTTAATGAGGCCAAGGATCTATTCTTAAAGAAGATCCAACTTCTTGGCTTTGACTTTGAAGAATAAAAAAATCTATTGACAAATGGAACTGTAACTTTTATAATAACAGTAAGAAAGCTGGGATTACAAAAGTTACAGTTTTTTATAATTAGTAGTAAAAAACAGGATAATCCATACAATAATGATAAAACTATAAAAATGAGTAAATTACATGTTATGTAAGATCATTTTAAATGAAGAAGGAGGAATAGATATGGCAATCGTAACATTAACACAACAGAATTTTGAGTCGGAAGTAGTGAATAACAAAGGCATTGTACTGGTGGATTTCTGGGCAACCTGGTGCGGCCCTTGTAAGATGTTTGCTCCCGTCATGGATGAGATAGCAGCTGATAACATTCCAGATTTAAAGGTTGGAAAAGTCGATGTCGACGAGAATCAGGAACTGGCAGGCCAGTTTAAGGTAATGAGCATTCCAACCGTTGGAATTTTCAAAGATGGCAAGCTTGCAGTTACCTCTGTCGGTGTAAAATCCAAAAAAGAAATCATGGATATGGTAAACAATTTGAAGTAAGAAGTTTTAATGACCATAGGCGATTCAGAATTTAGAATTGCCTATGGTCATTTTTTTTTACATTTATTTATGCTTTTCAAATTCGACAAGATATATTAAAATACTTGTATAACAGGGGTTGACCTTCCCCTATACAGGAAGGATTATACTTAATCTATATGCACAAGGGGCGCGTAAGAAAAGGCAAATGAACTCGATGATGTAGACACAACTATGCTTATGGGGGCTTACATGGAAGAAAAAAAATTATTCTCTATTGGGGAAGTCAGTAAAATCTGTAATATTTCAACCAAAGCTTTGCGTTTCTATGATAAGATCGGGATCATCTCTCCGGATATGATCTGCAAAGAGAACAGCTACCGGTACTATAACAAAGAAACGCTCTTAACCGTCCCAATTGTCAAATATTATAAGCAGATGGGATTCAAGCTGGAAGAGATGCAGGGGCTTGTGGAAGGGAATACATACTATTATCTTGAGCAGAATTTCCGAAACAAGATTGACCAGCTCCGCGAACAGGAGCAGCAGATTCATAACAGCTACGTTGCGGTTAAGGATTGGTATGAACTGATCCAGGAGGCTCAGATGGTGCGTGAAAACGATGTTCACGATGTTGCCGTAAAGTATATTCCGGCGGTCACCTACTGTTGCCTGGAGCAGGAATTTGACTACAATTATATGGAGTCCATCATCAACATAGAATGGACCAACCACCTGGAGCATGCGGAGAACGAGATTACCGGAGCGGTAATTTTAAAGTTCCAGTCTTTTGAAGAAAAGATGACAGGAAACTGTAAGCGTGCCACCATTATGCAGGAAGCCATTCACCCCTGCAAGGACTGTATGAACCGCCAGACTTATGGTGGTTTCATGGCCGCATCAGTTTATCACATAGGTAAACTTGAGACCATTGACAAAGAATATGAACATATTCTTGACTGGGCCGCAAAGAAAGGTTATAAGTGCGGAACGGAAAGCTATGAACGGTATGTCGTGGACTTCTGGACAACCAGAGATCCTGACGAATTTGTTACCGAGGTTAATGTACCAATATTCAGATAGTGTTTGCCTCTGACACAGAATTCAATAAAAGGGTTCTGTGTTAGAGGCATTTTTAAATTCAGAAGGTTTATGCAAATTTATAAGCCCGATTTACATATATTTAAGGCGCGCATGAGGAAAAATTAAATCTTTCCAGTTATTGGACTAGAAAAAATACAAAAACTGGTTGACATTCCCCATAGGGGTAAGTCCTATACTAAATGCATAGAAAAACACATGCCACCATATTAAAATTAGTAACATTAACTGGCGCAGGGTGTTTTCTAAACGTTTTCAGCTGAACGTGAAGAAAGAAAGAGAAACAGGATAAGTGCATTTTTGTGCACTATTCAAATGGGGGAGGAAATTAAAAAATGACAGAAATACGCAAGAGATTTAAGAGAATTGGTATCACAGCAGGCTTAATATCCGGACTTATGTATGGTTTATACACAACCTTCGTATTGATTGCGGGTAATTACAAACCACTGGCTGGAGCAGCAGATGTTATTCCGGGACTTACAGGAGCGCTCATACTGGCTTATGTAACCTCAGGCCTTAACGACTTGTTCGCAGGATTATGGCTTACTGGCTATAACATTAAAACCGGCCGTATCAAGGAACTGGGCAGAAGTCTTAAGCTGTTCCCTGGTAAGATCTCACTGATCGGTTCTTTGGTAGGTGGTCCCATTGCGAGCGGCGCTTATCTTTTAGGACTTAACATGGCGGGAGCATATGCAATCCCCATCTCAGCGATGTATATCCTTTTTGGAGCGTTTTTCTCAAGAATCATCTTAAAACAGAAGATTGTACCGAGAGTCGGCGCTGGAATGCTGATCTGTGTGGTTGGAGCCATCGTTATCAACTGGGTAAAACCAGAAGGAAGCAGCAACTTTACACTTGGAATTATTTTTGCATTTGTTGCAGCAATTGGCTGGGCACTGGAAGGTGTATTTGCAGCCTACGGAAGTGCGATGCTGGATTCTGATGTGCTCATTAACATCCGTCAGCTTTTATCCGGTATTGTAGACTTGTTTATCATTCTGCCTTTAATAGGCGGTATGGGTCTTTTAGGAGATACAATGCAGTCTGTACCACCGGTTGCATGGCTCTTAGTTTCAGGACTCTGTGCTGCAGTCTCTTACCTGTGCTGGTATAAATCCAATAGTACTGTAGGATGTGCAGTAGGAATGTCTCTTAATATTACCTACGCTTTCTGGGGTGTGCTTTTCTGCATTCTGTTTGTAAAGCAGCCTGTAACACCAACCATTATTATTGGTTCTGTTATCATTATCGTAGGAGCAATTTTAGTTTCCGTGAACCCATCTGAACTGTTCGGGAAAAAGGAGGAATAAAAAATGAAATATGATGCATTAGGAATGATCGAAACAAAGGGCTTAATCGGCTCAATTGAAGCTGCAGATGCTATGGTGAAGGCAGCAAACGTTACACTTATTGGTAAGGAATTTGTAGGCGGCGGACTCGTTACTGTTATGGTAAGAGGAGATGTAGGTGCTGTTAAAGCAGCAACTGACGCCGGTGCAGCAGCAGCTCAGAGAGTTGGAGAGCTGGTTTCCGTTCATGTTATTCCACGTCCTCATGCAGAGGTTGAGACAATTCTTCCGAAAGACAAGAAGGAGATTAAGTAATGAGCAACCAAGGAATGACAGCCGCATCCGCGGATCAAAAAATGGCAGCTATTAACAAAAAGTTCAAAGTGACCGGTTTGACTACTGGTGCCGTGTCCGGACTTACCTATGGTATTTATACAGTTCTTGTTCTTATTGCAGGATATTATGAACCCCTTGTAAGTGCAGCAGGACTGTTAGCAGGACCATATGTGTGTTCCGGTTTAAATGATCTTTTCGCAGGGATCTGGCTTACAGCCTATAATGCGAAAAGCGGCCGTATCCGTGAGATGGGAAGAAGTCTTAATACATTCCCTGGTAAAATGATTGTACTTGGTTCACTTCTTGGCGGCCCGGTCGCCAATGGTGCTTATCTGGTAGGTCTTGCTATGGCAGGTGCTTATGCAATCCCGATCTCCGCATTATGCAGCTTATTTGGAGCGATTTTTGCAAGAATCTTCTTAAAACAGAAGATCACAAAGAGAGTTATGGCAGGTATGCTGGTATGCGTGGCTGGAGCAGTCATCATTAACTGGGCAAAACCAGAAGGCAGTCCAAACTTTACATTAGGAATCATCTGTGCCTTTATTGCAGCAATCAGCTGGGCTTTAGAAGGTGTATGTTCCACCTACGGCGGAGCTATGATTGACACTGATGTAGCGGTTAATTTACGTCAGCTCATTTCAGGTATCGTTAGTTTATTTGTGATTCTTCCTATTGTTGGTGGTCTTGGACTTTTAGGAGGAACTTTAATGGCAGGAATTCCTGCTATCTGGCTTGCAGTATCGGGTTTAAGTGCAGCTGTATCTTTCCTTTGCTGGTATAAGAGCAATTCTACAGTAGGCTGTGCAGTAGGTATGTCTTTAAATGTTACCTATGCTTTCTGGGGCGTTTTCTTCTGTATCCTTTTCCTTGGACAGGCAGTTACCCCTACCATCGTAATTGGTTCCGTGGTCATTGTATTGGGTGCGATTCTGGTAACCATGAATCCACTTGATTTCTTTAAGAAAGGGGAATAAAGGTATGTTATTACCAGCAAGAACAGCGGTATTAAACTATTTATACGGAGTAAAAAATGCGGACGTTAACCAGATCATGGAGGCATTAAAGCCACAATACGGCAAAGAGCGTCAGTTTACAAAAGATCGTTATATGGATCATGTTATGTCTTTAGAAGCAAATGGAATGGTAAACTTAAGCAGCTACGATTTAGACCAGAGCGGAGAACTGCGCATGTGCTACGAGATCAACGACGATGGAAGAACTGCTGTTGATAAATACGTAGATAAAAAGTACCGCCACAAATAAAGTCGAGGAGGTTTACGGAAGGTGAGATATTACGGAGATGAAGCTTTAGGGCTTGTAGAAACCGTCGGACTGGTTCCGGCACTGGAAGCTGCGGATAAGATGTTAAAAGCAGCGGATGTTGAATTGATTTCTTATGAAAATGTAGGCTCCACGTTAGTTACCATTATGGTAAAGGGTGATGTAGCAGCCGTTCGTTCCTCTGTAGATGCAGGAGCAGAGGCAGCTGCAGCCATCGGAAAGCTGACAGCAAAAAATGTTATGCCAAGACCCATCAAAGAGGTCGGTGACATTGTATCAGTACATGATATTGACGCATAAAGAGAGGAAAACAGTATATGGAAAGATATGAAGCCATAGGCGCAATTGAAACATTTGGTTTGGTATTCGTACTGGAAGCGGCTGATGCAATGTGTAAGGCAGCGGAAGTGGAATTGGTTGGATATGAGAACGTAGCTTCCGGCTATATCTCCGTCCTGGTTCAGGGCGATGTAGGAGCCTGCAAGACTGCAGTAGAAGCAGGAATCAAGGCTGTTAACAACATGGGAGCTGAGGTATACAGCTCTGTGGTTATCCCAAGACCCCATCCCGATCTTGCTAAGATCGTAAAGAGATACGCAATCCCGACTGCTCCTGCAGAGGAATAACAGGCATCCCGAACGAAGGGAGAAATGGAAATGAGTTTTATAGATAAAGACCTGCTCTCCATACAGGAGGCCAGGATTTTAATGGAAAGCGCACGAGAAGCCAGAGAAAGCATGCTAACCTTCCCCCAGGAAAAGCTTGATCATATCGTAGGTGTCCTTGCTGCCGCTGCTAAAGATATGGCAGAGGAGCTGGCGGTCATGTCCGCAGAAGAAACCGGATATGGACGCTGGCAGGATAAATTTGTGAAGAACACATTTGTCTGTGAAACTCTTCCGGATCAGTTGAAACATATGAAATGCGTCGGAATCTTACTGGAAGACGCAGAATTAAAGACCATGGACATCGGTGTCCCCGTAGGTGTTATTGCTGCCTTAACTCCGGCAATAAGCCCGATTTCCACAGCGATTTACAATGTGCTTATCGCTGTGAAATCTGGTAATCCTATCGTGATTGCCCCCCATGAAAGAGCAAAGAAAGTAACCGGGAAGCTGCTTGACCGTTTGCAGGAAGCAGGAAAATGCTGTGGCCTGCCAGAAGGAGCCATCGGTTATCTAAAGACAGTGACAGGCGCAGGTGCCCTGGAACTGATTCATCATCCTGCAGCTGCCATAGTTGTCAATACCGGAGTACCGGAATTGTGCCGCAAGGCAGCAGAAAGCGGAAAACCTTATATCTACGGTGGAACGGGCAATGGACCAGTGTTTATTGAACGGTCTGCAGATGTAAGACAGGCGGTGGAAGATATTATTGCCAGCCGCACCTTTGATTACGGAATCGTGTCAGCCGCGGAGCAGTATATGGTCGTTGACAGCGTGATCGCAGCTGAAGTAAAGGCAGAGATGTTAAAGAACGGCGCCTATTTCATGAACGGAGAGGAAGAAGAGAAATTAATCGATCTTCTTTGTCTGGAAAGCGGAAAGGCGGATACAGAGATTATGGGCCGGCCGGCTTTTGAGCTTGCCAAAAGGGCAGGATTTTTAGTCGCACCGACCACCACGGTTCTGGTTTCGGAACAGAAATATATTTCTGACAGAAATCCATTTGCAAAAGAGCTGCTCTGTCCGGTACTTGCTTATTACATCGAACATGACTGGATGCATGCCTGCGAGAAGTGTATGAGCCTTTTGGTAAACGAAAGCCATGGACACACCCTGGTGATCCATTCCAGGGACGAGGAAGTAATTCGCCAGTTCGCATTAAAAAAACCAGTCGGAAGAGTTCTTGTGAACACTCCAGCCACCTTAGGAAGCATGGGAGCGACCACAAATCTGTTCCCGGCTATGACCTTAGGAAGCATAACGTCAGGTGCAGGAATGACTGCAGACAATGTTTCCCCCATGAATTTCATATACATCCGCAAAGTGGGATATGGAGTTCGCAAAGCTGAGGATTTCTTAAAGCTGACGAATAAAGCGGATAAAGGTCATATCGCTGTTACGGAAGAAAAAGGCGGGACTGATGACGCCAAGGCTCTGTTAAAACAGATCTTAGAGGCGCTGTCCAGGGAACTGGACGAGAAATAATAGAAAGAGAGGGAATCGTATTGGATATTCGTGAATTTTCTAATAAATTTGTAGAAGCAACGAAGAACATGTCACCGGAAGAAAGAGCTTCCCTGATGAAAATGTTCGAAACCGTTTCAGACGAGATCAACAAAAAGGAGTCTGCTCCTCAGACAGCAAGTGTAAGCTTTGAGGAAGGTACTGAAATACCTGGAGACATCACACCAAGACTTAAGAAATTAAAAGATAATTATTTAACTCACAAGCCTTCAATCACAACATACCGTGCCCGCGCAATCACAAAGATTGCAAGAGAGAATCCTGGTATGCCAAAGATTATGCTTCGTGCAAAATGTTTCCGTTATTGCTGTGAGACTGCTCCCCTTGTTATTCAGGACAACGAGCTGATCGTAGGTGCTCCTTGCGGCGCTCCTCGTGCAGGCGCATTCTCCCCTGATATCGCTTGGAGATGGATGGTTGATGAGATCGACACCATTGGTTCACGTCCTCAGGATCCATTCTATATTTCCGATGAAGACAAGAAAATCATGAAGGAAGAGCTTTTCCCATACTGGGAAGGTAAATCTGTTGATGAGTATTGCGAGGATCAGTACCGTGAAGCTGGCGTATGGGAATTATCAGGAGAATCTTTTGTATCTGACTGTTCCTACCATGCAATCAACGGCGGCGGAGATTCCAACCCAGGTTATGATGTAATCCTTATGAAAAAAGGTATGCTTGATATTCAGCAGGAAGCTAAGGATCATTTAGAAGAACTGGATTATGAGAATCCTGATGATATCGAGAAGATCTATTTCTACAAATCTATTATTGATACAACCGAAGGCGTTATGATCTACGCAAAGAGACTTTCCGATTATGCAAAAGAACTTGCAGCAAAGGAAACCAATCCAAAGCGTAAGGACGAGCTTTTAAAGATCGCTGAAGTAAATGCATATGTACCAGCTCACAAGCCAAGAACTTTCTGGGAAGCAATCCAGGCAGTATGGACCATCGAATCCCTTCTTGTAGTAGAAGAGAACCAGACCGGTATGTCCATCGGACGTGTTGACCAGTATATGTTCCCATTCTACAAAGATGATATCGAATCAGGCCGTATGAATGATTATCAGGCATTCGAGCTTGCAGGCTGTATGCTCATTAAGATGTCTGAGATGATGTGGATCACCAGCGAAGGCGGTTCCAAATTCTTCGCAGGATACCAGCCATTCGTTAATATGTGTGTCGGCGGTGTGACAAGAAGCGGACATGATGCTACCAATGATTTGACTTATCTTTTAATGGATGCTGTTCGTCACGTAAAGATTTATCAGCCATCTTTAGCATGCCGTATCCACAATAAGTCCCCGAAAAAGTACATGAAGAAGATCGTAGATGTGGTTCGTTCCGGTATGGGATTCCCTGCCTGCCACTTTGACGATGCTCACATCAAGATGATGCTTGCAAAAGGCGTTTCCATCGAAGATGCACGTGACTACTGTCTGATGGGTTGTGTAGAGCCTCAGAAGTCCGGACGTTTATATCAGTGGACATCAACTGCTTATACACAGTGGCCAATCTGTATCGAGCTTGTATTAAACAATGGTGTTCCGTTATGGTATGGCAAGCAGGTTTGCCCGGATATGGGTGAATTAAGCAAGTTCAGGACTTATGAAGAATTTGAAACTGCTGTAAAAGAAGAAATCAAATACATTACTAAATGGACCGATGTAGCAACTGTAATTTCTCAGCGTATCCACAGAGAACTTGCTCCGAAGCCACTGATGTCTATCATGTATGAAGGATGTATGGAGAAAGCTAAGGATGTATCCGCAGGCGGTGCAATGTACAACTTCGGACCTGGTGTTGTATGGTCAGGACTTGCTACTTATGCAGATTCCATGGCAGCAATCAAGAAACTTGTTTTCGATGAGAAGAAATATACATTAGAGCAGTTAAACACAGCATTAAAGGCAGACTTTGTTGGTTATGATCAGATTCGTACCGATTGCCTCAATGCTCCTAAATACGGAAATGATGATGACTACGCAGATTTAATCGCTGCAGACTTAGTTGACTTTACCGAGCATGAGCACAGAAAGTTTAAAACATTATATTCTGTTTTAAGCCATGGTACATTATCCATTTCTAACAACACTCCATTTGGACAGCTGACTGGCGCTTCTGCAAACGGCCGTCACGCATGGCTTCCACTTTCTGATGGTATCAGCCCAACACAGGGTGCCGATTTCAAGGGACCAACTGCTATCATCAAGTCTATTTCCAAGATGGCAAACGATACCATGAACATCGGTATGGTTCATAACTTTAAGATCATGGCAGGACTTCTTGACACACCAGAAGGAGAAGAGAGCTTAGTTACCCTTCTTCGTACCGCTTGTATGTTTGGAAACGGTGAGATGCAGTTCAACTACTTGGATAACAATACTCTGATCGAAGCTCAGAAGCATCCAGAGCAGTATCGTGATCTGATTGTACGTGTTGCAGGTTACAGCGCGTTCTTCGTAGAGTTATGTAAGGACGTTCAGGATGAAATCATCAGCAGAACCATGTTGACACATTTCTAATTAGGAAACGGAGATAAATCACAATGGACCATGGAAATACAGGAGAGATTGAACGTAAGGCGCTAATCTTTAATGTGCAGAAGTACAATATGTATGACGGGCCGGGTATCAGAACCCTGGTATTCTTCAAAGGCTGTCCACTCCGGTGCAAATGGTGTGCCAACCCGGAAGGGCTGGAACGAAAATTCCAGGTGATGTATAAAAGAAATTCCTGTGTAAACTGCGGGGCGTGCGTCGATGTATGCCCCGTAGGAATCCATGTGATATCCAACGAGACCGGTAAGCATGAAATTTTGCGGGAAAAGAATTGCATTGGCTGCATGAAATGCAAGAATGTCTGCCCTAATGCGGCGCTTAGCATTGCCGGAGAGGTGAAAACCATTTCAGAACTGCTTAAGATCGTGGAAGAGGATGCTGCATTCTATGATATTTCAGGTGGAGGGGTAACCCTTGGCGGCGGAGAAGTGACCGCACAGCCGGAAGCAGCCTTAAACCTTTTGATGGCCTGTAAGCGGGAGGGAATCAATACAGCGATTGAGACCTGCGGTTATACAAAAACGGAAACGATATTAAAGATAGCAGAATACGTAGATTTATTTCTCTTTGACATGAAGCATATGGACCCGGTACGTCACAATGAACTGGTGGGCGTAAACAACGAACAGATCCTTACAAATATAAAGGAGCTGCTTCACCACCGTTACAATGTCAAGGTGCGTATGCCTATGCTAAAAGGGATCAATGACAGCAGAGAAGAAATTGACGCGGTAATCAAATTTTTGATGCCGTTCCGTGATTATAAGAATTTTAAGGGAATTGATTTACTTCCTTATCACAAGCTGGGCGTTAATAAATACAACCAGCTGGATATGGAGTACCCCATTGACGGCGATCCAAGCTTAAGTGCAGAGGATTTAGACCGGATCGAAGGATGGATGAAAGAATATCAATTTCCGGTTACTGTGGTCAAGCACTAGGAAAGGGGAAAACGTCGTGGTAGAGATGCAGCGTGTTATAGAGGAATCTGTTCCGGGAAAACAGGTGACCATCGCTCATGTAATCGCATCCCCCATCGGGGAGGTATATGAGTGTCTGGGCATTGATGAACTCGGTGCCATCGGAATTCTTACACTGTCTCCCTTTGAAACGTCCATCATCGCTGCAGATATTGCGGCAAAAGCGGCGGACGTGGAAGTGGGATTTTTAGACCGGTTTACCGGATCTGTCATCATTGCAGGCGACGTGGATAGTGTGGAAACCGCTTTAACCGCAGTATGCGATACATTAAAACGCGTACTTGGTTATACCGTGCCTCCGATTACAAAGACATGAGAAAGAAGAGAATCATGATCATCGGACCCGGGGGCAGCGGGAAAACCTCCCTGGCCAATGTCTTAAACGGCATAGACGGCCCCGCGAGGCGGACCCAGAACATGGTATATGGGAAAAAAACCCTGGATGTTCCGGGGGTTTACCTAGAAAGTCCCTGGATGCACAAGCATATTATTGCGGCAGCCCAGGACGCCTCCCATGTACTGATGCTGGTAGACCAGTCTTCATGCCGGGAAAGCTATCCGCCGGGATTTGCGAAAACATTCCGGGTTCCGGTCATCGGAGTCATAACCGGAAGCGGAGAGAAACCTGAAAATGACGGCTGGTGTATCCGTCAGTTAAAAAAAACCGGGGTTGTGGGCCCCTGTTACCATATAAATCTCAAGGACCGCACCGGCCTTTGTGATTTAATGGAAGCATTAGAATTAACAGAAATAATAGGAAAGGAGGGAAATGTAACGTGGAGCAATTTGTAATGAACACAAAGGTTTATATGGGATCTTCCTGTCTTGATAAGATTAAGGAACTTCCGGTAGAAAAGGCTTATATCATTTGTGACCCCTTTATGGCACAGTCCGGAAAGGTGAACATGATCACAGATCTTTTAGCAGAAAAAGGAAGCAGCTTTGAAGTGTTTTCAGAGGTGGTACCTGATCCTACGATTGAAGTGGTTTCTAAGGCCATCGGCAGAATGCAGTGCTTTGGGCCAGACGCAGTGATCGCTCTTGGCGGCGGTTCCGCCATCGATACAGCAAAGGCAGCAAGCAACATTTACACCCAGATGGGAAATGAGAAACTGTATCTGATCGCAGTTCCGACTACCAGCGGTACGGGAAGTGAAGTAACTAATTTTTCCGTTATCTCTGATCCTCAGGCACAGGCAAAATATCCGCTTCGCTCTGACAGCATGGTACCGGATGTGGCATTCTTAGACCCGCGCTTTACCGTGTCAGTTCCGCCGCATATTACAGCGGATACAGGAATGGATGTTTTAACTCACGCCCTGGAAGCTTATGTGTCTACCAATGCAGGTGATTTTACTGATGCATGTGCGGAAAAAGCAGTCAGACTGGTTTGGAACTATCTGGCACGCACGGTAGAAGAAGGAAGCGACATGGAAGCCAGAACACACATGCACAATGCATCCTGTCTGGCAGGTGTTGCCTTTAACGGAGCATCATTAGGACTTTGTCACAGCATGGCACATGCTCTTGGAGCAAGATTTCACATTCCACACGGAAGAAGCAATGCGATTTTACTTCCTCATGTAATCAGCTACAATGCAGGTTTGGAAGAAGCGGGAGAATATGAAGCCTGCGGCCGTTATATGGAAATTGCAAACATGCTTGGAATCGCAGCCGGAACAGAAAAAGCCACGGTACACGGCCTGGTGCGTCATATCAAGAATCTGATGAATAAGATCAAGATACCGCAGCAGATCACAGATTTAAAAGTGGATCGGGACGAATTTTTACAGGCTGTAGAGGAAATGGCAGAAAAAGCACTTCATGATAACTGCACATTGACCAACCCAAGAGTGCCGACGGCAGAAGATATCGCGAATATCTACCGTAAATTGTGTAAGGGGGGATTTTAATGAAATTCATCACAGAAGACGATTTGAGGATTTTATTTCGCAGAGAACCCTTTACCTCTTATGATCTCCCGGGAGGAGCCAGGTTGACACCAGGCGCAAGACAGTTTCTGGTGGACAAAAAGATCTCCTTTCTTGATGATCCTATGGCGGTAAAACGCAAAATAGCAAAGCCAGGAGAGAAAAAAGAAGAAGCACCGAAGCAGGAGATGAAAGACCAGCTGTTTCTGCTAAAGAAGAAAACACTTCAGGCACAGTTTTTGGAAGCAGGGCTTTCACTAATGGAACGGGATGTGCTGTTAGCAGAACAGGTATTTGACTTAGAACGGAGACTTTCTTTCGTGGGGAAAGAAAGACCGGAAGAGGAACATACATTTCAATCCTGCACAGGACTTGATAAAGATAATTTTCATGAGCCTTTTGAAGACTGTTTTGAAATCACAGGATTTCATGCCCAGTCAGAAAAAGGAAGAGAGATCGTTTTACTGCACCGTCTGCGCTGCAGCGTAAGAGAGCTGGCAGCGGAAGCAGGAGACAAAAGTTTTAACCCGGTCATTAACCGCTTATCACAGATGATTTGTCTGGCATATGGAGGAAAAGCATGTCAAAAAAAGAAATAACATTTGATAGCTGCAATGAACTGGTAAGCCAGTTCGAAGCAGTGGTAAAGCATCCTGTAAAGGGAAATTCCTCTGTATATTATACCGGAGTGGATATGGGAACGGCGTGTGTGGTACTGGCAGTGCTTGATGAAAATTACAAGCCGGTTGCCGGTGCTTACCGGTATGCGGATGTGGTCCGTGACGGAATGGTGGTCGATTACATCGGCGCTATCCGGATCGTTCGTGAGTTAAAGGCAGAGCTTGAGGAAAAGCTGGACACCGAGCTGTTATATGCGGCGGCAGCCATTCCTCCAGGCACCGATGCTCTGGACGGAGGCGCTATCAAGAATGTGGTACAGGGCGCGGGATTTGAGATCACTGCCCTTCTTGATGAACCTACGGCAGCAAATGCAGTATTAAAGATCGAAAACGGAGCGGTTGTGGATATCGGCGGCGGAACTACCGGCATTTCCATCTTAAAAGATGGGAAAGTGGTGTATGTTGCTGACGAACCCACAGGAGGAACCCATTTTTCCCTGGTTGTTTCCGGTGCATATAATATGTCTTTCTCGGAAGCAGAAGTTTATAAGCGCAAGGAAGAACACCACAAAGAACTTCTTCCGGTGTTAAAACCGGTGGTAGAGAAAGTGGCCTCCATTATCAGCCGTCACATCAAAGGTCATGACGTAGACGAAATCTACTTAGTAGGCGGAACCTGCTGTCTGACTGGCATCGAAGGAATCATTGAAAAACAGACGGGGATCAGAACAAGAAAGCCTGAGAACCCAATGTTTGTAACTCCTCTTGGAATCGCATTCTCCTGTACGCAGGAGGAAATGGCATAAAAAGGAAGTGGACAAATGGAATACCGGATTATTAAATCACCGTCAAAAGGAACCATTGATATTTTAAACCGAAGAAAAGGCTCCGGCACTTCAACCCCTATAGGGCCGGTAGACGCTGTGGGACTGATTCAGGGTAGGATTATTGAGATGGTCTGTGCCGCTGATGTTGCAGAAAAAGCAGTTGGCGTAACGGTGGAAGATATCAGGGGAAGCTGCCCACAGAACATGATTATGCTGGCGATATTCGGAGATACGGCATCGGTAGAGGCAGCGCTGGAAGAGATTAAGCAAAGAGAGAAGAGAGGTGCAATGGAATGGTAGCAGCGAGATTGATCGACAACATTTGGGCAACCAGAAAAGCCGAATCCTTAAGCGGATATAAATTCATGCTTGCTGAGATCATCGGAGGCACACGGGAAGGTGAACGGCTGATCGTAGCAGATATTATCAGTGCGGGAATTGGGGACCGTGTGATCATTTCAACCGGCTCTTCAGCCAGACGCATGCTGGGAAGCGATGAAATTCCCATCGATGCAGTAGTAATTGGAATCATAGATGAGGATTGCCAATTTATATAGAAGGGAAGTGATCATATGAAGCAGTTGATTTGTGCAAAGGATGTGGAAACGCTTCATGCAGAGGGCAAAAAGGTGTTCTACATGGAAAGCGGAAGCATTATCACTCCATCGGCAAAAGATACAGCAGATTCTTATGGAATCACATTCTGCGATAAGGCAGAAGAGAAGCCACAGGCTCCGGCAGCATTTGCAGGTATGGATATTGACAGCGAGAAAATTTATATGGTACTGAAGACACTGATGGAAAAGGGAATGTTAAATGACATTTTAAAGCCTTATGAGTCAGAAAGTCATGGAAACGGTTTAAAGGTAGTTCGCGGAAGTTCCGTAAAAATGGACGTTTTTGATACAGGTGATCCAAACGTAAAGGCTTACTATCAGGAATTAGTAAGCAAAGACGAATCCCATATCAGTGCAGGATTTCTTGTGATCGACCATTCAGAGTTTGAATGGGAACTGACATATGAAGAAATTGATTATGTCATCGAAGGAACACTTACTGTGACAATTGACGGAAAGACCTATACGGCAAAAGCTGGAGATGTTCTTTTCGTACCGTCAGGATCTAAGGTGATCTGGGGTTCCCCGGATAAAGCGAGAGTATTCTACGCAACTTATCCGGCAAACTGGGCAGATCTGGTTTAAGGAGGTAAACGATGCAGGCACTTGGCTTTATAGAAACAAAAGGTGTGCTGGCAGCTATTGAAGCGGCCGATGCCATGTTAAAAGCAGCAGATGTGTCTCTGGTGGAAAGAACCAAAGTCGGCGGAGGACTTATCTCTGTTACAGTGACTGGCGATGTGGCAGCAGTACAGGCAGCAGTAGATGCAGGAGCAGCAGCGGTGGAGCGTATCAATGGAGCCACCCTGGTAACACGCCATGTGATTCCAAGGCCGCATGAGGAACTTGTGGCTGTCATAGGCGCAGGAACTCCTGATGAGCCGGATGACGAACCAGTACCGCAACCAGTACCGGAAATCCAGGCGGAACCATCTGTTCCAGTGACAGAAGAAGAACCTTCCTACGAGACAGAAACGGTGGATACCATTAAAAGAGAAACCGTAGATGTGTGGATGAAGCAGGATGGGTTTGAAGAAACCATGAAGATACTTGAAGATATGAAGGTAACAGAGCTTAGGACGCTTGCCCGCGAATATCCGGAATTCAGCATAGCTGGAAGAGAGATTTCAAAGGCAAATAAAACCCTGCTGCTGGAAGAATTCGGGAAGTATTATGGACAAAATGATTAAGATTTTTAGAAGAGGAGAATCAGAACATGGAAAATTTTGATTATGATTTACGTTCCATCCAAGAAGCAAGGGATTTAGCAAGATGCGGAGAAGCAGCAGCAAAAGCAATTGCCAAATTTTCAGATGAACAGATTGATGCAATTTTAAGAAGTATGGCTAAGGCAGGAGAAGAGCATTCCCTCTGTCTCGCTGAAATGGCAGTTGAAGAAACAGGATTCGGTAAAGTAATGGATAAAGCATATAAGAATCATGCAGCATCCACTCTTTTATACGAGCAGATCAAAGGAATGAAAACAACAGGAATTCTTTCCGAAGATACTGTGAATAAAACCATCGAAGTAGCAGAACCGGTAGGCCTTATCATGGGTATCGTACCTTCCACAAACCCTACTTCCACTGTATTTTTTAAGTCTATGATCGCAATTAAATCAGGAAATTCGATCGTATTCTCCCCACATCCATCTGCTGCAAAATGTACCTTAAAAGCAGCTGAGGTTATGCGTGAAGCGGCTATCGCTGCAGGCGCTCCAGAGGGAATCATCGGTTGTGTATCCATGCCTTCCATGGGTTCCACCAATGAGCTGATGAAAGGAAAAGAAGTTTCCATCATCATCGCAACCGGTGGTCCTGGAATGGTAAAAGCTGCTTACAGTGCAGGAAAGCCAGCCATAGGCGTAGGCGCAGGAAACTCTCCAGCTTACATCGAGAAGACAGCAAACGTAAAAGAAGCTGTAAAGACCATAATGGCCAGCAAGACCTTTGACTATGGTACCATCTGTGCATCTGAGCAGTCCATTATCTGCGAGGAATGCAACGAAGCAGAAGTAATATCCGAGTTAAAGAGCCAGGGCGGTTACTTCATGTCAAAAGAAGAGACTGACAAAGTCTGCAATCTGTTATTTAAGAATGGCCATAACATGAATGCAAAATTTGTTGGACGTTCTCCGCAGGTCATTGCAGCAGCAGCAGGAATTCAGATTCCGGAAGGAACCAGAGTTTTAGTCGGCAGACAGGAAGGCGTTGGAGAAGGTTATCCGTTATCCTACGAAAAACTGACAACCGTACTTGGTTTCTACACCGTTAAGGATTGGGAAGAAGCTTGCGGACTCAGCATTCGTCTGTTACAGAACGGAATTGGACATACCATGAGCATCCATACTCAGGATCGTGATAAAGTACTTAAATTCGCAGCAAAACCTGCTTCCAGAATCCTTGTAAACACAGGCGGAAGCCAGGGCGGAACCGGAATCAGCACAGGTCTTCCAATCGCCTTCACATTAGGCTGCGGAACCTGCGGCGGAAGCTCTGTTTCCGAGAATGTAAGTCCAAAGCACTTAATCAATATTAAGACCGTTGCATTTGGCTTAAAAGATTGTGCTACCATCGCAGCCGATGATCCTACCTTTACATGGAAAGACAACGGCGCAAAAGCTGCATGCAGCCCAGCTGACTTTGTAGCTTCCTTCGATAAGAAGGAAACCACCCCGGTATCATCCTGCCAGACCGGCTGTGATGACAACGAGAAGCTGGCAGCTCTTGTAAAAGAAATCGTGCTGGCTATGAAAGGTCAGTAATCACAACTGGGAAAGGAAACAAACATGGATAAATATGAAGCAGTAATCCAGCTTTTAATGGAAGCTGTGAAATCAGACTCCGGCAAAGATGAGTCCAAAATACCAGTAGGTGTTTCCAACCGTCACGTGCATTTGTCTCAGGAAGACTTGGATTCTCTTTTTGGCAAGGGATATGAACTTACCAATATGAAAGAGTTATCCCAGCCTGGACAGTATGCCTGCAAGGAAACAGTGACCGTATGCGGCCCCAAAGGAGCCATTGAAAAGGTTCGTATCTTAGGACCGGTCAGAAAACAGACTCAGGTTGAGATTCTGGCAGCTGACAGCTTTAAGCTTGGAAAAAAAGCAGAGCCTAAGATGTCCGGTGAATTAACCGGCACACCAGGAATCACACTGGTTGGACCGAAAGGTTCCATAGAGACAAAAGAGGGCTTAATCATTGCCCAGAGACATATTCATATGAGCCCATCGGATGCGCTGAAATTCGGCGTACACGACGGACAGACAGTAAGCATAAGGACAGAAGGAATCCGCGGTGGTATTTTTGATCATACAGCCATTCGTGTAACCGATACTTCCAGCCTGGAATGCCATTTAGATACAGAGGAAGCCAATGCCATGGGTCTTGGCGGATCTGCAAGCGTTACCATTGTTAAATAAGTGAACCAATAAAAATTTTATTATATAATCAGGAGGATTAATACTATGAAATATGATGCATTAGGAATGATTGAAACAAAAGGTTTAATTGGATCTATCGAGGCAGCAGATGCTATGGTTAAAGCAGCAAACGTTACTTTAGTTGGTAAAGAATTCGTAGGCGGCGGTCTTGTAACCGTTATGGTAAGAGGCGATGTAGGAGCTGTTAAGGCAGCTACTGATGCAGGTGCAGCAGCAGCTCAGCGTGTAGGCGAGCTGGTTTCCGTACATGTAATTCCTCGTCCACATGCAGAAGTTGAAACAATTCTTCCTGCAACAAAAGAATTATAATTTGACTAAAAAAAGGGTCTGGCTATCTCCGGTTTAACGGAGGGAGCCAGACCCTTTTTACGTATAGGATGGTAAGCACATAACAACTCAAAAGATAGACAAACGATTTTCAATTAGGTATAATATCAGGTACGTAAGTTAAAGCTACGGTGATTGTAAAGATGACATCGTATGAACGCAATTGGAAGCAGGAGGACATGAAATGATAAAAGAGGATAAAAATCTGACGCTTGAGATTGTGGCGGGAATTGGGGGTTTCGCAGGAGCTTCCATGCTCATCGCACTGTTTGCTTTCCCAGAGCCTTCTGTTTTTGCAGGATTATTATTGGGTATGGTGCTGTCACTTGCAATGTTTTTATCCATGGCAGCGGTACTTAAGCTTTGTATAAAGACCAGAAACCAGAAGTTTACAACGGTTTTCAGCATAACAAGCTCCATGACCCGTTATATGATGCTTCTTGCAGTGGTTGCAGTGGTGGTAAAACGGTACTCGGACGTGTTTAATCCGATTGCGTTGATCATTGGTATTTTTGGTATGAAGGCAGGAACGTTTTTACAGCCATTTATCCACCGTATCTTTAAAAATAAAAAGGATTCCTAAACTGGATGTTAAGGAATAGCCATTGAGTGTAGATGAATGTATTTTTTTGTGATATACTATAGGACAGATAAAACAAAATAGGGAGTAAATATTCATGAAAGAAACGTCATTAGTCATTATGGCAGCCGGTATAGGAAGCCGGTTCGGCGGTGGAATCAAACAGCTGGAGCCAGTAGGACCAAGTGGAGAGATCATCATGGACTATTCCATCCATGATGCGCTGGAAGCCGGATTTAACAAGATCGTGTTTATTATTCGGAAAGATCTGGAAGAGGACTTTAAAGAAATCATTGGGAAAAGGATTGAAAAGATTGCGCCGGTAGCATATGCATACCAGGAGCTTGATGATCTTCCAAACGGATTTCATAAGCCTGCAGACCGGACAAAGCCATGGGGAACTGGACAGGCCATTTTATGCGCCAAAGATATGATCCAGGAGCCTTTTGTAGTTATTAATGCGGACGATTATTACGGAAAAGAAGGTTTTGTTAAGATTCATGATTACCTGGTTCATGACATGGACTGCTCTGCAAAACCTTTTGATATCTGCATGGGAGGATTCATCCTTGGCAATACCTTAAGCGAGAACGGCGGAGTGACCCGGGGTGTATGTCAGATTGATGAAAACGGGATTTTAAAAGAAGTAACCGAGACATACGAGATCCAGAGGAATACCAATGGAACAGAGGGACGAAATGAAGCCGGAGAACCGGTTCTGGTACCTTTAGAGCAGAATGTTTCCATGAATATGTGGGGACTGTCTCCAGAATTTATAAAGGAACTGGAGAAAGGATTTCCGGACTTCCTGAAAGGATTAAAGGATGAGGATGTGAAATCGGAATATCTTCTTCCAAAAATCATTGACCGGCTTGTACAGTCAAATCAGGCAAAGGTCAGAGTCCTTGAGACAAAGGATAAATGGTTTGGGGTAACCTATAAAGAGGATAAGCCGGCTGTTGCAGCGGCAATTAAGAACTTGATTTCAGATGGTGTTTATAAGACTCCATTGTTTGACAGCGGTAACTAATTGGGAAAGGATGTTTTTCTGATTCTGCGGATATCAGAAGAACGTCCTTTCCTTTTGTCATGACCTCCATCTTTTAAACCTGCACCTTTCTACTCTGGCATGCATATTATAGTGTTGTATAAGCTTATAGCAGGGAGTGAGAACAGCCGTGCCCAATAACCCGGATTATACTTATGGTAACGATTTGGGGCAGATGGAGCCGTATATGCTGTACGGTGACAGGAGCCTTTCCGGAAATCCTTTGGAGAAGAAAGATTTCATAGTTCAGGATTTGGAATATTTACAGGGGATGTACCCGGGACATATGAAGCGCCTGCAGGAATATGTAGTTTCTGCATGTGATCATCTGGAGTATAAGAACAGTCCTATGTACGATGAATATCCGGACCGTATTTTGATCAACCAGATCTGCGATTCTATTTGCAGCCAGATTCAAAGTGAAGGTATCCTCTCAGAGGATGAGATCACGGAAACATACGGGAGTGGAACGTATGATTCAGGCAGTCAGACTGCGGAGACTACAGAATGGGATGAAGAGGTGGTGGAAGAAGAGGATCTGCTTTCTAAACAAAATAATTCCTCCTGGGGTCCGCCGCCAGGGCCCAGACCACCGTGGGGCCCAAATCAGCCGTGGGGACCAAATCAGCCGTGGGGACCGAATCAGCCGTGGGGACCGAATCAACCATGGGGACCGAATCAGCCATGGGGACCGAATCAACCATGGGGACCGAATCAGCCGTGGGGACCAAATAAACCGTGGGGACCAAATAAACCGTGTGGTCCAAACCGACCGTGCGGTCCAAATCAACCATGGGGTCCGCCACCAGGACCAAGGCCGCCAAAGAACAATGGCTGGTTAAATGACGTTATTTCTGTACTTCTTCTTAATGAAATGCATCGCCGGAGATGTGGATCAGGCCGTTGCAGGTAACAAAAAGGAAAGCAGCTGACCAAATCGGTAGGCTGCTTTCCTTTGCAAAAATCCTGTATATACCTGTCGATTAACGAATGTTTAAGAAAGTTTTCATTGTAGTTTTGGTTATAATTGTATACAATAAGAAGATAGAATGGAAAAACAAAGGAAGTCTGATATGAGTCGATTAATTAAGAAAATTGGAATTTTATCTGCGGTTTTTATTGTAGCAATCGCAGTTTATTTTATGTGGAATCAGAAAAGTACGGAAAAAAAAGATGTTATGGTATATACCTCTATGGATGAGGCTTCACTGCCGGTTGTATCTACAGATATGTTTGGGCGGAAAATGAACCTTCTCCACGGCTATACCCAGGATATGAAACAGACGGTATCAAGGGAAGCATTGGCCATACTACCTTCTGACCGTTCCATGAACATTCAAATTGGGGATTACAGCGGCAGTATTAAGGGCATCAGCTATGAAGTCCGTAGTCTGGACATGGAGCGTCTGGTGGAGCGGACCACCATCGATAAGTGGAACCAGGAGGAAAACGGGGTTACAGCCACCCTACCGATCCAGAATCTTCTGACAAAGGATAAGGAATATCTTTTGGTTCTTACCCTGGACACGTCAGATAAGGGAGAACTTCTTTATTATACAAGAATTATGTGGTCGGACAGCACCAACGCAAAAGACATGATCGATTTTGCATTTAATTTCACCAATAAGACGTTTGATTACGATCAGGCAAGGGAACTCACTACCTATCTGGAAACCAGTGACACCGAGGATAACAGTTCTCTCAGCCATGCTACAATACGGTCAAGCTTTTCCCAGTTGACCTGGGGTGGGCTTTCCGTTACTCCGGTCGGTGATATCCGGGTCACTCTTAAGGACTTAAATGGAATTATGTGCAGTGTTCAGCTGGAATATCTGGTGTCCCGCGGAGGAGAAGGGGACACAAAGGAACTTTATGAGGTTGAAGATAATTTCACCATGAAGTGGGACAGCAGGCGGATCTATTTAATGGATTTTGAACGCAGTACCAACCAGATCTTTTCCGGACAAAAGGATTTGTTTTCCGGAAAAAGAATATTACTGGGAATTACCAATCCGGATGAAATCCGTACAGCAAAAAGTCCATCAGGCAACCAGGTAGCCTATGTGGTCAACAGGGATTTATGGACTTTTGATCAGAAGGCAGAACATGGAGTAAAGGTATTTTCTTTCCGAAGCGGCGGAGATGACGGACTGCGGAGTGGTTATAACCAGCATGACATAAAAATTTTGTCAGTCAGCGACAATGGAGACGTGAATTTCCTGGTATATGGGTATATGAACCGTGGAATCCATGAAGGAAGTATGGGAATTGCCATGTATCAGTACAGCAGCCAGGACAATGCCATAGAGGAACGCTTTTTTACACCGGTCACCTTATCCTTTGAGATGTTAAAGGAAGATGTGGACCAGCTTGCTCACTTAGGGACCAACGGAATGCTTTATTTAATGGCTGACCGTTCCGTATACGGCATTGATTTAAACAGCAACGAATATATGGTTCTGGCAGACTCTCTGATGGAAGGCGGGTATGCGGTCAGCGGCTCGGAGCGCCATTTTGCATGGCAGGAAGGCAGTGATGCATATGGAGCCAATGTAATCCATCTTATGGATCTTGATACTGGAGTGAAGAGAGAGATCGCCGGAGGGGAAAAAGACTTATACAGGCCTCTTGGATTTGTAGGAGATGATTTCATCTACGGCATTGCCGGTGATGGTGATGTGTGGGTACAGAACGGAAGAATCATGGATGTACCCATGCACCGGATCGAGATCATGGATCAAAGCGGAAAGATTGTTAAGGAATACGAACAGGAAAATGTATATATTTCAGACGTTTCTGTTGACGAAAGCCGCATTCACTTAACCCAGGTCGTAAAGAGCGGGGATCAGTCTTATGCAGTATCCAAACGAGACACCATAGTCTGCAACCAGGAACTTACAGACGGGGAGATGGCGGGCATCGGCTTCTATGCCTCTGAGGACCGGAAAAAGCTTTATTTTGTCCAGCTTGACAAGGAGACTGCGAGCAAAGAGGTAAAGATTTCGGTTCCTAAGAAAGTGGCTTATGAAGCGACTGAGGTAGTAGAACTTAAGGGCAACCAAAAGACTCAGGAGAACCGGTATTATGCCTATGGCGGCGGCCGTTTCCTTGGAAGCAGACGGGATTTTACCGATGCGCTTACACTGGCCTATGATAAGATGGGCGTTGTAACCGACCAGAATCAGGAGATTCTCTGGAACCGCGTGAACCGTTCCCCAATCCGCAATATGAAGGATCCATTAAAAAGCGGGGCTGCCTTTTTGCACAATCTGGCTGACTTTAATGGAACAAGGTCCTCCAGAGAAGGGGTACTTATGATTGATGCCAGAGGCTGTAACTTAAACCAGATACTCTATTTTGTAGGGAAGGGGTGTCCTGTTGCAGCTTATACAGGTCAGGGCGGCTACCTTCTCATATCCGGTTACGACCAGTATAATGTGACTCTGTTCAACCCGGCAACCGGAGACAGTCAGAAAATGGGCATCAATGATGCATCTGCTTACTTTGCAGGCCTGGGCAATGACTTTGTTTGCGGCATATTTACGGAATAAGAAAGTGCGTTCTCTTTACAAATCCGCAAGATATGTTATAATCATTAAAGGTTAATCAAAAAAATGTAAGAATTATTTAATAGATAACATGATAATCAGAGGTGTGAAATGGAGCAGTATATTATGAAGGGCGGAAATCCCCTGGCCGGTGAAGTAACCATCGGGGGAGCAAAGAATGCCGCTTTGGGAATTCTGGCAGCAGCTATCATGACGGATGATGATGTCCTTATCGATAATTTACCCGATGTTCGGGATATAAATGTTTTACTGGAAGCAATCGAAGAAATTGGAGCAAAAGTAGAGCGGATCGACAGACATAGTGTCCGAATCAATGGAGGAACCATCCGGGAAGTTTCGGTTGATGATGAATATATCCGTAAGATCAGGGCTTCCTATTATTTTATCGGAGCCATGCTCGGCAAATATAAAAGTGCCCAGGTTCCACTTCCGGGAGGCTGTAACATTGGAAGCAGACCCATTGATCAGCATTTAAAGGGATTCCGTGCTCTTGGTGCAGAAGTAAAGATCGAGCGTGGAGCAGTGATTGCACATGCCATTGATTTAGTGGCAAGCCATATCTATCTCGATGTAGTGAGCGTTGGAGCAACCATCAATGTAATGATGGCAGCAACCCTTGCAGAAGGACAGACTATTCTGGAGAATGTGGCTAAAGAACCTCATGTAGTGGATGTAGCCAACTTCTTAAACAGCATGGGAGCCAATATCAAAGGCGCCGGTACGGATACCATTCGCATTCGTGGTGTTAGAAAGCTTCATGGAACAGAATATTCCATCATCCCGGATCAGATCGAGGCAGGTACCTTCATGTGTGCAGCAGCGATTACCCGCGGAGACGTAATGGTAAAAAATGTCATTCCCAAGCACTTAGAGGCTATTACTGCAAAACTTCTGGAGATGGGCTGTGAAGTTGTGGAATTTGATGATGCAGTCCGTGTCGTTGGAAAAACCAAACAAAAGCACACAGATGTAAAAACACTTCCCTACCCGGGATTCCCTACCGATATGCAGCCTCAGATAGCAGTTACCCTGGCATTGGCAAACGGTACCAGCGTGGTAACGGAGAGTATTTTTGAGAACCGTTTCCGCTATGTGGATGAGCTTTCACGCATGGGAGCCAGCGTTAAGGTGGAAGGCAATGTAGCTGTTATTGATGGAGTCGGTGGTTTTTCCGGTGCATTTGTCAATGCTCCTGATCTTCGTGCAGGTGCAGCTCTGGTTATCGCAGGATTGGCAGCAGACGGATATACCATAGTCGATGAGATCGGTTATATCCAGAGAGGTTATGAATGCTTTGAAGAAAAGCTTCAGGGCCTTGGTGCCATGATAGAAAAAGTAGATTCCGAAAAGGAAGCGAAAAAGTTTAAATTAAGAGTAGGTTAGGCGGGAATTTTCCCGCCTTTTTTTATGGCCATTTTTTGTGAATCCATCATCTCTATGGACATTGGGGCATGTTCCGTGCTAAAATGGCAATGTTGTAAAAGATAGCTGTCTTACAGCCTGCAAAAAGGAGGCTTTTGTCAGCAAATGAGCGGAGGTAACAATGATGAATAAAAAACCGGTGCTGGTAATCATGGCAGCAGGTATGGGAAGCCGTTACGGAGGATTAAAGCAGATCGATCCTGTGGATGCCTATGGAAATAAGATCATTGACTTTTCGATATACGATGCGGTTCAGGCCGGATTTGAAAAGGTTATTTTTATCATTAAGAAAGCCATTGAGAAAGAGTTTAAGGAGAATATCGGAGACAGACTGGCAGCGCATGTGAAGGTTGAGTATGTATACCAGGAGCTAACGAAGCTTCCAGCTGGATATGAAGTTCCGGAAGGACGGGTGAAGCCATGGGGAACAGGCCATGCTATTCTTTGCTGCAAGGACATAATTGACGGTCCCTTTGCTGTAATCAATGCAGATGACTATTATGGAAGAAGTGCTTTTGATACTATATATAACCAGCTGATTAAGGCTGCAGACGATAATAAATATCATTACGCCATGGTAGGGTATGAGCTTTATAATACCCTGACAGAAAACGGCCATGTAGCCAGAGGGGTATGCGCCACGGATGAAAACGGCAAACTTCTGGATATTCACGAGCGCACCAGGATCGAAAAGCATGGAGATGTAGCGGAATTTACAGAAGATGACGGCAAAAACTGGACGGAGCTTGGAAAAGAAACCATTGTTTCCATGAATTTATGGGGATTTACCGGCAGCATCTTAACGGAGCTTTCCAACCGTTTTACGGCATTTTTAGAGCAGGAAGTGGTTACTAATCCTTTAAAGTGCGAATATTTTCTGCCATTTGTCGTAGATGAACTGTTAAAAGAAGGAAAGGCCGACGTAACCGTTTTAAAGAGTTCCGACCGTTGGTATGGAGTTACCTATAAAGAAGATAAGGCAACGGTGGTAGAAGCCATGAAAGCGCTTAAAAAGTCCGGTCTTTATCCGGAAACATTGTGGGAAGACAAGTAAAAGCTGCATTTGAAATGCACTTGACAGCGGAATCTGAATAGGTTAGAATAAAAGTGCAATTCAAGCACCTTACAATTGAATAACAAATGAAAAGTCGTAATATCCCTTATTCAGAGTGATGGAGATACAAAGGATCTGTGAAGTCACGGCAACCCCTGTCAGATGATTGCGTTTCGCTATCAAATATGACTGGAAGGTGCCAACCTGAGCGAGAAATCGAGCAATAAGAGGATTTGATACAGTGTTGAATCAAGTCCGCGTTGCTGCGGACTTTTCTTTTTGTTATTCCCCCATGTAAAATAGAGGAGGAAATGACAACATGGAAAAATTATTATTTACATCCGAGTCTGTAACAGAAGGACATCCGGACAAAATGTGTGATCAGATTTCAGACGCCATTCTTGACGAACTGTTAAAACAGGATCCCATGAGCCGTGTGGCCTGTGAGACCTGTACGACAACAGGTATTGTCATGGTTATGGGAGAGATCACTACCCACGCTTATGTAGACATTCAGAAGATTGTACGTCAGACCGTAAAAGAAATTGGTTATGACCGTGCAAAATGCGGATTCGACAGCGAGACTTGCGGTGTTATGGTGGCTCTTGATGAACAGTCCAAGGACATCGCGTTAGGCGTTGACCGCGCTCTGGAAGCAAAAGAAAATAAAATGTCTGACGAGGAAATTGATGCCATTGGTGCAGGAGATCAGGGAATGATGTTCGGTTTTGCAAGCAATGAGACCGAAGAATATTTACCATATCCTATCGCACTGGCTCACAAACTGGCTCGTCAGCTTACAAATGTTCGTAAGAATGGAACATTAACCTACCTTCGACCAGACGGTAAGACTCAGGTAACCGTTGAGTACAGCGAAGAAGGAAAACCGATTCGTCTGGATGCAGTTGTTTTATCCACGCAGCATGACGAAGATGTAAGTCAGGACCAGATCCACAAAGATATCAAAAAGTATGTTTTTGATGAGATCCTGCCTGTAGAACTGGTAGATAAAAATACAAAATTCTTTATAAATCCAACCGGCCGTTTTGTAATTGGCGGACCTCAGGGTGACAGCGGTTTGACCGGACGTAAAATCATCGTAGACACCTACGGCGGCTATGCTCGTCACGGCGGAGGTGCTTTCTCTGGTAAGGACTGCACCAAGGTTGACCGTTCCGCTGCTTATGCAGCCCGTTATGTGGCTAAGAACATCGTAGCTGCTGGTCTGGCTGAAAAGTGCGAGATCCAGCTTTCTTATGCCATCGGTGTTGCACACCCGACTTCTGTTATGGTAGATACCTTCGGCACTGGTAAATTAAGCAATGAAAAGCTGGTAGAGATCGTTCGTGAAAACTTTGATCTGCGTCCTGCAGGAATCATCAAGATGCTGGATTTACGCCGTCCGATCTACAAGCAGACCGCTGCTTACGGACATTTCGGAAGAAATGATCTTGATCTGCCTTGGGAGAAGCTTGATAAGACAGATCTTTTAAAGAAATATTTATAAAATCAGCCATAGAATCATGAAAAGCTGCTGTAAAATGGGGACTTTTTCCATTTACAGCAGCTTTTTAAATTTTAGAATTGTTTTATAAATTCTCTGGCCGTTGTGTGTTATAATACCATTACGTTATATAATATTTTTGTTATGAATTCCAGTTTGTAATATAGGAGAGGCGAGAAAAGTGAAAATTAGATTAAAAACCCGTCTGGTGGTTGCGTTTATGATTATCACGGTGATTCCTCTTGTCCTGATATTCGGCGTGGTCACAGGACTGATCAGTTATCAGAGGAACGCTTTTAAAAAAGCTTATAATCTGACGGATCAGGTAGACCTTGTTTCCGGCAACACCATTCAGATTTTCAGCCGCCTGACCAGTCAGGAATTAAAGGAAGTCAGCCAGGTTCTGCAAACCGATCCAGGCCAATTTAATAATACAGAATATTTAGAAAAACTCAATGCGTCCCTGTCGGCAAAGTATGCTTATGTGCTGGTCCGTAAGGGAGATTCGGTTATATTTGATGGGAACAGTCACGTTACCCAGGGATTATATAAGCAGCTTCCCAAATATGAGGAGATAGACAGCACCCTGGACGGAGCCATGTATCTGGATGGAGAGACCCAGCATCTTGTAAAACAAATTGATTTTCTTTTTCCAGACGGAGGAGAGGGTAGTGTATTCATTATCTCTAATGTAGATGGACTTATTCCTGAGATTAAGATCATGATGTGGGAGATGCTTCTTGCAGGTATTATGATCATCGTATTTACCGATGCTATCCTTATGATGTGGGTATACCGGTCTGTCATCAGTCCTTTGGGACGGCTTCAGGTTGCCACAAAGAATATAAGGGATGGCAATCTGGATTTTGCGCTGGAGATCGAAGAGGATGATGAGATCGGACAACTTTGCCAGGATTTTGAAGAGATGCGGATGCGTCTAAAAGAGTCTGCAGAAGAAAAAGTCCAGTATGATAAAGAGAATAAGGAATTGATCAGCAATATCTCCCATGATTTAAAGACTCCCATTACTGCCATTAAAGGATATGTGGAGGGAATTATGGATGGAGTGGCTTCGTCTCCGGAGAAGCTGGACCGCTATATCCGGACCGTTTATAACAAAGCCAATGATATGGATAAGCTGATCGACGAGCTGACCTTTTATTCTAAGATCGATACCAATAAGATTCCCTATACATTTTCAAAACTCAGCGTATCCAATTATTTCAGGGACTGCGTGGATGAAGTGGGACTGGAGATGGAAGCACGCAGCATAGAACTTGGATATTTTAACTATGTGGACGAAGATGTGGAGATTATTGCGGATGCAGAACAGCTTCGGCGTGTAATTAATAATATTATCAGCAATTCTGTAAAATATATGGATAAGAAGAGTGGGATCATTAACATTCGGATCAAGGACGTGGGAGATTTCATTCAGGTAGGCATAGAGGACAACGGCAAGGGAATTCCAGCCAAGGATCTTCCCAATATCTTTGACCGGTTCTACCGCACCGATTCTTCCAGGAATTCTTCCCAGGGAGGCAGCGGAATCGGATTGTCCATTGTTAAGAAGATTATTGAAGATCATGGAGGTAGGATCTGGGCCAGCAGTAAGGAAGGCATCGGAACCGAGATTCATTTTGTGCTAAGAAAATACCAGGAGGTCATACAGGAATGAGCAGAATACTGATTGTGGAAGATGAAATAAGCATCGCGGAGCTGGAAAAGGATTATCTGGAACTCAGCGGATTTGAAGTTGAGATTGAAAATGACGGAAGGGAAGGTCTTACTCTTGCTCTTCACGAGGATTTCGATCTGTTGATCCTGGATTTAATGCTTCCGGGAGTCGACGGCTTTGAGATCTGCCGGAAGGTGAGGGAAGTTAAGAACACCCCTATCATTATGGTTTCTGCGAAAAAGGAAGACATTGATAAGATCCGGGGATTGGGCCTTGGTGCAGATGACTACATCACAAAGCCATTCAGCCCCAGTGAGATGGTGGCTCGTGTGAAAGCCCATCTGGCCCGTTATGAACGTCTGATTGGAAGCGGAACGCCGGATAACGAGATCATTGAGATCCGTGGGCTTAAGATTGATAAGACCGCAAGACGGGTATGGATCAATGGTGAGGAAAAGAACTTCACCACCAAAGAATTTGACCTTTTGACATTCCTTGCCCAGAATCCCAATCATGTATTTACAAAAGAAGAATTGTTTAATAAAATATGGGATATGGAATCCATTGGGGATATAGCCACAGTTACCGTTCATATTAAGAAGATCAGAGAAAAGATTGAATTTAATACGGCGAAACCTCAGTATATCGAGACAATCTGGGGCGTGGGTTACCGCTTTAAAGTTTAAATGGCTGGCTGTGTGAAGGAACTTCCCTTACACAGCCGCTTTTTGCTCGGAAGGAAAGGGAAAAAGGATGAAGGAAAAATTATATGAAATACCGTTAAATGATGCCATGGATGCAGATGACGAGTGTCCATTCTGCTATATGGAGCGGAAAGTGGAGCAGGAACTTATGGATTTTGTTTTGGGGTCCTGTGCTTCTTACATGGAAAGCGATACCAGAGACTGCACCGACAAAGAGGGATTTTGCCGCACACATCAGAAGAAGATGTTTGATTATGGCAATGCATTGGGAAATGGCTGGATTTTAAAGACCTATTATAAAAATCTGATCAAAGAGATGAAGGAAGAATTCCAGGGCTTTGCCCCCCAGAAAACTTCCTTAAAGGATCGGCTTACCGGAAAGGCTGGCAATTCCAATGCCATCAGGGATTGGGTTTCTTCCCGGGAAAAGACCTGCTATATCTGTGATCGCTTTTCCAAACGTTATGAACGCTATGTGGCAACTTTTTTCCATCTTTATAAAAATGATTCTGGATTTCGGAGTAAATTAAGTAACAGCAAGGGATTCTGCCTCCATCATTTCGGGGATTTATGCAGCGGAGCGGATCAGTATTTAAGTGATGGGGAACGAAAGGAATTCTATCCCGTTATCTTTAAAATTATGGAACAAAATATGGAACGGGTGTCAGGCGATGTGGACTGGTTCATTGAGAAATTTGATTATATTAACAAAGATGCAGATTGGAAGCAGTCAAAGGATGCAGTGCAGCGGGGAATGCAAAAGATCCGTGGCGGATATCCTGCCGACCCGGTTTATAAGATGAAATAATCAGTTACTGATTCAAACGCTTAAACTGCCCTGGCGTACAGCCTGTGGTCTGCCGGAAGGTACGGATAAAATTAGAGTAGTCATGAAACCCGGATAGATAACAGGCTTCGGAAACCGTGTGCCCTTTTAAAAGCAGTTCTTTTGCCAGAGCCACCCGCTTCACTACGATGTACTGAAAGATACTGCTTTCTGTCTCGGATTTGAATAAATGGCTTAAATAATATTTGTCCAGAGAAAGGGCGTTGGAGATGGAGTCCAGAGTCATAGGGGTCGTTAAGTTTTTGTCAATATAACGCATGATCGCCTGGGCTTTATGAGGCCTTGGAGAAGTCTTCCTGGAACCGGTCTTTTTCCAGGTTTCATTAATAAGAATGAGAATCTGGAGCAACGTTGTAATTGCTGTTAAATCACTGCCGTAAGTGCAGTGATTTTTTTTTGCCTGATTTAAATTTTGTGCCATGGCAATCAGATTCTCGTATTCCGCCTTTGAAAGGAGAACCAGATTGTTTACACCGGGATCTCTGTGGAAACAATCTAAAAGGTTGGTATTGGACGTGCAGTATGGGCGGATAAATGCAGGGTTAACGTGAATGACCAGACGGGTAAAGGGTTCATTTTTTGCATTAATCGCTTTGTGGATCTCGTGATTGGAAAAAAGAATTAAATTTCCGGGATTCATGTCATAGCGGGCATTTTCCACGAAATACTGGATGTGGCCGTCTAAAAGGAGATAAATCTCGTGGCTGTTATGCATATGAAAATCCACATTTCCTGCAACCTGACTGGTGGTAAAATCACAACTAAAGGGCTCGGAAAATTCGCTGTAATGGTATAAGCCTTCCTTTTTCATGGGATCCTCCTGAAAAAAACAATTTATGCATGTTTCTAGTCAATCTGCGCAAACAAATTGCGTGAAAAAGAGTATATAATTAATTTATCATAGAAACAGGAAAAAGAAAAGGGGATGAAATCATGGTTCGGGTTGGGGTGATTGGCTGCGGAAACATTGGCAAGGTTCATGCCATGATCGTAAGGGATATGGAAGAAGTGAGCCTTTGTGCGGTGGCAGATATCCGAATGGAGCGGGCTGCAGAGTTCTCTAAAAGCTTTACCGGAGGAATGGCAGCCGTCTATGGATCTTTGGAAGAGATGCTGGACAAGGAAGATTTGGAAGTGGTTCACATCTGTACTCCACATTGCTGCCACGTACCGATGGCAGTCATGGTGCTAAAGAAGGGGATTTCCGTATTTATGGAAAAGCCTCCCGCCATAACAAGAAAGCAGTTTGATGAGCTTTTGTCGGCGGAAAAGGAAAGCAGAGGAAGGCTTGGAATCTGTTTTCAGAACCGATATAACGAGACTACGAAACGGGTCAGTCAGATCCTGAATGAAGGAATTCTAGGAAGGATAAAAGGGGGGAGAGCCTTTGTCACCTGGAGCCGGGGTTCTGCTTATTACACGGATAGTGGCTGGAGAGGAAACCTTGGTACAGAGGGCGGCGGTGCACTTATGAATCAGTCCATCCACACCTTGGATCTTATGCTTTCCTGGCTTGGAAAGCCTGTAAGGACAGAAGCATCTATGAGCAATCACCACTTAAAAGGGGTAGTGGAAGTGGAGGATACGCTGGAGGCCTATATGGAATTTACGGAAGGTGAGGAACCGGTAAGAGCCAGTTTTTATGCCACCACAGCCTATGGATTTGATGCGCCTATCCTGATAGAACTTGTCTGTGAAAAGGGAGTTGTGCACTTGGAAGGGAATTCTGTCTGGTACCGGACCTGGGAGAATGAGGAACTTATCCACTGGCAGGCGCCAAGCGCATCAGTACCCGGAAAATCTTACTGGGGCAGCGGGCATGAAGCCTGCATCCGGAACTTTTATGAGTGCCTGGCATCCGGAACGGCTTATTCAAATGATCTGCATTCGGTGGAAACTACATTTTATACCATGATGGATATTTATGATTCTGCAAGAAATAAGGAGAGATAAAAAATGGATCAAGTAAGACTTGGAATCATTGGAATCGGAAATATGGGAACAGGACATTGCAAAAACATTTTAGAGGGAAAGGTTCCGGAGATTATCATAACTGCGATTGCGGACCGCGATGAAGCCAGAAGAGCATGGGCAAAAGAAAATGTACCGGAAACAGTGGCTCTTTATGAAGAAGGAAAAGATTTGATCACAGCGGGGGTTTGTGATGCGGTTCTCATAGCAGTTCCTCATTACCAGCACCCGGAACTGACCATTTACGCAATGGAACATGGGCTGCATGTCATGTGTGAAAAACCGGCCGGAGTTTACACGAAACAGGTAAGGGAAATGAATGAAGCTGCAAAGAAAAGTGACCGTGTATTTGCCATGATGTTTAATCAGAGAACCAACTGCATTTACCGGAAGATGCATGAGCTGGTGACTGGGGGAGAGCTGGGAGCCATAAAACGAGTTAACTGGATCGTGACAGACTGGTACCGGACCCAGTCCTACTATGATTCCGGCAGCTGGAGAGCTACCTGGGACGGAGAGGGCGGCGGCGTTTTGTTAAACCAGTGTCCTCACAACATGGATCTTCTTCAGTGGATCTGCGGAATGCCCAGTAAGGTACATGCCTTCTGCCACAATGGGAAATGGCATGACATTGAGGTAGAAGACGATGTAACCGCATATCTGGAATATCCGGGCGGTGCCACCGGCGTATTTGTTACGACAACCGCAGACGCACCAGGAACCAATCGGTTTGAAGTTACCTTGGAAATGGGAAAACTGGTTTGTGAAAATGACAAACTTATGCTTTATAAACTGGCGGAGAATGAACGGACCTTCTGCAAAACCGCAAAGGGAGGATTTGATACTCCGGAATGTACGGTCACAGAGGTTGAAACCGACGGAATGAATGAGCAGCATATGGGCGTATTAAAAGCATTTGCAGGCAGAATCCTTCATGGAACTCCGCTGGTGGCAGAAGGCGTAGAGGGAATCAACGGTCTGACCTTATCAAACGCCATGCATTTGTCCAGCTGGCTGGGAAAAGATATTGAAATTCCATTTGATGAAGAACTGTTTTTAGAAGAACTGAATAAGCGCCGCTCAGCCTCACGGAAAAAGGAAGGCAGCAGTGTGGTTTTTGATACAGAAGGAAGCTATTAACAGATAAAAGTCATTAGCAGATAAAAGCAATTAGCATATAGAAGCAATTATTGGATAAAAGCAATTAGCATATAGAAGCAATTAGTAGATAAAAGCAATTAGCGGATAAAAGCCATTAAGAGATAAAAGTTATTAATCGAGAAAAGGAGAGATGAAAATGTGGGATGGAATTAATTTATCCGGTTTTGCGGATGAAATCGATATGGATTTAAACAAGCAGATCGCGGTATTAAAAAAACTGGACGTTCACTATGTAGAGATGCGGGGCGTCAACGGAAAAGGTCTGGTAGAATATTCACTTAATGAAGTAAAAGAGATTAAAAAGCAGCTTTTCGATGCAGGGATTCGGTTATCTTCCGTAGGATCTCCCATTGGAAAAATAAAAATAAATGATGATTTTCTTCCTCACATGGAGCTATATAAGCATACAGTAGAGATCGCTCATGAGATGGAGACTCCCTATATCCGGATGTTCAGTTTTTTCATGCCACAGGATGAAAGCTACGATCCTTACCGTGGAAAAGTCTTAGATCAGATGGGACAGTTTGTGGATTATGCAAAAACCAGCCAGGTCACCCTTCTTCATGAGAATGAAAAGGATATTTACGGAGACATGGCAGACCGGTGCTTAGAACTTATGAAGGAGTTCTACGGAGATCATTTTAAGGCCGTGTTTGACTTTGCAAACTTTGTCCAGTGCAAGCAGGACACTTTAAGTGCCTATGAGATGTTAAAACCATATATTGCCTACGTTCATATAAAAGATGCGTTGTGGTCTGATGCAAGCGTGGTTCCGGCAGGACATGGGGACGGGCATGTGAGTGAGATATTAAAGATGTTGAAAGACAATGGATATAAAGGCTTTTTATCCCTGGAACCTCATCTGGCAGACTTTGCAGGGTTCAGTGCTCTGGAACAGAATGCGGGAGAGAAAAAGAAATTAAGCGGAGAAGAGGCCTTTACCCTGGCCCATGATGCGCTTATAAAAATACTTGGAACTATCTAATATAGCAAAAGTACCTTGAAACTGGTTTTTAAACCATTCAAGGTACTTTTTTATTAAATATTATTTTATATTAGTTAATTTGTTTCTGTTTCATTTATTCTCCCCTGTTGATCCTCTTTCCATAGGCACTGGGAGTCATTCCGGTGTGTTTTTTAAAGATCTGACTGAAATACTGGGGGTTGTTCCCACACCCTACCTGCTCTGCCACCCGCTGGATCTGCTCTGCATTGCCTCCGGTCAAAAGCTGCTTAGCTTTCTGGATGCGAAGGGTGGTGAGATAATTGGAGAATTTCTGCCGGGTTTCCTTGATGAAACGGGCACTGACATAATCCACATTCATAAACAGATAATTTTCAGCTATCCACTTTAAGGTCAGGTTGGGGTTATTTAAGTTATTTTCCACATACTGCATGACTTTTTCGATAAATGGGCTAAAGCACTGGGGATTTTCAAATGGCCGGTCCAGGATCTTAAGAATCTTTTCCATCAGCATGGTGCGGGCTTCTTCCGCGTTGGTCTGCTCATTCAAGGTCATTAAATATTCCGTGGCTTCCAGAGAAGAGCAGTACCTGTTTCCAGCGGTAAATTTAATGACCATACGGGAACCAGCCTGCTTTAAAAAATCTAAATTGGTGATGTCATTTAAGGTGATTTTCAGTTCCTGCAAGCAGGCTTCCTCTTCGGCACCTTTTGCCTGCATAAGGGAAGTGGTGAGCTGTTCGATTTTGGAGATCAGGTTTTTATAGTTGCAGATCGGAACGGGCTGAAGGCCGTTCATAAAGTAGATGATGCCGTACCTCCCAATCTTGCTGGTCAGGGTTTCGATAAGCTTTGAAAGGTTTGAAAATGTGGTCCTTCGGTAATGCAGCTCTACGGTTAAGTCTTTAGACCATAAAGACCGCATAAACGTGTCCAGCTTATCATAGGAGACCTGATGGCTTTCAAAAAAGAGGATCAGGGTATTTTTTACATAGATGCAGTAAACGGCTATACCTGGCGCATGTTCCATCATGTAGCTGTAAACCCGGTCTAAGACAGGAGTCAGATGCTCTTCTTCCAGATAGTGCAGATAACACATCTCATAACCGGTATTGAAAAAATCCATAAAACCGGAATAGGAGTCCCAGGCCCGCTCGGAGGATTCCTGTAAAAAAATCCGCTCATTAATGATGTTAGACAGGACGCTGTGGTGTAAGTTGTCGGTAAGAGCCTTTTGCCTGTCCTTCAATTCCTGAAACGCCCTACGGTGGTAATATTCTTTTATCACATCTTTCATGCTTTCAATGATCTGTTCTTCGTTGCTGGGTTTAAGTAAGTAATGGTGAACACGGTATTTCATGGCCTGCTTGGCATATTCAAATTCGCCGAACCCGGACAGGATGATAAACTGGGTATCCATATCCGTCTGAGAAATCCGTTCCACTAACTCCAGGCCGGATATGCCGGGCATTCGGATATCGGTAAGGACGATATCCGGTGTTTCGTCAAGGATCATGTTATAGGCTTCGATCCCGTCGCTGCAGGTTCCGATCAGTTCAATGCCAAGACTATTCCAGTCAATCAGTGCAGAAATGGACTCCCGTATCATTCGTTCATCATCAGCAATCATTAATTTTAACATGGTTCTTCTCCTTTCTTACCGGGAAATTCCTTCTATTCAGGGGACAGGGGGAAGGTGAGCTTTGCGACCGCCTGTTCATTTTCATTGTAAAGGGTAAGCCCTCCTGCGGCTCCATAAGTAAGCTCCATCCGTTCCAGGATATTGAGCAGACCGATTCCAAAGCCGTGAGGCATGATCTCATGGGATTTTAACTTCTCCAGCAGATGGTCTTCAAATGAGGACCCGTTGTTAATCACGTAGACGTTTAGGACGGAGCCTTCCGGTTCCGCTACGATCTGGATCCGGCAGCCCTCGGTATTTTCCTCCAGTCCGTAACGGATGGCATTTTCCACCAGAGGCTGAAGGGTCAGCTTTAAGACATAGGAATCCAAAAGATGATAAGGAACTGTGACCCGGTATTCCAGCCGGTCCTCATATCGGTATTTCTGAATGGTCATATAACACTGGACCAGTTCCAGTTCCCTTCTCAATGGAACCTGCTTGCATTTCTGGTCCAGGGTGATTCGAAGCAGGGTACCTAAGGCTTCTGCCATAGAGGAAATATCTCTTGCCCCAACTGCCTTTGCTCTCCAGTTAATGGATTCTAAGGTGTTGTATAGAAAGTGGGGGTTCATCTGGTTTTCCAGGGCTTTTAGCTGGGCTTCTTTTTTCAGGATCTCATTTAAATAATTGGTCCGTATGAGCTGGTTGACTTCCTCTACCATCTGGTCGAAACGGGTATGTAAAATGCCCACTTCATCTGTGCGGCCGTTGTAATCATAATCAACGGAAAAATGATCCTTTTGACCGTCCGCTAAATTGCCCATTTTAAGGAGGAGAATATTAAAATGCCTGGTGATGGAGTCAATGAGGGAAGAGGACAAGGCCAAGGCAGCAACCACCGCGGCAAGAGTGATGATAATGCATAAGTTCAAGCTGACCCGAAGTGAGGCAGCGATGTTGTCATAGGGAATGATGCAGACATAATCCCAGCCAAAGTCAGGCACCGCTCTTTTTACATAGAAATAGTTCTTAGAATCCAGAGTCAGACGGCCGTATCTGGAATTAAAAAGGCTTAACAGTTCCGGATCAAGGGCAAGGGAAGAAGAGTTATAGATAAAATTTCCGTCGTTATACAGAATATAATCCGCTTTCTCATAGAGCCGGCTGGAGTCGGTAAAGGAATTCATGAGCTGGTTGATGTCAATGTTAACGATTAAATTTCCGATGGAATCCAGTTTAAGAAACTGGGAACGGCGGATATTCTTGACCATAAAAAGTCCGTATTCTCCGCTGTAGTCCGTGATCCATAAGGTTTTCCCTTTCCCTTCCTCTGCTCTTTTTATTAAGTCTTTTCGGATGGAGTCGGGAAGCTTTTCTTTATTCATGATGTGGGTGTGAACCGATAAATTGCCCTGATAAAGGCTCATGTAGTTGATGTTGTTCTTTCGGAAGTTAAAGTAATATTCATTTAATGCCGTATAAAGGGCTTTATAGGCAATGGTACGGTCCTGGGTCAATCCGGAATCCTTAGAGATGCCAAGATTTTTCTGCATGGTGTTGTCTGCTAACAGCATGTCCGCCATGGTGCTGATATTTTCCAGCCGGTTATTTAATTCTTTGGCAGAAAAGGAAAGGGAGGTCGCCGCGGTCTGGTTCAGTACTTTCTGGTGTGCCGAAGAGGTTAAGCGTATGCTTATTAAGGAGGTAAAGGCTAAAAGAAGGATGCATAGGAAAACAATGGACTGGATCTTCTTTTTTAAGGACAAATTGCGGATAAACGATTTCATGGCAATTACCTCCGTCTCCTGTGTGTGATTGTTTGCGGTAAGCAAATTATATATAAAATATGAAATGAATACAACATAAAACACAAAAAAATATACAAAATATACAAAATACTCGGTTTTTTCCACTTGGAACTCGGTTTTGCACATTTACTGCCGTAAATGGAAAAAGTATAATGAAATCACCTAAGAAGAGAAATGTTTATTAAGGAGGAAGGTATTATGAAGAGAAAGATGGCATTGCTTATGACAGGGATTCTGGCAGCAGCTTCTTTAGCCGGATGCGGAGGGAGTTCTACTTCTGCCACGACCGGGGCTGCAGAGACGACAAAAGAGGCAGCAGGCACTACCGCTGGTTCCAAGGCAGAGGGAGGTGCTGCAAGCGGAAAGCTTACCATGAGCTGGTGGGGCAATCAGGTACGCAATGAAAGAACTCAGGCAGCGCTGGATCTTTACGCAGAGAAAAATCCCGGTATCACCATTGAAGGACAGTTCTCCGAGTGGTCTGATTACTGGAACAAGCTTGCTACATCGGCAGCAGGCCAGGCGATTCCGGATATTGTTCAAATGGATTACATGTACATTGACCAGTATGTAAAGAACGAGCTTTTGGTTGATTTAAAGCCGTACATAGAGAGTGGAACTCTTGACGTTTCTAACATATCTGAAAATACCATGGCATCCGGTACGGTTGATGGAGGTGTTTACGCAATCTGTGCGGGCATCAACTCTCCAGCCATGATGTATAACAAGACTCTTCTTGACGAGAACGGAATTACAGTAAAAGATTATTTAACCATTGATGAATTTGAAGACTTATGCCGTCAGATATACGAAAAGACCGGTTATAAAACATCGATCGTTTACGGCACCGCTCAGACCTATCTGGATTATTTCATGAGAGCCTATGATGTGGTACTCTTTGACGGAAACAAGATGGGTGGAACAAAGGAAGATTATGTTCCCTTCTTTGAGATGTATACCAAAGGCTTAAAAGAAGGCTGGCTCATTGATCCAGGCGTATTTGCAGAAATCTCCATCGGATCAGTAGAACAGGATCCAATGGTAAATGGCTCAGGTCCGGAAACCATGTCCTGGTGTGCGTTTGCAAACTCCAACCAGCTTACCGCTGTCCAGAAAGCAGCACCTGAAGGAGTGACCATCGGTATGACAACCTGGCCATCTCCAGATCCAAAGAAATCTGGATATTTAAAGTCCAGCCAGTTCTTCTCCATCGGTGCCCATACAAAGAATCCAGAAGAGGCAGTAAAGGTATTAGACTTTTTGGTTAATTCCAGCGATGCAAACAACATCCTGTTAGGCGAAAGAGGCGTTCCGGCTTCCAGCAAGATCTCAGAGGAGCTTTCACCGAAAATGGATAACTTAAATCAGGAGATTATCCGCTACATTAACGATGTGGTTACTCCTAACAGCTCTCCGATCAATCCGCCTCAGCCTGATGGTGCTAGTGAAGTATTCAACCTTTTAAATCAGGTTCAGGAACAGTTATGCTATGGTGCTTTTGATGCTGCAACCGCTGCAGAAGAATTCTATAACGGGGCCAACAAGATCATGAGCCAGAAATAAGATTTAAAAATCGGGGCAGAGAAGGCTCTGCCCTGTTTTTCTTGAGTTCTTTTGATTGTGAACGGAGGGGACGTATATGAACAATAAAAAAAGAGAAAGTCTAAGACATTTTTTGAATAAAGAAAGCACGGCAGGATTCGTATTCAGCCTCCCGTTTACCATTGGTTTTCTGCTGTTTCTGGTAGTTCCCATGGGTCTTTCCCTGTATTATTCCTTTTGTGATTACAATATCCTGGCACCGCCAGTATTTGTAGGGTTAAAAAATTACATAAAGATGTTTACAGATGATGCGGTATTTTTTAAAACCATTGGGGTCACGTTTTACTTTGCTCTTGTTTCCGTGCCACTGCGTCTGGTGTTTGCTTTGATCGTAGCACTGATCTTGTTCAAAACCACAAGAGCCACAGGATTTTACCGGGCAGCCTATTATCTGCCCTCAATCATCGGTGGTTCGGTAGCGGTGGCAATACTTTGGAAGCGTATGTTTGCCACTGACGGTGTGTTGAACCAGCTTTTGCGCTTGGCGGGAATTCATTCCAGCTTTCCATGGCTTGGCAACGTGAATACGGCGATCTGGACTTTGATCATTTTAGCGGTCTGGCAGTTTGGGTCATCGATGCTGATCTTTCTGTCTTCCCTAAAGCAGATTCCGGTAACTCTGTATGAGGCTGCCAGAGTGGACGGAGCCAATAAGGTATCCCAGTTTTTCCGGATCACCTTGCCGCTTTTGACTCCGACCATATTTTTTAATCTGGTCATGCAGATGATCAACGGGTTTCTTGCTTTTACCCAGTGCTTTATCATTACCCAGGGAAAACCTTTAAATTCTACCTTATTCTATACCGTTTATATGTATCAGCAGTCCTTTGAATTTTATAATACCGGATACGGTGCGGCTCTGGCCTGGGTCATGCTGGGAATCATCGGTTTTATTACCATGATCTTATTTGCGACTAAGAGATTCTGGGTCTATACGGAAGGAGTGTAACATCATGAAAGCCAGGAAAAAGATCGGTGAAATCGTTTACCATGTACTTGTATGCGGGTTTGGCCTTATCATGATCTACCCTCTGATCTGGATGATCATGAGTTCTTTTAAGGAAACCAATACCATTTTTATAACAGCCGGGCAGTTGATTCCGGAAAAATTCGTATTTTCCAACTATGCCACCGGCTGGAAGGGATTTGCTAAAACCGGATTTGTGGTATTTTTTAGAAATTCATTTTTTATCGCGATTGTGGCGACGGCAGGAACCGTTTTTTCCTCCGCCTTTGTTGCCTTTGGTCTTGCCAGATGTAAATTTTTCGGAAGAAAACTGCTTTTTGTTGCCATGTTACTGTCCATGATGCTTCCAGCTCAGGTGCTCATGATTCCTCAGTACTTATGGTACCAGAAGCTTGGCTGGGTGGGAAGCTACCGTCCCCTTATTGTACCTTACTACTTTGCCATTCAGGGATTTTTTGTCTATCTGATGATCAATTTCATTGATGGAATTCCAAGAGAGCTTGATGAAGCGGCAAAGATCGACGGCTGCTCTTACTACAGCATTTTTGGAAGGATCATATTGCCCTTAATTACACCGGCACTCATTACTGCCAGCATCTTTTCCTTTATGTGGAGATGGGATGACTTTTTATCGGCTCTTCTCTACATCAACGAGTCCGCAAAATATCCGGTCAGTCTGGCATTAAAGCTCTTTAGCGATCCAGGTTCCTCTTCGGATTACGGCGCCATGTTTGCTATGGCTACCTTATCCATTCTGCCTGCGGTCATCATCTTTATCTGCCTGCAGAAATATCTGGTAGAAGGCATCAGCACATCCGGTTTAAAAGGTTAAAAAAACGGCAGCAGGCTTACAAAAAACAGCTTTTTTGTGGGCCTGCGCCGTTTATTTTTGATTTCATCTTCCCTTCTAAGGATAGAATTGGTATAATTGGGCCGATTTATAAGTGTATTTTGGCACATTCTATTATGGATAAACTTAATGTACGATTCAGAGATTGGAGGAAATTATGACTTACAATGTATTGGAATTCGGAGCAAAAGGCGATGGGGCCGCCAATGACGCGGATGCGATCCAAAAGGCCATTGATACATGCAGCAGTGCTGGCGGCGGCCGTGTGGTTTTGCCGGGCGGACATATTTACAACAGCGGGTCCATACTATTAAAATCCAACGTGGAATTTCATCTGGAAATGGGGGCTGTTTTAAAAGCCAGTGATGATTTGAATGATTATTATCCTCTGGCAAACGGAGGAAAGATCGTGGCACACGAATCCGGGCTTCCTTCCTTCTTAAACAGTGAATATAACGGGAGACCGTTTCATGCGTTTATCTACGGTTATGACCAGGAAAATGTAGCAATCACCGGATACGGCACCATTGATGCCAATGAAAAGATTTTTTACGGATCAAACTCCGGTTATCATATTGAAGGCACCTATTATCCAAGAATTCCATTGATGCTGTTGGAAAAATTCGAACATCTGACCATTCGGGATGTGAAGCTGATCAACTGCGCATTCTGGACCGTTCATCTGGTTGGCTGCAACGATGTCCTCATTGAAGGAATCCGCCTGATTAATAACTTACAGATGGCCAATTCTGACGGAATTGACCCGGATCACTGCACCAATGTTCGGATTATCGGCTGCCATATCGAGTGCGGAGACGATGCCATTGTTCTAAAGAATTCCGGTGATTATAACCAGTACGGACCTTGTGAGAACATCGTAATCTCCAACTGCACGCTGATCTCCACAAGCGCTGCCATTAAGTTCGGAACCGAAGGGGAATGCAGCTTTCGAAACGTTCTGGTGGAAAATTGTACCATCAGCCGAAGCAACCGTGGAATCTCCTTGCAGATCAGGGATGGCGGAAATGTGGAAAATGCCGTATTTTCAAACATTACCATTGAAACACGCCGGTTCTCCCATGAATGGTGGGGAAGGGCAGAGCCGATCTGCATCACAGTTCATGACCGGAAGCCAGGGGTAAAAGCCGGCAAGGTCCGCAATGTTCATTTTGAAAATATTACCTGTAAAGGGGAAAACGGAATATTTATCCGGGGAAGTGAAGATAATTACATTGAAGATGTGAGCTTTGAAAATATCCATCTGACCCTGGAAAAGACCTCCCGCTGGGAGATAGAAGGATATGATATCCGTCCTTACCAGGGTGATGGAGCGATCCGTACAAAAATTTCCGGCATTTATGCGGATTACGCAAGAGATATCCGGTTTAAGCACGTAAAGATCAATGTGGAAGACAGCATGAGATCTTATTACAAAGAAGATGTCACACTTTTGAACACGGAAAATGTAGAAATCTAACTACGATTCGGCAGCGATCCGGATGGCGCAGTCCTGTTCTTCACAATAAGAACAGAATGCATCATCCGGCATCTGATCGGTTAAAATAGAATCAAACTGACTCACATCTCCAAAGGTCATTAGGGATGCACGTCCAAACTTTGAGGAATCAGCCAGAAGATAATGCTTCTGGCTTTTTTTTAACGCTGCCTTCTTCACATTGTATTCTTCTGTGGAAGCATTGCAGATCCCGGCCTGAATGGATATGCCGGTACAAGCCATGAATGCCCGGACAATATTGAAATCTTCCAAGTATTCCACGCAGGAGCTGCCCACCAGTGAGGCAGTGTCCCGTTTTAGGGAACCAGGGAGAACGATTAAGTTGATGTTTGGGTAATTTAAGGCTTTATTAATGACCTGCACGCTGTTGGTAATGACTGTGACCATGTTTAAATGAGTGAGATAATCCACGATATTCATGGTGGTGGTGCCGCTGTCAATGAATATGATATCCCGTTCTCTCACATAGGAAGCAGCAAGGGCTGCGATCCTTTGCTTATTCCCGGCGTTCTGGCTGGCTCTTTCGTGGAAGGTGACCAGATCCGGAATGGGTGAAGAGGTTTCGCTTGCCATGACGCCTCCGTAGACTTTTTCCACGGTGCCCCTGGAGACTAAGACGTCTAAGTCCCTGCGGACGGTGTTTTTTGATATTTCAAATACTTCGCACAAGGTATCAATGGATGCTGTTTTGTGCTCCAGAATATATTGTTCCAATTGGTCGATACGGGAAATTCTCATGTTGTACTCCTTATATGGCACACTCTCTGGAATGCCTTTCTGATGAAATTATAACAGATGCACAAAAAAATATCAACAAATAACCAATAGTTGATCATTTTGAAGAAAAAATCTGGAAGTTACTCTTGATAAATTCCAGAATAAGTGCTAAGATATAACCAAAATATAACTAAAACAAAATCAAAACATTATCATAAAAAGGAAGGGAGCGTCATAATGGGAAGAGAGTTTATTATGCCTGGGAAAATCGTAAGCGGAAGCAGTGCTCTTTTTGATGCCAGGGTTCATTTAAAAGAACAGGGAAAAAAAGCCTTGATTGTCACCGATGAGGTGATGGTAAAACTGGGGAACGTAAAAGTCCTTACATCGCTTTTAGACGAAGAAAAGGTTGCCTATGGTGTATTTGACGGAATAAGCGGAGAACCTACGGATACCATGATTGAAGCCGGACTGAAAAGCTACCAGGAGGAAGGCTGTGATTTCCTCATTGCCCTGGGAGGCGGAAGCCCCATTGATTCCATGAAGGCAATAGCGGCTCTTTCTGCGTGCGGCGGAAGTATTTCCGACTATATGGGCAAGACCATTGCAGGGAAGCTGCCTCTGATGACTGCCATTCCGACTACGGCAGGTACTGGTTCGGAAGCGACTCAGTTCACCATTATTACAGATACCAAAAAGGACATTAAGATGCTTTTAAAGGGGCCGGTGCTCATGCCGGATTTAGCAATCATTGACCCGCAGTTTACTGTAACCGCTCCTCCGAAGATCACAGCGGCCACCGGGCTTGATGCGCTGACCCATGCCATGGAAGCATACACATCAAGAAAAGCTCAGCCATTATCTGATGTGTTTGCCTTATCTGCTGTAAAACGGATTTTTACCTGGCTGCCCAAAGCATTCCATGACGGAAATGATTTAAAGGCCAGAGAGGAGATGTCCCTGGCAGCGTTAGAAGCGGGAATCGCATTTAATAATGCTTCCGTTACACTGGTTCACGGCATGAGCCGTCCCATCGGGGCATTGTTCCATGTTGCTCATGGAATTTCCAATGCCATGCTGTTAAAGGAGTGTTTCCGTTTTGCCCTTGATGGTGCTTATGACCGTTTTGCCATTATGGCAAGGGAGATCAAAGTTGCAGGAGAAGATGTCAGTGAGGAAGAAGCCAGCAGGGCATTCCTCGATGCAGTCATTGGAATCTGTAAGGAACTTGAGATTCCTTCTCTTTCGGAATACGGCATTGACCGGGAGGCATTTTTCGCAGTGATCGATAAGATGGCAGGGGATGCCATGGAAAGCGGAAGTCCTTCCAATACCAGAAAAGATATGACAAAGGAAGATGTGATGGAGATTTACCGCAGGCTGTGGGATTGATTCCCGGATAAAGGAGAAGAGTATGGCGTTAGTAAAGATGAAGGAATTGCTTGATCAGGCGAAAGAAAAGAACCGGGCGGTGGGAGCCTTCAGCGTGGGTAATCTTGAGCTGGTAAAAGGCGCTGTAAAAGCGGCAGAAGAAACCAATACTCCCATCATTCTGCAGATTGCTGAAGTACGGCTGCCTCATTCTCCTCTGGCGCTTATGGGACCTATGATGGTGGAAGCAGCAAAGCGGTCGACCGTGGATATCGCGGTCCATCTGGATCACGGAAAAACCATGGAGGTGTTAAAGCAGGCACTGGATTACGGATTTACATCCGTGATGATGGATGGCTCCACCTTACCTTTTGAAGAAAATATCGAAAAGACTTTACTGGCTGTAAATCTGGCGAAGGAATACGGAGCTACCGTGGAAGCGGAGCTAGGCCTTGTCGGTGGAAGCGAGGATGGAAGCACGGATGAGGGGATCCGCTGTACCAATCCAAAGGACGCCAAAGTCTTTTTAGATAGAACCGGTGTAGATGCCCTGGCGGTTGCCATTGGCAATGCCCACGGCAACTACCCGGTAGCACCAAGGCTGGCATTCGATGTACTGGAAGCCATTGGGGAGATAACAAGTGCGCCATTGGTTCTTCACGGCGGCACCGGCATCACTCCGGAAGATTTCAGAAAGGCCATCAGCCTTGGAATCAGGAAAGTAAATATAGCAACCGCCAGTTTTGACAGCCTCACAAAGGAAGCGATCAATTATCTGGCGGGAGAAGGAAAACATGATTATTTCGGTTTGAATGAAGCGATGGTAAAAGGCGTTTATGATAATGTAACACAGCACATCCGCATTTTTAACTGTGCGGATCCGCTGTAGGCAGGAGGAAAAGCATGCAGTATATCACATTTGATGAAAAAAGACCTATGGATCTTGTGCTCTTAGGCAGAGTGGCAGTGGATTTTAACCCGGTGGATTACTTCCACCCTCTGGCAGAATGTACCACCTTTAAAAAATACGTGGGAGGATCTCCGGCCAACATTGCAACAGGAGTTTCCAGACATGGTTTAAAGGCAGGGTTTTTTGCAAGAGTATCCGATGACCAGTTCGGAGATTTTGTAACAGACTTTTTCAAGAAAGAAGGAATTGATGTAACCAGAATCCGCCGCTGTGAGAATGGAGAGAAGATCGGACTTACCTTTACGGAGATTCTTTCCCCTTCTGAAAGCAGCATCCTGATGTATCGTAACTGCATTGCAGACTTACAGCTGGATCCGGCGGATATCGATGAAGAATATATCAAAAATACCAAAGCCATATTGATTTCCGGAACTTCCCTTGCGGCAAGCCCTTCCAGAGAAGCAGCATTAAAAGCGGTTATGCTGGCGAAGAAAAACCATACGGTAATTATCTTTGATATTGATTACCGCCCTTATAACTGGGTGAGTGAAGATGAAATTTCCATCTACTATTCCTTAGTGGCTAAAGAAGCGGACATTATCATGGGTTCCAGAGAAGAATTTAATTTAACGGAACGTTTGATTGAGACTGGACGGACAGATCAGGAGAGCGCAGATGCATGGCATAAAGAACAGGCGAAGATCGTCATTATCAAACACGGCAAGGAAGGTTCTACGGCCTATACCAATGACGGTAACAGCTATACCATCAAACCGTTCCCGGTTACTGCTTTAAAATCCTTTGGCGGTGGTGATGGATACGGTTCCGGCTTCTTATTCGGTTTATTCAAAGGCTGGGAGATGATCGACTGCCTGGAATTTGGTAGTGCGGAAGCAGCCATGATGGTGGCAAGCCACTCCTGTTCTGAGGATCTGCCAGGAACTGAAGAAGTGAGAGTGTTTATTAAAGAAAGCAAGAAAAAATACGGCGAGATGATCGCCAGAGCATAAAGAAGGGAGAAGGATCATTATGGGGTACACCAAAATGACGGTTGCACAGGCTTTGGTAAAGTTTCTGGATAACCAGTATGTGGAACGGGACGGAGAGGTGACAAAATTTGTAGAAGGGATCTTCACCATTTTTGGTCATGGAATCGTGGTAGGTTTGGGTCAGGCCCTGGATGAGAATCCAGGAAGCTTAAGGGTGTATCAGGGGCGCAATGAGCAGGGAATGGCTCATGCGGCGGCTGGATTTGCAAAGCAGAACAACCGAAAGAAGATCATTGCCTGTTCTTCCTCCATTGGTCCAGGTGCAGCAAATATGGTAACGGCGGCTGCCTGTGCTACGGTAAATAACATTCCGCTGCTTCTGCTTCCCGGCGATACTTATGCAACCAGACAGCCAGATCCTGTGCTTCAGCAGCTGGAGCAGAGCTACAGTCCTTCCATCACCACCAACGATGCGTTTCGTCCGGTGTGCAAATTCTGGGATCGGATCGTGCGTCCGGAGCAACTGATGAGTACCATGATTCATGCCATGCGGGTTCTAACAGATCCGGCAGAAACAGGAGCGGTCTGTGTGGCCCTTTCCCAGGATGCAGAAGGGGAATCTTATGAATATCCGGATTATTTCTTTGAAAAAAGAATTCACCGGATTTCCCGCCCGGTGCCAACAGAAACGGATTTGGCAGACTTAACGGCGCTGATATTACAGAGCAAAAAGCCGATGGTGATCTGCGGCGGCGGTGTCCGTTATTCGGAAGCCGGAGAGATGCTTGAGAAGTTCTGTGAAACTTTTCACATTCCCTTTGCGGAGACTCAGGCAGGAAAAAGTGCCTGCAAATCTTCTCATGCCTATAACTTAGGCGGTTTAGGAGTGACTGGAAATTTATCTGCCAACACCATTGCAGAAGAAGCGGACTTTATCCTTTCTGTGGGAAGCCGTTTGACTGACTTTACCACAGGTTCCAAAAACCAGTTCAAGAACCCGGAAGTACGAGTAGCTTCTATTAATATCTCCCGGTTCCATGCGTATAAGATGGATGCCCTTCCTATCGTTGCCGATGCCAAAGTTGCGTTAGAAGCTTTGACAAAAAGCCTTAAGGAAAAAGGGTATGTATCCGGCTATGAAGGAGAGATCGAAGCGGCAAAGAAAGCATGGGATACCGAGATGGAACGTCTTTCCTCCTATTGCTATGATGATGATTTTGAACCTCTCATCAAAGCTCGCAATCCGGTAACCATTGAGGAATTTGTAGAATTGACAGGAGGCGTGATTACCCAGACCTCAGCACTTTCTCTGATCCGTAAGGAAATTGATGAGGACGCAATTGTGGTAGGTGCAGCAGGAAGTCTTCCAGGATGTTTACAGAGAATGTGGACCACAGATAAGAAAGATGCCTACCATATGGAATACGGTTATTCCTGTATGGGATACGAGGTTGCAGCCAGCCTTGGTGCCAAGATGGCATCTCCGGATCAGGAAGTTTACTCCATGTGCGGAGACGGAAGCTTCCAGATGCTTCACAGTGAACTTTTGACCTCCTTACAGGAAGGCATGAAGATCAATGTCCTGTTATTTGATAACTGCGGATTCGGCTGCATCAACAATCTTCAGATGTCAAACGGCATTGGAAATCTGGCTACGGAATTCCGTTACCGAAGCGAAGACGGCGGCTTAAACGGCGGCCTCATCCCGGTGGATTATGCTAGGGTATGTGAAGGATATGGGGTTAAGACTTACACGGCAAAAACACTGGATGAATTAAAGGAAGCCCTGGAAGATGCGAAGAAACAGACCATTTCCACCTTAATCGATATCAAGGTCATTCCAAAGACTATGACTGACGGTTATAATTCCTGGTGGAATGTAGGCTTAGCCAGTGTAACAGGTGTGGAAGGCCAGCAGGAAGCTTATAAAAATCTGATTGAAAGCCGCCAAAAAGCAAGGCGGTATTAAATAATAATGAACAGGGAAGGGATGCAATTATGTTAAACAAGGAGAAAGTAAAATTAGGTATCGCACCAATCGCATGGACCAATGATGATCTTCCGGATCTTGGAAAGGAGAACACCTTTGAGCAGTGTGTCAGTGAAATGGCACTGGCAGGGTTTACTGGTTCCGAAGTGGGCAACAAATACCCGAAGGATGTGGAGACTTTAAAGAAAGCTCTGGCATTAAGAGGCGTAGAAATCTGCAACGCATGGTTCTCCACCTTTTTAGCGAGCAAGCCTTATGAAGAAACAGAAGTGGAATTCAGAAAACATGTGGCATTCCTTGCGGCTATGGGGGCAAAAGTAGTGGGAGTTTCCGAGCAGAGCTACAGCACGCAGGGCATTTCTGATCAGCCGGTATTTGAAGGCAAGCATGAGATGGATGATAAGGAATGGGATCTTTTGTGTGATGGATTAAACCGTCTTGGAAAAGTATCAAAGGAAGAGTATGGGGTAGCTCTTACATTCCATCATCATATGGGAACCGTTGTTCAGAGTGCAGCCGAAGTGGAGCGCATGATGGCGGGTACAGACCCGGAATATGTGAGCCTGTTGTTTGACAGCGGACATTTTGCATACTGCGGCGAGGATCCGGTAGCTATGGTCACCAAATATGTAGACCGCATCAAGCATGTACATTTAAAGGACATCCGTCCTGATGTAGTAAAACAGGTAAGAGAAGAAAAGATGAGCTTTTTAGGCGGAGTCCGCGCTGGCGCCTTCACCATTCCTGGAGACGGATGCATTGACTTTGATCCGATTTTCAAAGTCTTGGAAGACGCTTCCTATGAGGGATATATGGTAGTGGAAGCAGAGCAGGATCCGGCAAAGGCGAATCCGTTAGAATACGCCATCCGTGCCAGAAAATTCATCGCAGAAAAAACTGGGCTTTAATCCATTATAGAATAAAAGGAGAAGAAAATTATGGTAACCGTAGGAATTATTGGAGCAGGAAGAATCGGAAAAGTTCATACCACAAGCATCTGCAATATCGTTAAAAATGCAAAAATCAAAACCATTGCTGACCCATTCATGAACGAAGAAACAGACAAATGGGCAAAGAGCATGGGTGTTTTAAATACCACCAAGGATTATAAGGAGATTTTAGCTGATCCGGAGATCGATGCCGTACTGATCTGCTCATCCACCAATACCCATTCCCCTATTTCCGTGGAAGCAATCAAGGCTGGAAAGCATGTATTCTGCGAAAAACCAATTGATCACGACGTCGATAAGATCAAGGAAGTCATCGATGCATTAAAAGACAGCAAGGTAAAATACCAGGTAGGCTTTAACCGCCGCTTTGACCACAACTTTGAAGCAGTAAAAAATGCAGTGGCAGCAGGAAAGATCGGCGAACCTCACATCATCAAAGTGACTTCCAGAGATCCGGAGCCGCCCAGCGCAGAATATGCAGCTGTTTCCGGCGGTATGTTCCTTGACATGACCATTCATGATTTTGATATGGTACGTTTCTTAGCAGGATGCGATGCAGAAGAGATCTATGTACAGTCTGCTGTTTTGGTTGATCCAGCCATCGGAGAAGCAGGAGATGTGGATACCGCTGTCATCACCTTAAAGATGGAAAACGGTGCCATTGCTGTTATTGACAACTCCAGAAAAGCTGCTTATGGCTATGATCAGAGAGCAGAAGTGTTTGGTTCTAAAGGCATGGTAGCTACTGCCAACGATACAGAGTCCAGTGCAGTCTTAAGCACCGCTGACGGTGTAACTGGCGAAAAGCCTCTTTACTTCTTCTTAGAGCGCTATATGCAGTCCTTTGCAAAGGAAGTAAACTGCTTTATCGAAGCCATTGTCAACGATACAGATACTCCTCTTGGCGTAGAGGACGGCTTAAAGCCAGTGTTAATGGGTATCGCTGCAAAGAAGTCTGTAGAAGAGCACAGACCGGTTAAAATCTCTGAAATCATGATGTAAGAAAATGAAACAAAGAAAGGAGTTGCCATGAGCGAATTATTCAGTTACCCGGGATTTGACAAAGATGGTGTCAAGACCGTAAGCAAAGCCGGAGATGCAGAAAATGATATGTTAATGGACATTGCCGTTTATCAGATAAAGGCGGGTGAGGAATGTTCCTTTACTTATGCTGAGGATGAGATGGCAGTCCTTCTTCTTACCGGGGAAATCACCTTTTCCTGGGAAGGGAAGGAGGAAGCTGGTAAGCGTGCAAGCCTGATCGAAGAAGGGCCATATTGCCTTCATGTATCAAAAGGCATCTCTGTCCGTGTAACCGCAAAGGCGGACAGTGAAGTCCTGGTTCAGTGCACAAAGAATGAGAATTTCTTTGACAGCATTTTCTATAAGCCTGAAAACTGCACCAACGATATCTTTGGAGAGGGACTTTGGGAGAATAAGATGAAGCGGACTGTCCGCACCATCTTTGACTATAACAATGCACCTTATTCCAACATGGTAAACGGAGAGGTAATCACTCACCAGGGTGGCTGGTCCAGCTATGTTCCTCATGAGCATCCCCAGCCTGAGGTTTATTATTACCGCTACGAACGGCCGGAAGGATTTGGTGCCTGCTTTATCGGAGAGGACGTCTTTAAGATTAAAGATGGAAGCTGTGCGGCCATTCCCGGAGGAAAGACCCACCCACAGACAACCGCGCCAGGATATCCGATGTACTACTGCTGGATGATCCGGCATCTTCCAGGTGATCCGTGGACAACAAGAGTGGATGATCCAAGATATGACTGGATCAAGGAAGTGAAATAAAGAATGGTGTGTGTCGCAAAATAGCTAAATGATAGTTATCGAGCAGCACCCTTCCTTTTGCATATAAAATCAGGGCAGAAATCCTTTTGTGTGGATTTCTGCCCTGATTTTTCGGTGATTTCTTTCATTCGGAAAAAACTGTCCTCTTTGGCAGGAGCTTGATAAATAGTCTTCAGATCGTTGTAAGTAGGATGGCATAAGATACGAAGAAGCTAATTATATAGCATATATGCAAGTTTTTTTGCGTTGCGATTCCAATCATAATACCTGCGCGCATAACTGAGCGCTTTTGGTATGTGTTTTTGAAAAGCATCATAATTAGCGTTTGAGGTCACTTTCACAAGCGCATTTGCAAGGTCATCAATATCTCCGCTTTTATATACTTGACCAAGATCGCCATAATTTGTTATTTCATTCGCCGCATCAATGTTTGAAGTGACGAACATACACCCATGGTTTAATGCCTCGGCATACACATTCGGAGTGCCGCCCTCTAATGTCGACGTAAGAACAAACAACTTCGCTTCTGAATATTCTCTATATAATTCAGTTTTATCCGTAATGGCACCAGTAAAGATTACCTTTTCCTTTAAATACGGGAAAGCCTCAAAATATTGAGCAATAAATGGTTTGAACTCAGTATCTATGGTTCCAACAAGATGTAATTCCCATTCTTTTAATTTTTGATGTGCTTTAGCAAAGGCTAAAAGTAACTCTTGGTTATTTTTTTGTGCACTGCCAATTCTTCCAACAGTAAGTATTATATTTTTCTTGATATTTGCATCAGCAGTAATTGTTATATTAGTTGAGTTTAAGAATGCATTTGGAATCCATCGGCAGGAAAAGTGTACATTGGGGTTACGATTAAGTGCATCTCGCAGCTCAAGGCATGACGTGGCTATGACATTACACTGTTCGGAAAACCACCTAACTGCTGGAGCATCCCAATTAATATTACTCATCCAGTAACTATTCATATCAAGACCGCAGAACACTTTACCATCCGGACGAAATTTTCGATAAGCATCAAGATAAGTAATTGTTTCGTTGTACATGCCATGTAGAATCATTATATCCATTTTTTGATAGTTCTTATTTAGGTGCTCATAATAAACATTGGGGTTACCTGATTCAACATCTGAATACAATAATTCAAGGCCAGGTAATAGATCCGCATATGTATAATCCGCAGGAGTGGTTCCAAACATCATTACCGGATTCGTTTTGAGTTCTTTTGCAAGCATATAACCAGCCAAACATTTATCCTTCAGCAATTCAACATTTGCCCACCTTCTGTAACTTTGTACAGCTGGGGTGTAGATTCCCTTTATATCATTTTGCGATGCAGCATAATCTATATCAATTATTCGTTCCAAAATCATATCTTGTCTGGCACAAAGTATAGCCCGTAATTCAGGGTCAATTTCGGCAATATTTAATGTTGCGTGTCTGGATACAACTCCATACATTTCATAGAGTTCAACGGCATTTTGTTTTGACAACTCGTCAAGTTCATCTATATATTTATCAGTTTCCATAAAAAAATTGTTGATAAATTCCGACGCAGACTCTTTCATTTTTCATCTCCTAAGTTGTAGATTTTTGATGCTGATCAATCTCAAATAAATTTGCTTCGTCTTGAGATTATTAATTATAGCACAGAAATCTATTTTATACATCAAAAGACTATAATTACAAGTTATATACGGTAAACCGATTTCGCAACACCTTGCGTTTTTCATACGAACTGCATTTGTCAGTATAAGACCCTTTTTTGATCTTCATCCATACTTTGGCTGTAAGCGCCTGTCTCCAGCTTGTCCTCACCAGGCTTATACTGGTCAAAAGGGCTTCGGGAAGAGGAAGAAGCCTGGTCTTTCTTTTGGGATTCGGCTTTTAAGTCCTGGATCTGCCGTTCGACTTCCGCAATCTCTTTTTTCAGTTTCATATATTCGTCACTGGGTTTTGTGGAAAATGGATTGCGTGCGTCCTTAAGTTTTTGCTCCAGTTGAGATTTTTCACCTTCCAAATCCTTGATTTTCGCGCTGTTATCGCTGGAATCACCTCTGTCTGCGGAACCTGTACCTGAGGCATACTGGCCTGCGGCGCCTGTAGCACTGCTTATGTTCATAATGAAACCTCCTTTGTAGTGTGATAGTTTCATTATAAAAAATATGTTTTTTTGGTACAATGGATTTGGTGTCAATGGTAAGTCTGATGTTGTGGAATGAGAAACAGCACGTTTAATTGGAAGAAATCCGTTCCATTTTCGATGGATATGGTGCCGTTGTATTTTTCTGCCACGGCTTTTATGTTATTTAAGCCAATACCAAAAACAACCGTTGTGTTGTCTTTGATAAGCCGGCTGTTCTCCACCTCGATCATGAAAAAGTCCCCTTTTTGCATGGCAGATAAAAGAATGTATTTCTCTCTCTCTGCCACGGTGCCGCAGGCATTGATTGCATTGTCTACGGCGTTTGAAAATACAATACATAAGTCTAAATCATCTATGGGAATTCCTGATGGAATCTTTACTGTGCAGTCAACATGGATGCCCTTCTGCACAGCGAGACCCAGCTTATTGCTAAGAAGCATATTGATCACGGTGTTGCCGGTATGGCAGGGAAATGACAGCTTATCTGTGATATCCTTTAGTTTGCCTAGATATTCTTCTGCCTTGCTCAGATCACCCTTTTTGATCAGGCTTTGAAGCACCGTCCAGTGATTCTTAATATCATGCCGGAAAGAACGGGTCTGCTCATAACGGCCTTTAAGTTCATGAATATAATCTTGTTGGGAGGCTGCCTGCTGTTCCAGCATGGTATTTTTCATTTCCAGCTCAAATCCTGATAAGAGCCGATTGTAGGCATATAGAACGGTAACAAGGCACCCCAGGGCAGCCAGCTGCAAAAGGAGCAGGCCCACATCGTGAAATTGTGGAAGAAAGGGGCTGGTTTTGTCGAATAAAAAAGACTGGCTTCCGGTACTGCTGATTATAAACTGGAGAATCAGCAGAATAAAAAACGTGGGAAGCAATAAAACCAGTACCTGCTGGGTAAGGGCCATTTTACGGCTGTAAAAGGACTTAAAAGTATAACGGTAAGCAAAAAATACTGAGATTACAGAACCAAGTGCAAGAGCCCCAAGAATCAAATCTCCAAAACAACCAAGAGGAAACGCCCAGCTCACGACAATATGAGTCAGAGACTGAAACAATCCGTTAATAATCTGCATGATGGTTATAGCCAGAATGGCTGTGATCCCTGATAGTAAAGGCCTGCATTTCATAATCAGCCAGCCAAACAAAAAAAGGACAAACAGTTCCAAGGCGGTAGAGAATATAAATGACATCCTTAGATATATTTCCAGTCCGTATACAATATACATCAAGGCGGCGTAGAACGTAAAATGGTGCCATCGGATAGAGGTGTTTGTAAACACACCGAAGAAATACAGCTCAGAACATGCCAGAAGCCCATTTAATAAACAAAAGTAGAAGAAAAAGTTTATCCATTCCACAGAATCACCGGCCTTTCATGTAAAGCAGCACAGCGGAAAGAAATTCCTGCTGTCTTAGCCTTGAGATGGGAATGCGTTCTCCGTTTTCCAAATGGGCCATTCCTTTATCACAACTACAGACATACCTTAAATTCACAAGATAGCTGCGGTGGCATCGAAAGAAACAGGAGTCAAGCTGCTTTTCCAACTCTTCAATTTTATAGTAGTAGTCGAGGACCTCATGTTGGGTATGAACATAGATGATCCGGTTAATAATTTCGAAATAGATAATATCCTCAAACCGGACAAACTGGCAGTACGGTCCTTTTTGTATGGATAGACAGTGCTTTTTCTGATCGCTGATATAATGGAGAATTCGTTCCATGGTGCGGGAGAAACGCTTGGGAGATATGGGCTTTAATAAATAATCGGAAGCCTCCACTTCAAAGGCGTCATAGACATATTCCGGGGATATGGTGACAAATACCAGAAAGGATTCCTTTCCGGCTTCCCGTAACTTTTTGGCTGCCTCCATGCCATTAATTCCTTCCATTTGAATATCCAGGAAAATGATATCATAATGGGCATCTTTTCGAAGCAGTGATTTTGCATCTGGAAAGGTGTCGATCTTAAATTTGCGGGACTTCATATTGAGATAACAGGTAATTTTTTCTTTTAAGTCGGAAACCATGGTTTCTTCGTCGTCACATACGGCAACTTTTATCAAAACAGTACCTCACTTTTTCTATTGTTCCGAAGTTATCATACAATTAATAAAATCTCTTAGCAAGTTAAGAATACAAAAAATGCATAGAAAACAAATGAAAAATCGCAAATTCTGCGCTGAACTTTCTGATCAAAAATGTTAAATTAGTAGCATATTTATAACGTATCAGTTATTTCAGAAAAGGAGTATAGAAATGAATCATGTTCAGCAAATGCTGGTTGGTTTTGCAGAAAGGTACGACCTCGCTTACCAGACCGGCTTATTTATTAGAATTGTAGTTGCAGGGGTTTTTGGGTATCTGATCGGTTATGAAAGAAAGAGCCGGTACAAAGGGGCAGGAATGAGGACTCATGCCATAGTGGCTATGGGAGCCGCTTTAATGATGGTGGTTTCCAAATACGGGTTCCGGGATATTCCTGATTTTGATCCTTCAAGGATTGCAGCCCAGATCGTATCCGGAATCGGTTTTTTGGGTGCCGGAGTTATTTTCATTAAGAATAATTCCGTCAGCGGTCTGACGACAGCAGCGGGAATCTGGGCCACTGCGGGTGTGGGTATGGCGATTGGTGCCGGTTCGTACTACGTGGGCGGCGGCGCAAGCCTTCTTTTGATCTTCACCCAGATCATTCTCCACGACGTGCCATTTCTGGCAAAGGAGCCTTACCGGAGCGTCTTAAAGATCAGCACGAATCATTATGATGCCATCATTACCGAGCTATTCAATACATTTAACGAAGAAAAGATCAAGGTCTTAAATGTGAAAATCGGAAAATCAAAGGACTGTACAAAGGTGGAACTGGATCTTCTTTATCCGGCTGGATATGAAAAGAATCAACTGATCATCAAATGGTCCAATGACAAGCGTGTGGATTCCATCAACGGATAGAAAAGCAAAAAAGAAACCAATTAAGATTCTGCCGGAAAGAGGAAGAACCGGTTGAAGCCTTTCCGGCGGAATTATATAATAGACATTAACAAGACAATTATGATAGAACAATAGAAAAGCAGGAGCAATATGATAAAACATCTGATAGCGGATTTACACACCCATACGGATGTGAGCAGACATGGTTACAGTACCGTTTATGAAAATATTATGGCGGCAAAGGCGGCAGGGCTTTCTTATGTGGGAATCAGCAATCACGGCCCTGCTCTGGAAGACGGAGCCCCGGAGGGCCATTTCCGTAATTTAAGAGTGATACCCGAAATGGTGGAGGGAATCCGGGTATACCGGGGAGCCGAGCTAAATATCACAGACTATAATGGCAGCATTGATTTAAGTGAGGATACGGTCAGCCACCGGTTGGATTATACCATTGCATCCCTTCATGAGGATGTGATAACTCCGGGAATTTTGGCTGATCATACAAAAGCCTATCTGGCGGTTGCAGCCAATCCTCTGGTGGACATCATCGGTCACAGCGGAACGGCTGGTTATTCCTATGATTATGAACGTGTCATACCGGAATTCGGAAGACATGGAAAACTGGTGGAGATCAATGAAGCTACCTTTAAGGTGCGGAAAACATCGGTGAAGAACTGTAAAAGGATTGCAGAACTGTGTATGGCATATGAGGTTCCTGTGATCGTAAATTCTGACGCGCATTTCTGTAAGCTGGTAGGAGTTTTTGAAGAAGCCCTTTCCATGCTTAACAGCATAAATTTCCCCCAGGAGCTTATTATAAATGCAGATGGGGAGAAACTTGAGAGATGGCTGCAAAAGAGAAAATCAGAAAGGGAGAAGGGAATATGAAGTATTATATTGGGATTGATCTGGGAGGGACAAACATTGCAGCAGGTCTGGTAGGCGAAGATGCTTCTTTAAAAAACCATTTGTCCATTCCTACGAAAAGCGGCAGAAGCGCCCGTGAAATCGTAAAGGACATGGCAAACCTTGCAAAGGAAGTGGCAGCCTTGGGGGGAATTGCCTGGGAGGAAATCCAAGCGGTGGGAATTGGGGTTCCTGGAACGGCTAATCGGGATACAGGTATGGTGGAATATGCCAACAACCTGGGATTTTATGACGAGCCCATCGTTCCCATGCTGGAAGAGGAACTGCCTGGAAAATCCATCCGGTTTGATAATGATGCCAATGCCGCTGCTTGGGGCGAATACCTGGCTGGCAGCGGAAAAGGCAGTAAATCCATGCTGGCGGTAACGTTAGGAACCGGCGTGGGAGGCGGGATCATTCTTAATGGAAAACTGTTTCAGGGAGTCAATTATGCCGCAGGAGAATTTGGCCATTTTGTCATTGACCGAAATGGAATCGCCTGTAACTGCGGAAGAAGGGGCTGCTTTGAGGCGTATGCCTCTGCAACGGCTCTCATTGCCCAGACAAAGGAAGCCATGGAAGAGAACCCAGATTCCCTGCTATGGGACCTTTGCGAGGGGAATATAGAGCTTGTAGAGGGCAAAACTCTGTTTGATGGGGTCAGAAAGGAAGATGAGACGGCTAAAAAGGTTTTAAGCCAGTATATCGACTATCTGGCTACCGGACTGGTGGATTTGATCAATATCTTCCAACCGGAGATGATCTGCATCGGCGGAGGAATCAGTAAGGCCGGAGATTTGCTTTTAAAGCCCTTACAGGAAGTCATCGACCGGGAAGATTATGCCAGAACCTCCCGTGTCAGGACAAGACTTACTGTGGCAAAACTGGACAATGATGCAGGCCTTATCGGTGCGGCCCTGCTACAATAAAAGAAAAAGAGGAGAATCGGGATGAAACGATATATGGAACATATGATACGCTCTGCAGAAAAAAGAGTGGATCATTTCTTGAGCATACAGGTAACAGACGAAAGGGATGCTTTTTATGGGGGAATGAAACGGCCGATTTTAGAGGTAAAGCCAACCATCTATGTCATGGCGGATGCGGCTTCGGTCTACTTAAATGAAAAAAGCCGGTATTATAAAAGTGAGACCCTTAAAAAAGCCATGGAAGCGGCCCTTACCTTTATTATCAACTGCCAGAGAGAAGACGGAAGCTTTGATTATCCTTCCTGCAACTTCAAATCAGCACCAGATACTTCCTTCTGCTTCAAACGTCTGATTGCAACGTACCGGTTATTTCTAAAATATACAAAGGAAGAAGAACTTCAGAAGTTAAAGACAGGCTACCGCTATGTCCTTGAAAAGGCCTTAGAGGCACTACTTACTGGCGGATTTCATACGCCCAACCATCGCTGGGGCATCACAGCCGCTCTCATGCAGGGTGCCAATCTGGTTAAAGAGGTAAATCCTGAGCTTTCCAAAAAACTTACCAAACGGACAGAGCAGTATCTGGCGGAGGGCATTGACGGCAATGAGGAAGGGGAATATGCCGAGCGTTCCACCGGAAACTACAATGCCGTAGTCAACAATGCCATGATGGCTATGTATGAGGAATCCGGGGATGAAACCTATTTAGGCTATGTAGAGCGGAATTTAAAAATGATGCTTTATTACTTTGATCCGGATGATACTATTTTTACCCAGAATTCCACCAGACAGGATCAGGGAAAGGCGGATTACCCGGACAAGTATCTCTACCAGTATTTATATATGGCAGCAAAAACCGGGGAAGAAGTCTTTGACCGTGTAGCCCATAAGATCATTAAGGACAATATGGAACGGGGAGATATGGCGCCGGAATGTCTGCATATCATTATGCTTCATGATTTTATGGAAGAGTACGAATTTAAAGGGTATGGATTCTTAGAAACCTATCATAAACATTTTCAGGAAGCAGGGGTAATCCGGGGAAAGACTCCTGAGTATGGTTACAGTATATTAAAAGGAAAGAGTGCGTTCTTATTCCTTAAATTCCAGGAAACCCTTATTTACTTAAAAATCGGAGAAAGTTACTGCGATATCCGGAACTTCATTCCCCAGACCATAGAGGAAAAAGACGGTGTCTGTGTGCTGACTTCTGTGGCAAAAGGGTGGTACTATCTTCCATTTAAAGAGAAACAGGAAACGTCGGACTGGTGGAAGATGGATCATAAAAAACGGGAGATATTAAACAGCAGTGAGATCTGTATGACCGTTACTTTAAAGGAACTTACAGACGGAATGGAAGTAAGCGTAAAAGCAGAAGGACTTGATAAAGTACCGCTGCGGGTTGAGATCTGCGTTCCGGCTGGAAGCACTCTGGAAAATGAACATTTCCACCTAAGAGCCGGAAAAGGGGAAGAGATGGTACTTCGGAATGGATTCCTTACTTTAACTCACGAAAATCAAAAGCTTCTTATCGGGCCAGGTTATGGAACTCATGAATTTGGGGGACATTATTCTGGTGAAGAGATAAACGAAGCCGGTTATACCATATATTTTAATGACTATACACCTTACGAGAGAACCTTTTCTATCCGCAAGGCATAATCCGTTATTAGATGAAGGGATACAAAGATTCCGGTGCAGGATGGCGCCGGAATTTTTGTATCCTTGAAGATAGGAATATTGCAGGGAAGAACCCCAGGAAAAATATGGAAATAACGGTAATAACATGTATACCTATTAAAAAAGTAGGAATTTATTCAAAACCAGTTGCAAAAAGACCAGTTTTATGTATATAATAAACCTGACTTTTTAGCAGATGGACGGATACCAATGAGAATGAATTTTAATGTACGTCATGATTTGCCTAAAAAAGAAAGGAGAGATTTATGAAAAAATTATTCACAAAAGGTGCAGCAGTTCTGCTGGCATCCTTCATGGTGCTTGGCGGTCTTACCGCATGCGGCGGGAAAGACCCGGGTGCAGAAAACAATACTTCCTCTGGCGCCAGTGCGGAAACAACGAAAGCAGGGGATACAGCCTCCGGAACAAAAACCGGTGCAGAAGGCACATTCACTTATGCCATTGCAGGTGATCCGGGAGCCAATGTCAACGTAATCACAACCAGTGACCGTTTTGGCCTGATGACGCTTAAGATGATCTATTCCCCATTATATATGTACAATGCCGATGGCATTAACTATTTCCTTGCAAAAAGCGTAGAAGCTTCCGATGATAACTTAACTTATACCATACATTTACGTGATGATGTTAAGTGGTCTGATGGAGAGAAGTTTACCGCAGATGACGTGGTATTTACCTTCGAAGCGATGGAGAAGGAAGAGAATGTCGGCTGGGCTTATTCCCAGTTAGTATTCCCGGAAGGAACCGTTAAGGTAGAGAAGGTTGATGATTATACCGTTACCTTTACCATGCCTTTCGTCAATGCCGCAGCAGAAGAGCTGTTTTCCCAGATCTTCATCATGCCAAAGCATATGTATGAAAATGTTACCAGCTTTGAAAACAACGATGTAAATACAAAACCGGTAGGAACAGGCCCATATGTAATGTCTGAATACTCCGCAGGTTCCTATGTGAAGTTCACAAAGAATGAAAGCTATTTCCTGGGAGCACCGTCTATCGATAACATCGTATACCGGATCATCACCAATGAAAATACTGCCATGACAGCCATTCAGAGTGGGGAAGTTGACGCATGGATCGGCACACCAACACAGGTGGAGCAGATGAATTTAGAAGCAAATAACTTAACGGTTCAGCCATATCAGGAAGGCCGTGTTGGTTATATGATGATGAATGCAAAACGAATGACCGATGAGAATTTAAGAAAAGCAATTCTCTATGCCCTTGATAAAAAGGCCATTGCAGATGCGGTTTTCCTGGATTCTGCCAATTATGAACTGCCATGGAGCTTTATGCCGCCAAACAGTGAATACTTTACAGAAGATGTAGAAAAATATGAACAGAATCTGGATAAAGCCAAAGAATTACTGGCAGCTTCCAGTAATCCAGCTCCAGAACTCACCCTTGCATACAGCGCAACAGACAGCATCCAGTCAACAACAGCCATCCTTGTGCAGGAACAGCTTCAGAAAGTTGGCATTAAAGTAACTTTAACAGGTGTTGATTCTACCGCACTCAGCCAGCAGATGAAAAAGGAAGATAATTCTTATGATCTGTATTTTGGCGGATATATTATGGGTATTGACCCTGATACCTTTGCAAGCTTGTTTGAAACCGGTGCATCCAGCAACTACATGCATTATAATTATCCTGAGATCAATGATCTTTTCTCTCAGGGACGTAAGGAAACAGACAAAGCAAAACGGAAAGAAGTTTATACTCAGCTTCAGCAGAAAATACAGGATACCGCATGCTTTTATCCTCTGTATTCCAACAAACGTCTTTTAGTGGTATCAAAGCGAATCTCAGGCATCGATGAAGCGAAACTGGTTCCTGTTTATACCTTTGAAGATACTTCTAAACTGCAGATAAAATAATTTACTGTATGTTTCAATCACTGTAAAAAAAGAGAGAAGGGGGTTTTTGCTGCTTGAATCCTTGCGGCAGAGGCCCCTTTTTATAAGGAGAAACAATATGGCCAAATATATATTGAAACGAATATTGACAGCCATACCCATGGTCCTTCTGATCACCGTTCTATGCTTTGCCCTCATGCATTTTGCACCCTACGATGCCATCGATGCCATGACCAATCCAAGGATGTCACAGCAGACCATCGATTTGATCAAGGCAAAATATGGTTATGACCAGCCTCTGTTTATTCAGTATTTTCGCTGGCTTGACGGATTGATCAGTGGTAATTTCGGATATTCTATCGTAACCAAACAAAGCATTGCTGCGGATCTGGCAATCAGAATCCCCAATACCATGAAACTAGTCCTTCCGTCCTATGTGACCGCTTACATCCTGGCTGTTATCCTGGGTCTGGTGGCAGGTTCCCATAAGAACAGGGCAGCGGATAAACTGATTGATGGATTTTCTTCCATAGCAATTGCGGTTCCTTCCTTCTGGTTTTCCATGCTTATGATCTTTGTATTCGGATACAAGTTGAAACTTCTTCCTTTTGTAGGAATGAATTCCGTTGGAATGGAAGCTTTTCTTGTGGACTTTATGAGACATTACATTATGCCTTATGCCACCCTGGTCTTTACATTTTTACCAGCCAATATAAAGTTTGTCCGTTCCTCCACACTCACCCAGTTTTCAGAGGATTATGTGCTGGTACAGCGGGCATTTGGTGCATCAAAAGGAGAGATCATGTTCAAACATGTCTGCAAAAATGTCCTTCTGCCGATTATCACAAGGCTTGGAATGGCACTTCCCCTTCTGGTAACAGGTGCCATTATTACAGAGACTGTATTTGGCTGGCCGGGAGTTGGTCCTTACTTTATTAAGGCCATTCAGGGACTGGATTATCCCATTGTCATGATCATTCTGGTTCTTTCCTCGACTCTGGTAATCGTCGGAAATCTTTTGTCGGATATTCTCTATTGCATCACCGATCCGCGGATTCGGGAAATGGGGTGATGGATATGATAAGGAAAGAAAACAATCAAAGTAAAAACAGATCTACCAGAATGGACAGCGTCTTTCTGGTATTAAAGCATGACAAAGCAGCCGTTATTTCCCTGATCTTATTAGGTGTGATCATTTTGTTCGCACTGATATCACCGTTTCTTCCTATGGATCCCAATGCCACTGACGTTGCAAACCGCCTAAAGGAGCCGTCTTTGCAGCACTGGTTCGGGACCGATGAAGTGGGAAGGGATTATTTTGCACGAGTGGTCTATGGAGGCCGTGTATCCCTTCTGGTAGGATTTCTTGCCATGTTAACGAGCCTTACCATCGGCGTGGCGGTTGGCACCATTTCCGGATTCTGCGGAGGCGTGATCGACATGGTACTTATGAGAATCGTAGATGTCCTTCATTCGATTCCATGGATGATTTTAGTGACTGTAGTCAGCATCTTTTTAAAACCAGGTCTTAAGTCCATCATACTTGTTATCGGTTTATTTACCTGGATGGAGATTGCCAGACTGGTCCGTGCGGAAACCCTGTCATTAAAGGAGCGGGAATTTGTCCTTTATGCGGAATTTTCCGGAGTCCATATTTTTACCATTATTCTCCGCCACATTATCCCTTCTGTATTCCCTACCATCATTGTATCGGCGACTACCAGCATGGCAGACGCCATCATGACAGAGTCATCCTTAAGCTTTTTAGGAGTGGGAATCCAGCAGCCGATGTCTTCCTGGGGAAGTCTTTTGCAGAATGCCCAGGGGACCATGCAGAATACATTTTATATGGCTCTGATCCCAGGTCTTCTGATCATAATTACAATTTTTGGATTTAATAAGCTTGGAAACTTACTCCGGGTTTATGTGGAACCGAAGGTTATGAATGACGAGAAAGAGTAAAGTGAGGGAACAGGAATTGGAAGAAACAAAGAAAAAAAATAAAGAAATCCTGTCTGTCGAAAATGTGCACACCACCTTTCATACTCATGGAAAATCGGTGCAGGCGGTGCGGGGCGTCAGCCTTCACGTAGAGCATCAGGAGATCTTAGCCGTAGTAGGGGAATCTGGAAGCGGAAAGAGCGTGCTGATGAAATCCATCATGGGTTTGATGCCCGAGAACGCAGAGGTTACCGCCGATAAGATTCAGTTTATGGATAAAGACTTACAGACCATTACACCGGAGCAGCTGAGAAAAATGCGCGGAAAAGATATTGCCATGGTATTTCAGGATCCCATGACTGCGCTTAATCCTTTAAGGACCGTTGGCTTCCATTTGACAGAGGTCTTGAAAAGACACCGTGGAATGACTGGGAAAACAGCGTTAAAGGAAGCGGCGGCCGTACTGGAGCAGGTAGGCATTTCCTCTCCGGATAAACGATTAAAGCAGTATCCCCACGAATTCTCCGGCGGCATGAGACAAAGAGTTTTGATTGCCATGGCACTTTGCTGCCTGCCAAAGCTTCTGATTGCAGATGAGCCGACTACAGCCCTTGATGTGACCATTCAGGCGCAGATCCTGGAACTGTTAAAGAAGCTTCAGACCGATACCGGCATGAGCGTTGTGCTGATCACCCATGACCTTGGGGTGGTGGCAAGTTTAAGTCACCGTATCTGCGTTATGTACGGGGGCCTTGTAATGGAAGAAGGATTGACGGATGAGATCTTTTATGCTCCCAAACATCCTTATACGAAAGCTCTGTTAAGAGCCATACCAAAGCCACAGTCAGGGAGCAGGGAACGGCTGGAGGCCATACCGGGTATGGCACCTTCTCTGGCTGCTCCGCCGCCAGGCTGTCCCTTTGCAGAGCGCTGCAAGTTCGCCTGTGATAAATGTCAGGAAAAGATTCCCGAATACCGGGTATATTCCGACACGCAGAGAGCCTTGTGCATCTTTTCGGACGAGGAACTTCATGCCATGGAAAAGGAGGTACAGTGATATGGAGAATCAAAACCAGGAAATTTTACTGGAAGCCAGGGATCTGTGCAAATATTTCCCATCTAAGGACTTTTTTGGCCGCAAAAAAGCGGAAGTAAAAGCTGTGGATGGCATCAATCTTGCCATTCGCAAAGGGGAAACCTTTGGCCTCGTGGGGGAATCCGGATGCGGAAAGTCCACCCTTGGCAGAACCTTAATCCGTATGTATGATCCCACAAGCGGTTCCATCCATTTTAAGGGTCAGGATATTACTGGCTGGAAAGGAAAAAAACTCCTTCCGATCCACCGTCAGATGCAGATTATTTTCCAGGATCCATACTCTGCTTTGGATCCCCATTTAAATGTGCGTGAGATCATCAGAGAATCCTTAAGTGCGGTTGATAAAATGCCATCCAGTGAAATGGATGACAGGATCGAAGAACTGTTAAAAAAGGTTGGCATGAAGCCGGATGACATGTATAAATATGCATATGAATTTTCCGGCGGACAGCGTCAGAGGATCGGAATCGCAAGAGCTCTTGCAGTGGAACCAGAGTTTTTACTCTGTGATGAACCGATTTCTGCACTGGATGTTTCCATCCAGGCACAGGTGGTAAATATGTTGGAAGATCTTCAAAAAGAGATGGGACTGACCTATTTATTCGTGGCTCACGATTTGTCCATGGTAAGACACATTTCTACCAGGATCGGGGTTATGTATCTGGGGCGGCTGGTGGAGATTGCGGACAGTGACGAACTCTATGAGAACCCGCTTCACCCCTACACAAAAGCCCTTCTTTCCGCCATTCCGGTAGCAGATCCAAAGCTGGCAAAAAGTGCCAGCCGGTTAATGCTGGGAGGAGACCTGCCAAGTCCCCTTGATGTCCCTTCCGGATGTCATTTCCATACCCGGTGTGCGAGTGCTGGGAAAGGGTGTGAAGGTGAGGTTCCGGTCATGAGGGAAATGTCACCCGGTCACTTCGTGGCATGCTCCTGTATCTGACATTTTTGGTAGGAACCCTTAAAAACATTAGAAAAATAATTCTTGACTTTTCAAACAAAACTTTTTATAATAACAACAATTAAAAAACGAAACTAAGCGAAGGCGCTTAAGAGTATATACCCTTAGGCGTTTTTTTGCATATCGACGGATTGTTTAATTTAGAGAGGAGATGAAATTATGCCAGATATGGTGAAAGTTGAGAACTTAAAAAAGAACTTCGGGGACTTAGAGGTCTTAAAAGATATCAGCCTTACCGTAAAAGAAGGAGAGAAGCTGGTTATTATTGGACCCTCCGGTTCGGGAAAATCCACCTTTATCCGCTGCATCAATTACTTGGAGGAACCAACCAGCGGAAAAATCACCGTAGCAGGTACGGAAGTCACAAAAAAGAATCATCTGGAAATGGCAAAGAAATATTCATCCATGGTCTTTCAGCAATTTAATTTATATCCCCATCTCACTGTCTTAGAAAATCTGACTCTGGCACCCATCAAGTTGCAGCATGTTCCCAAAGAAGAGGCTAAAAAGAACGCCTTAGAGTGTCTGGAGCGGGTCGGCTTAAAGGAAAAGGCCGGGAATTATCCGATTCAGCTTTCCGGCGGACAGCAGCAGAGAGTAGCAATTGCCAGAGCTTTATGCACCAAACAGCCGCTCATTCTATTTGATGAGCCGACTTCTGCCTTAGACCCTGAGATGGTTCAGGAAGTATTAAATGTTATGGTAGAGCTTGCCCATGAGAATATTACCATGATCTGTGTGACCCATGAGATGGGATTTGCCCGTCAGGTGGCAGACCGTGTAATATTCATGGATGGTGGTTATATTGTTGAGGAAGGCACACCAGAACACTTCTTTGAAGCTCCGGAACATGAGAGAACCAAAGCGTTTTTAAGCAAAATCCTGCATTAGGGTGATGTTTAATATAATAATAAGATTGAGGAGGAAACGAAATATGATGAAGAAAATGTTATCACTTGCACTTACGATTGCCATGGCGGCTACTTTAACCGCATGTGGCTCAAAACCAGAACAGGCAACCACAGCAGCTCCGGCAGAGTCGACAAAAGCAGGAGAGACCACAGCAGCAGGTGCTGCAGGCGAAGGTGTGACAGCAGATGTTCAGAAGATCATTGACCGCGGAACCTTAAAGGTTGGCTGTAAATCCGATATTCCAAAGTTCAGCTTACAGAATACGGCAACCGGAGAATACGAAGGATTTGAAGATGATCTGGCTTATGAGATCGCAGGCTCCATCTTTGGCGTTACCGCTGCGGAAGCAAAAGAAAAGAAGCTGGTTGAATTCCAGGGTGTTACCGCTAAAACCAGAGGTCCTCTTTTAGAGAACGGCGAAATCGACTTGGTTATCGCTACCTTTACCATTACCCCAGAAAGAAAAGAAACTTATAACTTCTCTACCCCTTACTATACCGATGCAGTTGGCCTTCTGGTAAATAAGGATTCCGGCATTACTTCCATCGAAGGACTTGACGGTAAGATTATCGGCGTTGCACAGTCTGCTACCACAAAAGACGGCTTTAAGAAGTATGTAGATGAAAAAGGATATAAAGTAAATCCTGAGTTCCAGGAGTTTGACGGATATCCAGCTCTGGCACAGGCGTTAGCAACCAAGCAGATCGACTGCTTTTCCGTAGACCGCGCCATCTTATCCGGTTATGTTAACGATAAAAACCAGATCCTGGAAGATCGTTTTGCAGAGCAGGACTATGGTGTTGCATCAGCAAAAGACAATGCAGGTCTTGCGACTGTTGTTGAAGAAAAGGTAACTTCCATGATTTCTGATGGTTCCATGAAGAAACTTCAGGACCAGTGGGGATTGCAGTAAGCTGTTATGTAAAGGAAAATTGACATGATAAAAGGTCTTTTTGATGTAAAACGCTGGAATGCTCTGTTTCAGGCATTTCCCGACTATTATATACCAGGCTTTCTTATGACACTGAAAATATCACTGGTAGGGCTGGCCTTAGCGCTGGCCCTGGGAGTGATATTTGGTTTGCTTTCCACGGCACAAATTAAGCCATTTCGGATACTTTCCCGAATTTACGTGGAATTCATACAGAATACACCTCTGGCTCTTCAGGTGATGTGTTATTACGCTGTCCTGCCCATGCTCTTTTCCAGTTCCGGCTTCCGTATTCCTAAGTTCATTCTGGGAGTCATCGGTGTAGGGATTTATCATGGTGCCTATATCTCGGAAGTCATAAGAACCGGAATCGAAGCAATACCGAAGGGACAGTCTGAGGCAGCTTCATCTCAGGGGTTTTCCTATCTGGAGACCATGTATCACATCATTTTGCCTCAGACCGTGAAGATCATCCTGCCGCCCCTTGCCAATCAGGCGCTGGGACTGGTAAAGAACACCTCCATCCTGGCTATGGTTGCCGGTATGGATCTTATGTATTTCACTGATTCCTGGGGTTCTGAACGAGGATATTTTGCGCAGGCATATTTTACCAGTGCTTTGATGTATTTCATCATCTGTTTCCCGCTGGCAAGGCTTGCCCGTTACTTAGAGATTCGTTCCATGCGGCTGCCAACTGCAAAGAAGCTTGATATTACAGCAGATGAGGAGGTCGTATGATAGAATTATTTCACCAGATATTTACTCCGGCAAATGTAATTTTCATGTTTAAGGGATTGCGGATGACGGTTATGATTGCAGTTCTGGCTACGATCATCAGCATGTTCTTCGGAACGATTTTTGCTCTCATCCGAACCTATGCGACGGGGAAATGGAAATGGGCAGGAGCCCTGGTGGCGATCTATACGGAATTTTTCCGTTGTACGCCAAATCTTTTGTGGATCCTTTGGATCTATTTTACGGTCAAAGGGAATAAAGTAGGAGTATCCGTATTCGCTATTTCGCTGTTCACTTCAGCTGTTATGGCAGAGATATTCCGTGGAGGTCTAAATTCCATTCCCAAGGGTCAGTTTGAAGGCGCCCAGTCTCAGGGATTTGGTTTTGTTCAGACTCTCTGGTATATCATACTTCCCCAGACCTATAAGAAAGTTATTCCGGCCCTTTTAAGCCAGGTCATCACAATCATCAAGGATACCTCGTTTTTAAAGATGGTGGACGTAGCGGAGTTTATGAGAAACAGTTCCGTTGTACTTGGAAGTATTTACGATGTGCGGGGCATGATGATGCTGTTTGCTTTTGAAGCCCTTTGCTATTTTACCATCTGTTTTGCACTAAGCAGTGTGGTACGGCGTTATCAGAAAACAATTGTTACTGGTTAGGGAGGAACTTTTTAAATGGAAAAGTTTACAATCACGATTGCCCGTGAATTCGGAAGTATGGGAGGTCCCATTGCCAGGGAGCTTTCCAAAGAACTGGGAGTGAAATTCTACGACCGTGATATAGTGGAAGAGGTAGCAAAAAAACTGAACCTTCCCGTTTCTACGGTAAGCGATGAAGAGGAGAAGTCAAAGCACCTTCTTATATCCCACATGTTTCCACTTGGAACAGATGAAGACTATATGCAGGATATCATTTTTGACGTGCAAAAGGATATCATTCTGGATCTGGCGAAAGCGTCCAGCTGCATCATCGTGGGAAGATGTTCCAATTACATTTTAAAGAATAAAAAGAACAACATTAACATCTTTATTTATGCACCTTATCCGAAGCGGGTGGAAAACTGTGTGAATTCTCTAGGCATGACTGTAAATGAGGCTAAAAAGATGATCCAGTCGGTTGACAAAGCCAGAAATGCTTATCATAAAAAATACTCCGGTTATCTCCCAAATGATCCGGAGCATATGAATCTTATGATCGACTCCTCTCTTCTTGGAGTTACAGGCACGGCAAAGCTGATTGCCGGAGTCGTGCATCAGCTGTTCGGGGAATGATTGAGAGCGAGAAGTTTCCTATTAAATAGGCCTTTCCAGTGAGATTGAGATGAAAGTCTTGAATCTTTCACCGGAGGGGCCTTTTTCACTCAAGAAACCTATGGAAAAATATACCAGTGCCTTTCTTGCTGTATTTTAAATAAGACAAGAAAAAATTAAAGTCGCGACCCTTGACACTCAAAAAAAAATCTGCTATAGTTTACATTTGTGTGAAACGAGAGGATGAAGGTCTGAAACGTGCCTGTTACCTCTCGTTTTGTTTGCGAAAGTGTGTGTGCGGCCGTCGGCAACATGGGAACCCGGCAGGCCATGAGAAAGGAATTAATCATTTATGGAAACAATGAGATTTGATGAATTACAGTTAGATGAAAGAATTCTGCGGGCTGTAGCAGATATGGGATTTGAAGAGGCATCTCCGATCCAGGCCCAGGCAATTCCGGTCCAGGTAGAAGGAAGAGATATCGTCGGTCAGGCTCAGACAGGAACCGGTAAGACCGCAGCCTTTGGTATTCCTATGTTACAGAAAATTGACCCTAAGGTAAAAAAGCTTCAGGCGGTTGCTCTCTGTCCTACCAGAGAACTTGCAATTCAGGTAGCAGATGAGGTCCGCAGGCTTGCAAAATATATGCATGGTGTAAAAGTCCTTCCGATTTATGGTGGACAGGATATTGTGAAACAGATTCGTTCTTTAAAGGACGGCACTCAGATCATCATCGGTACTCCCGGACGTGTTATGGATCATATGCGCCGCAAAACGGTGAAATTTGATTTTGTCCATACGGTAATTATGGATGAAGCGGATGAGATGTTAAACATGGGCTTCTTAGAAGATATGGAAACCATCTTAAGCCAGCTTCCGGAAGAACGTCAGACAGTGATGTTCTCCGCAACCATGCCGCCGGCTATCATGGAGATCGCCAGAAAGTTCCAGCAGGAGCCAGTGACAGTAAAAGTGGTCAAAAAAGAGCTGACTGTTCCCAAAGTAACCCAGTACTATTATGAAGTAAAGCCAAAGAGCAAAGTAGAAGTTATGTGCCGTCTTTTAGACATGTATGCACCAAAACTTTCCGTAGCATTCTGCAACACCAAGAAACAGGTTGATGAACTGGTACAGGCACTTCAGGGCCGCGGTTATTTTGCTGAGGGCCTTCATGGTGATTTGAAGCAGATACAGCGTGACAGGGTCATGAACAGCTTCCGTAACGGTAAGACAGAGATTCTAGTGGCAACAGACGTAGCAGCCCGTGGAATCGACGTAGACGACGTAGAAGCGGTATTCAATTACGATCTTCCCCAGGATGATGAGTATTATGTACACAGAATCGGCCGTACCGGTCGTGCAAACCGGGAAGGTATTGCATTCAGCTTTGTTGTAGGCAAGGAAGTATACAAGCTTCGTGACATTCAGCGTTACTGCAAGACCAAGATCGTACCTCAGGCAATTCCTTCTTTAAATGACGTAACTGCCATTAAAGTGGACAAGATCTTAGAGAGTGTAGCCGATACCATTGGCGATACCGATTTAAGCAAGACGGTAAACATCATCGAGAAGAAACTTTTAGAAGAAGATTACACTTCCCTGGATTTAGCAGCTGCACTTCTTAAGATGATGATGGGTGAGGAAAATGAAGATGTTATCGACACAAGAGAACCACGTTCCCTTGACGAATTAGATAATTTCTTTGGAAACAACGGACGCAGCCGTGGAAGAAGTGCAAACGGCCGTGGCAGAAGTGATTCTTCCAGAGAAAGAGATGATATGGCCCGCCTTTTCATCAACATCGGAAAGAACCAGAATGTGAAGCCAGGAGATATCTTAGGCGCCATCGCCGGAGAATCCGGTATGCCTGGTAAAATGGTAGGAAGCATCGACATGTATGACAAATATACATTTGTAGAAGTTCCAAGAGAAAGTGCAGATGTTGTACTGAAAGCCATGAAAGATGTAAAGATCAAAGGCAAAAATATCCATATGGAAAAAGCCAACGGAAAAGGCAAATAAATTTCCGGGGACTGAGCAGAAAAGAAAGGCCATGCCTTTCCAGGCATGCTCAGGCCCCGTTTTTTTATGGTGGTGAGGCAATGAATTGATTATGGATAAAAGGTTTTCTTGCTTCTTGCTGAAAAAAAAGATACAATAAGTTGAGATAAGTCAGAGGGGCAGGCGGGAGTAAAAGGGGCAAATCAATCGTGTAAAGGGCCAAAGCGATTGTATAAAGGTCGAAGCGATCTTTTTTGCGGCTTCGGGTGAATGGAGGATATTATGTCAGAGTGGAAGAAAAATGACAGGATTGAAGTAGTCATTGAAGATATTAGTGAGACCGGGGAAGGAATCGGTAAGACCGATGGATTTACCTGGTTTATTAAAGATACAGTCATTGGTGATCGGGTAGAAGCAAAGGTTATGAAGACCAAAAAATCATATGGATTTGCCAGGTTAGAGCAGATCGTTGAAATGTCCAAGAACCGGGTGGAACCAAAATGTCCGGTTGCCAGACAATGTGGAGGCTGCCAGCTTCAGGCCATGGATTATGAGGAACAGCTTCGGTTTAAAGAGAGAAAGATATACAACAACCTTATGAGGATTGGCGGATTTTCTGAAGTCCCTATGCTGCCTATTATCGGAATGGACGAGCCATGGAGGTACCGGAATAAGGCACAGTTTCCATGGGGAACCGATAAAGATGGGAATATCGTCACCGGATTTTATGCAGGCCGTACCCATTCCATCATTAGGTGTGAGGACTGCCTGTTAGGAATTGAGGAAAATCAAGAGGTATTAAAGCGAATCAAGGCCCATATGGAGCAGTATGGTCTACGGCCTTATGATGAGGCGACCCATAAGGGGCTGATGCGCCATACACTGATCCGTAAAGGGTTTAAGACTGGAGAATTAATGGTATGCCAGGTTATTAATGGGAAAAGCCTCCCTCACAGCGAGGAACTGGTAAAGAGTCTTATGGAGATTCCGGGCATGGCAAGTATTTCGTTTAACGTGAATAAAGAACAGACCAACGTAATTATGGGAAGCCGGGTAGAGAATCTATATGGACCGGGATATATTACGGATTATATCGGTGACGTGAAGTACCGTATTTCACCGTTGTCCTTTTATCAGGTAAATCCAGTACAGACGGAAAAACTTTATGGAACAGCGCTTGAGTATGCAGGGCTTACAGGTGGGGAAACAGTCTGGGACCTGTACTGCGGAATCGGAACCATTTCTCTGTTTCTGGCTAAGCAGGCCAAAAAGGTGTATGGAGTGGAGGTTGTTCCTCAGGCCATTGACGACGCCAGAGAGAATGCCAGGCTGAACGGTATTGATAATGTGGAGTTCTTTGTAGGAAAGGCGGAAGAAGTCTTACCGGAGCAGTTTGAGAAGAATAAGGTATACGCTGATGTGATCGTGGTAGACCCCCCAAGAAAGGGCTGCGATGAGGTGTGCCTTGATACCATTGTGAAGATGGCACCGAAGCGGGTGGTGTATGTCAGCTGTGATTCTGCGACTCTTGCCAGGGATCTTAAGTATCTTGCGGAGAGAGGGTATGAGGTGATGAAGGTGCGGGGGTGTGACATGTTTCCGCATAGTGGGCATGTGGAGACCATAGTTCTGTTGCAGAACGAAAAACGCAATAGCAATGGTTTGCAGCAATTAATAAAGTGAGTTAGAATTTAGACGTGAGAGGATGACTTTCACGTCTTTTCTTATAGAAAATACATGGGGTGCCTCTTTTATATAGATGTCGGAGAAATGTTTTATGAAACGATCATATTCATACCACCTAAACCGCCAGAACATAAAAAGTTGAAGGTTGCAGCATATTGTCGGGCCAGTACATTGGGTTCGGGTCAGCGGGGAAGCCTTGGCTGGCAAATTAAATCCTACATAAAGATGATATCGGATCATTCGGATTTGGTTTGCGCAGGTGTGATTTTGAAGTGATATGGCAATAACGATTGTATTGTAGAATTTGCTAAATTCCACTGTAATTTTTCTCTAACATATGGTATAGTATAAAAATTCTTATTTTTGAGTTGAGAGAAAGCATCTTCAATATGCTGGTCACCTGGACTCACATAATTTTTCGGTAGTTTTTGGTTGACCATAGTAATAGCAATTTTTATTTAGCAGGAATAACAGGAGGTCTTGTATGAGTGAATTTTTGAAGTTAGAAGATTTCATTGAGCTTTCAGATATAGGTTATGAAGAAGCTATCGTTCAATTTTTAGAAGATAACGAGATAACGATTGACGAATTTGAGTATGTTGGGAAATGTGATTCTGAATGTCCGCAATGTGATGCGGAAAGCTTTCGTGTCTGGCGAAGGGATATAGGATTCATTAAAGATGGAAAAATTTTTACTTTCGATAAAGAAGCAGCGGATGAAACATTTGACTTCGCTATATACTGGTGTAATAAATGTGGTAAGTGGACTACTTATATTGAATAACGCATGGATAGTATTGTGTTCTGAAATTTCTTGAGACAAGACTGATTTTAGAATATTAAAGGATTGCTGATTTGGGATATGAGGGTACTGGCCATTATAATTATAACTTAATCTGTAAAATGAGTATCATAAATAACTGAAAAGTTTTCATCGGAGAGCGTTTTTTTTCAGAAGAGTATCCTGCCGCCAAGACCCCACCAGGCTCTAGCGGTATCTTTTTTGACCACTTCAAGCCATGTGGAGAGTGTGATACCACTACATCGGAAAAACATCTAAGAATCCTTGCCAGACCTAATCCCAATGGAGAAGGGTAAGAGTTGATATTATAGCGTAGAAGCATTGAAGAAAAACAGCCTGTGAATGGACAGGTGTTACAGAAGAACCTGTTATTATCCGTGACCTTGATAATTGTCAGGCGGTCATTGCAATGGTACGCAGTAACTTGCAGAGAGAAAACATTAAGCCAAAGTGACGTGAATATGAATGAGTGATATAAATTATGCGATAAAGGATTGCTTTTCTGAAAATTTAGGTATACAATATTCATTGAACAGGCGGTGAATGAAATGAAAACAACAAAAGAAACATCAACTCTTACAAGCCGAGATTTGCAGGCAATGGAAAGAAGAGAACAGCTTTTAAATTCTGCGAAAGAATTATTTGCTCTGCAAGGCTATCATGCAACAACGACAAGAGAAATAACCAGGCATATCGGAATGGCAGATGGATTAATTTATCATTATTTTCCAGAAGGAAAGCAACAAATGCTGGACATCATTTTAAAGGATTTTTTAGATGAGCGCTATGTATTAGTGGAATCTGAAATTGCTTCACTAAGTGAAATGACGCCCATTGAAGAGCTTTTAAATTCACTTGGAAACATTTTCTTTTCCTATATTGCGAAAGACAAAAATGTGTTATTGATTTTGTTGAAAGAAAAAAGTGCCTTTTCAGAAGAGTATACGAATCGTTTTAATCAACATGTAAATCTTCTTATGGATCAGACAATGAAATTGATACAAGTATATGTTGACAGAAAAGAAATTCGTTCTTTTGATATTTTTATGATGGTAAATCAGTTTTGGAGCGCAATTTATTCTTATATTGTGCAGGATGTATTCTTTGAAAATCATAATATGTATCACAGTGACAGAGAGACGTATCTAAAGCAGATTGTCGATTATACACTTTTAACCTGGAAAATATAATCATGTATTTTCTGGGTAAATTTTAAAATATTTTATTCACTGAATGTTCAATGAAATAATGCTGAATATGAAATACTACAGCAATGAAACCACAGAAACCATTTATCTATAGGAGGAAAAACCATGAAATTTTATTTTGAGGATCAGGCATTTTCATTTGAATTATTAAGAGCAGCAACCTATGCTGGTTATCAAGGTGCAGAGATTGGCGAGTGCCTTGCAACCGTGGCAAAAATCGAAGAAGGAAATTTTGACAGTTGGTTTTTGGAATGGAAAAAGACAGCGGACAGAACTTATAAGACAGCACTGCATTGTTTGGAAAAGAAACATAAGGTGAGTGCAAGGGAAGCATTTTTGCGCGCACATAATTATTATCGAACAGGAGAATTCTTTTTAGACGGAACCGATGAGAGAAGAATGGAGAACTTTGACAAAAGCGTCATGTCTTTTGAAGCTGGAATGCAATTGTTAGATTCACATTTTGAAATTGTAAAAATCCCATATGAAGGAACTTATTTGAAAGGATATTTTTATGGTGCGTTAGAAGATCAGAAAACAAATCTGACAAAGCATCCAGTCCTTGTTTTTGTTGGAGGGTATGATTCTACGTTGCAGGAACTGTATTTTTGTGGCGTAGCTCCAGCAATCAAAAGAGGATATCATTGTCTGGTTTTTGAAATGCCTGGACAGGGAGAGGCGCTTCGCAAACAAAATCTTTTTATGCGCCATGATTCAGAAGTTCCGGTAAAGGCTGCTCTTGATTATCTGGAAACAAGAACAGACATTGACATGGAAAGGCTTGCATTGCTTGGCATGAGTCTTGGAGGCTATTTTGCACCGCGCGCCGCAGCATTTGAAGAGCGAATCAAAGCTTGCATTGCATTTAATGTATTTTATGACACATTTGATTCTACCATCAATCAAAATCCACAACTGTCACAGATTTTAAATCTTCCAATAGAAAAAAGAGAACAAATGCTTGCCATGGCAGAGGAGCATAATTCTAACCTAAGATGGATGCTTAATAATGGGAAATGGGTATTTGGTTTGGAACACAGATATGAATTGTTTGAAGAGATGAAAAAGGCATCCTTAAAAGGCATTGCTGGAAAAATCAAATGCCCTATTTTGCTTACGATGGGTGAAACAGATCATTTTGTATCAAAAGACCAGCTTGATACCTTACTGGAAGAAATCAAAGCACCTAAGACGGTTCGTGTGTTTACCATAGAAGAAGGGGCAGAAGAACATTGTCAGGAGGGAAATCATGCCCTGTTTCATCAGGTTATGTTTGATTGGTTAGATGAGGTATTTCACTATAATATGGAAGAATGCTAAGGAAGACAGGTACAGATATGTATTCAGATGAAATTGGTAAAGTAGCAGCTTCCGCAAGAGAAAAAAGTGATTTTCTAAGCAAAGATCTATGGAAATATATTGTGCTGGCAATGATGTCTGGATTTTTTATAATAATTGGAGTTGCACTTTCCTTTTCTGTAGCGGCTATTATACAGGTTGAAGGAAAAATGTATGGAAAAATAGCAATAGGGCTTACCTTTTGGGTAGCCCTTGGCCTATTGGTTTTTGCAGGTGGAGAACTTTTTACAGGAAACTGTTTTATATTTACGATTGGTTACCTTAAGAGAACAGTGACCTTAAAAAATGCAGCAAAATTATTGGTGATAAATTATATTGGTAATCTCCTTGGTTGCGTAGTCCTGTCCTTTCTTTATGTGCAGAGCAAAGCATTGATTGGAATATCAGACACATATATTGTAAATACAGCACGGTCTAAGTTGGAAATACCATGGGGGCAGTTGTTTTTTCGAGCAGTACTTTGCAATTTTGTGGTATGCCTCGCAATCTGGCTATGTTATAAGATGAAAGAGGAAAGTGCAAAATTAATACTTATGCTCTTTTGTGTATTGGCATTTGCAGCTTCTGGGTTTGAACATTCCATTGCCAATATGGGTATATTCTCCATTGTACTTATGCTGCCGCATCAGACGGATATAACGCTTCTTGCTGTCGCTAAAAATATTCTTATCGTAACACTTGGTAATATGGCAGGAGGTTGCATTTTGCTGGGGCTGCCCTATTGGTATATTTCAAGATAATATATAAAAAGATTGTTTCAAAAAAATGTTCGTTTATAATAGAAGCCATGAGGTGATGAAATGAATAATCCATGGAAAGAAAAACTGCAAATCTGTAAGGAGATTTTATTTTGGAACACAAAATTATAACATTAATCAAAAATTTAGATAAGAAAAATATAAAGGGATACTTTATTCAAACCCGAGAAGAGCTTTTTCCTCTTTTAAAAGAGCTTATTCCAGAAAACTCTGGTATAGGATGTGGCGATTCTGTAACTTTAGAAGAACTAGGAGTTTTTGATTTTCTAAGAAAAGAAAACGTGACCTTTTATGATAAATTTCAGTCTGGGCTGACCAAAGAAGAAAAACGGCAAATTTACTTGAAAAATTTTTCTGCAGACACTTTTATCAGTGGAACCAACGCCATCACTCTGGATGGAGCTATTTTTAATATCGATGGGAACGGAAGCCGCGTTGCCCCTATGCTTTATGGTCCCAATCAGGTCATTCTTATCGTTGGAATCAATAAAGTCACTTCCGATATTGACTCTGCTATCAAAAGAACAAGGCAGATTGCAGCTCCACTCGATGCCAAACGCCTCGGGAAACAAACTCCTTGTACAAAATTATCACATTGTATCGATTGCGAACATAAAGAACATATTTGTAATGATTTTGTACTAATTCAAGGTCAGTTTATCAAAGATCGCATCAAGGTGATTATTTTAAATGAAGAATTAGGCTATTAAATGTCTTTTATAACTTCATAGTGCAGCTCCGCTAACTGGCTACAAGATCAAATATTGCTGAGGTTGAGATTTAATAAGGTCATTAAAAACTATATTAAATTTCTATGGTGGTTGATATATAATGTAAGGATACAAGCTAAATAGAGATATAGAATTAAGGAGTACTGTAAGAATGGTACTCCTTAATTTTATATTGGCGTTCACGAGAAAATACACTTACATCTTTCGATACTCTTTTGGTGAATATCCAGTTTTTTCTTTGAAGCACTTCCCAAAATGGCTGGCTTGGTGAAAGCCTACATCAGCTGCGATATTACCAATGGAATCGTTTGATTTTTTCAATAAGACAGCAGCTTTAGATAGACGAAAATCTATAAGGTAATTATAGGGAGTCGTCTGCATGCTCAACTTAAAACATCTCAAACATTCTGATTTACTGACGTTAGCACTTTTTGATAAATCCTCCAATGTTAAATCATTTTGATAATGTTTTTCGATGTATCTCAAAAATTTCTGCATACGCAAATTGATTATATTTTCTTGCTTCTCTGGTGGCAGCACGATATTTTTACGCATTTCAAGCCAAAGAGTAGAAACAAGGACAAGGACTTCATATAAATAAAATTCCGTTTTATTTTTTTCTAATAAAGACATTCTTGCTAAGAGACTTAATACCCTATCGCACCAGTTTATTCCTTGTGTAAAGCTGCAAAATTGTAACTGTTCATTTTCTATAACGCTATCCACAAAATCCTTTGCAGGGCTGCCAAAATAGAATTTTATAAAATAGTCTGGAAATATGAAACTATTATAATGACAAGTACTGTTATGCTTTATAAAATGTACAACATTTTTGTTTATAAAAATTCCATCGCCTGCTTTTAACTCTGTGGTATTGTCAAGCAGCCTTACTTCAATTGTCCCATTCAGAACATAAATAAATTGTAAATCCTCATGCCAGTGCATGACTTGAAAACCGGGGGTTCTCGGATAACTTCGGTCGTCTATTGCGTCAAGTACAAGATATGGGAAATCTGTATCTGCGTTTAAATTTATAGAGTTAATAAAATTGTTTTTCTCTACCATCTTAGCCCTATCACCTTTTATATTTGAAGATATAATGATATTTTTATGCAATTTTATAATATTATATTTATATTTATTGTGATAAAATTATAATGTTTGGATGTAAGTATGTCAAGTATGTCAAGTATGTCAAGTATGTCAAGCATGCAGGTGAGCAGCAATGTATTTCAGATATGGTATAGTGGAAGTTGATTATTTGAAAAAGAGAAACAAAAAAATTCTGCAAGGAGGATTTGTAAATGAAAAACAATTTTGAGAATAGAAAAAATCTTGATGTTTATATTCACTATATGATAGCTCTTTGCGGCGGCTTCTTTGGGGTATATGCAGTTTCAAGCCGCATGGGAAATTTAGGGCAAGCCCAAACCGCAAATTTAATTGAAGTGATATGCAATATCTTGGGAAGAAACACGACAGAAGGTATGATCCGCATTATAGCTGCAATGCTTTTTATAGGCGGCATGATATTTGCCACCGTTCTTGAAAAACGAACAAAACGAGATTTAAGGTATCTTGCCATTATCCTTGACCTTATGGCTGCTATCATAATTGGTTTTTTTCCGCTTAGTTTTAATCCCATTATTGCACTTTATCCCGTTTTCTTTGCAACAGCATTTCAATGGTGCATTTTCAAAGGCGCAAAAGGATATGTGAGTGCTACGGTTTTTTGTTCAAATAATTTAAAACAAACGACAGTTTCAATAGTAGAATATTTTTTGATGTCCAAAGATGACCCCGAAAGAAAAGAAAAACTGCAAAAAGCAAAATTTTATGGCGGTACAATTTTCAGCTTTTATGTAGGTGTTACTGTTGGTTATCTGTTATGGATTCTTTGTGGTGTCCATAGTATTTGGTTTGTTGCAGTACCGCTTTTCGTAAATTTTATATTAATTGTTTTGGATAGAAAGAAACCTGAAATTTGTTTTAATATTCAAAATACCACAATTCAAAGGCAGTTTCGGGATATGCGTAAATCTATGTAATATGCGAATACATATACCTCCCAGATAGGTTCCATCACGATAACAGCAACTGCTTTGCTACCCCTTTCTGTTTTAGCGATGACTGAGGTTGCGATCATCAAAATCCGGTATGACAAGCTCATATTTAACTGGCATAAATATCACCTTTTCTGCATATCATTTTATAGTGAGTTATTATAAGTGCGCACAATAAAATATCTTATAATATTGAAATGTGGAGGGTAATTGTATGGTAAGAAAAACTAAAAGCTTTAAAGCATTAATTACATTTGCTATGGCGTTTTGTATAGTATGGACAAGCGGTATTACTGCTAAAGCGCAAAGTGTAAATGAAACAGAACCCAATGATAGTATGGAAACTGCACAACTTATACAAGCAAATTATGAAACAGCGGCACAGGTTGTTAACGGTAATAGGCCCAATCAATATGTAGTGAGAGGGAATACAAGTAAAACAGATGAAGATTGGTATAAAGTCCATTTAAATGCTGGTGTACAATATATTACTTGTAATGATAATCCATTTGATTATGAAATATATGATTCCAATAGTAATTTAGTATCTTCTGGTTCCTATACCAAAAGTCGCTTATTTCCAATAGGATATCCTTTTAAAGTTTCATCAAATGGTAATTATTATGTTAAAATTAAAGGAATCACATCGACATCCTCAAGTTATATTCTGTTGGTTGGCGGACCTACATATTCAGTCGCAAGTTGTTCCGTATCTTTAGGAAGCATAAATATGAGTGGCAGGGATGTTACAGTGCCGATTGATTTGCGTTTTAAGGAAGCCTTACCGGAAGGTTCTGTTGTATATGCAATATCAATGAATGGGGTAAAAAGCACTTCTGTAAATGGAATTACATTGAAAAATTTAACTAGTAATAATACAGTTGTTTTGAATAATTTTTCATGGAATAAGACCGGACTTGCTTCAATGAATATGCCGCTGAAAAGTAGCTGGCAAATAACTTTTAAATATAATAAAAATACAACTTTTACACCAAAACTCAGTTTACTTTTTGCATATCCGTTGACTTCAATATATGTAGATGACATAGAATTTTAGAGGTTAGCATATATAGGAATACCTTAAATTTTGAACCCTATAACACCGATTCTCATTCCATGAAAGCCTATTTTTAGGTGGGATGATAGTCGGTGTTATTGCAAAGCACCTCAAATGTTAGTTGAAATTCAGCCAACATTTGAAGGTGCTTTTTGTATATCATTTTTGCAACAAACGCCACAGGGTTGTGCGGCTGATGCCCAAGCGTTTGGCCGCAGCGGTGTGGTTTCCATCGGTTTCATCTACTACCCGAATAGCAATGTCTTGGCTGATCTCTGTAAGTGTACGGTTCAGATCCAGAGGAGTGGCGGCATTTTCTTTCTGGGAGGAGAAAGCACCGACGTGCCGCTCCTTGCGCAGTACCTGACGGACATTTTCGGCGGTGATAATTTGGCTGGTACCCGTTACCGCAAGTTCTTCAATTACCCGGCGGAATTGGGTGTAATTATGGGGCCAGTTGTATCTTTGCAGCAGAGATAACGCTTCCGGATCTGCACCCAAAATCTGTCTGGGCATGTTGACATTCATATGGCTCAGACAGAGATTCATCAGAGTAGGAATCTGATGGGACAGCTGCCTAAGCGGCGGCAGATACAAAGAAAGACAGGAAAGTTTTTCTCGAAAAAGTGCACCTACTTTCGATATATATTCGTCGCTCTGGCAAACACAGGAAATCATTACCCTGTTTCGCTGGCACACATCCATCTCCGTCAGCACAGCGATTAGCTGGTACTGCCGTTCCAGAGATAATACATCCACATTTGCAAAGTATAAGGTGCTGCCCTCGTCAGCCAATGGAGAATTGTGATGTTCCATAAGAAACGTCCAGCTGCGGTCGTTCAGCAGGCCGCAGTTGATGGACACTAAGGGGTTGTTTCGCAGGGGGCCCTTTATGTAGAGCATACTGACGATCGATTCCTTACCCGTACCATCCTCGCCTGTGAAGATGACAGGGGCGGTGCTTTGGCTGATTTGGTCAACTTCCTGCTGAAAATCCTGGAGATTCCCCACAAAGCTGAAAATGCTGTTGTAGTAAGCGGCTTCTGCCTCGGCCCGACTGGAGAAACTGATGCCCATTTGATTAGCAGATACCGGTAATTTCCTTTCATCGAAGAAAAAGGCGGTATATCGCAATGCACCGCTGGCGATTTGCCGAACACGAATGGAGTAGCGCATGCCTTTCAGAGAGCGACTGATTCGCTGATCTCCCTCCTGCGCGTGGGTTAGTTCCTGACGCAGCAATTCCAGTAATTCAGGTTTTACATCTTCCAGTGTGGATAGAAAAAGATTTCCCTGACTGTCAAATACAATCGTCTGCCCGATCTGCCCCCTTATAAGTTCTCGGAAAAACAAGTTTTCATCCCGTAAGTATTGCTGGCTGTCACACAGCAGCAATACCTGGTTAAAGGCATTTCGGATACTGTCGATTCCGGAGGTGATAAGAAAGGAATTGATTCCCAGCCGCTGGGCTGCGGTATTAACAATCACGTCGCAGAGAATGGTCTCACACTGTTGATCCTGAAGACTACGCAGAGTCGGCTCCACCGACTCAATAGAATCGACTGTATGGATATCGATGTCGCATTCCAGCAAGTCGCACAGGGGCATCACATGGTTCCTGATATCAGCAAAGGAAATCATGGTAATCTTCTTTTTCAACCCGTCGGCCAGTTTGATGGCACAGAGAATATCATACATGGAAATTTCAATCTCAATAACCGGAATGGTTAGCTGCTGCCGCAACATCTGCGCCGTAGCACCACGGGATATTACCGCATCGTAATCTCCATGAAAGTTATTCTGAGCGATCATAAGACCCTGTTCCATATCCCCCACATAGACGGTCAAATCAATCTGGGGATATTCTTTTGCCAGATTGAGCATCTGAATTTTCATTCCCTCATAGGGAGCAATACCTAAAACACGAATACAATTCATCATTAACACCTCCATTGACTGTTTCATATTTGAACGTATTATACCAAATGCACAAAAAATAAGCAATAAATTTTCTGCATGTTTCAATTATAAACAATTTGAGAAACAAAATAACTTGACGGAAACAGCATAATTTATATAAAATGAATATAAATACAAACAAAAAAGGATTAACATTTTCTATAATACACAAAAAAAGGAATTAGTCCTTCTAAACTGTTTCAAAATGAAACAACAGGAGATCAATGTATGGTAAAGCTTCTAATCATTGCTGATGACTTTACGGGAGCACTTGACACAGGGGTGCAGTTTGCAGCCAGGGGCGCAGCAACAATTGTGGTTACAGATCTGAACTATGATTTCCGATCAATTGAAAAAAAGGTGGAAGTTTTAGTAATGGTGGCAGAAACAAGACATCTGCAACCACAGGAAGCCTATGAGATTGTGTACCGCACAGTGCATAGAGCATTTCAAGCAGGAATTGCTTACATTTATAAAAAGACAGACTCTGCACTGCGGGGAAATATTGGCAGTGAACTAACGGCGCTGATGGACGGGGCAGGTGCGGACACCATACCATTTCTCCCTGCCTTTCCCAAACTTAGCAGAGTCACCAGAGAGGGAATTCACTATATCGATGGTGTGCCTGTGGCTCAGAGTGTTTTTGGTCAAGATCCTTTTGAACCAATACTTAATTCGGCGGTGGAGGATATCCTAAAGCAGCAAACGAAGGTGCCGGTGTTGATACACTCACGAAAGGAAGCGTATAAGATTTCAGATCCCGGAATCCAGGTATTTGATGCTGAAACAGATGCAGATTTAAGACGCATTGGCAGAGAACTGGGGTTAGAGCGGTTGCGATTTTCCGCAGGATGTGCAGGGTTTGCGGCGGTGTTGGCAGATATGCTGAATTTGAAGGGGGCAGCCCCGAAAATGCCAAAGCTTGAAGATACACTGTTTATAGCTTGTGGCAGTGTCAATCCTGTAACGATTCGCCAAATGAAGGCAGCACAGGAACACGGCTTTCCACATGTAAATTTGAACCCTGTTCAAAAACTGGAACAGAACTGGGTGGATAGTAAGTCGGGGGGCGAATGCGTTCGTAAGTGGCTGGCACAGGCATCCGTGAAAAAACGATTTATTCTTGATGTCAATGACCCGGAAGGGTGTGAGGATACCGATATTTACGCACGGGAACACAATCTGACAACGGAACAGTTACGGGTGCAAATATCGGGTAATCTGGCTGCTCTAATTAAGCGAATGCTTGACGATGGTCTGAACGCTACTCTTTTGTGTACCGGCGGCGATACGATGATGGCGTTAATGCAAGCGGTAGATACTTCGGAGTTAACACCAATTTGTGAATTGGCAATTGGTGTTGTCTTAACAAAATTTATTTACAAAGAAAAAACATATCATATTATTTCTAAATCTGGTGGTTTTGGAGATCAAGATCTATTTGTAAAAATAGCAGAAAAGATTTCCTATAAATAACAAAATATGAACTGGAGGCAAATTATGAATTATCCTACTCTTCCTGGTTTGACTTTAGACGGTCGTATCTACTACAACGAAGAAATGGGTACTGTGGAATCCATGGTACCGCCCGGTCCTTTCGCCACCTGCCATTCTCCTGCTATGCTGGAGTTGCCAAACGGCGACATGCTGTGTTGCTGGTTTGCAGGAACTTATGAAGGGGAAGCCGACGTGCATATCGTATGTGCCCGTCTTCCTAAAGGGGCTGACAGGTGGACGGAACCGGTCTCTGTTTCCAGTGACCCAAAGCGCAGCGAGCAGAATCCATCTTTATTCTACGGCCCTGATGGAGCAGTTTGGTGTATGTACACTGCACAATTGGACCGCATTGCGGGCAAAGACAACATGCAGTTCACATCCCAAATCAGATGCCAAAAGAGCTTTGATGGCGGACTGACCTGGAGCGACTATGAAACCGTCTTCCCAAGAGAAGGCAGCTTCTGCCGCCAGCCGATTCAGATACTGAAAAATGGCCGCTGGATTTTTGGCAACTGGCTATGCACCGACTCTTTAGAAGGTCTGTCTGGTGACCCTAGCGTATTTCAGATTTCTGATGACCAAGGCAAGTCATGGCGCATGGTAGAGATGCCCAACAGCCGTGGTCGTGTTCACCCGAATGTTGTGGAGTTGGATGGCGGACACCTTGTTGCTTTCATGCGCAGCCGTGAAGCTGATAATGTATACCGCAGCGAATCTCTGGACTGGGGCGAAACCTGGTCAGAGCCAAAACCGACTCAACTGCCAAACAATAACTCCTCTATAAGTGCGATCCGCACCAAAAGCGGTCGTGTTGCTGTGGCATATAATCCCACCAGCACTCCATCTCCCGTTCCAGGTAAAGCTGCATGGCCGGGGCTGCGTTGCCCTGTTGCCGTGGCACTGTCTGAAGACGGCGGCCTTACTTTCCCAATCATTCGCTTGATGGAACGTGGCGAGGGATACATGGGAGAGGAAAACAAAACAAATAACAAACAGTACGAGTACCCTTATCTGATGCAGAGCTTTGATGGCAGACTGCATCTAACATACGCAGCTTACACCCGTAAGTGCATCAAATACGTTAGCTTTACCGAAGAGGACGTTGTCGGCGCAAAGCGTGAGTTTGTCGGCGTATACAACCCCACCTCCGGCGAGGGCACAAAATAAGTAACATTCACAACTTTCAATAAATTCTTACCAATAGGAGTGATATCAGATGCAGACTATATACAATTTAAAAATGCCTCATGCCGTCTACGGTGGCGAAAATTCAATAGATAATATCACTACAATCTTAAAGAATCATCAAGTTAAGCGCGTAGCCATTTTTACCGATAAGGGAATCCTAGCCTCCGGCTTGTTTGATTTGACCGAAGCTGCAGTAAAGGCCGCCAGAGCTGATTATTATGTGCTCGACGAGATTCCGCCGGAGCCCTCCTACACAGCGGTACAAAGTATTGTTGATAGGTACAAAGCAAGCGGCGCAGATATGATTATTGCCTGCGGCGGCGGCAGTGTTTTGGATGCTGCCAAGCTTGCAAGCGTGCTTGTAACCGATGAATATGGTGTAAAGGAACTACTGGATGAACCGGGGCGTGCGAAAAAGTGTGTTCCAACCATTCTGATTCCCACCACCGCCGGCACCGGAGCGGAGGTAACTCCAAATGCCATTGTTGCAGTTCCGGAAAAAGAGTTGAAAGTTGGCATTGTAAACGAAAATATGATTGCCGATTATGTGATTTTAGATGCCCGTATGATTAAAAATCTACCTAGACCGATTGCAGCAGCTACAGGCGTGGATGCCTTAGCTCACGCCATTGAGTGTTACACCAGCAAAAAAGCGAATCCATTCTCAGACACCTTTGCAATGGAAGCTCTTGATCTGATTTTGAACAATATTATCCCTGCCTGTGATGATCCCGAGGCGATGGAAGCTAAGAACAAGATGCAGATTGCTGCATTCTATGCCGGGATCGCCATCACAGCTTCCGGTACCACAGCTGTTCACGCCCTAAGCTATCCCTTGGGTGGCAAGTACCACATCGCTCACGGCGTTTCCAATGCGATCTTACTGGCACCGGTTATGCGTTTCAATGCACCTGTTTGTGAGAATCGATTGGCTATGGCCTATGATCGTTGTTGCCATGACACTGAAAATATCTGCCAAACAGCCAAGGAAAAGTCAGATTGGATGATTGAACAACTTGAGCGAATCGTACGCCATTTAGAAATTCCGACCAGCTTAAAGGAATTCGGCGTTCCACGGGAGGATTTGGATGGCTTGGTGGAGGCCGGTATGCAAGTGCAACGCTTACTGGTAAATAATATGCGTCTTGTAACTGCAGAGGATGCAAGAAATCTGTACTTAGAAATTCTATAAATTATTATAGAAATAGAGAAGGAGAGCGTTATTATGAAGGCTGTAGAATTAAAAGGTATTATCCCACCTATTTTAACCCCTATGAATCCGGATGAATCCATTAATCTGAAGGAGCTGGGGAAACAGATTGAACGCATGTTGGAGGGTGGTGTCCATGGTCTGTTCCCATTCGGAACCAATGGCGAAGGTTATATCCTAAGTGAAAATGAAAAAATTCAGGTTCTCGAGGCTGCGATTGACCAAGTGAAAGGTCGTGTTCCGGTGTACGCAGGTACCGGCTGCATTTCCACCTCTGATACCATTCGCATGAGTAAGAAGGCTCAGGAGCTTGGCGCTGATGTGTTATCCATTATCACTCCCAGCTTTGCTCTTGCCTCACAAAAAGAGCTTTACGACCACTACGTGGAAATTGCTAAGCATGTAGACATTCCAATCGTACTGTACAACATCCCTGCACGCACAGGCAATAAATTACTTCCTGAAACCGTTGCAAAGTTGGCGAAAGATGTAGACATCATCATGGGCGCCAAAGACTCCAGCGGTGACTGGGATAACTTACTTGCCTACATCAACCTTACAAAGGATTTAGAAAAAGACTTCCGTGTTTTGTCCGGAAATGATGCACTAATCCTACCTTGTCTGGAGGCAGGCGGTGCAGGCGGTATTGCAGGATGTGCCAACGTATATCCTCATGTTCTGGCATCTATATATGAACTGTTTACAGCTGGTAAACTGGAAGAGGCTAAAGCTGCTCAAGACTCCATCGTCTCTTTCCGTGCCGTATTCAAATATGGCAACCCTAATACGGTTGTTAAAAAGGCTGTTTCTCTGCTTGGTTATCCAGTCGGCGATTGCCGCCGTCCATTCAACTACCTATGCGACGAAGGCATTGACGCACTGCAACAAGTTCTGAAAGAAAATGCTGACAAAGGGATGTGCTAATATGAGTATAGAATTTAAACCGATGATCGGAATTACCATGGGTGATCCCTTTGGTAATGGCCCGGAAATAACTGTATGTGCACTGGCAGATGAGGAAATCTACCAGCGTTGCAAACCCTTAGTAGTAGGGGATGAGACTTCCATGAGTTACGCTCTGAAAGTGGCCGAAAAAGTTCACGGCATTCATCTGGAGCTGAATGTGGTTTCCACACCTGCCGAGGGCAAGTACACCTATGGCACCATCGACCTGATGGATTTGAAGCTGATTCCTGCAGGCCAAATTCCCGATACCTCCAATTTGGATGTACCAAGGCCTTTTGGCGTGGGAGCCTGTGCTCTAGGAGGCGAGGCAGCCTTCCAGTATGTTGTAAAAGTTATTCAGCTGGCTATGGAAGGTCAGATTGATGCTACAGTTACCAATGCTCTGAGCAAAGAAGCCATAAACATGGCTGGCCATCACTATGCAGGCCATACCGAGATTTATGCTGATTACACGGGAACACCGAAGTACACCATGATGCTGGCTCACGGCGATCTGCGAGTAGTCCATGTATCCACTCATGTGTCTTTACGTGAAGCTTGTGATCGTGTCAAGAAAGACCGTGTCCTGGATTGCATCCGCATTGCCAATGAAGGCTGCAAAGCACTGGGAATAAAAGAACCTAAAATTGGGGTTGCAGGGCTTAATCCCCACTGTGGTGAGAACGGCATGTTTGGCTGGGAGGAAGAGAAAGAAATCCAACCAGCCATCGAGGCTGCCATGGCTGAGGGCATTATTATCCCTGAAAAAAAGCCTACCCCTCCCGATACAATATTCTCTAAAGCACTGGGCGGCTGGTATGACATCGTTGTGGCCATGTACCATGACCAGGGTCATATCCCGCTAAAGGTAAAAGGCTTTGTTTATAACCGTGAGGAACAGCACTGGGAGGCTGTTGAAGGTGTTAACGTAACCTTAGGTTTGCCGATTATTCGTGCCAGCGTGGACCATGGCACAGGCATTGATCTTGCAGGCAGCGGTCGTTCCAGCGCGCTGAGCCTGGTTAATGCCATAGATTATGCCATACGTATGGTAAATGCAAAGAAAGAAGCCTTGAATTAATATTGATGTGCCAACTGCAAAAAAATAATCTTGTATAAAGAGAGGAATTCAAAGAAATGACTATCCCAATGATTATTGCCATTGCTATCACTGTTTTCATGATAATCTTAATCATGACAGAAAAACTTCCCTTCGGTGCACCCCCAATTCTCGCATGTCTGTTATTGGTTCTTTTTGGCATAGCTGATATCAAGACTGCCTTCGGAGGCTTTTCTAACTCTACCATTGTTATGCTTGCCTCCTTCATGGCAATCATTGCCGCTTTACAAAAGACCAGTTTTATTACTGCCTTTAAAAAAGCAATGTACAATATGGCTAGCAAAGGTGGATTTAGAGCCTATGTATTGTTGATTCTTGTAGTTATGTTAGGTTGCAGCTTATTCGGCACAGGCTCAACAGCATACTATGTTCTCACGTTAGGTATATTATCTACCATACCTTTCAATGAAAAATTACCAGGTTCCAAAATTATTGCGTCTGCCGGCTTCGCTGCTAATCATCCTCTAATTCCTATGAACGTGGCGCTGCAATATGGTATTGTTGTTGCTGTCCTGGAGTCTGCCGGAGCAGTTGTTGGCAAGGTTAACTTAGTGAGATTCTCCATTGTGAACTTGATCCTTTCGTTGGCTTATCTGGCATGGTGTTTAATTGCTTATAAAAATCTACCTAGCCATCCTATCGCGTCAACAACCGAAGATGCCAAGTCCCAAGATGAAAAAGCAACCGAATTGCCAAAATGGAAAGAATACGTTACTTATGCGGCCTTTGTAGCGGCCGTGGCTGGCATGCTTCTTCAAAGTAAAGTTGGCGATGCAGGCTATGTAATTCCAGGTTTGGCTGTAGCTGTGATACTGTCTGTTAAAGTTTTGGATTTTACTGAAATTCGTAACAGTATCGGGGCTCCTATTATTTTGATGTCTGCCGGTGTTATCGGTATTGCCGATGCTCTTGGCAGTACAGGGCTAACAGCTTTAGTTGGTGAAACTGTGGCTCATATGCTTGGTACTAACATTAATCCTTTCCTTCTGATTTTTGCCTTCTGTGTACTGACAAGTGTACTTGCAACCCTTACAGGTTCAACCCTGGGTACTGTATACATATTTGCACCTTTGGCTATTGCTACCTGTCTAAGTTTAGGGTTAAATCCGACTGCCGCTGCGGCTGCAATTGTAGTTTCAGGTTGGAACGGTCATTTCCTGCCTATTGACGGTATGCCGGCTATGGTAATGGGAATTGGTAACTACAAGTTAACCGAATTCTGGAAATTCACAATTCCGATGTACTTTATCCGCCTGCTTGCTTTGTCTGCCGGAGCTTTGTTGATGTTCCCAATGTAAGTGTCTATATTACTAAAACAAATGGTAATAAGGAATTATCTTCTGATATTTTGAGAAAGAGGTATGATTATGAATAATAAATTTGAACTGGAGCATATCGGCTTCAACACCCCGGATGCTGAGGAGGCAGAAAAATTAGCTCAGCTTCTGAGCATGATGTTTAATCTCGAGCCTCGTCACGGACAGAAGTCTGAATTTGGCGGCCCCTACTTCGAGTGTATGAAAGCTCCATTCCTGGGTGCAAACGGTCATATCGCTATGCGAACACCTGATTTGACCGCTGCCATAGAAGAATTGAAAGAGAAAGGCTTCTCCTTTAACATGGATACTGCCGCTTATTTCGAGGATGGGAAACTGAAAAATATCTATTTAGACGGCGAGTTTGGCGGCTTTGCCATCCATATTATGCAAAAGTAACAGCAAAGCCAATTTCGGTAACATAGTGAGATCAACCTCTCATGTGGAGAGCGTTGTGTTGATGTCAAGAAAAGATAAATAGAGTGTAGTAAAAACGTTTGAAATATAGGGATTTCTGCCATTTGGAGATTTACTCCGGCTGGCAGGAATCTCTTTTTCATGTTTGGGGTAACGGTTCAATTTTACCTACTGACATTTTCTCTTAACGATAGACGTTATAGTTAATCAGCCAAATGGCAATAGAGGTGACACGTTAACTGTAATGTAGTTTGCAATGGTATAAAATAGTTGCCAAATATTGGTTAAAAATATATAATTGATAAATTGGGTGACTATGATTTGTTTGACTGACTATAAAATGTCAGAGAACTAAAAGTGAGAAATTATCTAGTTTATTTAATTATTATCTAGTTTATATAATTATTATCGTGTTATTGGCGATATTGACAAAAAATCATTTAATAAAGGTTATTTTATGCCAACGGTACAAAGGGAGAAACGGGGATGGGAGAAAGTTATTTTAAACAACTGCAATTACAATTGATTCGCCGCAACCTTTATTTTTCACTGGTATGTGTGAGCGTGTTTGGCCTAATGCTTATCTTGTTATGGCAGGAATGCCAAATATTATTTTCAACGCCTGTGGCCGTCAGTAAAATGGCAGATATCCGCAGACTATTTGAAAACGAGCCCGTGTATCTTCACCTTGAGGATGCCAATTTGTACTATACCGACTGGGAGGTTCCCAAATATGGTATTGGGAGCGACATTCTTTTTGATAAATTAAAGAGTAATGAGTTTTATGCGGCTGTGGAATATCCGGACGGCTATCTGTTGGCACGCATACCTCAGGAACTGGTAGAGGACGGTGTGCCTGCAATTGAAAATTTTTCTGCAACAGTCCGACTCAAACCGATTTACAACGCCGGGGATGACTATAAGGCTTATTGTAATCTCGTGCAGAATTTAGCAGATATCTATCAAATATCATATGAGGAAATGGAGCAGTTTACACCGTATTCAATCGCGCTCATAGAGACGAATGGGCGTAGGGATGCCATTGGTATGATCGTGTTATACCTCGTGGGATTCGCGGCAGGAACTTTTGCACTAATTGTTTTTCTGTGGCAGCGGCTGGATTACCGCCGGGGGAATTTGTATCGGCAGCTTATGAAGCTTGGAGATGCTAAAAAGTTGTTATATGCAATGGATTGCAGCGTTGACTTCGGGTATGCCCCTTATGTCAACCGTTCAAAATTTTTGCAGGACATCGGCCTTGTCACGGAACAGATTCTCATTGTAATGTGGAACAAAAAGGTACGGGTATTGCCCGCTGAAATGCTTCTGTGCGTTTATATGGAGGACGAGCCGTACCGGTATGGCGTGTTTACGATTGCAAAAAGACCTCGTCTTGTTTTGCACTTTCGTGACAGCAATAAGCCGGCTTACATATCTTCCAGTGGCGGTCTGATTACCCTTGCTACCGTGGAGGCAATAGGGCAGAAGCTAGGTGTTCTAAACGGAAATGGGGATGCGCTTGGCGCACTGTACCGTACCGATTATCGACGTTTTGTAGCCGAGGCAGAGCAGTATAAGCTGGAGCATGCGCCAATCAGCTGGATTTAATTGTTACATATGATAGGGAGAATGGTATGGAAAAAGAGGAGACAGACTTTGCAGAAGCAGAAGATATACAAAAGAATGAAAAAATTCAACGAATTCTACAGTCCTGGCAAAGTGTGTTCAATAAAATTTTTATCTGTGGGCTGATAACAGTATTGCCTCTTTTGATTACAGGAATCGCAGTTTGGACATGGGTATTTGTTAACTTTGATGATATTGGCCCATTGGATAATCTGATGAATGCTTTTTTTGAAACACCTTTATGGATTCCCCTACTGTTTCTTGTTCTGGAAACTGGTTGGTTTATATGGGGGATAACCTGTATTAATCGACTAAATAAAAGTGATTTAAAGTATTTGGATTCAGTCAAACCATATTATGTGCCTCCTTGTGGCCCCAGAAGAAGGAAAAAGAAATATAGAAGGGCTCTCTTCGAAATATTGCCCTCGTTCAGTGTATGGATATATTTGTTTTTAATGATTTGGGTAATTGGAATCATAAAAGGGGCGAGCTTCTTTTGAGATAGACATAAACCATGGGTTTGAAATTTATGCATAACTTTATAAGGAACAAGTGGGGCGTATTGCAAAAAAACGGTTGATAGTTAGTTTGCAATACGCCCTGATTTTTTGGAATGATAATAAGGTTTGATTAAAAGCAATTAAATTCCCAAATCTGTTTTGTCCGTGATTGTGATTTTTTAAGGTATTAATTAGCGAAGATTCGTGTTATTATTACTTACAGCTACTGTAAGGTGGCATGTTGAGACTGTGGCATCATTAAAACAAAGTAAGAATTGAGATTGTAATTTAAAAGGAGAAATAAAAAATGTCAATGAAAGATATAGAAAAAATGAAAAAATTATTAGAAGAGAAGAAAGCCAAAGCCGGTTTTTTACAGGCCGAGAAGAAGATTGGTTCAGGAAGAGTTGAAAAAATGAATAAGAATATAGGAATTGAATTCACAAGAACACATAAAATTTCACAGTAGATGTAAAGCATTTTATCGTATGCAATCTATTTACATTTATTAAAAACCACTAAGACTGTATTGCAGAGAAACAGATCGAACAGATGTATTTACGGATTAATGGAATAATGCAACTTGGTAAAAAAACAGGAAAAGGCAAGAAAAAGCAAAAAAAGCAAAGCTCAAATATATAATCACAAAATCAATAAATTAAATATAATCTATAACGGGATATCCAAGAAAGGAAGCGGCTTATGGTTACTATTTACGATTGGTTTGGCTATGAATTACCGATAAAGGAACGTTATCAGTTAATAAAAGAAGCTGGATTTGATGGTGTTTTATTATGGTGGAGTGATGGCTTCGGACGTGGAGGCCTTGGTCAAAGCGATTATCGCAACGGACCAGGGATTGCGCGAGAGGCGGGGCTTTTTATTGAAAATATCCATACACCGGTCCAAAGCCAAGACAACCTTTGGCTTGACAATCTGGACGGTGAAGCATTAACCGACTGTTATTTGCAATGCATTGCAGATTGCGCTGAATTTGAGATTCCCACAATGGTGGTTCACCTTCCCAATGAAGACAATCCACATAACGCATTAGGACTGGATCGAATCAAGCGAATCACTGAGAAAGCGGAACAACTTGGTGTCAATGTTGCAATGGAGAATTTAAGGAACCTTTCTAATGTAGCATATGTGTTGGAGCAGGTAGATTCTCCGCGGATTGGGTTCTGTTATGACTGCGGCCATCACTACCACTACTATCCGGGAAATGATTTACTATCCAGATACGGCTCCCGGTTGATGGCACTGCATTTACATGATGATAACGGAAGTCATGCCCAACATGGGTTACCTTTTGACGGTTCAATTGATTGGGAAACAACTATGAAAAATATTGCGGAAACAAATTATTCAGGAGCGACAGCAATAGAGGCCATGAATTGGGATTATGAGGATTTATCGGCGAAAGAATTTTTACAGGAAGCGTTTGAGCGAGCGAAAAGACTGGAAGTATTAAGATCTTCTACGAGTATTGAGGTTAAAACTACATAGTAGCAGATGTTATCAGATTTCTAACAAAAGGAGATTGGAGAGATAATAATGGGAAACACAGATAAATTCGAGATGATCGCTCATGTATATGACACCCCTGAAAGAGTTCAAGTTGCCAAGGCAGCAGCAGATGCAATTCGCGAATATTTAGTCGATGCGGAAGGTAAGAATGCAATTGATTTTGGCTGTGGTACTGGTCTTGTGGGATTGAATTTGTTAAATGATTTTAACTCTATACTATTTCTGGATACATCTCAAAATATGATCGATCAGATAAAACAAAAGATTTCCAGTAATCACATAAAGAATGCAGATACATTATGCTTTGATTTTGAATATGACAACCTTTCTGATTTACATGCAGACTATATTTTTATGTCTCAGGTTTTGCTTCATATTGAAGATTTTAAGCCTGTTCTGCAAAAACTGTATGATGTTTTGAATCCAGGCGGACATTTGATGATTATTGATTTTGATAAAAACGATGAAATAGCATCAGATATGGTCCACAATGGGTTCGACCAAGAAGAACTGGCAAGCACCATGTCTGAAATAGAATACAAGAGCGTTCAATCCAGAACGTTTTATCATGGAAGCAAAATATTCATGGGGCAAGATGCGTCTCTATTTATACTCGATGCACAGAAGTAAGAGGTTAAGCTGGAAATAATGGAGATTGTTTCATTGAATGCGAAAATATAAAGAGTTCTAAAAGAATAAAAAGTTCTAAAAGGATAAATAGTTCTAAAAGGCTATAAAAAAGTTGTAAGGGGGTTACATCATGAAAAAAAGGGTAATTTTGTTTGCAGCTGCAATGCTGTGCGGCTGCTTATTAGCAGGCTGCCAGAAATCAAAAGGCGACCAGTTAAATTCCAATACGGAAACTTCAAGTGAGGAAACTACAAGTGAGGCTCCGATAAAGGTTGAAGTTTCCGACTCAAATAACGAGGCAAAAGAAAGTGAAAGAAACAACGAAACAATAAATTCATCTTCAGCTGCTAATACCGGAGTTTCTGAATCAGAAATATCTCTGGACGAAAAACGAATCATTCCAGATCAATCTTTTGATGCTGAGTTAAATGACTGGGGAGAGGTAAGATTTATTTCTTATGGTCCGGAAGCTGGCGCTGATTTTGAAGATGTATCATTTTACTTAATGAAAGACAATAAGGTTGTATATTCATTCCCTTACTATGGAGAAAATAACAAGACTGATAATTATGCAGGTCTTTTTGATAGTGTGGAGTCTGTAGGTTTTCGTGATGTGAATAATGACAATTTAAAGGATGTCATCGTCATTATTAACTACATTACAGGTGCCGGTCCCCAAGGTATGGAACCGCGCCCCAGAGCCAGAATTTTCCTGGCAGATAAAAAGGAATTTCATCTGGCAAAGGATTACATAGATGACGTGACCGAAAATATAGATGAAAAAGATTTAAACATAAATAACATATGTGAATATTTGAAAAACAAGCAATGATTCATTACTCTTGATTTACCCGCAAAAACGGCTCCAGGTGCATTTGAAAATCACCTGGGGCCGCCTTTTTATACGTTGAGAAGATTATGCTTTTGCGTAATCGGCTGCATTTTTCTTTAACTTTGGACCATAGGTGTCACCATCACCATTGTAAATTTTTCCCATGTTAGTGAAATTACGCGACTGGCAAGCTTTTAATAAGGAACCGTTGCTGTATTTGGCAACAAAGGTGCAGAACCCTGCCATCTGTTTGTCCTCACTAATGCTGAAATCCTTAAACATGTCTGCCGGAGATTCATAGCCGGTAACCTTAAAGTTAAATCCCATAATCTGAGGTAGTCCCATACTGATAGAATAATATGCATAATACTCATTGATGTTTTTTGCCAGGTTTAGGGCTTCATATTCACTGGTCTGCTTTCCGGTATGAGTCTTATTCCATTTGCTGTTTTTGTAGTAATAATGTACATTATTCTCAACCTTAAAGGTTGAAGAGGCACTGGAAACATTTTTTAAGAAGATATGGTTTTCAAACCGGATCAATAATTTCCCGTCAGCAAAGCCTGATCCGGACGATTCTGTCAGAATAAATCCGCCTAAAACGTCCTCGTCAATGGAATATTTCGTTGCGAATGAAGAAATAATAGTTCCGAATTTCTTTTTTAAGTTTTTAGCTGCTGTACTGGCGCCTGAACCACCGCCAGATGCTGCTTTATCAAGAGCAATAAGGGTGTTTTGACCGGCTTTACCATCTTCAGTAAGGTCTTTGGCTCTCTGAAAACTTCTTACTGCAGTATCACTATCTTTGCCGAATTTACCATCAGGAGTGCCGCAATTGTGCCCTGCGGTATTTAATTTTGTCTGCATGGTCTTTACACCTGCACTGAATCGAAGCTTGTCATCCTTCATATAATAGCCAGTACCTGCAAGTACCTGGGCATATGTATATCTTGAGTTATCATAATCTGCCATAATATTATCTCCTTTTCTTGTTTGTTGAATTTGCAAATTCAATAAATAAAAAGAAGATTTTTATGTATTTGTAAACAATGAGTTTCAATTACAAGAATTGGTTTCAGAAAACTATTTTTGAATCCTGTATTCTGATGAGTGTAACATCAAAAAATCTGTTTTTCTTTACGAAATCTAACACTGGTACTATAATCCTTATATAATAAAAAAGAAGGAGGGGAAAAAATGAGGAAAGAATTGCCCTATTTTAAAATTAAAAATTCATTTGGCGGAAATCAGGATTGGTTCCGCGATCCAATGATGCACCTGGGTGGTTGTGGAGCTGCGGCAGCATGTGATGTTTGTATTAATACGGCGCTCTATGATAAGAAAGCACACTTATATCCCTTTGATATTCAAGAACTTGACAAAGAAGACTATATAAAGTTTTCTATGAAAATGAAGCCATATTTAAGGCCCCGACTTCACGGAATCGATACGCTTGAAATATTTATGGACGGGTTTCATGATTATTTAAAAGATGTGGGAGATCAAGAAATACAGTTAACTGGCTGTCATGGAGAAGTCCCCGTAAAAGAAGCGGCCAGGGAAGTTATGAGTCAGATTGACAAGGGAATTCCAATCCCCTTTTTGCTGCTGAAGCACAAAGATGTTAATTTTAAAGATCTGGTCTGGCATTGGTTCATGCTTGTGGGGTATGAAGAATTTGAAGATGATTTTTATGTAAAAATTGCAACCTATGGCGGATTCCGCTGGCTGTCTCTTTATGAACTGTGGGATACTGGTTTTGAGCGCAAGGGTGGAATGGTACTGGTCAAATACTAAGTGATCAAAAAAAATTATTATTAAAAAATCAGGAAAAATATTAACATGCGATTAGCTTTGCGACAAGTTGTGGTGCTTTATTCAGCAACATAATTGCCCATTCAGGTATTTAAAAGATATTTTTAAATTGTGCAGAAATCTTACGACTGAAGTGTAACTATAATTTCATGCAAGGGGAAAAGTCGATGAACGAACAAAGCGCCAGGAATAAAAAGGCATGGGAGTACAGAGCTTATGAATTTTGGAATAAGCGTGATGGAACTCCACATCAAAAAGCAAATGAAATGATAGTAGATCCAAAGAAATGTTTAAAATATCATCAAAAATACTTTGCCAACGTGGAAGGTTTTAAAATAGCCAATCCCTGTGGGTCCAACGGTAGAAAGGCAGTTCCTCTGGCTCTTATGGGAGCGAATGTAACGGTCTTTGACATTTCTTCGGAAAATATGAAATATGCAATGGAATTAGCAAAGTGTGCCAATACCTCAATTGAATATATCGTGTGCGATTTTTATGATATTGATATAAATAAATATAGCCAGTATTTTGATATGCTGTATCTTGAAGGTGGCATTCTGCACTATTTTAACGACATTAGTCATTTTGCAAATATCCTGTATGCCATAACAAAACAGGGTGGCCAGCTCGTTTTGAGCGACTTTCATCCGTTCCGTAAGATTATTGCGGTGGGGCAGGTAGGCAAGAATGCCATCAAGACAAATGGAAATTATTTTGACTCTAACATTTATAATGGAGATGTTCCGTATAAAGGTACATTTTCTGAGGAAGAACAGCCTTATTTTCCAGACTGTTCTTTACGTTTCTATACAATAAGTGAAATCATCAATGCAGTGATCAATGCAGGTTTTACGATCAAAGAATTTAACGAGTATCCAAACTGGGATGATCAACAGATACCCGGAGAATTTACAATTTTTGCAGTGAAGTAGATGAATGTGGTACATAACGTTTTGTAATAGGCTTTATAAGAATATAGAATATCAAAGCTCTATCATAAGAGTGGGCAGTTTTTTTATTCTGCAAACCCATCCTGAATCATTCTATTTTCCAGGATTACTCCAGTTTTTTTATTTGAAAAAAGAGTACGAAAGATTTTTCTACATAACGGCCCTACAACAAAAATTTGCAGCGGGTAAGCTATTATAAAATTCAATATAATAGTCTGTAGCCAGAGTACGAGAGTGTTTTTTGTAATTCCGGAAGCTTCGATTGTCCCAAGCAAACTCATGAGGGGAACCATAGTGCAGACGGTAAATGTTTGAATAGTAAGAATTTTAAATATTATTCGATCGGTCGGTTGAATAATCTGAAAAGCGAAATGCTTTGAAATTTTACCTGCGATAAAGAAAGCACATAAAAAACCGATTCCCCATTCCAGTGGAAACGAATGCAATGCGTAAATAAAGGTAGAATACTGCAATCCACCAGTATTGAGAGCTACATTATAAACTCCCATAAGAAATATCATGAGCCCTGAAGTGAGTAGTGTGAAAATTAATTCTTCAAATTTTGTCTTTGGCATATCCAATCCTCCAATTATTGTTATTTAAACACAAAAATGCCGCCCTACCGTCTGACAGTGGAAGGGCGACATTTATTGTCAAAAAATAATATAGCAGATTAATTGGCGTTTGTAAATAAAAAAGAAAAGTAAATGTGATGTTATTTAAAAAAGTAAATGGAGAATCTTATATAATACAGAAGCTTACATTTGATTATTTAGTTGCATTGAAATTATAGGATGAATTTTTATAATGTGTAGAAAAAAAGATGTTCTACCTGGAATAAAGAGTGAAAAGGAGGATATCCATTGGCAAAAAACGATAATATGCTGGCGATTTTATGGATGCTTAATTCAGGAGAAAAAATAACCGCAAAACAAATTTCAGATAAATTAGAAATAAATATACGAACGGTTTATCGGTATATTGATTCACTTTGTGCAAGCGGCGTACCAATCGTATCAGAGGCAGGGCAGAACGGTGGTTATAGTTTGTTGAACAACTTTATCCATGCACCATTGTTCTTTGACATGAAAGAACAAAAGGCACTTCTTCACGCAGCCGTATTTGCAAACGAATACTCTGTTGAAATCGAGTACCGTACAGGCCGTGAAGAACAACCCCGTTTAAGAGTGATTGACTCTTATGGAATGATCTTTCGGATACAGCAGACGCAAATGATATTTAAAAGACCGGAAGGTTTTTCTGCCAGAAAGTTCTTTTTGCAAAATCTTTTACCAGGCACGGAAAGCGAGGCCGGAGTTGTTTCGATCATTATTCGTGGCCGGTTAGAAGCTTTGGATAATTTGTGCATTCATTGGTTTTTGGGTCATCACTTAAAAGAGCGTACATCAAATCAAGCAGTTTTTTTAATCGACGAAAGAGCACTTCATGCGTATGTACCTTATTTCCTTTTATCTTACGGAAAGGCGATTCAAGTAATTGAACCACAGAGTTTAAAGAAAAAGCTTGTTTCTGTTGCAACAGAATTATTGGATTATTATCAATTATAGCAGCTTCACTGACAGTGGTTGTCAGTGAAGCTGTATTATTATGTAGATAAACATCGTATTCTCTTCCAGCTTTGCGAGTTGTTAATATTTGATCCGCGTACAAGCAATATTTTGGAATATATTAAAACAATCGGATCAAAATATGTGAGAGAACAGTAGTGTAAGCAGAAGACTATCATTATGTTCGGATAATCCATAATAGATTTCAAGATAGTTTCGTTGGAATTTTCTGTAAAACTTTAGAAAAGTTTTGAGATGTTTTTTACAAAGATACCAGATGCTGATATGATATTTATATAACCTATAAATTCAATCCAATAAAAAGTATCAGCGTAGTTCAATTATGTCCAATCAAGGAGGAATAAAATGACTGATAGTAGAAAAAATATAGGATTGTCAGGGAAATACACAACGAATGGAACACCAAAAGGCTTTACATCAATTACCCCGTTTATAGTAATCAAGAATCCTTCTGAAGCAATCGAGTTTTATCAAGCTGTTTTTAATGCAAGAGTTAAGGATATTACTGAATTTTCAGATGAGAGTGGTAAAAAGATAGTAGTTCATGCGGAATTAGATTTTGGGAATGGATTCTTGCAGTTGGGAGCAGCAAATCCGGCATATCATCTGGTCTTGCCGCCTGATGGAGATAATGCATGTTATTCTTTAGCAATTTATGTTGCTGATGTGGACCAGGTCTTTGAACATGCAGTGGAAAAGGGAGCAAAGGTCAGAGAGCCGATTTCCAATTTTGTCTCTGGTGACCGCTTCGGGAGCATTTTAGATCCTTTCGGTGTAAGGTGGACCATTATGACCAGAATTGAAGATTTATCGGAAGAAGAGAGTGCCCGTAAAGTAAGAGAGTGGGCTGAAAGCTTTAACGGCACTGAAAAATAAAAGATAAATTTGATTGAGAGGAGCAGAAATTATGAGTGGATTTAAAGTGGAGCACAAAAGTCCAGAGGGCTTATTTGCATCAAAAGCATATAGTCAGGCAATTACTGTTAGCGGAAATGCGAAGACAATATATATTGGCGGACAAAATGCTATAAATTCAAAAGGGGAACTTGTTGGAGCAGGTGATTTGGAGTCACAGACAAAGCAGGCGCTTAATAATATTGCAACTATCTTAGCTTCTGAAAATGCAGACTTTTCTAATATGATCAAACTCAATATTTATTTACAAAATGGAAGCGACCCCGGAATTGGTTTCAAGGCATTCCAGGAAGTCGTGGGTCCATTGGAGAAATCGCCTCTGGTAACGGTTTTGTTTGTCTCAGAATTCGCACGCCCAGGATGTCTTCTTGAAATAGACGGAATTGCTGTTGTTGAGGATAAGGGTTAATTAAATTATATCTGATTAATTTATGGTCAATTCAGCCTTATGGATATGTATTTCATACGGGATAAAGGTTGTAGAAATTCATTAAAAAAAGGACATGAGAGCGAAAATTCTCAAGTCCTTTTTTAATAAAAAATATATGGATTTACTTATTCTACATAGATTTTAGGGAGTCGCTTAAATTTGCTATGGATAAGCCCCCTTATTTGATAGTATAATGTATGCAGATATATTTTTTGATCCTTTTGGATACAAGCAAAAGCAGATAGCGGGTTTTATTAACTTCTCCATATTTATAGATACTCCCCTCGATATTGCTTTGGCAAGACGTATTATAAGGGATTTTGAAAATGAGCCGACGGAATCTATTATAAATGATATGAAAGGGTATCTAGAACGAGGACAAAGCGTTTATATTCAGACTCAGCGGTTTTCAAAAGAAGATTCAGACTTAGTCATAGACGGAAGTCTGCCAATAAATCAAATCGTGGATATAATAATGAAAAAGATAAAAAGGCTATAAAAAAGTAAAAGATTGGAGGCACGTTCGGTATGAAAGAACTGGAAGCAGCAATTAAGCTAAGAGCTGAAGGAAAATTAAAAGAATCAAATACATTATTAATCAATTTAGTGAAGGAATTTCCACATAATTCTCAGGTTAATTATCAATGCGCATGGAGTTTTGATGTACTGGGACTTGAACGGGAGGCAATCCCCTACTATGAAAAATCAAGAGACGTATTCCTGAAAGGTTTGGAGGTGTTTCCGGAGGATAATGCCATAAAAACGTTTCATGCAATGACATTATATAATTTAGGTGATTATTCCGAGGCAATGAAAATTCTCTTAATTAATTTAGCTGCTACATCTGCAGATGAAAATATAAAACAGTATGAAAAGGCAATTAGATTCTACGCGGAAGACTTGAATAAAATCTGGTAATGTTCATAATAAGAAAATAAGAACATGAAGAAATCAGTTCTAAGCGTATTACTATTATGGGGGGGCAAAGATGATTAAAGTAGATGGCATCCATAAGATTAGGAACTATAAGAAAATAACAAATGATGATAGCCCAAGTTTTTCAGGAATCGTTTCTGGCGAATGCAAGGGAAATCTGTGGGTTGATGAAATTGAAAATCCGAGTATAGCAATCGCAGATTCATATGCCGTTGGAAGTTATGGATTTTTGGGTGAGATTAAATCTGATGAGGAATATAAAAATCTCAAAGCGTTCATTGATTGTGAATTGCTTCCCATGCTAAAAGCAAAAGGAAACACCCATTTTGAGTTTTCAATTGAAGAAGATAAGTTAGAACACCATATTTTAAAGATGTTTGCGGATAAGGAAATTGAACAGGAAAAGGAATATAGCTATAGAAAAAATGATAAAATCATCGCATATCTTAATCTGCCAGCGGGATATACAATACATAAAGTGGGTGTTGAGTTATGGAATCAGATAAATGAAGGATATATAGAGAATGGAACCTTTTTGACGAAAAGAATACTGGAATCATGGGAGAGTTTTGATATATTTGTAAGAACAGGTTTAGCCTATTGTATCATGTATTCAACTAGAATTGTTTCCGTAATAGTGGGAACAGGAAGGTTCCGTGACAGTATAGCAATTGATATTGAAACTGAAAAGTTCCATCAGAATAAAGGATTGGGTTTTATAATGACTGCTAAATTTGTGAACGAGTGTGAGAGAAGAGGGCTGACTGCCCAGTGGGATTGCGTGGAATCAAATCCTGTATCAAAAAAATTAGCAGAGAAGGCGGGATTTAAGTTTTTAAAACAAAATCAGGTATATTGGTTTAGATTATAAAATGCAGTTTATGATAACATCAATAATAAAAACATTTGTATCATGGCGTTTGTATTTAAAGAAAGGGCATAAGAAGTGAAAATACTTGATAGAGAGTTTTATAATCGAGATTCGATTATCGTCGCCAAAGAACTACTTGGAAAAGTACTGGTACACGAGATAGGTGATCAGAGAATCTCAGCTAAAATTGTGGAAACAGAAGCCTATATGGGGATAGAAGATAAGGCGGCACACTCCTATGGTGGAAAAAGAACGCCCAGAGTAGAAGTCATGTATGGCGGTCCAGGGTTTGCTTATATATTTTTAATATATGGCATGCATTGCTGCTTCAATATAGTAACAAACGAAAATGACAAGCCACAGGCGGTTTTAATCAGGGCTGTTGAGCCCTTGGAAGGAATTGAGGGGATGGCACAAAGCAGATTTGGAAAGTCCTACGAGCAACTGGTAAAAATCCAACGAAAAGGGCTTACCAATGGACCGGGGAAATTATGCAATGCGCTGTCAATTGACAGGAGTTTTAACGGTGTTGATTTGTGCGGTAATAAAATATATTTGGAGGAAGGCAAAGGAGAGGACTTAGCCATAGTAACCACAAAACGCGTAGGCATTGACTATGCGGAGGAAGCCAAGGACTACCTCTGGAGATTTTATATAAAAGACAATGAATATGTATCTGCGCGGTAGCAATAAAAAAGGACTTCTATGAAAATTAATTCATAGGAGTCCTTAATTTTTAACTTATTAACTCTTTTTCCCATCGTTTCTTTTTAAGACAACATGGTTCGAATGTCCAAGGAACATCGGTACTTTTTCAATATAGACATCACTGGTATCAAGTCCAAACCAGTTCGTCGGGGACGCGGTAAACTTCTGTATGAAAAACTTGGTTCTTAACAGAAGAGAGTCCCAGGCGGATAAAGAGGTTTCATGGGAAAGAATTTCCTGAATAAACACAAAGCGGAAATCGCCCAGACTGCGGTCCGGTAAAATGGAGTATGCGCTGGTCTGTGGTTCTATTTCCTTGTTTTTCACCAGATCTGTTGATATCTGCCTTAAAAATACATTGAGGCTCTGATCGATGCGGAAACCAAGCTTAAGCTGTATTTTTATAATATGAGACGTATTAAAGTTTTCTATCGCATATTCGGCCTGGTAAGGCTCGTCTGTTACAGTAACATTTACAAACCAGTAGACGTCCGCTTTTTTGGGGCGTTTATCTAAAAGAAAGTACATGATTTTACGTTCAATTTCTTTTGGTTTAGAACAGTTGCTTAAGCACACAAGGTTGCTGGAATATTTTGGTACTTCCGGATCAACACTTAATTGACCTAGCTGCTGTACGTAGTTTTTGATCGGTACATACTCCTCGTAGCGCATCTTTATGATATGGGATCTATCCCAGAGATACATAACGAATAAGATGGAAACTGCGATGATAATAGCAACAAAACCACCATGGAAAAATTTAACAATGTTTGCGATGAAGAAGGAAACTTCAAAACTCATAAAGAAAACAAGCATGATGACTGCAAGCACAATCGGTGTCTTTTTCTTCAGCATATAGTTAAACAACAGAATGGTTGTCATTAGCATGGTAACGGTTATGGCAAGACCGTATGCTGACTCCATCTTCTCGGAACTTTGAAAATAAAGGACAATTCCGATACAGACAAAGCATAAAATTCGGTTGATTGCAGGAATGTAAAGCTGGCCCTTTAAAGGAGAAGGATATAAGGTGTGAAGTCTTGGAAACAGGTTCAGTTTAATTGCTTCCGACACAAGGGTAAAGGAGCCTGAAATCAATGCCTGTGATGCGATAATGGCGGCAAGGGTAGAAATTACGATCCCATATATCAGCATTCCATGAGGGATCATCTGATAAAACGGGTTAATATCTTCAATTAATGCATGGGCAGGATTGTTTTTTGCAGATAAAATCCATGCACCCTGTCCAAAATAGTTCAGCAATAAACATATTTTAACAAATGGCCATGTGAAGTAGATATTCTTTCTGCCTACATGTCCAAGGTCGGAGTAAAGTGCTTCTGCACCGGTTGAACATAAAAATATACTGCCAAGGATAAAAAAGCCAAGCTTGTTATCGTCACTGAACAGGATATTGACTGCATAATGGGGTGACAATGCACGCAGCAGGAATGGATTCTCCACCAGATTAATGATACCAAAGAAAGCCAGGCTGCCGAACCATAAAAACATAATGGGACCAAACAATTTTCCGATAAATTCAGTACCGATATGCTGGATAAAAAACAGGATACAGATGATAAAAATAACAAGTAAAACGATATTTTTCTGGTTGTTGCCAAAAAGATCCTGAAAAACGGGGAGTAGTTTCAGTCCTTCAACGGCTGATGTAACGGTTACTGCCGGTGTCAGCATTCCGTCGGCCAACAATGCAGAACCGCCGATCATGGCAGGTATAATCAACCACCTGGAGCGGCTTCTGACAAGTGTAAAAAGTGAAAAGATACCACCTTCTCCATTGTTATCTGCTTTTAGTGTAATGAAAACATATTTTATGCTTGTTAAAATCGTGAGTGTCCAGAATACCAGAGATAAGGTTCCCAGAATAAAATTTTCTGAAACATGTTGGATTCCTCCATTCCCATAAAGAACGGATTTCATAACATAAAGCGGTGAAGTACCGATATCTCCATATACGACACCTAATGTTACCAGGATTCCTCCAAGTGATAATTTTGAAATGTTATGTTTCTTTGATGAAAGTTCCATTTTTACCCCTTTGCAAAATGTTTGTTGAAATCGTACAAAAAAAAGACCCTTATTGTAAAGTGCGAATTTACAGCAAAAGTCTTGTTACTTAGTTACGATGCAGATTATAGTATGTGCTTTAAAAGCCTTGTTTATAATCGTATTGACGCTATCGTAAACACTTATTCAGTGCCAACTACTCCCTTTTGATATGGGTATTTTACAAGAACGAAATAGGAATGTCAAATTAAATATTCCTTAAGCTGATTGCAAAACTATAAAATTGTACTGAGTTTAGTAACAGACAATGTCAAGCTATGAAATGGTTTTACATAAAGCTGCTGTATCCGGTTTAAAGTCATTTCTCCATTGACTTACTGCTGCTGATCTTATTCGTCCGAACAAATAGATGTTCTCCGATATTATTTTCCAGAGTTTTTATCCTGCTGGTAATGGTGGACTGAACCACATGGAGTTGTTCCGCTGTTTTCGTAAAGTTTTTCAGCTTAGCCAATAAAGTAAAGGTTATCAATAGATCATGGTCCATGTATCAGATTCCCCTTTCTGGTAACGTTAAGCCTTTTATCCTGATTATTGTATGCTAGCACTAATTATTTATATTTTCAATAGTTACAATGAAATATATTCGTTATACATAGGAGAAAACCTCTTTTATAATCTAAATTGTAAATGGCTTCTTAAGAAAACATGACATTTAAAAGAGCCCATAAGAGATTCTGATCAATTTTCCTTACAGTAATACCAATCAAATGAAATGATAATCTGAGATATGAAGGTAAAAAAGTAACACACCAGGAGGAAAACGATGAGTAAAATGGTTTTGATGATCGTAGATGTTCAAAATGCATTGATTAAGGCACATCCTTACAATGAAGAGAATGTAATTGAAAATATTAATAAGCTTATTTTAACTGCCAGAGAAAATGAGATAGAAGTTTTATATGTACAGCATGATGATGGAGTGGGCACAGAATTAGAACATGGGAAGTATGGTTGGCAGATCTATGATGATATAGCGCCAAATGAAGGGGAAAGAATCTTTGAAAAGCAGTATAACAGTGCTTTTCATAAAACTGAATTGAGAACATATCTAGATAGTAAAGAAATAGATACCATAATACTTACAGGACTTCAGACAGAATATTGTATGGATGCCACTTGCAAAAGTGCCTTTGATTGTGGATATAAAGTATTGATACCTGAGGAAACCAACACAACCTTTGATAACGAGTATCTATCTGGCGAAAATCTTTATAAGTTTTATAATTATAAGATCTGGAACAACCGTTTTGCTGATGTTCTTTCTGTTGATGAGGTAATTAAAATTTTGCAGAAGTGAGTAATCTTAATATATAAACTTATGGTTAAAAACCGGGTGTAAAGCCCGGTTTTAGACTGAAGACAGAGTGATATTTGAACTGCTTAATTATACAATACTAGAATATTTATACAAACTAAAGGAAAGAGAAGTTTCATGCCTTTCGTAAATTATAAATTGGAATTTGCAGTGTTTAGTCAGTCTTACTAAAAATCACGGTCTTTTCTTTAAGCGAGATTTTCCCGACTTGATACCCATATTGGGTTAATTCCTTTTTGTAGTTCAAAAAAGAATGGTCCATCTCGAATCCCAGGATTTCATTGATTTCGGCGAAAGATAATTTCATTAATGGCTCCCCATTCTCTTTTACGTATTCCCATAGAGCATTATACTTACTCATAATATCTAGTTCCTTTCAATTAATTTCTTTCTAATTCTTTACTTGTCTCCAGCTTTGAAGTTCAATAATATTTCCTTCCGGATCCCTTGCATATACAAATACCGCTTCCTGATTATTTGGGTATTTGGCAGTAACAATTTCTCCGACACAGCTTCCGCCTGCTTTAAGGATTTCAGATAAAGTAGTCTCAACATGGTCAACTTCAAAAGCTATATGTGCAATGCCGGGGCGGTTAATCTCCGCGGGTACACGTCTTAGATTTTTAATTCTGATTTACTAAATAATACCATAAACAAGCATAAAAATATAGCAGTGATTATTTATGCACATATATGTAATTCTGTCCTAAAATAATCTCCTTTGTTTACACTCTGAGCTGGTCTTAAGGCCCGTTTTTTTTGCCTGAAAATATATGGTAAGAAAATACCCCTCTTTCTTTCCCCTATAAATTATCATATAATGAAAAAAAGTTTCATAAAATCCAGCAAATATTGAAAATTATATACAAAAAAGCTAGAATGAGATTCAATAGAAATGTGAAAAAGGATCAAATTCTTCTGGCTTTTTAGGAAGGAACAAACGGATGAAAGGGTTACTCGTAAGAATTGACGACTATTTCCACAATGCCGGTGAGGCAGAAAAAGTATTGATTAACAGACTGCATAGGAATCCGGAATCGGTGCTTAGAAAAAGCATCAAAGAAATTGCCAAGGAGACATATACGTCTCCGGCGACCATCGTGAGACTGTGCAAAAAGCTGGGATGTAGCGGCTATAAGGATTTTCAGAATTCCCTTGCCTATGAGGTGGCTCTGTTTCGGGAGAGTAGGGATATTGCATTTCAGAAGATCACACAGGAAGATACGGTAGAAGATATTATTTACAAGGTGACGAAAAAAAACATCGAATCGCTGGAAACCACCAGAAAGCTTTTGGAACCGAAAATCATAACGGAATGCGTGAAGCTGTTGGAAAAAAGCAGAAGTGTTACCTTATTTGGCCTTGGCACCTCACTCCTGGTGGCAAGAGATTTATATCTGAAGCTGCTTCGCGCAGATGTGATCTGCAACGTGTGTGATGACTGGCATGCCCAGTTCTTAACCGCCAGGAACTTAAAGAAGAATGACCTGGCAATTGTCATTAGCTATTCCGGTCTTACGGAAGAAATGCTGGCATGTGCAAAGGAAGCAAAAGCAAACGGTGCCAAGGTAATCGCGATCACCAGGGCAGTAGAATCCAGACTTGCCGCTGAAGCTGATTTTGTATTGCCGGTTGCAGCAACGGAACTGATTCACCGAAGCGGGGCAATGTCATCAAGAATTTCCCAGTTAAACGTGATCGATGTCTTTTTTACTGCTTATGTTAACCGAAATTATGACTTCTGCATGAACCAGTTTGGAAGGACCCATATACAAAAAGACGGAGGATCTTAAAACATGATTGATTTATCAAAACTGACAACGGAGTTGCGAAACCCCGATACCATGAATCTGGATAAAATGACGCCATTTGAAATTGCCCAGGTCATGAATCAGGAGGACCAAAAGGTTATAAAGGCCATAGAAGAAGTGCTTCCCCAGGTTGCCACTGCCATTGAATGGGCAACGGAGAGTCTGAAATCAGGGGGAAGGATTATATATATCGGTGCAGGCACATCCGGACGGCTGGGTGTTCTTGATGCGGTGGAATGCCCCCCTACCTTTGGTGTACCGAGAGAGCTGGTGGTAGGACTGATTGCAGGAGGGGAAAAAGCATTTGTAGAAGCCGTAGAAGGTGCGGAAGACAGTGAGACTCTTTGTGAAGAAGAGTTAAAAGGGGCCCACCTTAAGGCGGAAGACATCGTAATCGGCCTGGCTGCGTCAGGAAGAACTCCTTATGTAATCCATGGGTTACGATATGCGAATTCCATGGGCTGCAAAACAGTCGCCATTTCATGCAACCGGGGATCGGATATTGGGAAAGAGGCGAAACTTGCAATCGAACCGGTCACCGGACCGGAAGTACTTACCGGGTCAACCAGATTAAAGGCGGGCACCGCGCAGAAAATGATTCTTAACATGATATCAACCGGCAGCATGATTGGAGTCGGAAAAGTCTATGAAAATCTCATGGTTGATGTAAAGCAAAGCAATGAGAAACTGGTTGTCAGGTCACAGAATATTTTGATGACAGCCACTGGCTGCAGCAGGGAAGAGGCAAAAACTGTGTTGGATCAGACAGATGGTCATGTAAAAACTGCTATTCTTATGATTTTATCTGACTGTGATGCCAAAGAAGCCAGAGAAAAGATCGCTCAAGCCGGAGGGAATATCCGCAAGGCTTTAAAATAAATAAGAAAGGAGTTTATGCCATACCAGCTTAGTTTGAGCAATCCAATTATAAATGTTGAGGAGGAATCGTATGGATTACAAGCAAATCAGTGAAGAACTATTGACGCTGTTGGGAGGAAAAACAAATGTCACTTCCAATGCTGCCTGTATGACAAGGCTTCGGATCGGGTTAAAGGATATGTCCCAAGTCGATATCGAAAAGGTTAAAAAGGTGGAAGGGGTCCTTGGAGTAGTGGAAAGCGATACCATTCAGATCGTTTTCGGTCCGGGAAAGGTAAACAAAGTACTGGATGAATTTCATAAACTCACCGGACTTGCAAAAGGTCATGCGGAGAATGGAACGGCAGACAGCCAGGATATCAATGAAGTAACGAAAGAAAACAAAGCGCTTCAAAAGGCGAAATACGACAAACCAGTCCAGAGATTTTTGAAAAAAATCGCAAATATCTTTGTGGCATTACTTCCTGGAATTATTGCAGCAGGCTTGATCAACGGAATCTGCAACGTTATCAATGTCTCCACCAACGGAGCGTTGTCCGGAGTCTGGTGGTACGCCTGCATCCGTACCATGGGCTGGGCATTGTTTGCTTATCTGCCTATTTTGGTTGGGTACAATGCAGCCAGGGAATTCGGTGGATCCGGTGCGTTGGGTGCCATCGCAGGTGCCATGTCCATCTCAAATGCAGCAATGCCATTGCTTGCAACGATTAATGAGAAACAGATCATACTGCCTATTACCAATTCAGTGTTTAACCCGGCATCCGGCGGTCTTTTGGCGGCGTTAATTGCTGGTATGTTCTTTGCTATTTTAGAAAAGAAGATCAGAAAACATATGCCGGATTTAATTGACACCTTCCTAAGTCCACTTCTGGTACTGATTATAGGTGGAATCGTTGCATTGCTGGTAATACAGCCTTTGGGAGCCGGACTTACAAAAGTGATTTTTGCAGTGCTTAGCTTTGCCTATGAAAAAATGGGTGTTGTAGGCGGATACATTTTATCCGCAGGATTCCTGCCACTGGTTGCGGTAGGTCTGCATCAGGCACTGACGCCGATTCATTCCATGTTAAATGATCCGGCAGGAGCCACCAATGGCATCAACTATCTGCTCCCTATTCTTATGATGGCTGGCGGAGGCCAGGTAGGTGCCGGTTTTGCCTTATATATTAAGACGAAAAACAAAAAGCTGAAAAGATACATAAAAGATTCCATTCCTGTTGGTATTCTGGGAATCGGTGAACCTATGATGTATGCAGTGACCCTGCCTCTCGGCAGATCCTTCATTACCGCATGTATCGGCAGTGGTTTTGGAGGTGCCTTAGCAGCACTTTTACACCTTGGAACTGTTTCTCAGGGAGTTTCCGGTTTATTCGGACTTCTGATCGTACAGCCGGGGCAGCAGATTGGATTTTTGATCGCCATGATTACGGCTTATGCAGGCGGATTCCTGGTCACGTTCTTCTTTGGAGTAGATGAAGACAGAATCAATGAGGTATACGGAGAAGAATAAATGAAAACAGGAATATCTCTCTATTTCTCCAGCGGTATGGAGAAAAACGGATCAATGATAAAAAAGGCTTCAGAAAACGGTGCGAAGTATGTGTTTACTTCGCTCCATATTCCTGAGGAAACCGGGGTAGATTACCGACGGGACATTCACAAGTTATTGATTCAGTGCAAAAAAGAAGATTTGAATGTGATCGTGGATGTAGGACCGGAAACCTTAGAAAAACTTGGCGTATCAAAGATAGAAGAACTGAAGGAACTTGGAATTACCCATGTAAGGCTGGATTATGGGTTTGATGCCAAAGAGGTGGTACAAATCTCCAAAAGCTTTCATGTTGTATTCAATGCTTCTACCATCACAGAGGAAGAGATTGTAGAATGGAAGGGGTTAGGAGCAGATTTTAGAAAGTTTACCGCCTGCCACAATTTCTACCCCAAGCAATTCACCGGGCTGTCCATGGAACGGGTGAAAGAAATAAATCTAAGATTAAAATATCTGGGATTTGACACCATGGCATTTGTTCCTGGCAACTTAGAGTTAAGAGGGCCGCTTTATGAAGGGCTTCCTACGGTGGAAGAGCACCGGAATCGCAGGGAAGAGGTGTGCTTTAATATGCTGGAGCTTTTCTACGGAGGCTGCTGTGATGTAGTGCTCATCGGTGATGTGGATGTAAAAGAAGACGACTGGAAGGGGTTAAAATGCTTAAGTGAAGGTTATATTGAGATTGAAGCAAAGATTCTTCCGGGGTATGAGTTTATAAGAAATACCATACATCATGACAGACCCGATTCCAGTGAATATATTTTCCGCTCTCAGGAGTCCAGACAATACGGGCAGGATATCATTCCCGAAGAGGTTCCGGCAGAGTTTGGAAGTAAGGGAAGTGAAACACTTATAAGAAGAGCAGGGAGCATCTGCATTTCCAATAAAAAGTATTTAAGGTATATGGGAGAATTGGAGATTGCACGGGTGGATCTTCCCTTAGATGAACGGCTGAACCTGATCGGTGAGATATGTGAAAAGGATAGAAAATATCTAACCTATATTCAAAAAGGATTTGGGGTAAAGCTGGTATAATACACAACAGCGGGCCGTCAGTATGGATAACTCTGTAAGTTATTCACACTGACGGCTCTTTGGCAATGAATGGGGAGGGATTCGTTAGAATCCCTCCCCATTCTTGCATTAAGAACTGTTTTAATAGCTGGTTCTATTGCATGTTTTTTTTCATTCTATATTCGTTTGGAGTACAATGATAAAATTCCTGAAACTTTCTGTAAAAAAAAGTAAGGTTATCATAGCCTACATTATGAGCGACGTCTCTGACTGAAATATTGGTACAGGAAAGCAGTTTTTGAGCGGCTTTCATTTTGGACATCAGGATTAGTTCTTTATAAGAATGACCTGTTTGCCGCTTTAATAAAGTGGTTAGATAATTTGGGTTAATATTGAAAAAGGCAGCCGTTTTTTCTAATGTACTTGTTTGATAATTGGATTCCATATACTTTAAAACAGGAATAATAGAAAAACTGGAAGGATTGTCAAGATTTTTACTCATGTCATGGCCAAATACATTGACTAATTCAGAGACAACTAAAGAAAATAAATTATCTAAAATTTCTGCGGAATTTAAGGAAGGACTATAGAATTCACATAAGAATTCATTCATAAAAACAGGAAGTCTTCTGCTATGAGAAGAGTGAAATACAATATAATTTTTATGGTCTGTTTTTGAATTCATGGCATTAATAAAAAAACGGGAAATTAAACTGTCGCTGGAGAGACGGCTTAAAAAAGTATTGTTTAAGTAATCTTTAGGAATTAAAAGGTTAATCATGATATCGTTCTCGCCGGTGTAGCCAATGGCATGAACTGTTTCACAATCAATTAGAATGATTTCTCCGGTATGCAGGATAAGAGACTTTCCATTGATAATTTGTTCACAGCTTCCGGAATACATATAATTTATCTCCACCCAACTGTGCACATGAAGAGGAACGGTCTGAAAACGAGAGTTCTTTTTAACAGAAAGCATGTTGTTCGCAAGGTTAAAAAATACGTCCATTCTATAAACATTCTGGTTATCTATTACATCAACGACCTCCAATTTGGAAAAGTCATAAACATTCCCTTCTTTGTACTGCTGTTCATGGAGCGTAAGTGTACGAAGATGTTTATTCAAAGTTTGGATATTCATTTTAACACTCCTTCTTAATTCATATCAGATAAAACTTGTTTATTTTCATATTAATGTACCAAAACTATGAATTAAAGTCAATTTTATTGCGGTGCAGTAAAAAGACCCTGACAATTAACAAGTGAAGTTTGGTTACTCATTTACTGTAGTTACGATATTGTTGCACAAAAGCTGCAATGATATTCTATATATAACAAAACAATAATGATTAAGGGTTAAAGATAGATGGAGATATAGATGAAAAGACTGAATGAAGTAATAAAAGGAAACATAGACAATTATATTCTTCCTTTTCTCTGGATGCATGGGGAAGATGAAAGCATTCTTAGAAAAACCGTAGAAAAAATTGATGAATCCGGTATTAAGGCATTTTGTGTGGAGGCAAGGCCCCATCCTGATTTTATAGGGGAAACATGGTGGAGAGACATGGATATCCTGCTTGAAGAGGCAAAACGGCGCAATATGAAAATGTGGATTTTGGATGATTCCCATTTTCCTACCGGGTATGCAAACGGGAGAGTGGAGAAGGAGTTTCCACATTTACAAAAGCAGTTTCTAACCTGTAAAGTATTAGACTTTATAGGACCGATGAAAAACGCACAGGCAATTATCCGCTATGCATTTCGTGATAAGAAGGATCAATTAATATCTGTCACGCTGGGAAAAAAGACAGGATACGAAGAAATTGATCCTGAAACATTCATTGATATAACCGAACAGGCAGTGAATCATACCCTTGTCTCTTTTGACCTTCCACAGGGGGAATGGAGTGTCATGATTGTAACTGCAACGTTTGAAGGTGGGGAAAAGGAAACGAAGGGATATTTAAATCCAATTGACCCTCTCGCTACGGATGTATTAATTGATACGGTTTATGAAGCCCATTATGAAAAGTACAAAGAAGAATTTGGAAAGACGATTGCAGGTTTTTTCTCAGATGAACCGAGATTTGGAAATATGCATGGACCGACAGGTTCCATCGGAAGAGTAGAAATGGATATTCCCTGGAGAGAGGATCTGCTGGAACTTTTAGAAAAGCAGACCGGAAAGGGCTGCCGTAATCTCTTACCAATGCTATTTATTGATGGGGGAGAGTCAGCACATCAGATTCGATATGAATACATGAATCTGGTAAGCGAGCTGTATTCACAACACTTTAATAAAAGAATTTCGGACTGGTGTACAAATCATCATGTCGAATATATCGGGCATACCATAGAAGACAATAATGCACATGCACGCCTGGGGTATGGGGCAGGACATTTTTTCAGAGCCATGGCATATCAGGATATGGCCGGGATTGATGTGGTTTTACATCAGCTTCTGCCGGGAATGGATAAAGGGATTTTCAAGTCTATGACAAAGGCAGGCTGGGACGGAGAATTTTTTCATTATGTACTTGGAAAGTTAGGTTCTTCTTTGGCGCATATTGATCCCAAAAAGCAAGGCAGAGCCATGTGTGAGGTGTTTGGCGCCTATGGCTGGGCAGAGGGAAACCGACTGATGAAATGGATCATTGACTATATGATGGTTCGAGGAATCAATTATTATGTTCCTCATGCATTTGATCCAAAAGAGTATCCGGATAATGATTGCCCACCCCACTTTTATGCTCATGGAAGAGATACTCAGTTTGGGGGATTTCGGCTTTTGATGGATTATACAAACCGGTTAAGTCATCTATTATCGGGCGGTATCCACAGGGCTCCCATTGGACTGTTATATCACGCGGAGGCGGAGTGGTCAGGAGATTACATGCTGATGCAAAAGCCGGCAAAAGAATTAACAAGAAATCAGATTGATTTTGATATCCTGCCCATTGACTGTTTGATGGAGTCAGAAGTAACAGATTCGGGAATTCGAGTAAATCAAGAGACGTTTAAAGGGCTGGTGATTCCTTATGCAGAAGCCTTGCCGGAAGGGTTTTTAAGGTGGCTGCTGGAGGTATCAAAGCATGGGATTTATCTTTACTGGCTTCAAGATTTACCAAACAGAACAAGCGAAGGAGAAGATGCTTTACCGATTATAAAACAATTAAAAGCCTCCCCTTATGTTCGGATTGTTTCCCCGGAAAACTTGGCAGAAATTATAAAATCAGATGGACTGAATGAAATCTCAGTAAATACGGATGCACCATATTTAAGATATTACCATTATGAGCAAGAGGACGGGCATATTTACTTATTTGTCAATGAGCATCCATACGATACCATTACGGCCGAAGTTGAAGTTCCAAATGAAGGTCCATGTTTTGCTTATTGTGCAATGGAAAATCAAATGAAAGAAGAGAGCAGCCCTCTAAATTTGAAGCTATCTCCTTATGAGTCTAAAATAGTGATTTTTCCACATGTTTTCGATGGTTCGCTTCCAAAAGCAAAAGAATTTGAAAAGATATCAGAATATCAGGTAAAAGGTCCATATAGTGTTTCCTTTGCAAATTATCCTGATTTTACAGATTTTAAAGAGACTATGATATTGGAAGAATTAAAACCATTGCAAGAGGTAAAGGGGAAAGAAGACTTTACTGGTATGATTCGATATGAATTTGAGGCAGATCTATTAAAAACGGATCAGGTAATCGCGGCAGTTGAGGGAGTGACGGAAGGGGCCAAGGTATGGGTAAACGAAATCTTTATAGGGGAAAAGATTTGCCCGCCTTATCGTTATAACATTACAGAGGCGTTGAAAGAAGGAAAAAATCGTTTCTGCATAGAGGTTTCGACAACGCTTGTTCGAGAACAATATGATTATTTATCGCAGTTTATTTTATTAGAACCGACGGGAATTACAGGTAATATAATCTTTGAAAATTATATTGTAAAGTAAGGAGAGATGGTATGGATATCAAGAAAGCAGCAGCTGACATACTGGAATATGTTGGCGGAAAAGAAAATGTAACCAGTGTCGTACACTGCATGACAAGACTTCGTTTTACCTTAAAGGATGATGGCAAAGCAAACAGGGAGGCTATTAAAAAAACGGAGGGTGTTATCTCTATTGTAGAGCAGGGGGGACAATTTCAGGTAGTGATCGGTAATAAGGTTTCGAAGGTGTATGAGGAATTGTCACCGATGTTAGGAAACAGTGTGGCCTCTGGAGAAATTGATGCAGACGGAAGCAAGGGGGAGAAAAAGAAGGAAAAGTTATTTGATGTTTTCAGCAGAACAATTTCCGGGATTTTTACTCCTGCACTCGGTTTAATGACGGCATGTGGTGTGTTAAAAGGAATTTTGGCGATTTTCACTGCTTCGGGTGCATTAGTGGATACAGACAGCACTTATTTATTTTTGTACGCGATTGCCGATATGATTTTTTATTTCTTCCCTGTTATTTTGGGGGCATCTGCGGCAAAGCAGTTTGGTATGAATCAATATATGGGTATGGGAATTGGGGCCATTATGATTTATCCTTCTTTTATAGCAGCAGCAACAGACGGTTCCATCAACTCATTATTTGGAATTCCAATGACGGTAAGTAATTATACTTCAACGGTATTTCCTGCAATCATTGCAGTTTATGTTGCATCTAAATTAGAAAAGATATTAAAGAAAGTAATACCAGGCATGATTGCTTTTTTTGCAGTACCTTTGATTGTATTATTAGTGACCATACCATTGACATTTTGGATTGTTGGACCGGCTACGCTCTTTTTAAGTAATATTCTTTCAAAGATAGTTTTTGCTATCTATAACTTCAGCCCGGTATTGGGAGGTTTGGTATTGGGCGGACCATGGATTTTAATTGTTATGTTTGGTTTACATTGGGCGTTTATTCCGGTATTTATCAATAACATTGCAATCTATGGCAGGGAGCCTGTGATGGGACTATTAGCAGCAAACCAGCTTGCTATGGCAGGAGCGGTATTTGCTATAGCGATATTGTTAAAAGATAAAACAAAGAAATCAGGGGCTGCCACTGGAGGATTAACCTGTCTGTTAGGGATCAGTGAGCCTACAATTTATGGTTATTTGTTACCCCTAAAAACTCCTATGATTATTTCTGTCATAGCAGGAAGCCTTGGCGGTGCTGTAGCAGGAATGTTTCAGTCAACGCAATATTCCTTTGGAGGATCTGGTCTTCTGGGATTGCCTTGTTTTGTAAATCCGACCGGTTTGGATGCTGGATTTTATGGAGTAATTCTTTCTGATATCGTCGGTTTTTCAGTAGCATTTATACTTACTTTGATTGTAATGAAAAAGAAAAGTAAAAATTTAGAAGAGTTCTAATTTTTATCTTCTTTTATAGAGAGCCGTAGGAATTTAAATCCTATGGCTTTTCTGTTTTTCAAAACATGGTTCAGAAGTTATAACTTCCGATAATCTGCCTGTTGCTCATAACAATTCATACACATGTCCGAAAACAGCTAGCAGACATCCTTTTTTCATGTTATTTTAAATAAGAGAGGTGAAAATTATGAAGAAAGAAAGTCTGGAGACCGACCTTGATCAAGCCGCATGTTATGCCGCGTTAAAAGCCCATGATGCACGTTTTGACGGCCACTTTTTTACCGGAGTATCATCCACCGGTATATACTGCCGTCCCATCTGCCGCGTCAGGGTGCCAAAAGAAGAAAACTGCACCTTTTTCCGGAGTTCTCCGGCTGCGGAAGCTGCTGGATACCGGCCATGTCTGCGGTGCAGGCCGGAACTGGCGCCGGGATTATCTTTTGCTGACAGCACTTCCCATATCGCACAGAAAGCGGCTATGATCATGGAAGAAAATTGTCTTGCAGATATGAAAATAGCCGACTTAGCGGTGATACTTGGGGTTACTGACCGGCATTTGCGCAGGGCTTTTTCGGCTCAGTTCGGAGTTTCACTGGTTCAGTATCTCCAGACCCGCAGGCTTCTTCTGGCAAAGACCTTGTTGGCAGACACGGAACTGTCCATTACAAAAGTGGCATTATATGCTGGCTTTGGAAGCATTCGAAGATTCAATGACTTATTTAAGAAATACTACCGGGCGACGCCCAGCATGTTTCGAAGCTCGGAAAAATCTATGGCAGAGAATAAAGAAACGATCACTTTAAAATTGGGATACCGTCCTCCCTATGCCTGGGACGAGCTGATTGATTTTCTTGCCGGCAGGGCGATTCCTGGTGTGGAGATGGTAAAAGACGGTGTTTACAGCCGTACGGTATCCATGAAAAACGGAAAAGATTTATATTCAGGTTGGATTTCAGTTGAAAATAAACCGAAACTTAATTCCCTTTCCGTCACCATGTGTTCTTCGTTGCTGCCTGTTTTGCCCAATGTACTTGCAAAGGTGCGAAGGCTTTTTGATTTAAATTGTGATCCCATTGAAATATATCACAAGCTTTCTGTTTTAAATAAACGGACACCAGGGCTGTGTGTGCCGGGGCTTCGTCTTCCGGGCTGCTTTGATCCTTTTGAAATGAGTGTCCGTGCCATATTGGGGCAGCAGATTACCGTTAAGGCAGCGCGTACGCTTGCCATGCGCATCGCTCATACCTTTGGAAGACCGGTTAACACTCCCTTTGAAGAACTTCAATATATATTTCCTTCTTCTGAGACCATTTATCAGCTTGAACTGCCCATTGAAGATAAACTGGGCCCATTAGGGGTAACTGGAATTCGGGCACGTTGTATTTTCGCTTTGGCAGAAGCAATTGAAACCGGAACCCTTCATTTTACTCCGGAAGCAAACCCCGAAGAGGAACTGGAGAAATTATTGAAATTGCCCGGTTTTGGTCCGTGGACAGTCAAATATATTGGAATGCGTGCCTTTAGTCTGCCTGATTCCTTTCCGAATACGGATTATGGGGTGAAAAAGGCACTTCCCGGGTTATCGGAAAAAGAGATTCTGGAACTATCCCAGGAGTGGAGGCCGTGGCGCTCCTACGCCACGCTCAACTTATGGAATTCCTTAAAGGGAGAAAAGACAAAAGAGGAGGTACTCCGAAAATGATTTATACAAACTTAAAAAGTCCACTTGGAGATATGACTGCAACTGCAGAGGACAATGGAATTACAGGACTTTGGTTCGATGGACAAAAACATTATCCAAAGGATACGAAATCCTGGGTTTATGAACCGGATCATCCGGCTTTTATCAAACTTCATCAATGGCTTGAGGATTATTTTAAAGGAAATAGAAATTTAACCCTCCCGGATCTTCAGCCAAAAGGGACTGATTTTCAAAAAGCGGTCTGGGAAATTCTTATTCAAATCCCCTATGGCAAGGTCACAACCTATGGAGAAATTGCAAAAAAGATCGCTGCTTTAAGGGGACTAAACACCATGTCAGCGCAGGCAGTTGGCGGAGCGGTGGGACATAACCCTGTTTCCATCCTGATCCCCTGTCATCGGGTGGTTGGTACAAATGGAAGTCTGACCGGATACGCAGGAGGATTGGATCGAAAGAAGGCTCTGCTTCAGATCGAACAGGTGGATTTTGCACTTAAATAAATATCTTCTCAGGAGAACTATAAATGAAACTTCGTAAATACCAGTCAGCAGACTGTGAAAAGCTGGCCCAATTATTTTATGATACGGTTCATACCATAAATGCCCGAGATTATTCCCAAACTCAGCTTGATGCCTGGGCGACGGGATATGTTGATTTATCCGTCTGGGATAAGTCTTTTTTAGAACATGTTACAGTGGTTGTAGAGAAAAATGGCAAAATAGCTGGATTCGGAGATATGGATGACGAGGGATATCTTGACCGTCTGTTTGTGCATAAGGATTATCAGGGGAAGGGAATAGCCGCGGCAATCGTGGCCTTTCTTGAAGAACAGGCGACCAATCGTGGGATTACCCGATTTACCACTCATGCGTCAATAACAGCAAGGCCGTTCTTTAAAAAACAGGGATATCAGGTTCTGCGGGAGAATGTAGCCATACGTTATGGTGTGGAGTTGAAAAACTATATTATGGAAAAGAAATGATCGTTGAAAATTCCCCATTCTAAAGATGGCTCTCAAATAAAAGAAATCATGTTATCCCGTTAAAATATAAGACATGAAGAGGCTGACTCTTAGCCCGGTATGATTGACCGGCAGAGTCAGCCTCTTTTTATTTTTTCAGATAATCGAGTGGTTTTCAACAGGAAGATAGAAAACCACTCTGCATCCGCCTTCCAAAAGATTGTAAAAGGCGATGCTGCCCTCATGGGCCTTTATAATCTGCCGGACAATGGTAAGGCCCAGACCATGATTTTTTAACTCTGTGGGCTCTTTCGGGTCATTTAACTGGTTTAGTATCTCTGCCTTGAAACCAGTCCCGTTATCCGCGACGGAAAAGATATAAGATTCCGCATTCTTTTTTAGTTCGATTTCAATATTACAACCGCCCGGATTATGGGCAATGCTGTTGATGATCAGATTGGATACTGCCCGTTTCAGCAGCTCTAAGTCTGCGTATATCACGCCATTTTGCGCCTCATCCTGAACGGATACGGTTAATGCATAGGTATCTGGGATTTTGCTGTTTAAAATATCGGTTACGGCGCTGCGAAGCATGGGAGCCAGACTGACTGGTTCCTTACGTAGAGGCTGCATGTCATATTCAAGTTTGGAGGCAAGGTTTAAATCACTGACCAGTGTTTTGATCCGTTCGCATTGTCTGCGGATGATACCTGCCAGATTCCTTTGGTCAGCAGGCAGGTGAAAATCCTCTTCCAACTGGCTGGCATAGCCCATGGCAATGGATAAGGGGGTACGAATATCGTGGGAAACACCTGCAATCCATGTAGTGCGGGCGTTATCCCGCTTATTAAGTGCTGCTTCCTGTCTGGTCAGCTGAGCAGATGCCTGATTGATTCCAAGGGCAAGGTCTCCTAATATACCGTTGGTCGGCAATGTTACCGGGCGCTTTTGCGCCATATCTTCAATGCTGCGAGTCAGCTTTCTCAGAGATCGGAACAGACGGAATCCCAGGAGCAGAGCAAGGAAAATAGCAGTCACACCATTTAGAATAAGAAACAGGGGAAGCCAGAAACGGGAGTTCTCCATAGCTTTCTGGGAAACTTCCATGTTGTGTTTCCACAGGCTGTGTTTGGGACTACCTATAACAAAGAGACCGTCTGCATGCTGCCAGGAGTAGACCGGATAATCGTTTAAGTACCAGCGGGAAAATCCCGCTACGTCTGATAAGGAATATTGAAGCGGAACATCGGAAGGAAGATGATAACTCCAGATGACAGCGCCGCTTGGCGCAATAAGCATGGCCCACTGTTGGTTATGGTCCATCTGCGCTTTTGCAGGATCAGAAAGCGCATATCCTTCCGGAGAGGAGGTCAGTGCACTGGTAATCTGTGGTATGCTGTAACCTCTTTTTACATCATTACTTGCATCAATGAGCCATGCGGCTAAGGCGGTAAAATTAATGATGAGAAGAATGAGTGCTACAGCGGTGGCTGAAAGCACATAACGGGATAAGATTTTCATCATGCTTTTCAAGAAACGGTTACCCCCATCAGTTTGTAGCCAAGTCCCCGTACGGTCAATAAAAATTGCGGACTGGAAGGCTCCGGTTCGATTTTTTCCCGCAAACGGCGGATGTGGACCATCAATGTGTTTTCATAGCCATAGAGGGAATCTCCCCATGCTGCAAGGCATAGGCTGTCGCCGGTCACGATCTTTTCCCGGTTTTCATAGAGTTTTAAGAGCAAGGCGTATTCCTTTGCAGTAAGGGTAAAAGAAGTCTTTGGAGAGGATACCGTGCTGCTGTTTAAGTCGATTTTAGCTTCCCCCAGAGAGAAAACCGGTTTTTCTTTCTGACTGAGAATTGCCGGAAAATAAGTACGGTTTAAGACCGCATGAAGTCTTAATATCAGTTCTCTTGGAAGAAAGGGTTTTGTGATATAATCATCGGCACCCAGCCCAAGACCCAGCAGGCGGTCTTCGTCTTCATCTCTGGCGGAAAGAAACAGGACCGGAACAGAAGACGTGGAACGAAAATCCCGCATCAGGGAAAAGCCATCCCCATCAGGCAGGGATACGTCAAGGATGATTCCATCTGGCTTTTCAGAGACGAAGAGGCTGCGTGCCTGGCTGCAATCACCTGCAGAAATAATTTTATAAAAACCGCTTTGTTTTAAGATGTCAGTCACCATTTTCCGAAGCTCTGGTTCATCATCTACAAGAAGAAGTTTGCAGTCAAAAATATCGTTCATAGGTTCAGGTCCCTTTCTTTTGATTTATTACCATTATAGCCGAAATAAATGGAAAGTGGATAGGAAAGTCAAAGTTTAAGGTAAATGTAAGGTCGGCTACAGCCTCGCGTAAGACGCCTTTGTTATGATGAATCCATCGAATAGAAAAGGAGAGTAATAACATGACGGATATCATCACGACCAATGCTCTATGCAAGCAATATGGAGATGCCATGCGGGTGAAGGACTTGGACCTTTCAGTACCCAAAGGAGTGGTATACGGTTTCCTTGGCCCAAACGGAGCCGGCAAGTCAACAACCATGAAAATGATACTGGGACTGGCAAAACCTACAAGCGGCACCATCACCGTCTTTGACCGGGAGGTAAACAGCAAAAACCGGCTTACCATCCTAAAAGAAGTAGGCACTCTCATCGAATCTCCCAGTTATTATGCACATCTGACAGGAAGAGAAAACTTAAAAATCATCAGTACTTTAAAAGGGGGAGAGGAGAAGGAAATAGAACGAGTGTTAAAAATCGTCCGCCTTGAGAACCAGAAAGATAAAAAAGTCGGACAGTATTCCCTGGGCATGAAACAAAGGCTTGGACTTGCCTGCGCCCTCTTAGGTAATCCCAGACTTCTGGTTCTGGACGAACCGACCAATGGGCTTGATCCGGCTGGAATTCAGGAAATGCGTGAATTGATCTGCTCCCTGCCCGGGGCTTTTGGAATGACGGTTATGGTCTCCAGTCACCTGCTCAATGAAATAGAGCAGATGGCAGACCATATCGGAGTTATCAGCAAGGGAGAACTTGTTTTTCAGAACCGTTTGGCAGTTCTTCATGACAGGAGCAGCAACCGCATCGCCATCCGGACGCTGGATAATGAGGCAGCAAAGAAAGTCTTAAAAGGCCACGGGATTACCTGTCAGGCTGAGGAAGGTTATCTGCTGCTTCCCGATCTTTCAGACCCTGAGCTGGCTCATTATTTCCTTCAGCTTTCGGAAAGAGAGATCGGGGTTGTACGAATCGAAGAACGAAAGAAAACGCTTGAAGACATCTTTTTGGAATTAACGGGAACGGCGGTGAGTCTGTAATGAAAGAGCTTGCAATGGAATTTCAAAAAATAAGGAGAAGAAAACTATGGCTGACCGTAGCAGTGATGCTTGGAGCACAATGTTTATGGGGATTTTGGTCATTTAGAAATATAGCCCCACAAAGGCTGTACCAGGGATTTCGAATGTGCCTCTATCATTTTCCCATGCTCAATGCCATTATGATGCCAGTGATCATAGCGGTTGTTGCATCCAGACTTTGTGATGTGGAACATAAAGGGCAGACATTGAAACTTCTTCAGACTGTGATGCCTGCCGGAAGGCTATTTGATGCCAAATTTTTATGCGGTGCTCTGTATATAATCGCTGCGGGCCTGGCGCAAGTTATCATGATAATCATAATTGGGAATGTAAATGGATTTTTGGAACCGTTGCCTGCAGACAGACTTTTCTTTTATCTGGTTTTTACTACTGCTGTTAATCTGACCATACTGGTTTTGCAGCAGGTATTGTCTCTGCTCTTTGTCAATCAGATGGTGCCTCTGGCAGTGGGGCTGATTGGCAGCTTTGCCGGGCTCTTCAGCATGTTTTTCCCCCAGGGGTTTCAAAAATTGATTCTATGGGGGTATTATGGGGTGATGATACAGGTGGGGATGAACTGGGATAAAGATACCCGGATTGTTGATCTGTATTATGTTCCCATTGACTGGACCGGTTTCCTGTTGTTGGGCATGATGTTTGTTGTGATCTATATGGCAGGCCGCATGATATTTGTACGAAAGGAGCTGTAGACCATGTTATTAAGAACACTTCGGGCAGAAAGAATGAAACTGAAGCGCAGCTCTGTCTGGCTTGCATTTTTCGTTTTGCCCATACTTCCGGCTTTTATGGGGACATTTAATTATCTGCAGAATACGGAAATTCTTGAAGATGGCTGGTACAGCCTATGGACACAGCATACGCTGTTTACCTGTTATTTCTTCCTCCCGGCAATCATCGGTGTCTACTGTTCCTACCTTTTTCGTCTGGAGCATACCAATCACAACTGGAATTCTATGATGACCCTTCCGGTTTCTGCTGTATATATTTTCCTATCAAAACTTATTACTGCTTCTGTCATGGTGATTTTTACTCAGGTCTGGGTAGGAATTCTGTTTGTGATCTCCGGGAAGTTTTCCAGATTAACAGCGCCAGTTCCCCCAGAGCTTTTAGAATGGCTGACATATGGGGCAATAGGGGGAATTGTCATCTGCGGGGTTCAGCTTTGCCTCTCCCTTGTGATTCGAAGTTTTGCAGTTCCGGTGGGAATTGCCCTGATTGGAGGAATCGGGGGTCTGGCAGCGTTATCCAGGGGTTATGGAGCCTTATTTCCATACTCCTTCTTAAGTCTTGGCATGCGTGCCAATAGCCCAGGTGGACCTATGGCCTGTACTTCGGTAGAGTTTGCGGCGGGCAGTCTGTTCTATATTATTATCTCCACAGTGTTCGCAGTCTTGTGGTTGAAATTAAGGGATGTTTCTGCCGGATAAAAACAACTTTACCAATTAAGATTTTCGTTGTTCAACAATGTCACAGTTATCATTGATGTGATTAACTGTATGTTCATAAACGACTTCTTACCTTATCTTATTTTTCGATTGCAGCAATTGAAACAATCAATTTTACTGATTAAAGGAAGCATGCTATCATAGTATCAATATTAATATTGAAATACAATGTGTTACTTGATTGTATGCTTTGAAAATCATGATAGGAGGTAATGGCATGAAGGAAATTTTTGAACGGAGAAGCATTCGGACATTTCAAGATGCAACTGTAGAAAAGGAAAAAGTGGAACGGTTACTGAGAGCGGCAATGCAGGCCCCTTCTGCAATGAATCAGCAGCCATGGGAATTTCTTGTTATAGATGAGAAAGAATCTTTGCAAAAGTTGTCTCTGTGCATGCCGGATGCAAAGCCGGTTGCTTCTTCCACGCTGACCATTGTTTTGACCGCTAACGGCAACTTTTTTAGATATGAGCCGGACTGGAAATCGGATATGAGTGCAGCAGCCCAGAATATTTTACTGGAAGCCGTGTACCTGGGGCTGGGGGCAGTCTGGATGAGTGTTTCCGCCGAGGAATCTGCGGTAAACCATATCAGAGAACTGTATGACCTTCCTTCTCATACTATCCCCTTTGCATTAATTGCAGTAGGTTATCCAGACAAACAAAAGAACCGATTCATTGACCGGTTTCATGAAGAAAGAGTTCATTATGGGAAATGGTAATTTGGTTTCCTTGGTAACATAATGCGTATCAATGCAAAAAAGAAATTATTTTTAGTCTTTCTTTCATTTACATTTTAGTATATGATTAATTCAACCCTATTTTCAGCAATTCTTTCTATCAGGAGGTAAATGATGCAGGATTATGAAAACAAAGAAGAATTAATTGCAGAAATCGAAAAAACAGCAAACTTATTTATTACAGAATTTGATACCATTGAGGAAGTGGATAAAGATAAACTCTTAGAAGGTACTGACCGCACCCCTGCCCAGATGATCGCCTATCAGCTAGGCTGGCTGAACCTGATCATGAGTTGGGACCGGGACGAACTGGCTGGAAAAGAAGTGATCACCCCTGCTCCGGATTATAAATGGAACAAGCTGGGCGGATTATATGAGAGTTTTTATAAGCAATATGAAACATTCACCCTAAATGAGCTTAAGAACATGTATAGGGATTGTGTGGCTGAAATTATTCAATGGATCAAATCATTTTCCAATGAGGAATTGTTTGGACAGGATGTGAGAAAGTGGGCTTCCTCCACCCCTTCAAAGTGGCCCATATGGAAGTGGGTACACATCAATACCGTGGCACCATTTAAAACATTCCGCAGCAAGATTCGAAAGTGGAAAAAACTTAATATCCAATAAACTCTGCCACGAGGAGAGTCCTTTTAAGCAGTTGAAAAAAGTAAAACTGAGAGCCGGTTCCGATTATTTCGGGATCGGCTTTTTTGATAGAAGATTTAACCGGAAAGCTTTTTACCCGTCGGAAATGTTTGGGCTATTACGCGTTAAGTGAAAAGGTAACTTCTTGATTTTCTGAAAGCCTTGATTTTGCAGGACTAAAATCACGTTTTACCAGTTTACGAGTTACTAAAATAGGTCTATAATGCATATATAGACGTCTGTTTCCGTGAGTGTAAGCATGGTAAACAGGCATCTGAAAATAAGTGCAGAACTAAATTCCACATGCCAAAAAGTGCAGAGGTAAATTCTTGTCATGGATTCCATGGTAAAATTACAGCTTTATTTTTTAAGCAATGTGGGTCTTAAACAAACCTCGTCCGTAGGTATTTCTTTTAGACCAAGTAGTTTGTGCAGTTTATTATTGAGAAGCATAAGAGACAGCCTAAATGGATTGCAGCCATTTAGGCTGTCTCTTGCTTCACTATTGATATGATTCATTAAAAGTACAGCATCTTCCCAAGAATAAGGGTCAAGGCTCTGGCCTTTTGGAATGACATATCGTATGTATTCATGATTTTTTTCAATCATACCTTTTTGCCAGGAACAATTCGGATTGCAGAAAAAAACTTTTGTTCGGATTTCACCCATTTCATCACACTCTATTCGTGCAGGAAACTGAAATTCTGTCCCATTATCTGTTAGAATCATAGGAAATAATTCTTTAAATGTTGTAATTCCAAGTGAATTAGACAGATAGTCAAATACCTCTGTGACACAATACTGACTTTTTTCTCTGATGGGGAAAATGAGCATCAAAGAGCAGTTGCGGAAAAGCATTGTCAGGAATACTTGTGTACTGTTTGAAACTCCACCGACTACAGTGTCCATTTCAACAACGGGAATAGTAGGATTCTGTTTTATGAACTTTTGAAACAGAGGGGCAGTGTTTGACAAGATAATCAGGACAGATGTCACTGCAATACTGTGCATCTCGCCGGGAGTATAGCAGACCTTGCACAACTTTATACAGTCCTTGTTGTCACAAAGAAAACGAATCTGACATTCCTTTTTCCGCTCACAAGGAAGAGGTGATTTCCGTTCTTTCAAGGGAGGAAAAAAGCGATTACGCTTTACTTCCTTGGCAATGGTAGTAGGGTGTTTTTGAATTCTTCTGGAAATGGAAGCAAAGGATTCTCCTTCATTAAGACCTTTCTCGATCCAGATGCGTTCTGTCATGGTAAGGTGCTTCTGGTTGTATTTTTTATTTGACATAATGGCCTCCTATTCATATAGGAATCCACGACAAAGACAGTATAACAAAAATCCGTGCAGAACTAAATTCATGTAAGAAGAATTTACTTTAGCATTTTACTTTTTGGTCTATTACGAAAAAATTGGCATGAAAAAAATCCTTGACTTAAAGTGAACTCGAAGTTGTATGATCGTATTAAGCTGAAAAATTGACGGTGCAATCAGTAGATTGTGATACCAGTCAATAAGAAAATGGAAAGGAATAGGACTTATCATGAACAATCAGGAGTTTAACAGTATTTTCCCTATGGGGGAGAAGAATGAAGCCTATGCAAAGTATTTTGCAGGGCAAAGCTATGTAAATATGCTGTCTACCAGTGGGGTCAACATCGGAAATGTTACCTTTGAACCTGGGTGCCGCAACAACTGGCATATTCACCATGAAGGAGGACAGATTCTTCTCGTAACTGCGGGGAAAGGCTGTTATCAGGAATGGGGCAAGCCGGCCCAAAAGATCAACCCTGGAGACGTGGTGAACATTGCGCCTGGGGTGAAACATTGGCATGGTGCCTCCCCTAACAGCTGGTTTTCCCATATTGCAGTGGAAGTACCGGCAGAAGGTGCTTCTAATGAGTGGCTGGAGGCAGTCAGTGAAGAGGATTACGGAAAATTAGAGTAAGGCATCTGCTTCAGATTTAGAAAAGGAGAGAATATGAAGACATTGATTTTATATTATTCATACGGCGGAAACACCAGAAAAATTGCAAAAATGATTCAGCATAAAACCGGAGGTGATATTGCTGAAATTGAAACAGTAAAACCCTATACCGGCAACTATGATGCCGTCGTAGAACAGGGAGACCAGGAGGTGAAAAGTGGTTTTATGCCGGAGATTAAGCCGTTAAATCTGGATTTATCCGATTATGATACCATTATCCTGGGTTCTCCGGTCTGGTGGTATACCTTTGCGCCTGCCATGAAAACATTTTTACATGACTATGATTTAACCGGAAAAACCATTTATCCCTTTGCAACCAACGGAGGCTGGATCGGTCGCACCCTCAAGGATTTTGAGAAAGCATGCAATGGAGCTGAGGTAAAAAAGGGGATGGATATTAAGTTTAATGAATCGACCTTAAATACCCCTGAATCTATGATTAACCTTTGGATAGAAAACGAAATACAAAAATAAAACAGGCATTTTCAATAGAATAAATAGAAAATATCTATAGCTGAAAAATTTCCGGCAAAACGATGATTCCCTAAGTAGTCCTTCTTGTACGTCTAAATTTATGTTATAATGGTCTAATTATGAAAAAGAGAGGTATTGAAAATGGATAAATCGGCTTATTTAGACTATATATTAGATCAGACACAGAAAATTCTTTCCATAGACAGTCCTACTGGATTCACAAAAAATGTTGCAGAATATATTATGGAAGAATATAGAAGCCTCGGGTATTCCCCCATACAAACTGTTAAGGGCGGAATACTTTGTGAAATAGGAGGAGACGGACAATCAGAAGACGCTTTATGTTTAGAAGCTCATGTTGATACATTAGGTGGAATGATCTCTCAGATTACGGACTCAGGACGTCTTATATTAACTCCTCTGGGAGGTCTTGAACCCAATAATACGGAAACTGAAAACTGTAAGATATACACACGTTCAGGTAAGATTTACAGTGGAACCATGCAGATGAAAAATGCTTCCGTACATGTAAATAAAAACTACCGATCTACAGCACGGGAATTTGATACAATGGAAGTTGTTATCGATGAAAAAGTGCATTCCAAAGAAGACGTTCTTTCGCTTAATATACGTGTTGGTGACATTGTCTGCTTTGATCCCCGTACGGTATTAACAGAAAGCGGCTATCTAAAAAGCAGATTTTTAGATGACAAAGTCAGCGTCGGGATTTTACTTGGTTTTGCCAAATACGTAAAAGAAGAACATATTAATCTCCCTCGAAAAGTATATCAGTATTTCACTGCATTTGAGGAGGTTGGGCATGGTGGGTCTGGCTCCATACCTGCAGACGTTAAAGAAATAATATCTGTAGATTTAGGTTGTGTCGGTGATGGATTAACCTGTACAGAATATCAGGTGTCAATATGTGCGAAGGACAGCGTCGGTCCATACCATTATGATGTAGTTAGTGGATTAATCGAAGCTGCTCAGAATGGGAATGTAGATTATGCCATTGATATTTATCCATATTATGCTTCTGATGTTGATTCTGCATTGACGGCTGGTCATGAGGTGAGACATGGGCTCATTGGACCAGGCGTATACGCTACCCATGGATATGAAAGAAGTCATAAGGACGGTATTTTAAATACATTTTTGCTTTTGACAGAATATTTAGCCTAAGTTATTTATGGTGATATAGAAAATATCTAACCAGTAAACGAATTTTGTTTGCTGGTTTTTTTGGGTACTTTAAGAAAAACAGGTTAAACAGTAAGCAGCATGCTGTATTGTATCGTTTTTCCTTCAAGTGGAATTTGCTCATAAGTAGTCTATATGCTATAATAGCAAAGTTAAAAATAATTAAAACGCAAAAAGCAACGTGTCAGATGGAATGAGAGGCATAGAAATGGATAATAAAAGTTTTAAAGATTTTATAATAAGTGAAGACATACGGAAGGCACTTCATGTTCTGGAATATCAGATTCCTACAAAAGTCCAGACCAGTGTCATTCCATTTGCATTAGAAAAAAATGATCTTATCGTCAAAGCCCAGACAGGCAGCGGGAAAACAGCTGCATATGCCATTCCGATCTGTGAATCCGTGGAATGGCTTGAGAATAAACCGCAGGCATTGATCCTCACCCCAACCAGAGAACTTGCCGTCCAGGTAAAAGAGGATTTCACCAATATAGGAAGGTTCAAACGGATAAAAGCAGCAGCAGTCTACGGAAGACATCCGTTTTCCATAGAAAAAACAGAGCTTAAGCAAAAAACACATGTCGTAGTGGGAACTCCCGGCCGGGTCATGGATCATATAGAGAAAGGGACTTTGCCACTGACGAAGATAAACTTCCTGGTCATTGATGAAGCGGATCAAATGCTTGATATGGGATTTATGGAACAGGTAGAAGCAATTATTAAGGCGTTGCCCATAGAGCGGGTGACCATGCTGTTTTCTGCTACCATGCCCGAAGAGATAATCACTCTAGCTTCTAATTATATGTCAGACGCCATGAAGATCGATGTTAACGAGGACTGCGTTATGACTGCAGATATTGATCATTCTCTTTATATCACTCAGGAAGAAGATAAGTTTAGTCTTCTTACGGATGTTACAATTATTGAAAAACCTGATAGCTGTATTATCTTTTGCGGCACCAAGGACCGGGTGGATATGGTATGTGAACGGTTGGCCGATTTAGGGTACGGCTGTAAAAAGATTCATGGCGGTATGGAACAGCCCGACCGATTAGATGCCATTCGGCGCTTTAAAAGGGGAGAGTACCGGTACCTGGCAGCTACAGACGTAGCAGCAAGGGGAATTGATATCGATAACATTTCCCTGGTTATTAACTATGACATTCCTCTGGAGAAAGAAACCTATGTCCACCGGACAGGCAGAACAGGTCGCGCCGGACAAAAAGGGAAAGCAATAACCTTTGTTACTCAGACTCAGGGCAGATTTCTCCATGACATTGAATCCTTGATCGGTTTTGAAATTCCCCAGTTGGAGAAACCATCCAAAGAGGAAGTATCCGATAAAAAGAAGTCCTTCCATGAAAAAATGAATATGGCGCCTCCAATTAAGAAAATGAAAAGTGACCAATTAAATAAGGATATTATGAAATTGCGTTTTAATGGCGGAAAGAAAAAGAAGCTTCGGGCGACCAACTTTGTAGGAGTCATATCAAATATAGAAGGAATGAGTGCTGAAGATATCGGAATTATAACCATTCAGGACACCCTTACCTATATTGAAATACTAAATGGCAAGGGACCACTGGTCTTGGATACAATGAAGCATACAACGGTGAACGGGAAGCAATTAAAGGTAACGAAAGCGTTGGATAAACGGGAATAAAGTGGTATAGTAATGACTGGATATGTAAAAATATAATTCGCAAGAGGGGATCGTATGGATAACAACGATATATTAATAAGATTAAGATATGCTTTAGATATCAAAGATACCGATATGGTGGAGATATTTAAACTGGGCGGAGTTACGGTAACAAAAGAAGAACTGCAAAAAATGCTGGTAAAGTCAAATGACAGCAATGATATTGGCTCGCCGAAAAAGGAGATTAACTCCGATGATAATAGAAATATATGCAGTAACTACATGTTTGAATCTTTCTTAAACGGTTTCATTATTCTTAAAAGAGGAAAAAAGGAATCAAAACCAGGTGAAACTGAGAAGCAAATTTTTATGATAAAAGATGATAGAACTGTAAATAATGTTATGCTGAAAAAGGTAAAAATTGCACTGTCTCTTACTGGCGAGGACATGCTTGCTATATTTAAAGATGGAGGAATTGATTTATCAAACAGTGAACTTAGTGCAGTATTGCGGAGAGAAGGACAGCGCAATTATAAGGTATGTGGCGACCGATACGCCAGAGTTTTCTTAAAAGGACTTGCAGCCAGATATAGGAAGAAATGATATATCCTCGGTGATCTGGCAAAATGTGAATATGGCAATCATATTAATTCAGGATATTGCACACAGAGGAAAAGGCATCAAGACACAACCGGTCTTGATGTTTTTTTTGACTCATAGATTCAGAATATTGTAATAATTATCTTTTATAAATTACCTTCTATAAATCACATGAAATCTTCTGATCTGCTTTAAGAAAGTTCCCATGTCCTTTGAGGTTTTTTTATATCAACTGCTGTCTGTTTTTCAAAGAAGCTTAAATTTACGTAAATGGTATTGACTCTTCTATTATGTGAGGGTTTATACTTTTTCCATGGTGACCATAAAACTTTTAATTGGAAGCGCTATGGAGAAGATGATATGAGTAAAAAAATAATTGAAATGAAACATCATATGTGTGACGGATGCTGCATGTGGAGCGGGATAGAAGATGTTTATGTCAACCGGATAGGGGAAGATGTTCCGGAAGCATTTCTCTTTGCTCTTAGCAGCTATGGAGAAAATGTGTATCTAAAGTTTCATGATAGAAATCGTCCTGTTTTGCTCAATGTCTGTGATGGCAGAACAAGGAAGACCTATGATAAAATAAAAGCGGAGATCGGTCTGCAATATAAAATATCAGAGGGCAGAACTTTTGAGTATGCCTTTAAATCGGTTAAAAGTGAGATTGATCATGGAAGTCCGGTTATTATCGGACCCCTTGATATGTTTTACCTGCCATATTTAAAGATGTATCACAAGAATCATATTCCCATGCATTATGTTTTGATGGTTGGTTATGATGAGGAAGAAAGATGTGTTTACGTATATGACTGTGGAAGATCAGAAATGCAGACATTGCCTTACGATGAATTGCGCAGTGCATGGCAGATAGAAAAAAACTCCGTAGGTGATAAGAATGGATTTATCCGGTTCACTTTATTTGGACAAATGCAAAGCCAGTATGACCTGGCAAAACGTATTTTCAAGCGGAAAGCAGAAGAACAGTTGAAAGAAAAACTTAAATTTACCGGAGTAAATGCATTTCGAAAAATAGCCTATGAATTTCCTGCATGGAGTAGCGATATGTCTGAAGAAGAGTATAGAAATGCACTTATGTCTCTGATAGAGTTTTTCGGAAGGGTTCCTAAACTCCCTGATAAATTGTCAGGAATTGATAATGAAACTTCGGATATTCCCTATAAGGGGAATTGTGATCGCCTTGGTAATGTGTTGCTTGTTCTCGGCAATAAGTTTCAGCAAAAGAATTGGTCAGAAGCAGGCAGCTTGTTTATAGAAGTAGGAGAGATATTTGAAAAAATCACAAATAGTATGGTTTCTTACCTTTGTGGTGGCAAAGACTCATTAGAATTCATTTCAAAATATTTTTTGAAAATAGCTGATTTGGAAGAAAAAGCATATAAATTATTACTTATATACGATGATGAAGGGGGAGAAAGTAATGGCTTTTGATTTTAAAAAGGAATACAAAGAGTACTATAGCCCGTCAAAGAATCCAACCATTATAGATATACCGGAAATGAAATTCCTTGCACTTAAGGGAAGCGGTAATCCTAATGTAGAAAATGGAGATTACCAGAAATCTATCAATCTATTATATGGGGTGGCATACACGCTAAAAATGAGTTATAAAGGTGGGCGAAACATCAATGGATTCTTTGAATATGTGGTTCCACCATTAGAGGGTTTCTGGTGGCAGGAAGAGGTAATTGGCGTTGATTATTCCAAAAAGGAAACTTTTCAGTGGATATCCTTAATACGCTTGCCTGATTTTATCACAGAAGAAGATTTCCTCTGGGCCCAAAAGACCGCCAATGAGAAGAAAAAGATGGATTTTTCAGAGGTTCAATATCTGACATATAAGGAAGGACTATGTGTCCAGTGTATGCATGTGGGCTCCTTTGATGAGGAGCCGGAAACCATTGAACGGATGGAGGAGTTTGCAAGTAAGGAAGGATATCAGATTGATATATCCGAAAATCGATACCACCATGAAATATACTTGAGCGATCCACGTAAGTGTGTTCCAGAGAAAATGAAGACGGTAATAAGACATCCGGTTAAATAAGAGGATAACTTCTTAGGTCTCCAACTGCCTGTTAATCAAGAAAACATGCTAATACGTTTCTAAAAAGAATAATCACTGATATCTTATAGATTTAAATTCTATTCTCCATTATCCAGCGTAAACATATCCGTATATTTTTTTCGGTCAAATATCTGATTATAGACCAGGTATTCATAATTCTTGATCAGACTCCGATAAGGGCTTCCTGCTTCCACCAGTGCGTCCCAGGTATAGTAGGTTCCTGCCTTATCATAGCAGCCCAACGGGTGCACCACTGGAAAAGTATCTTCCATGGACAGAAGAAACTGCTGAAAGGGTGTCATATCAAGCCTGGCTCTTTTTAACACCTCTGCGGATAGGTAAATGGCCCCCATTTCCCCTTTGTTCTCCGCCTTTGTCTCATAATTGGTCCAGATGATAAATGGAGTCTGGTACCACATCAGGCGTTCTTTGGCAGGCACATCTGCGCTTGGTATTCCGGATATATCGTCAAAAAATTCATCTTCTACACTAGGCTGATGATCTCCAAATAGAACAATCATGGTAGGTTCTGAACTCTTTTTAAAATAGGAAATCAGATACTCCAGCGCATCATCGGAGCGTTTCATCAGAGATAAATACTGGTCGGCTTTCGGATACTTGCCTTTTAAGTCCCCGGTCAGCCAAACCTCCTGATTGAAATTATCATACAGGGATTCATAGCCTCCGTGATTCTGCATGGTCACATTAAAGAGAAAAAGCTTATCCTCTGGGTTTTTCTTGTTTTCTACCTGTTCAATCAGCTTTTCATAATCCGCCTGGTCACTGACATAGTTGCGCAGCAGTTCGCTGTCCTCATATTCATTAATGTCAAGAAATTCATCGATGCCCATGTTCCGGTATGCTTCCACCCGGTTCCAGTTCTCACCTGGATAGGGATGCATGGCCACAGTCTCATAGCCCTGAGACTTTAAAGTGCTCACAAGGCTGTATGTATTGGGCTTAACATTGAACTGATAAGCGATGCTGTTGGTCTGGAGTAGTGAAACAGAATCACCGGTTAAAAATTCAAATTCAGAGTTGCTGGTCATAGAACCAAACACAGGGACACATAAGCTTCCCTTCACCGTATTTTCTTTCAGGCTGTTTAAAAATGGAAAATACGCCTGATTCGTCTGAAAATCTCCCGCAACTTTTAAATCAGAAAGGCTCTCATTCATGATGCAGATAATATTTACCGGTGTTGTGGCCCCTTCCCCATCCACGTCCAATTCTCCAGCAGAGGCCATCAGGACCTGGTTCTCATCTTTTACGGTTTCATGGATCTGCTTTACTTTCGAAAGACTGTATCCTTCCGGCTTCTTTTTTACCACATAGTTGCAGGAAACGGCGGTTGACAGCACATAGCCGTATTCCTGGTAGGTTTCATTCATCTCCCACATATTGATGCCAAGGCCTTCATAAGGGATTAAAAATGTATAAAACCACAGTCCAAAGCTGACGATAACCCCGGCACCACCTCCGGCGAAGATCAGACGCTTCTTTCTTCCAGTTACCCTGACGGGCAAGAACAGAGCGAACAGGCAGATGGCCTGAATTCCCAAAAATGCCAGATACATTTCCTCTGTTACTGCAAAATCATAATTTCCCGCCACACTCATGGCAGTTCGAAATGCCAGTATATCCCAGATCATGATAGGTCTGTCTCTGAATCCTACGACCAGACATTCTGCAACGGAAGCGATATACAAAAAAACGGATACTGATGGAATCGCGATTCTGGTGCTGCCGCTGGCGATAAAAACCAAAAGATACAGCACATAGATCCAGGCAACATTCAAGGCCGCGTAAAAAGGAGGGACGGAAGCAAGATTTCCAGTTACGTATTCAAACAGAACATAAGATATGTAGGGAATTACAAGCAGGACTACGGTTTTTGCTATATTTCCTGCTGTGATCATCCACTTTAACAGTCGTTGATTTATCACTATAACAACCTCTTTCTATAAGCAAGTTAGTTTCATCGTACCACATATCAGTGCTGCCATCAATAGACAATTAATGACAACCTATAAAAATATGCGAAAACTGGGTTTGCATTCTGTAACCCGGAAAAAGAAACCTGATTAGAAAAAAGGTGATAAAAATAATACCTCCAAACCGAGAAATTCACGCCATACTCGGTTTGGAGGTTTCTAAATCTTTTCATATATCCGGCTTATTCTACCAATGGATAATAACAACCGGTTTAATCAAATTCTTTGGTTTATCTTTCATCAATAAAAGAGCCTCTTCAATGCCGTCAAAGCCTTCAAACCGGTGTGTCACCAGTTTGCCAGGATCCAGTCTGCCAGTTGAAATGAGGGAAGCCAGCTTTTCCATTCTCAATCTGCCCCCTGGCATCAGGCCGCCGGCAATCTGTTTATGTCCCATGCCGCATCCCCATTCGATACGGGGAATCTTTATGTAATCGCCTTCTCCCAGATAATTGACGTTGCCGATTCTTCCGCCTGGTTTTAAGATGGTGATGGCCTGGGCAAAGGTGTCGTTATCTCCACCAGCAATAATTACCCGGTCCACGCCTTTCCCGTCTGTCTTTTCCATAATCTGTGTAACGATATCACCTTCCCGGTAATTGATAATATCCGTTGCACCATATTCTTTGGCGAGCTGAACACAATTAGGGCGGGAACCTACGGCATAGATATGGGAAGCACCACGAAGAGCAGCACCTGCTACGGACATCAGTCCTACGGGTCCGATTCCGACCACTGCTACGGTGTCACCAAACTGCACGTCTGCAAGTTCCACTCCATGAAAACCGGTTGGCACCATATCAGAAAGCATACAAGCTGCCACTGGATCCACGCCTTCCGGCAGTAAAGCCAAGTTTCCATCCGCATCATTTACATGGAAAAATTCACCGAACACACCATCTTTAAAATTAGAGAATTTCCATCCCGCAAGCATTCCCCCTGAATGCATCTGATAGCCGCCCTGGGCCTCCACGGAATTCCAGTCCGGTGTAATGGCCGGTATAATAACTTTGTCACCTGGTTTAAAATCTTTGACCAGATTTCCGACTTCTACCACTTCAGCAACCGCCTCATGACCAAGAATCATATCATGGCGGTCCCCGATGGCACCTTCCCATACCGTATGAATATCAGAAGTACAGGGAGCCAGTACAATAGGACGGCAAATTGCATCTAACGGTCCGAAAGCCGGTTTTTCCTTTTCAATCCAACCCGTTTTACCAATACCTAACATCGCAAAACCCTTCATAAGAAACATCTCCTTTTTCGTAATTGCTTGTTATTTTATTAACAAATAATGCTATGATTATTATACATCATAATGTTTACGCAGTCAATTTGAATTTCATATTTGATTAAGTGATGTATTTGCGGATTTTTGTCGAATTTTAGAAGGTTAATATACTGTAAAATAAGAAAGGTAATGATGAATGTGAACACAAATGTAATGTTTATAATCTTTGAGAAAGGAAAGAACTGAATTCAGCCGGGCAAGCGGAGGCTTCTTCCATGATGCGCAGGGCGGAAGAAACGGAGATGCCAAAACGGTCACATCCAGCTTGTTTCATTTCAAGAAGAGCCGTAAGATTGCGTATTCCTCCGGCGGCTTTGATTTTTGTATGGGGATGAATTGCTGATTTGATTCGTTCAATATGTTCTACCTGGGTGGGCTTGCTGCACCAGCCGGTTCCAGTTTTTATGTAGGCAGCCCCGGCTGCTTCTGCGATTTGACTTGCTGTTACGATCTCTTCATCCGTTAGAAGTGCCACTTCCAGGATTGCTTTTACAGGGATTCCTGCGGCGGTATCCACCACTGCTTTTATATCCTGAAAGACAAATTTTGTATTCCCGGATTTTAACTGGGCAATGTTAATGACCATATCCAGTTCTTGGCACCCTAAGGATACCATCTGCGTAGCCTGAAAGACCTTACTTTCTGTGGTATCGCATCCGGATGGGAAGCCTATGGTTCCTCCGATCATGGTGTTACATTTGCCCTTTAAATGATCAATCAGGTAGGGAGTCATGGCGGGTAAGGCAAATGCGCAAATAAAATCATATTTTTTTGCAGCAGCAATCATGCGGTCTAAATCTTCGGTGGTATCGTTTGCTTTTACACAGCTGATATCAATGATTCTGGGTAGATTCTCCAAACATAAATGATCCATGGCTTTCCACTCCTGTATGATATTTTTCTAAATATTATTTATAACGGCCGTTGGTAGAGATTGCAAGTTCGTACTGGTCTCCAAGGATGCACACATCATCCACGCAGAAAGCCTCATTGTCTCTGTAACAAATCCGTCGAATACATAAAAGGGCAGTGCCCGGCTGTACGCCCAGCATTTCGGATTCCGCAAAGTCTGCGGATTTTGCAAATATTTTATCGTTTGCTCCATCAATTTCCAGATGATAATGTTCTTCCAGAAATTGATATAACCCGGAGAATTTATTGGTAAACTGTGTTAAGCCCGGAACAATGGAAGTCGGAATGTAATTTTTCATGATGGCAATGGGCTTTTCGTCGATAAGCTGGATCCGCTGTACCCGGGTGATCGAGTCGCCGGTTTTCAGATTAAGTTCCTCTCCAAGCTTTTCACTGGCTGGTATGATATCGATATACATGCTCTTCGTCCGGACATCATAGCCCCGTCTTCTTAAAGATTCTGTTACGGAAGTGACTTTGTTTAAATCCTGGATCGTCCTTCGGTCCAGAACCATGGTACCCCTGCCTTGTTTGATCTCCACGAAGCCTTCTTCTTTTAACATTTCCATGGCACTTCTTATGGTGGTGCGGCTTACGTTATATATTTTTTCAAGCTCTGGTTCTGTTGGAAGTAATTCGGAAACCGGATAGGTCCCATCTTGAATTTTCTTTTTGATTAAATCATGAATTACCATATAAGCCGGAACTTTGCGCATGTTAAAGTAATTATGGAAATTCCGCTGATGAACCGATTTCCATAATTCCTCCTTTCTCTGATTTCAAATGTCTTTTTCACTTTAGCTATATCATAACACGGCGGAACCTTGAAATCAAAAGAATCATTGCAACTTGGGTAGAAGGGTAAGATCCATTGGTATTCTCCATTAGTATAAAAATGATAGTAATGGTACTTTTGTTATACTATGTATCATTATTTTCCCTACTTCAATAACTGTTTCAGATATGCTACTATAAATTCACCACATAATTTAAGGAGGCTATTACATGGAACATATAAATGAAAAATTACTGCAAACCTTTCGTTTCCGCCATGCCTGCAAACAGTTCGATCCGGATAAGATCGTATCCGAAGAGGACTTTCATACCATTCTGGAAGCGGCCCGCCTTTCCCCAACATCTTTTGGCTTTGAGCCATGGAATATGATTGTATTACAGGATGAAGAAGTGAAAAAGAAGCTTTATCCGATTGCATGGGGCGCACAGAACAGCTTAAACGGAGCCAGCCACTTTGTCATTCTTCTGGCCCGCAAAAAAAACGATATGATTTACAGTTCTGACTACTTAACCCATATGATGAAGGACGTTCAAAAACTTTCCGATGATGTATCTGAAGGCAGACGGAAAGCATTTCAGAGCTTTCAGGAAAATGATTTTAACCTGTTGGAAAGTGACCGCGCATTGTTTGACTGGGCCAGCAAGCAGACCTATATCGTACTGGCGAACATGCTGACAGCTGCGGCATTTCTGGGCATTGATTCCTGTCCTATTGAAGGATTTAACCGGGCTGGCGTAGAAGAACTTCTGACAAAAGAGGGACTTATGGATCCAAATCACTTCGGGGTATCCGTTATGGCCAGTTTTGGATATCGGGGAGAGGAACCACGCCATGAAAAGACAAGACAGTCTTTAAGTGAGCTGGTGCAGTGGAAATAATACTGAAATCAAAGACAGAAAGTGCCCAGGATACATGCTAAGATATTAAGTATATTCTTTGGAGGGAAAAAGTTTTGAAAATAAGAAACGAATATACCTGTCCGTTAGAACTAACTCATGACATTATAAAAGGAAAATGGAAGCCAATCATCTTGTGGCAATTGGGAAAAGGCCGCTGTTCGCTATCTGATTTATTGCGTAGGATTCATGGAGTTGGGCAAAAAATGCTGATTGAACACTTAAAAGAACTGCAAGAATTTGGTATGGTTGATAAGTATCAATACGAGGGATATCCGCTTAAAGTAGAATATTTTTTAACAAAGAATGGTGAAAAATTACTGCAAATTGTTATTGACATGCAGGCAATCGGAATAGAGTTAATGAAAGAGAGCGGTCAGGAAGAACTGCTGAAATGCAAGGGACTCATTCCGGCGGACGAACAGGCGGGGGACTAACAAAAAAGTGTGTAATGTACATCGCAGCTGCTAATTGATATAATTTATTCAAACAAAAAAGGAGATGGTTTGAATGAGAGATAAAGATCAGACAATACAGAAGCAATCCCAAGGCTTGTATCTATTTTTGTGATAAACGCTTTTTTCGCGGAGTGATGCTGAAGGGAACGATGGAGGTACTGGAGGATAGCGGCAGCAAAGAAATGATCTGGCAGGAAGGCGATACTATGTATTATCCACAAGGAGTCACAGACCCGGATTATTGCGTTTTGAAATTTACTGCTGAATGCGGAAGATTTTATAGTAATTTCAAATCGCAGACATTTGCAATAGAATAGGAGATTCAATGGCTTCACACATACTTAATAATCAAAATTGAGGAGGATTAGAATGAACGTATTGGCTGTAAATGGAAGTCCCCGAAAAAATGGGAATACGGCTGTACTGCTTGAAAATGCGCTTCGCGGTGCAAAAGAAAACGGTGCAGTGACCAGGTTTGTAAATCTTTATGAATTGAATTTCAAAGGCTGTGTCAGCTGCTTTGCATGCAAACGAAAAGGCAGTCTTTGCAATGGAATCTGTGCTGTAAAGGATGACCTTAAGGAAATTCTTGAATATGCCTTGACCTGTGATGCCATATTTCTTGGTTCCCCCATATACTTCGGGAATATTACGGGAGAAATGCGTTCTTTTCTTGAACGTCTGATATTTCCAAATCTTTCTTATAATGAGGGGGAGAGGTCAGTTTTTCAGGGGAAAATAGCTTCAGGCTTTATCTATACCATGAATGTTACCAAAGAACTCATGACGCAGATTAATTATGAAGCCGTCTTTCTGCAAAATCAGTCTCTGTTACAGTTGTTTCATGGGGATTCAGAAATTCTTTTAAGCAATGATACTTACCAATTTAATGATTATTCCAAGTATGAAGCTTCGAAGTTCAGCGAGCCTCACAAAGCAAAGGTGAAAGAGGAACAATTTCCTGTTGACAGCCAAAATGCTTTTGATTTGGGAATGCGGCTGACAACGAATCAGTAATAAATCTTGAATCTTTCCATTCAAACTCACCTATAGGATAGTATCTTACAAAAAAGTGCATACTTGCTAATATCACTCTATCTGTTTATTATAAAAAACAACTATATCTCAAGAAGGAGAGTGCCATGAAGAAGGAAATAGATGTATTTGATTATGCGAATGAGATCATAAAAGCGGTTAACAAAGGAGTTTTGCTGACCACGAAGGCAGACGGAAAAGTGAATTCGATGACCATTTCCTGGGGGACACTGGGAATTGAGTGGGGGAAACCAATATTTACTGTTTTTGTGAGAGAGAACCGGTTTACAAAGCAGCAGTTGGATAAAAGTACTGAATTTACGATCAATATACCATACGGTGATTTTGATAAAAAGATTTTGGGGATATGCGGAACAGAGACTGGTCACTCTGTGGATAAGATCCAAAAGCTTAATTTAACACTGGAAACTTCTGATGCGGTTTCCGTTCCTGCAATTAAGGAATTGCCATTGACTCTTGAGTGCAAGATTATCTACAAACAGAAACAGGATGAACATGCAGTTACTGAAGAAAACAGAAAAGCATTCCACCCGCAGGATGTGGATGGCTCCTTCCATGGTGCCAACAGAGATTATCATACCGCATATTACGGCGAGATCGTTCGTGCGTATATTATTGAATAATAGATAGTCTTGTTTTTGGATTCGCAGGTACATGCAATTGCTACATGAGGGTTTGTTAGTGATTTAGACATAGAATCGAATGTAAAAGGCTCCCTTTTAAAATGGACAGAAGTGTATAGAATCTGTCCGGATTAAAGGGAGCTTTTTTGACTGTTTATTGTAATTTAGAACGTAAAGCTTTCATAGGACATGGAGTTTTTGGCATATTTAACTTCCCCATGCTCAAGATAAAAAACCGTATAACCATTGGATTCAGGGGTAGGATATACGGAAGCCACCTGCTTGTCCAGGGTAGCGTGTATCTTAGCAGTTAATTCATTGTCTGTTACAATGACTGCATTTCCGGTGATACGGAAAGAATATCCGTCTGCGTTGCAGATAAATGCACAATGGGGATTGTTCTGTAACTGGTGGAATACATTTTTCTGATTGGAGGTACAGAAATAGATTCGGTTATCTTCAATAATTTGAAACTGCCAGCCACGGATGTCTGCCTTCTCTCCGTCAACTGTAGCAAAATCTCCAAGTGTGTGTGGTGGAAGGATCGATTTCATTTCTTCTAAGTTCATATAATTGCTCTCCTTGATTTTTTTATCTATTATTTTCATTTTTGCCAGATTCATTACAATTTCTTCGTATTTTTAGTTTCTGTAAATAACTGCTGTTTTAACCGATCAATATCACTTTTCTGCCTTTAATCCTGCAAATGCATAAGAAATCAATTGTTCCACAAACGCAGAATCAACCGTTTCTCCGGTTATTAACAGTCGATAGAAAAGCGGTGCAAAAATCAAATCAATGCTAAGTTCTATGTCCAAATCCTTTTTCAATTCTCCTTGTTCCATTCCCCGTTCCAGAATATGCTGTGAAATAAGCCGGCGGGGATTAAAATAGCGGTTCCGGTATTCTTTTGCTACATTCTCATCCGATTGTCCCTCTGCAATCAGTTCCGTAATTACTTTTCCCTTGGAACTGGTGAGAAAGGCGGCTAGGTTACCAGCCTGAATCAAAAAGTCTTCTTTTGCCGACCCGGTATCCGGAACTTCCAACATTGATTCTGTAGCTGCAAAAAAGCCATCTAAAACAACAGCGGCTTTGTTGGGCCACCATTTATATATGGTTGCTTTGCTGACCCCGGCTCTTTCGGCGATGCCTTCTATTGTTATAGAATGAAAGCCATTTGAAAGCAGTAAGTCATACGAGGCAGTGAGAATGGCTTGCTTTGTTTTTTCACTGCGGGGACGTCCTATCTTCTTATCCATATGATTCTCCCTATGATTTTTCTCTGAAATAATTTAAATACGCTGCGTTTATTATACCACATTTATTTTTGAAAAAAAAGGATTGACAAAACTAAACGATGCGTTTATTATGTATTTATAAACGATACGTTCAGTATATAAAATCGATGGAGGATAACACACATGAAAACTGAAATGATGGAAGAAAAAAAGATTTCCCGTTGGCTGGTATTTTTACTGGCAAGTGCCTGCGGATTGATTGTTGCAAACCTGTACTATTCACAACCGCTGGTAGGTCCCATCAGCCAGGATACAGGAATCTCTGCCGGTTTATCCGGACTGATTGTTACGATGACCCAGTTAGGGTATGCCGCTGGACTTTTGTTTTTGGTTCCTTTGAGTGACTTACTGGAGAACAGGAGACTGGCAGTAACAACACTGATTGTTGCTATCTTAGGACTGGTCGCAGCACCTTTAGCAACAAATTCCTATCTGTTTTTCGCCTCTACCATATTCATTGGAGTAGGGTCAGTGGCCGCTCAGATATTGGTTCCCTTTGCAGCTCATTTAGCGCCTGCAAACGAGAGAGGAAAGGTTGTTGGAAATGTAATGAGTGGACTGCTTCTTGGAATTATGCTTGCAAGACCGACTGCAAGTCTGGTTACCGGTTTCTTAGGCTGGAAGGCAGTGTTTTTCCTTTCTGCTGGCATTATGGGAATCCTTTTGATCTTGTTGAGCATCCTGCTTCCGAAACGGAATCCGGAGCCAAAGGACAGTTACCCGGCTATTATTAAATCTTTATGGACTCTCTTTACAAAGACCCCTGTTTTACGCCGCAGAGCTTTATATCAGGCTGCTTTATTTGGAAGCTTTAGTTTATTTTGGACAGTGGTACCGCTTTATTTATCCCAGCATTTTCAGCTGACACAAAAAGAGATTGCAGTGTTTGGTTTCGCAGGTGTGGCCGGAGCCGTTGCAGCACCGATCGCAGGAAGATTGGCAGACCGGGGCTGGACAAAAAAACTGACTGGAGCGGCATTTGTGATTGCAGCATCTTCCTTTGCTCTCACCCATGTGTTACAAAGCAATCTTACCGTTTCTCTGTTCCTGTTTTGCATCGCCGCAATTCTCCTTGATATGGCGGTTTCCGGCAACCTTGTGCTTGGACAGCAGGCAATCTATGGATTAGGCGATGAGATACGGGGTAGGGTAAATGGGTTATTCATGGCAGTATTCTTTGTCGGCGGAGCAGTTGGTTCTGCTTTGGGCGGCTGGTCATACGCTCAGGGAAACTGGGCTATGGCATCTATGATCGGATTTAGTCTGCCAGTGATTGCATTTGTTTATTTTCTTACGGAAAAAAGATAACTAAGTTATATTTCCTTTTACGGGAATGCTTTTTTTACAGAGTTAGCTTTATGAGAAGCATCTATGGAGTGCAGGAATTGAATGATTTCTTCATGATAAGTTTTGTCCGCAAGCTGCCTTGGTGCAAACAGTGCAGTGAGGACCGTAAGTGATTTGGAATCAACCAGGGGAGCTTTTAACATGTAATGGTCTGTAGTAGGGATCAGCGTGACATTTAAAAGCTCCCCTGGAACCATTTTTTCGTAGACTTCCTTTGTATTATTACTATCCACATGAATATCTCTGCCGCCTAGAAAAAGTTTTACAGGGCTGTAAAAATGCTGGATATCTTCGGTGGAATCGGACTGGTAGTTCTTGAGAATGAAGTTCCATCGGTCTTCTGATAAGTCCTTGTCAGCGTTGTCACTGTTATGATACTCCTGATAGTTCGCATTTTTCTCTAACATGGATACGGACCATTCATATTTTTCCTGAGCTTTTATTTGTTCCTTCAGTGATTTTCCGTCTTTTTTTATCTGGGATAGGGTATGGTATAAACCCTGATCGATCCAGTTGATGGCTGGTGCTACTAGAATCTGAAAGGCAATGGTCGGGTTCTTTTGAACAATTTTCGGGATTACCCAGCCGGCCTGACTGGCACCCCACAGTCCAATTCTATCCGTATCAATCTCTGGCAGTGTCTTTGCCCAGTCAATGACTTCATTGGCTTCTAAAGCCCGATCCTCCATGGTCTGTTCCAGCCAGTTCCCCGAGGAACCACCGATTTCAGGCTTACTCCAGGATAAGGATGCATAGCCATGTTTGGCAAGCTCTTCCCACAGCGGTTCGTATTGCCCATTGTAGGAGGCGTCGGCTGGTCCGTCACCATGAATGAAAATAACTAAGCCAACTTTGCCTTCGGGTGCTTTTGGAAGAACCAGACTTCCTTGTAAATTACCTTTGGAGGTTGGAATCTGGACGGAAGTTACTGTCATGTCAAACGTGTTCTGAAATAAGATGACGGCAATGCATAGGGCAATTAAGATCCCTGTACTGATAAATATTTTTCTAATCGTGTTCTTCATTTATATTTTATTTGAATCCTTTCTCTGGAGGTTGTTTCAACTCTGTAATTTCCTTTTTCATAAAATACCACTGACTTATTCCAATTATAAGCCCTTTCAAAGGGCTGTTTTTCAAACTGATTTCTTTAAAACCTTTTCGGTCATATAAGTGTTTTGCAGGATTATTTTTAGCAACGCTTAGGTATAAGTCGGAGAATCCCTTTTCCCTTAATGCTTTTTCTGCATGGGAGAGTAACCTTTCTCCAATTCCTGTTCCCCGCATAAATTTATCCACTGCAATATGCTCGATGTAGCAATGTTTCGCGGGACAAATTTCTAAAACAGACAGTTTTAAAGCAAATATCAGCATCTGAAAGAAACCGTAGCGGCGGCATAGATAGAAAAAGGGGATTTGCTTTCCGCTTTTTCGACTCTTGCTGCACCGGATTAATATGGCTCCAACCACCTTCCCACATTCTTTGGCTACCAAATGTAAATAGGCAGGATCATCTGCTTTTATATCCCAGACAGAAGCAAGAATCTGCTTCATCGCCTCTGTTGTCAGGTGTTGATGGTGGCAGAATTTGCTCTTAAAAGAGCAGACTAACAGGGATACTACCTCGTCAAAATCCTTATCGTCATACCGTTCAATGCTGATTTCTCTCATAATAACCTCTCCTTTACAAAACTTACCTACCTGGGTTATATTTATCTTAAACTCTTGAGCAACTCAAGAGTCAAGAGCTGTTTGGGAGGCAGAATGCAAAAACTATTCAGAATTGGTCAGATAAGTAATTTATATGGAATCTCTCTCGATACTCTGCGGCATTATGACCGTAAAGGCTTATTAAAACCAGTGGTTGATGAAGAGAGCGGCTACCGGTATTATTCCTTTGAGCACCTTGATGTATTGGAAATGATCCTGGTAGGCAAATATTTAGAGATCCCTTTAGAACAAATGAAGGAAAAAATTGAGGCTGAGAGCATCGACGGCTATTTAAACATGATGGAGGAACAAAGCCGCTTTATTGAGGAGAGGCTTAAGGTTTTGAAAAAGCTGAATCAATATACCAGGGGGATGGCCGATTTATTAAAAGTCATTCGGGATTTTTCCAACGATGATACCTTCTCCCATGTAACAATTGAAGAACATGTGGATATTAATATTTACCATGTGGATCTTGATTATTTTCTTACAAACAGGGGCGATTCTCAGACAAAGGGAATAGAGGCTTTTGAACAATGGTTTGGCTACCAGGCAGATGGAGAGGGAATCATAACGGAAAGCAGTCAGACAGTGGGAGTGTCCATACATGGACAGATGTTAAAAGATAAGGAACTGAAACAGTTTTTAAAGCTGGCGCCAAAGGATCGTATATGTGGCAGGTGCCGGCATATCAGCTTTTGGGGAAATGAAGAGGAGCTGAAAGATTATCTGCATAGGATTTGCTGCCATTTTAATTTAAAAGATACACTCCTTCATGTAAAGTTCCGTTTTGCCCTGCTTCATAGAGACAGACCAAATGAATATTTTACGGAGATCTATTTTTCTTAAGTTCATCATAAAAGATATTATATGGTTGATAATGACAGGGCGGTCCCTGTGAGAAATTCCCTTATGAAAAGAAAAAAGGGTTTATTTGGAAGCAGAAATTGTATTGACAAACCATGGTTTCAATAGTATAAGTTTAAATATCAATCGCAATGGAGTCTTTGGCTCCGTTGCGTTTTTTTTACCCATTTACCAGCTTTTTAAGGAAAGAGGGACTGCCTATGAATGGAAGAAATCAAGTTGAACTTCTGCATCCGAAACAACCAGGCTTTGTTTTAGTGACTGGCGCATACAAGAAATATAATGTCATGCAATATGGAATCTCTCATTTCTATCAGTTTGAGGCGGAAAATAGTCTGATGACCGGAATTCCTGATGCCTGTGTGGATATTCTGTTTTGCAGCAACGGCAGCAGGCTTGAATCAAGAGTAGCAGGTACACTTCTTGCCAAAACTGATGTAGAGACAGCCAGCCGCTGCAAGCACTTTGGCGTCCGGTTTCTCCCAGGTTTTAATCCGGTGGGAAAACACAGGAAGATGTCGGAGCTGGTAGCCCGGGAAGAAAAATACGATGATATGTTTGATGCTATTTCTGAACAGGAAGAATTGTTTGAGAAGCTGTGGCAGGAAGAAAGTTTTGAACGGAAAGTCAAGATCTTCACAAATTTTTACTTAAAGCATTACGATGCAGAACGATATGAAACCTATAATCTCCAGTCACTGTTAAGACAGGAGATCGTAGCGTCGGGTGGCAATATCAAATTAAAAGAGCTTCAGGAAAAAACAGGCTATTCACTCCGCTATCTAAATAAAGTTATTACCGATGAATTTGGCATGGCGCCCAAAGAACTGATGCGGATTATCCGTTTCCAGAATGCAATTGATGAACTGACGAAAAGCATGAGCAAGACAGGCATGACAAGAGCTGCCCTTGATACGGGCTATTATGATCAGTCTCATTTTATAAAGGATTTTAAGGAGTTTACCAATCATACTCCAACAAAATACATGAACGGCTTAATGCAGAACAGTTATAGGGAAAAGCTGCAGGTGATTACGGAAGTGTAATTTTGGTAATGAAAAATCTATATCATTTAGTTCCGATTTTTACAATTATATCGTATTGCATAACGATAGAATGTAGTGAAATGAAGGACAGAGAGGTCTTGTGATAATTTTTATCACAGGGCCTCTTTTGTGTAAGGAGGCAGGGGAAGTGAAAAGAATAAATTATTCATCGGGAGCACCCTTAGAAGAAATCACAGGATATTCCAGAATGATAAAAGTAGGGGAGCATATCTACATTGGGGGAACAACCTCCGTGATGCCAGACGGCACGGTGTATGGAGAAACGCCATATGAACAGGCAAAATACATTTTCACAAAGTTTATAGAACTTCTTAAAAGAGCGGATGCAGATGCTTTTGATGTAATCAAAATCAAAGCATATATTACAGACATCAAATTTGGAAAAGAAGTAGCAGATGCATATTCGGAATTTTTCAAGGAGGTAAAACCCTTATTTACCATGGTGGAAACACCGAAGCTCAACCGTCCAACCCAACTGGTGGAGATTGAATTAGAAGCAGTTACCGGTTGTGAGAAATAAAAAGAACTTTAGAACCCGAAAACATGATTTGACTGAATGGAGGAAGTAAAGATGAGTGATCCAAAAATCGATTTTATATATCTCAGTGAAGAAGCAATGATTCAGGCAGGTGTAACGGATATGGCAGGCTGTGTAGAAGCTATGGAAGAGATGTTCAAGTTAATGAAAATCGGCGATTTCCGGATGGGAGGCCCCAATGGGAATTCCCATGGAGTGATGATGACATTTCCTCAGGAGTCTCCATTCCCTAACATGCCTACCGATGGTCCTGACCGGAGATTCATGGCAATGCCGGCTTATCTTGGCGGTAAATTCGATATGGCAGGCATGAAGTGGTACGGTTCCAATACGGAGAACCGGAAAAAGGGACTTCCCAGATCCATTCTGATGCTCACATTGAATGATAAGGATACGGGAGCACCCCTGGCTTATATGTCAGCCAATGTATTAAGTGCTTTCCGCACCGGCGCAGTTCCGGGAGTAGGAGTCAAATATTTTGCAAAGGAAGATTCCAAAGTAATCGGAGTCATCGGGCCTGGGGTAATGAGCAAAACGGCTTTTGATGCCACCATGGCGGTAAGACAGGGAATTGAAACCGTTAAGATTAAGGGAAGAAGCACAAAGTCCATTGAGAGCTTTATAAAATATATCAATGATAAATATCCGCAGATTAAGGACATTCAAATCGTGGAAACCGAAGAGGCAGCGGTTAGAGATTCTGATATTGTACATATCGCAACTTCAAGCCCAACCGGTGATATCAGCGAGTATCCATTTATCGAAGAAGCATGGATCAAACCGGGTGCCATCCTTTGCTGTCCGGCAGCGGCAAGATTTGATGATGATTTTATTAAGAACAGGGCAAGAACGGTGACCGATAATATCCAGTTATATGAAGCATGGAAAGAGGAAATTGGAGAAAACGCATATCATACCATTCCCATACCAGCGGTGCATTGCATGGACTTGATTGAGGAAGGCAAGATGAAAAAGGAACAGATCGATGATCTGGGAGATGTGCTTACAGGGAAGATCCCGGTTCATAGAAATGACGATGAAATCATCATTTACTCCGTAGGCGGAATGCCCATCGAAGACGTAGCATGGGGAACCATTGTTTACCGCAATGCCCTGGAAAAAGGAATCGGGAAAAAACTTAATTTGTGGGAAACCCCTTATTTGGCTTAAGGAGACGGAGGTTATTATGAGAATCGAAGAGCATCCAATACTTGGAAAACCGGAAGAAAAGAGAGTGGTTGAATTTACTTATGACGGAAACACCATATCCGGTCTTGAGGGTGAGCCCATCGCCATTGCACTGGAAGCGGCAGGAATCATGATACACAGGTATACGAAAAAGTACCATGAGCCAAGAGGAATCTTCTGTGCAATCGGCAGATGCACGGACTGCGTTATGGTGGTTGATGGAAAACCCAATGTCAGAACCTGCATTACCCCTTTAAAAGAGGGAATGGATGTGAAAACACAGTACGGCGTAGGGGCAAAGGAATAAAGGCGCTGGCGGAGAATTAAAATGGAGGGCAGGTACGATGACAAGATATGATTTAATTATTATAGGAGCCGGTCCGGCTGGTTTGTCAGCAGCCATAGAAGCTGCAAAAAGCGGCTTAAAGGTAATTGTATTCGATGAAAATGCAAAACCAGGCGGACAGCTTTTTAAACAGATTCATAAATTTTTTGGGTCAAAAGAACATAAAGCCAAAATCAGAGGTTTTAAAATCGGTGAAGATCTGTTAAAGGAAGCAAATGACAACGGTGTCGAAGTCGAGTTAAATGCAATTGTCGTAGGACTTTATCTGGATAAGGAAGTGACGGTTTCCATAGAACAGGAAATCAGGCATTATAAAGGCGATGCGGTAATTGTAGCCACAGGCGCTTCAGAAAATATGGTTACCTTCGATGGCTGGACTCTTCCCGGCGTCATAGGCGCAGGGGCAGCACAGACCATGATGAATCTTCACAGTGTCAGACCCGGAAATAAGGTATTGATGCTTGGTTCCGGTAACGTAGGCCTAGTCGTCAGCTTTCAGCTTTTGCAGGCAGGCTGTGAAGTGGTGGCACTGGTGGATGCGGCACCAAAGGTAGGCGGTTACGGAGTTCATGCGGCAAAAGTGGCTCGGTGCGGAGTTCCCTTTTATCTATCCCATACCATCATAAAGGCAGAAGGAACGGATCGGGTGACCGGTGTAACCATCGGTGAAGTCGATCAGGACTGGAAGATCATTCCGGGCAGCAATAAGCAGTTTGAAGTCGATACCATCTGCCTTGCCGTTGGCTTATCCCCCATGTCCCAGCTTACCAAAATGGCAGGCTGCAAAATGAAGGATACTCCTACCGGATATGTGCCGGAATGCGACGAAACAGGGGCCACCAGTGTACCGGGAATCTTTGTGGCAGGAGATGTATCCGGCATTGAAGAAGCCAGTTCAGCCATGATCGAAGGACGGATTGCAGGAATCAGCGCTGCAGAATATTTAGGCTTTCTTAAAAAAGAAGAGCAGACAGAAAAAACAGGCGAACTCCACAAAGCCTTATTAAGTCTGAGAGAAGGAATGTTTGCACCGGAAAACCGTGGGAAAATCATGGAAAAGACAGAGGAAGGTATTGACATTTCAAAGAGTCTCTTAAGGAAAGGCTATGTGTCTGAATCAGAAATCGGGAGATTTCCGGGAGTAACCAGACGAAAGGGAATCCATCCGGTGATTGAATGCACCCAGAATATTCCCTGCAACCCCTGTCAGGATGCCTGCCCCAGAAAATGCATTGTGGTTGGAAATAAAATCACGGCACTTCCTTCACTCGATGAAGAACGGGATTGCACTGGCTGCGGCTTATGCGTATCAGCATGCTCCGGTCAGGCTATATTTCTTATCGATGAAGACTTTGAACCTGGCTATGCAGCAATTACCCTTCCCTATGAATTCCTTCCTCTGCCGGAACCCGGAGATACGGGAGCGGCTCTTGACAGAAGCGGAACCCAGGTATGCCAGGCAAAAGTTGTAGAGGTGAAATCGAAGAAGGTATATGACCATACCAGCTTATTGACAATGAAAGTACCCGCAGATATGGCAATGAAAGCCAGATTCTTTCGCAGACAGGAGGCAGGAGCATGAGTAAGAGTAATGACCGATCCAGGACATTAAAGGAATTCGTACAGGAACCGGATGATGGACTTATCATCTGCCGCTGTGAGGAAGTGACAAAGGGTGAGATAAGGAAGGCGGTCCACGATGGTATGTTTTCTTTGACAGAAATCAGACGCTACTTACGGTCTGGTATGGGCCTCTGCCAGGGGCAGACTTGCGGAGCTTTGGTAAAAAGAATCGTAGCAAAAGAACTTTCAGTCTCTCCTCTTGAATTAGAACCTGCCCCTTCCAGAGCCCCTATGCGGCCGTTGGAAATGAAGGTACTTGGAAACGAAAGAAAGGAGGACTGATGGGTATGGCACAATGTGCGGATTTTATCATTATCGGCGGAGGAATCATCGGTAACGCAACCGCCTATTATCTGGCAAAGAAAGGCTGTTCTGTTATGGTTCTGGAGAAAAGCGATCATATCGGAAATGGCGGATCAAGCAGAAATGGAGGCGGTGTCAGACAGTCAGGCCGTGATAAGAGAGAATTGCCTCTGGCTATGTACGGTGCTAAAAATTTGTGGCCGACTCTTTCTGAAGAACTCGGTATGGATGTGGAGTATTATCAGAAAGGAAATCTCCGGCTGGGTAAGACCGAAGGTCATATGAAGATTCTAAATGGTCTTGCAGACAATGCATCCTCTCTTGGACTTGATGTCAGAATGATTAGTGGAAATGAAGCAAAAAGCATATGTCCCTATCTTTCCGATGAAGTCGTAGGCGCAAGCTGGTGTCCCACCGATGGTCACGCCAATCCCATGCTCGCGACCCTGGCCTATTATAAAAAGGCAAGACAACTGGGCGTAAAATTTATCACTGGAGAAGAAGTGATCGAGATTCGTAAAATCAGAGGAAAAGCGAGAGAGGTCATTACCTCAGAAAGCCGCTATGAAGCAGAGACCATTATCCTTTCCGCAGGTTATGACAGCAGAAAGATCGCAGCAACTGTGGGCGTTGATGTGCCCATGAGCCAGGCTCTTTTGGAAGTGCTGGTGACGGAAGCCCAGCCGCCCATGTTTTATCAGATGTTAGGAACTGCCATGGCAGACTTCTATGGGCATCAGAGTACCCACGGGTCCTTTGTATTCGGCGGATCTTCAGGATTTGAAGGAGTGAATAAGGACGATGGAACTCCAGTAACCAACAGCCTGACCGCTTCCTGCATCTGCAGAGGAATCATGAAGTACTTTCCCTGTCTTGCAGATGCCAAAATTGTCAGGACCTGGGCTGGCTGGATCGATGTCTGTGCCGATCATGTACCGGTGATTGACAGGGTGGAAGAGGTTCCGGGTCTGGTTCTTGCATGCGGATTCTCGGGCCACGGCTTTGGAATTGCACCTACCGTTGGTACCTTACTTTCCCAGATCGCAGTTGGGGAAGATACGGTTCTTGATGTCAATTCGTTCCGGTATGACAGATTTAAAGCAAAATTATAATCGGACCAGTATCATGATAATATGTAAAATTATTAACAAACAAAACAATTGAACACGTACGGTGACTAAGGCGTCTACAGAAAAAGTAGACGCTTTTTGTATTCTCATAAAACATGTGATGGAGGATCGGATATGGAAAAACAAGGAGTCGAGACAACACTTAAAAGAACACTGAAAACAAAAGATTTGATTATTTACGGTCTGATATTTATGATCCCTTTGGCACCGGCAGCCATGTACGGCACCTTTTTAGCTCCTGCAGGAGGAATGGTAGCTCTTTGCTATCTGATCGGAATGGTGGCCATGTTCTTTACAGGTTTGAGCTATAAGTTCATGTCACAGAAATACCCCATGGCTGGTTCCGTATATGTGTATGTACAGAAAGGAATCTCTCCAGCTTTCGGTTTTTTGACGGGCTGGTCCATACTGCTTGATTATATTTTGCTTCCGGCCACAGTAGTTATCATCGGAAGCTCCTTTGCAAATGCCATGCTCCCATCGGTGCCTACCTGGATATGGGCGATCATATTTATCGCGTTCAGTACAGTCACCAATATCATCGGGGTGGATATTATGTCAAAATGCAGTTGGATCTTATTCGCTTTGCAGATTGTAGTGATCCTTGCATTTGTATTCTGCACCATCCGCTTAATGGTAAATGGAACCCTACATTTTAATACCCTTTCCTTTTACAATCCCGATCAATTTAACATATCCGGCATTCTGCGGGCAACCGGAATTGTCATTTTAAGTTACTTAGGTTTTGATGCGATCAGCACTCTGGCAGAAGAAACCATCAATCCTGAAAAAGCAGTAGGCAAAGCCATTATTTTTGCAATTTTAATTATTGGGGCAATTTTCATCGTCATTACCTTATTTGCAGGAATCGCATATCCCAATTATGAAGAACTGAACGTAGATACTGCTTTTATCGATGTCATTGGTTTTGTAGGCGGGAAATGGCTGACCACCATTACCTCATTTACACTTGTTTTATCCTTTGGAGTTGCCACCACCCAGGCTTCCCATACAGCAATTTCCAGAGTGCTCTTTGCAATGGGCCGTGATGGAGTTCTTCCAAAACAGTTATCCTATGTCAGCAAGAAATATCACACCCCGTTTGTAGCTACCATATTTGTTGGAATCATTATTACCCCTATTTCTCTTTTTTGCTCTCTGGGACTGATCTCCACAATGGTCAGCTTTGGTGCTCTCTTTGGATTTATACTGCTGAATTGTGCCGTAATATTAAAGTTTTTTATTCAGGATCAGGAGGCAAGAAAAAGTCATAAGGGAAAAGCCATCCTCCAGTATCTGGTCTGTCCTCTCATTGGCTTAATCGTGACTTTGTGGATTTTTATAAACCTTGGAGTCAATGCCCATCTGGTTGGATTTCTATGGCTAGTAGCCGGCTTTTTGTACCTGGTATGTGTTACGAAGTTTTTCAGCAGTCCGGTTCCTCAGCTTGATATGACTTAAGTAGCGGAAGGCTTTTGTTCCCACACCATGGCTTGATATTTATACTCTGGTTCCGTATAATAAGGACAGTTAAATAAAAGGATTTATTTAGGAACCAATGTTAAATGATTATTGGAGAAAGCCATGGGCACACATCAAAAATATATGAACCGTTATGCCACGAATATCAGGCATAACGGAGAGATCACAAAATACTTTCTGGAAGAGGAATATGCCACAGGAACCATTATCCGCTGTGAGGCAGGTCCGGGAATCGAGATGCTTTTCTTTGATTATCATGTGAGAAAAGATCAGGTTATGGCAGACTTTGAAAAAGGAAATATTCTGGAAATCTTTTATTGTCTTCAGGGCAGCGTAGAAATGAAATACGGCAGCAGTACCATAGAATTAAAAGAAAACGGAATCGGAATCTATGATTTTAATTCCTGTCCAGATGAGGTACGGCTGAAAAAAGGCAGTGTAAAGGGGATCAGCCTGTTGCTGGACGGAGAAGATGCTGATGAGGTCATAAGCCGGTATTTCAGTACAAAATCCGTGACATTCAAGAATTTACAGGAAGAGATCGCAAAGGAACAACGACTGTTACTTACATTCGGTAACGGAAATTTAACTTCAGTTTTCCTGGAAATCGCAGAGAATCCGTTTCATTATGAGAAAGAATATCTGCTTTTAAAGGCGTTGGAACTCATATGGATCAGCAGTCACTGCATAAAAAAGGACAGAAAAAACCAGGAAGAGAGAAGAACTTCCACCAACCGTTACCGTATGTATGAGAAGGCTGTTTTGTACATGGAATATCATATCAGCGATGATTTTACCATGGACCAACTGGCAGAGGAAATGGGCATTCCGAAAAAAATTCTGAACCAGCTGTTTACAGAATATGCCAATCACACTGCATTCGCACATTTAAAGGAATTAAGGCTTCAGAAAGCAAAAGAACTGTTACTTCAGACAGAAAACTCCATTACAGAGATCGCAGGAGAGGTTGGCTGGACCAATGCCAGCAAATTCACAGCCTCATTTAAATCAAGATTCAGCCTGACGCCCCAAGATTTCAGAAAAGAAAATAAATACACATAAACCGGAATTATTGGATTGATTTTGGAATAAATGGAGTTGCTTAGATTACAAATGGATTATAAAATATGCTATAGGTTAGATAAAACTAACTTGTGGCATATTTTTTTGTATAACCAGCAAACTGGAAACTGGTATGAAAAACAGGAGTGATGGATTATGGAGATAAAGGAACTGAAAAATTATGGGGTGGAAATAAATCTGATGTTTCAAAAGATTCCAGGAAATCACCCTGAAACAGTAAAAGAAGCAAAAAAAGCGGATCTGTCGTATCCCCTTTCCAATGAACAGTCAAATGGAGCAGAAGACAGCCAAAATGCTGGAACAATCCTTTTCCGGTAAAGCAGCTATGCATGGCAAACTGCTATGGGGATGATATTTTATTTCCGCGTTTATGTCCTCAGCTTGGAACCTGTTTTAAAAGAGAGGGAAACATGGCATGCGGTCATTCCTGTTGCAATACAAGGTATGAAAGGGAGGAAAAGAAACATGAGTGATAAAACCAATAGGAATACACGGACACTGTCTCCTCAAAATGATGCTTATTACTTTGCTTTCAGCATCAGAGCGGGGAAGAATAGCAGAAAATATATCAAAGAGGAATTAAAGGGTCAGCTGAAACGGTTATTAAGCACTTGTCTGGAATCAGAAGATGTTGCAAACATTTCCGTCTACCATCAGGGTAAAACGGCCGAAAAGCACGGGGAATTTCCGGTTTGGGACTATCTGATTCTTTTCCCTGTAAAGGACAAGGAATCGGCAGAACAGGCGGCGACAGTCTTAAGAAAACAAAAGCTTCCCTTTGAATACGAGCCTGTCCGCATGGAACTGCTTAAGACCACCCCGGATAGCACTTATCCTGAGCCGGGGGAAAAAGCAAAAAGAAGGTGGACAAAACCATTTTTCGCGGTAGAATATGTGGATGTTTTCCCGAATTCCCTTATAGAGTTTCAGACCATTATGAGGACCAACAACGGACCTGCCATGAGATATATAATGGAAAATAAAGGCTGGTGCTACAATTTTTATGCGTTGGAAACAGACTTTATCTATTTCCACAAGGAAGGCAGCCCTTCATGGAACCAGATTCATGTAATCGGATTGTATTTGGATTCTATGATCAATTATAAAAAGGATTTTGCCAAAGGGCTGCAACAGGCCAGTGGTATTTCTTTTGAGTATAATTTTGCAAGGTTAAAGCAGATAAGGACCATGAAGCTAAAAACCGTTGGAAGAAAAGTGATTTAGAAAACAATAAGAAAAACGATTCTGGGATTGAAATATAAAACATAGAGGAGCCGAAGTTTGAAGATTTTTCTTAAAACTTTTGGCTCCTCTATCATGATGTTTCATCATTTACATGCAGCAAGCGCCGCCTTTTGTGCATGAATCTGTGCCGTATCAAACACAGGCAGTTCGGTATCTTCCTGGCGGATCAGTAATCCAATTTCCGTACACCCAAGAACAACGCCCTGAGCGCCCTGATTTCCCATCTCTTGGATAATGCGCAGGTATTCTTTTTTGGACTGCTCCGAAACGATTCCCAGGCACAGTTCCTCAAAGATCACACGGTTTACGAGTTCAATATCTTCAGGACCAGGCACCATAACTTCAATTCCTGAATCAATCAATTTCTCTATATAAAAGTTCTGTGTCATGGTATACTTCGTTCCAAGCAAAGCGATTTTTGTAATGTTTTCCTGTTTCAGGGCTTCGGCTGCGGCCTCTGCAATATGCAAAATTGGAATGGTTATGCTGCTTTCCATCTGAGGAACTACCTTATGCATGGTATTGGTGCAGATCACAATAAAATCGGCGCCCGCATGTTCCAGCTTTTTAGCGGCAGCGCACATGATATCGGCGCAGGCCTCCCATTCCCCTTTGGACTGATGCTGCTCGATTTCAAAAAAGTCAACGCTGTATAGAAGGATCTTTGCGGAGTGCAGCCCACCCAGCTGATCTTTTACGGTCTGATTGATCCGCTGATAATATGTCATAGTACTTTCCCAGCTCATTCCGCCGATTAAACCAATGGTCTTCAATCTGTATGCCTCCGTTTTCTGATTTTGTATGTTCTTATCCTATCATAAGTACAGGCTCTTTTCCACAGCAAGGATGAAGTTTTTTCTTTGTTTTCACAGGACATTAAAAAAAGTACCAGACCTGTAGGGAAAAAAAACTTTTCTGGAAATAAATAAGGAAAAAAGATATAATGTATTTTAATCCATCAGCGAATAGAGAGGAGAAATACAATTATGGAAGATTTGATTGTATTGGAACTGAAGTTTGAATATGAAGGAACGATGAAAATCATATATCCGGTGTTATTAAAGGGAACGGAAGGATATGTCCTTGTAGACTGCGGATATCCTGGTTTTTTAAATCTGCTGGAAAAGGAACTTGAGAATAAAGGAATTAATCCAAATGAGATCGCAGCCATCTACCTGACACACCAGGACGATGACCATATGGGAGCAGCCAGGGAATTTTTGGACCGATATCCCCATGTAAAAATCATTACCTCCAAGGAAGAAGCCCCCTATGTAAATGGAAAGAAAAAGAATTTAAGGCTATTGCAAGCGGAAGCCATGCTTGAAATTCTTCCGGAAGAAGATAAGGATTTTGGTCTCCAGTTTTGTGAACGGCTGAAAGAGGCAAAGCCGGTGGATGTTGATTTAGAGGTCAGCGGAAACGACATTTTTGACTGGGCGGGAGGAAGTCAGGTGATCTTAACACCAGGACATACACCAGGGCATACTTCCATTTATTTAACGAAATATAACACCATCATTACTGGAGATGCGGCAGTTATTGAAGATGGAGAACTGATCCTGGCAAATCCACAATTCTGCCTGGATTTGGAACAGGCGAAGCAGTCTTTGGAAAAAATAATAAAAATGGATGCAGAATGCTATATCTGTTATCATGGCGGCATTCATGTACCAGCCCAATCTAAGCGGGCATAGGAGAGGGAGCATATATGGATAAGCATAGAAAATATATTTACGTGTTAGTTCTATTATGCGGTCTTCTTTATGGGTGCAAAAGCGCTGCGCCGACAAGCTCCAGCTCCGAAGAGTCTGAAACAAAAGCTTCTGTTATCCAAAGTGCTGAGACAATTTCTAATGAAAGTCTGGATCAAGAGAAGTTAAAGAGTGATGCAACAGACGGTTCAGAAGCTGAAAATTACGAAGCTTATACCGGAGTCTGGTCGGAAAAGGGAATCAGTCATGACCAGCTAATCAAGGACGGCGGAACAGAGTTTCATCTAACCATTAATAATAAAAATCAAGTAACGGGTTCCCTATATTCCCAACAGGGAGTGAGTGAGCGAATCGCAGAGATTGATAACGTGACTGGAATCGTTAAAGGTGGAGCGTGTGAATATATCTTCTCCGACGATGATTTTGGAGGCAGAGGGACTTTAAAAATCAGGTTTTTAAAGGATGAAATCACCATAGAAGTTGCTGATTATCAAATGGCAGAAAGCAATGCGTCAGGCTTTGGAATTACTGGCACATATCAGTTAACCCGGGCGGACGGTTCTGGAGATAAAAAGGAACAGGAAACAGAAGACAAAGAACAGGAACTGTTTGAAGAAGTTTATAAACGATACTATTCCAACCGCTCCCAGGAGGAGTTGCTTGCAGATGCACAGGCAAGAAGACCTTATCTTGAAAAATGTTCTTTTTACAATGAAGTGCAGGAATATATGGAACAGATCCGCCAAGTGAGAGATATCTCAAACGTGGCAGAGCCATTGTATCTGACTGATATGAAATATTACAGCAATGAGGATTTTAAAGAAGTTCCGCCCCTGATTCTTCACCTGGCTAAGAATGAAATCTATGCAAGGCATGGTTACGTCTTCAATAACGATGACTTAAATCACTACTTTATGGGACAACTGTGGTATGAACCTACCGTCAGATTCGATCAATTTGACCAGAGCGTTTTTAATGATTATGAAAAGGCAAATTTAGAATTACTTGTAGGTCTTGATACCTATCAGGAAGGAAAGAAATAAAAATATGAGATCTGCTCCCATGGAATGCTTATCACCCCGGGGAGCATTTTTTCATTTACTTGGCTGGAAAAATGTAATAAAATGGATAATATAGGAAAAAATGGTTACAAAACAGGTTTTATTCCTGAATCCATCAGAGGATTTGTTAAGATATGAATGATGAGAATCATTGATATATATAAGAAAGAAAAAGAAGAGGAGAATTGAGTGAATAACAAATACATTATACTGACAGCTATGTACCGCTACGGAATTCTTCATATGGAAGATAAGCCCTCTTTGGAGCAGATCAGGGACATATTGACTACGACAAATCCCCACACGGTTATCCCAGGCAGTAAGATGATTATAAAAAAGGCCTTAAATGATAATTATGGGATCGAAAACCAGCAGGATGTAGACATCGTAGTCGGCGGATTGATTGAATATGTGTGGGTAGACGGAATTGTTTACAGTGGTCTCATTGATTTATTTCTGAATGCTTCCTGGAATTTTGCTTCCATGTCTTATGAACAGGCAGAGGATTATTTATACGGGGAAGACAAAATGCGGGAATATATAAAACCTTTCTCTCCGGTGTGGGAACAATTCCATATGACAGAGGATTTAAATAATCTTTTGGATGACATAAAACTCACTATTCTGGATTTCTTCAATCCAGAGAATGAGAAAGAACGGGTGGATCTTTCCAAATTATTTGAGAAAAACAGATCCTGGATTTCTTTGACGGGAGGCCTCTCCATGGCAGGCCTTAATCTGTCCCGTGTTATCTCCATTATTTCAGATGCATGCATGTGCGGTTATCTGACGGAACAGGAGACGGAAGAACTTCTCAACCATTACGGCTCCTTTACAGAGGCGCTTTTTGACAACTGGCAGACCTTTTTATCCAGTGCGGTTTTCGGCAAGCAGATTCTGGTAGCAGACGGTGGGACCTTTATCCTTCGTTCTTCAGACTATGTAAAAAGTATTTATAAGCTTGCCGCCCATGAAGGAAGGCTTCTTGAAGTATCCGGGCTTTGGGAAGGCAGTGATATGACGGAATTTTGCAGATATATATCGGAGGGATACGGGGTTTCGCTCGATGAGAAGGAATCACAGCTTGGAGGCCCAGATCCTCGCTTTGTCTTTGCCCAGTCCAGAATTTTGCCGGTGCTTGAAAAATACGGGGTGGAGTATCTTCTGGATCAGGAGATCTGTGAACTTGCTTATACAGTGCCAGTTTCCAATACAGAAACCGCGCCTTACTATGAAATGGATTCTCTGATCAAAAAGAAGAGGTTTGAGATGAGGCCTGATGAAATTCCGTTTATTGCCCATTCCAAACTTCTCGTAACCGACCAGTGTATCCGGGTGATTGAAAAAAAACTGTTCGGCTCGAAATTACATAGTTTCCCATGGACCCAGATCCTGCAGTTTTCTTATGATTTTACAAAGCTTGATTTGATTGCATTTAAGGTAAATGGGCTTACCATGTTCCATATGCCCCGGAATTATAAGAAAGCAGGAATCAGCAAAAAGGCAGATGTGTTCCTGGATAAAGATGAGGTATTAAAGCATTATTCCGAAGATATCCAGAATGCCCTGCTGGCTTTTTACGAGCTTAATCAGGTGCTTGGAGGTATCCGATAACAGGAGGAATAAAGGTATCTATGAAAATAGCAGTGCTAAGCGATATTCACAGCAATTATCATGCCCTGAAGGCCTGCGTGGACCATGGACTGAAAATGGGAGCAGATCAGTTTCTGTTTTTAGGGGACTATGTAAGTGACTGTGCTTTTCCGGATAAAACCATGGATTTACTTTTTGCATTAAAGGACAGCTATCCCTGCTGTTTTATAAAGGGCAACCGGGAGGAATATTTACTGGATCACAGGGCTGGAGCAGATGATGGCTGGACGATCCCTTCCTCTGCAAGCGGCAGCCTTTTATACACCTATGAGAATTTAAGGGAAAAAGATTTTGCTTTCTATAAAACGTTAGAAATCTCAGGGCGAATGAAGATTCCCGGCTATCCGGATCTTTTATATTGCCATGGTTCCATGGAGCACACCAAAGGGGTAATGCGGCTGGGCAGTGAAGCGGTGAACCAGACGTTAAAATCCATGGATGCCGCCATGATCCTGTGCGGACATACCCACATACAGGGAACACAGGAACATGAGGGGAAAAAGCTGGTGAATGTAGGTTCTGTTGGACTGCCGTTTTATCATCAGGGAGACGCCCAGTACGGGATTCTTCATGGTGAGAACGGAACCTGGACACAAGAGCTGATTCAATTGGATTATGACCGGGAGGCTGCTGTCCGTGGACTTCATGATAAACGACTGAATGAAATCGCTCCGGTCTGGATCCGGCTGGTGGAATCAAATCTTCTGACCGGGATCGACAGTTCCAAGGAATGCTTGCAGCTTGCACTAAAGAAATGTCAGGAGAGAGAGGGCACTTCAAGCTGGTCAGGTCTTCCTGAAATATATTGGGTGGAGGCGGCTAAAGAGCTGGGACTGCTGGATTAGAAAATGCCGATATTAAGATCGCTGTAAATAAATACCATAAATAAAACCCCGTAAGTTTCCACAGGAAATTCCTGTGTCAGACCTTACGGGGTTTATTTTCCGGTAGATTAAATTATTATGAGGCATCCGGATTTTGCCCCTGTTCCAGAGAATAAAGCAGTTTTTTCAGGATATGATCAAACTGTACGGTTTCTTCCCTGGTCAGTGTTTTGAGCAGGGAGTCTTCTGTTTCCGAATGGGATAAGACCGCCTGTGATATTAAATCGTATCCGACCTTTGTCAGCTGTACGTAGATGGTTCTTCGGTCCGTATGATCATGGGTCCGCGTCACCAGGCCTTTCTTTTCCAGGGTATCAATCCGGTTTGTCATGGCACCGGAAGTGACCATTAAGGACTGGTAAAGATGGGTTGGCTTTAGCCGGTAGTCATTTCCAGAGCGCCGTAAAGTTGCCAGTACGTCAAATTCTCCGCTGTTTAACTGGTATATTGCAAAATTTTCCGCTAACCTCTTTTCTATATGTTTTACGACTCTGTTCAGTCTTCCCAAAACAGCCATAGATTCCGTACCAAGCTCCGGCAGCTCCTGTTCCCATTGTTCTAAAATGATGTCTACATCGTCTTTTTTCATATCCATAGTGTAACATTTGGAAAATTAAAATACAAGAATAATTTTAAAGTTGATTATCTTAACGTTAAGATACTTGACAAAGATTCAAGAATCCAATATAATGCACTTATCTTAATGTTAATATACTTTAGATTAAGATAGATAGACGTAAGAAAAATCAAAAAGAAAGGACCATTGTTATGAAAAATTTTAAAGATACCCTTTTGACAATGCTGACTCCCATGTTTTGGGGTTCCACCTATATGATAACTGCTGTTTTAATACCGATTAACCGTCCGATTTTTGTGGCACTTATGAGGGGCCTTCCCATTGGATTGCTTCTTCTTCTCTGTTACCGGACTTACCCAAAGGGAGTCTGGATTCTGAAATCCATTATTTTGGGAAGCTTGAATATCGGTATTTTCTTCCTGTTTTTATTCATAGCCGCCTATCGGCTTCCCGGCGGAATCGCCTCTATTGTAGGGAGCGTACAGCCAGTTTTCATCATATTGCTGAGCTGGATTATTTTAAAGGAAAAGCCTACGGGGAATTCTTTTCTTGCCATTGCCATGATCATCATCGGTGTTTTCCTTCTGCTCTTTAAGCAGCAGGTCAGCATTGATATCATAGGTGTACTTGCCGCACTGATCGGTTCTGCTCTCATGGCTCTGGGAGTGGTGCTCACCAAATACTGGGGAAAGCCGGAAGGTGTGAGTCAGATGGCATTTACCTCCTGGCAGCTGTTTTTTGGCAGTCTGATCTTAATTCCAGCCGCTCTTTTGTTTGAAGATCCAATCCCTGCCCTGACAGCGGGCAATATTCTGGGACTTGCATTTATTGGTATCTTCAATACAGGACTGGCCTATTATCTATGGTTTCGGGGAATTGAAAAGATCGGCCCAGCAAAAGCTTCCTTTTTAAGCCCGATTAATCCTCTTACCGCCTTTTTCCTGGGATATTTTGTGCTGGGACAGACCATTAACGGCATTCAGATCCTGGGTGTTATCATCATTATATCCAGCGTTTTCGTTTCACAGAGAAAAGTGAAGAAAAATGCCCCAATTACCTCTGACACAGTGCTGGCAAAGTGATATACGGTTTTCTTATGAAATAAAAATAAACCTTGGACTGGTTTTAACACCAGACAAGGTTTATTTTTATTTAATAGCAAAACATGCACAGTATTTCTCCTTAAAATATGATAAAATTGGATATAATCACGAAACAAGGTGGCGATTTTATATAAAATAAAAAGTCTGTTATATTGTCCTGTGAACAAGCAGTAAATATAGAAGAGAAGTATCTGGGGAGGTAGCAATGATGATGAAACGGTTTGTGAAGGGACTGGTATTAAGTAAGCCAGTCAGGGGAGTGTTTTACTGGAAGATGCTGACCGCGTACTTACTGCTTTTATTTGTCCCGGTTATTTTTATGGAAACGGTCAATTTTACTTCCGTCAAAAAAAGTACACTGGAATCCCTTCAGCATGTGTTTGATCGGGAAGGGACAAAACAGCTGGATTTTCTGGAAGAGCAATTGAATGTTCTTCAAAAGGTAACCTTTAATTCCAGACTGACCAGTTACTTTTACGATCCCTTTGAAGAAAAAAATTATCCCGGAGCGGTTCTTGATATATCAAAGTATCTAAATGATCAAAGTCCCTGGCTGACGTTTTACTCTGGTATTTGTTATTACAACATGGAAAAAGGAATAGCGGTGACGGCAGGAGGAACCATTGATGAAACCTATTTCATGAATAGCTATCTGCAGTTTTATCAGCCTGTTTCCATGAAGGAAGACAAACTGGTATTTGCTGACGCCCGCAATCATCAGCTAAAGGAAGACCAGCTGGTGATGATTGCGCCTCTTGAACGAGGGGTTTCCTGCCTGATATTTACCGTAAATAAAGATATGCTGGGAAATATGCTGACCATACCAAACGGGACTCATGAGGGAGCAGTGGATCTGTATTATGGAGACCAGCTGATCTATTCAAGCAATCGCAGTTTGGAGACCGGCAGCAGGGCTGGACAGGGGCAGGCTTCTTTTTTCAGGGACAATGAAAAGCAGTTTACGGTAGCAAGCAGCTCCTTTAAACTGGATTGGCATTTCCCGGAATCCGTCTATACGGAAGCTATCTTTCAGAGCATCTGGAAGCAGTTTGTGGTGGTATTCCTGGTAATTGCAATCGGCGGATATATGATTTATCAGTTTATGGAACGTAACTATAAACCTCTTAAAAAGATTATCAGAAATCTTGCAGACAAGATGCCGGAGCAGGGCAATGAGGAGGCACCCAGAGATGAGGTGGAATACCTGGATATGGTCTTGGGAGAACTTCTGTATTCCAAACAGTTTCTGGAAGAATCCAATCTGGAATTGAAGCGGGAACAGTTATTGTATCAGCTTCTTTGCAGTCATATTGAAAAAGGCAGCATTCTATACGAGGAATGTTTAAAAAGTGGAATCCGGGTAGATGGCAGGTCTTTTCTTTGTCTTTATCTGGAAGAGCCAAGGGACATGGACGGGGAAGCCGGTTATGCGTATTTAACAGAACGGCTTCCTGCGGAAAATCCAGCGATTTATGTGTATTCCGCTTATTATACGGAATCCAGCTTTCTATTTCTGATCACCTCTGAACTGGAACGTGAGGACTTGGAAAACGTCATGAGGCAAAAGGTTTCTTTCTTTTCCCAAAGCAGGTTTGGACGGGTGGTGGACCGTGTGGACCAGATCTGTGATTCCTACTACAGTCTGCAAACAGATCATACGGCAAAAAAGGAACCAGACAGTGATTTTTATCCCAGGACTTCCATGGCAGTGCTGAGAGATTCTGTGGAAGGAGAGCAGTTGGCAAAGATGGGATTGGCGGTTCAGAGCATCAAAGAGGCCGTGGAGAAAGCACCTGTTTCTGTAGCCATCATGATGTATTTAGAAGCCTGTGAAATCATTGCAGGAGAAAGTCAGGCCATAGCACCTCTGTTTGAAATGGTTCAGACAAAGGAAGACTGCCAGACCATTCTTTCCAATCAGCTTACCCTTCTTTATAAGAAGTTTCGTATGGAATCGGTTATGACCTCGGAAGATATCCAAAAGGATGACTCGTCTGGGAACTGGAAAAGAGATATCTGCGAGATTCGTGATTATATTGAGGCTCATTGCAGAGAAAAAACATTTTCCATTAAAGCCATGGCGGCTGACATTGGAACCACTCCTTCGAATTTAAGTCACTATTTTAAAAAGTGCACCGGGCAAAATATATCCAAATATATTGATTCCGTCCGAATGAAACGGGCGCTGGAACTTTTAAACGGTTCCTTACGGATTGTTGATGTGGCAGAAGAACTGGGCTATAACAGTACTTCAGTATTCATTGAAACCTTTAAACGAGTCTGCGGAATCACTCCTAGTCAGTATCGGCAGGAGAAAAATCAAAAGCAGGATATTTGAATGAAATTCAAGTATCCTGTATTTTTTTCAAGTATCCGTAAAAATAGGACGATGAAGCACTTTTTCTTCAAATATACGAAATTGACGGTCAAATTTTCCGTGTGCTATACTCTGCCCAGGTTACCGTGAAATGTGGTTGACCGGGACTTTGAAATAAGAAAAAAGGAGAGAAGAGGTATGAGAAAACAGTGGGTGGCAAAAAAAGTAACCGCAGTGTGTCTCTGTCTGGCTATGTTTGGAAGCCTGACAGCCTGCAAAAGCGAAACGGCGGCAAAAGGGAGCGGGGGCGCGCCGGAGGGGGACGTAAAGATATCTGAGAATTTAAACCCGGAAGGTCTGCCGATTTTGAAAGAAAAGGAAACCTTTCGGATTCTGGTAGGACAGCAGAGTACGGAAGTGGCTGCCTCTGCAAAGGAATGCGTTCAAAGAGCGGCAGAGGCTACCAATATTGAAGTGGAATGGATTGAGGTTCCCACCTCTTCCTGGGATGAAAAAATCAATATCCTGTTCGCTTCCAATGAGCTTCCTGATGCCATTATCGGAAGTATTAAGAATATCTCCCAGTACTATAAGCAGTTGACACCACTTGATGGATACATTGATGAATATGCTCCCAATGTAAAGGGTTTCTTTGAAAAACGTCCGGATTATCCACCGGCATTGCAGGGGGTGGACGGCAAAATATATGGCTTTCCCATTGGGGATGAGTCCACCCATAACATCATCGACAGCTCCATGTGGATCAATTCTGAATGGCTGAAAAAAACAGGGCTGCCTATGCCAAAAACAACGGATGAATTCAAGAAGGTGCTGGAAGCTTTCCGGGACGGGGATATGAATGGAAACGGAGACACCACGGATGAAATACCATTCACCTTTACCACTGCCTGGGGCTGGAGTTCTACCATTGAGAATCTGTTTGGAAGTTTTGGCGCACCGGAAAGTAATAATCATGTGTTCATCAGTCCGGAGGATGAGAAAACCATTGTTTTTTCACCGGAGCAGGAAGGGTATTATAAATGTCTTACATGGCTTCATGAACTGTATCAGGAAGGTCTTCTTGACAAGGAAGTATTTGTACAAAGCAGTGACCAGTATGACAGCAAGAACGCAGGTCAGGACAGTATTGGCGTTTACATGGGTTACGGCACCGGCGGGCTTGGAAATGATCTGATTGATTACGATGGAATCCCCCAGCTTACTGGACCGGATGGAGACCAGATTTTAACGCTGAATAATGTGACCAAAGGAATTGGGTTTTCCATTCCGGCCACCTGCAAAAATCCTGCGGCAATGGTTCGCTTCTATGATTATTTAAACTCTGATATTGAGCTGGTAATGCAGTGGGACAGAGGAAAAGAGGGTGTAAACTGGGAATGGGCGAAAAATGACGCCGGAGAAACCGTTCCGTCCCTTATTTACCGGACGGTAGAGGAATGGAAAGCCTTGGGATATGACAGCATGACCGATGCCAAGACCAGGGAAAGCTTTGCCGGTTGGTCTCCGGCCCTTTATTCCCAGGAGATTGAATCCATTGTCCTTGATATTCAGCCAGAGCCTGACAAAAAGCTCATGTCTGTTAAAGAAAACTTAGAACACGGGGTCAAAGGACTTCCGGCTGGAAATGCGTCAGAAGAAAATGCGCAAAAGCGGGCACTGATCATTACAGATATGGATAATTATTTGAAAAAGTTTATTTCAGATTCCATTATCAACGGTATTGATGATGGAAAGTGGCAGAATCATCTGGAGCAGTTAAAACGCATCGGTTCAGAAGAATATAAGAAACTTTGCCAGGAGTATACGGATGCTATTTTATCCAAGCAATAGAATGCCGGGCTGCTGCCGCAAAAAAAAGACTTCAGGCAGCGGCCCAGCTTTTTTTGTAACGATTAAGGAGGTGCCAGCCATGGCAAACGTTAAGACTTCGCTTCATAAAAGAACTCTGAAACAGGATTTAAAAAGAACCTGGATGCTTTATTTGTTTCTTCTTCCGTCCCTGATCTATCTGGTCATATTTAACTATGCACCCATGTATGGAGTGCAGATCGCGTTTCGTAATTATAATGCTCTTGATGGGGTGTGGGGGAGTCCCTGGGTAGGACTGACCCATATGATAAAGTTTGTGGAATCCTATCAGTTCTGGGATTTATTAAAGAATACCCTGATCCTCAGTGTGTATTCTCTGGTGGCCGGGTTTCCCATACCGATTATATTTGCCCTGCTTTTGCATAACCTTACCTTCAAAGGTTATCGAAAGTTCTCCCAGATGGTAACCTATGCCCCTCATTTTATATCCACGGTTGTCTTTTGCGGAATGATCTGGGTGTTCCTAAGCAATGACGGCATTATAAACCAGCTTTTTAAAATGGTTGGACTGCAAGCCGTAGGATTCATGTCTAATCCAGGTTCCTTTAAGCACATCTATGTGTGGTCGGGTGTTTTGCAGTCTATGGGGTTTAATACCATCATCTATATATCGGTTCTGACTGCTGTATCTCCGGAATTACATGAGGCAGCAACGGTTGACGGAGCCACAAAATTTCAGAGAATCTGTTATATTGATCTTCCTCATCTGCTGCCGACCATGGTCATTCTTCTGATCTTAAATATGGGACAGTTGATGAATGTAGGCTTTGAAAAGGCCTTTCTGCTTCAAAATGATATTAATTTGCAGGCGTCAGAAATTATCTCAACCTATGTATATAAAATAGGAATTCAGGGAGCTCAGTTCAGTTATTCTGCCGCCATCGGCCTGTTTAACAATGTTATTAACTTTATTCTCATCATTGCTGTTAACAAAATCTCTGCAAAGCTGACCAAGGTCAGTTTGTGGTAAGGAGGAAGATCATGAGAAGAATAAAACAAACAGCAGGAAGGCATAAGGTGCATCAGTGCTGGCAGAACAGAGTGTTTGATATGGTGGTGTTTTTTTTGGTCACGCTTTGTACAGCAGCCGTTTTCTACCCTCTGTTCTTTGTTGTGATTGCCTCCATCAGCAATCCGCGCCTGGTGCAGTCCGGTCAGGTTATATTCTGGCCAAAGGATATATCCTTTGAAGGGTACCGGTATATTTTAAAGGACAGCCGTATTTGGATCGGATACCGGAATACGTTTTTTAACACCGTGGCAGGAACCCTGTTTGCAATGGTTCTGACGATTCCGGCAGGGTATGCCTTATCAAGAAAGGATCTGCGTGGACGTAATATGATTACGGGTATCTTTGTCTTTACCATGTATTTTGGAGGCGGTCTCATTCCTACCTACTTAATCGTCAAAAATATCGGACTCATTGACACACCGCTGACCCTGGTTTTATTAGGCTCCTTCTCGGTGTATAATTTAATCATTTGCCGGACCTTCTTTTCTACCAGCATTCCCATGGAACTTCAGGAGGCGGCTGAAATCGATGGGTGTACCATAGGACATTTTTTTACCTCTGTGGTTTTACCTCTATCTAAGCCAATATTGGCAATTATGGCCCTGTATTATGCGGTTGGAAAATGGAATGATTTCTTCAATGGGCTGATTTATATTAACAAAGCCAGTCTTTTTCCCCTCCAGTTGATTATGAGGGATATTCTGATCCAGGGGCAGGCGGTACAGGCATCAGGCGTCACCGATCCCAAACAACTGGAACAGATGCAGCAAATTGCCATGACCATCAAGTACGGGGCAATTATTGTGTCCTCTCTTCCCATTTTGATCTTTTATCCTTTTATTCAAAAATATTTTGTAAAGGGAGTTATGATTGGCTCGGTGAAAGGGTGAGGGAGTAAATGCAGCATAGAAAGGAGAACGGATATGAAAGAAGTAAACGCTTTTTTGCCTTTGGATGACAGAGGAGAACCGGTTCATGCTCATGGAGGCCAGATTCTTTTTGACCATGGCAACTATTACTGGATCGGGGAGGACCGGAGGGAACGAAACAAAGTATCCTGTTATGTATCCCCGGATATGAAAAACTGGAAGTTTTGCAATCATATTCTGACGGTTGACAGTCGGGCAGAAAAATATTATGTGGTGTCGGACTTAACCCTTCATGTACCTGGAAGTCAGGCTTCCATCGGTACCGGGTGCAACATTGAACGACCAAAGGTTCTATACAATAAAAATACGAAAAAATATGTGATGTGGATGCATTGGGAACTGCCGGATAATTACAGCAAGGCCAGATGTGCGGTGGCCATTTGCGATACCATAGACGGAGATTATACCTACCTTGGAAGTTTTAATCCCATCGGTCATATGTCCAGAGACTGTACGGTGTTTCAGGATGAGGATGGGACCGCTTATTTTATCTCCTCTGCCAGGGAGAATCTGGATATCCATATATACCGCCTTTCGGAGGATTATCTTGCCATTGAGAAACTGGAATGCATTCTGTGGCCGGGGCAGCAGCGGGAAGCGCCTGTGGTATTTAAAAGAAATGGCATCTATTATATGCTGACCTCTGGCTGCACTGGCTGGGCGCCCAACCAGTCTTCCTATGCATGGGCCAATCATATGGCCGGTCCATGGTCCAAAAGAAAAGATTTCGGAGATAAGACCACTTATGATTCTCAGCCCACATGGGTGTTTCAAAAACCGGTGGAAACTCCCAAATGGTGGTATCTGGGAGACCGGTGGGGTGGGAAAGACGGCTACTTTCAGTCTCAATATGTGCTTCTTCCTATGAGCTTTGAAGGGGAGAGAGAAGTAAAGATTTAAAGTCAGCACCATGGAAGGTAACAATAAAAATGAGCTTTGACCGATGGAAAACACCACAGGTCAAAGCTCATTTTTGTGAGTGAAATTTGTAAAAAAGATTATTTGGCGAACTGGCTGTTGTAAAGCTTTTCGTAAAATCCTTTTTCATTTAAAAGTTCTTTATGGGTACCCTGTTCGATGATGGTACCGTGATCCATCACAAGGATTAAATCCGCATCCCGGATGGTGGATAATTTATGGGCGATGATAAAGCTGGTACGGCCCTTCATTAAGTTGTTCATGGCCTTTTGGATCTCGGCTTCGGTCCGGGTGTCCACGCTGGAAGTGGCTTCATCAAGGATTAAGATGGCCGGATCAGCCAGAATGGCTCTGGCTATGGTCAGCAGCTGTTTCTGGCCCTGGGATACATTGGAACCGTCTTCGTTAAGAATGGTCTGGTAACCTTCCGGCAGAGTGCGGATGAAGTGGTCTGCTCTCGCTGATTTGGCTGCATCGATGATCTCCTTTTGTTCGGAATTAAAGTTGCTGTATGCAATGTTGTCCTTTATGGTACCGCCAAATAGCCAGGTATCCTGCAGCACCATGCCGAATTTGCTTCGAAGCTCTGCCCTGGACATGGATTTAATATCCATGCCGTCAACCTTAATGGAACCTTTTTGTATTTCATAAAACCGCATCAGAAGATTGACTAACGTTGTTTTTCCGGCTCCGGTAGGGCCTACGATGGCAATCCGGTCACCGGCGCTTATATCGATGTTAATATCTTTCATTAAGATATGGTCATCGCTGTATCCAAACTGTACATGCTCAAACCGAACGTTGCCTTTGGTATCTGGCAGAACCTCGGCATGAACCTGATCTGGAATCTCATCCATTTCATCCATGATTTCAAAATATCTTGTGGATGCGGCAAATGCGGACTGCATGGAACTGATGATCTGGGAACATTCAATGACCGGTTCGGAAGCCTTATCCGAATATTGAATAAAAGCCTGAACGATACCGATGGTAAGCCGTCCCTGTATGATGGAAATAACACTTAAAACTGCAATCACGATATATCCGAAGTTATTAATCAGACGTACGCAGGGAGACACTATAAACTGGGCGATCTGGGAAGCACAGCTGTGCTTGTATAGATCCTGATTAATTTCCCTGAATTTTTCTAAGGAATTATCCTCCTGGTTAAAGGCTTTAATCACCAACTGTCCTGTAAAGGTTTCCTCGATGCTGGCATTTAACTCTCCAAGAGAGGTCTGGTATTTGAAAAAGTAATTCCTGGACTTTTTAGCAATCAGTATGGTCAGGACGGTTGCCGTTCCGATGGTAACGAATGCTACCAGGGACAAGGCGGGGCTTATGACAAGCATCATGGTCACTGCACCGATGATGGAAATGGCACAGCCGATCAGACGGTTAAACCCTTCTCTTAAAGAATCAGCCACCTTTTCCACGTCATTGGTGGCACGGCTTAAAATATCTCCGCGCTCCGTCGCATCGAAAAAACGAAGAGGAAGGCGGTTAAGCTTTTCCATCAGCGCCTGTCGCATGTTTAAAGTCACAGTCTCTGTAACAGCTGCCATCATATAACTGGCAAAGTAATTGGTAATGAAGCTTAAAACATAAAGGGAAAGGAGAATGGTAAAGATACCGCCCATGGTTTCCCAGTTTACTTGAAAACGGGTTCCCTGTGTCACTGCGGATTTGATTCCTTCCGCCAGCTGGTCCAGCGCTTTTCCTAAAAAGAAAGGGCTGGCAATAAAGAAGGCAGAGCTTAGTATGGAAGCGGTGATGATGAGCCCCATCTTTAACTCCAACCCGTGAAAATAGGGCAGCAGTCTGCGAATGATTCCCTTCTTACGCTTGTTCATGTCCATGGTCCTCCTTTCCTTGTAATTCTTTTTTACTTAACTGAGTGGCTGCGATCTGCTGGTATATCGGACAGGTCTTCATCAGTTCCCCATGGGTTCCAATGCCAGCCACCTTACCGTCATCAAGAACGATGATCTGATCTGCGTCTAAAATGGTGCTGATTCTCTGTGCCACAATGATAAGGGAAGAATTTTTGATTTCTGCCTTTAATGCCTTTCGAAGCATGGAGTCGGTTTTAAAGTCAAGGGCGGAAAAGCTGTCGTCAAAGACATACACTTCCGGTTTCTTCACAAGTGCCCGGGCAATAGCAACTCTCTGTTTCTGGCCGCCGGAAAGATTGGATCCGGCCTGAGCCACATAAGACTGATAACCATTATCCAGACCTTCAATAAAATCATGAGCCTGAGCCACCTTTGCAGCAGCCTTGATATCTTCCATGGAAGCATCTTTTTTTCCAAAGCGGATGTTGCTCTCAATGGTTCCTCTGAATAAGAAGGCCTTTTGAGGAATGAATCCGATCCGATCCCTTAGCGTCTTCTGAGGATATTTTTTAATATCGATTCCGTTTAACAGAATCTGACCCTCATTAATCTGGTAAAAATGAGGAATTAAGTTGGCAATGGTTGATTTTCCAGAACCTGTGCCGCCGATGATGGCTGTGGTCTGCCCCGGCTTTGCCGTAAAAGAAATATGGCTTAAAACCGGTTCTTCTGCATTGGAATACATAAAGGTGACGTCTCTAAATTCCAGAGTTCCTCTCGTACTGCTTTCTGTATTTGAAGCTGACTCATCTCTGATTTCCGGAGTCAGGTTTAAGATCTCATTGATACGCTCCGCACTGCTTAAGGCACGGGGAATCTCCATAAAGCCCATAACGGCCATAACGCCACAGAACAAAATAATGGTTAAATATTCGATCAAAGCAAAGATGCTTCCGATTTCCATGGAGCCGTTGGTCACCTGGATGCCTCCGAACCATATGACAGAAGCAACGCTTAAGTCCAGGATAAGGAACAGAGAAGGAAGTAAAATGGCAAAGACTCTGCCGGTCTTTACTGCAATGTCACGATAATCATGACAGGAATCCACAAATCGGTTTTTCTCAAATTCCTCCCGGTTGAATGCCCGGATCACGCGGACACCGGTAATTCCTTCCCGGAGTACATAGGTCAGCCGGTCCATTCTTCTTTGAATCTGCTGGAACAGAGGAATGGCTTTGCGCCCGATCAAATATGCCATGATGCTGAAAAATATTATTACGGCAATGAAGAAACAGGCCATGCGCACATTGGTACGGAACGCAAGGGTAAGTCCTACGATTGTCATCAAAGGAGCCGGAAGTAAAATCCTTAAAAACATCATTCCCGATCTCTGGATAATGTTGATGTCATTGGTGCAGCGGGTGATCATGGAAGCGGTGCCCACAGTCTGAAAATCCGTCAGGGAATACTGCTGGGCTTTGATAAATACGGCTTCCCGCAGATCCCTGCAGAAACCGGCGGTTGCTTTTGATGCCATAATCGCGGAAACGATGGCGCTGATTCCTCCTAAAACTGCGACTGCAAGCATAAGTACACAAATGCGGTAAATGTATGATATGTCACGGTTTGCAACGCCTACGTTGATTAATTCCGCCGTCAGTGTGGGTATGAACATGGCAGTAAAATTGTTAAAGAATAAAAACATTACAGCACCTGCCAGCAAATTTTTATGCGGCTTCATGTAATGCAGTAATTTTCTCATAGTAGTCCTCCTATATAAATTCGTTTGTTGGATGCGAATCCCAGATTCGCTTGTTTTTAAAATCATCTCTTGACGGATTCTCGCAGCCATGTCATTATAAAGTATAGGGTTACCCGAAAGTCAAGAAAATTTTAAGGGGTTACTGGAAAAGCAGGGAGAAGTATCATAACAGGAGGCGGATCATCTATGTCCGGAAAAAACAAACAATACCTTACCACCAAGGAATTTGCAGAGCTATGCGGAGTGACAAAGCATACGTTATTCCATTACGATGAAATCGGTATTCTAAAACCGGAATTTGTAAAGCCCAACGGATACCGTTATTATTCGTTTAAGCAGTTTTATCTCTTTGACATGATTTATATGCTAAAGCAGGCCGGATCTTCTTTGAGTGAAATTAAGGATTATATCGGGGATTATAACCCGAATCACTTTCTTTCTATACTAAAGCAGAAGGAAAAGCAGCTGGAAGCAGAGATTAAAAAGACGGTGTTAATGAGAAACAAAATACTTGCAACCATTGATACGACGGAGGAAGCTTTAAATTCTGTATATGGGGTGCCGTATATTGAGGAAAGCAAAGAAGAGTATTATATTGTTGTAAAAATGACTGGATATACCTCTGGAAAAGAAGAGTTAGAAAAGCTGCAGGAACATTTTCAATATTGTGACGAATTAAGCGGCGAAAGCGAGCTTTTGCTGGGGGCCATCATAGAAAAGGAAGACATGCTTTCGAAACAGTACCAGAAGATCGCTTATTATAGCAGTAAAATACGCACCTATATTGACAGCGAACGTCTTCGAATCAAGAAAGCAGGGAAATACGCGGTAGTGATCCATAAGGGTCCTTATACCGATTTGCACAAGTCTTATGACCAGATAAAGGCATTCATCGAAGACAACCATATGATCATTGACGGAGATTCTTATGAGGATGATATGTTAAGCCATCTGGCGGCAGTGGATTCCAACCAATATGTAATAAAAATACAAATACCTGTAATTTCCGACGGAACCCGTTGTGAATCCGATTAATTTGCGGTAAAATTTATGAGAGACTGAATGGGAACGAAAGGAGGCTTTAATTCTGAAAAAGAAAGGATTATCTGGCAGAAGGCCAGGAATCATAGGAGAAGAATTATTCCGGAAGTATGCAGTTTTAGTTCCTGTCATTGATATTGCAGGGACCGCTCATCTTCTGTTTGAAAAGAGATCCCCGAAATTAAGGCATCAGCCAGGAGAAATCTGTTTTCCAGGGGGAAAACTGGAACCAGGGGAATCGCTAAAAGCCTGTGCGGTCCGGGAGACAGTGGAAGAACTTCATGTCCTTTATGAACAGGTCAAAGTCATAGGACCGGGAGACATATATTTATCCCCGTTTCAACTGATGATCCAACCGTTCATTGGAACGGTAAAGGATTATAACGATACGTTCAGCACTGATGAAGTGGAAGAGATTATAAAAGTGCCTCTAGAATTTTTCAAAGCCAATCCGCCAAAGACCTATATCAGCCGGCTGGTTCAGGAACCGCCCGATGATTTTCCTTATGAATGGATTCCAGGCGGGGAGGAGTATCCATGGGTTAAGGGCACACATGAAATCTTATTTTACCAGTACGGCGATATTACCATGTGGGGCATGACGGCCCAGATCGTAAAGTCATCAGTGGAACTGATCGAAAAATACCGTATCCGATAAACTGTAAATACAGGGTTCTTATGGACAAAGGATAAAGACAGGAGAGGGATTATGAAATTTAATATAATAGGTTCCGGTGGGTGTGTCAGCACGCCAAGACCGTTGTGCCAGTGCAGGATATGCCGGGAAGCGAGGGTAAAGGGGGCCCCTTATTCCAGATGCGGATGCAGTCTTTATGTGGAAGATATTCATGTGCTGGTGGATACACCGGAAGATATCTGCTATGGGCTCAACCGTGCCAATGTAGAAGCCGTGGATTATATCTTATACAGCCATGTGGACCCGGACCATACCATGGGCATGCGTGTGGTTGAGCAACTTCGGCTTGACTGGCTGGCCAGGTCCGTTGGGAAAGACTGCAAAAATCCTTTGGTGGTTGGCGCCCTTCCTCAAATCCTTCACGATTTAGAACAACAGGGGACAAAATACGGTTCCATGCTTGATTATTATAAATCCATGAATCTGGTTACACCAATGCCTTTTCAGGCGATGGATATCAGTCAGGTTCATGTGGAGCTGGTACCAGTTGATGATTCCTGTGAGGTTTCCATTTTTGTATTTACCGAAGGAGATCATAAGCTGATCTATGCGCCCTGTGATACAAAGCCCTTTCCGGAAAACCAGATATTTGAGAATGCAGACTGTCTTATTATCGGCAATACCATCGTAGGTGATGTTTTAAAAGATGGGTTCGTTCTTGAAGAGGACAACCGTCTTCGCAGAGAACTTTTTGTAATAGAAGAAATTGCCGCCTTAAAAGAAAAATATCATATCAGACGCGTGATCATAACCCATTTAGAAGAGGATTGGGGAAAAAGCTATGACGATTATGCTGCATTGCAGAAAAAGCTTGATGGCATTGAATTTGCTTATTATGGAATGAAAATACGACTATAGAGAATAGCAAAAGGAGAAATACCATGCATTATTTATTTTTAGGAACCGCCATTGCACTTGAATTAGTTGCAACTACCTTATTAAAGTATTCCGACGGTTTTAAACGGCTGGTTCCGACGGTGAGCTGTATACTGGCTTATGTTTTATGTTTTTACTTACTTTCCAGGGCACTTGATAGAATCAATTTAGGCGTCGCATATGCTACCTGGTCAGGAATCGGAATCGTCGCAACTACGATTATTTCTGCCGTTTTGTTCAAGCAGGGGGTTTCTCTTGTGGGAGTGATTGGGATTATTTTAATAGTCGCCGGCTGTCTCCTTTTAAATATGTTTGGAGCCGTGCACTGATCGGAAAAAGAGGAAGAAAAGATTATTATGGAATGATACTTGAGGTGCCTTGTAATGGAGGTGCCTCATTTTAGGTTATATCACATACGATAGCGGTCTGAGACTAAAAGCTCTGTATAAAAAGAGACAAAAGATAAAGGCAAGTACGGTTTAAATATGATGGTATATGAATCGTTTTATCCAGGTAGACAAGGAATATGGCGAAGGGACATATAAGCTAAAAATGAAAATATGCATGTTAAGTGAATGAAAATGAGATGAAATCACAATAATATTGACATAATGTGATAAAAAGGGGTATATTATATAATATAAGGAGGTGTCATATGTTTGTACAATTTACACTAAAAAACTTTTTGTCTTTTAAAGAAGAAACAACATTGGATATGACGGCAATTAACGCATATAAAGAACATGCAAATAATTTAATCGATAATGGAACAAAAGAAAAATTTCTTAGGGTGGCAGCGATATATGGTGCAAATGCAAGTGGTAAATCAAATTTATATTTAGCAATACGTTATTTTCAAAAAATAATTAAGGAATCTTTGAATAATGTAGATGATAATAATAATCAAGCCATTTCAAAGTATTATATGCCTTTTGAGTTTGATAAAGAAAAAGAAAATACTGAATTTGAGATTATTAAAATTATTAATGATTATGAATATAAATATGGTTTTGAATATAATCAAGAAGAAATTGTAAGTGAGTGGCTTTATAGAAAAAGTATTAATACGAATAGAAATACAACTGTTTTTGAAAGGAGCAATGATAGTTTAAAATTTGGTCCATCTGTTAATAAGGAATGTGACACATACAAAGAGCAGATTCCTTCTGAAACATTAGTTCTAACATTCTTTAACAAACTTAAATTACGTACAGATATATTTACTAGTGTGTTTTCTGGCATTATGGAAATATTGGTTGCAGATACGGATTTGTTTGAAAATATAAGTATAATCGAAAAGCATTTTTGTAATGTAATTGATAATGATAAAGAATACTTACTAAAATTTTTAAATGCTATTGATACAGGAATTAAAAATATCTATTATGAACAAAGTGATAAAGATGTCAGTTTTTGGACAGAACATTATGATGGAGCAGGAGATTCTTATCATATTAACCTATTAAATGAATCAGAGGGAACGATTAAAAGTATAATAATTTATATCTATGCTAGAGTAACAATTATTTCTAATGCATGTATGTTTGTAGATGAATTAAATGTTAAATTACATCCATTATTATTAAAGTTCATTATTGACTTATTCTATGATAAATTGTCTAAAGCTCAATTGATTTATACTACTCATGATACCACATTACTTGATAAAAAATTTTTTAGGCGAGATCAGATTTGGTTTGTAGAAAAGGATAATATTGGCCATTCAAAGTTGTTAGCATTATCAGACTTTAAGGTAAGATCAGATTCATCTTTTGAAAAGGATTATTTAGCTGGTGTATATGGAGGAATTCCACTTATTAAAGATTTTGAAATGAGAGAAGGTGAATAAGTGGGAAGTGATGATTTATTCAAAAAGAGAAGAAAAGAAAGAAAAAAACGTGAATATGGATATAAACAACCCAAGGCGAATTCATACCTTATTGTAACAGAAGGAGAAAAAACGGAACCTTTGTATCTACGTGGTATTATACAACTTATTGAAGATAAGATGGGTGGGAATGTCGATGTTGTTGAAATCCCGATAATAGATATAAGTGGGGAAGGGTGTTCGACCTGTAAGCTTATTGAAAAAACTGATGAGATAGTAAGAAGAGCAAAAATAATTTATCAGAACGTTTGGGTAGTTTTTGACAAGGACGATTTTGAGGACTTTGACCAGGCAATAAATGAAGGAATGAAAAAGGAATATAAAATTGCATGGAGTAATCAATCTTTTGAATATTGGGCTTATCTTCATTTTCATTATAGTGACGTTGCGCTGCATCGTGATCAATGGTGTGAAAAATTAGATGAAATATTTAAACATTATAATTTAGGTATTGGAGAATATAAAAAAAACTATTCAGAGATATATTGTATGTTGGATACTCATGATGGTGTGAATACCGCAATAAAAAATGCTAAGAGAAGAATGACGGAATTTGATTTTGATAAAATGAAGCCATCGGTATATGATCCGGGAACAACAATGCATGTTCTAGTAGCCGAATTAAAAAAGTATTTGGATGAGTAGTTAACTTAGACAATATATAAAAGAAAAATTCAAAATCAAGCTGTATTGAAAAAGTCTCAGCTGTGGATATGAAGAAGGCATTTGAATTAGGAGAAAGACTCATTACAACATAATAAGTTTTTGGGCCATTTCTATAAGACATCACTGGTATGAAAGGAAATTCCAGCAGTACCAATTATAGAGCGAGCAAAAAATCTCTTTCCCTAAGGCTTATAAAATGGTAGTATTAACATACCATTCTTCTATGACAAGGAGCCTAGAATATGAAACACGTTATCGATAAACTGTATAATACACATAACTTATCTAAAGATGAATTCATTTATCTGTTAGAAAATTACGACCAGGAGACAAGTGAATATTTATTTTCCCTGGCAAGGAACTATAGTGAGAAATATTTTGAAAAGGAAGTTTATATCAGGGGTCTGATTGAATTTACCAATTACTGTAAAAATGACTGTTATTACTGTGGAATCAGAAGAGGGAACCAGAATGCGGACCGGTACCGTCTGAATAAGGAAGAGATCCTTTCCTGCTGTAAGACTGGGTATGAACTGGGATTTCGCACCTTTGTGCTGCAGGGCGGGGAAGATCCTTCTTATACGGATGAGATCATGGTGGACATCATTTCGGCCATTCGGGAAGGTTATCCGGATTGTGCCATCACCCTATCCATCGGAGAAAAAACATATGACCAGTACTTAAAATATTTTGAAGCCGGAGCTGACCGTTATCTCCTTCGCCATGAGACTGCGGATGAGCTTCATTACTCCAAGCTTCATCCTTCTTCCCTGTCTTTGACAAACCGGAAGGAATGCTTAAGAAATTTAAAAAAGATCGGTTACCAGGTAGGAACCGGATTTATGGTAGGTTCTCCGTACCAGACCGCGGAATGCCTTGCAGAGGATCTTGCATTTATCAGAGAATTGTCTCCCCAGATGGTAGGAATCGGACCCTTTATTCCTCATAAGGACACCCCATTTGGAGACTTTGCTGCGGGAAGCGTGGACTTAACCTTATTCCTCATTGGAATTTTAAGGCTTATGCTGCCCAATGCCCTTCTTCCTTCCACCACAGCCCTGGGTACCCTGGATCCAAAGGGAAGAGAAAAAGGCATTTTGTCCGGTTCCAACGTGCTGATGCCGAATTTATCCCCGATTGGAGTCAGAAAAAAATATGAACTTTATGACAACAAGATCTGTACCGGGGAAGAAGCTGCAGAATGCAATGTCTGCTTAAGAAAGAGGGTTTCTTCCATCGGCTATGAAATCGTGGAAAAACGTGGGGATTTTGTAGAAGATATCATGAATGCAGACTAATCCCAGCATACCTTTAAGCGGCGCTAAAAGGTAAAACACCTAACAGTACTCACAAACTTTATTGGCTTATTCACCTGCTTTTTGGTTTTTATAACGAAAGTGTTCTCCTTCTTTGCACACATTGAAGTACAATCCAGAATTTATTCCGAAAATGGAAGCTGTTATTCTCATATAAATAGATAATAGTTAAAAAAATGTCAAATAGATGTTGTTGCGTATCGGGTTTGAAATCTATATAATTATGGACGATGTAAGGGTAGAAGGTACAGGACACGGAAAAAGAATACAGGTACTTTATGAGGAGAGCAGCAATGAAGAAGAAGCTATTTTGGATTGCAGTGGGGCAGTTTATTTCTGCATGTGCGTATTGTCAGATACTAAATGCCAATAATTTAGTAGCTACCGGGTTGGGGGGACTTGCGGCAGTCATCAATCGGTTAACCGGGGCGGATGTTCAGCTCCTTCTGGTGTTTATGGCGTTGCCGATTTTTATTTGGTCATTTTTCAGCTATAATAAGAAACAGATTTTTTATGCCGGATTCAGTTATTTTCTGTTTACCTTTTATGTGGGAATCGTAAACCGTATTTTGCCTCAGCTTCATACGGATCCCATCGCAGCGGCAATCAGCGGCGGAGTCGTGGGCGGAATTGCCGGCGGTATTATCATGAAACAGCGTGTGGCCAACGGCCCGGAATCCATTGTGGCTTTGTACTTAAAGGAGAAAAAGGGCATATCTGTAGGAACCTACTATATGATCATTAATTCCGTTGTCATTGGATCTTCCATTATATACGGAGATATTACGATGATCATTTATTCCCTGATCTGCACGTTTGTACAGAGCGCGGTAACAGATAAACTGATTATGGGATTTGAAAAATATTATAATGTCAGCATCATGTCAGACCAGTATTTAGAGATCACCCAGTTCATACGGGACGAACTAAAACGGGGAGCCACGTTCATTCAGGGAATGGATACTTCCAATGTAAAAAAGAAGATGCTGATTCAGTCAGTCCTTAATCAGCAGGAACTGATCGCCATAAGAGATTATGTAAAAACCTTTCAGGATGACAGCTTTATCTGCGCAAGCAGGAGCAACAGCATCATCGGAAGAGGATTTGATGTGGAATAAATGAGATAGATGTTTCGTAAAAGGCTTACCGTCGAATAGTGGTAAGTCTTTTTTTATTGAATAAATCACAGGATTCTCTTATAATGTGAAATAACAGAGGATTGATAGCGGAACGAAAACGACCGCTTAATCCATTTAGTCATGGAAAAAAGCGGCCGTTTCCGTAGGAATTTAGAAAGTCAGCACTTGAATGAGAAAAGCGGGAGTTTGGGGAGGAATACTGGCGGTCTGAAAATCTCCGTATTCCACGCGTACCATCTGACCGGGCTGAAGGGAATCCAGTGGAATAGGATTGCCGCTGTGATCCACGATCTGGGTCATATTGGAGATGACGAACTGGATCTGATCCGCAATGTTATTGGGATTTCCGGTAAAAAGAAAACCATTAACAGGATCTACATAAGCCACACGGTCAGTGATGACACGGACGCTGGGAGAAGGTAAAAACGCCACGACCCGGTATGCATTTGACTGAGGGGGAATGCTTCTTGTCATGGCGGGAGAAAACCATGCATTGATTCTCATTCCTTTGACAATCCGGCATAAACTGATGGGTTCGTCGAACTGATTGGTCAATATCGTATCCCAGCCGATATTTAACTGAATCAGTTCGGTAAAGAGCATATCATTCTGACCGGGAGACAGGTAGGAGAATATGATATATCCGGTTCTGCTGTCCGGTGTATAAACTTCTTCCACCAAAACGTTTTGAGCCAGCATGACGTCTCCTACCTGGGTTACGGTTCCTCTGGTGTCACCATTCATATCGCTCATATAAGGCTCCTGTAACAAAGTGATTCTATACTAATATATGCGGTTGAAACAAAAAGTTTTAAAGAGTCATGATAAAAAATTAATGATGGGAAGGAAAGGAGAATCCATATGGAAGGGAAAACAATGGATTATCAGAGGGTGACGTTGGCCTATTTTTCAGGAACAGGAGGGACTGAATACGCAGCAGAATGTATGGAACGTCAGCTAAAAGAGCGTGGAATTAAGGTGAATAAGAAAAACATAGCAAAAAATCCGGATATGGGAAAAGAGGAATGGGATCTTTTGATCATCCTTTCTCCGGTTTACGCATTCCGTCTGGCGGATTTAACGGAAAAATGGGTAAAAAAACTGCCTGATGGAAAACAAAAATCGGTAGCTGTCATATCTGTCTCCGGCGGAGGAGAGGTCTCCCCCAATACCGCCTGCCGCGTTCCCTGTAAGAGGTATTTAAAGCGGAACGGCTATGAAGTGGTTTATGAGACGATGCTGATAATGCCATCTAATTTTGCCTCTCACGCAGAGCTTCAATTAAACCTTGCTCTTCTTACCGTTCTACCGGATAAGACAAATGCAATCATCAAGGATCTTCTGGATGGAAAGAAACATTTAACAACACCCATAGGAAAAGACCGTTTCATAACTGCCTTTGGAACTGCAGAACATATGGGAGCCAGGTTTTTTGGATCCAAACTTTCCGCTACTTCTGACTGCAACCAGTGCGGCCAGTGCATAAGGGAATGCCCCAAAAAGAATATCCACATGGAAAACGGAAGGCCCAAATTCGGATTCCGGTGCATGTGGTGCATGAAGTGTATTTATGCCTGCAACCGCAATGCCATCGTGCCGGGAATGATGAAGTCCGTTGTGATAAAAGATGGATTTGACATTAAGAAAATGAGCCGGCTGGCTGGGAATGAACCACGGAAAGAGAAATACAGTACCACCTCTGGCCAGTTATGGGAAGGGGTTATCAAATACTTAAACGAATAACAGAAAATAAAAAGGAGAATGAAAATGTCCAAGGAAATGTTAGAGATCATGAAAAGCAGAAGATCCGTACGAAAATTTACGGATGAAGGGCTTACCAAAGAAGAAGTGGAGAAGATTTTAAAAGCCGGCCTTCTGGCTCCATCCTCGATGAATAAAAGGCCGGTGGAACTGATTCTCGTAGAAGATCCTGAAACCATAAAGGCATTAAAGAACTGCAAAAGCCTTGGAACAGTAGGGTTAAACAGTGCGACCTGTGCCATTGTTGTAGCCGCAGACACCCAAAAAAGCGATGTGTGGGTGGAAGATGCCTCCATTGCTGCCACCATGATACAGTTGGAGGTGGAAAGCCTTTCCCTAGGCTCCGTATGGATTCAGATCCGCGGCCGCTATAGCGACTTAACAGATTCCGAAACAGAAGTACGAAAAGTATTGAATATTCCGGAATCCTACGGAGTCTTAAACATTCTGGCACTGGGACGGAAGGCAGAAGAAAAAGTGCCCTATAAAGATGAGGATTTAAATATGTCCGCAGTTCATAGAGAACGGTTTTAATCCTGCTTTCTGGGGAGATCAAGAGTTACGGCGGTGCCTTTTCCATACTCGCTTTCAATGGAAAGGGTACCCCCATGAAGGGTCATAATCTTCCGGGAGATGGCTAGCCCCAGACCTTCTCCCACGGATTTTTTATCCGCTTTATAAAAGGACTGAGTGAGATATTTTAAATGTTCCGCCTTTACTCCGATTCCCATATCCTGTATGACCAGGCGGACACAGTGGTCTTCCAGAGTCTGGGTGATAACGATGTCGCTGTTTTTAGGCGAAAATTTAATGGCATTGTCCAGTACGTTTAATACCACTTGCTTTAACTTATCCCAGTCCGCTTCGATGAGAGCCGGAGCGGTTTTCGTAATCAGATGTATATTCTTTTTTTCTGCCTTTTTTAAAAGTTCAAAGGTCACTTTTACGATCAGCTCATCAAAGGAAACCGTAGAAAGGGATAAAACCATTCGGTCAGACTGGTATCTTGAAAAATCAAGCAGGCTTTCCACCAGGCTGATCAGCCTCTCGGTTTCTTCATCTATGATCTTCAATCCAAACTTCATCTCATCTTCGGTAAGGCCCTCAGGGTCTCTCATGGTTTCCGCCCAGCCCTTGATTCCGGTGAGCGGAGTCCGCAGCTCATGGGAAATAGAAGAGATGAAATCATTTTTCATACGATCTGCCTTTGTGATCTCATCTGCCATATAATTAAGCATATCTACCAGTTCCCCAGCTTCATAGGGGTAGGATTTTTCGATCTTTTCTTTATAATTTCCCTCCGCCATCCGTTTCGTCAGCATAATAATGCTTTTTAAGGGCTTTACAATGGAATTACCCAGGTGAAGACTGACCAGAAATACGAGAATTGCAACCAGCATGCACACGCCCAATCCCCAGGACAGGAGTTTGTAGATTCTGGCATCCGTATCGGTCAGGGAAACATCGTATTTTAAGACTCCGGCGGTCTGACCTTCATATAGAAGAGGTGTATAGACAGCCATGATTTTTTCGCCCCTATTTTCCGTTTTTTCTATGTGATAAACCGTATGGAAACGAAGTACCTCCGGGTCAATGGTATAGGTTTTTTCCACCAGATATCCGGTAGAGGACTGAATTAACTGTCCTTTTCTTGTCAGCAGGGAAAGGGTTGCGTCATCCATCCCATAGGATTTGATAATGGCATCGCTTTCTTCTGACAGCTGCCAGCCGGTAAGATCTCCCTGCCGTGTCCATACAGGTAAAACTGCTTCTGCATGATTCTTAACGGTATCGGAGATTTCCTGATAAAAGTACCGTTTCATCCCAATTCCAAAAGAGACCATGACAAGAGTCAGGGTCAGAACAATCAAAAACATAAAATATAGAACAACTTTCCGCTTCATGGATTTACTCCTTCCATAAATATCCATATCCCCATTCCGTACACAAGTACTTAGGGGAAGAAGGATCCGGTTCTATTTTTCGGCGGATCCGGCGGATGTTTACGTCCACCACCTTGGGATCACCGGAATAATGGGTTCCCCAGACTTCATCAAGGATTTCATCTCTTGTAAATCCCTGGTTTTTGTTGTTTATGAAAAATTGAAGCAGACAGCTTTCCGTAGGTGTGATTTTAATCTCGACCCCGGAAGAAGTTAATTTGTTACGGATGCTATCCAGTGCAAAGGGGCCTGACCGGAGGACTGTGGGGGCAGCACTTACCGTCTTATAATCCAGGCGGCGCAGCAGGGATAGGATTCTGGCTTCCAGTTCCTTCATATGAAACGGCTTTGTCAGATAATCATCAGCACCAAGGATAAGGCCCTTGACCTTATCCTCATCCTGAGACCGGGCGGTCAGCATGATAATGCCTGCCGCCGGGTCTAAGTTTCTTATTTCTTCACAGACGGTAAATCCGTCTATGCCGGGAAGCATAAGATCCAGGATCACCACATCGATCTTTTGGCTCTTAAAAAGCGTTAGCGCTTCTTCCCCGGTTTCTGCTTCCAGGACATGATATTCTTTTTTCTTTAAGTTCAGACAGACAAAACTGCGAATTGACAGTTCGTCTTCCACCACCAGAATGGTCTGCATGTGCAATTACCTCAGTTTATTTCCTCTTCCATCAGGTGGAAGGCACTTACCGGGATTTTCGTCTCTTCCTTTAATTCGGAGTAAAAGGTCATATCTTTTGTGGTTCCAAGAATCGTGCTGTTAGTCGGAACGGCATCCTTTTGTGCCCATTTTACCTCGAATAAAACGGTGTCTCCTACGGTAGAAATCAGGTGGATTCCATTGTCCAGCCGTTTGATGGTTACGTTTTCAAGAAGCTCTGTTGGTATGGTAACATAAAAGTGGCGTCCGCTGTCAGAATAACGTTCCTCAACTGTCTCAAAGGAGCCGTCCAAACGATAGTCCTTATAAGTATAAATGAAAGGAATATCTGCCATAGCAGCATCTTCATAACCTTTTGGGATGTACATTCCTCCAACCTCTACGATTCCGTCTCCATTTATGTCTCTGCTGTAGAGCGGATAGGGCTTCATAAGAATACTGTCAGAAGGATTACCTACTTTTTCCAGATTGCCGTTTTCATAGACAATGATCTCTGTAAGCATGGAATGTGCCCCCAGCCCGCTGTCGGCAAACAATGCTTTCTTTCCATCGGCCAATGTTCCAAATGCGACATGCTCTAGTGTTCCTTCCGGATCCAAATCGATCTGGGAGATGGATTTTAAGCTTCCATCTGCATAAGTATAAAGCCCGGCAGTCTGCTTATCATTTTCTTTTTTCGATATTACCATAAAGTCAGGCATCTGGTCATCATTAAAATCAGAGATTTGAAGGGTATCGTAGGCAAGATCTGCTTTTTCTTCCAGGGTGCCGTTTTGCAGCTCGTAGATATAAAGCTGATTGTCATGGCCGGAATCAGAAAGTCCGCCGCCTACGGTGACTTCCTTTGTTCCATTGCCGTCTAAATCTGCAAGTTCAAAGGTATCAATATCAGAAAATCCGGTTTCCATGTCTGCTTTTTTCTGCCATGCTCCGCTTTCTTTTACCAGAAACATCATATGGGCCTGACGGTTGTCTTTTGGGTCCCGGTATAAGACAAAGGCTTCCTGGTTCCCATCCTTATTTAAATCTTCCATGTAAATGCTTTGTTTTTTCTCCGCTTTTTTGGGTGTTAGAAGTTCCGCACCGGCAGGAAGAAATTCTCCTAAGGCTGCCACATCATCGACAGGCTTTGTCGGGGTATTATCCTGTGCAGGTGCTTTTTGACAACCGGCTAACAGGACTGTGCCAGCCATGAGGATTGATATCATTGCAGTATATTTTTTGTTCATTTTTGTGCTCCTTTTCTTTTGGTTCTGTATTCCTGGCTGATATCCTTTATAGGGTTCCACCGTCTTTTGGTTAAGATTCACCAGCAGGAGGAGATTTTAGCTGTTGTGAATACTACTGTAGTATAACTGATTTTTTTCGTGATTGGGTTACAAAAAAGTTACAGCTTTGTGTGAGAAGAGATTACCACTTTTAAATTGGAAAAAAGAGTCATTTAGTTCACATTTAGACTGTGATATTATGTAAATGTGCATAAAATAATTAAAGATTGGAAGGGAAAAGAATAAATAACAAACAAAATTATGACCAGAATGAATGGAGTATATTGGAATATTATGAATCCTGTTAAGTGATACCATATATAAAATGAGACTGGCATTGATAAATAGGAGTGAATATATATGGATAGGCGAATGAAACAGATCCTTGATATTTTGTCAGATGGAGAATACTATACCGCAGAAAATCTTGCAGAACAGCTCCATATTGGAACCAAGACAATACGCAATCTGTTAAAAGAAATGAATCAGGAAATAGAACCATTCGGGGCTTTCATTCTTTCCAAATATGGAGTAGGGTATTATTTAAACATATCGGATCAGGAAAAGTTTGATTCTTTCAACCGAAAATTATACACCCATATCTCCGATGAGTATCTGCCGGGAACGTCAGAGGAACGGATACAATACTTATTAGAATATTTATTTAACAGCCCTTCTTATGTCAAACTGGACGAGCTAAGTGACAGCTTGTATATATCAAAAAGAACTCTAACCGCGGATTTAAAAGAGGTGGAGAATTACCTGAACAAATTTAATATCAAAGTCATTCGGAAACCCAATTACGGGATCAAGCTGGAAGGCGGAGAGTTTGATGCCAGATTATGCATTGCTTCCTTTTCCAGCAAACGGCTTCATAAAGGCAATCAAAGTATGGATGAAATCGCAGCATGTGTATCAGCAGTTTTAAAAAGCAATGATTTCCTGATTACCGGAGCCGCCTATCAGAATCTGGTGGTACACCTCTACATTGCCATCAGCCGAATTATGGAGTGCCACTATGTGCCCATGCCTGAGGAACCTATGGAAAACATGAGCGGCAGGCTGGAATATCAGATCTCAAAAGAGATTGTAGAGCGGATGGAATCCACATTTCAAATCACCTTTCCGGAAACAGAGATCGTTTACATTGCCATACATTTAGCGGGAAAGAAGATGATTTACCATGCGGATGAATCCGATCAGAATATGATTATCACCCAGGAGATCAGTGATCTTGTAACGGTCATGCTGGACCGGGTTTATGATTTATTTAAATTTGATTTCCGCAGTGATTTGGAGCTGCGCATGCTTTTATGCCAGCATCTGGTGCCCTTAAGTGTCCGTATTAAATATGATATGAACTTAAAGAATCCTCTGCTTCGGGATGTGAAGGAAAAATTCTTTCTCTCCTATACCATGGCATGCAATGCAGTCACGGTCTTAAATGAACATTTTCATGTTCTTTTATCCGAAGATGAGATCGCGTACTTTGCCTTTGCTTTTGCACTTGCCCTTGAACGAAAGAAAACAGAAATCCAAAAGAAAAATATACTTCTGGTCTGTTCTTCCGGGCGGGGAAGCGCAAAGCTTTTGCAGTATAAATACCAGAATTCCTTTCAGGATTATATCGATAATATCACAGCCTGTGATGTGGGAAGTATCTACAAATTAGATTTTTCAAAGTATGATTATATCTTTACCACCGTTCCCATTACCATTCCCGTACCCCTTCCTATTTTGGAAGTCCAGTATTTTCTGGATGACAAAGACATCGTAAATGTAAAAAAAGCGCTCACATCGGATAAGGGTTCTTCCGTTCGGAATTATTACGAACGAGGCATGTTCCTGCCTCATTTGAAATTGCAGACCAAGGAGGAAGTCCTGCGCTGCATGTGCCAGTTTGTTATGGAAAAGAAGAACCTGCCGAAAGAATTTTATGAATCCGTTCTAAAGCGGGAAAAGCTGGCAATGACCGCTTTTGGCAATATGGTGGCTATGCCTCATGTATACAAGGCCATCAGCAATGAGACCTTTGTCTGCGTCGGTATTCTCGATGAACCGGTGGACTGGGGCGGTCAGAAGGTTCGGGCCGTTTTTCTGGTTTCTATTGCCAATAAGGATCATACCAGTGCAGAACTTCAGCGTTTTTACCAGATGACGGCAGCATTTCTCTTAAGTCAGAAACAGATTCAGGATCTGGTTAAGAAACAGGATTATGATGCTTTTATAGAAGCCATGAGTGATATAGAAACGCAGCTTCCCAAGGTGCTGTAAGAGAAGTAAAAAAGAGGCTGCAAAAGAATTTTTATCTTTTGCAGCCTCTTTCTTTTAAAATACTTTTCCTTTTAAAATACTTTTCCTTTTAAAATACTTTTCCTTTTAAAATACTTTTCCTGTTCCAACCTCTTTCTTACATGAAATCTATTCTTCCGTATATAAACTGGAACCGTTTGTTTCGATCACCTTTTTATACCAGTCAAAGGATTTTTTCTTAAAGCGCCGGTAGGTTCCTTTGCCATAATCGTCGCAGTCCACATAGATAAAGCCATAACGCTTGGACATCTGCTTGGTGGACTCGGATACGATATCAATGCAGCCCCAGGACGTATAGCCAAGACACTGAACGCCGTCCTCTGTGATGGCATCAGCCACTGCTTTTAGATGTTCCCTGAAATAGTCGATGCGGTACTGGTCGTCAATGGAACCGTCTTCTTTGATGATATCTTTGGCACCCAGGCCGTTTTCCACGATGAACAAAGGCTTCCGGTAACGGTCATAAAGATCTACCATTGAGATTCGAAGTCCGGTGGGATCGATCTGCCAGCCCCAGTCAGATGCTTTTAGGTAAGGATTTTTTATGGCATTGATGGTATTGCCTGCCGTTAAATTCAAATTGGAGGTATCTTCTGCGGCACAGGAAGAATTATAGTAGGAAAAGGACACAAAATCAACAGGATGGGCCTTCATGACAGCCTCATCGCCTTCTTCCATCTTAATATGGATTCCACTGTTTTTAAACCGGGAAAGAAGATAGGCCGGATATTCGCCGAATACCTGGGTATCGCTGTAACAATAGGTGCCGCGCATGGTTTGCTGTGCCTTTAACACATCTTCCGGCTTACAGGTATAAGGATAGTAAGTCAGCTTTGTAAGCATGCAGCCAACCAGGGAGCCAGGAATGATTTCGTGGCAGAGTTTGGTTGCAAGAGCAGAGGCAACGAACTGGTGGTGCATGGCCTGAAAGATCACTTCTTCGAAATTCTTTCCTGGGAAACGGTCTTCGATCAGGGCTCCGGTGGTATAAGGATGGCGGATCATGGAATCCACTTCATTGAAGGTAAGCCAGTATTTTACCTTGTCCTTATAGCGTGTGCAGATGGTCTCCACAAATCGGGTAAAGAAACCGATGACTTCTCTGGAATACCAGCCTTTGTACTTTAAGACCAGATTGATGGGCGGCTCGTAATGGGACATGGTCACCAATGGTTCAATGCCGTATTTTAGAAGTTCATCAAAAACGTCGTCATAGAATTTAAGTCCTTCCTCATTGGGTTCCAAGTCATCAGCATTGGGAAAAATCCGGGACCAGGCAATGGACATCCGGTAAACTTTAAAGCCCATTTCAGCAAATAGCCGGATATCTTCTTTATAATGATGATAAAAGTCCGATGCATGGCGTTTGGGATAGGAGACTTCGTCATCAGTGGCAAGTGCTTCTTCAATGTCTTTTGATGTCACCTCGTTATGAGCCTTATAATTGGTCACATCCGTATCAAAGTGCGCCCGCGCACAGTCGGATACGGAAATACCTTTGCCGCCTTCCCGCCAGCCGCCTTCCACCTGGTTAGCAGCAGTTGCACCGCCCCAGAGAAAGCCCTCCGGGAATGTTCTTTGTTGATTCATGTGTACCCCTCCTCTTAATTGGTTGCTGTTAAACGATTCTATATGAATTATAGCAAAGCCGAAAAATAATCTCCAAGCACAGTTTTTCCAATTTTAAAGTGGCGGATGTTTCTTCGGAAAGAGAAGAAAAAAGTGCCATTATGAAAATGGAAAAAGACAACGTGGAGTTCTAAAAAGAAGTATGATACTATGTGAATACGCATAAAGAAGTGCTGTGAATATCCATGAAAGTATCAATCATGCACAATGAAAACGGAGATTTTACAGAACTTCTACAATCATGTGAGATAAGTGGGGAGGGCTTAAAGAAACACCGTTAGGTCCAGAAAATTATTACCGTCAAAGACGGTGGAGACGGAGGAAAAGATGAAAGAAAAATTAATGAACGGCCTGCTTGCAGCAGCAGGAGTCATGCAGACACAAAGACATCTGGCAGCCATTAAGAACGCATTTATGAGCCTGCTGCCAATAATTATCATTGGCTCGTTCTGCACACTTTTTTCAAATGTTATCTGCAGCACAGCGCCAGGCTACTTCAGCCTTGCCAATGTTCCGGGGCTGAGTTTTCTCGGAAAACTGAACCCTATGTTTACAGCAGCAAATTATGGAACCATGAACTTTATCGCCATAGGCTGCGTGATCCTGATTGCCATGGAGTTGGGAGAAAATTACGGGATCACAGATAAGGCCCTTCCGGTAGTTGCACTGGGCGCTTATATTTCCCTCTGTGCTTTTTCCGCAACAGGAAAGGCTGCTGACGGAAGCGAAGTTGTGGTGACGAATGTTCTTGCCAGAATGTACACCAATGCACAGGGCTTGTTCGTAGGTATGTTTGCTTCCATTGCAGCAACTGAGATCTACTGTAAACTGGTAAGAGGCGGAAAACTGGAGATTCACATGCCAGACAGTGTACCTTCAAACGTTGCCAGGTCCTTTACCATCCTGCTTCCTTCCCTGATTACCATTATCATCATCTCAGGGGTAGGCATGGTATTTGAAATGATCACAGGCATGTCCCTGTTCAATGCCATCACAGCATTTATCCAGAAGCCATTATCCAATATACTTACAAGCTTCCCAGGATACATTACCCTGATTTTCATTACCACCCTTTTATGGTCCTTTGGTCTTCATGGAACCCAGGTAACAAAAGCAGTCTATGAGCCCATTCTGTTAGCAGCTTTTGCGGAAAACGAAGCAGCTTATGCGGCTGGTGCTTCTATACCTAACATCATCAGTACTCCGTTTATGTCCTGCTTTTCCACCGTAACCGGAGCCGGCATCACAGGCGGTCTTATCATTGCCATCATGATATTTTCAAAGAGGGCAGATTACAAGGCCATTGCAAAGCTGGCCATTCCCTGTGCGATTTTCAACATCAATGAGCCGCTTATCTTCGGCCTTCCAATTGTTATGAACCCGATTATGGCAATTCCATTCATGATTGCTCCAGCCGTGTCAGCGACCTTTGCTTATGCAATGACAAACATCGGCTTTGCCGGAAGAATGGTAGTAAATGCTCCATGGACCACTCCACCAGGACTTATGGCATTCCTTTGTTCCGGCGGCAATATCGGAGCAGCGGTAACACAGATCATCTGTATTCTTCTTGCCTTTGTAATATATATCCCATTTGTGCTTGCGGCCAATAAGCAGAAGGTTGAAACAGAAGATTAAAAATAATAAACGATCAGCATGAGGTGATTATGAGAAAGAAAGCAGTGCCTAAGGAACTCTCTGCATCAAGCATACAAGAAATCCAGATGGAGGATATGTTCTCCAAAACCAGGATTATATCGTATCTGTGGCTCATCTTTTTTCCGCCCTACGGCTTATACCGTGTCTGGAACAAAGTGTCGGTTTTCCGCAGGTCTGAAAAATGGGTGTGGACGATGATGGTTGTGATTTACTTAATAACCTTTTTGAAACTCATAATTACAGGTTAAGAGAGAGAGGCAGCATAGGAATGGATATTGAAATGATTGTTATGAAGCTTGTAGTCAGCGGAGGAAATGCCAGAAGCACGGCGATTGAAGCACTGCGCGCGGCAAAGAACGGTGATTTTCAACATGCGGATGAGCTGATGGAGGAAGCGGATAAGACGATTCTGGAAGCCCATGAGATCCAGACAGAGATGATCCAGAATGAATTAAACGGCAAAAAGGTAGAGGTGGGGCTTTTAATGGTCCATGCTCAGGATCATCTGATGAATGCCATGACGGTCATGGATCTGTGCAAAGAAATGATTGATATTTTAAGAAAAAAATAATTCATATCATGGAAAGGAAGTTATTTATGAGAAATATTGTATTGTTTTGTGCGGCAGGAATGTCTACCAGTCTCCTGGTCAATAAGATGAAAGAGGCAGCAGCAAAAGAAAATTATGAGTGCCAGATCAATGCATATGCACTTGCAAGCACCAGAGAAAAAGGGCCGGATGCAGATATTATTCTGTTAGGACCACAGGTTCGTTTCAGCAAGGGAAAAGTCGAAAAAGACTGTCCTGGTAAGATCATCGAATGCATCGATATGCAGGCGTATGGTACAATGAACGGCGCCAAAGTTATAGCCCAGGTCAAAAAGGCTTTGGGAGATTAATGTTTTTTCTTAGGGGAGAATAACATAGAAATACAAAGGGACAAAAAGAGATGCAGACAGTATTGTTAAAAGCGGGCAGTTTTATTTTGGTCATTATTACCGGCTATCTTCTTAAAAAAGCAGGCCTGTTCAAGCCGTCGGAAAACCGGACGATTATGAAGCTGATTATGAATGTTACGCTTCCGGCGGCAGTGATCACCAGCTTTTCTCATTATGAAAGAGATATGACTCTACTGTCTGTTTTCTTTCTGGGCTTCTTTCTTAATATCTTAATGGTGGTCATCGGATATCTTACGGCATGGAATAAAGACCGATCTTTAAAAGCATTTAATATGATTAATTATTCCGGTTATAACATCGGCACCTTTGCAATGCCATATTTGCAGAGCTTTCTTGGGAATGCCGGAACCATTGTGGCCTGTCTGTTTGATTCAGGCAATGCAGTGATGTGTACTGGTGTGACCTATGCAGCAGCCTCAGCGGTTGCGGGAGAAAAGGGCCGTCAGGGTGTGGCAGGAATTATAAAGAAATTAGTTTCTTCTGTTCCTTTTGACATCTATTTAATCATGATGGTCGTCTACATAGCAGATATCCATTTTCCCCAGCCGGTGTATACTGTGACCGGAATTTTCGGCAGCGGCAATGCATTTTTGGCGATGTTCATGATCGGCGGGGCATTAGAATTTTGTACAGACAGAAAAAAATAAAGTTCGGTTTTAAAAGTTCTTTTAATCCGGTATGGAACTGCATGCTGCCTGGCGTTGGCATTTTATAGTCTGCTGCCGTTTTCAATGGAGATAAAAAGAATATTGGTTATCATTGCCTTTGCGCCGATCTCGTCAATGGGAGTAATCAATACGGAGCGCTTAAATGGTGACATAGAACGGGCTGGTATCATTAACTCTATGTCCATACTGATAAGTCTTGCTATTATGACGGGACTTATAAGCGTGTGGAAGCTTGGAGTATAGCCGGTGGCCGGGCAGAGGTGAGGAAACATGGACTTGGCGTTTATTACAGCAAATAAAATAATAGAAATGTTCTTTATCCTGTTAATAGGGGCAGCAGCCTTAAAGACAGGCGTTGCTGACAGCGGGACAGGCAGCAGGATGACTTCAATTCTTTTAAAGGTGATTTCTCCGTGTGTGATCATCATGTCCTATCAGATGGAATTCGACAGAGGCCGTATGATCGGGCTGGCAGTCACAGCCGGATTATCTGCCGTCAGTTTTTTAGTGGCAATCATTATTTCAAAACTGGTGGTTCCACGAAGTGGACGCCCCGATATGGCCGTAGAACAGATGTCTATCGTCTATTCAAACTGTGGTTTTATCGGTATTCCGCTCATTCAGGGACTTTTAGGAGCGGAGGGCGTTTTTTTTATGACTTCGTATCTTACCGTATTTAATATTTTTGTCTGGTCTCACGGAATCATGCTGATGAGCGGAAAAACAGAAAATCTTCGTGCGACCATTAAAAATCTCATTCAGCCGTCCACCATCGCCGTGGGTGTGGGGCTTCTGTTTTTTGTAATGGGAATTCGTCTGCCGGCAGTGATCGGGGATCCAGTTTCTCTGATCGGTAATATGAATACACCCGTGGCTATGCTGATTTCCGGTATGAATCTGGCAGAAAGCAACTTAATATCCTGCTTAAAGAGCCCCAGAACGTATTTATTAAGCTTTGCAAAGTTGATACTGGTTCCTCTTGTAACACTGCTTTTTCTTATGGCAGTCAGAGCGGACCGGGTGATCGGGGTTACGGTCTTAGTTGCAGCCGCATGTCCAAGCGGAGCCATGGGAACCATGTTTGCGCTGCAGTACAATAAGAACAGCCAGTATGCATCAAAACTTCTTGCAGTCACCACATCCCTGTCCCTGATTACCATTCCTGCCATTATGCTGGCGGCCAGTGGAATTTTTAAATAGAAGGAGAAAATATGATTGTTATCAATACACCATTAAAGGCAGAACTGTTTCAGAAAATCGCAGAAGATGAGGGCCTTGTATTTGTAAAAAAGTCAGGAATGAAACTGTTTTTTGATAATCCGGAGGGAGCGGATGGGAAAAAGGCAGAAGCGATAAAGAAGAAGCTAAAAGAGAGTAAGGAATTGTCAGCCATTTATTTTCAGGTCCTGCCCCAGTAACAGGGCAGGGTTCACAGGGTATCCCACAGTAGGATTTTTGCTTATGGGATACCCTCTTTTTTACCATCCCTTTGTCCGTTTTTTTCCATAATTGGATGGAAGATTAAGAATTATTAATGGATATAGCATAAGACAATTTATAGTCCGTATGATATACTAATTCTGATTAAACCAATATGGGTTGCGGTTTTTCTGCCTTTTAAACCAATGAATAAGGGGAAAGGGGGAATTTGTTATCCGTCGTAAATATGCATTATTCTTAACCATAATCAGCAGTATTATCTGCGCGGTTATGGTGTGTTTTTATTTATTTTCCATTGATAAGGTCGGTGAGATCTACTTAGGAAAATCAAAAGAAGCCATCTACAGCATAAAGAAAGATTTTTTGAAGGATACGGTCAACAATCTGATTTCAGAAATCGACATGAAGCGAACCACCAAATCCTTATACGTGGAACGGTTCGTTAACAGGACATTCGGAGTCATCAATATGAAGATGGAGCTTACGGACAGCGAGTTTAGTGATTTCTTCATCAGCTTTTTCAAGGACAATCCCGACTATAAATCCATCACAGCAGTTTTATGGGATGATACAGAAAAAAAGGCAGTCTATGATCCACAGAATATCTCCGGTGCTACCTGGGGGGATACGGTTTATAGAAATTCCAATACCTTCACATCCTACCATATATCCAGTCACGGAAATTACCGGTTTCTCATCGGGGTCACAAAAGCGTATACGGAAAACCTTGTAAAGGAGGATATCTCCAAAACCATCAAAGGCGTGCAATTTGCAGGCAATTCCTATATCTGGATCAATGAAATACTGGATTATAAGGGAGGGACGAATTATGCCATCTGCAGGGTCTACCCGGACATGCCAGAGAACGAAGGAAAGTATTTCTCCACAGAGGCTCCTGATGTAGAAGGAAAATTCCCTTATCGAATGGAGCTTAATGGAATCAACCGGGACGGGGAGCTTTTTTTCACCTACAGCCTAAACAATCCTGAAGAAGACAGGGAATCTGGAAGACTGGCCTATTCCAAATTGTACAAAGATTATAACTGGGTCATCGGTATGGGCATATACCTTGATGATCTTAATCCTTATATGGACCAGATCAACCGGGAAAGCGGTGAGATGGTATCAAGACTTACCTTTTTGCTGGTTCTATTGTTGGTATTTATACTTGCCATCGGCTTAAGTTCCATTTCCTTAATTGAAAATCTATACCACTGGCATTCAAAACGCTTAATGGAATCCGAGATGAACGTGGATTCTCTTACCGGCGCCGGAACCCGCAGAAGCGGGGCAAAAGACTTAAAGGATGCGTTTGACAAATATAAGCGTCTGGGAATAAGCCCAGGGATTATGATGTGTGATCTGGATCATTTTAAAAGCATCAATGACAAGTACGGCCACCCGGCCGGAGATCTGGTACTGGTGGAGTTCGTGAAAGAGCTGAAAGGTTTTTTAAGAAGCTCCGATAAGATCATCCGCTGGGGCGGTGATGAGTTCATTATCATTCTTTATGGGCTGAAAGAAAAAGCAGCTATTGATTTTGGTGATAAGTTTTTGGCAAAAGTGTCCGATTTAAAAGTAAGGGATCTAAACGAGGAATTAGACATTACCGTTTCTGTGGGCATATCCTTTTTTAAGGATACGGACGAGGATTATAATGAAGCAGTGAATCGTGCAGATGAAGCTCTTTACCAGTCCAAGGACAAGGGGCGCAACCAGGCAAGTATCATCAAATAAACATAGGAGAAAGACCGGGATAACATGCTTTCCGGCCAGAAAAGAGGAAGAGTATGAAGACAGAGGAAAAGAAATATTATGTAAATGGCTTAGACTATACCATTCGTTCTGCCGTGGAATCTGATGCAGCACATCTGCCCCAACTGAGAGTCATGATTGATGGAGAAACAGAGAATATGGACAGAGAAGCCGGAGAGAATTTACTCAGTGAAGCCGATTGCAGCCAGCAAATCAAAGAAGATGCGGAAGCACCCAACCACTTATTCTTAATCGCCTCAGTCAATAATGTACCGGTAGGGTTTGCCAGATGCGAAGGCAGTTCCTTAAAACGTCTGGCCCATAAGGTGGAATTTGGGGTATGCATCAGAAAGGATTACTGGGGACATCAGATCGGAAAGAATCTCCTTGCTAGCGCCATTGCCTGGGTGGATTTAAATGGAATCAGAAGAATGGAATTAAGCGTACTGGAAACCAATAAAAAGGCGATTCTTCTTTATATGGATATGGGATTTAAAGTGGAAGGAGTGCTTAGAAACGATAAACTCCTCTCCGATGGAAACTTTTATGATACCATAGTCATGGGCAGAGTTACTTCCATAAATTAGGAAATGAATGATTGAATATACCAAACTGATATGTTACTATGGGTGATAGATTCGAAAAAAGATATTGAGCCTGCTGTTTGGAAGGAAACGATCATATGGAGAAAGAGAATCTTGATGCCGCCTGTCTTATGGAAATGCAGAACGGATATAAGCGGATCGATAGAGACTGGCTTTTGCTGCATTACAAAACTACCATAGGAGTCGTGGTATTTGCTCTGATTGTGGAATGTATGTTGAGTCTGTTATTTGTAGGTTCGGATCTGGTTTCTACCTCCACTGAGAAATATATAATTAAGTACATCGCAGTGCCCAGTTGTCTCAATTTTATCTGTATCGGAATAGAGACCTGGGCACTGAAATCCAAGTCTTTGACCCAGGAACAGAAAATATATACGGTTTCTCTCGTATTTGTTTTTATCTGTTTTGTTCTTTTCTGTGTTCACAGTATTTTAACCGCCACCTATTACATATTTACCGGCGCGATCATGCTGACCACTATTTATGCCAATTACCGTTTAACCAGCATCACCGCACTGATGAGCATTGTTTCCATTGCGGTATCAGAATTGATCGTAAGGTGGGATCCGGATAAAGCATATGTCTTTGACAGCATGCAGCGGTTCGGAGATTTTCTGGTTTCCATCATCGTTCTGTTCTCTTTTTCTGCGGCATGTATGGTCGTGATCCAGTTTGAAAAAAAGAAAAATGAAGCTAATTTTCAAAGAGAGCTGGAGCGGTATGAGCTAAGGCAAAGCATTCACCGGGATGAACTTACGGGAATCTATAACCGAAAGGCCATGCATGAGGCATTAAGCATTCTGGAAAATCAGGTTTCCTCTGAAACCTGTATATTGGCAACCGCAGACTTAGATTACTTTAAAGGAATCAATGACAGTTGGGGTCATTCCGCAGGAGACTGGTGCTTAAAAGAATTTGCCAGGATCTTAAAGGAAAATGAAACGGATTATACTCCATACCGGTATGGCGGAGACGAATTCTGCCTGATGTTTCAAAATGTGACCATGGAAGATGCCGTCTGCATCTGTGATAAAATAAGGCAGCAGGTGGAGGAACTGAGCTTAAAAGAACAGCCTCAGATTAAGCTGACTGCCAGCTTCGGGCTTGCGGCTTATTCTCCTTATATCGATGCGGCCCGCCTTTTTATCCACTCGGACCATGCACTGTATGATGCCAAAAAATCAAGAAATTCCATCTGTATTTATGAAAATAATCGGATTAGAAAAGAACCAATGGATTAAAGAACTCCATTGGTCCATTTTTATCTTGACGTTACACAATGTGTAATGTTATAATTCGTGTAATGAATAGGAAAGAAGGAAAAAAGATGGACAAAATCATTTTATCCACCAAAAAAGAACTGGAAATATATATGAATCCCGTAAGGCAGCAGTTAATCCGGCTTTTAGAAAAATCAAAAACGCCTATGACACCAAAGATGATAGCCGATAAGATGGACATATCCGCCTCCAGTGTACAGCATCATATCAAAAAACTCATGTCTTTAAACCTTTTGGAACTGGATCATACCGAGTTGATTCATGGAATTACGGCAAGGTATTATAAACCTACGTATGCTAGCGTGCAGATCGGTCTCCAGCATAATGACGATACGGTTTCTCAACGAGAAGTGTTTTTGCAGGAAAAGGTGGCGCATACCTATGACGGATTTATCGCACAGAAAAAAAAGGTCATAAACAGTTTGGGAGAATCGGGTCCTGAGATAAAAGAACAGTGGGGAGATGTTATGACGGGGGTGCTGCATCTTACGGATGAAGATGCCCGGGAACTGTTTCAGTTAATCGACGGTTTCGTAGAAAAGCATGCAGAACCGTCTAAGGAAAAACACCCATGGGAGTATGCTCTCATTCTCTATAACGCCAGGGAGGACATTGATGAGTAAGGTCAAACAGAGCATTCTTTTGTTAAACGCTTTTTCTACAGGAATCTTATTTCCTGTGCTGAGCTTGATTCTTTTAGAGCGGGGCGCGGATTTAAAGACCTTGCCCCTTTTAATTGCACTCTACGCGGTTTCCGCACTTTGTTTTGAGATTCCAAGCGGGATCTGTGCGGACTTATGTGGGAGGAAAACTGCATTTTTGCTTTCTGGAATCACAAAGCTTTTTTCTCTGACATTTCTCCTGATGGCAGATAACATGGGCTGGCTGGTTATTTGTGTTATTTTTAACGGCATAAGCCGTTCTTTTTCTTCCGGCAGTCTGGATGCCCTTATTATTGAACAGGCGGTTGACTTAGAAGGAGAGGACTGTTTACCAAGGATTTCCGCCCGCTTATCCATACTGGAGGCAGCAGGATTTGCAGCAGGCAGTATTCTTGGAGGCGTTATTTCCTATGCAGCAGGAACTCAGGGAGTCATTATGATTCAGGCAGGATTCACAATCGTTGTTTTCTTGCTTTGCGTCATATGGATAAAGGAAGCCCGCAGGAGAGAAGACCAGAGCGAACGGATTCCCCTTTCTGTCCATTTAAAGAGGGGAAAAGACGTGGTACTGGCGGCTACGGATTTAAAATACATTCTTGCCGGTATGTTTTTTACAGGATTTTTGCTGATTTCTATTGAGACCTATTGGCAGCCGGTGTATCTGGAAGTTTCTTCTCTTAAGAACAGCACCTGGGCGCTTGGATTCATTTCATTTCTTGGTTTTTTAATGGCGGCTTCAGGGAATGCTGTCAGTGAAAGACTTCTGCTTAAATTTCCTCTGGGACAATGGAAAGTATATGTCATATGCAGGCTGGTTCTTGGCCTTTTTCTTATTCTTTTGTCCCTGCTGAACACCGGATTTTTCTTTGTTCTTGGATATGCCGGAATCTACCTGTTTTCCGGAAGCGGTAATGTGGCAGAAAATACCCTGATCAACCGTTATACTCCAAATCATGTCCGGGCGAGTATTTTGTCCCTAAGTTCCTTTGTTTTCCAGGCCGGGTCCTTATCGGCCTCCCTGATAAGCAGCCTGATGGTGGAAAGAATGAACGTGAAAGGCATCTGGATTTTATCAGGCATCTTGCTTTCGACGTACATTGTTGTCATATTATTGCGAAAAATATATAGAAGAACAAAGAAAGTAAAAGTGGAAACAACAGAGTGTTGTTGAAATTAAGGAAAAATCCTGGTATAAATAGAGTATGGCATACCAAGTATGCCGTATCCTATGGGACGAAAGGGGAATTATGATGATACATCCTATGTTTTTATGTCATGGAGCACCGGATCTCGTGTTAGAAGAGAATGAATATACCGGTTTATTAAAAGAGATTGGAAAGCAATACAGGCCAAAAGCCATTGTACTATTTACGGCCCACTGGGAAACAGAGGTCACAGCCATTTCTTCTGTAGCTGGAACGTATGATATGATCTACGATTTCTACGGTTTTCCTGCAGAACTGTACCGGAAGCAGTACCCCGCCAAAGGCTCTCCCCAGCTGGCACAAAAAGTGAAAAAGCTGTTAGAGGCGAATAAAATCCCATCAAATCTTGATGATAAAAGGGGCATGGATCATGGAACCTGGTCTTTGCTTTCCATTATGTATCCGGAGGCAGATATTCCTGTGGTTCAGGTATCCGTCAATCCATTTCGGCCCATGGAAGAACAGTTTCGCATCGGCGAAGCTTTAAAATCTCTGGCAGAAGAAGATATCCTCATCATCGGAAGCGGTTCCACGGTGCACAATCTGGGAACCTTAAATGGGAATGCCAAAAAGCCTGAATCATGGGCGGTGGAATTTGATGATTGGATGATTGATAAGGTAGAACATCTAAGCCTTAAGGAGCTGTATAATTATCAGGCTCTGGCCCCACATGCCAGACTTGCAGTGCCAAGAGAAGAACATATCGTCCCGCTCTTTATTGCAATGGGCAGCGGACAGACGGATTCCCCAAAGCTGTTGCATCGAAGCTACGCTTACGGCACCTTCACTTATCTGGGATTTGAATTTTAAAATAGGAATCAAAAAAACGGTCTATGTGTATCAGGCCGTTTTTTTCTTGATGTATTGCAGTCTTTTAAAAATCCACCTGCTATGCAGGTGTGACAACAATAGCTTAGCTTCAAGAAAAAACCTCCAGTGATTTGGAGCAAATGCATTATTTCTTTATACAGGAGCTTCTCCGAAAAAATGCGCATTGTTTTATAAGTGCCAAGTTGATTTTATTAGTTTGACCGTATACAATAATGAATAAAGAAATAGGAAAGGCTGCAAAAAGGAAATGCTAGAGTATGTTACAGTTCAAGAAGTAGCGAGAAAGTGACTAATACCGAAAGATACTAAAAAGCCTGTTGATGGACGGCATAATCAACAAGTAATAAAGGACGGCGAAAAAGAATGAAATGGATTTTATTAGTTGAGGATGATTTGAGCTTAATAAATGGTTTATCCTTTGCTATAAAAAAGCAGGGATATATGCTTGAAGTTGCCCGTACCCGTTGTGAGAAAGATAGAGTGTGGGTAGAAGAGAAATATGACTTAGTGATTTTAGATGTATCATTACCAGACGGCTCTGGCTTTGATATATGCAGAGATATACGTCAGACATCGAAGGTACCTATTATATTTCTGACTGCCGCAGATGATGAAACGGATATCATCATGGGACTGGATATCGGCGGTGATGATTATATTACAAAACCATTTAAACTAGCTGTATTTATGTCGCGAATAAATGCGTTACTTCGTAGAAGTGATAATTTTAACCAGGTTGATACAGAACTGTGTTCTAATGGAGTTACAATACAACTTCTGAAAGGGGAGGTATATAAAAATAACAAAAAGGTGGAACTGACAGCAAATGAATATAAACTCCTGCAATTGCTTATGGAAAATCCTGATCAGGTGCTTTCACCGGAGCAGATTTTAAATAATCTATGGGATTGCGATGGAAATTATGTGGACAATAATACTCTGACTGTATACATACGCAGGCTACGAACTAAAATTGAGGATGATCCTGGAAAGCCGAATAGGATTGTAACAATACGCCGTATGGGATATAAATGGAATACGGTCGAGTGAGGTATATTATGAAAATACTGGTGGACAGAAAAATCAGGGGACTCTTCTATAAAATAGTGGTGTGCATAGTTGTTTGTACCGTGCTTTCTATGTTGTTCCTCATCTTTGAACTTAAAAATGTGGCAATTTATCTGTTACTATGTTCCCTAAGCATGTGTATTACAATTTTGAGAATCTGTTATGGATACTTTAAAGAGCAGAATGAAATTATGGAAAATGCGGTGATGCAGATTACAGAATATATTTCCGGAAACAGGGAGGCACGTATTCCATGTGATGAAGAAGGGAAACTATACAGGCTTTTTCACGAAGTGAATTCTCTTGCCGCCATTTTGAATGCCAATGCAGAAAATGAGCGGAAATCAAAGCAATTTTTAAAAAACACGATATCAAATATTTCCCATCAATTGAAAACACCTCTCGCGGCACTGAACATATATAATGGCTTAATACAAGTAGAAACACAAGAATTTCCAGAGATTCAGGAGTTTGCAGTATTGTCAGATAGGGAACTAAATAGGATTGAAACGCTGGTACAAAATTTACTGAAGATTACGAAATTGGACGCTGGTTCCATTTTGTTCGAAAAGGCTATTGAAAATGTGGCGGATATGATGGGCGAAATAGAACTGCATTTTGCATACAGGGCAAAACAGGAAAAGAAAGAGTTGTTTTTGTCTGGTGAGGAGAACATTTCACTACTTTGTGATCGCAACTGGATAGTGGAAGCGATAGATAATATTGTAAAAAATGCTTTTGACCATACAAATAATGGAGATTCCATCAAGATTCAGTGGAAAGAATCCGCTTCCGTTGTCCAAATCAGGATAAAGGACAATGGATACGGCATTCATCCGGAAGATATGCATCATATTTTCAAGCGTTTTTATCGAAGTCGGTTCTCAAAGGATACACAGGGGGTTGGTCTTGGTCTGCCCCTTGCAAAAGCTGTGATTGAAGAGCACAATGGCACCATTGAGGTTAACAGTGAACTGGAAGTTGGGACAACTTTTGTAATAAATTTTTTGATTCCTACAAAATTGTAGTCTCATTGTAATGCTGCTGTAGGGTATGGTTGGTAATATGTAAGAGAAAAAGAGAGAAAGAGGTACTTATAATATGAATTTATTAGAAGTGAATTCAATTTCTAAAACTTACGGCAGCGGTGAAACTGTTGTTCAGGCGTTAAAAAAGGTTAGTTTTTCGGTTCCCAAGGGTGAATATGTGGCTATCGTTGGTGAATCTGGATCTGGAAAAAGTACTCTGCTCAATATGATTGGTGCGTTGGATAATCCTACATCGGGGAAGGTGCTGATTGATGGTAGTGATATTTATTCTATGAAGGAAAGTAAACTTACTATATTCCGAAGGAGAAATATCGGCTTTATCTTTCAGGCATTCAATTTAATCCCAGAGCTGACTGTTGAGCAAAACATTATTTTTCCGGTACTGTTGGACTATCAGAAACCGGATAAAAAATATCTGGAAGAACTGCTTGAAGCGCTGAATTTAAGAGATCGTCGGAATCATTTGCCGAATCAATTATCAGGAGGTCAACAACAGAGGGTGGCAATCGGGCGTGCATTGATTACACGACCATCTCTGATTCTTGCGGATGAGCCAACCGGTAATCTGGACACGCAGAATAGCAGTGAAGTAATTGCTCTTCTTAAAAATGCATCAAAGAGGTTTGCACAAACAATTATTATGATTACGCATAATCGAAGCATTGCACTGACCGCAGACCGCGTACTCCAGGTTTCAGACGGTGTACTGACTGATCTGGGGAGGTGTAGTGAATGAAAAGCTATTTAAGCCTTATTCCGATTTCTGCTAAGGTGCGCAGGCGGCAAAACCGCATGACAATCTTGTGCATCATCATTTCAGTGGTTCTTGTGACAACGATTTTCAGTGTGGCAGACATGATGATTCGGACAGAAAGCTCAAATATGCAAGACAAACATGGAAACTGGCATATTCAATTGGAAAATATTTCTCAAGACATTGCGGTAGAAATCAGTCAACGCCCGGATGTTACTGCGATTGGTTGGTCACAGAAATTCAATATAGATGCAGATCAACCATACTATATCGGAGAGAAAAAGGCCGCCCTGTATGGCACAGATAGTATATATATGCTCCAGCTTGCAGATGGTCTTGAAGAAGGGACTTTCCCACAAAGTGATGATGAGATCATACTTAGTGCTAATGCGAAGCTTGCTTTGGGTGTACAGCTCGGTGACCATGTGACTTTGCATACTCCTGCCAAAGTTTTTGATTTTACGGTATCTGGTTTTGGTTCTGATGACAAAAAATATTATCAGGGGCAAACATATTTGGTTGCAGCATACATGAAACAAACAGCTTTCACCGCACTTATGGAGAAAAACGGTATTTTGGACAACAGCCCCACCTGCTATGTGCAATTTCAGAATGAGTCAAAGGCTTCTAAGGCAATTTCGGAAATTCAACAGCAGTATAATTTACCGGAAGGTTGTATTTCCGAAAATACTGCAATCATGGGTATTTCAGGACATAGCAACAACGAATCCATGAAAAATATCTATGGAATAGCAGCTATTCTCTTTATTTTGGTGCTTTTAGCCGGAGTGCTAATGATTTCCGGTAGTATGAATAGTAATGTAGTCCAGCGGACAAGATTCTTTGGAATGATGCGCTGCATTGGTGCAAGCCGCCAGCAAATCGTCCGGTTTGTGCGGTTGGAAGCACTAAATTGGTGCAAAGCGGCTGTACCTGTCGGTTTGATTTTAGGTACGGCAATCAGCTGGGGTGTTTGTGCGCTGCTGCATTACGGTATTGGCGGTGAATTTATTACCACACCAGTATTTGCACTTAGTCCTATCGGACTTATTAGTGGTGCGGTGGTTGGAACAGCAACAGTTTTGTTGGCGGCTCAGTCTCCCGCTAAACGTGCCTCTAAGGTTTCCCCAATAGCAGCTGTTTCCGGTAATGCGGAGAGCGTACCCTCTGTACGACACACTTCAAAGGTATGTTTCGGTAAGATCGAGTTGACGTTGGGGGTTCATCATGCAACAGCGTCTAAGAAAAACTGGTTTCTGATGACAACTAGCTTTTCACTCAGCATTATTCTGTTCCTCTGCTTTTCGGTAGGATTGGATTTTGCACATGAATTAGTGCCATCTTTGCGATCATGGCAACCGGATATTACACTTAATGGCTATGCCAACGCACTGGTACTGGATCAGAATCTGAGCGATGCGATTGGTTCAGTTTCAGGCGTAGATCATGTTTTTGGCAGCTCATACATGGAGAACATTCCAGCAACTTCCTCGCGTCAGGGAATCGACCATGTTAATCTGATATCTTATAGTAATTATCTGTTGGAGAGTGCAAAGGATAGTATGGTTCAAGGGGATTTATCCCCAATTTACGGAAATAGTACTCAGGTTATAACAATCAGCAACAAAGACAATCCATTAAAAGTTGGAGATACTATTCAGATTGCGGGTAAAGAGGTTGAGATTACCTGTGCAGTGTCCGATAGTCTCTACCCCAGCGAATACAGCGTAATCTGCTCTCAGGATACCTTTGAATGGCTGACAGGTAAACAAAACTATAGTCTGATTGGTGTGCAGTTGGGCAGGAGTGCTACGGATGAAACTGTACGGCGAATTAGTAGTCTTGTTGAGAAAGATGTAATCTTTGATGATTTGCGTGAAAGTAATCAGGAAAATGATAATACTTATTTGGCAACACAATTTGTTATGTACAGCTTTCTGGCGGTCATTGCCATGATTACGATATTCAACATGATCAACAGTATTTCAATGAGTGTAACCGCCAGAATAAAACAGTACGGTGCTATGCGAGCCGTTGGTATGAATGGCAGACAACTTACTCGAATGATTGCCGCAGAAGCCTTTACTTATGCCATCTCTGGTCTTATATTTGGCTGTGGTATCGGGATAGCACTTAGCCGCTCTCTGCATATTATGTTGCTCACACGATATTTTGGAACCCCATGGAACCTGCCACTGACGTTGCTTGGTATTATCGTTGTATTTGGTCTTGTTTCTGCTGTTGCAGCGATTCATGCCCCTGCAAAACGTATGCGGAATATGGCAATCACAGATACGATAAACGACTTGTAAATGGAACAATAGATAAGAACTGCAGTACAGTGGAAAAAATTTAATAGAGACAAAAAAGATGCGATAACTGAAAAGTGATGGCATCTTTTTTTGTCTTAACAGACTGTGATTAGGAAGAAAGCAAGAATCGTTTTTGTGCGGATTTATTACATCAAGTAACGGATTCATTACATTAGTGAAAAATAAAGAAAAAATAATAATATAATACATATAAAAAAAGAAGCGGGTGAGGAAATGAAAGCTGTAAAAGATTTCATTAAGAAACTAGGATTTGTTTTTAAAGAAATTTTCAAAGCAGGTCCAAGTGTATTTCTTCTTTCTGTGAGTTCAATGGTGATTGCTGGTATCAGTCCGGTACTCATTACTTATCTGACAGCAGAATTAATAGAAAAATTAGGAGAAAGTATCGGAAATGGGTCTCAGGTTGTATATGCAAGGGTAGTAGGTTCATTTATCGCAATGTTTCTTCTCGTGGTGATATCATATGCCACTTCAAGTGTGAAAACGGTAATATGTGCTGTGGCAGGGTTAAAATTATCCCATAATATTGAGAATTTGGTTGCCGATAAGTTTCAAAATATAAAGCAGGAAAGAATTGATAATCCTGAATTCTTGGACTTACATTCCAATACTCTGAATAGATGTGGTTCTGAGCCGTTGAATTTGATGGAAAGTCTTTTTAGTACAATTGCAAACGTAATAAGTCTTATTGGATATGCAGTTATTATAGCCCGGCATAATTTCATTGCACTTTTTGTCATCATTTTTTTTACTTTACCTATTATTATTTTTAAGCGAAAGTATCAGGGGTTAACATTTCGTTTCTATAATGAAAGAACAATGCAATTGCGTAGGATAATGTACTACCTTGAATTGCTTACTGAAACGGAATACACAAATGAAATCAGAGGATACAGGTTACATAATTACATTAGCAATAAAAGAAAAGGACTATTTCGGGATTTTATAAAAGGGAATACTAAAATTGCTGCAAAAGAAATCACATTTTCTATATTAACCAGTTTAATTTCCATGATAGGTGCTATTTTAGTTGGAATATGGTTGATTCAAAAAACAATAGCGGGAACAATATCGGTATCTGAATTCTATCTGCTGATTACTGCGATTATGACTCTTGCAATTGATTTAATGGCTTTATCAGATCAAATTGCCTCCAATAGCAAAAGTATGATGTTTATTAATTATATATTTGACTATATGAAGGAACCGAATTTGATTGAAAGCAGTGGCGTCAAAATTAAAGACCAATCAGCACATGATATTTGTTTTGAGAATGTGAGTTTTAAATATACTGGTTCTGAAAACTATGTATTGAAAAATATTAGTGTGTGCTTCAATACAAGTGAGGTTATTTGTCTTGTGGGAGAAAATGGAAGTGGAAAGTCCACCTTTGTCAAATTGTTACTAAGAATTTATGATCCAACAGAAGGACATATATTGTTAGATGGAATTGATTTAAAAGAATACGATATTATTGAAATACGAAAGTTCTATGGAGTATTGTTCCAGGACTATGTGAAGTTTTCAGATAGTGTACATAATTGCATTGGGTTTGGAAATATTGACGAAATACAAAATGATGAGGGAATAATGGAAGCTGCAAGATTAACAGGGGCAGATACATTTATTGAGAACTACAAAGATAGATATGAAACAAATTTAAGTAAGATGTTTTTTAATGATGCCATAGAACCATCTGGGGGACAGTGGCAGAAAATAGCAATATCCAGAGCTGTCTATTCGGGAGCGCAGGTTTTGGTTTTAGATGAACCAACAGCAGCGCTGGATCCAAAATCAGAAGTGAAAATGTTTGATACATTCAAAAAAATAAGTGAATTGAAATCTACAATTATTATTTCTCATCGGATGTACATTACAAAGTTATCGGATAAAATTATTCTATTAGAAAAAGGTAATCTTATAGAAGAAGGAAGTTTCGAGGAACTTATTAAACTGAAGAAGGAATTTTATGCGATGTATAAAATTCAGTCGGATAGTTACTCCATGTCTATTGAATAGAAAAGGATAAAATACGAGTTATTGATTATTTATATGGTCTGCTGCATAGATGATATTGGAAAGGAAGTGAAAATATGAAGGATAAGAGAGTCAATTTGAAAAAGATCAATAAGACAAACAATTCAACTGTGAGAACATTGGATTGCCATTGTGGCTGTGAAGGTAGACCTGGAAATGCGGTTAAAAAGGGCTATGTAGGAAGTTTCATTTAATATTGCTATAAGGTAAAAATTGATTAAGAGAGGAGGTGTATATCATGACCAATAAAAAAATTAATCTTAAAAAAGTAAACAAGGCAAATAACTCAACAGTAAAAACTTTGGATTGCCACTGTGGGTGTACCGGTAAGCCTGTATCAGCTTATAGCAAGGGATATGTAGGAATGTTCTTATAAACTACATACAGTACATACTAAGTACGCTGTCATTAAAATAAAAAGCGTCTAGTAGCAGACTATATAAATAATCAATAACTTAATATAAAAGACAAGGAGAAAAATATGTATTTATCCAAAATAATTAAGACCGGAAACAGCTTATATGTCTATGATGCATTAGATAATAAATTTGCTGAAATAAATTCAGAAAAGGAATTTTTGAATGACAACAACTATGTAGAGTTTCTGGGTAATAATGATTTCAGAGACATTAAAAAGCCATGTGCGTTTGATGTTAAATATCCTTTTAGTGAAGATGAATTAAAAGGTATGCTCAACAGCAACGTAAAGAGTGTTACTTTGGCGCTTACAGAGCAATGTAATCTACGATGTAAATATTGTGGATATATGCCTAAATATATGGATCGCAATTATCGTTTGAAAGAAATGCCAAGGGAGATTGCATTTAAAGCTATAGATTTCCTTATGAGAAATTCTCAGGAAAGTGATTTGTGTAGTCTTGGATTTTATGGAGGAGAACCGTTGCTTCGTTTTGATCTCATAAAAGAATGTATTGCTTATATAAAAGAGAAGTATCCGTTTAGACAACCTGTTTACAACATAACAACAAATGCGACTTTGCTCAGTGACGAAATAGCAGATTTTTTGATTGAAAATAATATGACAATGAGCATTAGCCTTGATGGACCGGAAAAACATCAGAATAAGTATCGGGTTGATGGAGATGGAAATACCAGTTATGAAAGAGCATGTCGCAATATTCAGGCACTATATCAGAAGAATCCAAAATATTTCAAAAAAAATGTTACTTATAATGTAGTAATGTATAATGGAGCCAGTAAAGAACTATTTGAGTCTTTGAACTGCTTATGGAGATCAGACATAACTCTGATTGACCTTTTTGAAACTGAATATTTCAAAAAGGTAAGAGATATGAGTGATGAAAAGTGCGAGGACGAACAATTTGATCCAAAGGCTTATGATTTTGCTTATAAAAATATGTTGACGAATATGAAAAAGTATTATAACGCATTTAATGCTTCGGAATGTAGTAATACGATTCTCCCGGGAGGATTCTGTGTCCCAGGCGTAAGGAAAAATTATGTTACCACTGAGGGGAAAATTATTGTTTGCGAAAAAGTAGATGAAAATCAGGAAATTTTTGAAATTGGAGATGTTTATACAGGCATCGATATAAATAAAGTTGAGAAGCTTCTTTACAAAACAATAACGAGTTTAGATAAATGCAGGCATTGTTGGGCAGCCAGATTTTGCAATATTTGTTTTATGGATATTTTAAAAGTAGGCAATGAATATTGTGATCAGTCTCGAAATAATGTAGAAAAAGAATTGGGTTATTACCTTGACCGGGTTAGTACAGATAGAGATTTGGTTAATTATGTAGCAAATATATCATTAGTTTAAATACAGGAGGACGAAAATGAAGATTGCATTAATTGATATCGGAGTTTCTAAAAATCAAATTGGAAACGGAATTGAAGTCCGACATTTTTCGTTAGATAATGGAGAATTGGTAGAAAAATATAAGGAGCCGGAAGAAAAGCATGGTACGCATTGTTTCAAGGAAATTGTGTCCAATGCAAAGGACACGGAACTGCAGATTTTAGATATGAATATATCGGATGTTTCCGGAACGTTGAAGGTATCTCCAATTATTGCTGCGATAGATAAAGCATTAGAGGAAAGAGTTGATATAATAAATATCAGTTTGGGATTAACTGCATATTCGCAGGAACTGTATGATGTGTGTGAGAAAGCCGCTCAGAATAATATTGTGGTTTTATCAGCAGCATCACACACAAACACCATATCATTTCCTGCAGATTTTAATAATGTAATTTGCGTAAAAGTGGATCAGAAACAAACTGAGAAAATAAAAACGGTTGAGTCTACTACAATTTCTGTGTCCATGAGAGACTATATCATGACAGAAAATGGAGTAGAATTAGACTTTAGTTCTTCGAGCATGGCCTGCGCAAGAATATGTGGTTACTTCTGTGATGAGCTTAGTGCTGCTCCGTTAAATGATAAATACAAAATATTATCTAAAAAATATAATATCAATCTTCATGGCACAGAAAGTATTTATTGTGACAATATCTTGGAAGAAAGTGAGATAAAAAGTATTATATCAGATAATAGGGTTGCTGTTGTGATTTTTCCGTCTAATGTAATAAAGGATGTAAATAAAAATATTTTAAATAAAAATATTGTGGCTTATTATGATCATGAAAAAGGAGCGTTTTATAACTTCGATTATGGCGAAGAGACAGAAGATTTTGATGTAATAATGCTGTTAAGCTCGTTATATCACGATTTGCAATTTCCAGTAGCAATAAAAGAAAAGTATAAAAAATATAGGATTGTCTATATCGGCAATTTTCTGGGCAAAGATGATAATAAGTATTTACGTGATTACAATAAGTATAATGCGTCAGAAATGACAGTATTAGAAAAACCTGTTATAGCGGTTGCAGGATTATGCAGTGGCTTAAACAAGTCAGATGTCCAGATTTCATTGCTGAATAAACTGAAAGAAGATGGATTGAATATTAAGGCAGTCTCTAATAATCCGATAGGGGTGCTTTATGATATGGAAGTTTTCAATTATCCAACAGAATTAAAGTTCCCGAATAGTGTTTTTTCTATCAATAAATATATGTATCTGACTGAAATAAATGAAGATATGGATGCTTGGCTTATCAATATTGGAGGAGCAACTGGTCAGGTAAATAATTTGAATACATATAATTTTGGAAAACTGGCAGATGCCTATTTTTCTGCAGCAAATATAGATGTGGCCGTCATGTGTGTAAATACTTTTGTGGATCCAGCAAACTTAAAATTGCAATTAGCAAATTTATATAAACATGGCATTGAAAATATATTTATAGTTTTATCCCATAATGATATTGACGCAATGACTATGGATTACAAAGATGGATTAAAAACCTATTATGTGGACAACGAGAAATATCTGGAAGCATTTGAATATTTAAAAGCAAATGTCAAAGAAAAGGTGTTTTCTATGGAAGATGTCAAAAATGGAAATTTTTATGACAATATCATAGATGTACTGAGTTAAAAAACAATTATAAAAATTTAAGCCTATGACAGGTTATAAGGGAATGGATATGAGGATTCCATTTGAGATCCCTGCCAGAAACGGCTTTTACAGCAAAAAGGGACAAATTTCAGATTACCACAAAGAAAAACCCCTAATCCCCTCATGAGTGAGGGGCAGGGGAGTTGAGAGTGTCGAAGACACTTATTTGCAGTTATGTAAATTGTTTGGAAATGGAAGAGGAATCCAAAACCATGCCCCCCGTGTCCTGTTCATTTAAGTAATATAAATTGTTGAATTTATCAATCGCCGCTTTTTTCTGTTCCATCAGTGAATGGGCGTAGACATTTAAAGTGATGGAAACACTGGAATGGCCTAACAGCTCACTGATGGTTTTGATATCCACCCCCAGTTCAAGAGCGCGGGTGGCAAAGGTATGGCGGATGGCATGGAATTTCCGGTCAGTGACAGCGGCTTTTTTTAAGATTCTCTTATAAAGCTTTTGGAAACGGCGGGGATCATACGGCTTCTGGCTTCTGGAAAGTATATAATAGTCCTCCGCAGACTGTGTGGAACCTTCCTTTAACATATTTAACAAAAATCCCGGCAATGGAATCTTTCTTAAGGATTTACGGCTTTTGGGAGAACCTACAAATAGTACTGTTTTTTCCTCTTCTTCCTCTTCAAAATTCCGGACACGGGATACGGTCCGCTTAATGGTTAATGTGCCGGTTTCCATGTCAATATCCTTCCATTTAAGAGCGCAAAGTTCTCCAAGGCGGATCCCAGTATAAAAGCACAAAATAATTCCGATGGCCCGTTTGTCCCCATAGTTTAAGGCAGTATGTTCGATCAGCCGCTGGTCCTTCATGGAAAAGACCTCGACCTCCTTATCCGCTGGTTTTGGGGGCTTAATAAGCTCTATAATGGAAAAGCATTGGGGAGAATTCTTTAAAATTTCCTTTAATGCGATTTTGAAGATAGTCAGGTTTTTCTTCTTAGAAGAATCGGCCAGATCGGTTTCTTCCCGGATCAGCTTTGTAAAGCGTATCACGGAATCTTCTGTGATATGGTTATAGAGGTTGCTTTCATAAAAGGGTATGACGTATTTGCTCATACAGCGGTAATAGCTTTCAAAGGTAGAAGGCTTAACCCGGGGAGCGGCGTCTTCCAGCCATTTTTCAAATAAACAGGCTGCACTCTGGGAACCGTCAGTCAGTATTTTCTTAGCAGGTCTGGCAGTTTCGGGAGAGTTTTTCATTTTTTCCTTTACGCCTTTGTAAGTCTGGGCATAGAAGTACTGGTATTTCCCGTCTTTTTTCAACCGCCTTCCTTCCCACCTGCCATCCTTGCGTTTATAAATGTTTTCTCCTCTTCTTGGCATGGCAAAACTCCTTTGCTTATAATGATTTATTATAAGATGTATTTTGATGGAAGAAATGTTCCAATTATTACCAGATCTCATATTAGGAATTTTATGGGATTTTTTTCTTTGTCATCCCAAGGTTGACTTTTTTTTACCAGTGGGCTACACTGAATAGGATATGAAATTAATTATGAAAGGAATGAAGACATGGACAGTAACCCTCGAAGTCAGATGTGCGGCTTCAAACCCCAGTTTGAGAATAAAACCCAATATTTCGGCTCATTGAGCGGGCAGATGTCCCATGTTTTTGATTCTTAGGGGCATTCTTAGCCTGTTTATTCCTGCCGTCTATTGGGACGGCTTTTTTTGTGCTGTTTTTTATTTTCATTGGGGTATTCTAGAAAAAGAAAGGAATGAATCCAATGAATTTTTTAACAAAGAGAGTGAACAAACAGTTAAATAACAGCCGTTTTTTTAAAGATGAGGAAATCAGAGCTTATGCGTTTCTTGAAGAAGAAAAACTGCTCTCCACCCTGTCAGCAAAAAGAGGCGGCCTTACCCAGGAAGAGGCAGAAGAAAGACAGGAGGAATTCGGTCCCAACGTGATTACCGCAGGGACGAAAGACACGGCCTTACACAGATTGAGAGAGGCAGTCATCAATCCCTTTAATGTAATTTTGCTTATTATAGCGTCAGTCACCTATTTTACCGATGTCATGGCGTCCTCTAAGCCTGATTACCTTACGGTTGGGATAATCATATTTTTAGTAACATTATCCAGTCTGGTGGCCTTTGTCCAGTCCCAAAGGTCCAATGCTGCGGCAGAAAAGCTTTCCGAAATGATTTCCAACAAAGCCGATGTCTGGCGGGATGGCGTCCTTACAGAGATAGCCATGAACGAAGTGGTTCCAGGGGATATCGTCAAGCTTTCCGCAGGACATATGATTCCGGCTGATGTGCGTTTTTTAACCACCAAGGATACGTTCCTTGCTCAGGCAGCACTGACCGGCGAATCTGCTCCGGTGGAAAAATTCAGCAAAGCAGAGAACAATTCCGGTGATACACTGACAGACTTAAAAAATATGGGATTCATGGGATCCAATGTGGTCAGCGGAAGTGCGACTGCCGTGGTGCTGATGACGGGAAACAGCACCTATTTCGGATCCATGGCAAAGACCCTTTCCGGTGACAGGGCAAAGACCAGTTTTGAGCGCGGAGTGGGTTCCATCAGCCGCCTTCTGGTTCGTATGATGCTTGTTATGGTTCCTATTGTATTTTTCATCAATGGCGTTGCAAAAGGAGACTGGGCAGGAGCTCTGTTGTTTTCCTTCAGTATTGCTGTCGGCCTTACGCCGGAGATGCTGCCCATGATCATGACGTCTACCCTTGCAAAGGGCGCCGTATCCATGTCAAAGCATAAGGTTATCGTCCATACGTTGGGTGCCATACAGACCTTTGGAGAAATGGATGTGCTGTGCACGGATAAAACCGGCACGCTGACCGAGGATAAGGTTGTACTGGAAAAATACATGGATATAAAAGGAGAAGACGATGCCAGGATTTTGCGGCACGCCTATTTAAACAGCTACTATCAGACCGGTCTTAAAAATTTAATTGACCTTGCGATCATAAACCGGGCGGAACTAAACGGGCTGGCTCATATCCTGAATACTTACCGGCGGGTGGATGAAATCCCCTTTGATTTTACCCGTAGAAGAATGAGCGTGGTATTGGCTGATCATTGCGGGAAGCTTCAGCTGATCACCAAAGGAGCAGTGGAAGAGATCCTTGAAATCTGTGCATTTATGGAAATCAACGGCAGCGTCCTTCCCATGGACGAGGAAACAAGGAATATTGCCATGGCCACGTATAATAAATACAATGAAGAAGGTCTCCGTATGATTGCCATCGCCCAGAAGAATGAGGTACCAGGCGAGGGAACGTTTGGTGTGGCAGATGAAAAGGATATGGTCTTAATTGGTTTTGTAGGTTTTCTTGATCCGCCAAAAGAAAGTGCAGGAGCGGCAATCTCTGCACTTTGGGAACATGGAGTAAGAACGGTGGTTCTTACCGGAGACAGCGAAGGTGTGGCCGCAAAGGTCTGCAGCAAGGTAGGCGTTGATGTCAAAACCCTGTTAACAGGACGTGATGTGGAAGAGATGACGGATGAAGCCCTTTTAAATGCAGTAGATACCTGCAATCTGTTTGCTAAATTATCACCATCCCAAAAGGAACGGGTGGTAAAAGCGTTCCAGATGGCTGGGCACACCGTAGGCTATATGGGAGATGGGATCAACGATGCCCCGGCGCTTCATCAGGCTGATGTGGGGATTTCCATTGACAGTGCGGTTGACATTGCCAAGGAAACCGCAGACATCATATTGCTGGAGAAGGATTTAATGGTGTTGGAAGAGGGAGTTATGGAAGGCCGCAGAACCTTTGGAAACATCATCAAATACATCAAGATGGCAGCAAGCGGAAATTTCGGAAATATGATTTCTGTCATTGCAGCAAGTGTGTTCCTTCCCTTCCTGCCCATGCTTCCAGTCCAGATCTTAACCCAGAATCTGCTCTGTGACTTTTCCCAGATGGGAATTCCCTTTGACCGTGTAGATCAGGAATATTTAAAAAAGCCTCATAAATGGGAAACAAAGTCCATCAAAAGCTTTATGGCTTTCTTTGGCCCTCTAAGCTCGATCTTTGATCTTTTGTGCTTTGCAGTTATGTGGTGGGCGGTGGGAGCCAACCGGACCGAGCTTTCTCCTTTGTTCCAGTGTGGCTGGTTTGTATTCGGAACCGTTTCCCAGGTACTTGTAATCCATATGATCCGTACGGAAAAGCTGCCCTTTATCCACAGCCGTTCCTCCATGCCTCTCTTCATATCCACATGCATTGTGGCAGTTGTAGCAGTTGTGATCGGTTTTACAAATTTTTCTGTAGGCTTTGACATGCGTCCTCTGCCCTTGCGGTTCGTACCATGGCTGGTCGTAATTCTGGCTGGATATCTAATCTGTGTGCAGATGTTAAAAAAGGTATATATAAAACGCTATCAGGAATGGATGTAAGAGATTTTTCGAGGTTAAGTTCCTCATAAAACGTATTTCCTATGTTGGATTGGTTAAAATAACTCCAAAATTTTAAAACACGGAGGAAGCCAATGCAATCATTGAAAGATGTGAAAATCGGAGATACCTACACCATCAACTGGATGATGTGCGATCCTCATACCACGGAGGTCATGCAAAGCTATGAATTAAAAGAAGGCATGACCGTCCGTGTGGTGGGGGAATATTATGGAAATGTGATTCTCGGAGTGGGAGAAAAGCGGCTGGCTATTGGCAAAGATATTGCAAAAGAGATCAAGGTGTCTAAGTTCACATAAGTCCGAAGCCGGAGTATTGACAAGCCATGGATTTTGACCCATAATGTACACATACCCCTAACGGTATATGGAGGTGTTACATGAAAAAATGTATGGATGCCGATAATCTGCATCGGCGCTTAAAAAAAATTATAGGTCAGGTCCAGGCCATTGACCGTATGGTCGAAGAAGATGTTCCTTGTGAAGATGTATTGGCTCAGATTAATGCAGCAAAGTCTGCCCTTCACAGGGTCGGACAGGTGGTTTTAGAAGGGCATATCAACCATTGTGTCAGAGATGGAATCGAGCATGGTGATGCCGATAAGACCATCGAAAGCTTTACAAAGGCAGTGGAACGTTTTGCCAATATGACTTAAAGTCCCAACAAAAGCCGAGCTGGAAACAGCCGGCTTTCTTTTTTTACCACTTGACAACCCATACCCCTATTGGTATAGTAAAACATACAGATACCCCCATGGGTATATAAGGGAGGAAGTTATGGAAAAATTAGAAGAACTTTTGGAATGGGGCGGCAGTAAAAAAGATATCACATTCCTGGGAATCTCTGCCGTGTTTCTTTTGATCAGTCTTTTTGATCTGGTCCCTCTGCCCTTTGATGCGGCGTGGGTTGCCATTGTCCTATGTGGGATTCCGATTATACTGGAGGCGGTGATTGGCCTTGTTACGGAATTTGATATTAAAGCGGACGTCCTGGTTTCCATCGCGCTTATTGCTTCTATTATCATCGGAGAGCATTTTGCCGCCGGAGAGGTGGCTTTTATCATGCAGCTGGGAGCCCTGTTAGAGGACTTAACCGTGGAAAAGGCCAGAGCCGGAATCGAAAAGCTGGTACATTTAACACCACGTACAGCCAGAAGGCTGGTTTTAAATAAGGAAGAGATCGTATTGGCAGAGCAGATCAAAGTGGGAGATATTCTGCGGGTACTGCCAGGAGAAACCATTCCGGTCGATGGAATTATCCAGTCCGGCCAGACTTCCATCAATCAGGCGGTTATGACTGGAGAGTCCTTACCGGTGGATAAGAGCCAGGGAGACGATGTTTTAAGCGGATCGGTCAATCAGTTCGGTTCCTTTGATATGAAAGCCGTAAAAGTTGGGGAGGACAGCTCCATACAGAGAATGATTCGCCTGGTGCAGTCGGCAGATGCTGGAAAGGCAAAGATTGTAGGAATTGCGGACCGCTGGGCTACCTGGATCGTGATAATCGCTGTTGTTTCTGCAGCTCTGACCTGGTTTGTCACAGGAGAGATTCTGCGTGCGGTTACCATACTGGTCGTATTCTGCCCCTGTGCCCTTGTACTTGCGACTCCCACTGCTATTATGGCCGCCATCGGCAATGCGACCAAACATGGATTCCTGGTACGAGAAGGAGATGCTCTGGAGCGGTTGGCAGCAGTTAAGAAAGTTACTTTCGATAAGACAGGAACTCTCACTTATGGAACTCCTACCGTTTTTAAGTTTAAAAGTTTCATAGAGGAGTTATCCGATGAAGAGGTCTATGGATTTGCGGCAGGAGCAGAAGCGCGTTCAGAACATCCATTGGGAAAGGCCGTGGCCCGTTGCTACCTGGAAGTCACTTACAAAGAGGTACCGGAAGCGTCTGGATTTGAGATGCTGCCAGGGCGGGGAGTGAGTGCCTCTGTGGGCGGAAAAGACATTATGGTGGGAAGCCGGGAACTGCTTCTTACAAAGGATATCCGGCTTAATAAGGAGCAGGAGGAAGAAGGGGAGCGTTACCGTCAGGCAGGCTGTACGGTGATCTATGTTTCCGTGGGCGAAAAGGCGGCAGGCTTTTTGGCTTTGTCAGATACCTTGCGCCATGAGGCGGCTGCAATGATCGATCAAGTGAAACAGGCAGGTGTCTTGCCAGTCCTTCTTACCGGAGACCATGAGAATGCGGCAAAGCAGATAGCCGGTCAGCTTCATATTGATGAGGTTCATGCAGAATGTCTTCCAGAGGATAAGATGAAATGGATTGAGTCCTATGAACAGGAAAAAGAAAATGTCTGTATGATTGGAGATGGGGTAAACGATGCTCCGGCTCTTAAAAAGGCCTATGTTGGAATCGCCATGGGAGGAATCGGAAGTGATATTGCAGTGGATGCGGCTGATATTGCGCTGGTCAATGACGATATTAAAGAAATCCCTCATCTGCTGCGTTTGTCCAAGAGGATGATGACGACCATCAAATACAATCTGACATTTTCCATGACTCTCAACTTTATTGCCATCCTACTGGCGATGACTGGGGTTTTAAATCCCGTATTTGGTGCGCTGGTACATAATGCAGGATCCATTCTGGTAATTGTCAACTCCGCATTTCTCTTAAAGTGGAGGGCAAGAATATAAAAAGAAAAGTGTGTAAGTTAATTCTGACTTACACACTTTTCTTTATGATTTTTTATCCGTATTCACATGGTCCTTAATGGCTGCAAAACTTTCCGCGCTTATCACGTGTTCAATCCGGCAGGCGTCATCAATGGCTATCTGGGGGGTAACTCCCAAAGTGATGAGCCAGTCAGATAGTAAGGTGTGACGTTCGTACATCCTTTCTGCGATTTCCTGCCCTTCTTTTAGCAGAGAGATGTAACCGTTTTCGTCTACCTCAATGTATCCGTTCTCTCGGAGATTTTTCATGGCTACACTGACGCTTGGCTTGGAAAAATCCAATTCTCCAGCGATGTCAATGGAGCGCACATGACCGTTTCGTCTATGAAGCATCAAAATGGCTTCCAGATAGTTTTCTGCAGATTCTTGAATCTTCGTAACAACACCTTCTTTCAGCATAATCTCTTCTTATTTTAACACAGATCAGCAGGAGTTTTCAAGTCAGGTCTTCTTTCCCGCTATTTTCATGCTTTTTTATCATAGTTCGAAACTGACTGATTGTGATTCCAAGAGCAGCGCTTGCCGTGCGAAGGCTGTATTCCCTCTGTTTCCATTTTTCGTAAACCGGATAGAACTCCTCTGGAAGAGGAGAGGGGAAACGCCCCAGATGCCGGCCCTGTGCCTTGGCGATGGCAATTCCTTCTGCCTGTCTCTGTTTGATGTTCTCTCTTTCTGCCTGGGCTACGTAGGAGAGAAGCTGTAAGACAATGTCAGAAATCAGGGTTCCGATTAAATCTTTATTGGTTCGTGTGTCAAGAATAGGCATGTCAATAATGACAATGTCTGCCTTTTTTAATTTCACAATTTCCCTCCATTCTTTCTGAATGTCTTCATAATTTCTTCCCAGACGATCGATGCTTTTTACTACTAGTACGTCTCCTTCCTTTAATTTCCGTTTTAATTTCTGATACTGAGGCCTGTTAAAATCCTTACCTGACAATCTATCACAATAAATGTTCTTTTCTAATACTCCCCATTTGATTAGCTCAACCAATTGCCGCTGCACATTTTGGTCAAGGGTTGATACTCTCACATAGCCGTAAAAATTGTTCATGTTGTTTTTAAAACCTCCTGTCGTTTCTAGTATGGCAGAAAGAGCAGATTTTAAAATGAGACAAGCATACCATATTGCTAAAAAGGTGTACCTTTTTGGCAGAATGGTATGCTTGTCTGATGAGTAAAATCAACCATAATACATTATAATCAAAATTTCGCTATATTTCAACAGTAATTATGGAAGGAAGGGCATTTGGGGATCCAATATAAAAAGGTACACCTTTTTATCAGGCAGAAATAAAGAGCGTACAGGCAGGAAATGC
>CAUQMY010000005.1:0-365764 GCA_963519465.1 uncultured bacterium
GAAGACCACAGGGTCAGGGAGGCTATCAGGGAAATCGTGATGGAAGACCACAGGGAGCACGTACCGGCAGAGATGCCGCTCCAAAAAGCTTTGATACGCCAATTCAGGCAAAGCCTACCAGCAACAGAGCAACTAAGGGTGCCTATAAGAATGACCGTTTTGATAAAAGAGACAAAGATGATGTTTCAAAAGGAAAAACCCAGGCTAAGGGCGGTAAGGGAACAAAAGCTCCTATCATGCCTCCAGTGCATAAAGAGGCTAAGGTAGAGGAAGTAAAAACCATTATCATTCCGGAAGTACTCACCATCAAAGAACTGGCAGAAAGCATGAAGCTTCAGCCGTCTGCCATTGTAAAGAAGCTGTTTTTACAGGGCAAGATCGTAACTCTTAATACAGAAATCGACTTTGAACAGGCAGAAGAGATCGCTATGGAATATGAAGTACTCTGCGAAAAGGAAATCAAAGTTGATGTAATTGAAGAACTGTTAAAAGAGGAAGAGGAAGATGAGAAAGACATGGTTTCCAGACCGCCAGTTGTCTGTGTTATGGGTCATGTTGACCATGGTAAGACTTCACTTCTTGATGCGATTCGTCAGACCGATGTGACCTCCAGAGAAGCCGGCGGTATCACACAGCATATCGGCGCTTATACCGTTGAGGTGAACGGACAGAAGATCACATTTTTAGATACTCCAGGACATGAAGCATTTACAGCTATGCGTATGAGAGGTGCACAGTCCACAGATATTGCAATTCTTGTAGTTGCAGCCGATGACGGCGTGATGCCACAGACTATAGAGGCAATCAATCATGCCAAAGCCGCAGGAGTGGAAATCATTGTTGCCATTAATAAGATTGATAAACCAAGTGCTAACATTGACCGTGCAAAACAGGAATTATCCGAGTATGAACTGATTTCAGAGGATTGGGGCGGAAGCACCATCTTTGTACCGGTTTCTGCACATACGAAAGAAGGCATCAAAGAACTTCTGGAAATGATTCTTCTTACTTCTGAAGTAAAGGAATTAAAGGCAAATCCGAACCGACGTGCGAGAGGTCTCATCATCGAAGCCGAGCTTGATAAGGGCAAAGGCCCAGTTGCTACCGTACTGGTACAGAAGGGAATTTTACGCGTAGGTGATACGGTTGCGGCTGGCTCCTGCTACGGAAAAGTTCGCGCTATGATGGATGACAAGGGCCGCAGAGTAAAAGAGGCAGGTCCATCCACACCAGTTGAGATTTTAGGTCTTAACGACGTTCCTAATGCAGGTGACGTTTTGGTTGGAACCGAGAATGATAAAGAAGCAAGAACCTTTGCGGAAACATTTATTTCCGAAGGGAAGAATAAATTACTGGAAGATACAAAAGCTAAGTTATCATTGGATGATTTATTCAGCCAGATCAAGGCCGGCAATGTGAAAGAACTGCCGATCATTGTTAAAGCGGATGTACAGGGATCTGTAGAAGCGGTAAAACAGAGTCTTACCAAGCTGTCCAATGAAGAAGTTATGGTTAAAGTGATCCATGGCGGCGTAGGTGCCATCAATGAATCCGACGTATCCCTGGCTTCCGCATCCAATGCTATTATCATCGGCTTCAACGTAAGACCGGATGTAACAGCAAAATCCATTGCGGACCGGGAAAAAGTAGATATGAGACTTTACAAAGTAATCTATCAGGCGATTGCAGATGTAGAATCAGCCATGAAGGGAATGCTTGATCCGATCTTTGAAGAGCAGATCATCGGTCATGCTATTGTGCGCCAGACCTTTAAGGCTTCCGGCGTGGGTACCATTGCAGGTTCCTATATCATGGATGGTAAATTCAACAGAGGCTGCAGTGTACGTATCACAAGAGCCGGAGAGAAGATTTACGAAGGACCGCTTGCTTCCTTAAAGAGATTTAAAGACGATGTAAAGGAAGTAGCGACCGGTTATGAGTGTGGTCTTGTATTTGAGAAGTTTAACGATATCCAGGAAGACGATATGATTGAAGCATATGCCATGGTAGAGGTTCCCCGCTAGGAACTTTCCGCCTGGAATTTAAAAAGATGAGCCCGTTTTTTCGGGCTGGTCTTTTTGAAAATGCGGATGAAATGCGAAAGGAATAACATGCGTAAAAACAGTATAAAGAATACAAGAATCAATATGGAGGTCCAGAGGGAATTAAGCCAGATTATCCGTCTGGAAATCAAAGATCCAAGAATTCACCCCATGACCACTGTTGTTGCCGTACAGGTAACTCCGGACTTAAAATTCTGTAAGGCTTATATCAGTATTTTGGGTGATGAGGAAGCAGGAAAAGCTACCATTGAAGGTCTAAAAAGTGCAGAAGGCTATATCCGCCGGGAACTGGCAAGAAGAGTGAATCTGCGCAATACACCTGAAATCAAATTCATTCTGGACCAGTCCATAGAGTATGGCGTCAATATGTCCAGACTGATCGACGAGGTTACAAAAGACATCAAAGATTAAGGAGGTGCACCTTTGAGTACCCTTGATACAATCCTTGAAGATGTAAAGAAAGCGGCCATTATCGGCCATGTCCGTCCGGACGGGGACTGTGTAGGTTCCTGTCTGGCGGTATATAATTACTTAAGTGAGAATTATCCAGAAGTGGAAGCAGTGGTTTATTTAGAGACTCCATCGGAGAAATTCGGATACTTAAAAAACATTGACCGTATTGTCAGTGATTTCTCAGAAGATAAAGAATTCGATTTATGTATCTGCCTTGACAGCAGCGATACCCTTCGGTTCGGTGAAGCAGTCAAGTATTTAAAGGCAGCTAAAAAAAGTATTTGCGTGGATCATCACGTCACCAATTTAAAATACGCGGATAAAAACATTGTGGAAGACCGTGCCAGTTCCACTTGTGAAGTACTCTACGGTCTTTTCGATGAAGATAAAATCAGCAAAGAAGTGGCTGAATGCATTTATACTGGGATTATACATGATACCGGAGTGTTTAAATATGACTGTACATCCAGAAAGACCATGGAAATCGCAGGAAAGATGATGGAAAAGGGGATCAATTTTTCCAGAATCATTGATGACAGTTTTTACCGGAAAACATATCTCCAGAACCAGATTCTTGGAAGAGCTTTGCTGGAGAGCATAACCTTTCATGACAACCAGTGCATTTTCAGTGTAATAGGCAAAAAGGATATGGATTTTTACGGTGTTTCAAGTGGCGATATGGATGGAATCATCGACCAGCTTCGGATCACAGAAGGGGTGGAATGTGCCATTTTTATGTATGAAACCGCTTGCAGAGAGTATAAGGTGAGCCTGCGCTCCACCACCGATCTTGATGTGAGTAAAATTGCCGTTTATTTTGGAGGCGGCGGTCATAAAAAGGCAGCTGGCTGTACAATGACAGGCAGTGTTCATGATGTGATCAACAATCTGTCAGACCAGATTGTAAAACAGCTAAATTAGGAGATACGGGCCATGGCAGACGGCATCATCAATGTTTATAAGGAAAAAGGATTTACCTCTCATGACGTCGTAGCGAAAATGAGGGGTATTTTAAAGCAAAAAAAAATAGGACATACGGGGACTTTAGATCCCATGGCGGAAGGGGTACTTCCTGTCTGCCTGGGAAAGGCCACAAAGCTTTGTGATATGCTGACCGACAAAACCAAAACCTATGAAGCAGTCATGCTGTTAGGTAAGGAAACAGATACGCAGGATGTCACAGGTAAAGTCCTGGCAGAATATCCGGTTCAAGTTGACGAATCCCGGGTAAGAGAAGCGGTACTTGGATTTTTGGGCCACTATGATCAGATTCCGCCCATGTACTCTGCCTTAAAGGTAGATGGCAAAAAGCTTTATGAACTGGCCAGAGCGGGAAAAGAAGTGGAACGGAAAGCAAGACCGGTGGAAATATTGGAAATTCGGGTGGACCGGATAGAGCTTCCCAGGGTTACGATGACAGTAACCTGTTCTAAGGGAACCTATATCCGGACACTTTGCTATGATATAGGAAGGAAACTGGGATGCGGAGGTTGTATGGAATCTCTTCTTCGTACCCAGGTTTCCGGATTTTGTTTGGAAGAAAGCCTTACTCTTTCCCGGATCGAAGAGCTTCGGGATAAAGGAGCACTGGCAGAACACATCCTTGCCGTGGACAAGGTATTTTGTGATTATCCGGAATTGATCATGAAACCGGACTTTGATAAGCTGGTTCATAACGGCAATCCATTTTACCGGGATCAGGCTTCCGGCGAATACAGTCTGGAAGAAGGACCGGTCAGGGTGTATGACAGCAACAAGCAGTTTATCGGGGTATATGAGCCTGGTAGAGAAGAGGACTTACTGAAGCCCCAAAAGGTATTTCTGGGAGGAAATTAAAGATGGAGTATATAACCGGAACCAGAGAATTTCAGATAGAAGAACCTTCCGTGGTGACATTGGGAAAGTTTGACGGCCGCCACAGAGGTCATCAGAAGCTGCTTCAGAGAATGGCAGAAGTCAAGGAAGAAAAAGGGTATAAGATAGCAGTCTTTACCTTTGACATGTCTCCCAATTCCCTGGATACCGAAGGCCCCCAAAGGGCCATAACGACCAATCTGGAGAGAAAAAACAATCTGGAGAAAATCGGCATTGACTACCTGGTAGAATACCCCTTTACAAAAGAAACCGCCCGTATGGAACCGGAGCAATTTGTAAAGAAGATTCTGATAGGTCAAATGAATGCAAAGACCATAGTGGTAGGAACAGACTGCACCTTTGGCTATCGGGGCGCAGGAAATGCGGACAGCTTAAATCAGTGGAAGGAACGTTACGGATATGAACTGATCGTCATTCCAAAAGAGAAGGACGACCACCGTGATATCAGCAGTACATACATCAGAGAACTGCTGGATGCGGGCAATATGGAAAAGGCCAATGAACTTTTGGGAGAGCCTTATGCGATCCATGGAACCGTTGTTCATGGCAATCATCTTGGGGGCCCTGTATTGGGATTTCCCACAGCCAATATCATACCTGAACCGGAAAAGCATCTGCCTGTTTTTGGAGTCTATATATCCAAGGTTTATGTAGACGGCACCTATTATGGAGGAATCACCAACATCGGAAAGAAGCCCACCGTAGAAGGCGGATCTCCCGTAGGAGTAGAAACTTACATTTATGGTATAAATAGGGATATTTATGGAAAGACTATAGAAGTACAGCTATTGCACTTCATCCGCCCGGAACGGAAATTTGACGGATTGGAGCAATTAAAAGTGCAGATAGAAAAAGACAGGGATTACGGGATGCAGTATTTAAAGAACCTGTCAGAGAAGTAAAACATTCAATTGTAAAAGAAGGGCGGTAAATTCGCCTGGTTCACAATCAAAAACTTGCGAAGGAACGTGCATATGACTGACAAAGCATGGAAAATGCTGGGCTTTGTGATCGCATGCGGCAGTGCCGTATGGATTGCAGCAGCAGATGTGCAGGCCGCAGGTAACGTGACGACTGTGACTACCGGATCTCCGGTAGCTGGTATAGAAGTCTATATGGACAAGTATCAGAAATCACAGAAACAGAAGTCAGAAGAAAACTCGGCCGGTCTTACGCAGGAAAAAATGAGGTATGGAACCTTTCACACGATCTTCAATAATCTTGGAGTTGCTACAGTGGAAGATTCCTTAAACATCAGGAAAGAACCAAAGAATGACGCGGAAATCGTGGGGAAATTAAGAAGCCATGCCGGCAGCAGTGTGCTGTCCGAGGAAAATGGCTGGTATAAAATAAAATCAGGGCAGGTAACCGGATATGTGTATGGAGAATACTTAGCCACTGGAAAGGAAGCCAGAGCCATCGCTTACTATGATATGAAGCTTTTGCTCCGTGTAGATACCCAGACCCTTCGGGTCCGCAGACAACCAAATACGGATTCAGAAATTTTAGGAAGAATCCATGAGGGAGAAACTTATCGCTTCCTATCCGGTAAGGATGGCTGGGCCAAAATTGAATACAAAGGCCAGACAGTCTATGCTTATGTGCCGGAATATGCTACCATTGCATATACCATACCAGAAGCAGATAAAAATGATGACTTACGAAATCAGGTAGTAAACTATGCAGTGAAATTTGTAGGGAATCCCTACCGCTGGGGCGGAACCAATCCAAACACCGGTGCAGACTGCTCAGGTTTTGTCCAGTATGTCATGGAACATGCAGCCGGAGTCCGTTTGGACCGTACTTCCAGAGAACAGGCCGCAGAAGGCGAAGCCATAACCGCCTCAAGTATGGAGCCTGGAGATTTGTTATTCTACTCCAGCGGCAGCCAGATCGACCACGTAGCCATGTATATCGGAAAAGGTCAGATCGTACACGCTGCCAACCGAAGAAGCGGAATCAAAATATCCTCCTGGAATTACCGAAAGCCGGTGACCATACGCCGCGTGATCCAATGATGAAATTTGGTAAGATACCGGTTTCCCATCCGCACATGAAAAAAAAGGAACTGTAACCCATTGCTTTTATTTAAAAGCTTTGAAGTTACAGTTCCTTTTAATTGGTTCTATTTAAGAATTTCTATATTTTATTTGCCATATACTTTCCATTCAAGGATACCGGTTGAATTGCCATCCTTTGAATCCATTGTAATTGTAATGCCATTTGTTGTTATCGGGGTAAAGGTAGTTGTATTATATTTGTTAATCTGTGTACCCAAACCTTTTGGATTTTTTACATTTTGCCATGCTGTTCCATCCCAGTATAATATATTGTAGGAAGTTGGTACATCGATACCCTGGCCATCTTTAAACCAATAGACATCACAACTTGATATGGTGTAATTTTGATTAAAGACGTATTGAACCCATTGTGTACCTTTTTCCGGCCAGTTTCCATAAACAGCACCGCTTCGATCACTTGAGCTTGCAGGATCAATTCCATCATTCAATGCACTTATATTTTCCCAATCAGATATATAAGAAGCAGATGCAGTAGCCTGTCCTGCTATATTTGTTAATTGAGGATTAGGATTTGGGTTTGAATTGGAGGCTGACTGTATAAAGGTCATTTCATTGGCTAAATTGCTGATTTGTGATATTTCCAAACCAGAAGCCGATTTATTCCACCATTTGGAATCCGGAGTAGTACTATCGGAAAATGAATCTTTATAACCTCCCCGGAATAAATCTCCGCTGTCTCCACCGTTTTTATTTTTTTCCATATCAAATTTTCCATCTGCCTGTTCAAGAGATACTAAATAATGACTGCTGGATGTCATATTATTTTTAGAATTATCTCCCTTTTCATCTACATGCCAGATAGCAAGTCCTGTATCTGGAACGTCAGCATATCTTCCGATTTTTTGAATGTTTTCTATAAGATAATATTCATTTGAGCCATTACCTGACCATTTATAGGAATAGGAATTTCCATTTTTATCAGCAACTGCAGTAAATGTAGTTCCGGCAGCGTATGAATTCATAATCATAGGTGTATTCCAACCAGATATGACATTTCTGCAATATGGATCCGGCGGTACCGGATTTTTTGCATTTGCAACACTGCTCATTAAACTATATGCTCCGGTACCCTGTGAATCTCCATCGTAATCGTATAGATCCGGATATCCGTAGATCATATGTCCGCTTTCATGACAGATCGTATAGATTGATAAATCATTTCCTATGTCAGAAATTTCATATTTCTGGATTCTGGCGCCATTGATATAATCTGATTTTGGATACCAGGATTGATGAGGCCATAATCCTTTTGCCCAGCCAGCATCAGCGGAACCAGCATAAAGGATATTGACGGCTTTTAAGTATCCGTTGGAGTCTTTTGTTAAAGTTGACAAGTCATAACCTGAGGATTTCAGCCATTGAACCGCTTCTTCTGCAAGTTCATCGGACTTGGCGTAGGAACCGGTTTGCTCATAAATGTCATCGTAATAAGATTTGGGATTTTTAGCGGTATAGAACCCTATTAAAGTATTTGTATATGTAACTTTTCCGCCGGACACGTCATAATAATAATCTTTGATGGATCCATTGTTGTTAAAGCCTGTGTAACCTGTTCCGTTAAAGAAGCTATCTAATTCTGATTTGGATATAGAACTTCTGGTATCCGGAAAATCGATTAAAATAGTTAAACCTTTTACATCACCGGAAGCTTTTATTTTTGAATCCAGTAATCCATTGCTGTTTTCGTAATTGGACTGTGGAGTGTTTTTAAAATCCGTTCCATGAAGTCTTTTTCGTACTTCGTCAGCTTTTTCCTGTACTGCCTCATTCTTTATTTTTAAATGCTTTTCCAGGCCGCTTTTTCCCTGATCGACCTGATCAATCGAGTTAATGCTTTTTCGATTGTCATTTGCTTTATAAACGATTCCGGTGGAAACATAATCTGTCTGGTCTTCATTTAATTTTGCATAGCAGATCCAGCCATTTTCGTCACGGCAAAGTGTATATCCGTCCAAGCTTTCAATATGCTGATAATATTCATCACCGGTAATATCAACTTGAACTTTATTCCCATCTGGCTGAACTAACTCCTGTTTTTTGTGACTATAAGGCGCGGCTAAAACTACTGAGTTGGTGATCGTAAACATCGTTGTAACGGCAATCGCAGTTGCTAAAAATTTCGTCATTCTACGCATAATAAAGCTCCTTTCCGTTTTGTCATATGCATTTTATACATGTTACTTTATTGCATGCATCTCGAGTGGCGTGTTTGTTAGTTCTTATAACTTCTCCATTGGAATCACCCCATTTTAATTTATTTGTTACTTGATGATATTATCGTATTTGTTTGATTATAGTTAAGATTATTGCAGCAATATTAAGAATTATTAATAATTTGTTCTTGGTTTATAAACAAAATGTTAAATACTTTAACAATAGTTCGATAAATGTTGAAATTTGTCGAATTTTATAGATATAAACACTTCCTATCCTGTGAGGATAAATGCAATGAAAGCAAACTCCTTGTCCATCAGAACTCTTAATGCTATAATTTCAATTAGGTAAAACCATAGTTGCAGCAATAACGTCTTATAAATATCGAAAATGAGGAAAATGATGAATTTACATAAACAAAAGAAAAAGCGGTTGGAATATGCAATTGCATTTATAGTTCTGTTAATGGTAGAAGTACTGATAGCTCTCTATGTACATGACGCTATAATCAGACCTTATCTGGGAGACATGCTGGTCGTGATCCTGATTTACTTTTTCCTTCGGGTGATCGTGCCTACTGGTCATAAATGGCTGCCGTTATGGATATTTTTATTTGCAGCGGGGATCGAGTGTTTGCAGTATTTTCATCTGGTGCAGGTGTTGGGGTTACAGGATCATAGATTTTGGCGGATCGTTATCGGCTCTACATTTGACTTAAAAGATATCGGATGCTATGGGGCAGGCTGTATCTTAATAGGCATTTGTTCTTATTTCCGGCATCGCTGAAATACAGTGAACTTTTTGAAAATTTAGACAGAAAAAAGGCAGCAGATGGTTTTGCATCTGCTGCCTTTTTTCTCAAATCTATAGAAATATCAAAAACTAATCCTTTTTCTTCCCAAGATAAGCCGCCTTCACTGACTCATCAGCCAGAAGCTCTTTTCCGGCTCCTGACAAAGTAATCCGTCCTGTCTCCAGTACATAGCCAATATCCGCCGTATGAAGCGCCATATTGGCATTCTGCTCGATTAACAGCACAGTCACGCCCTTTTTATTGATCTCCCGAATAATCGAGAACAGATCCTTTACAATGAGTGGTGCCAATCCAAGAGATGGTTCATCCATCATTAAGATTCTGGGATGGCTCATCAATGCCCTGGCGACTGCAAGCATCTGCTGCTCGCCACCGGAAAGTGTTCCGGAAAGCTGCCAGCTGCGTTCCTTTAATCTTGGAAAAAGATCATATACCCAGTTGATATCTTCATCAAGGTTGTCATTTCTTAAATAAGCCCCGATTTTAATATTTTCAATGACTGTCATATCTGGAAACACATGGCGTCCTTCCGGTACCAGTGCGATTCCCTTGGCTACGATTTCAGTCGTATCAACTCCGATCAGTTCTTCTCCGTCTAAGGTAATGCTGCTCCCTGCGGAAGGTTTCACAAGCCCTACAATGGATCGGAGAGTGGTGCTTTTTCCGGCTCCGTTGGCACCGATCAAAGTCACAATGCTCTTATCCGGGACTTCAAAGGAGATACCCTTTACGGCCTCGATTCCGCCGTAATTCACTCGTAAATTATCAATCTTCAGCATCGTCGCTCACCCCCAGATATGCTTCGATTACCCGTTCGTTGTTCTGGATCTCATCGGGCGTGCCCTGAGCGATCAGCTTGCCAAAATCCAGTACATAGATGCGGTCTGAGATCTGCATGACCAGATCCATATGGTGCTCAATCATAAATACAGTTAAATGATAGGAATCCCGGATCTGTTTGATAAAATCCGTAAGTTCCTGTGTTTCCTGAGGATTCATTCCTGCGGCTGGCTCATCAAGGAGTAAAAACTTTGGTTCCGTTGCCAATGCTCTTGCAATCTCCAGACGTCTTTGTAAGCCGTAGGGAAGAGAAGATGCGATCTCGTCTTTTAAATGAAGCAGGTTCTGTTCTTCCAAAAGAGCTGTGGTTTCTGCACGCATCCGTTCTTCCTCTTTATGGTTCAGACGGAGAGTAGCAGAAAATACATTTTGTTTTGCCCGCATGTGCTTTGCAATAAGGACGTTATCAAAGACAGAAAGTTCACCAAAAAGTCTGATGTTCTGGAAGGTACGGGCAACTCCTTTTTGTGTGATCTTATCCGGTGTATTACGAATCACTGGAATCGGTCTTGGAGTTACTTCACCGAGATACATTTTTTGCATTTTCCCTTTTGGGGTATTGGAAAGAATGGTTTCTCCCATAAAATCCACCTGTCCGAAAGTGGGTTCATAGATCCCTGTGACACAGTTAAAAGCAGTTGTTTTTCCGGCACCGTTAGGACCGATTAAGGCAACGATTTCTCCTTCATTTACATCAAGGGTCAATCCGTTTACTGCCACAACGCCGCCGAACTGCATGGTGACATCCTGCATGTGGAGGACGTTTACCGGAGTTTTTGCTTCTGCTGACATTATGCATTTTCTCCTTTCCGCGTTTTCTTCTTTTTCTTCAGTCTGTCTGGAATGCTGCGGATCAGCCGTCCCAGTCCGTTCCAGGAGAATTCATTGCTTCCCATGATGCCTCGACGATAGAAGAGCACTACTGCCATCAGCAGTATGGAGAAGATGACCATACGGAAACCGGAGCGGAACAAAGGAATGTCAACGCCTCCGATTGTCAGAGGATTATCAAAGAAACGCAGCCATTCTCTTCCTGCTGTTACCAAAAAGGCGCCGATAACGCTTCCGGTAATGCTTCCGATTCCTCCCAGGACTACGATGAGCAGAATATCATAGGTTAAGTTAATGGAGAATGTCTTGGAATCAATGGAGCGCATGAAAATGGCTAAAAGTCCCCCGCCTACGCCTGTAAAGAAGGAGGAGATGACAAATGCCAGTTCTTTGTAACGGAATAAATTGAGTCCCATGGCCTGAGCAGCCACTTCATCTTCACGCAGCGCTTTAAAGGCGCGGCCGTAAGAGGAATTGATTAAAAGGACCATCAACAGGATACAAAGTGCACACAGTCCGAATGCTACAAAAAGATTTGGAAAACCTGGAATATTTTTCAGACCATAGGAACCATTAGTCACCTTATTAAGCTGTGGAGCAGCGATCACGGCACGGATGATTTCAGAAAAACCAAGAGTGGCAATGGCTAAATAATCGCTTTTTAACCGAAGAACCGGAATTCCGATTAAAGCTGCAACGCCTGCGGAAATCAGTCCGGCAATGATGAGTGCCAGCCAGAAAGGACACTGGAGGTTGGCGATTGCAGGTGCGATGCCATCCACATAGTAAACACTGGCCCTGTTGTCAACCGGAATGGTAAGAATGGCAACGGTGTAGGCCCCTATGGCCATAAATCCTGCCTGCCCTAAGGAAAACAGTCCGGTAAAACCAGTCAGCAAGTTCATGGAAACGGCAACCACCGCGTAGATGGCACTTCTCTCCAGAATGGAGATCTGATAGCTGTACTTCGCACTGTTCGCCTGTAAAATACCCAGAATGCCAATGACGAACAGAAGGGCAATCAGGGTATAAAGTTTGTTTTTGGATATTGTTTTTTTCTTCATAAAAGGCACCTCACACTTTATCGGTTGTTTTCTCTCCGAACAATCCCGTAGGTTTGATCAGGAGAATGGCAATTAGGAGAATAAAGGTAAATGCATCGCTGAAGGTTGAATATCCCATCGCGACCAGAGCGGTTTCGCCGAGTCCAAGGATAAATCCGCCGATGACTGCACCAGGGATACTGCCGATTCCGCCAAATACAGCAGCTACGAAGCATTTTAAGCCTGGCAGAGAGCCGGAGAATGGGAATACGGTCATACGGTCTGTAAAGTAGAGCACAGAGCCAACAGCAGCCAGCAGAGAGCCTACTGCAAAGGTAAAGGTGATGATGCGGTTGATCTTGATCCCCATTAAAGCGGCGGTATCGTAATCCTTTGCCACGGCACGCATTGCCATACCGATTTTTGTCTTATTGATCAGGATCATAAGTACATAAACAATGATAAGAGTCAGGACCGGTGTTAAGAAGGTAACGAAAGATGCGGAAAGGCCGCCGATCTGATAGATTTTCTTTAAAACCGGAAGCTCCGGATAACCCTTTGGCAGGGCAGTGAACAGATATGTAGCCAGATTCTGTAAAAGATATGAAACACCGATGGCAGAGATCATGACAGACATTCTGGGAGCTGTACGAAGCGGGCGGTATGCGATCCGCTCGATGGACACGCCTAAGACAACGGTTATGAATAATACCAAAGGAATCGAGATGAACCATGGAAAACTAGCCATGGCAAATATCATAAAGTAACCAGCCATCATGAAAATGTCGCCATGGGCGAAATTAATAAGGCGCAGGATACCATAAACCAGCGTATAGCCAATGGCGATCAGAGCATAAGCACCGCCTAAGGAAATACCGGTCAGACACTGCTGTAAAAAGGTTGAAAGACTCATGTGGCAAAAAGCCTCCTATCTGTGAAGTATGGGATGAAAGTTCCTGTTACAAATGGAACGAGTGGGGAAGGAAATGCGTCCCCACTCATCCGTGATGATTGCGTAATTGCGGTATATTTGATTATTTTACAGTAGTAGTTGTTAAGAATTTGAACTTGCCGTCTTCAACGGTCTTCATAAATGCCATATCCTTTTTCGCATCTCCGTTTTCATCAAAGGAGATGGTTCCGGTAACACCGTCAATGGTAACACCTTTTAATGCGTCTTTGATGGCTGTTCCATCGGTAGAACCTGCAGTTTCAATTGCCTTTAATGCACTTAAGTAAGCGTCATAGCCAAGTGCAGAGACTGCCGGGATAATTTCATCCTGTTTGTTCTCTTTTAAGTAGGTCTTGAAACCGGAGACAAAGGCTGCTGCTTCGTCATTGGCTGGTGCTGCTTCATCAAAGAAGGTGGAAAGAACGATTCCCTCTGCGGAGGTTCCGGCATTTTCAATAATGGTTGAGTTCTCCCAGGTATCTCCAGCAGCAATCGTTGCGGTGATTCCAAGTTCACGAGCCTGCTTGATAATCAGTGGAGCCGTGGTGATGGAAGATGGTGCAAAGATGATGTCAGGGTTCTGAGCCTTGATGTTGGTTAAGATCGCCTTAAAGTCTGTCTGGTTGGTCTGGAACTGTTCCTCGCTGACTACGGTTCCGCCTAAGCCGGTAAAGGCTGTTTTAAAGAAGGAACCAAGTCCGGAAGAATAGTCATCTCCGAGCTGGGTAATGATGGCTGCATTCTTTGCTCCGTTGTCATTTGCATAGTTTGCCATAACGGTTCCCTGGAACGGATCAAGGAAGCATACACGGAAATAAAAATCGTTTCCCTGGGTTACCTGTGGATTGGTACAGGAAGCACCGATTGCAGGAATTTTAGCATCTGCAAAGATCTGTCCGGCAGCAATGGAAACACCGGAGCCGTAGCTTCCAAGAACAACAGAAACTTTTTCGCTCACAAGCTTCTGTGCAGCGTTAACTGCTTCTGTTTTATCGGATTTATTATCTACTTCAACTAATTTAACTGTATACTCATCTTCTCCGATCTTTACCGTAGGGTGAGTTTGGTTGGCGTAACGGATACCCAACACTTCCTGCATACCGCCGCCGCCATTCTCTCCTGTGGTCGGCTCAAATACCCCGATTTTGATAACCTTTTCGCCACTGGCTGAAGATGATGAGGAACCCGAGTTACTGCAGCCAGCAATGAGACTGGCGCTCATGCATGCAGCAAGAGTGAGTGCAAATACTTTTTTTAATTTCATAATACATATCCTCCTTTATGTGTATCTCCTGCAAATACAACTGTCTTCCCTGTGGACACACGTTGCATTATATTATAGCAGAAGATGAAAAAAGTGCAAGAAAAAATTAAAAGAAAATAATATTGTAAAGTAAATTCTTTTTTTCCCAATAAAAAAAGGAGCCCGGTTCTTTTACAAGAACCCGAACTCCATCGTTCTAAGAAATTATTTTTATTTGTTCTCAACGGCTGCGCGGATAAAATCACGGAACAGGGGATGAGGTCTGTTTGGCCTTGATTTAAATTCCGGATGAGCCTGGGTTGCAATAAACCATGGATGAGCCGGAATTTCTACCATTTCAACAATACGACCATCAGGAGAAATACCGGAAAGCTTCATTCCAGCCTTCACCAAATCTTCGCGGTAGTCATTGTTTACTTCGTAACGGTGTCTGTGACGTTCATGGATCAGTTCTTCTCCGTATACCTCATAGGATTTGGAAGACTTGTCCAGAACACATGGATAGGAACCGAGACGGAGGGTTCCGCCGATATCCTCCACATCGTTCTGATCTGGCATCAAATGGATGACAGGATGTGTGGTTTGTTCATCCAGTTCTACGGTATGAGCATCAGAAAAGCCTGCTACATGGCGGGCAAATTCCACAATGGCCATCTGCATGCCAAGGCAAATGCCAAGGAACGGAATGTTATGTTCACGGGCATATCGAATGGAAGAGATCTTTCCTTCGATTCCGCGGCTTCCAAAGCCTCCTGGAACCAGAATTCCGTTAACATCATGGAAATATTCGTCTGCATTTTCATCGGTAACAAGTTCAGAATCTACCCATTTAATATTCACATCTGCGCGGTTGTAAACACCGCCGTGCTTTAATGCTTCCACAACGGAGATGTATGCGTCGTGAAGCTGGATGTATTTTCCTACCAGAGCAATGGTCACTTCCTGTTCCGGATGTTTCCAGTTGTCGATCATGGCAGCCCATTCGGTTAAATCCGGTGTAGGGCATGGGAGTTTTAAACTTTCACATGCAACCTGAGCTAAATTTTCCTGCTCCATTACAAGAGGAAGTTCATATAATACCTCAACATCAAGGTTCTCAATTACATGGGTTTTGGGAACGTTGCAGAATTGTGCGATTTTGCTTCGGATTCCGTCATCAAGGGACAGTTCGGAACGGCATACGATGATGTCGGGCTGGATTCCCATTCCCTGTAAGTCTTTTACACTGGACTGGGTTGGTTTGGTTTTTAGTTCGCCGGAAACTTTCAGATATGGAACCAGGGTCACGTGGATGAGAATCGCATTTTCGTGGCCTACTTCATGTTGGAATTGTCGGATCGCCTCTAAGAAAGGCTGGCTTTCGATATCGCCTACCGTTCCACCTACTTCTATGATAGCAATCTCTGTTTCAGAGGAATTGTGGTTTCGGTGAAAACGACTTTTTATTTCGTCGGTAATATGAGGGATAACCTGTACGGTGCCTCCCCCGAAGTCCCCGCGCCGTTCACGGGTCAGTACGGTCCAATAGACCTTTCCAGTTGTAACATTGGAATTCCTGGTCAGGCTTTCATCGATAAAACGTTCGTAGTGGCCTAGGTCAAGGTCTGTTTCCACTCCATCTTCCGTGACGAAAACTTCTCCATGCTGTACCGGATTCATGGTACCTGGATCGATGTTGATGTAAGGATCGAATTTTTGCATGGTGACTTTATAGCCTCGGGCTTTTAATAGTCGACCAAGCGATGCTGCGGTAATACCTTTGCCAAGTCCGGACACGACACCTCCGGTGACAAATACGTATTTCACTGACATAACAGTGTAACCTCCTTCTGTGGTGATGGTATGGGGATGTTTTCAAAAAAAGAATTATACATCTAATTCAAAAAAAAATCCAGTCTTTTTGAAAAAAACTAAGATAGTAAAGTGATAAAGATTTTGTGGTTATATCGCCTGAAAAGTACTTTCGAAATTTATTAAAAATGTGCAAAAAATACAATTGAAACAAGTGAATTGGGCATGTTGTATTGAAAAAGCAAATAAAATATGTTAACATAGTATATGTTGCACAATGTAAGCGCTTACACATAGTTTTATGGAAAAATACCCGGTACTTAGTCTGGCATATTAAGACTATTTGGATACATAAGGGTGTATTTTCTATACCATTTTTTAAGAATAAGGGGGATTCGATGAGAAAGGGAAATTTGACAAAGGTTTTGGCTTTTTGCTGTCTCTGCGGAGTGTCGCTTGTAACAGCGGGCAGCGCCGCATGGGCCTCTACTCCAAAGAGTACGGATGCAGCAGGAGAAAAGCCATGGACATTTACTTATTTTGGAACGTCTACAAGCGGCAGTGTGAATACCATAAAAGAAGGCAGCTCCATTGACGGGAGCGTAAGTCTTACATCCTGTTCCGTAAAAGAAGACGGAAGTATCAATAAAAAGGGAGGCAAGTTCGTATCTACCGATGGTTATGACGGAATATCCTATTATTATACAACCATTGATCCGGAAAAGGAGAATTTTTACTTAAAGGCAGATGTGACCGTTGATTATATAAATCCATCTCCGGACGGTCAGGAGGGCTTTGCCTTATTAGCCAGAGACAGCATTGGAGAGGACAAGGTCAGTGACAAGGCATTTTACACCAATTCCATGGCTGCTATTGGAACAAAGTTGAATTATACAACGGAAGAGGGAGAGACGAAAAGTTTAAAAGACGGATTGGGATTCCGTTTCTTTTCCGGAATCAGTTCTACGGAGAACGCGCCAGGCAAAAACAGCTTTACCGTGCAGGATGGGGCGCTTGACGAATCCCAGCTGATTAAGGCGAAGGAAACTTATACCATGGTATTAAAGCGTACCAATACAGGATATCACGCTTCCTATATCAATAAAAAGGGAGAAAGCTTTGAAGAGGTTTACTACCTTGATGGCAAGGCAGATCCCCTATGCAAAATTGAAAAGGATAAAATCTATGTAGGTCTTGCTGTGGCAAGAGGATGCAACGCAACCTTTTCAAACATTGAATTTGTGGTAACCAACAAAAAAACCGATCCTCCTGCAATGCCTCACCCCATTACATATGTGGAACCGGATTATCAGATTACATCTGCTTCCAGTTCTGCAACGGGCAATTACCGGGCGGTGTTCAAGGCCAACGCAGATGGGTGGGTAACGCCAAAGTTAAATGGAATGTCCATGCAGTCCATGAATGTAAAAGCAGGGCAGGAAGTAGTTCAGCCACTCTATCTTACAAAGGGAGAAAATCAGGTGTCTATGGTATTTACTCCTAATGGGTCATATGAGCCAGCTTCCTATACGAAATTAAGTTCCTATAGCACCCAGGCAATTACAAAAACTGTTATTTATAAGTCATATCCGGATTCCGTGATTTACGCTTCCCCGGAGGGAATGGGTGATGGAAGCGGAAGCAAGACTTCTCCGGTTTCGATTGAAGAAGCGGTGAAATATGCGATGCCGGGACAAAGCATTTATCTTGCACCAGGTACCTATTTGCTTTCTGGCCTTAAGATGGAACGCGGAGTTGATGGTACGGCTGACCAGATGATCCGCCTGGAAACGGACCCGGCGGAGCATGGCAGGGCAGTATTCGATTTCCAGAGTCAGGGTACCGGTATTCAGTTATGGGGAAGTTACTGGCACTTTAAAAATATTGATATTACCAAAACCAAGGATTTAAAAGCAGGACTTCAGGTGGCAGGCAATCACAATACCATTGAACTAGTCAACGCTTATAACAATGGAAATACAGGAATCCAGATCAGCGGAACATCGGAAGAAACATTTGAAAAATGGCCTTCCAATAATCTGATACTAAACTGTAATTCCTATAACAATGCGGATGCAGCGATGGAAGATGCTGATGGATTTGCGGCTAAGCTTACCTGCGGGGAAGGAAATGTATTTGATGGCTGCATTGCAAGCTATAATGCCGATGACGGCTGGGACTTTTTTGCCAAAGTAGGCACCGGAACCATTGGTTCTGTAACCATTCAAAACTGTGTGGCATACAAAAACGGCTATATCATCAGAGATGGACAGATCATTGATGCAGGAAACGGAAATGGTTTTAAAATGGGAGGCTCTGGTTTATCCGGCCATCATGTGCTGAAAAACAGCATTTCCTATGAAAATAAGGCAAAGGGAATTGATTCCAACTCCTGTCCGGACATTGAAGTTTACCGTTCCATATCCTATAACAATGAAGGCTCTAACGTAGCCTTATATAGCAATAAGGGAGTTACTACGGCATTTAAGGCTGACGGACTGATTTCTTACCGTGACAAATACCTAGATGCAGAGGAAAAAATCGATTTAAACGGTCAGGATGCCGGTCAGATCTATACTGATAACAATTACTTGTACCAAGGTGGTAAATCGGCAAACAGCAGAGGAGAAACAGTCAGTGCGTCCATGTTTGAGAGCCTGAATACAGGAATCATACCGGAGCGTCTGGAGGATGGCTCCATCAATATGAAAGGACTTCTTATTTTGACCGCCCATGCTCCCCAATATGCCGGAGCAAGAAAAGGCGGAACACCGGAACGCCCGGTTGTCTGGGTGGTAGGAGATTCCACGGTCAGTGCATTCCAGGATGATTACTATTATCCCAGATATGGCTGGGGAACCCAGTTGGGACAGTACCTTCAAAATGTAAAAATAGAGAATCTGGCTATATCCGGAACCAGTTCTTTAAGCTATGCCACTACAGATCGTTACAAAACCCTTTTGAAAGGGATGAAGCAAGGGGATTATCTTTTAATCGGATTCGGTCACAATGACGAAAAGACAGAAGCAGAACGATATACGAATCCAAACGGCGGGATCGGTGATGCCGGTTCATTCCAGAATTCTCTATATACAAGGTATATTAAGAAAGCACAGGATGTGGGGGCAACTCCGATTCTATGCACGCCGATTGTAAGAAGAAGCAAGGACAACAACTATCTTGGAGCCAATGGACACATTACTTCCGATCAGGTAACGGATAAGGGAACATTCCAAGGAGGTGATTATGCTCAGTCCATCCGTGACTTAGGTAACCAGACAGGCGTAACGGTGGTAGACCTTACGGCAAGAACAAAGGCAGTTTATGAACAGTTGGGGGCAGAAGGTGTGAAAAACCGCCATGCTTGGACTTCTTCTAAGGAAAGCAGCATTGATGATACCCATACCAATATTTACGGAGCCGCATGCAATGCATGGATGGTTGCAGATGAACTGATGAAGAGCAGCAGTCCATTAAAGAATTTCATCAGACCGGGCTATGCTGTTCCATCAAGCCAGATACTTACCCCCAATCCTCAATATAAGGAACGGGTTTATGCAAGACCTTCAAGTGTCAGCACCCTCTGGCCTGTCATTGGTCCGTGGATGGGAACCGTATTTGGCAATGTAGGAGGAGACGGAAGCATTAATAAGGATAATTTCGCTCTGGAAGCGGGGGAAAACGATAGTCTGCACATAAGGGCAGGTGTCTTTTCTTCCAATGAAGCAGGTAAGGGAGTTGGTAAGATATCCGCTTCGAATGAAGGCCTTGCCATGTATTACCAGGCAATTCCGGCCGATAAGAAATTCACCTTAACCGCAGATGTGAAGATCAACAAGCTGGTTCCAAACAATCAGGTTTCCTTCGGCCTTATGGTAAGAGATGATATTTATCTGGATTTGTCAGCCAACGAGACGCTGGGAGATTATGTGGCAGCAGGACCCTTAAATATTGCCTCCGCAGTACAGACCAATTCCTTTGCAAGAAAGAATGGTGTTCTGACCAAAGGAGGAAACTGTACCAAAACCTATGGAGTTGGAGATACAGTCACTATAAAAATCCGAAAGAGCAACGACGGGTACACCTGCACCTATGGGGAAAATGAGCCGGTATCCGCAGGATTTGATTTTAAACTGACGGCAATCGATTCGGAATTTGTATACGCAGGCATGTTTGCCAGCCGGAATGCTGATGTGACGTTCCATAATGTTCAGCTGACCATAGAATAAAATTTTAGTTGTGTCGGGTGTTTTTTGTGATGAGTATCTCAATAGAAGAAAGAACCGATATGAAACCAGTTTCCATCCGGCAGATTGAGTGTTAAGATAAAAGCAGGCAAGGAGTAAAAATCCTTGCCTGTTTTTATTTTAACAAGCCCATTCTTATCTCGTAAGAAAATCTCTTTTTGTCCAGACATACACCACAATCGGGTATGATTCTTCCTTTATACTATAGAGACGCACATCAGGCTTTGAAAAGGGAGAAAAATCAGACAATAGAGAGAAGGATGACACTAAGAAAGCCCTGATATAATCGAGACTTATTAATAATAATTAAGGTCACTTATGGGTAAAATAATTAGTACAGAAATTGACATAATTCGTATTGACAAGCCTTAAAAGAATGTTATACTGGGTAATGTAAATTTTACATTTTATAAAGGTTGACAATTGCGTCAGGTATGCCGAGGCAGTATCTGACGCTTTTTTTTAAAATCAACCCATGCACATGTTCGAGGAGGATTAGGTTATGAAATCAAAGAAGTTGGTTGGTCTGGCTTTGGCAGCTATTATGGCTCTGTCATTAACAGCCTGCGGTAGCTCCGGTTCCCCATCCGCCACTGGTACAGAGAAAACAGAGAGTCAGGCAACAGAATCCGGAAAAGCAGAGTCTGCTGATCCCAAAGGCCCAATCGCTAAAGAAGACATCAAGGCCGGCTTTATTTATATCGGTGATGAGAATGAAAGCTATACGGCTGCTCATTACAATGGCGCTCTGGAAATGAAGAAAGCTCTTGGCTTATCCGATGACCAGATCATTGTAAAGTGGAATGTACCAGAAGACGAGACCGCAAAAGATGCAGCAATGGACTTAGCGGATCAGGGTTGCAACATTATCTTTGCCAACAGCTTTGGATACGAATCCTATATTATAGAAGCTGCTAAGGAATATCCGGATGTTCAGTTTTGCCATGCAACCGGTTATCAGGCAAAAACAAGCGGCTTAAGCAATATGCACAACTATTTTACCAATGTATTTGAATCACGTTATGTATCTGGTGTGGTAGCAGGCCTTAAGTTAAATCAGATGATCGAAGAAGGCAAAGTAAAAGAAGATGCTGTTAAGCTCGGTTATGTAGGTGCTTATCCATATGCAGAGGTTATCAGTGGTTATACTTCATTCTTCCTGGGTGTGCGTTCCGTATGTCCTCAGGCTACGATGGAAGTAAAATACACCAACAGCTGGGGAAGCTTTGATCTTGAAAAAGAAGCAGCAGATGCTCTGATTTCAGGCGGTTGTGTACTGATCAGCCAGCATGCGGATACAACTGGTGCTCCTGTTGCCTGTGAGGCTGCTGGTGTTCCGGACGTAGGTTATAACATCTCCATGCTTGCAACTGCACCTAAGACAGCACTTACTTCAGCTTCCATCAACTGGGCTCCATATGTAACTTATGCAGTACAGAGCGTCATTGACGGCAAGGCCATTGACACAGACTGGTGCCAGGGTTATAAAGACGGAGCAGTTTCTATCACAGAGCTTAACAAAGATGCGGTAGTTCCAGGAACTGAGGAAAAGGTAAAAGAAGTGGAAGATGCGATCAAAGCAGGAACTCTTCACGTATTTGATACTTCTACTTTTACAGTAGGCGGCGAAAAGCTGGAAACCTACAAAAAAGATGGAAGTGATGTGGAATATATCTCTGATGGATATTTCCATGAGTCTGAATACGGTTCTGCACCGGCATTTGATATTTTGATCGATGGCATCACAACCATTGATAAATAAATGCTCAGACGGAAATGAGTCAGACTTAAAAGCGGCGCCAGATACTCTGGCCCCGCTTTTTGCTGTTATAGAATGGAATGGAAAAAGCAGGAAAAAATGAAACGGAGGTTCGCCCGGTGAACGAAAATTATGCCATTGAACTGAAAAATATCACCAAACAGTTTGGCAAAGTAATTGCCAATGATAAAGTCTGCCTGTCTGTAAAAAGAGGAGAGATTCTCTCGATTCTGGGTGAAAACGGAAGCGGTAAAACCACACTCATGAATATGATTTCAGGAATCTATTATCCCGATGAGGGCCAGATTGCTGTGAACGGGAAAGAGGTGTCTATACGGTCCCCTAAAGATTCCTTTGATTTGGGAATCGGTATGATCCACCAGCACTTTAAGCTGGTCGATGTATTTACAGCGGCGGAAAACATCATTCTCGGTCTGCCGGGCAAGGAACTTCTTGACCGCAAGGCAGTGATAGAAAAGATAAACGGCCTTACGGCAAAATACGGATTTGATTTAGATCCGGAACAGAAGATCTACACCATGTCTGTTTCCCAGAAACAGACAGTTGAGATTGTAAAGCTTTTATACCGCGGAGTGGACATCTTGATTTTAGATGAGCCTACCGCCGTTTTGACTCCTCAGGAAGCAGACCGCTTATTTGCAGTCCTGCGCAACATGAGAAAAGCAGGCCATTCCATTATTATAATCACACATAAACTTCATGAGGTTCTTACCTTATCTGACCGGGTATCAGTCCTCCGGAAAGGCCAGTACATCGGAACTATAGAGACAAAAGAAGCAACGGAAGAATCCCTGACAGAGATGATGGTAGGAAAGAAAGTCGACTTAAATATCGAACGTCCTGATCCGGTTTCCCCAAAAAAACGTCTGATCGTAAACGGACTTAGCTGTCTTAGCAAAGATGGAGTAAAGACTCTTGACAATGCTGTGTTTACAGCAAACAGCGGTGAGATTTTAGGAATTGCCGGTGTGGCAGGAAGCGGACAGAGAGAACTTTTAGAGGCCATTGCAGGGCTGATCCCTTCTTCCTCTGGTTCTGCTGTATACTATCCGCCGGAAGGAGGAGAGAAGGAACTGACTGAAATGAGCGCTGCCGATATCGCAAGGGCGGGAGTTCGGCTTTCCTTTGTTCCAGAGGACCGTTTGGGCATGGGGCTTGTAGGAACCATGGATTTAACGGATAATGTCATGCTGAGAAGCTATAAAAAAGGACGCTCCATTTTCGCAGACAGGAGATCACCAAAAGCTGTGGCAGAAAAACTGATCCACGAGCTTGGAATCGCTACTCCAGGAACTGCAATCCCTGTAAGAAAGCTGTCAGGTGGAAATGTACAGAAGGTTTTGGTAGGTCGTGAGATCGCTTTAGCTCCAGCAGTACTCCTGGTGGCATATCCAGTCCGTGGTCTGGATATCCATTCCTCCCATACCATCTACCATCTGCTCAATGAACAGAAAAAGAAGGGAACGGCTGTTATTTGTGTAGGAGAGGATCTTGATGTGTTGATGGAATTGTGTGACCGCATCATGGTTATGTGCGGCGGAACCATCAGCGGCATCGTAGACGGCAGGACAGCAACAAAAGAAGAAATCGGAAAGCTGATGATGAAAACAGGAGGAAATCAGGAATGATGAAGGGAAAAGAGCCGCTTTTTCAAATGGCAAAGCGGGAATCCATTGAACCGTGGAAGGCATGGGCAATCCGTCTGATTGCAGTTTTTCTGTCTTTGGTCGTATGTGCAGTGGTGATTGTCGCACTGACCGGGCTTAATCCCCTGGAAGTATATAAAGGGATTGTGGAAGGTGCCATTGGTACGAAGCGGAGAATCTGGATGACTATTCGGGATACCCTGGTCCTCCTTTGTATTGCAGTGGGAATCACACCGGCATTTAAAATGAGATTCTGGAATATCGGAGCAGAAGGACAGGTACTGATCGGCGGCGTTACTTCTGCGGCCATGATGATTTATTTTGGAAATACCCTTCCGCCTCTTGTGCTGTTTCCGCTGATGTTTTTAGGCAGTGCCATTGCAGCCATGATCTGGGCTTCCATTCCTGCATTTTTTAAAGCATACTGGGATACCAATGAGACATTGTTTACCTTGATGATGAACTATGTAGCCATGCAGGTGATTACCTTTGGAATTATCTTCTGGGAGAATCCCAAGGGTTCAAACTCCGTGGGAACCATTAATTCCGCAACCAAGGGCGGCTGGCTTCCCAAGTTATTCGGCTTGGAATACGGCTGGAATCTGGTCATTGTATTGGGACTGGCCATCGCCATGTTCTTCTATTTAAAACACAGCAAGCAGGGATATGAGATTTCGGTTGTTGGAGAGAGCGGAAATACCGCCCGTTACGCAGGAATTAATGTAAAAAAGGTCATTATGCGTACGGTGGCACTGTCTGGTGCCTTATGTGGTATCGCTGGTTTTATTATCGTAAGCGGCGCCAGCCATACAATTTCTACCAGTACCGCAGGCGGACGTGGTTTCACAGCGATTATCGTTTCCTGGCTCAGCAAATTCAATACCTTTGCCATGATTCTGGTTTCCTTTTTCCTTGTATTCATGCAAAAAGGTGCCGGTCAGATTGCTTCCCAGTTCAATTTGAATGAAAATGCTTCTGATGTTATTACAGGTATCATTCTGTTCTTTATTCTGGGCTGTGAATTCTTTATTGACTATCAAGTGAGATTCCGGGGCGGCAAACGTCCATCGGCAGAATAAGGAGGAGTAAAAGATCATGGAATTTTTGGTAATATTTATTCAAAAAGTCATTGGTCAGGGAATCGGTATCCTGTACGGAGCACTTGGAGAGATCCTGACGGAGAAATCCGGTAATTTAAATTTAGGAATTCCGGGCATGATGTATATGGGCGGCATTGCCGGACTCATCGGTGCATTTTTATATGAAAATTCTGCAGCAAATCCAAACGGAATTACTGGTATTTTCATTTCCTTTTTCTGCGCCTTTCTATGCGCTGCCTTTGGAGGATTGATCTACAGCATTCTCACCATAACCTTAAAGGCCAATCAGAATGTGACCGGACTTGCACTGACTACCTTTGGCGTGGGATTTGGTAATTTCTTCGGAGGTTCTTTATCAAAGCTTGCAGGCGGTGTCGGACAGATTTCTGTTGCTGTTACCGGAGAAGCATTTAAAACACCGATTCCAGGACTTTCAAAGCTTGGGATCATCGGGGAAGCATTGTTTTCCTACGGATTTTTAACTTATCTTGGAATCATCCTGGCAATTGCACTTAGCTTTTTCTTAAACAGAACCAGAAAAGGTCTGAACTTAAGAGCAGTTGGAGAAAGCCCTGCAACGGCAGATGCAGCCGGAATTCATGTAACAGCCTATAAATATCTGGCTACCTGTATCGGCGGAGGATTAAGCGGACTTGGTGGACTGTACTTTGTCATGGAATACTCTGGCGGTACCTGGACAAACAACGGGTTTGGTGACAGAGGCTGGCTGGCAATCGCATTGGTTATATTTGCTCTTTGGAGACCGGTAGGTGCCATCTGGGGTTCTTTACTGTTTGGCGGCCTGTATATTCTATATTTATACATCCCTGGCTTAAGCCGTGGGGCGCAGGAAATATTCAAGGCCCTTCCTTATGTTGTTACGATCATTGTTTTAATTATATCCAGTTTAAGGAAAAAAAGAGAGCATCAGCCGCCAGAAAGTCTTGGTCAGGCATATTTCCGTGAGGAACGGTAAATACATTTATGAGAAATAAAACCAGTCCGGCTGTTTATAAGGATTTTATAATTCTTTTCTTGATTTATGGGGAGACTGACACTATAATTATAGAGATATAGAATGGGTAGAAACTATCCGGATTGGAGACTTTACACAGATGGATAACAAGAATCAGAATAAGATGCCGAAAAACGCTCAGGCAATCGTCGTATGGGTAGTTGCATTTCTGATTGCGGTGGCAGGAATTTCTTATCTGCACAACGCAATTACGACAAGGACCAATAAAGAGCTGAGCTATGACACCTTTATGAATATGGTCGATGACAAGCAGGTAGAGTCAGTTCATGTAGACGATACAAAGATCACCATCAATCCGAAGAAAACCTGGGAGGGGTATAAACCTGGTGTTTCCTATTATACGGTGCGCATGGATAACGACCTAAACCTTGCAGAACGTCTCCGTGATGCAGGCGTGGAGACAGTCAGAACCCGCCGTGACAGCAATTTCTTCATACAGACCATTGTCAGCTACTTGCTTTTATTCGCTGCCATGGGATTCTTATTGAATTTCATGATGCGCCGGGTAGGCGGAGGCGGACTGATGGGCGTTGGAAAGAGCAACGCCAAGGTCTATGTGCAGAAAGAAACCGGAATTACCTTTAAAGATGTGGCGGGAGAGGACGAGGCCAAGGAGTCCTTAACGGAGATCGTAGATTTCCTTCATAATCCCGGAAAATATACAAAGATTGGTGCAAAGCTTCCCAAGGGTGCTTTGCTTGTGGGACCTCCAGGAACTGGAAAGACTCTTTTAGCAAAAGCGGTTGCCGGAGAAGCTCATGTTCCGTTTTACTCTCTGTCTGGTTCTGATTTCGTAGAGATGTTCGTAGGTGTAGGTGCTTCCCGTGTCCGTGATTTATTTAAGCAGGCTCAGGAATCAGCACCTTGTATCATCTTTATTGATGAGGTAGATGCCATCGGTAAAAGCCGTGATTCCAGATTCGGAGGCGGCAACGATGAAAGAGAACAGACACTGAACCAGCTGCTTTCTGAAATGGATGGATTTGACTCATCCAAGGGACTGTTAGTGCTTGCAGCAACCAACCGTCCGGAGATTTTAGACCCGGCACTGTTGCGTCCGGGACGTTTTGACCGCCGGATCATTGTGGATAAGCCTGATTTAAAGGGACGTGTGGATATTTTAAAGGTTCATGCAAGAGATGTGCTTCTTGATGAATCCGTTGACTTAGATGCCATTGCTCTTGCAACATCCGGAGCAGTTGGTTCTGATCTTGCTAATATGATCAACGAAGGTGCCATTCTGGCAGTTAAGAGCGGCCGTCATGCCGTATCCCAGAAGGATCTCTTTGAAGCCGTGGAAGTGGTTCTGGTAGGTAAAGAGAAAAAGGACCGTGTATTGAACAAAGAAGAACGCCGGATCGTATCTTATCACGAGGTTGGCCATGCTTTAGTCAGCGCCCTTCAAAAAGACTCAGAACCTGTTCAGAAGATCACCATTGTACCAAGAACTATGGGAGCTTTGGGATATGTCATGCAGGTGCCTGCAGAGGAGAAGTTCTTAAATTCCAAGAAAGAGCTCCACGCCATGTTAGTCGGTTATCTTGCCGGCCGTGCAGCAGAGGAGATCGTATTCGATTCCATTACCACTGGTGCTGCCAATGATATTGAACAGGCGACCAAGGTAGCAAGGGCGATGATCACTCAGTATGGTATGTCTGAAAAATTCGGTCTTATGGGTCTGGCCTCCAAAGAAGACCAGTACTTAAGCGGACGGACAGTTATGAACTGTGCGGAAGCCACTTCTTCCCAGGTAGACGATGAAGTTATGAGAATGCTGAAAGAAGCTTATGAAGAAGCAAAGAGCCTGCTCATGGATAACCGTGACGTTATGGATAAGATCGCAGAATTCTTAATCGAGAGAGAAACCATTACCGGTAAAGAGTTCATGAAGATCTTCCGGGAAGCAAAAGGAATTCCGGAGCCGACCAAGGAAGATAAGGATTCCGATGAAAAAGACGGTGCTTCTAAATCTGCTAATGATCTTCCAGACTGGTCAGATGAAAAGATAGAAGAAAAAGTGGAAGAAAAGATAGAAGAAGAGATAGATTCAACGATAGAAGAAATGGATTCTGATTTAGGTCTTGGAAATGTAAAAAAATAGTGATAGATTTAAAACCGCTGTAAGTGAACGTCTTACAGCGGTTTTTTATGTGATTCATGCTCTTAAGCTCTGGCATTATAATTTTATTGTAAGAAATGGGGATTTTTGCTATAATAGAGGGAGAAGCCTTAAAAAATAATAACGGCTGTCATGAACAGGTGATAGCCGTTTCTTTCTGTCTGTTTCTACAGGAAAAGTCCGTTATGGAAGGCGTTAGCCACTTACAGCAGAAAGACGGGAGAGGAAGCGAAAGACAGATGATACTGATGAATGAAATACCGGACCGGTTTTGGGGATTGTTCCGTTCCATTAACAGGTCTACTTACATAGAAGCTTTGTTAAGAATCAATGAGGAGTATGAATACAGCAACTACTTTTTAAGCCGGGAGGTCTGTATCCAGGTGCTGGAAGATTATTTTGTCCAGAAGCGGTTCGTGATCTGGCAGGACGAACTGGAGGATGAGGCAGATGAAACAGAGCCTCCTGCGTCCAGAGTACTGAACTGGCTTTTAAGAGCCGGCTGGCTTCGAAAAGTGGATGACTATGCCTCCATGACAGTCCATATCGTAATCCCTGATTATGCGGCTGTTATGATCGAGGCATTTTTTAAGCTTACAAGCGACGAGGAAGACGAGACCCAGATCTATATTCAGAATGTGTATGCCATTCTTTTTTCTCTGCAAAATGATCCAAGAGCCAGTGTCAGTCTTTTAAATACTGCTTATGTCAACACCAAACGGCTCAATAAGACCTTGCAGGACATGCTTCACAATATGGATAAGTTCTTTGCCAGTCTGCTGGAGCAAAAAGCATATGGAGAACTTTTGAAAGAACATCTGGAAGGCTATGTGGAGGAAATCGTTAAGAAGAAATATCACATTTTAAAGACTTCAGATAATTTCTATCTCTATAAAAATGATATCAAGCGGTGGATTGGCAACATGCGTGAAGATCTGGAATGGATGGAGCAGATGAGCCGCCGCAGTGGAAATAAAGTCACGGCTGCGGATATTGCGGAAAAGCTGGATCAGATCGAACGGGGATTTGATGACATTGAACACCGGATCGCCAACATGGACAAAGAACATTCCCGGTATATCCGGGCAACGGTGACAAGGCTTAATTATCTTCTGAACCAGGAAGACAATATGAAAGGTCTTGTGATCCGTCTGTTAAACCATCTTTCAGAGGCCGAAGATCAGGAACGGGCCATCCGGGAAGCAGGGGACTGCATCAATTTATCCCAGGTATCCATTCTCTCTGAAAATGCCCTTTATAAAAAGAGAAAGCCCCGGTCTGTTTTTAAGGAGAATTTGATGCCTGATGAAGAATCCGCAGAACTGACCACCGAAGAGATTTTAAACTTAAACCGTTTAAAAAACCGTTACAGCCGGAAAGAGATTGAGGGCTATATTGCTTCTCACTTAGAAAACGGGCGTATGGAAGTTACGGAAGATACAGTAAATACTCCGCAAGAATTTGAAAAGCTGATCCTGGCCTACGACTATTCCACCAGGCAGAAAAGCTTATATCAGGTGGAAGATCCAGAGCCGGAATTTATTGACAACGGCAGATACCGCTATCCCAAGCTGGTATTTGTAAGGAGGAAAGAATCATGACCTATGAAGAAACTGCTGGCGCCATCGGCCAGATCCCATATTTTGATACATTGAGCCAGGAAGAAAAAGGGGAAGTAACGGAAGGATTAAAGCTTTTGCTGCGTCAGACCTTTGTTCTGGAGCATAAGTATGACAAGCGTTCCGGACGTTTTACCTATAATCAGGAATTTAAGATCTGCAACAAGCATCAGGAATTTATCCGTGCTTATTTTGCGGTAATAGGAGTGCGAGTTTTAGAGAACAGCCAATTGGGGCTTATTTATATTCAGGGAGAGAACACCATGGGAGAGAAGCTGCCAAAGCTTGCCACTCTCTACCTTCTTGTGCTAAAGCTGATCTACGACGAGCAGATGGCAGAAGTATCCACCAGTGTGAATGTATATACCACTTTAAGCGATATTCATGAGAAGCTGGGCAGTTACCGATTGTTTAAAAAGCAGCCCGCTCCAACGGAAATCCGAAGAACCATAGCTTTGTTAAAGAAATATCAGGTTCTGGAACCTATGGATCTCTTAGAGGATTTAGAAGGAGACAGCCGTATGATCATTTACCCCTGCATCAATGTGGTGCTGTTTGGTGACGATGTGCGAGGACTGTTAGAATCATTTGAAGAAGGAGATGACAGCGATGACGAACCAGAAATTTGAAGCCCTTTCCAGGATACTCCTTAACAACTGGCACTATATCAACCGGAAAACCCTATCCTTTCATAAAGAAATCAATTTCTTCACCGGACATTCCGGCAGCGGAAAGTCCACAGTCATTGATGCCATGCAGATTCTTCTTTATGCCAACACCGATGGCAGGGGATTCTTTAATAAAGCAGCAGCCGATGATTCAGACCGGAATCTTATTGAGTATCTGCGCGGAATGGTCAATATCGGGGAGAACAACGAATTCGCCTATTTGAGGAACCAGAATTTTTCCACCACCATTGTGCTGGAGTTAAACCGGACTGATACGGGTGAATGTCAGTGCGTGGGTGTTGTCTTTGATGTGGAGACAGCAACCAATGAAATATCAAGAAAGTTCTTCTGGCATAAAGGACCCCTTTGGGAAAATGGCTACCGGACCGGTACAAGAACCATGACCATAGAAGAAGTTACCTCGTATATGCAAAAGGTTTATGCCAAAGAAGACTATTTTTCCACTTCTCATAATGAGCGGTTCCGCAGACAGCTCTATGATGTGTATCTTGGCGGCCTGGATTCAGAGAAATTCCCTCTTCTGTTCAAACGCGCCATTCCATTCCGAATGAATATCAAGCTGGAGGATTTCGTTAAGGAATACATCTGCATGGAACAGGACATTCATATCGAAGATATGCAGGAAAGTGTCATGCAGTACGGACGTATGCGCAAGAAAATCGAAGATACTTCCATAGAGATCAGTATTTTAAAGGATTTATCGGATAAATTTGAGTCCGTACAGGGTCTGGAAGCAGATATTCATAAAAACATGTATTTCTTCCGAAAAGCGGAGATTCTGGATTATCAGACGAAAACACAGGCCCTGACGGATAAGACCCGGCTTGCCAAAGAAGATTACATTCGTCAGGAAGAACAGAAAACAAGTCTGGAAGGTCAGATTCATGATTTGACGGTTCAGGGAGAAGAACTTTTAAGAAGGATTTCCTCCACCGGATATGAGGACTTAAAAAATCAGCTGAATTCCACGGAAGAACTGGTAAGCCATCTTAATAAAAGTGCCATCAAGTGGTCCCAGGCATCAGAACGGCTTGGGGAATGGGTGGAGGAAGAAACTACTTCCAATCAAACCATCTGGGACATTGAAGCATTCCAAAAGAATGCGGTGGATGAAGAAAAACTGGACCGTTTAAAGCGTTCTATTGCAGAGATGCAGAAGGAAACCGAAGAGACAAAAAAAGAAGCGGAGGGAACTCTTCGCGATATCCGAAAAAAAGAGCGCCAGACTAGTGAAGAACTTACCCAGCTGAAAGCAGGAAACAAGGCTTATCCCAAGTATCTGGAACGGGCAAGATCCATCATTCAGCAGCGCCTCTTAGAAGAAACCGGCAAGGCTTTGGAAGTCCATGTGCTGGCGGATCTTTTAGACATTCAGGATGAGACATGGAGAAATGCAGCAGAAGGCTATCTGGGCAACAATAAGCTGTCTCTGGTGGTGCCTCCTGCTTATGCCAAAGCGGCACTTGCTGTTTATGAAGAGCTGGACCGGAATGAATATTTCAATGTGGCGGTTTTGGATACGGAAAAAGCCTCTCTAAATTCCAGCGAAGTAGTTACAGATGCCCTATCCGAAGAAGTGATCGTGCGTGAATCCTATCTTCAGCCCTATATAGACCTCCTCCTAGGCCGCGTCGTAAAATGTCAGGATCTTACGGAACTTCGTAACTGCCGGATCGGAGTGACCCCGGACTGTATGCTTTATCATACCTTCCGGCTGCAGCACATGAATCCGGACAATTATACGAAGTTTGCTTACATTGGCAAGGACAGTGTCCGCAGGAGAATCCGCCTGTTAGAAAAGAATCTGGTATCCATGGAAGAGGAGAAAAAGCCTCAGGAAACTATTTTAAAGGAATGCCAGCGGATTTTATCCATGGAGGCCCTGTTAGAGGACACCGGAGTTTACTTAGAGTGGCAGCAGGATATGGCTGCATTAAAGGAAAAAGAAAAAGAGAAGAAGAAGCTGGAACAGAAGCTTGAAAAATTAAAAGCTCAGAATGTCAGTGAGTGGGAAAAAGAGCGGGAAGCCATCTTAAAGCTTTGCGATGGCAAACGAGCAGAGCAAAGAACTGTGGACCGCCTGATGTTCGAATGCAATGGCAGAATCGAAGGCTTCCAGAAAGAGATATTGCAGTTGCAGGAAGAACTGGTCTTAAAGACAAAGGAACTGGAACCAGATGAAGAACTGGATGTGGAAGGCAGACAATACTTTGAAACGGAGGAACTGCCAAGATATGACCGGATGAAGGATAAATTCTTTGCGGTTGCGAAGAGAACGGAGGAAACCCGTGACGAAGCTTTCCGTGTTCTTATGTCTGCCAGAGGGGAGTATGCCAGAAAGTATCCCAACCGGAACTGTTCCTTAACTGCAAAAGACAATCAGGAATATGACCGCCTACTGGAAATCATGGAATGCGGAAATCTAGAGGAATATAAGAAGATCGCAGCAGAGCAGGCGAAATCGGCAGTTCTTCATTTTAAAGATGATTTCATGTTTAAGATCCGAAGTGCCATAAGGGATGCCCTTCAGCGCAGGGACGAACTGAACCGGATCATCAGCCGCCTGGATTTCGGTAAGGATAAATACCAGTTTGTCATTGGAAAAAATAAAGGTCCTGATGGAAGATATTACGATATGTTCATGGATGATTCCCTGGAAGTAAATCCATCCCAGCTGACAGATTCCGTGGATGACCAGATGAATATATTTACCATGGAACATGAAAACCAGTATGGGGAAATTATCAACGATCTGATCAATATCTTCATTCCCCCGGACAATGCGACTCCTGAACAGATGGAAGAAGCAAAGCGGAATATGGACCGATATGCGGATTACCGGACGTATTTATCCTTTGACATGCAGCAGCTGATTCAGAATGAGGATGAGGTCATTAAAATCCGGTTAAGTAAAATGCTCAAGAAGAATTCCGGCGGTGAGGGGCAGAACCCCCTTTATGTAGCTCTTTTGGCAAGCTTTGCTCAGGCATACCGCATCAGTCTATCTCCAAAGATACAGAGAAACCCCACCATACGTCTGGTGGTTCTTGATGAGGCCTTCTCGAAGATGGATGCGGAAAAGGTGGCAAGCTGTATCGAACTGATCCGCGGGCTTGGATTCCAGGCTATTATCAGCGCTACCAACGATAAGATTCAGAATTACGTGGAAAACGTGGATAAGACTTTTGTGTTTGCCAATCCAAATAAGAAATCCATCTCCATTCAGGAATTTGAACGAGAAAGTTTCCCAGAGTTGATGCGGGAGCTTGATGAGGAAGATGAAGAGGATGATTAATCAGGAGAATGATTAGGATAAGCATTATGAATATGACTGGAATGTGATGAAGCAGTTGAGAAAGGTTCACTTAGCCGATTTAACATTATAATATTTTTAATATTCATTTGTTTCAATGGTATTAATTTTGATATAGAAGGAATTATATGGAGTGGCTAGTTGCCTGCGTTCCAATATTGTATTTAAAAATAGAATGATGAGATGATCTTTTAACATTATAAATTTTCAACAGTCTGTTACCAGTTTTTCTGCAGGCGGGGCAGATATAAGAGTGTTCCACCTATGCTTATACACATGAAATGATTGAATTTATAACTGTTTTATTATGAATGGATGCGATTTCATAATTTCTATTGCCTGGTTTGTGGTATATAATGAACAAGGTGCTTATTTTCCAATGCTGTAATCCCTTAAGTATCTACGATATAGTGTAAATTAAGGGGGAGCAGGAGAAATGAAGTGTTTTCTTTAATTTTTAAAATATTACAAACCAGTACCGAACAAATGTTTGCAATCGAAAATAATATGTGTTATAATTGGGAAAATCGGTTGTTATATTATGAGGAAACGGGCCGGACGGGCCCTAATTCCAAAGCAGTGATATCAGGATATCAGTTTATTACAGGAGTACATTATGGCAAAACAGTATATTAAGATAAGAGGTGCCAACGAGCACAACTTAAAAAACGTTTCCGTGGATATTCCAAGGAATGAGCTGGTTGTTTTAACCGGCTTAAGCGGATCGGGAAAATCTTCCCTGGCTTTTGATACTATTTATGCGGAAGGGCAGAGGCGTTACATGGAGTCTCTGTCTTCTTATGCCCGGCAGTTCTTAGGACAGATGGAGAAGCCGGATGTGGAGAACATTGAAGGACTATCCCCGGCTATTTCCATTGACCAGAAGTCCACCAACCGCAACCCCCGTTCCACAGTAGGTACGGTTACAGAGATTTATGATTATATGAGACTTCTCTATGCCAGGATCGGAATTCCCCACTGTCCAAAGTGTGGCAGGGAGATCCGCAAGCAGACCGTAGACCAGATGGTAGATCAGATCATGGAACTGCCGGAGAGGACCAAGATCCAGCTTCTTGCCCCTGTGGTAAGAGGAAGAAAAGGTGAGCATGCAAAGGTATTGGAGAGTTCCAGAAAGAGCGGCTACGTAAGAGTACGCATTGACGGAAGTCTCTATGAACTTTCCGAAGAAATCAAACTGGATAAGAATATCAAGCATAACATTGAAGTAGTTGTGGACCGTCTTGCCATTCGGGAAGGGATAGAAAAGCGTTTGACAGATTCCATCGAGACTGTGATGGAGCTGGCCGACGGATTGATGATCGTAGATGTAATTGATGGAAAACCCATTAATTTCAGTCAGAGTTTTTCCTGCCCGGACTGCGGCATCAGCATTGATGAAGTGGAGCCAAGAAGCTTTTCTTTCAACAATCCATTTGGAGCCTGCCCGGATTGTTTCGGACTTGGCTATAAGATGGAGTTTGATGAAGATTTAATGATTCCCGATAAGAGCCTGAGTATTGATGAAGGAGCCATTGTGGTATTGGGCTGGCAGTCCTGTACAGATAAAGGAAGCTATACCAGGGCAATCCTGGAAGCTCTTTGTAAAGAATATAATTTCCGTTTAGATACTCCGTTCGAGGATTATCCTAAGGAAGTCCATGATATTCTGATTCATGGAACCGATGGAAAAGAAGTTAAGGTCTATTATAAGGGACAGCGTGGAGAGGGAATTTACGATGTGGCATTTGAAGGTCTGATCCAGAATGTTTCCAGAAGATACCGGGAGACTTATTCCGAATCTTCCAAAGCAGAGTATGAAACCTTCATGCGGATCACTCCATGTCCTGCCTGCGGCGGCATGAGACTGAAAAAAGAGTCCCTGGCAGTTACGGTTGGAGATAAGAACATTTACGAAGCTACTAATATGTCTATTGTTCGTTCACGTGAATTTATAGATGAACTGAAGCTTTCTCCCATGCATCAAGCCATCGGTGACCAGATTTTAAAAGAAATCCGAGCAAGGATTTCATTCCTGATTGATGTAGGACTTGATTATCTGACCTTAAGCCGTGCTACCGGAACTCTTTCCGGAGGAGAGGCCCAGAGAATCCGTCTGGCAACCCAGATCGGTTCTGGTCTTGTAGGCGTTGCTTATATTTTAGATGAACCTAGCATCGGTCTTCACCAGAGAGATAATGATAAGCTGTTAAATACCCTTCTACATCTCCGTGACCTTGGCAACAGCGTGATTGTGGTAGAACATGATGAAGATACTATGATGGCGGCTGACTACATCGTGGATATCGGCCCTGGAGCCGGAGAACACGGCGGTAATGTAGTTGCAGTAGGTAATGCAAAGCAGATCATGAAAAATAAGGATTCCGTAACAGGAGCTTATTTAAGCGGACGCATTAAGATCCCAGTTCCCAAAGAGCGGAGACAACCTACTGGATTTTTAAAGGTCAAAGGAGCTTCAGAGAACAACTTAAAGAACATTGATGTAGATTTTCCTTTAGGTGTGATGACCTGTGTGACCGGAGTATCCGGTTCTGGAAAGAGCTCTCTGGTCAATGAGATTCTTTATAAATCTCTGGCTAAGAAGCTGAACCGGGCTAGAACCGTTCCTGGAAAGCATAAGTCATTGGAGGGCGTAGATCAGCTGGATAAGATCATAGCCATTGATCAGTCCCCCATTGGCCGGACTCCAAGATCCAACCCGGCGACCTATACCGGTGTATTTGATCTGATCCGTGATTTATTTGCTTCCACCTCAGATTCAAAAGCAAAAGGATATTCCAAGGGTCGGTTCAGCTTTAACGTAAAAGGCGGACGATGTGAAGCATGCAGCGGTGATGGTATTATTAAGATTGAGATGCATTTCCTTCCTGATGTCTATGTTCCCTGTGAGGTTTGTGGTGGGAAACGCTATAACCGTGAGACACTGGATGTAAAGTATAAGGGAAAAAGCATCTATGATGTTCTGGACATGACCGTGGAAGAGGCTGTAAAATTCTTTGAGAATGTACCTTCTATCTCAAGAAAGATCTCCACCCTTAATGAAGTAGGACTTTCTTATGTCAGACTCGGTCAGCCATCCACAGAACTTTCCGGCGGTGAAGCCCAGAGAATCAAACTGGCTACGGAATTAAGCAAACGTGGAACCGGTAAGACCATCTACATTCTGGACGAGCCGACGACAGGACTTCATTTCGCGGATGTACACAAGCTGATTGAGATTCTGCGGAAATTATCCGATGGCGGCAATACGGTGGTTGTCATTGAACATAACCTGGAGGTAATAAAAACCGCGGATTACATTATTGATATTGGTCCTGAAGGCGGAGATAAAGGCGGTACCGTAATCGCCCAGGGTACGCCGGAAGAGGTGGCAGAGTGTACTGCTTCCTATACCGGACATTATGTGAAAAAGTATTTGGAGTAAATATTAAGAATAAATGATTTGGTAAAAATCATTTAAAATACTGGAAATTCCGCATTTCGAAAAAACTACTGTTGTTGTAAAATCGCAGAACATCGAAAGGCGGGATTTTCCTGTATTTTCAGGTAGAGATGAAATCATTATATCATTATATTAAAATAGGAAGTTTTTGGTTAATGTTGGGGAAGGATTAAAGATAAAAGGGGATGCCGGCAGAAGGGGGATTCTGCCAGCGTTATATGAAAAAGTAATATGAGAAAAAATGGCATTTCTTCTTTACAAGTAATATCTTATCTTTTTGATGTGATGAAACTTTGATGAAAATGTGAAATAACCGTGAAAAGTAAAAAGACAGACAAGCTGTTAGATTGACGTGCTAAAGTAAACAAAGTGTAGTGAATCCATTTATTGTCGTCATCTTTTTTGTCAAAATAAGAAAATACTTGTCAAGCCAATGGAAGTAGAATATAATGTAACCCAAAGCGCTATTTGTTGAAGATAAAATTAGGAGGAATACCCGTGAAAAGAGAAATGATTATCGTTCTGGATTTTGGCGGACAATACAACCAGCTGATTGCCAGAAGGGTCAGAGAATGCAACGTTTACTGTGAGGTCCATCCCCATACACTGTCCCTGGACAAGATTAAGGAAATGAATCCGAAAGGAATCATTTTTACCGGTGGTCCAAACAGTGCATATAAGGAAGAGTCTCCTCGCTGTGAGAAAGAAATCTTTGAAATGGGCATCCCGATCCTGGGAATCTGCTATGGTTCTCAGTTAATGGCACATATGCTTGGCGGTAAAGTTTCCACAGCTCCTGTCAGTGAATATGGTAAGACAGAAGTGGACGTAGAAGCCAACAGCAGAATTTTAGAAAATGTAAGTCCAAAGACCATCTGCTGGATGAGTCATACGGATTATATAGAAAAGGCACCGGAAGGCTTCCGTGTTACTGCTCACACTCCAGTTTGTCCAGTTGCAGGAATGGAATCCGAAGAGCGCGGCCTTTATGCAGTACAGTTCCATCCAGAAGTTATGCACACCCAGGAAGGAACCAAGATGCTTTCCAATTTCGTTTATAATGTGTGCCAATGTATCGGTGACTGGAAGATGGATTCTTTCGTGGAAACTTCCATTCAGGCGATTCGTGAAAAAGTTGGAAATGGTAAGGTGCTTTGTGCATTATCCGGCGGAGTAGATTCTTCTGTTGCAGCCGTTATGCTTTCAAAAGCAGTAGGCAAACAGCTTACCTGTGTATTTGTTGATCATGGCCTTCTTCGTAAGAACGAAGGTGATGAAGTAGAAGCCGTATTTGGACCAGAAGGCCACTATGACTTAAACTTTATCCGTGTTAACGCTCAGGATCGCTTCTACGACAAGCTGAAAGGTGTGGAAGACCCAGAGACAAAACGTAAGATCATTGGCGAAGAATTTATCCGTGTATTTGAAGATGAAGCGAAGAAGATCGGTGCTGTGGATTACTTTGTACAGGGAACCATTTATCCTGATGTCATTGAATCTGGACTTGGAAAGTCAGCCGTTATTAAATCTCACCACAATGTAGGTGGACTTCCAGAGCATGTGGATTTTAAGGAAATTATTGAACCTTTGAGACTTCTCTTTAAGGACGAAGTAAGAAAAGCAGGTCTGGAACTCAATATTCCAGAATATCTGGTATTCCGTCAGCCATTCCCAGGTCCAGGACTTGGTGTTCGTATCATTGGTGCCGTTACTCCTGAGAAAGTAAGGATTGTACAGGAAGCAGATGCGATTTATAGAGAAGAGATTGCTAAGGCTGGAGTAGATAAGGGGCTTGGACAGTATTTTGCGGCACTTACGAATATGAGGTCTGTAGGTTGCATGGGAGACGAGAGAACCTATGATTATGCTATTGCACTTCGTGCTGTGCTTACTTCTGACTTTATGACGGCTGAGTCTGCGGAACTGCCTTGGGAAGTACTGGGGACTGTGACAAGAAGAATTGTGAATGAAGTGAAGGGCGTGAACCGAGTGCTGTATGATTGCACGGGGAAACCGCCGGCTACTATTGAGTTTGAGTAGAGAACAAAGCCCCAAGAATGGCGTATTTACGCAGTTCTTGGGGCTTTTCTGTGGGGTGTGATACCTTTTTGATACCTTAAATATGTATGATTATTATCTACTCTCTTTTATATAGTGTCAATATTTTTATAATCATCATATGGAATAGGAATTGGTACTAACATAAATCGATCTTCTACATAATCATCCAAAAGCTCTTTGCCACAAGACTTGCATAAAGTATTGTTTTTAGCATTGAAAAAATCATTTAGGTAGTTAAATATTTTTTCATCAGTCAGTTCTGGTTGTGTTTTCACCACTTCAAAATCTCCACATTCACAGAATGTAATCATTGTGACATAAGGGTTATATCCGCAGTCTGGACATGCAATACCATTCAATCCATTAATATTTGCCATCATTGGATGTCCGCACTGTGCGCATGGTTTTGCACCTACAACAAAATTTAGTAAAAACCTTTTAAAATATGATTTTCTCCAATTACGATATATAGTTTTAACTGCTTTTTGGGCTCCGTGCATAATCGAGCTTCTTTTGAGCATTAGGTTCTCATCTTTTATATAGCCAGCATCTGTTTTGGAATATCCTAAGACAAGGGATATTCCACTTAGGTTTGTAAATTTACATAGTTCTTTACCAAGTATATTTTCTATGCTAGATCGGTCTATATAACCTCGATTTCTTCTTAAATCTGCAAACTTATTGGTCAGTGAAATAAAGAGATTATCAATACTTTTTTCTCCGTGATCTTTGAAGCCATATGCTAATCTTAAGTATCTTGCAAAAATAGCTTTTGTATCTTTGTTATCACGAAATAGAGGACGCGTATCTATATTTAAGAGATCAATAATATCACTATATTTTTCTAAAGAAAAATCTGATAAAAGAGTGCTCTTGATATCTTGTTTTTTAGTATTTGATTCAAATTGATTATGATAAACATTAATATAATCATTAAGGTGTTCGGTAAAATTCTTACTATTTATTCTAATTGGCTCAAATGCAGATATTATAAAATAACAATTTTTTTCTTGTTCTATTTTATAGTTATTAAGAAAAGAGTCCATTGTCTTAAAAAAATCTGAATTCATTAAAGTTGAACTCTTAACTTGAATAAAGATGTGATGGTCATTGCTTATTATTTCAATATCATCATCACCTTCGCATTTTATTGCATAATCATCAATTGAAATTCCAAAATTAAATATATCTGGATTATTCAATTGCTCAATAGCGTATATTGCCGCAACAGAATCCTGATTGTCAATTTTAGAATTTATTCGGCCACCAGTTTTACTTTTTGAATTATAGTCACTCATCTAATAGTCTCCATCCCTTCTTTGCTTCAAACTTCCCACAATCATCACAAGTATCCGGCCAGTTCAGTTTCCATTCCAAATACTCATTTTCTGTTATCTCTTTATTTGCAAGCTCCTGCTTTCGAATCATCCATTCTCTCATGAATTCATCAACCAATCCATAATTAAACCACATACCAACTGGCGGTTCATCTGGCCAGTAATCATCATTGTCATCATATTGGGCTACCGCCTTTGTGGTGGTTTTTTCTTTTTTATTACTACGGATAAGAGAAAAAAGATTGATTGCACCACGGTTATCTTCATCAAGCCAAAAGAAAGTCTGCATAATATCTTCTGCGCTTCCTGGAATTTCGCTGACAAAGTTCAGGGGATTAATATCCATAGCCTTTGCCATATCTATAAGCATGTCTTTTTGAGGAACTCTGTAATCGCATTCGTATTGTGCAATACGATTTGCAGCTCCCTTTTCTTCTAAACCAACAGCAACTCCAAGTTCCTGCTGGGTCATTTTTCTGAGTTTTCGTACAAATTTTATTTTTTTACCAATGGTCATAGTCTGCCTCCTTTACTGGAATTCAAATAAAAATGAAACCTTATAGGACTTATTATATCTGATAAATGAGATACAGTAAATAAAAATATTCGCATAGAGGCGAAAACAATATTGACATTCGCCGTGAGGCGAATTATAATGGGTATCACAACAGGACATTCGCTATTAAGCGAACACTAATACAACTGAATGAGCGGTACCATATGTTAACAGACATTCGCCAAGAACTTCTGATAAGGAAGCGAGCGATGATGACACTCCCAGAACTGGCGGGAATATCTCACACAAGAGCAGGCCCGGGGCGAATAGCCGAGGTTGATTGAAACATCAACAACATATGACTACACAGAACGCCAACGATTTTCCAAACAGGAAAACCGTAGCTATAACGTGAGTTATAGCACCTGATCTTGCTGCAATAGTCCAAACAATAGTTGAGTGGCCGGGGTGGTTCCCCAGGTCCCTAGTTAGATTTTGAAATTTTTATACAAAGGAGGTGGACGGATGGAAGGAGCAATTTATATTACAGCAGCTGAGATGGCAGAAATGCTTGGCATTTCAAAACCGTATGCGTATAAACTCATCAAACAGATGAATGAAGAGCTTGACGCAAAAGGTTTTATTACCATTCCTGGCAAAGTAGCAACTAAGTATTTTGAAGAGAAGTTTTACGGAGTAAGAGTAACAGCGTAACGAAAGGAGAAATTGATGGCAGCATATAAAGACGAGGAGCGAGGCACATGGTATGTCTCGTTCCATTATTATGACTGGACTGGCAAGAATAAGCGCAAATTGAAACGTGGTTTCAAGACCAGAAGAGAAGCATTAGAGTGGGAGCAGCATTTTCGTATGAAAGAAGAAGCTAATTTGGAAATGACTTTTGATGACTTTGTAGAAGCCTATACAAGAGATATGAAGCCCAAATTAAAGGAAAATACTTGGAATACGAAAGAGGCGGTTGTTAACAGCAAGATACTCCCTTATTTTAAGGACAAGAAAATGAAGGATATCAAGCCGACAGATATTATTCAGTGGCAGAATCAGATGATTAAGCTTAAGAATCCGCAGGGAGCATTATTTAAACCAACGTATCTGAAAACCATTCAATCGGAGCTGAGCGCATTGTTTAATCATGCAGTACGATTTTATGAATTGAAGGAGAATCCAGTAGTGAAGGCAGGGCCATTGGGAAAAGGGAAAGCAGACGAAATGTTCTTTTGGACAAAAGAAGAGTATTTGAAATTTATTGAGCAGGTAAAGGACAAGCCAGTTTCCTATTATGCGTTTCAGATTCTCTATTGGTGCGGTCTTCGAATGGGAGAATTACTGGCACTAACACCAGCAGATGTTGATATTCCAAAGAGTATGATTCATATCACAAAATCCTATCAGCGAATCAGGGGTAAGGATGTTATTACAGATCCAAAGACTCCAAAGAGTAAACGTGATGTAGTGATTCCTGATTTCTTGCGTGATGAATTGCAGGATTATATGAGTCGGTTATATGGAATTACCAAGAAAGATAGATTATTTCATATTACAAAAACATATTTGCACCATGAAATGGATCGTGGGGCTAAGAAAGCAGGAGTACAGAGAATCAGAATTCACGACCTTCGCCACAGCCACGTATCACTTTTGACCAACATGGGATTTACAGCGGTAGCCATTGGTTCCAGAGTTGGACATGAAAGTTCGGATATAACTTTTCGCTATGCGCATATGTTTCCAAGTGAGCAAAAGCAGATGGCAACCATGTTAAATGATGCATTTGTGATGACAGATAAGGAAGGTGAGGAATAATGCCGGGAGTTCATAAGAATCCAACGATTAGCTTTCGTATTTCAGATTATGAAAGAAGAGAAATTGAAGCAAAGATTAAAGCAAGTGGAATGTTGAAAAAAGATTATTTTGTTTGTTCCTGTATTTATAACCATGTGTGTGTTGTTGGTAAGAAGGAGACAGTATATGTGCTGGTTGAGGAGTTGCAGAAAATGCAACAAATTCTTCATCAGTTGCATGAACAGATTTTATCAGAAGATATTCAGATAACCAGCGAAGAAATACAGGAATTACAGCTGGACTACGAATATATGTTAAAAGCTATTTTATGGATGCTTGAAGGTGCACGATATTTGTGGGAAGGAAAAAGTACAGCCGGAAAGGAGGGGGATAATTGTGGAGGAAACAAAAGTTGAACTAAAGATGATTAATATGGCAGATGTTCAGGCGAGTTCCATTGATTGGCTTTGGTATCCGTTTATTCCATATGGAAAACTTACCATCATTCAGGGTGATCCTGGAGATGGTAAGAGTACTTTGGTGTTGAATATAGCTGCGAAATTATCAAAGAGAGAAGGTCTTGATGATGAAATGAAGCTTACGGAGCCAATAAATGTAATTTACCAAACAGCAGAGGATGGTTTGGCTGACACTGTGAAGCCTAGACTGGAACTTGCAGGAGCTGACTGTAGTCGAATTTCTATTATAGATGAAAGTGAAAAATCAGTGTCTATGGTAGATGAGCGATTAGAGGAAGCAATATTGAAGCAACAAGCAAAACTGCTTATTCTAGATCCAATTCAAGCATATCTTGGTGGTGGCACAGATATGAACCGTGCCAATGAAGCCAGAGATATGACCAAAAAGCTTGGCGCATTGGCTGAGAAAACGGGGTGCGCCATTGTTCTTATCGGTCACATGAATAAAGGCGGTGGTGCAAAAGCAGCATACCGTGGTATGGGTTCTATAGATTTCTTTGCAGTTGCAAGAAGCGTGATTCTAGTTGGGCGAATCGAAGGGAAGGAACAAATGAGGGCGGTGATTCAGATTAAGAATAACTTAGCTGCTTTTGGACATGCCAAGGCATTTGCCCTTGAAGAAGATGGTTTTTGCTGGATAGGTGATTATGATATTACTGCTGATGAAGTACTTGGAGGGATTGTTCCAAAAGCAAATAAATTGGAACAGGCAAAGCTGTTATTGAAAGATTTGAGCGCAGACAAAACCATGATGCCAAGTAGTGAAATTATGGATATTGCCTCAGGTGAAGGAATTTCCAAGAGAACTTTGGAAAGTGCCAAGAAGGAATTAAGAATCAAAGCAAAGCGAGTCAACAATATCTGGTACTGGGATTTGAAGCAAGATGATACGAATGAAATTTGATAGTAAGACCGCAACATTGCAAGATATCAGATTTTACGGTCTTAAATTTGCGGTGTTACACATGATTGCAAGGTTGCAAACACAATAGGCTTTGCGGTGTTGCGGTCTTGCAGTCTTGCAGATTAAAAAAGAAAGGACGTATGTGTCATGAAGGAAGAAACAATATTTGAAAAGTTGGGGATAGAGTATCAGGAGGTTGATGGAATTTTTTATCCGATTTTATCTGTTCCATCGGAGGAAAGTCAGTGCCTTAATGTTGGAAAATATGGTCGTATGTGGATTGAGCATATTAAGATAACTTACCCACAGCGATATCGCAGTCTGGTGCGCTTTGGAGAATTACAGGAGCGAGCGGAAATGGTTAATGAAACAGCATATGAGTTATTAGAAGATATTGAAGTCAGATGGCTGAATAGGCATAGACCAAAGAATCCGAATTTCTTTATCGAGCAATTACACCTTCGCAACCAGGCGCGAATGATGGCAGAGGAAGTTGTGCTTCATGATGTAGTCAGACAGTTTCACTAAAATTAGCAAACACAAGAAAGAGAGGATTTTTTATGAATCAATATAGAGTAGATGGGAGCCTGATTATTGCTGTAGATCACGGTTTCGGAAATATGAAAACAGCAAATATTGTATTTAGCAATGGAATGGCGGTATATGACACAGAGCCGATTATGAGCAGAGATTATTTATTCTTTGAGGGAAAGTATTATGTGCTGAATCAGGGGCATAAGCCATATGCCTCTGAAAAAATTAATGATGATGATTTTTATATTCTTACCATTGCAGCAATAGCAAAGGAACTTCGATTAAGAGGTATTACCAGAGAGCGAGTTCACCTTGCGGTAGGATTACCACTAAAATGGAGGGATGTACAGCAGGAAGAGTTTAAGAAGTATTTGCTACGAAATAAGCATGTGGAATTTACCTATTGTGGAAGCAAATATTTTGTAGACATTACCGGGTGCAGTGTAATGCCACAATGTTATGCTGCTGTGGCAGAAAAATTAGGTTCTTATCAGGGACTTAATATGTTGGCTGACATTGGAAATGGAACCATGAATGTTATGTATCTTCAGGACGGTAGAACCATTGAGAAAAAGATGTGGACAGAAATCCTTGGAGTGAAACAATGCGCCTTACTGATTCACGATGCGGTATTAAATAAGTTTCAGGTGGAATTGGATGAAAGCCTATTAAATTCCTATCTTATGAAGGGAAGAGCCGATGTGGATGAAGAATATCTGATGTTTATGGAAGAAACAGCAAAGACCTATGTGAAAAGTATTTTCTTGAAATTAAAGGAGCTTGGCTATAATTCAAAACTGATGAAACTGCATTTTATGGGTGGTGGAGCAAAACTGGTAGAGTTATTTGGGGAGTATGAATCGGCAAGAGTATCTTTTAATCATGACATTTGTGCCAATGCCAAAGGCTTCGAGTATTTCTGCTATCTCGCAATGCGTAAACAGAGACGTGCTTAGGAAGGGAGTTGGGGCAAATGAAGGACACAGAGCAAAAGACAGTTCGCTTCTATGTCAATAATCCTAAGCATAAGGAGGCATGGGAGTATCTTCACCAACTGGATAAGGATATTTGTTCCTCACAGCAGGAATTTATAATTGATGCTATTAACAGCTATTATCACAAGATGGCAGAGTTGGAAGATGATCCATATCTGGAGACACGAGAGCGTGAAGAAGAATTTATCAAGCGGATTACACATGGCGTGATGGAGCAATTAACAGCAGATCTTCCGAAGGTAGTTGGTGGATTTTTGATTGGTTTGTTGGCAGGAGAAACAGATGGCGTGTCTTCCATTGGTAGGGCACTTGCGGAGAAGTATACAAGTGGTGCTGTTGCAGAGAAGGCTATTGCCACTTCGACTACTACAAATGAAAAAGAAGTTGAAATCAAAGCTGATATCAATGAAGTGGAAGTTGCTGACAATGAGTACTTGGATTTGGACAATATTTTCTAAAAGAAATCAGAAATGAAATCACTTGTGAAAAGATGACACCATGAAAAAGCCATTCTGACATCAGAAATTGCTGATGAAATGACTGGTGTCAGATGTCTTGCTTTTTGCAATCAGAAGAGGCTGATAGATTTCATTTCTGATATTTTTATGCTTTTGGTAAATATCATAAGCGTAATTTTATTGTAAATTATATCGCCCACTGCGGTGGGCTTAATATCGGGTGCAGGTGCTCCTGCCAAGACGTCCGCTGTTGCGGATGGGAAAAGTGCTACCTTTTCCGTATCTTGCAAACCCTGTGAACCGTACTAAGAGAATTACTTTGGCATTAGCCAGGGAAGAAAGGAGATAAAGACAATGGCACAGATAAGAGAAATTTGTACCAAAACACAAAGGAAGATTGGAGGATTTTTATATGACAAATGGAAAACGAAAATACCTATCCTGTAAGAAGGATTGTCACGTTTCTTTGAAGTTATCAGAGGAAGATTTTATGAAACTGGAATCAGATGCGAAATCAGCAGGAATGGATCGAAGCAAATATTTGCGAGCTTTGATTCAGAATGCAAAGGGGATTGATCCAACATTTGCGGCAGATAGGGCACAGTTGATCAGAAAGGTTTCAGGAGTATCAAACAATGTGAACCAGATGGCACATTTGGCAAATGCACAAGGACAGATATATTTTTCAGCAATAGAAGAGGCTCGTCAGGAAGTGGTAAAGCTTCAGAATATTTTGAAGGAGGTACTAGACGTATGGCAATTACGAAAATCATGCACATGAATTCGGAGAAAAACCGTAATCCGGCACAACATCTTCAAAATGCACTGGAGTATATTCAGAATCCAGACAAGACTGAGAAATTATTTTTGGTGGGCAGTGTAAACTGTCTGCCAGAAACAGCCTTTGACCAGATGATGGATACAAAGAAGCTGTTTCAAAAGACGAATAAGAGGCAAGGTTATCATATCGTATTGTCCTTGAAACCGGGAGAGGGAACACCAGAAATTGCCTTTGATATGGCACGAAGATTTACGGAGGAATTTCTTGGTGACAGATATGAAGCGGTTTTTGCTGTTCATATTGATAAAGATCATATTCATAGTCACATCGTTTGGAATAGTGTAAGTCTTCTTGATGGTAGAAAGTATGATTATAAGAAGGGGGACTGGAAGCACATAATTCAACCCATTACCAACAAACTATGCAAGGAATATGGTCTATCTATTATCGAAGCAGAGTATGTGAAGAATTCGCAGAATCTTTCCAGAAAAGAATGGCAATATGAGCAGACATTTAAAGAAATGATTCATCGAGACGCAATGTTTTGTGCTTCCTACGCTGGTAGCATGGAACATTTTTTGTTTTTAATGAAACGATTAGGATATGAATTCAAGCCGAAGGAATATCTTACAGTGAAGATGCCTGGACGGAAATTGTACCATCGATTGGATAAGATGGATGAATATTTTGCAGAGGACAGGTTCAAATATTGCTTCGAATACACCAGTATGAATATACCTTACTTTCATGCTACAAATCCAACTTGGGTAAAGCGAAGTAATATGTCGCCCTATCAAAAGAAGTTTTATGGAAAGATGTATCGTTTGCGAATGATTGAGCAGAAACGCTTTTATGTGAAATCAGCCATGTATGCAAAGGATTTGATGTTATTTCATAAGTTACAGGAAGAGTATCTGTTTCTTGCAAATAATAATATTCGTACCCTTGATGATTTGTTTGAAATCAGAGAAAGTAAGCTGGATCGTATTGGTGAAATCACAAAGATTCAGGACTCTATTTATAAGCAAAATTCTAGTAAGAAACGAGCTTGTAATTCAGCTGGAGACTGGAGGGCGTATCAGCAATGGCGAATAGATGAGTACAGTAAACTGGATCAGCTGAAGGTTGAGAAAAAGAAAGCCAAGAATATGGTTGCAATGGCAGAACGATGTTTGACTGAAAAGTTAGATACTGCAATAGATGTGATATCAGAATTTGAAGAAATTAATGCTACGAATAAGATTGAAATTCCTGAGTTTGATGAGGAGAGAGTAGTAGAACTGAAGGCTGAAATTGTAAGAGAAGATTTGTATTTGGACAATCGGAAAGTATTTGAGGTTCAGAAACCAATGGAGAAGCCGATGGCATTTTATGAGGAGAAGCCTAAATGGGATGAAGCATTGCATGAATATCAAGAGATAGCGGAGCATATAGTGCAGTCACAATATCAGAATATTTCGTTACGAGTAGAATCACTGGCAAGTGAGCAAGATTTACAAAGCATTGTGCCAGATCAAGCAGAAGTAAAATCTGAATTAGTGGTTTATACAGAGTCACTTCCTGATCGGTTTGCGGAGTATTCTCTTTTATCTGTCGAAGAAAAAGCAAAGCATTATCAGATGACAGGTAAGGAGGACACCTATGCTATGGTGGAAGCATATTTTAAGCGTATTGGTCATCCGATTTATTTTGGTGAGGTTTATGATGAAGCGAAAGAACTAGAAACTGCTTATAAATCCAGTTTGATAACAGAGCAATCTGAATTAATAGTTATGGAAATGTTGGTAGATGGAATTACTCCTGAATCATATTCTCTTTTATCAGTCACTTCTAAGGCAAAATACTTTGAATTTGATATGGCAGATAATAATTATAATTTGAACTTATATAAAGAGGTTATGAGGAAGATGAATCAAAAGATGTCCAGTTCAGAGTTGTTTGAAGGATATCAGGAGATTTATGAGGCTAAGATGATGAATCGGGTTAATGGAACGCAGGAGAAGAAATGGGATAAGAGTAGGTAGTTTAGAAGCGTGTTACTATGGAGGGGTTATTCTGTAGTGACATGCAATTCTCGCTAATGATTATTAGATGAATATGTTTAGTTTATAGTATTGATTTTAGATTAGATCAATATATTCGAATTGATTGATCTGCATGAATAGTTTAAAATACGTGAGAAAAGAAGATGAAAACTATATTGTGTTTACATTTGATTTTACTATATTGAGTCATATATATAATGAAAATATTTAATATAATATAGGTGTAAACGGTTTACACAATAAAAAAGATTGACAAATGTGAAAATTCTTGATATAATGTACAAGACAAATAAAAAAGCCTTTTCTATACGCTGGGTAAGAAAAGGCGGTTAGCATCTTGCGATACTCTTCTGCAAAAATAGTATACTGCAAAATGCTTCATTTGTCAAATACAACACTAGTAGAATGAAAATGGAGGAACTAAAAATGGTTTATATTGATGCAGTACATTATGAAACAGATAAACATGGATGTGAGGTAATATCAAAGCTTAAATGGACAAACACACTAAGCCAAAAGGCTGAAAAAGTTTGTACGAAAAGTGAAATGATAGATTTCATTAACAAAAATCCGGATGTTACAAAAACAAAATATTTAAAAAGCAATGGTTGGATGCAGCAATGGGTTGAAGGTGAAGATGTTAGAGTAGTAGATAATTCATATCTTCGCACAGATACAAATGGAATAAAAGCAGATAATTTAGGGTCTTTACCTAGATTTTAAGTAATAGTAAGCAACGGCCCAGCACGTTGCTTATTTGTTATTTAGAAAGGAGGAGAAATGAAGCAAAAGTTAAAAGATATAGCTGAAATTAAATTTTGCCTTTCTGTTACATCTAAGGTTGAATTTCAAGATAAACGAAGAATAGTAACGCCTTCAAGTTTTTTGGAGAACAATGTACTAGTGGGGATAGTGGAAGATGATAAATTGAAAATAAGTGATGATATGAAAATTTCAAAAGGTGATATTGTTATTAAACGTATAGGCCCATCTTTTGTAAATTATATTGAGTGCATAGATGATGATGTATATGCAGGAGGTAATCTAATTATAGTTAGAGCTAAAGAGGTAAATGAAAAATATTTGGCTTTTGTATTAAATGAGAATGTAAAGAAAATTATAGCTTCATTAGTGGGGACAAAAATACCAGCAATAGGTAGAAATGATCTGGAAGATGTAGAAATTCCGTTACTTTCATTGCAACAGCAAATAGCCATTGGTGAGATTTGGTTTAATTCTATTAAGCTAAAGAAACTTAAACAACAGTTATATGATTTGGAAAATGAAAAACTTAAGCAACAACTTATGAACTATGTAATATAAATGGAGGAATTATTGTGATGATAAAGAAAACTAGCTTCGAAGACATTAAAAGTGCGTTATGGGCGGGAGCCAATACGTTTAGGGATAATATTGATGCATCAAATTATAAAGACTATGTTTTGTCTATGCTTTTTGTGAAATATTTAAGTGATACATTTGAAGAAAGCGTAGAAAATCTAAAAAAAGATTATGAAGGAATTAGATTGGAACGGCAAATCCAAAATCTACCTTTTGTTTTAGAGAGGGAATATACATTTGATTATTTGCTTGAAAATAAATATGCCATCGATATAGGAACAAAGATTAGCGAAGCATTGACAGGAATTGAAAGCTCGAATTCGATACTTGGAGGAATATTTAGAGGAATTGATTTCAATAGTGAAAATAATCTAGGCAAAAAAGAACAAAAAAATCCATTGCTAAGAAATTTGTTGGATGATTTTGCTGACCTTGATTTAAGACCAAGTCATATAGAGACGAATAATAATCAGGTTCCAGCGGATGTTGTAGGTGATGCATATGAATATATGATAGGGGAATTTGCAACAATGGCTGGTAAGAAGGCAGGAAGCTTTTTTACACCACAACAGGTATCGGAAGTTATGGCACAAATCGTTGATCCTCAACCTAAAGATCGCGTTTATGACCCAACATGTGGGTCGGGATCTTTACTAATTCGCGCAGCTAAAAAAGGTGGATTAGATAATGTTTCTATATATGGACAAGAGGTAAATAATTCAGCAATATCTATGGCTCGTATGAATATGTTTATACATGATATTAAAGATGCACATATAGCGTGGGGGGATACTCTTGCAAATCCTCAACACTTGGACAGTGATGGTAATTTAATGAAGTTTGATTGTATTGTTGCAAATATGCCATTCAGTAAAGACAAATGGGCAGAAGGATTTAATCCAGGTGGGGAAGTATCTGTTGATGATGAAGATGACTCGAAATCTACAAAAAAAGGAAAGAAAAAAGACTTTAAGATGGAGCCTTCACTGGATAAACATCATAGGTTTGATGTTGGGGTACCCCCTACAAGTAAAGGTGACTGGGCATTTCTGCTTCATATGATTCATAGTATGAGTGGTAATGGACGAGTTGCGGCGGTTGCTCCACATGGAGTGCTTTTTAGGGGGGCTTCAGAGGGAAGGATTAGGCAGGCTGTTATAGAAAAAAATCTAATCGATGCAGTAATCGGATTGCCTGAAAATTTATTTTATGGAACATCTATTCCAGCGTGTATTGTTGTATTCAGAAAAGGTAGAATAACAACAGATATTTTGTTTATTGATGGGTCAAAAGAGTATAAGAAGGATAAGGCCAAGAATAAATTAAGAGAAGGCTTGGATGCTGAAATAGATGATATAAAGAAAATTGTAGAGACTTATAAAACATTTTTAAAAGGTGATAATGCTGAAGTTGAAAAATATAGTCATGTTGCTTCAATATCTGAGATACAGAACAATGAGTATAACTTGAATATTTCACGATATGTAGATACTTTTGAAGCGGAAAAAATTATCGATTTAGATGAAGTTAATCGTGAGATAATTGAGATAAAAACACAAATAGCTGAGGTTGAGGCATGTATGGAGAAATATATGAAGGAGTTAGGATTATGAATGATATAGTCAAATATAGCGAAGAAACATTTGAAAACATCAAGCATATTAGTGATTCTGGAGAAGAATATTGGCTTGCTAGAGAATTACAAAAAACATTGGAATATGCTAAATGGGAAAATTTTTATAATGTAATTTGTAAAGCTAAAGAGGCTTGTAAAAATAGTGAAAATTTAATTGAAGATCATTTTCCTGACATCAGGAAAACGATAGAAATGCCTAAAAATGCAGTAAAAGAGATAGATGATATTATGTTGTCAAGATATGCCTGCTATTTAATTGTGATGAATGGTGACCCTAGGAAAGAAGTAATTGCATTAGGGCAAACATATTTTGCGGTTAAAACAAGACAGCAGGAAATTATTGATAACTATGATAATTTATCAGAGGCACAAAAAAGGTTAGCAATTCGGAATGAGATCATTAATCATAATAAAGCTTTAGCGGATGCAGCTAGTAAAGCTGGTGTTAAAGAACCTGTTGAATATGCGATTTTTCAAAACTTTGGATATAGAGGTCTCTATGGTGGCATGGATATGAAAGCAATACATGCCCATAAGGGACTAAAGAAAAGCCAAAAAATACTTGATCATATGGGAAGTACAGAACTTGCTGCAAATTTATTTCGCGCTACACAGGCGGAAGAAAAATTGCGTAGAGAGAATATTCAAGGCAAAGAAAATGCAAATAAGACACATTATGAAGTAGGCGCTAAAGTAAGAAAAACAATAGAAGAACTTGGTGGTACAATGCCAGAAGATTTACCAACTCCAGAAAAAAGTATTAAACAGATAGAACGTGAGATAGAAAAGAAAAAGCTAAAGTAAGGAGGAAATAAATGTTTGACTTATATTCAAGACGAAAAAAAGATGTAGAAGATACAAAAGATATATTTATTTATGACATTTTTCCTCCAACGTTTCGAAACCAGTTTTACTGGATTGTTGAAGATGTTTTTTCGAAAGTTGAAAAGCAAAATTATCAATGGGGTGATATAGAGCATTTGTTATGTGAAAAATTTGCAAGAGAAAAAGGAATGAAATATGTATCCGGGTACTTTGATGGAAGTGAAAATGTAATAGGTGATTTTGAGTACTATATAGATAAGTGTAGTGAAGAAGATTTCTTGGATTTAATGGATTTTATTTATGGGGCATTTATCTCAAACGAAAAGATTCAATCTCAATGCTATACAGGTGATGATGATTTTTTTAAAAATGCCATAGATGAGTTGAATTTGAGGCTAAAGCAACATCGTTTGGGATATGAGTTTGTAAATAATGAGATAATTGTTAAGACTAATACAATTATGCATCAGCATGTAATTAAACCTGCATTGAAATTATTAATCGATGAGGAATTCAGAGGTGCAGAAGAAGAATACTTGTTGGCATTTGAACATTTTAGAAAGTCCGAAAATAAGGATGCTATTTTAAATGCAATTAAAGCTTTTGAAAGTACGCTAAAAACGATATGCAGTGGTATGGGATATACATTTGATAAGGATAGAGATACAGCAAAAAAACTGATTAGTATACTAGAAAATAATTCTTTTTATCCTACATATCTAAATAACCATATCGCAGGAATTAGAAGTACATTGGAGTCTGGGGCACCAACGCTTAGAAATAAAAAAGCTGGACATGGTCAAGGTGGAGCAATTATTACAGTGACAGATGAGTATGTAGAATATGCATTAAACTTAGTTGCGACAAATATGATATTTCTTTATAAGCTATACAAGGAGAAAAAATTGGAGGCAACAACATGAATAATGATATTATGGAAAAAATAAAACAGATTAATCTTGGCATAATTCCATCGGGATATAAAAATACAGAAATAGGGATTTCACCTTTTGATTGGAAAAAGTATAAACTTGGAGACTTGCTCAGTTTTAAGAACGGCATAAACACAGACAAGGAAAAGTTCGGTACAGGCATAAAACTTATTAGTGTAAATGATATTTTAGCTGAAAAGCCAATTATGTATGATGACATTGCAGGAAGTGTAGATGTAGATGATAAAACATTGGCAAATTATAGTGTAACATATGGTGATATCTTATTCCAACGTAGTTCTGAAAATTTTGAGGATGCAGGAAAATCTAATGTATATTTGGATGTAAATAATACTGCAACATATAGTGGGTTTGTTATTAGAGGAAAGAAAATAGGAAAGTATAACCCTTATTGCCTAAATGAACTTCTAAAAACAGATCGAATTAGAAAACAGATTATAAGGTATGCAGCAGGGTCGCAACATATTAACGTTGGGCAGGACTCTCTTTCAAAAGTTATGTTATATATTGCAAGCGATAAAGAACAGAATCAGATTGTTGAGGTTCTTTCTAGTTGGAATGAAGTAATCATACTTCAAAAGAAGTTACTTGAAAAATTAGAATTGCAACGAAAAGCAATTATACAAAAAACGCTTAAACCAGGGAATGAATGGGAAAAAATTAAACTAGGAGACTTTACCAAAGAAATTTCAATTAGAAATAAGGAAAATGATTGTAAAAATATAAAAAGCGTATCCAATAAATTTGGATTTATTAATCAGGATGAACAGTTTTCTAAACAAGTTGCGAGCCAAGATACTACAAATTATAAAAAGGTTAGTTATGGGAATGTTGTATATAATCCATCAAGAATTAATGTTGGTTCTATAGCTATTTATAAGCAAAAAGAAACAGGTATTGTTAGTCCAATGTATGTTGTTTTTGAGTGCAAGGAAATAGATCCAGAATTGCTAGTTCTTTTATTGAGCACAGATAGAGGACAATATGACATTAAGGCATATTTAACGGGAAGTGTTAGAGATACATTGAGTTATTCTGATCTTGCAAAAATTGAGCTCTTTATACCAAACACTTTTATGCAAAAAAAAATAATAAATTTGTTTTCAGAAGTAGACAATATAATTGAACTTCAAAAGAAAAAATTGGAGAAATTAAAACTACAACAAATGTCAATGCAACAGCTCTTATTGACAGGAATTGTGAGGGTGTAATTATGCCAAGTCATATGATTTTTAATGAGCGTCCTGAATGTCAAGACAGGCTCATACAAGTTTTAATAAATATGGGTTACGAGTATGTTTCACGAAGTGAGGCAGAAAGTAAACGAAGAAATCTGAAGGATGTTTTGTTTGAAGATGAACTTATTAGATTTTTAAAGATGCAAACGTATAAATACAATGGACACGAACTCTTATTTTCTGGTGAGTCCATTACAAAGGCAGTAAAAGAGCTTGACGTCTCACTCTTGCAAGGACTTTCTATGGCGAGTAAAGAAATATATAATCTTTTAACATTGGGAATTAGCTTGGAAGAATCAATTGCAATCGATAGTGATGTTCCAGTAAAGCAATCTTTTGATTTACATTATGTTGATTTTCAGTATCCAGCAAATAATATTTGGCAAGTTACCGAAGAGTTTGGTGTTCAAAGACCAAACGGCAGTTATGCACGACCAGATATTGTTCTGATGGTAAACGGAATACCGTTTGTCATAATAGAGTGTAAGAAATCAAGCGTGGATGTAAATGAAGGTGTAGGGCAAAATGTTAGAAACATGATGCCAGAGTATATTCCGCAATTATTCAAGTTTAGTCAAATTGTTATGGCTGTGAACCCACAAAAAGCGGTTTACGGAACTGGTGGGACCAGTGCGGATTATTTTGTTGAGTGGAGAGAAGATGATATTGATTGGCAGAAAGAAATTTGTCAAAAGTGTTCTCCTGATGGACAAATAAGAGAACAAGACAGAATAGTAGTTTCAATGCTCGATAAGAGAAGACTCCTAGAATTAGTGCAAAATTATATTCTTTTTGATAATAATATTAAAAAAATTGCAAGGCATCAACAATATTTTGCAATTAATAAAGCGATGGCAAGAATCAATGGCACAGATGGACATGATTCTAGAGGTGGTGTTATTTGGCATACGCAAGGGAGCGGAAAATCTTTAACGATGGTAATGCTTGTAAAAAAAATACAAACAGAAAAAGGAAAGGAAAATCCAAGGTTTATTATTGTTACTGATAGAGTGAATCTTGACAAACAAATAAGAGATAATTTTGCTAATTCTCAGATGGCTCCAGCGCGAGCAGCAACAGGAAAAGGTCTTAAAACTCTTTTGAAAGATAAAAGTAATATTGTAATAACTACATTAATAAACAAGTTTGAAACTGTTTGTAAAAATAAATATTTGGATTCAGATAGCGATAAGTTCTATGTACTAATTGATGAAGCGCATCGATCTCAGTATAGCGCAATGTATAATTATATGAGAGAAGTATTGCCAAATGCTAGAATTATAGCATTTACAGGTACGCCACTAATTTCAAAATCAAAGAAAAACACATATCAAAAATTTGGTGATCCTATTCATAACTATACGATGAGAAGATCAATAGAAGATGGCATTACAGTTCCGCTTGTTTATGAGGGAAGAAAAGTATGTCAGGATGAACCATCATTAACTATTAATAATTATTTTGATAGTATGACTGCTGATTTGCCTGAAGAACTAAAAAATAAGCTTTCTGATAAGTTTAGTAAATTTAAGGCTATATCAGAGGCGAGAAGCCGAATTAATTTAATAGGGTTTGATATTGCGGATCATTTTAGAAATTATTGTATTCCAAAAGGTTTTAAGGCCATAGTGGTGTGCTCGTCTAGAGCAGCTGCCATTGAAATGTATAATGTACTAAAGGGAAATACAGGTATAGTGCCTAGAGTGGTTATTACTTTTGGAGATAAAAGTGAAGGTGATGATGATGAGACAACAAGTGAAGCAAAAAAGAGAATAAAAGAATATCATGACAAAATGGTTAAACCATTATTTGGTGATAATGATGAAAAATATGATGAGCATGTTTGTGAAGATTTTAAAAATCCTGAGGGCGAAATCAATATGCTAATTGTAAAAGATAAACTATTAACAGGCTTTGATGCTCCAATTGCAGGGGTACTGTATTTAGATAAATCAATACAGCAACATTCATTGTTACAAGCCATTGCGCGTGTTAATAGAGTTTATAGAGGAAAAGAATTTGGATTAATAGTTGATTATTGGGGAGTATTTGGTAAGCTAAATTCTGCAATTGACATGTATGATGATGCTGAATCAGGAATGAGTGGTTTTGATAAGGACGATTTGGATGGGGCAATTTTTGGACCTATTGATGAGAAAAATAGACTTGCAAGTGCATACGATAACATAAATTCAATGTTTATCAATATATCAAATTCAAAATCCTCGGATGTATGGCAGAAAGAGCTTTCTGATGAGAAAAGAAGAAAGGATTTTTATAATCGTCTAAAAGAATACGCAAATCGTTTAAATTTAGCATTATCAAATCGAGATATATTTGTAGAAGTAGGATTTGAAAAAATAGACGAATATCGTACAGATTATTTGTTTTACAAAAAATTAAAAGATAGTGTTATGTTACGATATGATGACGATTTTGATTTGTCAAAATATGAACAGGGTATAAAAAACTTGATTGATACCTTTGTTAATGCTTCGGAGATCACAACAGTTGTAAAACCAGTTTCTATTGGTGATGAAAAAGCTATGAAGCAACTGTTAGAAAAAATGGATTCTAATGAATCAAGAGCTGATGCAATTAAAACACGTATTGAATCGAAACTCAAACAACTTCGTTATGATGATCCATTACTTTTTGAAGAATTCTCAATTAAAATCAAAAAAACAATTGATTTATACAACGAAACACGTGATGCTGATCAATATTATGCAAGTATGGAGATTATGGCGGATGATTTTAGAAATGGAATTATTTCGCAAGATTATCCTACACAAATTGCTAGTGATAGTGATGCAAAGGCCTTCTATGGTGCTGTTATTACAAAGATACGAAATAATGGAATTATTAATGTAACTCCAGATGTTGAAGAGTTAGTTGCATCATATTCTTTTAAAATTAAAGACGCAGTAAGTCAAAATGCAAAACGAGATTGGAAACACAATGAAGTTGTACACAAAGCAATTCATAGATGTTTGGATGATTGCTTGTTTGAGATGTTTGATGAAATGGGAATAACAATTGATAATACGAATATTGATTTATTGGATTTAATTATTGATGAATCCATGAAAGTAGCGGTGGTTAGATATTAATGGACGAATATATTTTAGATTTAGGAATGCCATTTAATTGTGTGAAAATCACAATTAGTAGAAAAGATATAAAGAATGTTCATCTAAAGGTATTTAGAGATTTGCAAATCATATTATCATTGCCTGAAAATGTACCAGATGAGTGGATTATTGATTTTTTAAACAAAAAAAGGGACTGGATAAAAAATCAGCTTAGTAAATATAAGCAAGCAAGTGGATATAATAATTTACTCGAGATTAAAAGTGGAAGCTCTACACAAATGTTAGGAAAAGACAGACGTATAATAAAGAAGTATTCTGCTAAAAGCTATGTGGAAGAAGATGAAAAAAATATATACGTATATGTAAAAGCACTTGATGATGATATGCTTTCTCAACGAGTTTTAAGAAAATGGTGGAGAGATAAAGCATTTGAAATCTATAATGAAGAAATGATGATTCTATATGAAAGAATCTTTAGAAAGTATAATATTGACATTCCTTCAATACAGATTAAGAAAATGAAAACTTTATGGGGGAGTTGCATCCCAGCAAAAGGTAAAATTACGCTGAATGAGTATTTGCTAAAGGCAGATCAGAGATGCATTCAGTATGTAATTTTGCATGAACTTACGCATTTGCTTTATCCGTATCATAATAATGATTTTTATAATTTTCTAACAGTACAAATGCCCGATTGGAAAGTTAGAAAAGAGCAACTGGATAAAGAGGTTGTGCAAGGATTGTAATGAAATATTGCTGATACCGCTATGATACCCGAAGCTTATTATACTCAAAATAATACATAGAATTCCCGGAATAAAAGCAATTAAATGACAAGAAATATAACAAATAGATTCGCTTTAAAGCGAATGTTTAGGGAGTTTGAATAATTAGTGTAGCCCTCTCGCCAGCTTTGAACCATTTATCCATTTGAAAACAAGCCCAAAAGAGAACTACTCTAAGCAGAGCAGTAGGATTAATATTCCTACTAGCTCTGCTTATTTTTATGCTTTTTTGTTTTCCTTTATCCTGTTTTCTTTATTCATTCTCAGCCTTTTTGTTATTCGTTCCTATTCATTTTCTGTTTCTAAAAGCCGGAAAGCAAGAACCCAAAAAAGAAGAAAAATGAAAAAAAACCTTTAAAACCCTTGGTTTTCCTATGCTTTATAAAGAATGAGGTTTGGGTTGGTTACTTTATATTTGAAAAACGAAAAGAAGAAGAGCGAAAAAAGAAAAGTTTTTTTGAAAGAAAAAGGGAAAAGGTGTAGGAAGAGATACAGGAAAAAAGATAAGAAATAGGAAAATGAAAGGTTGAAAAAGTGAAAGAAAACCAAAAGAGTAGAGGGCTGTTTTAAGAGGGGTTTTTAGATGAGTTTGGATGGTACGCTAACAAGAGGTATACTTAAGAGATATGGAGGGAAGTCATCTCCAAAATTGTGTATGAGCTATCAACCGGGATTTGAAAAGAGATATACCTGATAAGTTAAAGCAATTAATGAGAAAGAAAAAAGAGGAGAAAAGGAAAGAGAATGCAAGGAGAGTTGAATAATTAACAGAATCAGAAGCGTAAATCTCTTCTACTTTTCAGCAGGCGGTCAATCCCGTCTCTTTTCTTTTCATTATTTTTGATGTATGATAAGAAAGGAGGTATGATGAATGAAAGATTATAATTTTGATGAAAAAAAAGAGTATAAACATTATAGGAAAGTTGGAAAAAAAGGAACATATAAGAATTATACTGAATGGGATAATTACGTTCGAAATAAATACAAAAATGTTACTTATATAAGCATAGTAAATTTTGATGCATATTTAAAAGCAAAATGTGATAATTGTGAAATTAGACGTGACACATTAGTTCAAACATTGATTCCATTTTTGATATTAGTTATTAGTTTTTCTATGATGATTCCATCTGTAATAGAAGGAATCACACAAAGACATATAAATTTACTAAATGATATAAGTGGTACATATATAGAAAATGTAGAATCAAGTAAAAATGTGAATAAAAAATTTGATATTTTTGAAGTAAGAGTCAATCGAGAAGAGACAAATGACAAACTTATCTCTGATAGTGTAAATATTTCTTTTTTCTTAATAATATTTTCAACTAGTGTTTATTATTTCATACATTTTTATATCTTAAAAAAAATAACTTTTTATAAAGACTACTGTAAAATTTTAAAAAGTATGAAAGAAGCAAAAATATCTAATAACTAAATAGTCATATCTCTTGCCTCTTCTCTTTTGGTAATTTTTGGTGTATTATAGAAGAAAAAAGGTAGGGGAGTAATATGGCAAAATTGAGTAAAACTTTAGGTTTTAGTATTCCTGAAAGATATCAAAAAGAAATATCTCAGTGTTGTTTTTGAGGTAAGTAAATAGCACTTGGCGGAATGTGGGTAGGGGAGGGCCGTTATCTGGGAATATGTAAAGAGTGCTCTCAATTTCTAATTGACTGGTATTTAGATACAATAATGGATACAACTGACTTTGAACAACTGAAAAAGCAATTATAAAACTATTACATTAGGTGCTTTAGATATACCTGATTTTCTACTGTTTAATGAAAAAATTCCAAATTTGACAATCGATATTACCCATAACTATAATTTTGGAGAAACATACTCTGTGTTTGACTATTTGAATTAGTTTGCTATATCGAAAAGGGAATTATCACTCTATAATTTTAATAAGCGTGATGTTATTGTGATGCTAAAACATAGCATAAATAGAAATAATAGTTATTTTATTCAAACTAAAATTATATTGTTTTTTTTTGTATAACAGAAAACCACCCAACAGACCTCGAGTTTGAGTAAAATATACAGAGCCAGAAAACCTTATAAAATCAAGGTAATCTGGCTCTTTTCTTTTTGCTGGAACCAAGATAGAACTAAAAACATACTAATACAGGAATCCGCGTTTCATGATGTCATGCACAATCCCCAACATATATATCCACATACCATTTTGATGTAATAATTGACATTACAATAAAAAAAAAGTACAATATAGGAAAGATAGAAGAGAGGTGCCCTTATGCAGATTTCAAGCAGATTTACCATAGCCATACACATTTTTTCCTGTATAGATACTTTTGAACAGGATTATAAAATCACCAGTGACTTTTTAGCAGTCAGTATAAATGTAAATCCGGTAATCATCCGAAAAATTCTATTACAGCTAAAGGCGGCAGGGCTTGTGAATGTGGCAAGAGGGACCGGAGGTACTTCTATCGCAAAACCGCTGAAGGATATTACCTTTTTAGATATCTATCGTGCAGTAGAGTCTATAGGGAATGGAGAGTTGTTTCATTTTCATGAGAATCCCAATACAGATTGCCCGGTGGGAAGAAATATTCATTTGATTCTGGATGACAAATTATTGAAGGTTCAGAACGCAATGGAGAATGAATTAGCCTCATTTACTTTGGAGGATTTGAAAAGAGATACAGAAAAATTTATACAACAATAATTGAAAATACTAAACCCCCAGCTATGCTGGGGAGAATAGTGTAAGTGGAAACGGTGAGGATATCAATAAAAAACCTCCTATGTTATATTGAGAATGGTGTCGCAAGCCAAACTCGAACATAGGAGGAGGTCCAAATGGGCAATAAAAGCATATCACACACTCGATGGAAATGCCAATACCATATTGTATTTATTCCGAAGTATCGTAAAAAGGTGCTGTATGGAAAAATAAGAGACGATGTAAGAGAAATAATCAGCACATTATGTAAATATAAAGATGTGGATATTATCGCAGGAGCAGTTTGCATAGATCATGTGCATCTTAGTGTAGCAATACCCCCCAAGTTAAGTATCTCGATTTTTATGGGATACTTAAAAGGAAAAAGTACATTAATGGTTTATGATAGGCATCCAGAATTGCAAAGTAAATGGGATAAAGCATTTTGGGCACGAGGATATTATGTAGAAACAATTGGTAACATTACAGATGGAGCAGTACAAAAGTATATAAAAGAGCAAGCAGAAGAATCAAGGAAAGCAGATTCCAATAGTACCGCTTTATAGCGGACCAGAAAAAATGCTTGCGATACCGCCCTTTGGGGCGAGCAGTAATATAGCCCTTTGGAGGGCTAATATCAAACCACCATTTGAAATGGTGGTTGGTGACTTAGATAGACAGGCAAAAGATTCAGGCATTTGACAGTGGAGTCAGGTGCCTGATTTTTTATAAAATAATTTTGATGTAACTATTGACATTACAACAACACGGTGCTATTATCTAGTTGTAATTACTTGTGTTACAACAAAACTAAAAATCTAGGAGGTATTCATTATGAGAATCGCAGTAATTAGTGCAAATGGAAAAGCAGGACAATTAATTGTAAAGGAAGCAGCAGACAGAGGACTTGATGTAACAGCGATAGTCAGAGGTGAGAACAAGACTATTGCTAAGAATGTTATTCAGAAGGATTTATTTGAACTGACAACAACAGATTTAGAACAGTTTGATGTAATAGTTGATGCATTTGGTGCATGGGCAGAGGAGATGCTGCCACAGCATAGCACATCTCTAAAACACCTGTGTGATATTCTTTCCGGAAAGCAGACTCGCCTGTTAATTGTAGGAGGTGCAGGAAGTCTCTATGTAAATGCAGAACATACCGTACGTGTAGCAGATGGACCAGATTTTCCGGACATTTTCAAACCTTTAGCAGAAGCAATGGCGAAGGCTCTTACAGAGCTTCGGAAAAGAAATGATGTACGTTGGACTTATATCAGCCCGGCTGGTGATTTTCAGGCAGACGGTGAGAGAAGTGGAGAATATATCCTTGCAGGAGAGGAGCTAACCTTAAATAGCAAGGGAGAAAGCATTATCAGCTATGCGGATTATGCAATAGCTATGGTTGATGAAATTTTAAAGGGAAATCATATCGGTGAAAGAATCAGTGTTGTAAGAAAGTGATTTTAAGTTGTGGGAAATAGAATTATTGAAGTATTTCACTTAAGTATAACAAGGCACCTTTAATACGCATTTGAAAAATATTAGACGTTTAAAGGTGCCTGTCCTGATGGACTGTACGATTCACAGTTATAATGATATGTTATATAAAATCAAAAACAGAAATTAATTTATAAAAGTTAAAATCCGTAAAGGGTATTTATATGGTTGCGGTAAATGCGTGATAGGAGATGGAATGGAGACAAAAGACTATCTTGAAATCTTAAAGGAAGAAATACATTCTACGGTGTTTGCTACAGTCGATAAAGAGGGTTATCCAGTTACCAGAGTCATTGATATTATGCTTGTGGATGAGGAAAGCCTATATTTTATTACAGCAAAGGGAAAAGAGTTTTATAGACAGCTGCGGGATACAGAGTATGTGGCGATTAGTGGTATGACAGGCGGAGAGAATTCTATGGAGAAAAAAGCCATTTCTGTCCGAGGAAAGGTAAGAAACCTGGGTAATCGTTTATTGGATAAGGTGTTTCAAAATAATCCTTATATGGCAGAGATTTATCCAGAAGAAGAAAGTAGACAGGCGCTAGAGGTATTTCAGTTATATGAAGGACAAGGAGAATTTTTTGATCTTTCAACTAAACCCATTACCAGAGAAGCTTTTTATCTTGGAAATGATAACAGCAGAAAAGAAGAGACAAAAGGGTATTATATTACAAATATGTGTCAAAGGTGCGGAAAATGCTATAGTAAATGTCCGCAGAAATGCATTGAACTGTCAGAAGAGGCGGCATATATTAGACAAGAGAACTGCCTTCATTGTGGAAATTGTTTGGAGGCCTGCTCTTTTGGCGCAGTAGAAATTAGATAGTATTAAAAGATCAAAACAGACTATAAAAGGAGGGGGAAAATGGACTGGACAAAATTTTTAAGCGGAGTTCCTGCAAGAGATTATATTTTTCAATCTCAGCCCTATGAAGAGCAAATTAAATGGGCTGCAAAGTTAATCAAACAGGCAGATGCAGTATTAATTGGTGCAGGGGCAGGTCTATCTACCGCCGCAGGCCTTTCTTATGGTGGTAAGAGATTTACAGACAATTTTCCAGAATTTATTAAAAAGTATGGTTCCATGCATATGCAGGATATGTATCGTGCGGGATTTTATCCCTTTCCCACAGAGGAAGCAAAGTGGGGCTATTGGTCAAAGCACGCTTATTTAAATCGCATAGAACCGGAAGGTCTGCCTTTATATCAGGAGATTTATCATCTTGTTAAGGATAAATCCTATTTTGTTCTGACAACAAACGTAGACCATCAATTTTGGAAAGCAGGCTTTTCAGAGAAAAATATATTCGCTACACAGGGTGATTATGGTCTGATACAATGTGAGAGAGGGGGTCATAATAAGACTTATGATGCGACAGATATGTTTAATCAGATGAATCAGGCAAGAAAAGATTGTCTGATACCATCCTATATGGTTCCAAAATGCCCAGTATGTGGCGGTAACATGGCTATGAATTTACGGTGTGACCAGTATTTTGTGGAAGATGAGCAATGGCATGATGCGGCAGAAAGATATGTTGATTTTTTGGAAACACATCAGAATAAAGAGATTTTGCTATTAGAATTGGGAGTGGGATTTAACACCCCGACCATTATCCGCTTTCCCTTTGAAAAAATGATGCAGGAACAAAAAGCCTGGTCTTTGATACGCCTGAATCTGGAGGAAGCAATTGTACCGGAAAGCTTTGGAGACAGAGCAGTTGGCATTAATCAGGATATTGCAATGAGTATTGCAGATATAGCAGAGCAGATATAGCAGAGCAGATAAAGGGGGATTCATAATGGCAGACATAAAAAATCAAACAGAGAGACTTGACTACTTGGTAGAAAAAATGAAGGCAGATTCAGGAAAATATCATGATCTTGAAGTTTCAGATAATTATGTCGAAAAACGGGGAGTACTTCGGTCACTGATGAATATCCGAATGCCAAGAGAGATATCGGAGGAATTTCTGGCGGTGCAGGATGCGTTTCTTACTGAAGAAGCAATGGAAAAGGGAAATATAGCACTGCATAATATTCCGACAATCAAAGAGCAGTATGGAAGCACACATTTCTTTGCAGATAAGTTGTCTGTCTGGCAGGGAGATATTACAAGGCTGAAAATCGGAGTAATTGTTAATGCCGCTAATTCACAGATGTTAGGCTGTTTTGTGCCTTGTCATAAGTGTATTGATAATGCAATCCACAGTGCTGCGGGACTGCAGCTTCGGGCAGAATGTAATCATATCATGAATCAAAAGCGTATCGAGTATGGAAAAAGTTATGAAGAGCCGACCGGAAAGGCAACGCTCACAAAAGGCTATAATCTTCCTGCGGACTATGTGATTCATACGGTTGGACCTATCGTAGGATATGGTTTGACAGATTCTTTATGTCAGGATTTGAGAAATTGCTATCAGAGTGTATTGGAATGTGCAGTAGCGCATGGAATCAGGAGTGTGGCTTTTTGCTGTATTTCTACAGGAGAGTTCTGCTTTCCGAATAAGGAAGCTGCTGAAATAGCGGTTGAAACAGTTTTAGCATTTCTTAAACATAACTCAGATAAATTTGATAGAATTATTTTTAATGTGTTTAAGGATTTGGATAGAGAAATATATGAGAATAGCTTATATAAAATTTGAATTATTATTATTTTTTATAGTGGTAATAGTATAGAAGTGTGGACACGAAAAGTTTACGCGATAAAATATCAATAGAAAAGGTGATTCCGATTCATAAAAAAATAAATAATATCAACACAATCCATGCTAATAACTCATAGCACCTCATTTGTCAAGGAGTCTGAATGATAAATAATACCTAAAGGAGACCACATATAATACAAGGTCTTCTTTTTTATTATATTTTATAGCCCAACCTTCCAACAGAAATGAGGTTAAGCGTGAAAGCATTTACCTCCTATGATAAAATCAATTCGAAATGAGGTGAAAACATTGAAGTATGTAAATGGGCTACAAGTACTACCAGAAGAATTGCTAAATGAAATTAGAAAGTATGCAGAAGGCGTATATGTATATATTCCTAAAAGTAATTCGAAAAAGAGTAAATGGGGAGAAGAGACCAATTTTGGTCGTGAAATGGAATTAAGGAATCTGCAAATTTACGACAAATACTTGGAAGGTCACAATGCAGAAGCCATATCGGACTTTTATCATTTGTCCATTAAAAGCATCAAAAGAATTATCTTATCACAAAAAAGAGCAATGGAGCCGATGAAATTTATGATTAGAGAAATCCTAAAAGGGTGGAACCTGGAATATCTGCCGGTTCAAATATATCATTCTGCATGGAGTGTGAATGATTCCTATGTTTTAAAGGTATATGATAATTCCAATACCTTACAAAGAAATATCCTTATGATGAAAAAACTTCATGAATCAGGAATTCCAGTTCCTGAGATCATTAAATTACCGAACAATCAAGATTACTTACTACATGATGAAAAGATGTATATGCTGACCACAAAACTGAGTGGGACAAATATTGTTGATATAATTAAATGCAATGATGAATGGTTTTATGAATTCGGTAAGATATTAGCCAGACTACACATTGCATTCAAAGAAATTGAAAAGAATATAAGTTACTGGAATAACAATTTACTTGAAGAAATGAACGGATGGGTCAACGGAAACTTACAAAAATTCCACCCCGAATATTTAAAACAAGAAGATATAAATACTACAATTGACGAATTAATGCAGGTATCCGACAAACTGCCAAATCAACTGATTCACAGAGATGTCCACCTGGGCAATTTCCTTTTTAAACACGGAGTATTTTCAGGATATATTGATTTTGATTTGAGTCAGAGTAATATACGCATATTCGACTTATGCTATTTTTTATTAGGAATTCTACTGGATAAAAATAATCACATTGATGAGGATAAGTGGTACGAAATTATTCAACATGTGATAAAAGGGTATGATTCCATCCTGGCACTAAATCCTTATGAAAAAGGAGCCATAGCCTGTGTGATGAAGAACATTGAATTATTATTTACTGCATATTTTTTAGGTGTTGGTGATGAGAATTCAGCCAAAGATTCAGCTAACCTATTTCTATTTATTAAAAAGAATGAAGACAAAATAAATGCTGTAATGAAAATGTTATAGAATCTGGTTATCCCCTCATTAGCCCTCCCTATCATTGACATCCCCCCAAGAATATACTAAAATAACATTATCTGACAAATAATTTCAATACCAATAAATTATAATTTAGATACACTGTTACATCAGACAAAGGGGGAAAGTATCATGGATAATCAAATCACGGGAAACGAGTTATTGGATTCTTTCTATAATGTAATACCATACTTATCAAATTTATATGAAGATGATGTAGCTTTCGCATTAACAGATACGCAAAAATTTATTCTGGTTGTCAACGGAAGCCGGTTAAGATTTAACATTGCTACAGGTGATCAGATCCCGGCAGGCGGTGCGATCAGGGAGACCCTTAACTCTGGCAGAGTGACCGTTAAGGACGTTCCTGAATCAGTATACGGAATACCATTTAAATCTTATGCGGTTCCGATTTTTGATAAAAGCAGAAAAGTTGTTGGAGTTTTGACCTTAGGAAAGAGTTTGGAGAAAAGAAATGAATTAGTCAGCTTAATCAGCAGTCTTTCCAGTGGAATTAAGCAGATCACAGAATCCACTAATAGTGTAACTACTGGTATGGAGCAATTAAAAAACATGAACACAGAAATATCTGTGAAAGTAACGGAAGCAAACGAAAGCACCAAAAATACAGATGGTATTCTGGATTTTGTCAAAGATATCTCCACACAGACGAACCTCTTAGGCCTAAATGCAGCCATTGAAGCAGCTAGAGCAGGCGAAGCAGGCAGAGGCTTTACCGTGGTCGCTGGTGAAATAAGAAAGATGTCCGCATCAACCACCGATTCCATTGGCCAGATCGATACCGTTTTAAAAAATATCAATGCTTCAATTACTACCATAAATAACAGGATCACAGAATCCAACCATATTTTTAATGAGGAAACAGAGGAGTTTCGGAATATTGTAAACTCAATCAATGAATTAAATACCACAGCAAAGAGTTTAGAAAACATGCTGCAGCATTTATAGATCTTAGATACATACAAGTACAAACAGAATAATAGAATAGTCAGCAAATTTATCAATAGGGATAGAGCAGAAAACGGCACTATCCTTATTTTGCTGTTAAATTATAGTGATGCTTATTAAAGGGCAGTAATCTAAGGTATCTCCATACAATTTACACTATCCTTTACGGTAAATCTACAACAAACTTGCAGCAGCTTCTTACCAACTTCTCATAAAAATTTCTCCTCAAAAATTACTTTGATAAATTCCAATATTTGAGTTATGATAATTACGACTTAAATCATACAAAGAAGGAAAATAAACATGAAAATAAAAACATCAAAAGTAGCCGTAGTTGGCTGTGGACTGGTAGGTTCATCTACGGCTTTCAGCCTTGTAACTCAGGGAGTCTGCGATGAGATCCTGATGATAGACATTAATGAAGAGAGGGCCCTTGGCGAGGTGATGGATCTCCGTGATACCATCAAATATTTAGACCGCAATGTAAAAGTGCGTACAGCCACCTATTCGGACTGTGCAGATGCGGACATCATCGTAATAACCGCGGGAGCACCGCCCCAGAAAGGTCAAACCAGACTTGATACTTTAGAAGTAGGAGCCAAAATCGTAAAAACCATAGTAGATCCTATCATGGCAAGTGGGTTTGATGGTATCTTTATCGTTGTTTCTAATCCTGTTGATATCATGGCTCATTATGTTTATAAATTATCCGGACTTCCTAAAAATCAGGTTATCGGAACCGGAAGTGCGCTGGATACTTCAAGACTGCAAAATTTCATTGCAGAACTGATAAACGTAGACCCAAGAAGCGTGTATGCATATTCCATGGGGGAGCACGGAGATTCTCAGATGGTTCCCTGGTCAACCGTAACCGTTGCCGGAAAGTCCTTTCAGGATGTTATTCTTGACAACAAAGAGATGCTGGGAGAGGTAGACTTAGATGAGATCGTGAAGAAAACCACAAAAGAAGGCTGGGAGATCTATAACAGAAAAGGAACTACCTATTATGGAATCGCTACTACCTGTGCAGGTATCATCAAAGCCATTCTTTATGATGAGAACCGAATCATTCCGGTTTCCACACTATTAGAGGGAGAATACGGCCAAAACGAAGTCTATGCCGGCGTACCGACCATTTTAAACCGGACCGGCGCAGCAGATATTCTTGAAATTCATATGACAGAGGAAGAATTGGGGAAATTCATTGATTCAGTCAATGTAATACGTGAATATACCAATAAGATTATATAAGACCTGTCTTTGCTGACTGTGGTTTGACACCAGTCCAATCTTATGCTATGATAAGAAAAAAATCAGAGGTAGCTATCATGATGACTTACATTCAGTTTGCAAAACTGAATAGGGACGACGATCGGTAGCGCTTGTAACTGTGAGTAATCATAGGTACAAGCGCTTGTCGTGTTGTGCCTGTGTGGAAATATCGTGAAAGAACAGCCACATTGGTAAATGTAATGTTTACTTGTGTGGCTGTTTTTTTGTTTCCCATACGAGTAACTGGAAAGGTGGTGATCGTATGGGACATAAGGATGATGTCCTTCTGGATATGGGGTTAATTGATAATTCAAAAAAACAACATTCAGGAGGAACTAATTATGAACACAATTAATGGCACAATAAAAACACGGGAAATCGAAGACATTGAGATAGGCAACTACATCGGGCAGGAAATATCCATACATGGCAGCATTGCAAAGATACGAAAAATGAGCCATTTTGCTTTTGTAATTCTTCGGACGAAACGCAGTCTGGTGCAGTGTATTTACAGTGAGGAATTTTCAAACTTTTCCTTGGAGGATCTTAAGGAAGAGAGTTGTGTGATAGTAACTGCCAATGTAATCGAAGAAAAACGTTCAACGACAGGATTTGATCTTCATATGACAGGAATAGAAGTGTTATCGGTTCCCGAAGAACCATCTCCTGTGGTTATAAACAATAAAAAAGTGGATGCTTCCATAGACAGTCTCTTAAACTACAGACCGCTGACCTTAAGAAATGAGCAGGAACGAGCTATATTTAAGCTTCAGGAAGGAATTTGCAATGGATTTCGCAACTTTTTACTGAAAAATTCTTTCGTAGAAATCCATTCCCCCAAGATTGTGGCTTCCGGTGCAGAAGGTGGTTCCAATATATTCCGTCTGGACTATTTTGGAAAAGAAGTCTACTTAACACAAAGCCCTCAGTTTTATAAGCAGATGATGGTGGGAGTTTTTGAACGGGTGTTTGAAATTGCGCCGGTGTTCCGTGCGGAAAAGCATGATACGTCCCGGCATTTAAATGAATATATAAGTGTGGATTTTGAAATGGGTTATATCCGGTCCTTTGAAGAGATCATGCACATGGAAACAAGAATGATCATTGAAACGCTTAAATATTTGCAGGAAAATTACCAGCAGGAGATCCAACGTCTGAAGGTCAGGTTGCCGGAGGTGACAGAAATTCCGGCTATCAAATTTCAGGATGCCAAAGTAATGGTAGCAAGGGAATACGGAAGGGAAATAAAAGATTTTCTTGATTTTGAACCGGAAGAAGAGAAACTTCTGTCCGAACTTGTGAAAAAAACGACGGGCAGTGACTTTGTATTCGTCACTCATTACCCCAGCGCCAAAAGGCCGTTTTACGCTATGGAGAGTCAGGAAGACCAGGAGGAAACTCTAAGCTTTGACCTTTTATTCCGTGGATTGGAAATCACCACCGGAGGTCAGCGCATTCACAACTACAAGGAGCAAATCAAGAAGATGAACCGCCTGGGAATGCATCCGGAGCTTTTTGAAAGTTATTTAATGGCCCACAAGTGCGGCCTGCCTCCTCACGGAGGTCTGGGCCTTGGCCTGGAACGGTTTACAGCGAAATTGCTTGATATGGACAATGTCAGATATGCAACCCTGTTTCCAAGGGATATAAACAGAGTTACGCCATAATTGAGAAGTTTAGAAAAAATCAAAAATAAGAAAAAACAGAAAGTAAGAAAAATCTGGAAAAGCCTTTTGAATGGAATATAAACCATTTAAGGGGCTTTTTAAAATTGTATCTTTAACTAATATATAAATTTTTGGTCTTCGTTTTCTTCTATAAAACATCCTTTTATAATTCAGACAAATATGTTGACTATGGAACCTGATATTTGGAAAAGCTATTCTTAAAATAATACAACTATTGAAATGGATGGGAGAATGGGACGGATGCCATATAAAAAGAAATCTTGCACATGCAAAAAGCGGAAATGCATGGCTAAAATAAAAAAACTTAATAAGAAAATCAGAACCAGAACTGTTTTGTTAAGAGATAGTTTAAGAGATTTATGTGTGACCTGTTTTAATGGGAAGTTCAGCTTCGCCTTTTTTGAGGGCAGGTATTTCAAACATCAGAATAAAGATACGGTCCTGGCTTTGATTCCTGGTGTCAGCGTTGATAAAAACGGTACAAAGCATCCCTTCCTGCAAATTATCTGGAATGAAAACTCTTATTCCCTGGATTTTCCAGAAGAGGATTATCTGGTTGACAGAAGACAGCAAAGAATTATGCTGGGCCGCAATGTGTTTTCTCTTCACGGGGTTAAGTTAAACATACAGACTCCTGATATTACCATTCAGGGCGTCATTCGCTATGGTACTCTAAGTCCAATCAACTATTCCATAATGGGACCATTTGAACTGGTGCCTTTTATGGAATGCAGACATGAAGTAATCAGTATGGCACACACCCTTTATGGAAGTGTGAAGATCAATGGCAGAGTTTTGGACTTCAGTGGAGAAAAAGGTTATATTGAGGGAGACCGAGGAAGATCATTTCCCAAAGACTACTTGTGGATTCAATGCAACCGGTTTAGGGAAGATGCTTCTATTATGATATCGGTAGCCCATATCCCATTTATGGGATGCAGCTTTCAGGGATGCATCTGCGTGGTTCAGTATAAAGGCAGGGAATATCGTTTTGCCACCTATCTGGGCGTGCAGGTGGTATGTAAAAGGCGGACAGCGGTTGTGTTAAAACAGGGCAGGTACAGCTTAAAAGTATTTTTAACCGACCAGAACACAAGCAAGGAGCCAAGGTTTTCCCATAAGTTGTTAGCGCCTAATCAGGGGAAGATGACACGTTTTATAAAGGAAGGGCATTTGCAGCGGGGAAGGTTTTTGCTGTATAAGGGAAACGAACTGCTCTTTAATCTGGCAAGTGATTATGTCAGCTTTGAATATGAGCCAGGAAAGAATGATGCCAAGTGATGAAAGAGATAGAATTAGAAAAGGATATGAGGATAAGAAAAGAATAAAAGTAGAAGCAATGAATTGTTGAAAAGTTTGACAGTTACACTTGGCAAGCATCGAACATGTCAAGTGTAACTGTCTATGAGTAAAAACCCCATTTTCCACTTGGAATGAAATGAGGAACTTACCTAGAAAAATAAATACATAGTATTACTTCCAGATCAGACTTTATTCCGAAATCAATTGTTAGAAAGGTACGGTGCACCCGGGAGCATCAACGGTTTTTTCGTGCCTCATATTTTGATGCCACGGCAAAATTTGACCTCATTTTATTCCATTTTTTGGAAGGAAAATTGTTAGAGCTTTATTGCTTTGATTCTATGAATTGACTGAAGCTTTGGAATTCTTGCTCGATTCTTAAAAATTGTTAATATAAATTCGCCTGCATAGATGAAAACCACAATTATAAAGGAGCTATTACCTTAAAGAATTGTAATGTTTGCGAAAAATGTTGAAAAATGGCAGAAAATTGATATAATTAGTACATGATAGTTATATTCAATAACTCAAGATAAAAAAAGGGGGATCACCTATGAAAAAGCGCGGCAAATTGAAAATCTCCAAGCGTTTAAATCTGGTATTTGCAGTATTAGTTTTTATTATTTTTTTATCGTCTGTTTTTTCGCTCATCAGTTTTCGGATCATCGGCAATAATTTTAAAACCTTTTACCAGGTACAGTATGAAACCACTAAAAAACAGATGGAAATCCGAAAAGATGTCCAGACAATTAACAAACGAATCCTTTGGGCAATTATAAGCAATGACCCAGCTGTTACAGCAGAGGAAAAAGAGGATTTTGACAAGAGATTTGGAAAAATTCAGGAATACATAAACGTAATCAATACCAACTTAAAAGATGGCCAGACAGGTCAGACATTAACAGAATCAGTAAATAAGTTTAAAGAAGATACCTATCGCCTGGTGGAATATGTGGAAGGCGGAGATATCAAATCGGCTATTAGCTATTATAACTCAAACTTTAACGATTCTTCCGAAGTGCTTGCAAACGCCCTTGATGACACAGGAACCAGGTCAGATAAGGATGCTTCGCTGAAATATGAGACAAGTAACGTGGTGGAGAATATTGCCACTGTTTTACTGGCTGTATTTTCCGTTATTTCTTTAATTACAGCGTTTGTGATGGCAAAACGTCTTACAGCAGGAATCGTTGTTCCATTAAGAGAACTGGAAGCAGCTTCTAAGGATATTGCAGAAGGAAATCTTCATACGGAGATCACCTACGAGTCAAACGATGAAATTGGACAGGTGGCAGACAGTCTGAGAGCCTCTATTCAGAAAATTGCATCCTATATTGAAGATATTGATTCCGTCATGGACAACATGGCTTCCGGAAACTTCAATGTAAACTTTAAAAATGAATTTATGGGTGATTTCAGAAATATTGAAAAATCATTAAAAGTATTTACGAATAAGATTTCCCGTAGTTTAGGAGATATCAGTCAGGTTTCAGAACAGGTATCCAGCGGATCTGTTCAGATTGCCGGATCAGCACAAACCCTGGCAGAGGGTGCAGTTAACCAGGCAGCAATCGTAAAAGAACTTTCTGATACGGTAGCAGATATGACCACCCGGATTTCTGAGAATGCCCAGAATGCAGTGGACATCAGTGATGAAGTCAGCACAGTGACTAAGAATATTAGCCAGGAAAATGAAAATATGCAGGAGATGGTTCTTGCAATGGATGCCATCAGAAACACATCTCAGGAAATCAGCAAAATTATTAATACCATCAACGATATTGCTTCCCAGACAAACCTACTGGCACTGAATGCTTCGATTGAAGCTGCAAGAGCAGGGGAAGCAGGAAGAGGATTTTCCGTAGTAGCAAACCAGGTAAGCCATCTTGCCAGCCAGAGTACGGACGCAGCTAAAATCTCCACTCAGTTGATTGAAGATTCTCTGCAGGCGGTGGAAAAAGGAACCGTCATTGCGGATGCAGCGGCCAAAGAGCTGAATGTAATCGTAGACAGAGCAGAAGTTATAATGAAAAAAGTGGAGAGCATTGCTTCAGCTTCCAAAGATCAGGCCGTTTCAGCAACACTGATTGACAGTGGTATCAGTCAGATTTCCGAGGTAGTGGAAGTCAATGCTGCCACAGCAGAAGAAAATTCTGCAGCAAGTGAAGAACTTACCGGTCAGGCACAGTCCTTAAGAGATTTAATCTATCAGTTCCGTTTGAAACAGTAAGACTTTAAAACATTTAATTTCATACATATTAAGATAAACAGCATATAACAGTTGACATTTTGAGCCAACTGTTATATGCTGTTTATTAAGGAGGGATCATGTGAAGTTAATTATCAATAATTCATCCATGCAGCCGATCTACGAACAGGTAGTGGGACAAATCAAGGGCATGATCATGGAGGGACAATTAAAAGAAGGGGATATGCTCCCATCAGTGCGGACGTTAGCAAAGGATTTGAGGGTAAGTGCTCTGACTGTAAAAAAGTCTTACGATGCTCTGGAACAGGAAGGGTTTGTCATTACTGTACACGGAAAAGGCAGCTTTGTGGCCTGTGCTAATCAGAGTCTGATCCTGGAAGAAAAGAAAAAAGAGATGGAAGCGGATCTGGAAAAGGCTATACGCAAAGGCCGGAGCTGTGGTATGAGCGATGAGGAGATTGCAGAAATGTTTCATATCATTTTGGAGGATTGACTATGTTACTAAAATTGGAAAACGTACAAAAACAATATGATGGATTCAGTCTGGACTGTTCTCTGGACTTACGGCCAGGATATATCACGGGACTCATCGGGCCAAACGGTGCCGGAAAAACTACCGTGTTTAAATCGATTTTAGGATTAATACATATGGATCAGGGGAAAATCGAAATCTTTGGAAAGGATCTTTCTAATCTGACTGTCAAAGACAGGGAGGATATCGGGGTGGCACTGGCTGAATCGGGCTTTAGCGGATATTTGACCATTCAGGATATAATCCCAATATTAAATAATCTGTATAAGAAGTTTGATAAAGAAGATTTTATTAAAAAATGCAGGGAGGCAGATCTTCCGCTTCGAAAGAAGATCAAGGAATTTTCCACTGGTATGAAGGCGAAGCTGAAAGTGATCGCTGCCATGTCTCATGATGCCAAGCTGCTTATTTTAGATGAACCGACGGCAGGATTGGATGTCATTGCCAGAGATGAGCTTTTGGATTATATCAGAAGTTACATGCAGGAAGGAGAACGCTCCATACTGATCAGCTCCCATATATCCAAGGATTTGGAAAGTCTTTGTGATGATGTGTATCTCATTGACCAGGGACAGATTGTTCTCCATGAAGAGACCAATGTCCTTCTAGACAGCTATGGCTTGCTGAAAGCAACGAAGGAACAGTATGAAGAACTGGATAAACAGCATATCCTGCGTCGTAAGAAAGAGAACTATGGCTTTAGCTGTCTCACGGATAACAAACAGTTCTACAGCGGGAAATATCCTGAAATCGTAATAGAAAAGGGAGCCATCGATGAAGTGATAACTTTAATGATTCGAGGTGAGCGCGTATGAAAGGACTGCTGATAAAAGATTTGATGCTGTTGAAGAACCAGATAAAGTTTTTCATTATGTTTACATTGCTTTGTGGATTTATGCTGTTTATTAACTTTAATCCCGGATATGTGGTCGGATATATGACACTAGTCTTTATGATGTTCACTTTTACAACCATCAGCTACGATGAATTTGATAACGGTTTTACCTTTTTATTTACGCTTCCGATCAGCCGGAAATTGTATGTGAGGGAAAAATATTTATTCGGAATTCTTTTAAGCGTTGCGGTCTGGGGGCTGGTATTTCTCGCAGTAATCATAGAATCTGTAATATATGGTGATTTAGTGCTTGTTGATGTCCTTACGACTGCGCTTACTTACCTTATTATGATTCAACTGTTTTTTGCAGTGAATCTGCCGCTTCAGCTGAAATATGGTGCAGAAAAAGGAAGGATCGCCTTAATTGGAGTAGCCGTTGCCACATTTGCAGTAGTTTTCTGCCTTGCCAAAGGGGTTAAGTACTTTGATATGAATCTGGCTGAAGCGGTAAATACATTGGAAACCATGGGACCGGGTCGTTTTTTTGGAATACTTGCAATTGTCTGTGTCTTCGTTTTTGCAATTTCGTATTTCATTTCTCTTAGAATTATGGAGAAAAAACAATTCTGATAAGGCATTGCTTATAAGTGGGCAAAAAAGGGAGAAGATAAGAACAGGACGGTTTTCAGGAGTAATGTGATGAATCTTATTTTTCTTATAATGGCCTGGCTGCCAATTGTGATCGGAACGTTTGGAATTTTTTTGATTTCTTATTATTTTTATAAATGGAGCAAAGGGATAAGGGTAATAAAATTCCGTTTGGCAGGTGAAATCTGTTTTCTTCTGGTGCTTATATACTTTTTCATTTTCTTTCTCCTTGGATTTTATATACAACCTAAAATGTTTTTGTAAAATAGATTAGATGGTAAAAAATACCGTATTTGCAGTGCTGTTCATGGTAGAACGGACTGCATATGCGGTATTTTATTCTGGTTCCGTATGATGTCCTTTTTGACATTTTGAAGTGCTCCGGTGCTTTCTGGGGGTGGTGTGAAACTCTCTTTTAAACAGGCGGTCGAAATAACTGGTGCTTTCAAATCCAGTGCTTTCGGCTATTTCGGTGATGGAGTGATCCGTATGAAGCAGAAGCTTCCAGGCTTGCTGGAGCCGGTATTTGTTTAAATACTCGATAGGAGATAAGGGAACTGAACATTGGAAGCAGCGGAGCGCTTCCCGCTTACTCACGCCTACAGATGCAGCAATATCATCCAAAGACAACTTTTTCCAGTAATTTTGCTCGATAAAATAAGTCATCCGACGAAAACGGGCCTGGGATACCCGGTTGGTTCCCGTATTTTCCATGGTTACAAATTCATTCCGGTGTTCGTAAAGCTCTGACCAGATCTGGCAGACCAGGGTATGGGCATCCAATTCCCAGGTAGGGGGTGGATCTTCGCACAAGTTATAAAGCTTCAAAAGAGTAAGAAGAATGTTCTTCTGCCAGGGAATGCCGGACTTTAATACCACATGGGAAATTCCTGAGGTGAGAAAAGGGGCCAGATAATGTTCGTGGATCAGGCTGTTATCCGGAGCGATAAATTCTGGTGAGAATACCACATTGGGAATCACTCCTGTTCCGGCCGAGACAAAACGGTGTATGGACCCTGAATTAATAAAGATTCCGTCTCCCGATTCCAGAATATGATTGATGTTGCCAATGGAGCATTGCACGATGCCTTTTTTGACCGTTACCAGTTCAAATTCCCTGTGCCAGTGCCAGTCGATGCACCGGTTTTCAAATTTTCCCACATCTTCATAATAATATTGAAACGGAAAGGATGCCGAGCCGTGGGGAACCAGTTCCATCATGGACTCATCGGTCTGTATTCTGGTGCTTTGCATAAATGGTTCTCCTTTGAAAGATTGGCTAGATTATATCATAAATTGGCTATAATTTGCAAGAATTAGAAAGAATTATGCGGTATAATACAAAAAAACAGAATGGCAGGAGACTGGAAATGAATCAAGATTATAATAAAACAATCCGAGCCTGTTTTATGAGCTATATCGTACAGGCCATTGTTAACAATTTTGTTCCCCTTTTGTTTCTGACTTTTGAAAAAGAGTATGGCATTTCTCTCTCAAGAATTGCCCTGCTGGTAACGGTCAATTTTGGAATCCAGTTGTGTGTGGATCTTTTGTCTGCCGGAGTGATCGACCGGGTCGGATACCGGGTATCCATGATTACGGCTCTTGGGCTTTGCGCATTGGGGCTGTTTTCTCTGACCATACTTCCGGGAACTTTTTCAGATCCGTGGATCGGCCTTCTTGGAGCAGTCATAATTTATGGGGCAGGCGGCGGACTTTTAGAGGTTCTGGTAAGTCCCATGGTAGAGGCATGCCCTACCAATAATAAAGAAAAAGCCATGAGTATGCTGCATTCCTTTTATTGTTGGGGGCACGTAGGGGTTGTTTTATTATCCACCATATTTTTCGTTCTTTTTGGCGTGGAAAACTGGCGGTTTTTGGCAATTTTCTGGGCTCTTATTCCGGTGGTGAATCTGACGCTGTTCTTTAAGGTTCCCATTGCTCCTCTTATCAAAGGAGACGAAGGGATTTCCTTCCGTACTCTGATTGGGAAGAAGGTTTTCTGGGTGTTCATGCTCCTCATGGTATGTGCGGGTGCAGGAGAACAGGCGGTCAGCCAGTGGGCTTCGGCATTTGCAGAGGAAGGCCTTGGTGTGAAGAAAACCATAGGAGATCTTACAGGGCCAATGTTTTTTGCTATCATGATGGGGATTTCAAGGGCACTATACGGAAAGTATGGGGAAAAATTAGACTTAAAGAAAATGATGATGGGCAGCGGAATTCTGTGTGTGGCTTCCTATGTTCTGATCGCTTTGTCACCTCATCCGGCTTTGGGCTTGATTGGATGTGGTCTCTGTGGTCTGTCCGTAGGAATTATGTGGCCGGGTACGTTTAGTATGGCCTCTGCTTCGATCCGTGGAGGTGGCACGGCAATGTTTGCCTTTCTTGCTTTGGCAGGAGATTTAGGATGCTCCGGTGGTCCCACTTTGGTAGGTCAGGTCTCCGGACTCATGGGGAATAATCTAAAGATGGGAATTTTGACAGCAGTTGTATTTCCTGTTATTTTTGTATTGACTTTAAAAATTAGTGTGAGCCGTAAGACATATGCCCCCAGATAAAAAGGGGAGGGAACCATGGAAAAGGTTCCCTCCCTTTTTATTAATAAACAACTACTTCATATCCTTCAGTGGAAGGAAATTGAATGGTTACCGCCTGCCCCGGATTGTTATAATCCAGGTTGATGTTCATGGACAGCCCTGCGGTTTCATCATCTTCGACCATGGTTAACTGAATGGTGATTTCTTCCTTTGAAAAATATCCTTCAGGAGTGAGAACTGCCTTGCCGCTTATGGAGTCGATCTTATAATCGAGATCATTGAGAGAAGGCCATATCTCATCGTTGATTCCTTCCAGGTAAGCTTCCAATCCTTCTGAATGATTGGAGTATAGGAGGATCTTACTTCCGTCTTCTCCGTCTACAATCTGGACATTGTCAAGAAACGCCCAAAATTGTCCGGTCAGTCCACCCAGGGTAAGATTTTTTGTCATATCCTCATGACCGATCTTCATCTTATACTTTTGGTCGGTTCCCATATCGGAATAATAAGTACCATTGGTATAGAAGGAAGTCTGAGTATCTTTCATTCCCATCATGTGCATCTGGGTTTCTGAAAGAAATTCCATGCTTGGAGTATTAATGTCATGGTATTTTAAGTGAAGCTTCATGGAAATAGGAATCTCCAGCTCGGAATAGGTAAGGTTCATATGTATGTCCCCATTGATATCCAGACCGGGCAAGGCTGAACTTTTCTCTATGGCATCAAGATACAGTTCTCTTCCGTTCTTTTTAGCAACCGATGCGGCTGCTGGATTGGTTGCTTTTTGACGTATAATTCCGTCAGCCACCCAGGCTCCGTTTTCATTGACTGAAAACCCATCCGGAGTGGTAGTATCCGTAAGTAGATATCCCTTTTCATCAAAATAATAGCATTCTGCCATTCCATTTTTATCGGAATCTATCCATTCCCAGGCAGAAGCGGGGGAAGGCTGATTCTTTTCCTGCCATCGCCAGCCTGTAGAATCCTCTTTCCAGGTACCGGCAAATGCAGCTGATGTCATGGAGATGGACAAAAGCGATGTAACAGCAAATAGTTTCATCAAGTTTTTCATCCTGGTTTTATTCCTCCTGTTGTGCATTCCCAGGATCAGACAAAGGGTCCTGGAGATGCTTTTTACCATTATGATTGGTTCATTGTACCATATTCTGGTAAATACAACAATGTTTTTTGCAGAGGAGTGGTTATCTTAATGATGATTTTAACTGTTCTATAAATTCCAGATCCGATGCTTTAAGCTTTAGATTGGTGGTAAGAGTCTTTCCTTCCGGTGAGGTGACATGAATCTCCACCACAGTTCCTTCTTTCAGCGCGCTGTTTGATACAGCATTGATAAACATGGGGAATTTGGGATGATTATTTTTAAAAACGTTCCAGGCTTCTTTTAATTGCATGAGATTCATTAAATTCATCTGACAAGTCCTTCCTTTTTGGTTCATAGCCATATCCTAGCATAAAAGAAATACAGAGTCAAATCCCCGGTAAAAGAAGGGCTTCCCTGTAAAATACTGCCGTGTTATAATAGAGCCACAAAGATAAAAACACAGCCCATGGCATTAGTCATGGAGATCCGGTTGGTAGTCCGGACGGAAACGGAGATTTATGATCCGTATTTAAGTAGCCCTCCTCCTTGGTCGTCCGTTCTTTGTTCAACAAGTGAAGGAGGATTTGTTATGGACAAAGTTACGGTTACGTTTTTCGTGTTTTTTGAAGATCCTTTCTGGGTAGGAATTCTGGAACGGGTATCCGATGGGAAGCTTGCAGTATGCAAGGTGACATTTGGAGCAGAGCCAAAGGACTATGAAGTGTATGAGTATCTTCTAAAGTATTACGAGAAACTGCGGCTGAGTCCCGCTGTGGACGCTGCTGTAAAGAAAGAGGTCAAAAATCCAAAACGGATGCAAAGGGAGATACACCGGCAGGTCAAAAATCCGGGAATCGGTACGAAATCCCAGCAGGCGCTGAAATTACAGCATGAAGAAGGAAAGCAGGAGCGGAAAGTATTTGCACGACAGGAAAAAGAGGCAGAGAAACAGCTTCAGTTTGAACGGAAGCAGCAAAAAAAGAAAGAGAAGCACAGGGGCAGATAATGCCCCTTTTCTCTATTGAAAGAAACAGGAAAATTTTTACCCATAAAATGCCCGCTTTTGTGGTGTAGAATATAGATATAAGAAATGCAAAAGAAAGAAAAGCAGGTGAATAAATGTACATAGCAGATTTACATATCCATTCTCATTATTCGAGAGCAACCAGCAGGGAGTGTACCCCGGAATCTCTTGACTTCTGGGCAAGGCGCAAGGGAATCGATCTATTGGGAACCGGAGATTTTACCCATCCTGCCTGGCGGGAAGAATTGAAAGAAAAGCTGATCCCGGCAGAGGATGGACTTTATAAATTGAAGAATGAGTATTGTATAGATCAGGGACAGCTTTCAGGATCCAAGTCACCCAGGTTTGTAATTTCTGGTGAGATCAGTACTATCTATAAGAAAAATGGAAAAGTGAGAAAGATTCACAGTGTCATACTCCTTCCTGGAATGGAGGCAGCAGAACTCATTTCAAAGAAGTTGGAAGCCATTGGAAACCTTCATTCAGATGGAAGACCCATACTGGGACTTGATTGCAAGGATCTTTTGGAGATTGTCTTGGAATCATGCCCGGAAGCCATCTTTATTCCGGCTCATATCTGGACACCTCATTTTTCTTTATTTGGAGCGTTTTCCGGTTTTGATTCCATCGAAGAATGTTTTGAAGATTTGACGCCTCATATTCATGCATTGGAGACAGGGCTTTCGTCTGATCCGCCTATGATTCATAGGCTTTCTGCTCTGGACCGTTTCCAGCTTATTTCAAACTCCGATGCCCATTCCCCATCAAAGCTGGGTCGGGAAGCCAATCTTCTTGACATAGATTTGTCCTATAAGGGGCTGTCTGATGCCATATTAAAAGGAAAGGGACTAAAAGGTACTATAGAATTTTTCCCGGAAGAAGGGAAATACCATTACGATGGACACCGGAAATGCAATCTATGTCTTTCTCCGGCTGAAGCCCGCGAGTATTCTGGTAAGTGCCCGGTTTGTGGCCGGAAACTGACCACAGGAGTGTTTCACAGAATTGAACAGCTGGCTGATCGGAATGAAGATTTCATTTTTTCGGAAGGAAAATATTTTGAAAGCGTGGTTCCTTTATTGGAAGTGATTGCTGCTTCCACCGGATACACCACTGCCAGTAAAAGAGTCCAGACCCAGTATGAAACCATGGTGGGAACCCTGGGATCAGAGTTTGATATTCTGCGAAAGATGCCAGTGGAAGATATCCGGAAGGTTTCTGGTGAATGGATCGCCGAGGGAATTGCACGGCTACGGGCGAAAAAAGTGAAGTGCAGTCCTGGATACGACGGAGAATATGGAACCATTCAGCTGTTTGAACCTGGAGAGATTAAAAAATAGGATAGGAAGGCTGTTAAAAATCATTTCATTATATACAGTAGTGAACTGAGATTTTCAGAAGGAATCAAAATACATATGAAAAAAGAACATGTAATTAGTGTGTTGAATAAATTGGATGAAATCTATGGTGTGACAAAGGACGGCTTCTACCACCAGCAACCCTGGCAGTTGCTTGCTGCCATCATGCTCAGTGCGCAGAGCACGGATAAACAGGTGGAAGAGGTGCTTCCTCAGTTGTATACACAGTTTCAGAATGTAGAAGATATGGCAGGAGCTTCAGTAGAGGAAATTGAGGATGCCATCCGTTCCATAGGGCTTTATAAGAATAAGGCAAAGAATTTAAAGAAATGCTGTCAGCAGATTGCTGAAGAATTCGGAGGAGAGGTGCCCGGGGACATCGACGGACTTCTTCATCTGGCAGGAGTGGGCAGAAAAACTGCTACCTTATTTCTGGCGGATGCTTATGGAATACCAGGCGTTACGGTAGACACCCATGTATTCCGCATATCGAAACGGCTGGGTTGGGCCTTTGGGAAGAATCCTGTTGAAGTGGAACTGGAATTACAAAAGGTACTGCCGGAGGATCACTGGAACCGGATTAATTTTCAATTGATTTACCATGGCAGAGCGGTGTGTACCGCAAGGAAGGCAAAGTGCGGAGAGTGTGTGCTTGCGGAATGGTGTGAGAAGAAGTTAGGGTGAGATGATTTACGGAAAAAGAATTATATAAGTAGCCGCTCTCGCGATTTAGATCGCTGGTGGCTACTTTTTTGTTTAGAAAAATTATAAAAGAAGTTCATCATATTAATATCCATAATTTGGAAAATAAATATAAAAATATTGTAAATGATGGTAAAAAGTTGTATGATTAATTCAAGTTATTTGTCGATATTGAAAATACAATACAAGAGAGGGTGTATAAATGATTGCTCATATTAGCCCTAATGATATGCACCATGAGCAGACAGTAATAGAACATTTGATAGGAACAGCCCAGGTTGCAAAAAACCTGGGCATTCCATTAGGTATGGGGTGTCTTGCTTATATCACAGGACTGTATCATGATTTAGGAAAGTGGCGAAGAGAATTCGAACAATATATAAAAACAGCTGTTTCTGGAAATGGGAAAAAGATTTATTCAAATGTTAACCACAGTTCTGCTGGAGCTATTTATATCTATCAGAGATATTATAAGGGGAATCCGGTTGAAAAACTGACAGCTCAGTTGATTTGTGAAGCCATTCTTTCCCATCATGGCATAAATGACTGCATGTCGCTGCAAGGGGAAGATTGCTTTCGCAAAAGAGTGGAGAACTTGGAAAACCTTGATTATGAAGAAGTGATTGAAAATCTGGAAAACAGTGAAATTCCAATTGAAAATATTGATAAGATGTTTCAAAAGGCAGTAGAAGAAGTTTCTACTCTTCAAAATGCAATTTCAGCATATGACCTGAGCAATGGGTTTACCAACGGGCTCATATATCGAATGCTTTTGTCTCTTTTAATTGATTCGGATCGATTGGATACAGCGGCTTTCTGTGGAGACAGAAGTCTTGAAGATCTAAAAATAAAAAATGATACAGACTGGGAGACTGCGGCTACGAATCTGGAACATACATTAATTCGATTTCCTCCAAATGATGGGATTTTTGCTCTCCGAAGAAAGATTGCAGATGAATGTCTGACTTTTGCATGTAATCCTCCCGGTATATATCGTTTATCGGTTCCCACAGGTGGTGCAAAGACTCTAAGCAGTATGCGGTATGCCATCCATCATGCAAAGAAGTACAGAAAAAAACGTATTTTTTACATAGGTCCATATTTAAGTATTTTAGAGCAGAACAGTCAGGTGTTCAGGGAAGCCTTGGGAGAGGATACTCAGATTTTAGAGCATCATTCTAATGTGATTGTAGAAGATGGGGAAGAAGAAAATTATGGGAATCAGTATCGTCATTTAACAGAAAACTGGGACAACCCTATCGTCATTACTACATTTGTCCAGTTTTTGAATACGATGTTTGCAGGAAGCACAGGTTCAGTGAGGCGATTCCATAATCTGTCAGAAGCAGTGATTATTATTGATGAAATACAATCGATTCCTATAACCATACTCCGAATGTTTAATATGACGATGAATTATTTATCACATATTTGTCATTCCACCATTTTATTGTGCTCTGCTACTCAACCTGTTTTGGAACAGATAGCGTCTCCAATACATATGTCGGAGCCGGGAGATGTGATTGCAGATGTTGATGGTCTCTATAAACAATTAAAGAGGGTCCGGGTAGAAGCACAGACAGGAAGTATGACGACAGAACAGCTTTGTGATTTCTTAAAAAAACAGCTTGCAAATGAAACGGATATGTTAGTTATTTTAAACACTAAATCAGCAGTAGCAACGGTTTATCGCAAGTTAGAAAGTTTATTTCATGAATCTGGAGAAACGGTAACACTGATGCATTTAAGTACAAGTATGTGCCCCGAACACCGGTTATTCTGTATCAACCGGATCAAAAATAGAAGACTGGGAGAGCGATTAATCTGCGTCAGCACTTCGCTGATTGAAGCAGGAGTGGATTTATCCTTTTCCTGTGTCATCCGTACTTACGCAGGCTTAGACAGCATTGCTCAGGCAGCAGGTAGATGTAACCGTAATGGAGAAGAAGCCGAAAAAATTGTATATCTGGTTCGTTATGAAGAAGAGCGTCTTGGAAACCTAGAACAGGTCAGAAAGGGGGCTGCCTGCAGTGAAGTAATTGTAGAAAGATTCCAGAAAGATGGGAGGCAGTTTCACAATGATCTTTTATCCAGACCTGCATTGAAAGCATATTATGAGAATTATTATTATGATTCTGATCAACAGTGGCTGATGAATTATCCGATTAAGGCAGAAAATACAAATATGGTTGATCTTTTAAGTGGAAACATGGTAGGTAAAAAGGCATATAGTGCAAAATTCGGCAAAACAAAGAATCCAGATCTGGCTATGTACCAAGCATTTAAGACTGCGGGTGAAAGGTTTGAAGTGATTGACCGTAACTCAATAGGAGTTTTGGTTCCATATGGTGAAGGTGAATTAATCATAAATAAATTGAACGGAGAACTTAAGGGGAAGGAGATGGCAGTCTGGCTAAGGAAGGGACAGAGATTTACAGTAAATTTTTATAGAGATAAAATAGTAGAACTGACCAGGGCTGGTGCTGTGACTTCACTGAAAAACGGAGAAGTACTTGCGTTAAAAAGTGGATTCTATGATGAACATTTGGGCGTTGTATTAGACGGAAAAGAAGAATTTCTGTTGGTTTAGGAGGGATATGAGTTGGAAAAAGAAAACAGCATCGAATTTAAAGTTTATGGAAGAAGAGCATTATTTTCAGATCCATTGAATCGAATCGGAGGAGAAAAATTCTCTTATCAGATTCCTACTTATCAGGCATTAAAAGGAATTGCTGAAAGCATTTATTGGAAGCCTACTTTTATTTGGATAATTGATAAAGTGAGAGTGATGAAATCTATTCAAACTGAATCTATAGGAATAAGACCTATTGAATATGGGGGAGGGAACACTCTTTCCTACTATACTTATCTTAGAAATGTAGAATATCATGTAAAGGCTCATTTTGAATGGAATGAGAATCGATTCAATTTAGAACATGACAGGAATGAAAACAAACATTATTTTATTGCCAAGAGAATGTTGGAACGGGGAGGGCGAAGAGATGTTTTTCTTGGAACCCGGGAATGCCAAGCTTATGTAGAGCCTTGTGGGTTTAATGAGGGAATCGGTGCTTATGATGAATTGGAAGAATGGGCAATGGGATTCATGTTTCATGGTATGACCTACCCAGATGATGCAATCAGAAAGGAAGAAAAGGAAAAACTTACGGCACGTTTTTGGAATCCAGTATTGAAAAAAGGGGTAGTAGATTTTATCCGCCCGGAGGAATGTAATATTCGAAGGGAACTAAGAAATATGAAGGGGAAAGTTTTTGATTCAGGGAATTTCTCGGGATTAGAGGAATTTCATTCGCTATTGGTAGAAGAAGGGGTGAAATAAGATGGGATATATGCAAGTCCTTAATGAAACTTATGAGAAGTCCAGAAGTTTTGTGGGGAAAAAAGATCAGAAGGGTTTTATTTTACTTCCAATTGCTCATTCTACCCAAAATGCCCAGATTGAAATTGTACTGGGAATTACAGGAGAATGGAAAGGTGCCAGAAAGGTGGAAAAGGCGGAAGCTGTGACAATTATTCCAGTAACAGAAGATTCCGGAAGCCGTTCCAGTGGAATAGCCCCTCATCCTCTGTGCGACAAGCTGTGTTATCTTGCCGGTGATTATGGAACATATTGTCAACGTAATAAGGCAGACGAATTTTATCCGGCTTATATGGAACAGTTGGAGCAGTGGGTAGAATCAGGTTGTCATGTCTATGTGAAAGCTATTTATTCTTATTTAAAAAAGAGCTGTCTAATCCAAGATCTGGTAGAAGCGGGAATATTAGTTTTAAATGATTTAGAAGTTCTTAATGATGAAGTAAAAATAGAGGGAATTGTCCAGACCGATGCTTTTGTGCGTTTTCGAATCCAGGATTCAAGAGTATTGGGATTGGGAGAAGTATGGAAGAATCAGGAATTATACTCTGACTATATTAATTATTATGTAAAGCATTTTGAAAAAATTGATCTTGATTACATTACAGGACAATACATACCAAGTTCCGAAAAACAGCCATCAAAAATCAGAAACAGCGGAGATAAGGCAAAACTGATTTCTGCAAATGATTCTTCCGGATTTACCTATCGGGGACGTTTTACTTCAAAAGAAGAGGCAGTAAGTGTGGGATATATTCCCTCCCAACAGGCCCATAATGTTCTAAGGTGGTTAATTGAGCGGCAAGGATACCGGAAATACGGAATGTGTGTGGTTACTTGGAATCCAGAAGACGAGGAAGTACCAGAATGGATGAAAGAAGATACCTTTGATATCGCTTATGCTGGGCAGAAAGAAATGCCGCCGGATCTGGGGGAAGATTATGCAAAGAAAGTCACGTTGGCGATTCGGGGACGTTTTTCCCAGTTCGACGATCCTTCAAAAGTAATTGTAATCATGTCGTTGGATGCAGCGACTCCAGGCAGACTTTCAGTTACCTATTACCAACAAATGAAGGGATCAGATTTTTTAGATCATTTGATATACTGGCACACTTCATGTTGCTGGAAGATGACATATAAAAAATCTTCATTATCAAATAATCACCCAATGGCGCCCGAACCAGAGGATATTATAAGAGCAGCTTATGGTGTGGAGCGGAATGGCCTTTTACAGGTTGATGATAAATTGATGGAGGATTCAATGAAGAGGCTGATGCCTTGCATGATAGAAGGTAAATGTATTCCCAAAGACATAGTTAAAGCTGCATTTCAGAATGCACTAAGGCCTCTAGCTTTTGGTAATTATAACCGCAGAAAAATAATGGACATTGCCTGTGCGTTGATCCGAAAGAAACATCAGGACAAGAGTACTAATAAGAAAGGGGAGTATGATATTATGGGTTTGGATAGAAAGTGTGATAAACGAGATTATCTCTATGGAAGGTTGATGGCGGTATATCATAAGATGGAATATGATACGTTTTCAGAAGACGAAAAGGGGAGGCGGGAAACTAATGCTGACAGGTACCGCAGCATGATGGTAAAAGAACCGAAAAAGGCATGGGATATACTGGAAGAAAAAATCAAACCGTATCGAAGAAAATTAAAACCAAAGGCCCAAGTTTATTATCAAAAGGAAATTCAAGAGATTTGTGGTTTATTTAATCTAAATGAGCAGCTTGTTCCAGGAAAACTGGGAGAGGAATTTATCATAGGATATAACTGCCAGCTTAGTGAATTATGGAAAGCAAAAAGTACTTCTACAGAAGAATAAAAGGAGGATGAGAGTATGAGCGGATTTACAAACAAAATTGATTTTTCATTACTTGTGACAGCAAGAAAGGCAAACCCAAATGGAGACCCGTTAAACGGTAATCGCCCCAGAGAAGATTTTGAAGGTCATGGAGAGATTTCTGATGTATGTATTAAGAGGAAGATAAGAAACCGGTTACAGGATATGGGAGAAGATATATTTGTTCAGTCTGATGAAAGATGTCAGGATGGATATAAAAGTTTGAGTGAAAGAGCAAAAAATTGCCAGGAGCTGGCAGCGGCTTTGAAATTAAAAGACAGTGAAGCTTATGCAAGAACTGCTTGTGAGAAATGGATTGATGTGCGTACTTTTGGACAGGTATTTGCTTTTAAAGACAATAATGTATCTGTTGGAGTACGCGGTCCGGTATCTATTCATGCAGGTGTAAGCATTTCTCCTGTTGAGATTATGGATTTACAGATTACGAAAAGTACCAATAGTGAACCAAACAAAGAAGGAAAAAAATCCTCTGACACAATGGGAAGTAAGCATCGAGTGGAATTTGGGCTATATCGGATCAATGGAAGCATCAACTATCAGTTGGCTGAAAAAACTGGTTTTACAGATGAAGATGCAGAAAAAATAAAGGAAGCTTTAAGAACCTTATTTGAGAATGATGCTTCTTCAGCCCGTCCAGATGGAAGTATGGAAGTATGTAAAGTATACTGGTGGAAGCATAACTGTTCAATGGGCCAGCATTCCTCAGCAAAAGTCCATCGTTCTTTGGAAGTAAAAGAAAAAGAAGGGCTTAAAAACAGCCCATGTAGTTTTGAAGATTATGATGTCATCTGCCATGGTCTGGAGGACCTTGAGCCGGAAGTATATGAAGGAATATAGGGAAGAGGAATTTCTGATGCTGTCAGGAATCCAGCATTACGCATTTTGCGGGAGGCAATGGGCTTTAATACATATAGAACAGCAGTGGAAAGATAATTATTTTACTGTGATGGGCAATATTATGCATGAAAATGCCCATGACAAAGAGTTTACGGAAAAACGCAAGAATGTGGTGATTACCAGAGGTATGCCCGTATTTTCCAGGACTTTGGGGGTGAGAGGTGATTGCGACGTAGTAGAATTCCATCGGAGTGATGATGGAATTCCATTAAAAAGTTACGATGGATCATATCAACCTGTACCTATCGAATATAAGCGGGGAAAGCCAAAAGACCATGATGCGGATGCCCTGCAGTTATGCGCACAGGCAATGTGCCTTGAAGAAATGTTGGTCTGCCACGTTCCTAAGGGATTTTTATATTATGGTGAAATCAGACGGAGAATAGAGATTTTGTTCGATAAAGAACTTCGTAAAAAAGTCTCAGATTCATTTGAAAAGATGCATCAGATGTATGACCGAAATCATACACCTAAAGGAAAAGTTACTAAGGCTTGTAAAGCCTGTTCTCTGATGGAACAATGTCTTCCGAAGCTGTGTAAAAAAAGTTCTGTGACTGCTTACCTGCAACAGAATCTGAAAGAGGAGGAACTATGAGAAAACTAATGAATATCCTCTATGTAACATCACCCGATGCGTATCTTTCACTTGATGGTGAGAATGCAGTAGTTCTGGTAGAAGAAAAGGAAAAAATAAGGGTACCTCTCCATAATCTGGAGGGAATCGTTTCTTTTGGGTATACTGGAGCTAGTCCGGCATTTATGGGACAGTGTGCAAAACGCAATATTGCTTTGTCTTTTCTAACACAAAATGGCCGTTTTCTCGCCCGGGTGATTGGAGAAAGCAAAGGAAATGTAGTACTAAGAAGAGAACAGTACCGTATTGCGGATCAAGCAGATAGAAGGCTGGAAATCGCAAAAAATTGCATAATTGGTAAGGTTTATAATTCCAGAAGTGTGATTAACCGGGCAACCCGTGACCACGAGGAAAGGATTGACGTTGAAAGGTTTCAGCTGGTTTCCCGACAGCTAAAAGAAAGTCTGCAATTGATTCGTCAGGCCCAATCTTTAGAGGAGCTGCGTGGGTATGAGGGAGAATCAGCATCCAGATATTTTTCCGTCATGGATGGTTTGATTTTGCAACAGAAAAGTGATTTTTATTTTCATAATAGAAATAAAAGGCCACCTCTTGACAATCTTAATGCCATGCTTTCCTTTGTCTATACATTGTTGGCTCATGATGTAGCGGCGGCACTTGAAACAGTTGGACTTGATTCCTATGTTGGTTTTTTACACACAGATCGTCCGGGTAGGGTTTCGCTTGCTTTGGATATGATGGAGGAACTTCGTTCTGTATTTGCTGATCGTTTTGTGATATCACTGGTTAATAAAAGAATAATAAATGGTAATGGCTTTGAAAAGCAAGAAAATGGAGCAATTATCATGAAAGATGAAACCAAAAGGGAAATTTTAAGAAATTGGCAGGAGCGTAAGCAAGACAAGATAAAACACCCCTTTTTAGAGGAAACGATGGAATGGGGATTGGTTCCATATACACAAGCCATGCTTTTAGCACGTTTCATCAGAGGAGATATGGATGGCTATCCGCCTTTTTTGTGGAAGTAGGTGAAGAAATGCTTGTACTAATTACATATGATGTGAATACAGAGAATGCAGCCGGTAAAGCCAGGCTTAGAAAAGTTGCTAAACAATGCGTAAACTATGGACAGAGGGTCCAGAATTCGGTGTTTGAATGTGTTTTGGATTATGGAAAATGTGAGGAAGTAAAGCATATTTTAGAAAAAATTATTGATAAAGATAAGGACAGCCTAAGATTTTACTATCTAGGAAATAATTACAAAACTAAAATTGAACATGTTGGAGCCAAAGAAGGATTTAATGTGGAAGAGCCTTTGATTATTTAGTTAATCTACATTTGAGTAATTCGTGCGAACCGGAAGTGAACATGAAAATGGTGGGAGGTTCGCACTTAATTATTTAGAAGAATAAGAGGATTTACCTTTTATTTGGTCTTATTATTGTAGAAATAAATGTTGAAATTGTTATAGTGTTATATAAAAGTATATTTTTCAATTGAAATATTAGTAGTTTTTGCTGTCGAGGGTCGTGAGACCCTTGTGGGTTGAAATATTAAAATCACCACCGTTTGCATCAAATGTAACAGTCGAGGGTCGTGAGACCCTTGTGGGTTGAAATTTATTGGGAACTAAACAACAAAGATATGCGTAGTCGAGGGTCGTGAGACCCTTGTGGGTTGAAATTGTGGACAAGCATACGGGTAAGACCACTAAAATTGTCGAGGGTCGTGAGACCCTTGTGGGTTGAAATCTGCTACGATTGAAGAAGCAGAAAACATCATGAATGTCGAGGGTCGTGAGACCCTTGTGGGTTGAAATCTAAAGGGGTGTATATAGGGCTTTACATAGAAATGTCGAGGGTCGTGAGACCCTTGTGGGTTGAAATCATTAAGAAACTTCTTACTATTACTGAAATAGTTGTCGAGGGTCGTGAGACCCTTGTGGGTTGAAATTCTTGCAGATGAAATATCATCATTGATGGTAGCATAGTCGAGGGTCGTGAGACCCTTGTGGGTTGAAATAGCAGTAGATAGAGTCAGTGATCCCAACGTTGTGTCGAGGGTCGTGAGACCCTTGTGGGTTGAAATCACTGATATCATGGCTTCTCGTAGCGTGGACATTGTCGAGGGTCGTGAGACCCTTGTGGGTTGAAATACCTCAAAGGTACCCCCATTATCCGGGACGCTTGGGTCGAGGGTCGTGAGACCCTTGTGGGTTGAAATACACCGTCGCCCGGTCCGTAGCTGTGTCGGCAGTGTCGAGGGTCGTGAGACCCTTGTGGGTTGAAATCGTGAAGAGTGCTGTACTCAGTGCCGCAGGAGAGTCGAGGGTCGTGAGACCCTTGTGGGTTGAAATACAAATGGATTTAGAAAAGAAAGCAATAGAACGTAGTCGAGGGTCGTGAGACCCTTGTGGGTTGAAATAAAGTGCGTCCGGTTTGCAGCCTCTTTTCCAGTTGGTCGAGGGTCGTGAGACCCTTGTGGGTTGAAATATAAATAAGTATCCAACAAGTACTATTTTTTAGAGTCGAGGGTCGTGAGACCCTTGTGGGTTGAAATCAGAAGCTACTACTTCTGTCTTAGGTGGAGTTAAGTCGAGGGTCGTGAGACCCTTGTGGGTTGAAATATCAATATGTATCCCAGAAATCAAACCATCTTTCGTCGAGGGTCGTGAGACCCTTGTGGGTTGAAATCTTTCCACAGGATTAATGATACCGGAATCAATTAGTAAGGGCCGAGAACCTTGTGGGTTAAAATCAGTGAAGAATACAACTCTGAGTAATCAGTATGTGTTGAGAATCGTGAAACCCTTATGAGTTTATATTATTTGTATTGCAGTTACGCATATCTCCTCCATATTGAAAGTTGCGAAATTTTTTTATTTGAAATGTTCATGATCTATTTTAAAGTCTAAGAATAATTTTGAGAGAATGAGATCTATTAAGTTTGTATTAAAAGAATATTAACCCTAAAGTTTTAGGAACCTCACAATAATCCTTTTGACATATAGTGGAATTTAAGTATGATGATTTTAGAACAAAGTTCTATTTTTTTAATTCTATATTTAAAATAGCAAAGTATTTTCATATTGTATGAATAACATAAAGTGAAGTTAAAAATATTAAAATATCTTTTGTAGAATTGTTTTTTACTTAAGAACTATTTAATTAGTGTTAGATAAAATTATTAAGATACTGAGAAGTGAGAAATTATAACAAGAAAGGAGTCACCAAACACCATGAAATTAATGTTCAAACAACGCTTTTTCTCCTGGTTTGACAGCTACGATATATATGATGAACGTGGAGCAACGGTATATACGGTCAGCGGAAAGCTGGCATGGGGTCATAAGCTTGAAATATATGACCATTACGAGAATCATCTGGCAACCTTAAGAGAGCAGGTAATATCATTTCTGCCCCGATTTGCCATTCAGATGAATGGGGAAACGGTAGGAACCATTACCAAGGAGTTTACGTTCTTTAAACCTTCTTTTGTAGTTGACTGCAATGACTGGCATGTGGAAGGCAGTTTTTGGGAGTGGGATTACCACATCCTTTCCTCCGATGGGAGTGTTGTCGCTACCATTGAAAAACAGCTTTTTAATTTTACGGACACGTACATGATTGATGTATATGAGGAACAGGACAGTCTTCTTGCGTTAATGGTAGTGTTGGCAATCGATGCAGTCAAATGTAGTGATAAAAGTTGATAAATTATTCAAACAATTCAAACAGAACCAACAATTCTAAGTTCTCCAATCTAAGAAAATAAAAAATACTCTTGACTCCTACACTGCGTAATACTCTATGATAGATTTTGCAAGGAGGAATATCCAATGAACACCAACGAGGTTGCTGGATTAACCGGTGTGAGTGTGCGCACGCTTCACCATTATGACAAAATAGGACTTTTGAACCCGAACCGGAATCCGGAGAATGGTTATCGGGAATATTCAGATGATGATTTGGATTTGCTGCAGCAGATTCTGTTTTTCAAAGCGTGTGGATTTTCCCTTGCAGAAATCAAAAAGCTGTTGAGCAACCCGAACTTTGATCGGGAAAAGGCATTTATGGTGCAGAAAAAATACCTTCTGCATGAAAAGAAACGCATAGATGCAATGCTGGACACGCTGGAAAAGACAATGAAGTCGTGGAAGGGAGAACAGAATATGACACAAAAAGAAAAGTTTGGCGGTTTTGATATGACCCACAACCCATATGAAGAGGAAGCACGCCGCCTTTGGGGAGATGAAGCCGTGGATGCCAGTAATGCGCGGATTGAGTCACTGTCCTCAGATGAGCAGAAAGAAGTAGCTGAAGGGATGGAAGGATTGTTTCAGGATCTGGCTCGGATACGCAATGAAAGTCCGGATTCTCAGACAGCTCAGAATGCCATGGAAAACATGTATGGTTATTTCAATAAGAACTTTGGTTATCAATATTCATTAGAAGCATTTGCCGGATTGGGACAATTGTATGTAGAAGATCAGCGTTTTACAAAAAATATTGATAAATATGGAGAAGGATTGTCCGCCTTTTTATCTCAGTCAATGAGTATATACGCGCAGAATCAAAAGACGCTTTGATAGAAAGGTTCTTCATAGTCCGTGCCTTTCGGACAAAATTAGTATTAGCTATTGACTGATTGACCATTATCGGGTATAGTGTCTTTAGGTTTGGGCTAAGAATAGACAAATCAATTTCATAATATGCTTTTTAGGGTTCCGCAGTTTACTGGCCAGTGACCGAGAAAAAGCTCATAGCATAATTGCTATGTCACGGAGGGACAAAAGCCTGGGAGATATCAAGATGATATCTTTCGGGCTTTATTTTTTTGCAAAAGGAGGTGATACTATGGCATGGATATATTTGATAATTGCAGGACTTTTTGAAATGGTTTGGGCGATAGGACTTAAATATTCCCACGGCTTTACAAGGTTATGGCCGTCAATCATAACAATCGGCGGTATGATTGTAAGTTTCTATTTACTGGCACTTGCAACCAAGACTCTTCCTATTGGGACAGCCTATGCGATATGGACCGGAATCGGCGCTTTGGGTACTGTAATATTAGGTATGCTGATTTTTCATGAGCCGGTTACTACGCTCAGAATCCTGTTCCTGCTCCTGATTTTTGCAGGAATTTGTGGTTTAAAACTTACATCCGCCTGATTAGGCAGAAGCAGCAGTTGAAAAGTCTGAATCATTTTGATTCAGGCTTTTTTACTAATTGGTTTAAAAATATTGACACTTTAAAGATATAAAGTGATAAATTTTCTTATAGATAGAATCTGAAATCATTTTGAGAGGTATTGTACTTAAATATCAAAAAAATGTGGAATCATCACAGAGCCATGTATTTATTTATATAATTTAATAAAATATTTTCTAAAATACTTATTATTATCTGGAAAGTTCCGAATTATTATTAGATGGGTTATTTCAATTCGTGCAAATGTTTAAGAATTTAAAGTTTCATCAGCATTTATTTCTCCCCTATGTTATATCGTACTCCATAGCATACACGCCTTTAAAATGTAAAAATCATTTTATCATACATTTATCATAGATTTCCATAAGCAGGTGTAAGTAGCACGCTGCCCCCATACACTGAGATAGAAGACAAGACATATATTATTATTGGGCAGTAATTTACAGCAAAAAAGATATGAATATGCAGTAGTAAGGCAATGGATACTCAACAATGAAGGGAAAGTATAATTGCCGTTTGTAGATGTGAAATTGTACAACCTATCATACCAAATAAAATACAAAAGACCGGAGATCAAATGGAAGGAATTTAAAAAATTGCTTGCATGGTGAAATTTTGTAAAATTCATAGAATATTAAGAAAACTAGAAATATTATCCTTAAAATTCTATGGTAAGATAGAAACAAAAGTTTCAGCCGGGTTGATTTCCAGGTATCCTGCCTGACTGCAGTCATCGTAGTGATAACCTGCAGTCAGGTTTTTTGTTAATTATCATTTACTTTGATTTGGTAGGTGTCCAAAAAAATAGAAACTGAAATGAGTATGGAGGAGTAAATGGAACAAAATAAAAGTAAACAGAGATTTCGTTTCGTTATATTTGGAGTTTTTGCTCTGACTGCGGTTCTGATTCTGCTGTTACAGGCATTTAAAAGCAGAACAAAGCCGATCTTTGATGAGAATGTTACCACCACCTTTTATGCGAAGACCAGCGTTGGAACAGCACTGGATTTAAAAGCAGAAAGTTATTTCTCGTCAGAGGTCTATGATTATACGAAATTTCGGTTCGATCTGACCCAGTGTGACTGGAATACGCCAGGCTTATACCGAATACCGGTAATCTATGAAGAGCAAGAAACCAATTGTGTGGTTCAGATTGAGGTAGGGACCTCTGATGCAGGAGAGAAGAATGAGGAACCGGATTTGAATGACCATACGGTGATTACAGGAATAAACTGATTGGAGAGAGAAGATGTCCCATAAGAATCTTACAACGCTTTGCTATATTGAACAGGAAGGCTGCTATCTGATGCTGCACCGGATTAAAAAAAAGCATGATATGAATCAGGATAAGTGGCTTGGCGTTGGGGGTCATCTGGAAGAAGGAGAAAGCCCGGAGGAATGTCTTTTGCGTGAAGTAAAGGAAGAAACCGGTCTAAATCTGCTCTCTTATCGTCAGCGGGGAATTGTGACCTTTGTATCAGACCAATATCCCGATGAATATATGTTTTTATATACAGCCGATGAATATGAAGGTACCATGGCTGAATGCGAGGAAGGCCAGTTGGAATGGGTTCCAAAAGAAAAAACCTCGCGGCTTCCCCTTTGGGAGGGAGATTTGATCTTTTTTGAACTCTTAAAAGATGAGATCCCATTTTTCTCTTTAAAACTTGAATACAAGGGAGAACGCTTATCCGCAGCTTCTTTAAACGGAGGACTGCTGGAACTGTTAGAAGAGCGTGATTTAGAAGGCAAGGTAACAGGAAAGGTCAGAGCCAGATTTATCATGCACCGGGAAGGGACTCTTCACGGAACCTCCCATGTGTGGGTAATAAGTCCCAATGAACAAAGTGGATTTGACCTGCTTTTGCAGAAACGCAGCGCGGACAAGGATTCTTATCCTGGCTGTTATGATGTTTCGTCTGCAGGACATATTCCTGCTGGTTGCGGCTATCTGGAGTCTGCGGTCAGAGAACTTAAGGAAGAACTGGGAATCCAGGCAGAGCCGGAAGAACTTTCCTATGTAGGCCCTCGGGAAGAACTTGAAGAAACCGAGTTTTATGGAAAGCCGTTTTTCAACCATGAGATCAGCAAAGTATTTGCCTATGATAAGCCGGTCGAGGAAAAAGACCTGGTACTTCAGACGTCTGAAGTAGAATCTGTTCGATGGATGGATTATGAGGAGTGTCTCTTTCAGATGAGAGAAGGGACGTTGGTGCATTGCCTGAATGAGAAAGAGATTCTTATGCTGGCTGACTGGTGGAAAAGAAGAAAAATGCATTGACCCCAGGACCATATCGTGTTATATTGATGGAAGACTAAGAATAGGAAGTGTGTATATGTTAATTGTGTCTAAACATGGAGCATAAAGCAGTTTAATATTGAGAACAGGAATCACGCAGGGAGAGCAGACTGGCTTACCCTTTGTTTTGTGTACCTGTTTTGCCCATGAAGATACAAAATAGACGGAATAGGTTTGGAACCTGAGAGATGTCGATTTGTGATCTCACAGGTTTTTTTGTTGTATAAAACTTCAAATTGCTGCTATGCTCCATGGATTTTATGAATCACGAAGAGGAATAAAATTAAGGAGAAAGACATGGATCACACATTTCAAACATTAGAATTTTATCGGATATTAGAAAGATTAGAAGACTTATCACATACGGAAGCGGCGAAAGCGCAAATCAGGAATTTAACTCCATGCTTAAAGGAAAGCCAGGTGCAAAAAGACCTTAAAGATACTACGGAAGCACGAATCATTCTGGACCGGATGGGACTTCCTCCGGCAGTCGGAATGAAGGATCTTTCCGATGTTATAATGACCGCAAAGCAGGGCGGATGTCTCACCGCAGAGGAACTGGAACAGACAGGAGTCATGCTTACGGGAGTCAAACGCTATAAGGACTTTTTGAACCGGTGTAAGCCTCTGGAACTAAGCATGCCTTATTATGAGCTGGAGCTGGATCCTTTGGATGAACTTTCCAGAACCATTTATGAAAGTATCAGAAATGGAAGGGTAGATGATTTTGCAAGCAGGAATTTGAAAAATGTCCGCCAGGAGATAGGCAGAATGGAAGAAAAGCTGCGGACAAAAGCGGAGAATCTTTTGAGGGCAAATAAAAAGTATTTTTCAGATTCATTTGTGACCATAAGAAACGGCAGAATCTGTCTCCCTGTAAAGAAAGATTACAAGTCATCCGTTCCGGGCAGTGTGATCGATCAGTCATCGACTGGTTCCACCCTGTTTATTGAACCGGCCGCCATTGCAGTACTGAACGGAGAATTGGAGCTGCTGCGGATCGAAGAAGAAAATGAAGTAAGAAAGATCCTTTACACCCTGACTGCCGATGTGGAAGAGAATCTTCCGGTGTTGGAAAAGAATAAGTACTATTTAGAAAAACTGGATTTTCTGTTTGCAAAAGGACGTCTAAGTGCAGAGATGAATGGCATAGAACCGATGATTAATACAGACCGGATCCTGCGGATCGTAAATGGACGCCACCCGTTCATGAATCCGGAAACAGTAGTACCCCTGACATTTGAGATGGGAAAAACAGAACGGGGGATCGTCATTACAGGACCTAACACCGGAGGTAAAACCGTATCCATCAAGACCGTAGGACTATTTTCCCTTATGGCTCAATGTGGACTCCATGTACCCTGCACAGAAGCGGATCTGTGTATGAACAGCCAGGTGCTTTGTGATATCGGAGACGGACAGAACATTACAGAAAATTTATCCACCTTTTCTGCTCACATCACCAATGTGATGAAGATATTAGAAGAGGTTGGAAAAGAAAGCCTGGTTATCATGGATGAACTGGGCTCCGGCACAGACCCGGCAGAAGGTATGGGAATCGCCATTGCCATTTTAGATGAACTGCGGCACAAAGGCTGCCTGTTCCTGGCTACCACCCATTATCCGGAGGTGAAAACCTATGCCAAAGAAACAGAAGGAATTACCAATGCACGGATGGCTTTTGATAAAGAAACCTTAAAGCCTCTCTATCGTATGGAGATCGGAGAAGCGGGAGAAAGCTGTGCTCTTGCCATCGCAAGAAGGCTTGGTATGCCTGAGGAAATGATAGAAAAGGCCAGAAATTATGCCTACGGAGAATGGGAAAATACGGATCATCGGAGCAGTGACTTAAATTCAGACGAAAAACATTTCCGGTCATCTAAGGGGCCAAGGATAGAAAAAAAGAAAAACACAACAAAGAGTAAAGTTGTTATGGAAGAACTATTTACCATAGGCGACAGTGTGCTGATTTATCCGGACAACAAAAAAGGAATCGTTTGCAGGCCGGTCAATGAACAGGGAGTTATGCAGGTCCAGATGCCGGATAAAAAGATCTGGATCAACCACAAGCGGGTAAAACGGCTGGTTCCCGCCTCTGAAATGTATCCGGAGAATTATGACTTTTCCATTATTTTTGACACAGTGGAAAACCGGAAAGCCAGACACAAGATGGAAAAAGGATATCAGGAAGGCCTGGAAATCAGAACAGATGAAATACAGGCCTTTCATAAAAAACAGTAATTGATTATGTAGGTTCACTGCTGTCATCCTCAGCATCCTCGGAGATTTCCTCGCTGATCTTTAGTTCCGCGGACTGGATGAATGGCTCCTGACTAAGCTCAGCCAGAATAAGCCGGAATATCTGTACATGGCATAGTTCATCTGCGATGATCCGGTTTAAAATGGCTTTGATGTTGCAGTCGTCGATCCACTGGGCCTGGGCCTGATATTTCTTAATGGCCTCCAGTTCCCCGTTGAGGGCGTTGGAGACCAATGCTCCGATTCTGGTGGGATAGCGGTTGCAGGCGGGAGACCAGTAGCGCATGCGCCCGTTCTGATAGCTCCAAAGTCTTGGGTCAGCTCCAAGCATGATCGAGAGCTCTCCAAAGATGTTCAAATGACGCATCTCCACTACGCTGATTTTATGGAAGCATTCTGCGATATCGTAGAAGTAGCTTCTGGTAATGATGCTGTTGTAGACATAAAGGCTGATTGCAGACATTTCAGAATTACAGGAACCAATGTTTGACAGCATGGCAGCTGCGTACCGTTCATTTTGAGAAACAACCTCCGTGGAAGGCCATGGAGAACTGTCGGCAAAAACAAGAGTCGATAAGTCCATATGATACCTCGTTTTTATTTATTCATTTAAAATATATCCTTGAGACGACGGAGTATGACAGAAAAAGAAAAGAAGAAGGAGACAAAAGAACATGGACCAGAGAAATAGATTGATTCAGGCAGTGGAGAAGTTCGCTCCATTTAATGAGCAGGAAACGAAAGATAAGGAGCTCATCCTTTCCTATCTGCATCAGGGAGATTCCTGTTTTTACCGGGAAAATGCCCAGGCACATCTGTCTGCATCCGGCTGGGTGGTTAATCAATCCCGCCATAAGGTACTTATGGCCTATCATAATATCTATGATTCCTGGGCATGGACTGGAGGGCATGCAGACGGTTGTATGGACTTACTTCATGTGGCGGTCAAAGAGGCCATGGAGGAAACCGGAATAAAAAATGTAACACCGGTCAGTAAGGATATTTTTTCTCTGGAGATACTTACGGTTGACGGACACGAGAAAAAAGGTGTCTATGTCTCTTCCCATCTTCATTTGAATGTGACCTATCTGCTGGAAGCCGATGATAGTCAGCAGATCCGAAAAAAGGATGATGAAAACAGTGCGGTAGGCTGGTTTTCTTTAGACGAGTGTTTAAATGTGGTCAATGAGCCATGGATGAAGGATCGTATCTATCAAAAACTGCTTCAGAAAATGCGAAACATAGGTTATTAACAGAAAACTTATAAATATTTTAGGATTGGTTGTTTTATTTTTCCTGTTTATGCTTTATAATAGAATCATCTAATAAATGCAGTTTTGCCAAATAAAACAGTGAGGTGATAGATATGAAAATTATTTATGCAATCGTCAGTTCCGATGATGGTAATCGGGTGACTGATGCACTAAATGAACACCAGTACAGCGTGACAAAACTTGCCACTACAGGCGGTTTCCTGAAAAAAGGAAACACGACTTTAATGATTGGTACCGAGGACGAACAGGTAGAGGGAGTCATCAACCTGATTAAAGATACTTGTGGAAAACGCCAGAAAATAACCTGCAATGTTCCAGCACCCAATCTCGCATCTGTATCATCCGGATTTATGATGATGCCGATGACCGTTGAGCTTGGCGGGGCTACTATATTTGTAACAGATGTTGAAAGATTTGAAAAAATTTGATGAACCGGTAAAGGGATTGCAGAGCAATCCCTTTTCGTAACAGGAGGAATGAATATGTCAGAAACAAAACGAGTATTTTTAATTGTTCTGGACAGCTTTGGAATTGGAGAAGCGCCTGACGCTGCCAAATTCCATGATGAAGGAAGCAATACGCTGGGAAGCATTGCAAAAGCAGAGGAGTTTTATACACCGAATTTGAAAAAATTGGGAATGTTCAATATAGATGGTGTAACTGCTGGTGAGAAGGATAATGCCCCCATTGGTTCTTACGGCCGTATGACCGAAAGATCTCAGGGAAAAGATACTACCATCGGCCATTGGGAAATCGCAGGTATTATCTCTGAAGAACCTCTTCCCACATATCCGAACGGCTTTCCCGACGAGATTATTGAAGAATTTAAGAGACAGACCGGACGAGGCGTAATATGCAACAAACCTTATTCCGGAACCGATGTGATCCGGGATTTTGGTGAGGAGCATGTGAAGACCGGAGATTTAATTGTATATACTTCCGCAGACAGTGTGTTCCAGATTGCAGCTCACGAAGAAGTAGTACCATTAGAAGAACTTTACCGGTATTGTAAGATTGCAAGGGAGTTATTAAAAGGAAAGCACAGCGTAGGCCGTGTCATTGCAAGACCTTTTGAAGGAGTTTATCCGGAATTTAAAAGAACTCCCCACCGCCATGATTTTTCCCTGCTTCCTCCGAAGACAACAATGCTGGATTGTTTAAAAGATGCTGGTTATGATACCATTGGGATTGGAAAGATCTATGACATTTTTGCAGGTAAAGGGATTGATAAGACCACTTCTATCGTTAATAACACCGATGGCATGATAAAGACCTTAGAGGCACAGAACGATGATTTCCGTGGAATCTGCTTTGTAAATCTGGTGGATTTTGATATGGTTTACGGACACCGCAATGATGTGAAGGGATATGCCCAGGCATCAACGGATTTTGACGTACAGTTGGGACAGTTCCTTGGTGCCATGCGCCCGGATGATGTTCTGATCATCACTGCAGACCACGGATGTGATCCTGGAACTCCTAGCACTGATCATTCCAGAGAATATACTCCAATGCTCATATACGGGGAAGGCATCAAGGCAGGAGTATCGGTAGGAACAAAGGACACCTTTGCGGATATCGCGGCCACTGTGCTGGATTTATTTGGCGTAAAAGGTGACATCGCAGGAAAGAGCTTTTTAAGTGAAGTAGCAAAATAACAGGAGGTATGCCTTTGAAACTGAGTGAAACAACAAAAAACATGCTGGTAGCAGAGGCCTATGAGGCCCAGAAGATGGCATATGTGCCTTATTCCGATTTTTCCGTTGGAGCAGCTCTTCTCGCAAAAAACGGAAAGGTCTATCGGGGCTGCAACATTGAGAATGCGTCCTATTCTCCTACAAACTGTGCGGAACGGACGGCATTTTTCAAAGCAGTGTCAGAGGGTGTTACGGAGTTTGAAGCCATTGCTGTTGTAGGAAATAAAAAAGGGGAAGAGGGCGGATTTTGTGCCCCTTGTGGAGTCTGCAGGCAGGTTATGGCTGAATTCTGCGATCCGGATGAATTTTTGATCATACTGGGTGCGGGAGAAAAGACTTCGGTGTATGCCCTAAAGGATATGCTCCCATTGGGATTTACAAATGAGAATTTAAAATCCAGCTAAAAGAATGAGGGGATTTATAAACCATGAGGATGTATGATGTTATTGCAAAAAAGCGGAATGGAGAGACTCTGAATGAGGAGGAAATCCGCTTTATGGTGGATGGCTATGTAAAGGGAGAGATTCCTGATTATCAGATGTCTGCCATGCTGATGGCCATTTACTTTAAGGGAATGGATGACAGGGAAACCGCCATTCTTACGAATGAAGTAGCCCGCTCCGGGGATATGGTGGATTTGTCCCCGATTGAAGGCTTAAAGGTGGATAAACATTCCACCGGAGGTGTTGGCGACAAGACGACACTGGTGGTAGCCCCTATTGTGGCTGCCTGCGGTGTTAAGGTGGCAAAGATGTCCGGTCGTGGCTTGGGACATACCGGAGGGACTGTGGACAAAATGGAGTCCATTCCTGGCATGAAAACTACGCTGACGGAAGAGGAATTTTTTAAGGTGGTAAATACCACAGGACTTTCAGTAATCGGACAGTCCGGCAATCTGGCTCCGGCGGATAAAAAGCTTTACGCACTCCGGGATGTGACGGCAACCGTGGAAAGCATTCCACTGATTGCAGCCTCCATTATGAGCAAGAAGCTGGCAGCAGGAAGTGACTGCATTCTGCTTGATGTTAAGACCGGAAGCGGAGCATTTATGAAGACGCTGGAAGATTCCATTACCCTGGCTGAAAAGATGGTTGCCATCGGGGAGCATGCCGGAAAGAAGACCATGGCACTGATCACCAACATGGATATTCCGTTAGGAAGCCTGATCGGCAACAGCTTAGAGGTTATAGAAGCAGTGGAAACACTGAACGGAAGAGGCCCGGAGGACTTGACAGAGGTCTGCTTACAACTGGCTACCGGAATGCTTTATCTGGCAGGAAAAGGTGGCATGGAGGCATGCAGAGCCATGGCAGAGAAAACCATAGAAGACGGAAGCGCTTTAAAACGTCTGATTGCTATGGTGGAAGCTCAGGGAGGAGATTCTTCTGTAATTAAGGACACTTCTCTTTTTCGAAAGGCGTTATTCCATAAAGAGGTGAAAGCAGAAAAGAGCGGTTATATCACCCATATGAATACCGAGCAGTGCGGAATTGCTTCCTCCCTTCTAGGCGCTGGAAGAATTACCAAGGAGAGTGTCATTGACTATACTGCCGGGATTGCTCTCAAGAAAAAGGTAGGAGAGCAGGTTTACGAGGGAGATGTCATTGCAGTTCTTTATACATCAGAAAAAGAACTGTTTGAAGCCTCGGAAAAAGAGATTATAGGAGCTGTTACCATCAGCCCGGACAAACCAAAGGAAGAACCTCTTATTTATGCCAGAGTTACAAAAAATGGCGTTGAACGCCTGATATAGCAGAAAGGAATTATAAACCAATGACAGATTTAGAAATGTTAAGCTACGTAGATCATACCGTTTTAAAAGCAGTTGCCTCTTGGAAAGAGATCAAAGAACTTTGTGAGGAAGCGATGGAATATAAAACAGCTTCCGTCTGTATCCCTCCCTGTTACATCAGCAGGGTCCATGAAGAATTTCCAACCCTAAATATCTGTACGGTAGTTGGTTTCCCGCTTGGCTACAGCGTAACCGAATCAAAAGTTCTGGAAACCCAAAAGGCTATTACGGACGGGGCTTCGGAAGTGGATATGGTGATAAATTTAAGCGATGTAAAAAACGGTGATTACAGCAAAGTGGAAGAGGAGATCCGAGAACTGAAACAAGCTGTTGGTGACAAGATATTAAAGGTTATCATCGAAACCTGTTACTTAACAGAGGAAGAGAAGATTGCCATGTGCCAGGCAGTAACTGCTGCAAAAGCAGATTATATTAAGACCTCAACCGGCTTTGGTACTGCAGGAGCCACACTGGAAGATATTGAGCTTTTCAAAAAGCACATCGGACCCGAAGTAAAAATCAAGGCAGCTGGTGGGGTACGTACCCTGGAAGATTTAAGAGCTTATATCGAGGCTGGATGCAGTCGGGTAGGAGCCAGTGCAGCAGTTAAGCTGGCGGCTAAAAAATAATAATGCCATTACACACCCTAAATATCTGACATTTTAATTATGCCTGGGTATTTAGGGTGTTTTTTGTAGGGATTATAATGAATTTGAACAAATAATATAGGGGATACCACTGGCTATATTTCACGAAAATGGCTAAAAACGAAAAAAACACTGACAAAACCAGGTACAAAGTGTTACACTTAAAGGAGAGTAGTTGTAACTTTGGTATCATTGTGTGTTATTCAGTCAGGAGGAATGTGTTATGTTTCAGGTAAATGATCTGGTTATGTTCGGTACCCATGGAATCTGTAAAGTAAAGGATATTGGATGCCTTGCCATGTCAGCTGCTGATGAGGATCGGCTTTATTATACGCTAAAGCCACTCTATGAGGAGCAGCAAAGCGCGGTTTATACACCCGTAGACAATAAGAAGGCGCAAATGAGAGCGGCCTTCACCAGAGAGGAAGCCTTAAAACTCATTGACCGGATTCCAGAAATTGAGACCATATGGGTGCTCGATGACAGGCAAAGAGAGGGAAAATATAAAGAAATCATGCAGCAAAATGAATGTTCTGGCTGGATGCAGATCATTAAGACACTTTATTTAAAGAAGCAGAAGCGGCTTGCAGAAGGAAAGAAAAGTACTGCAAAAGATGATTTTTATTATAACATGGCCCAGGAACTTCTCTACGGGGAACTTGCAGCGGCTCTTCTGGTAGATCGGACAGGAGTGAAGAGCATTATAGAAAAACAGGTGAATGGCGTAGAGAATTAAACAGGTGTGTTGCAAAAGGATTATGAATTCTTCCTTTTGCAACACACCTGTTATTTAATGGTAGATCTTTTTTTCTTCATATAATGGTTCACAAGTCAGATTCACACCCAGTTTTTTAAAGATCTTCATATCCACATCGGAAAGGATCACAGAGGTGTGTGCTTCGCATCCCTTTAATTTCGGAAGCTGTTCCAGCGCGATCTGAGCGTTGGGATCAGCGGCCGCACAGGTAGATAATGCGATTAAGACTTCGTCGGTATGAAGCCTTGGATTTTTACTTCCAAGGTACCTGGTCTTTAATTTCTGGATAGGTTCAATGGCAGACGGAGCGATTAAATGAACATCATGGTGAATATGTCCCAGTACTTTGACTGCATTCAACAGAAGGGCAGCAGAAGCACCCAGTAAATTGGTGGTCTTTCCCGTAATCACAGTGCCATCCTCCAACTGAAGTGCAGCACAGGGAGAGCCTTTTGTCTCTGCCAGTTCATTGGCGGCCTTTACGACCTGCCGTCTGTCTGTGGTGATTTTTGCCTGCTTGATGAGAAGCTCGATCTTGTATACTTCCTCTTTGGAGCCCATATCCTTTGCAAGCCTTAAAAGGGCCTGATAGTAACGTCTTAAGATCTCCTGCATGGAAGCTTCCTTGCAGGCTTCATCATCTACAATGCAGAATCCAGCCATATTTACGCCCATATCGGTAGGAGATTTGTAAGGACATTCTCCATAGATTTCCTCAAAGATCGCACTGAGTACAGGAAAAACTTCCACGTCCCGGTTGTAATTAACCGCAGTATTTCCATAGGCTTCTAAATGGAACGGATCGATCATATTGACATCGTTTAAGTCTGCGGTGGCGGCCTCATAAGCAAGATTTACCGGATGCTTTAATGGAATATTCCAGACAGGGAAGGTTTCAAACTTTGCATAACCGGCTTTGGTGCCCCTCTTGTTCTCATGATAGAGCTGGGAAAGACAGGTAGCCATCTTTCCGCTTCCCGGTCCGGGAGCTGTAATGATTACAAGTGGTTTGGTCGTTTCTATATAGTCGTTTCTGCCGTATCCCTCATCACTGACAATAAAAGGAATGTTGCTTGGATAGCCATCTATGATGTAGTGGCGGTACACACGGATTCCCATGGTTTCCAGCTTGGTTTTAAACACATCGGCAGATTTCTGACCGGAGTATTGGGTAATTACAACACTTCCTACGTAAAGTCCTTTGTCCGTAAAGGACTGAATGAGACGGAACACATCTACATCATAAGTGATTCCAAGGTCATGTCGGATCTTATTCTTTTCGATATCGGCTGCGTTAATGGCAATCACGATTTCTGCCTGGTCAGAAAGCTGCATCAGCATGCGGAGTTTGCTGTCAGGCTCAAATCCCGGAAGCACTCTGGATGCGTGGTAATCGTCAAATAATTTGCCTCCGAATTCCAGATAAAGCTTGTCTCCGAATTGGCCGATCCGCTCCTTGATATGCTCTGACTGCATGTTTAAATACTTGTTGTTATCAAATCCAAATTTCATTTGTCCCTCCATTGCATGTGCTTTTTAAGCCTTTTTGAACTCTTTGACCCTAATACCCATAAATTGTATCATATAAAATATGGAATTGCCATGGGATTTTTCCTGATTCTTTATTTGAATGAAATACTTTACAATCGGGCATAAAAATGTTAAAACGATGTAGTAAGAAGGAGGTAAGAAATGCTTAAAACAGGTAGAAACGATGCATGCTGGTGTGGCAGCGGTAAGAAATATAAGAATTGCCATCTGGCATTTGACCAAAGAATTGAGAACTATGCAATTATGGGAGAGGAAGTCCCAGAGCACTATATGATAAAAACACCGGCTCAGATCGAAGGAATTCGTCATGCAGGTGTCATTAACAATCAGATCCTTGATATAGTAAGTGAACATATAAAGGCAGGAATCAGCACAGAAGAGATCAATACACTGGTTCATGAAAATACCATCCGTCTGGGAGGAATTCCGGCGCCCCTTAATTTTGAAGGATATCCAAAGAGCGTATGTACTTCCATCAATGAAGTCGTATGCCATGGAATCCCGGACCCTAACCGGATCCTGAAAGATGGAGATATCATCAATGTAGATGTAACTTCTATTGTAAATGGGTATTATGCAGATGCTTCCAGAATGTTCTGCATCGGCAAGGTTTCCGAAGAAGCGGAAAAACTGGTTCGCGTGACCAAGGAAAGCGTAGACCGGGCTCTTAAAGAAGCACGGGCCTGGGGACATTTGGGAGACATCGGTGCAGTGATATCGGAATACATCTATGAAAACGGATTTACCGTCGTCCGGGAAATCGGCGGACATGGAGTAGGTCTGGATTTTCATGAGGAGCCATGGGTAAGCCACATCGGCACAAGAGGAACTGATATGCTTTTAGTGCCCGGTATGGTATTTACCATCGAGCCTATGGTCAATGCAGGAAAGCCGGATGTGGTACAGGATGACGAAGATGGCTGGACGATTTACACAAAAGACGGAAGTCTGTCCGCCCAGTGGGAATACACCATTGTAATCACCGAAAACGGACCGGAGGTACTGGCAAAGTAATGGAGAAAAAGCGCTGCTTTTGGGTAGATGAAAAATCACCGGTTTACGTAAAATACCATGATGAAGAATGGGGCGTTCCGGTATATGATGATAAAAAACTATATGAAATGCTTCTTTTAGAGACCTTTCAGGCAGGACTTTCCTGGATTACTGTATTGAGAAAAAGAGAAGAATTCCGGGAGGCCTTCGACGGTTTTTGTGTAGAAAAGACAGCTTCCTACGGGGAAGAGAAAATCGAAGAGCTGATGCAAAATCCAGGACTTATCAGAAACCGGAAGAAAATGGAAGCCACAGTAAAAAACGCCAAAGCGTTTTTACAGATCCAACAGGAATTTGGATCCTTTTCCAATTATTTATGGGGATTTACGGGTGGAGAAATCATCTGGAACCAGGATGATAACTTCCCGGTTAAAACCGAACTGTCGGACCGCCTGTCTAAGGATTTAAAAAAGAGAGGCATGTCATTTGTAGGTTCTGTAACCATGTATTCTTATCTTCAGGCAGTAGGAGTTGTAAATGATCATGAACTTTCCTGCTTTTGCCGCAAGTGTGAATAACAATAAGGAGAAATGCAAACATTGAGCATTGTAGAAATAATAGATAAATCGATTCTGGAACCGTTATTTTCCGGATGGGAAGAAACCATGATCTGGTCCTGCCTGCAGGGAATTATGGGGAGGGCCTATGCGGATGACGGAGAAAATCCTCAATCTGCTCAGGTGGTCTCAGGGGATTTTAGTTTTTTTTCTGGAAAACCCAATAAAGAACTGATCCGAAATAAGCCATCAGGACGGGAATCTGATTTCATCATTATGGTTCCCAGAGATGAGGAATGGGCGGCTGAAATCGAAGAGGTCTGGCAGTCCAATGCGAAAAAGGTGACCCGCTACGCCATTAAGAAAAATTACAATGGATTTGACCGGGAGCATCTGGAGAAAATCGTAGAGCAGCTTCCAGCGCCGTTTTCTCTCCGGTTGATTGACCGGGAGATGTATGACCAGATCATGGCAGAGTCATGGTCTAAAGATCTATGCTCCCAATTTGAAGGATATGAGGACTATAAAAAACGGGGACTTGGAGCTGCCGCCGTAGTGGAAGGCCAGGTGATTTCTGGTGCGTCATCGTATACTGTATACAACGGTGGAATTGAGATCGAAATCGATACGAGGGCAGATTACAGACGCCGTGGAGCGGCTCTTGCCTGCGGGGCAAAGTTGATTCTGGAATGTTTAGACAGAGGGCTTTATCCAAGCTGGGATGCCCAGAATCCAGGGTCTGTAGCTCTTTCTGAAAAGCTTGGTTATGAGTTCGATCATGAGTACGTTGTGTATGAAATAAGAGGTTATTAAAATAAGGCTGCATCCGGTACATATAATTTTTATTTGGAAAATTTTACAAAATGTGGTAAAATATTAAATAATTATTACAATACGACACCTAAAACCATAGAGAAAGTGAACAAAGTATTATGAAAAGATGGCTTTTGGCAGTAATTGTGTGCTCGTTGGTGGCATCCGGATGCAGCAGATACAAAAAGGTTTCCGACATAGAGGAGACGGACCGTTCTTCGGAAGAAACAGGAGAAAGCACTGTGGAAGTTTCCGCCGAACCGGGAAAGAGACCGGTGAAAGTGAAGGGAATCTATATTTCCGGTTATATGGCAGGTTCCCAGGGATTTCAGTCAATCCTTGATAAAATTGAAGGAACGGAGATCAATGCGGTTGTCATTGACGTGAAAAACGATGACGGTCGTATTACCTTTGCCATGGATGATGCCCCGACGGTCAATGAGATCGGAGCGGAAGAACGTTATATAAAGGATATGGATGCCCTCATGGCAGAATTAAAGAAAAGAGGGCTTTATACCATTGCCCGGGTTGTGGCTTTCCGGGATCCTTACCTGGCAGAAAAAAAGCCGGAATGGAGCTTGAAGAATAAAGATGGAAGTCTGCACCGTGATAACAAAGGGCTTGCATGGGTGAACCCCTACCGCCAGGAGGTATGGGATTATCTGGTGGAAGTCGGAACTGAGGCTTCCAAAGCAGGGTTTGATGAAGTCCAGTTTGACTACATCCGGTTTGCTACAGACAGTTCCATGAAGCAGGTAGCATTTGATGAAGCGGATACCAAAGGCAGATCCAAAACAGATATCATTACGGAATTTATCCAGTATGCTTATGATAAGCTTTCCGCACAGGATATTTTCGTATCAGCCGATGTATTCGGAACGATCATCGGCAGCCAGATTGATGCGGAGACCGTGGGACAAGTCTATCATGATATGGCGCAGCATCTGGACTATATATGCCCTATGATCTATCCATCTCATTATGGAGACGGAAACTTCGGCATTGATCATCCGGATACAGAACCGTACCGTACCATTCTGGCAGCTCTTGAGCTGTCAAAGCGGGATCTTTCTGAAGGTAAAGAGGATGGAAAGCGACAGGCCATTGTACGGCCGTGGCTTCAGGATTTTACTGCTTCTTATCTGGAACATCACATTCCTTACGGTCCGGAAGAGGTTCGTGCGCAGATACAGGCGGTCTATGATGCCGGATATGATGAGTGGATTCTTTGGAGTGCGTCGAACCGTTATACATGGGACGGACTTTTAAGCAAAGAAGAAGGGCAAAAGGAAGAAAAAGAGATCGCCCGCGTAAGGCAGTCCAAAGAAGCTCTGACTAGTTCAGAAGAAACCAGTGCTGTAAAAGCAGAGTCAAAGGCCAGCAACCCCAGTACAGAAGCAGAAAAGAGTCTGGAAGGGAAGATCGCCAAAGAAGAAACTATACGGAAAGAAGAATCCGTGGGAAAAGAAGAAACCGTACAGAATAAAGAATCTGTATCGGAAGGAAAAAATAAGAAAACCAGGAAAAAACCCGATGTAGTAATTGTCACCACAGGAGGTTCCGGAAATTAAGAAGCGAGGGAAGCGATGGATAGAACGCCAAGACCAGGAGATTTTTACAGACATTTTAAAGATATGATGTATCAGGTAATCGCTGTTGCAGTTCACTCGGAGACCAGAGAAGAAATGGTGGTATATCAGGCGCTTTATGGCACCTTCGGAGTCTATGTCCGCCCGCTTGACATGTTTATCAGTGAAGTGGATCATGAGAAGTATCCGGATGTGAAACAGAAGTACCGGTTCGAAAAGGTCGATATCAGTGATGTGCAACAGAAAGAACCGCCGCTGCCGGTCCAGGAAGAGGAAAATACGCGGTCAAATAAAAATCTTCTTGCATTTCTTGACGCAAGGACGTATCATGAGAAGTTGGAGATCCTTCGCGACAGAAAAGATCAATTTTCGCCCGAGGAGCTTCTTGCCATTTGCGAGATTTTAGAGATTGGAAGAGCGGATTCCGAACCAGAAGAAAAATACTACGCAGTGGAACGATATCTGGAACTGCAAAATAAATACGATGGAGCAAGACTAAGGTGAATTTGACCGTAGGGAAAAGAGAGAACCCCCTGGGGATGAGGTGATTCGTATAAATGGACCACATCGAATTTAATATAGAAGAAGAGTTAAAAAAACTGCCGTCCCAGCCTGGCGTGTATATTATGCACGACAAGCGGGACGAAATTATCTATGTAGGAAAAGCGATCAGCTTAAAAAACAGGGTCAGGCAGTATTTTCAGAGCAGCAGAAACAAGACGGCAAAAATCGAACAGATGGTGTCGAGGATCGCCCGGTTTGAATACATTATAACAGACTCGGAATTGGAAGCCCTTGTGCTGGAATGCAATCTGATCAAGGAACACCGGCCCCGTTATAACACCATGCTTAAGGATGATAAGACCTATCCCTATATCAAAGTAACGGTATATGAGGATTACCCGAGGATCTTATTTTCCAGAGACATGAAGAAAGACAAAAGTAAATATTTCGGGCCTTACACAAGTGCAGGCGCGGTAAAAGATACCATAGAACTGATCCATAAGCTTTATCAGATACGGACTTGTAACCGGAATCTGCCCAAGGACATCGGCAAGGAACGCCCCTGTTTAAATTACCATATCAAGCAGTGTTCGGCCCCATGCCAGGGATATATAAGCAAAGAAGAGTATGGGAATTCCATTAACCAGGCACTTGAATTTCTCGGTGGGAAATACGCTCCTGTAATCCGCATCATGGAAGAAAAGATGCAGGCAGCTTCGGAAGAGATGGATTATGAAAAGGCCATCGAATACCGGGATCTGTTAAACAGTGTGAAGCAGATCGCGCAGAAGCAGAAGATCACGGACAGCGGAATGGAAGACCGGGATATTATTGCAATGGCAAAGGATGAGAGAGATGCTGTGGTTCAGGTATTCTTTGTCCGGGAAGGCCGGCTCATTGGCCGGGAACATTTCCATGTAAACATTGGGGCAGCGGAAGACAATAAACAGATCCTCACAAGTTTTATCAAACAGTTCTATGCAGGTACTCCCTTTATTCCAAGAGAGCTGTGGACACAGCTGGAACTGGAGGATGAGGCAGTCATAGGAGAATGGCTTTCTGCCAAGCGGGGCCAGAAGGTAAAGATCATGGTTCCCCAGAAAGGACAGAAAGAGCGCCTGGTGGAATTGGCGGAAAAGAACGCCGCGCTTGTCTTATCTCAGGATAAAGAAAAGATCAAACGGGAAGAACTTCGTACCATCGGCGCCATGAATGAAGTTGGCAGCTGGCTTGGCCTTACGGAAGTAAAACGGATTGAAGCGTTTGATATATCCAACATAAGCGGTTTTGAGTCAGTAGGTTCCATGATTGTCTATGAAAATGGAAAACCAAAACGGAATGATTACCGTAAATTCAAGATCAAGTGGGTCAAGGGAGCCAATGATTACGCTTCCATGAATGAAGTTCTGACCCGAAGATTTTCCCATGGATTAAAAGAAGCGGAAGAGTTAAGGGAAAAAGGAGTGGATGAAGAATTCGGAAGCTTCACCCGTTTTCCGGACTTAATCATGATGGACGGCGGACGGGGCCAGGTAAACATTGCATTAGATGTGATCCGGGATTTAGGACTTTCCATTCCTGTCTGCGGTATGGTCAAAGATGATAACCACCGAACCAGAGGTCTTTATTACAGCAATGTAGAGATTCCCATTGACAGGCATTCCGAAGGATTTAAACTGATTACCAGAATTCAGGATGAAGCACATCGGTTTGCCATTGAATACCATAGAAGCTTAAGAAGCAAGGGTCAGGTAAAATCCATTCTTGATGATATTCCAGGCATTGGACCAGGCCGAAGGAAGGCTCTGATGCGTGAATTCAAAGGACTGGAAGCTATAAAAGAGGCTGCGGTGGAAGATTTGGAAAAGATACCGGGCATGAACGCCAGATCCGCAAAGAGCGTCTATGATTTCTTTCATTGACCATTATAGCTTTTCAAAATACAGAATCTGTGTTAGTATGAAAAAAACAGATGGAAAAAGGAGCGTTTCGCCATGCATGGAGTAGCGATTACAGATTTGATTGAAAAGATGAGTCTCCGGAATATGACTCCGGAGATCGATGCAGAGAAAATTGTGCTAAGCCATCCGGATGTCAATCGTCCGGCACTGCAGTTAGCCGGATTTTTTAATCATTTTGATAATGAGCGGGTGCAGATCATCGGTTATGTGGAACAGGAATATATCAATCAGATGAGTCAGGAAAGAAAGCTTGAGATGTACGACAAGCTTTTGTCATGCCAGATCCCCTGTCTGGTATACAGCCGCAGCCAGGTGCCGGATCAGGATATACTGGCCCTGTGCAACCATTACAGCGTTCCATGTCTGGTGTCGGATAAAACTACTTCAGACTTAATGGCAGAGGTTATCCGCTGGCTGAAAGTAAAACTGGCTCCCTGCATCAGCATTCACGGAGTTTTAGTGGATGTATTTGGTGAGGGCGTTTTAATCATGGGAGAGAGCGGAATCGGAAAAAGTGAAGCAGCTCTTGAACTGATTAAGAGAGGTCATCGTCTGGTTACTGATGACGTAGTGGAGATCCGCAAGGTCAGCGATGCAACCTTGATCGGAAGAGCTCCGGAAATTACCAAGCATTTTATCGAACTTCGGGGAATCGGCATTATTGATGTCAAGACTCTGTTCGGTGTAGAAAGTGTAAAAGATACCCAGGCCATTGATATGGTAATTAAATTAGAGGACTGGGATAAGGATAAAGAATATGACAGACTGGGGATCGAGGACCAGTATACAGAATTTTTAGGCAACCGGGTGGTATGTCATTCCATTCCGGTACGTCCCGGACGTAATCTGGCCATTATCGTTGAATCCGCGGCTGTCAATTACAGACAAAAGAAGATGGGGTACAACGCGGCTCAGGAATTATACAACCGCGTCCAGGCAAACCTGTCAAGAAAACAGGATGATTGAGGTGTCTGATGACTGAAATTTATAAAAAACTTCTTGGTGCAGCCGATGAAAACCATATAAAGGTGGGGGAAGAGATGCGCAAGCATACCTCATTCAAGGTAGGCGGACCTGCCGCCTGCTTTGTAACTCCGGTAGATGAAAAGGAACTTGCAGCTGTGCTGCTCCTTTGTCTGGAGGAAGAGGTGCCTTATTTCATACTCGGAAACGGAAGCAATCTTCTGGTCGGAGATGAAGGTTTTGACGGAGTTGTGATTTCCATGGACGGCTTTACTGGCTGTGAAGTGGACCGGGAGAGAGGGATCATTAAGGCTGGTGCCGGAATGTCCTTAGCCCGGATCGCACAGGAAGCTTATAAGGCTTCATTGACCGGTTTTGAATTTGCAGCCGGTATACCAGGCACTCTTGGTGGTGCGGTAGTGATGAATGCCGGTGCATATGGTTCAGAGATGAAGGAAGTCTTACGTTCTGTCCGGGTTATGACTCCGGAAGGGGAAGCAAAAGAGATCCCTGTAAAAGAACTTTCTTTAGGATACCGGACCAGCTGCATTATTCCAAACAAGTATGTGGTACTGGAAGCCAATATCCGTTTGAAAGAAGGAGATGAAGTTTCCATAAAAAGCCGGATGGATGAACTCGCCGGCAGAAGAAAAGAAAAACAGCCGTTAGAATATCCAAGTGCGGGAAGTACATTTAAACGACCGGAAGGTTATTTTGCCGGCAAGCTTATAGAAGATGCTGGTTTAAGAGGTTTTGCCGTAGGCGGTGCCCAGGTATCAGAAAAGCACTGCGGGTTTGTTATCAACAAAGATCATGCCACTGCGGCGGACATTATAGCGTTATGCCAACAGGTAAAAGAACGGGTACGAAAGAAATCCGGAGTAGAACTTGAGATGGAAGTAAAGACGCTGGGCAAGTTTTAACAGTGCAAAGGAGAACAACGTGAGGCTTGTAATCGTAACAGGCATGTCAGGCGCAGGAAAGACACAGGCGTTAAAGATGTTAGAAGACATGGGGTTTTACTGTGTGGATAATCTCCCCATTCCCCTGATCGAAAAGTTTGCAGAACTGACCCTTAATAATCCGGATGGCACACCCAACGCAGCTTTGGGAATCGATATCCGAAGCGGAGAAGATTTGTCGGTTTTGAACCGGATCTTTGATGAGTGGTCAAGAAAACGGGTGCCCTTTGAGATCCTTTTCCTTGATGCAGGAGATGAAACACTGATCAAACGGTATAAGGAAACCAGAAGGGCTCACCCGCTTGCAGCGGGAGGACGGATAGACAGCGGAATCGAAAAAGAGCGCGGGAAGCTTGCTTTTTTAAAGGAAGAGGCAGATTATATCATCGATACCAGCAAGCTCCTCACCAAAGAACTCAGACAGGAACTGGAAAAGATTTTTGTAAATCATGAATCTTACCGGAATCTATACATTACCCTACTCTCTTTTGGTTTTAAATATGGAATTCCATCCGATGCGGATCTGGTATTCGATGTTCGTTTTTTGCCAAATCCCTACTATGTGGAAGAACTGCGGCATAAAACCGGAGAAGAGAAAGTGGTGCGGGACTATGTGATGCAGCATGGTACCGCGGACCTGTTTTTGGACAAGCTTTATGATATGCTGGATTTTCTCATTCCCAATTATGTGCTGGAAGGAAAAAATCAGCTGGTGATTGCCATCGGATGTACCGGAGGCAAACACCGTTCTGTTACAATCACAAAAGCAGTCTATGACCGGTTGAAGCCCCGGGAAGAATTCGGGCTTAAGATAGAACACAGAGACATTGACAAGGACAATATACGGAAAAGGATCGGATAGAAATGTCATTTTCTTCCAAATTAAAAGAAGAGCTTTCCAGGCAGATCAGCCCGGCAAGGCACTGCCAGATTGCAGAGATGGCCGCCATCATCAGCTTGTGCGGAAAAATAATCATATCCGAAGATGACCGCTATACGATTAAAATTCATACGGAAAATGTGGCAGTTGCAAGAAAGTACTTTACATTATTGAAAAAAACATTTAATATTAGTACTGATGTTTCTATTAGAAGAAACGCATACTTGAATAAGAACCGTACTTACACGGTAACGATCCGGGAGCATGAAGATGCCCTTCGGGTTTTGCATGCGACGAAACTTCTTGATGAAAACGGAGAAGTAGGGGAAAACTTAAATGTAGTCCAGAACGTGGTCATCCAACAGTCCTGCTGCAGAAGGGCGTTTATCCGGGGAGCTTTTTTATCTTCGGGTTCTTTAAGCGATCCTGAGAAATTCTATCACTTTGAAATCGTATGCGCGACGGAAGAAAAAGCAGAGCAGTTAAAATCTATTATTGCAACCTTTGACCTTGAAGCAAAGATTGTAAAGAGAAAACGATATTTTGTGGTCTATATCAAAGAAGGAAGCCAGATTGTGGACATACTAAATGTTATGGAAGCGCCGGTCACCTTGATGGAACTGGAAAATATCAGGATTTTAAAGGACATGCGTAACAGTGTTAACCGACAGGTAAACTGTGAAACTGCTAATATTAATAAAACGGTATCAGCTGCGGTTAAGCAGATAGAAGATATAGAATATATCAGAGATACAATCGGACTTGATAATCTTCCAGAAAACTTAAGTGAGATTGCCAGGGAGAGACTTGAAAGACCGGAAGCGACATTAAAAGAGCTTGGAGAAGCTTTAGACCCGCCTGTAGGAAAATCAGGAGTGAACCACCGACTTAGAAAGCTTTGCGATCTAGCAGGGCGGCTGCGCACGACAGGCATGGGCAGCAGAATGGAATAGATTCGTTCATAGGAATGAGGAGGATAATTATGGTAAGAAAAACAGTCACCGTGGAACTTGCATCAGGCTTAGAAGCCAGACCGGTTGCTATGTTGGTTCAGGTTGCGAGCCAGTATGAAAGCAACATCTATGTTGAAATCGAATCCAAAAGAGTTAATGCCAAAAGCATTATGGGAATGATGACTCTGGGTCTTGCAGCTGGAGAACAGATAACGGTCACTGCTGATGGTAGCGATGAGGAACAGGCTGTTACCGAAATCGAAAAATACTTAAGCAACAATGATTAATTCTGAAAAAATATGAAGTTTATAAGGCGGAGACTTCCATTGTCTTAAATGGGGGCTCCGCCTCTTGTATGCTCTGGGGAAAGTTAGGATAAGATGTTTCAGAGCGCCTTTCTTTATGTTATAATAGAAGAAATGAGGATAGAAGGAGATACGAACAGATGGCATTTACGCATTTACACGTCCATACGGAATACAGTCTGTTAGATGGATCCAGTAAGATCAAAGAGCTGGTGCACAGAGTCAAGGAACTGGGCATGGACAGCGTGGCGATTACTGACCATGGCGTGATGTATGGAGTGATTGATTTTTACAGAGCAGCCAGAGAAGCGGAAGTGAAGCCCATTATCGGGTGTGAAGTGTACGTGACCTCCGGCTCCAGATTTGACAGAGAAGTTACAAACGGCGAAGACCGATATTACCATCTGGTTCTTTTGGCTGAGAATAATCAGGGATACCAGAACCTGATGAAGATCGTTTCCAAGGGATTTGTGGATGGTTTTTATTATAAACCAAGAGTGGACTTTGAAGTTTTAGAAGAATATCATGAAGGAATCATTGCATTAAGCGCCTGTCTGGCAGGAGAAGTGCAGCGGTTTATCGGCCGTGGAATGTATGAGCAGGGCAAGGCAGCGGCTCTTCATTATCAGGAGATATTCGGCAAGGATAATTTTTTCTTAGAGTTACAGGATCATGGTATTCCAACTCAGAAAACCGTGAACCAGGGCCTTCTTCGCATGAGCGAAGAAACAGGCATTGAGCTGGTTGCCACCAATGATATTCACTACACATATGCGGAGGACGAGGCGCCTCATGACATTCTATTGTGTATTCAGACAGGAAAAAAAGTAGCGGATGAGAACCGTATGCGCTATGAGGGAGGACAGTACTTCTGCAAATCGGAAGAAGAGATGAAAAACCTCTTTCCTTATGCAGGGCAGGCCATTGAGAATACTCACAAGATCGCCATGCGGTGTAACGTGGAGATTGAGTTTGGCGTTACGAAACTTCCAAAATATGATGTACCGGCAGGCTTTGATTCCTGGACTTACTTAAATAAACTTTGTACGGAAGGTTTTGAAAATCATTATTCGGATGACGATGGAACCTTAAAGGAACGGCTTGACTATGAACTTGATGTCATTCATTCCATGGGGTATGTGGATTATTTCCTGATAGTTTGGGACTTCATTCATTATGCCAGATCCCAGGATATCATGGTAGGCCCTGGACGAGGCTCGGCTGCCGGAAGTATTGTCTCCTATTGTCTGGGAATTACAAACATTGATCCCATTCGCTATAACCTCCTTTTTGAGCGTTTCTTAAATCCGGAACGTGTATCCATGCCTGATATAGACATAGACTTCTGTTTCGAACGGCGACAGGAGGTCATTGACTACGTGGTGCAGAAGTATGGGAAGGAACAGGTGGTGCAGATCGTCACCTTTGGTACCCTTGCAGCCAAGGGTGTGGTCCGTGACGTTGGGAGGGTCCTTGATATGCCTTATGCGCGCTGTGACGCCATTGCAAAGATGATCCCGGGGGATCTTGGCATGACCCTTGAAAAGGCCTTAAAACAAAGCCCTGATCTTCGGAACGCATACAACGATGATCAGGAGGTAAAGTATTTAATTGATATGTCCATGAGACTGGAAGGATTGCCAAGGCATACCTCCATGCATGCGGCGGGGGTAGTCATCAGCCGGACTTCTGTGGATGAATACGTTCCTCTGTCAAGAGCCGCTGACGGAACCATTACCACCCAGTTCACCATGACAACTTTAGAAGAGCTGGGACTTTTAAAAATGGACTTTCTTGGCCTTCGTACTCTGACCGTGATCCAGAAAGCGGTGAGCGGAGTAGAAAAAAACAGGAAGTTATCCATTGATATGGACCAGATCGATTATAACGATAAGGCGGTACTTGATTCCATTGGAACAGGTAAGGACGAAGGCGTGTTCCAGCTGGAAAGTTCGGGTATGAAAAGTTTCATGAAGGAGTTAAAGCCTGAGAGTCTGGAAGATATTATCGCCGGAATCTCTCTCTACCGTCCAGGTCCTATGGACTTTATTCCGAAATATCTAAAGGGGAAAAATGACCAGGGTTCCATCACGTATGACTGCCCGCAGTTGGTGCCGATTTTAGGTCCCACTCATGGCTGTATCGTTTATCAGGAGCAGGTTATGCAGATCGTTAGAGACTTAGCCGGATACACCATGGGGCGAAGCGATCTGGTCCGCAGAGCCATGTCAAAGAAGAAAACTTATGTCATGGAAAAGGAGCGCCAGAATTTCGTCTATGGAAACATGGAAGAGGGCGTTGCCGGCTGTATCTCCAACGGAATCGATGAAACGGTAGCCAACCGTATTTACGATGAGATGATCGATTTTGCGAAGTATGCGTTTAATAAGTCCCATGCGGCTGCCTATGCGGTGGTATCTTATCAGACTGCTTATTTAAAATATTATTATCCTCAGGAGTTTATGGCAGCGCTCTTAACCTCCGTTATGGATAATGTATCAAAAGTATCGGAATATATCTTAAACTGCAAACAGATGGGAATTCCCATTCTTCCTCCGGATATTAACGAAGGAGAAAGCGGATTTTCCGTGTCAGACAAATCCATCCGGTACGGTTTATCCGCCATCAAAAGCGTTGGAAAGTCAGTGGTTGAGCTGATTGTTTTAGAACGGGAAGAGAATGGCTTATTCCATGATATGGAAGATTTTATTGACCGGATGAGCAATAAGGAAGTCAATAAAAGAACTCTGGAGAATTTCGTAAAATCGGGAGCTCTTGATACCCTTCCAGGTACAAGAAAACAAAAACTTCTGATAGCGCCGGAACTTCTGGATCAAAGAAGCAAGGAACGCAAAAATACCATGGAAGGTCAGATGACCCTCTTCGAATTCGCTGGAGAAGAGGAGAAAAGCAACTACCAGGTTACCTTCCCGGAAGTAGGAGAATTCTTAAAGGAAGACCTGTTAGCATTTGAAAAAGAAACCCTTGGCATCTACTTAAGCGGCCATCCGCTGGAAGCCTATGAATCCACCTGGAGAAATAACATCACCGCAGTTTCCATTGATTTTATCGTGGACGAGGAAACAGAAGCAGCTAAAGTCATGGATGGTGCCTATGTGACCATCGGAGGTATGATTACCGCCAAAACCGTAAAAACTACAAGAAACAACAAAATGATGGCCTTTATCATCTTAGAAGACCTTTTAGGTTCGGTGGAAGTCATCGTATTCCCGAAAGACTATGAAAGCAAAAGGGATTTATTTGTGGAAGAGTCCAAGGTCTTTATCCAGGGAAGAGTCTCCGTTGGAGATGATCCTGTGGGAAAACTGATTTGTGAACGTGTGACACCATTTGCCGATTTGCCAAAGGAACTCTGGCTCAAATTTCCGGATAAGGATGTATATGTAACGGTTGAAAGAGAGATCCTTGATGACTTGAAAGAATCGGAGGGAAATGATACCGTTATCATCTATCTGGAGAAGGAAAGAGCAAAAAAGATTCTGCCTTCGAACCGGAATGTAAATGCTGATGGAGAGCTGGTAGACCATCTGATAAAAAAACTTGGTGAAAAAAATGTCAAAGTTGTGGAAAAAAAACTTGAAAAGATTGGGAAAATGAATTAGAATACAACATGTACGAAATGAAAAACAAACAATAATAGATATCCGTAAATCAGGAGGAAGTTACTATGGCAAATCAAGTGAAAACCATTGGCGTATTAACCAGCGGCGGCGATGCACCAGGGATGAATGCTGCGATCCGTGCTGTTGTCAGGACTGCAATCCATAAAGGGTTGAAGGTAAAGGGAATCATGAGGGGATACGCGGGCCTTCTGCAGGAAGAAATTGTCGATATGGACAGCACCAGCGTGTCTGATATCATTCACCGCGGTGGCACCATTCTTTATACAGCCAGATGTCTGGAGTTTACCACTGCTGAAGGGCAGAAGAAAGGCGCTGAGATCTGCCAGAAGCATAACATTGACGGCATCGTAGTAATTGGCGGAGACGGTTCCTTCCGCGGAGCCGGTAAGCTGTCTGCACTTGGAATCAATACCATTGGACTTCCGGGAACCATAGATTTGGATATTGCATGTACGGATTATACCATTGGCTTTGACACTGCCGTAAATACGGCGATGGAAGCGATTGATAAGGTCCGTGATACATCAACCTCTCACGAACGTTGCAGCATCATTGAAGTAATGGGTCGTAATGCAGGTTACATTGCTCTCTGGTGTGGTTTTGCTAACGGTGCTGAGGACATTCTGCTTCCAGAGCGGTATGACGGTGACGAGCAGTCTTTAATCAACCGAATCATTGACAACAGAAAGCGTGGAAAGAAGCATCATATTATTATCAATGCAGAGGGAATCGGTCATTCCTCTTCCATGGCAAGAAGGATCGAAGCTGCAACCGGAATCGAGACAAGAGCTACCATATTAGGACACATGCAGAGAGGCGGAGCGCCAACCTGTAAAGACCGTGTCTATGCATCAATTATGGGTGCCAGAGCAGTGGAACTGCTTTGTGAAGGCAAGAGCAATCGTGTCGTAGGCTATAAGCACGGAGAATATGTTGATATTGATATTCAGGAAGCACTGGCTATGACAAAAGATATTCCGGAAGATCAGTATCAGATCAGTAAAATGCTGGTGAGATAAAAAGAACATAAGGCGGCAAAATGATTTGAAAAAGCGGCTTGCTGTCAACACAAAAACGATATTCATAAATAAAAAATGCGTCTTGAAAAGGCTTTTCGGCCCGATCAAGACGCTTTTTTTATATCATATTTATGTAGCTATTTTAAAATGCCTCTTATGCTACAGATTCTCCATCCAGGTGTGAACCAGAGGAATCCAGCTTTGACACTGAGGTACGATGTACTTGCCGTCTTCTCCGGAGACCTCCTGTGTTGCCAGAGATAATCCATGGCAGCCAACTGGATAGATATGCATTTCCACATTTACCCCATGCTCTGTGAGAGCGTCGGCCAACAGATAGCTGTTCTTTACGGGAACCGCATTGTCGGTGGAAGTATGCCAGATAAATGTTTTTGGAGTATGGGCTCCTACCTGGTGTTCCAGGGACACAAGATGGCGAATGGCTTCATCCTCTGCCCTGGTGCCTAATAAATTGGTAAAAGAGCCGGGATGGCAATATGGACCGGAAGAAATGACCGGATAACCCAGGATCAAACCATTTGGCCGGATATCCTCCGGAGTCACTTTAAGAGGACCGTAAAGGAATTCCTGATTCCAGAAAGCTCCAAGGCTGCAGGCCAAATGTCCGCCGGCGGAAAAACCTGCCACAATGATTTTTTCAGGGTCAACCTGCCATTCCGATGCATGGGAACGAACCAGGGATATGGCCATAGCCAGCTCCATCTGGGGATAAGGAAATACATCCGGTGCCACGCTGTAATGTAAAACAAAGGCGTGGTATCCCATGGATAGAAACTGCATGGCAACTGGTTCTCCCTCCCGGTCCGATAAATGCCCGTAACCGCCACCCGGGCAGATAATTACTGCCGGGCGCTTGCGGTCGGTATAAACAGACATCGGATCAAGGATGTAAGCATTCAGACTGGCTGGAGCAGTTGATTTTCGATGACCTGCCTGCTCCTCTGAAATGAAAATCTTCTGTGTTAACTGCTTCATAATCTGTTGCCGATCCTTTCTTTCATGAATTCGAGATTAATTAGTTCTCTTCTAAAACGGTTACCACACCATCATATAAAGTCTTTGCAGCTTCATCTGGAGTGATATCCTGTGCGCTTAATTTACCGAATACTTTGTAGTATAATCCGTCTGGATTTGCTTTTAATTCGCTGTTATCGAACTGAGGATCCTGAAGGAATTTGCAGTAATCTAATACTTTTGTATTTGCTTCTTTGGTCATAGCATCGCCAATGTTTTTCTCTTCGAGAACTTTCATAGCAGCAGCAGAGCAAGGAACACCACGAGTGGTTGATAAAGTTTCTATACCTTCTGGATCATTTAACAGGAAGTTTACTAACATAGCAGCTTCTTTAGGATACTTTGTGGATGCTTTGATTGCAAAGTCCATGGAGATCTTGGTAGAACCGCCATTGAAATCACCAAATTTAAGGAATTCACCAATAACAAATTCCTGTCCTGGCTTGTTAACACTGCCCTCTAAAGCAGCTTTAACTTTAGAAACACCGGAATCCCATTCCATAATACCAGCATATTTTCCATCGATCCATTTTGCATTCTTGTCAAGAGAATCAGCCATATCGCCATTGATGGTTGCGATTGTAGGAATTACATGCTCGTCTTCCAGTTTCTTTAAGAAATTCATACCATCTTTGATTTCTTCTTCGGTGTAATTTAATGTACCATCTTCGATCCATTCTTTTCCGTACTTGGATTCAAGGTAGTATACCATGAAGATTGCACGGTCATATTCGCCGAGAGCCAGAGGATAGTAGTCATTGTCAAATGCCTTGAATGCTGCACCAGCAGCTAAAAGAGAAGCTTCATCTGTTGGAACTGCAACACCAACTTCATCAAAAGTTGTCTTGTTCCAGTAGAATAAACGTCCGGTTAAGGAGATTGGAACTGCCATCAGTTTTCCGTTGATTTCATTTGATTTTAATTTGTCCTCTGGGAACTGGGTTAAATCAAGAACGTCAGAGTACTGGTTAAGATCTAAGTAGGATTCTCCACCCTTGCTGTAATCCTTAACCCAGTTGGAACCGATCTGGATGATATCAGCACATTCTCCGCTTAAGATACCAAGAGACTGTTTCTCTTCCCAGCCAGTCCATGCGCCGTATTCTGTTTCAACCTTGATATTTGGATATTTCTCCATAAATTTCTTAACTGCTTCTTCTGTTGCAGTATGTCTGTCATCACCGCCCCACCAGGAAATACGAAGGCTAACCGGTTCACCTGATGCAGCACCGTCTCCTCCTTTAGCATCTGCCTGAGCTGTGGTTTCTGTTTTGGAATCTGCTTTGCCCTGAGAACCGCCGCATGCTGTTAAGGATAATCCCATAGCAGCTGATAATGCGATTGCCATAACTTTGGTCAGCTTTTTTTTCATAATTTGTTCCTCTCTTTCTTTCTGCCGTATGTTTGGGTAAGTATTAACGGCACTCTGCCGAATTCGTATGTAGAGTGTAAGCACTTACACACTCCAACTATATTACCATAAGTTCCAAAAGATTAAAGGTCAAAAATGAATAAAAATCGAATAATTTATTATGGAAATTACCCAAAAGGAACCCGGATTTAGTGAGTTAAAAATTTAACTTTTTTAAGTATAATGAAAAAAGCATAAAAGAAATGGATATAATTCAATAAAAGTATATAAAACACACAAAAAGGCGCATGCTGATTGCAAACCTTTGCAATCTGGTCCATATGGTAGATGACAAAGAAAAAAAAGAATGCTATGATAGGCTCAAAGGGAGGGGAAGGAATGGCAGTAACGATAAAAGACATTGCTGTCTGTGCGGGTGTTTCGTATTCCATGGTCTCCAGAGCATTAAACGGCAGCGGATCTGTGGATGAAAAGAAAAAGGAGAAGATTCTGGAGATCGCCCATGCGCTGGGATATGTTCCCAATCAGGCGGCGGTCACTTTAAAAAAGTCAAGATCACGTATCATCGGGCTTTGTTTTTCCACCATAAGCAAATCTACGTCACCATTTATTCTTCACGATGTACTGATTGGGGTATACAGTGTCATTGGAAGCAAATATCATGTGATCGTAAAAGGGATTGATATGCATGAACCGGGGACCTTGAACCGAAGCAATTTTGACGGACTTTTAATTATGTCTCAGGGGGACTGGGATGGGGAATTCGTAGAAGAGGCCTGGGAGAAAGGCATCCTAATGGTGGCGATCAGCCGTCGGGTTCCTTTCGATATTCCTGCTGTTGTTACGGATGAACAAGGTGGAATGGAAAAAGCCATGGATCATCTCTTAAAAAATGGTCACAGGAAGATCGGAGTGATCGAAGGTGACCCTAATCTGGAAGCGACGATGCTCCGGCATGAGGGCTGGAACCGGGCAGCGAAAAGGTGGGGGCTTGATTCCGAACACATTCCGGTAGAGTACGGGAATTACCGCTATAACAGCGGAAGACTGGCAGCAGGCAGGCTTCTTGACAGCCATAAAGATTTAACTGCTTTATTGTGCTTTAATGATGAGATGGCAATCGGAGCGGCCAATGCAGCCGCTGAGAGAGGACTGAAAGTGCCAGAGGATATTTCCCTGACGGGATTTGACAACTTGGATATTTCCGGTTATGCTGATATGCGGTTGACTACGGTGGAACGAAATGCCACAAAGATTGCAGTGGAAGGAACGAAAATGCTTCTTACCTACATGGAAGAGGGAATTAGGCCGGAAGATGTATGGCTGGAAAACCGCCTGGTGGAGAGGGAAACTGTAAAAAACCGAAACTGCATTTAGTTGCCATAGGATAAAACTATTCAGACAAGAACGCAAAGAGAGGAAAACGAGCATGGATGCAATTGAAATGTATATCAATGAGCTAATGGAGAAAAGCACGCCTGACCGTCCGGTCTGGAACATTGAGAAGATCCTTCAGGGGGAAAAGTCAGGCTGGAATTATATAGACGGCTGTATGATTAAAGCTATCTTAGAGATGTATGCCATTACAAAAAACCCAAAGTATCTGGAATTTGCTGATGCTTTTATTGATCATCGTGTAAGAGAGGATGGCACCATTGACGGGTATGACGTGGAGGAGAAAAACATTGACAATGTCAATGCCGGAAAAACACTTTTTGAACTCTATGATCTGATCGGTAAGGAAAAATACAGAAAAGCCATTGATCTGGTTTACAGCCAGATCGAAATGATGCCCCGAACAAAGGAAGGCAATTTCTGGCATAAAAATATATATCCGAATCAGGTATGGCTTGATGGCCTTTATATGTGCCAGCCATTTTACATGGAATATGAAGCACGGTTCAACAGCAAAAAGAACTGCAGCGACATCTATCATCAGTTTGTGAATGTAGAAGCGCATATGAAAGATGCGAAGACCGGTCTTTATTATCATGCCTATGATTCAGAAAGAGAGATGTTCTGGTGCGATAAGGTTACCGGATTATCCCAGAATTTCTGGCTGAGAGCCCTGGGCTGGTATTCTATGGCTCTTTTGGATACCATGGACAAGGCTGATTCCGCTGATGCAGAAGAATTAAAACAGATGAAGGAAGCATTCTTAAATCTCATTGATTCCATGTTAAAGTACCAGGATGAAAGCGGCATGTGGTATCAGGTGGTCAATTTAGGCGGCATGGATCGGAATTACCTGGAAACCAGCGGCAGTGCCATCTTTTCTTATGCAATTTTAAAAGGGGTACGTTTGGGATATCTCCCTAAATCCTATGCTCCGTACGGAAAGAAGGCGTTCCAGGGAATCTGTGACAAGTATCTTGACATGGAAAAGGGCAATATGAGCCTTGGCGGTATCTGTCTTGTGGCAGGACTGGGCGGACCAGACAGAAGAAACGGCACATTTGACTATTATATGTCAGAGCCTGTCGTAAAAGATGATGCAAAAGGAGTTGGCCCGTTCCTTCTTGCATATACAGAGATGAAACGGACTGGATGGGAATTTCATTCCTGATCATAAATAAAACGAGGATCGGAGTCAATATTGGCTCCGGTCCTCGTTTGTTTAGCTTAAGCTGTTCTGGGCATATTTCTTCGGCGAGATTCCTGTTTTTTTGGTAAAGGCTTTAAAAAAGTTGCTGTAATCATTAAACCCGCACATGCTGTAAACCTCATTGACGCTGTAACCGCCTGACAAAAGGGTCTGGGCCAGTTCAATGCGACGGGTGGTGATATAGGAGTTGATGGTAGTCCCGGTGCCTTTTTTGAAAAGCCTGCAAAGGTAAGAAGAACTTAAATAGAAATGTGCTGCAATTTCTCCGATGCTTAACTGGGAATCGATGTTATGGTGGATATAGGTGATGATATCGGCTACCTTGCTGTTGAAATATTGTCTCTGGTCCTCGGATTCATCTCCAAGAGACGCGTCAACCGTCATTTTTGTCATAAAAACCATAAATTCTGCAAATGCAGAACGTTCTTCCACATCTTGTCCAAAGCCTTCTTCTGTGGATAATTTATTTATATAATACGTAAGACGTCTCTGCTGGCTCTGGTTTAAAGCAATGCGGTGGGAGAATTTCTCCGGCCGGTGGGTAAAGCAGTAGGTCAAGTCTGTGATTGGGGTTGAAATACTTTTTAAATAAGAAGGATCAATAAAAACCGCAAATCTCTCATGGGGAATGGAAGTATCCATCTGCAGTACCTGATGCTTTTCATGCTGGTTGATCATGAACAAATTACCAGGCTCTATCCGGTAATTTTTCTCATCTATTAAAAACGTCCGTCCGCCGCTGATGGAAAAGTAGAATTCATAGCAACGGTGACTGTGCATACTTAATACGCCTGATTCCTTGTGAAGATGTGCAATAGAGAAGTATCTGGAAGCCATACAGTGGTCAATTCCGTCTGAATATGAGGTAAGTACTTTCATAAATAGTCATCTCCTTGGCTAATATTACTAAAATCATACCATAGGATGTCAATATATGCAATGTTTTGTGCTGTATTTGAAATGAATTATAACATAATAGGTGCTATAATATAGAAAAAGCACAGTGTAAGCGCTTACGCAAGAGGGTAGAAAAATGTCGAAATGTGTAAATAACGCACCGGGCTTTTTAAGAACTCATTTATGAGGGAAAGAAAAAAGGAGAGAGAAAGATGAGAAAAATCAAACAGTGGACAGCGATGGGGTTAGCGACTGTTATGGCTATGTCTTTATCTGCCTGCGGAAGCAATAAAAGCAGCACTACGGAATCTACCAGTGCGGCTGAGGCAACCAAAGCAGCAGAGACAACTTCGGCAGCAGCTTCAGGCACAACTTCCGGAGAGCCGGTGGAACTCAAGTTTTCATGGTGGGGTGGTGATACCAGACACGCAGCAACAGAAGAAGCAATTAAAGCTTTTGAAGCAAAGTATCCGAACATTAAGGTAACTCCGGAGTACGGTGCATGGACAGGCTGGGAAGAGAAGCAGTCCTTAAATATCTTAGGCGGCAATGCAGCTGATGTTATGCAGATCAACTGGAACTGGATCGAATCCTACAGCCAGGGCGGAAAATCATTTGCAAATCTGGAGGATTACTCCGACGTTCTTGACTTAAAGCAGTTCTCATCTGAGAGTCTTGATCTTTGCAAAGAGGATAACAAGCTGATGGCAGTTCCGATTTCCTTAACAGGACGTCTGTTCTACTGGAATAAGACAGCTTTTGATGAGGTTGGAGTTAAGATTCCTACTGATCTTGATTCTCTGTATGCAGCAGGTGAAGCATTTAAGGCAAAAGATCCTGATATGTATCCGCTGGCACTTGGCGAGTATGACCGTATGATTTTAATGGTATACTATCTGGAATCTAAATATGGCAAAAACTGGGTAGAGGATGGGGCAATTAATTATACCGAAGATGAAGTGAAAGATGGAATGGATTTCATCACCGGACTTGAGACAAAGCATGTCATTCCAACACTGGCAACAATCAGTGGTGATATGGCGGACTCTCTTGACAAAAATGCTAAATGGATTGACGGAAAGTATGCTGGTATCTTTGAGTGGGATTCTTCTGCTTCCAAATTCAAAAAAGCTCTTGAAGGCAGTGTAAATAAGCCAGGCCAGGAATTTGTTGTTGGTGAGTTCATTAAGATGGGCGATAACAACGGTGGATTCACAAAGATCTCTATGGCATTTGCGGTTGCAGGTAATTCTCAGCATCCAAAGGAAGCTGCTATGTTAATCAATTTCCTTTTAAATGATGAAGAAGGTGTTAAGATCACCAACACTGAGAGAGGAATTCCTTGTTCTGCAGCAGGCTTAAAGATTCTTGAAGACAATAAACTTGGCGATGCTCTGACCATTGAAGCAAACACAAAGGTTATGGACTACAGCAAGTTTACTCTGGACAGCAAGTTTGAGCATAATGATTTAAAGGCTAACCCAGACGGCGTTTACTACAAAGTATTTGGTAAATTAAGTTCTGGTGAAGTTGATTCCAAACAGGCTGCAAGCGAGCTGATCAAGGGCGTGACTGATACACTGGAAAGCTAATTGTAACTGGAAGTTAGAAAAGCAATAAATATTTCATACGAGCCGCCATAATGTTATGGCGGCTCCCATAGAGAAAAGGGCAGACAAAAGTCATGGAATGCAGAAACGAGACATTGAAACCATACCAGCTAATGGGAGCAGTACAGATGTATGAGGCTACCGGAAATGAAGCCTACAAAGAGTTTGTAATGACTCACTTAAGCGGGCTGGAAGCCCCTAAAGGGACGGCAGGAAGTCTGCCGATGCAGGATTATTTAGCATATTTTTTTGCTTACGGGCAAACAGACAATGAGGAATACAGACAGAAGATTGAAACAGCAATTAATTCAAAGGAATGGACCTTGGATTTTATGCCATTTGTTACGGCGTATGAGACAATGTATAAAAGAAAAGAACATTATAATGAAATTGCTGCTATGTTTCGGAACAGGGAATCATTCACAGGGAATGAACTGGTAGCTTTGATCGAAACCATCAGTCAGATGTCAGAAGAGATCTATGAATATTATAGGGAATTAAGGGATTTGTTTAAGGTTATAGTCAAGGAGAAGATGAAAAACCTCCCGGATTCTTCTGAAATTTTGGAAATCGGTTATTCCATCCTGAAGGCGTGCAATATCGGCGTGCTTCAAACGGAGAAATACAGCAATTTCGGGGAACTTGCATGGCAAACTATCGCGGGGAACGATAATCAAACATGTGCAGGATTGGAAAATATGATCCGCGCACAATATACAATACTTAAAAAACAGGAGGTATAAGCAGTATGAAGTCTAAAGGTATTCATAAGTTCCTGGCAGATAATGCCGGATTCTTCTTTGTGTTACCGTGGCTGATTGGATTTATACTTTTTAAGGTTTATCCGTTCGCTTCTTCACTGTACTACAGCTTTACAAATTACGATCTGTTTAATGGCGTTTCCAAAACAGGTTTGATGAACTATGATAAGATTTTCACAGACGCTGATATCAGAAGAGCTTTTTTTGTAACATTCAAATATGCAATTTTTGATGTTCCGTTAAAGCTGATATTTGCATTGTTCATTGCATATATTCTAAATTTCAAATTAAAAGGTGTTAACTTTTTTAGAACTGCATATTATATCCCTTCTATATTGGGTGGTTCCATTGCGATCGCTATTTTATGGAGAGCCGTATTTAATACCGACGGTCTCATCAATACCGTAATTGGTGTTTTCGGTGCAGAAAAAATCAACTGGATGGCTACAGCAAACGGTGCTTTGGCAGTTATCGTACTTCTTAGAGTATGGCAGTTTGGTTCTGCCATGGTTATATTCCTAGCAGCGTTAAAGGGTGTATCGGAAGATTTATACGAGGCAGCGTCAATCGATGGAGCAGGAAAGTGGACTCAGTTCTTCAAGATCACAGTTCCGCTTATCACACCAGTTATTTTCTACAATCTGATTACCCAGTTATGCCAGGCGTTCCAGGAATTCAACGGACCTTTCCTTGTAACAAAGGGAGGACCAAACGGAGCAACTACATTGATTTCCATTTTGATTTACAACAATGCATTCTTACGTCATAAGATGGGTATGGCAAGTGCGCAGGCATGGATTCTGTTCCTGATCGTCATGACCTTTACGGCAGTAGCGTTTGTAAGCCAGAAGAAATGGGTTTACTATTCAGATGAGGACGGGAGGTAGAAGACATGACGAAAGAGACAAGAAGACAAATCAGCACAGTGATCCGTTATACTTTACTTATCGTAGTGGGATTCATTATGGTATATCCCTTAATCTGGATGGTGGGTGCTACCTTTAAGACCAACTCAGAGATTTTCACCAGCGCCTGGTTCTGGCCTAAGAATCCGGTAATGGATGGTTATGACAACGCATTTGTAGATTACGGCGGTAAGATTAACTTAATCAAATCCATGCTCAATACTTATAAGATCGTGGTACCAAAAGTTTTATTTACTGTTTTCTCTGCTACAATCACTGCTTACGGTTTTGGACGTTTTGAATTCAAGGGAAAAGCAATCCTTTTCTCATTGATGATTTCCACTCTGTTCTTACCTCAGGTAGTTTTAAATGCACCACAGTATATCATGTTCAACCAGTGGGGCTGGACCAACTCTTACCTTCCACTGGTAATCCCTTCTTTATTTGCAGGTGATACCTACTTCTTATTCATGCTGGTTCAGTTCTTAAGAGGTGTACCGAAGGAGCTTGAAGAGGCTGCAAAGATTGACGGATGTAACTCCATTAAGACTTTATGGTATGTAATTGTTCCTATGTTAAAGCCATCATTGGTTTCCGTTGCACTGTTCCAGTTCATGTGGACGACCAATGACTTTATGGGACCACTCATTTACGTTTCCGATATGCCCAAATATACAAACTCCATATACTTACGTATGTCCATGGATGGTGATGTCGGATTCCAGTGGAATCGAATTTTGGCAATGTCCTTAATTTCCATCATTCCATCTCTGATCGTGTTCTTCTGTGCACAGGAAGCCTTTATTGATGGTATCGCAGCCGGAGGCGTAAAAGGTTAACTTAATAAAAATGGGCGTAGTATCCGATTGCTGCGCCCTTTTTGAATATACGAAAAAGAAAAGGCGAGGTTAAGTCAGAATGAAACTTAGAGTTGCTTTAAAGACTGCACGTTCTGTAACCATTGAAACACTGACAGAACAGATCTATGAATATGAAACTCCTGGAACAATTTTTGTGAACGGAGAAAGCTATGGGGAGACAAAAAAGGTTGTATTTACTTTGTTTGACTTAAAGCCGGATATGGATTATAATATCTGTTTGGAAAGAGATGGAGAAAAAGCAGAAGTAAGCTTCCGTACAGATTATGAGTTCGTGACAATCAATGTACAGGAAGTTGGTGCAAAGGGAGATGGAATCCAGGATGATACTTCTTTCATTCAGGCAGCGATTATGGCTTGCCCGAAAGATGGAAGAGTACTTATCCCAAAGGGTACCTACCATATCACCAGTCTGTTTTTAAAGAGCCATATCAAGATAGAGCTTGCCGAGGGTGCAGAACTTCAGGCAGATACAGACCGTAGCAAATTCCCCAGATTTCCGGGAGTCATCGAAAGCTATGATGAAAAGGAAGATTATAATCTGGGAACATGGGAGGGAAACCCGCTCCCGATGTTTGCCGGAATTATCACCGGTATTGATGTTGAAGATGTAGTCATCTACGGTAGAGGTCTGATCAATGGACAGGCTGACTTTGACAACTGGTGGCACAATGTCCGCCAGATGAAAATCGCCTTCCGTCCCCGTATGGTATTTTTGGAGAGATGTAAGAATGTAAACCTCCAGGGATTTACTTTGATGAACAGTCCAGCCTGGGTGCTTCACCCTTACTTCAGCCAGGATTTGAAATTCCTTGATTTAACCATCAAGAATCCTGCTAACTCCCATAATACAGATGGATTAGACCCGGAATCCTGTAAAGATGTTGAGATCCTGGGCCTTCATTTCTCTTTAGGAGATGACTGTATTGCCATTAAGTCTGGAAAGATCTATATGGGAAGGAAGTTCAAAACTCCTTCTGAAAATATTATGATCCGCCAGTGTCTGATGGAAAACGGTCACGGAGCAGTTACCGTAGGAAGTGAAGTTGGAGCAGGAGTAAAAAATATTCATGTCGAACACTGTCTGTTCCGCCATACGGACAGAGGTCTCAGAATTAAGACCAGAAGAGGGCGGGGCAAGGACTCTGTGCTTTCCGAGATTTATTTTGATCATATCCATATGGATCATGTCATGACGCCTTTTGTTGCAAACTGCTTTTATTTCTGCGATCCGGATGGAAAATCCGAATACGTACAGTGCAGGGAAGCTCTTCCAGTGGATGAGCGTACTCCTGCGATAAAGAAGCTGTATTTTACCAATATTAAAGCAGAGAACTGTCATGTGGCAGCTTCCTTCTTTTACGGACTTCCAGAACAGAAAATCGAGCGTATTGAATTAAAGAATGTTGAAGTTTCCTTTGCTGATGAGGCGAAAAAAGGAGCCCCTGCCATGTTAAGCGGTATGGAAGAGTGTTCCAAAAAAGGATTCTTAATCAATAACGTGGAAACACTGATCTGTGATAATGTAAAGATTTCCGGCCAGGAAGGGGAAGCTTTTGAGGTGGCCAATGTGGATCACTACGAAGTGAAATAGAGGAGGGGTTTATTATGCAGATCGGAATCCGGTTACACGATGTTGCACCAGGAACCATTGAGGAGAGGGTAAAAATCGCCCATGAACAGGGATTTACCTGTGTTCATTTAGCTTTAACGAAAACAGTCAAAGAGCATTCTGTGGAGAATTCCGCATTGACTCCTGGCTATGCCACATATCTGCGCAAGCAGTTTGAAAAATATGATATGGATATTGCAGTATTGGGCTGCTATTTAAATCTGGCTCATCCGGACCCGGTAGAGCTTAAGAAAATCCAGGAACGTTATTTTGCACACCTTCGTTTTGCTTCCATGTTAGGATGCAGTGTTGTAGGAACGGAGACTGGAGCACCCAATGCAGAATACCGTTTTGTGCCAGCAAGCCATACAGAGGAATCTCTTCAGATCTTTATTAAGAATCTGCGCCCAGTCGTAGAGTGTGCGGAAAAGTTTGGCGTGATTATGGCGATTGAACCGGTATGGAGCCATATTGTATATGATTCCAAGCAGGCTTTAAAAGTGTTAAAGGAAATCAATTCTCCGAATTTAAGAATCATACTTGATCCGGTCAATCTTCTCTCTGTGGAAAATAGCGAACACTATGAGGAAGTCATAGCGCAAGCCATTGAAGACCTGGGAGAATATACCGATGTGGTTCACATGAAAGATTTTGTCATTGAAGGTGACAAAGTAGTTTCCAGCGCACCAGGAACCGGTACCATGAAGTATGATAAAATTCTGGATTTTGTGAAGAAAGATAAACCATTTGTTCAGATGACAATCGAAGACAGTAAACCAGATAATGCAGAATGGTCAAGAAAATTTCTTGAAGATTACAAATTCTGATATTGCCTGAATAAAAGAGACCGGAGTTTTTTATAAACTTCGGTCTCTTCTTATTTAATGCGGCGGATTCAGGCCTGTGATGTGCTTTAGCAAGTAAAAGTATTCCGTACTGTGGATCAGGCTGAACTCCCCCTGTCTCATGCCGGGAACTATAAAAATCTTAGCCTGGGGTATCATCTCGATCAGTTTCTGGATCGAAGGATCCATACGCTTTATTTCTTTGGAGCCCAGAATAATCAACACATCTGCTTTTGTGTCTCTCAGGGTGTCAGGGGCGGTATAGTTGGCATGATCTTTTGCAATATTGACAAGGGAGTCTCTGGCCATGCTTTTGCAGTCTTTATAGAACTGAAGAAACTGAGGTTTTTGAATACATAGCTCTCTTGCTTTTATTCGTCCAAACCATTTTTTATGGATCAATCTGTAAATAAACCGGCTGGTGAAAGCCGTAAACAAAGACAAAAACTTAGATGGAACCACCCACGGACTTTCTAATATGGCATATTTGGCAATATCCGTTCTCTGGGATAGAACTTCAACTGCGATTTGGGCACCCAGAGACAGGCCGCCTATGGCAAATATTTTTCCGTCATTGTTTTTATCTAAATATTCTATTAGCTTTCTGGCGGAATCTTTGATGTTTACAAAGGTGGTTGAAGCATCTTCCCCATGCCCGTCTATGACAGGCGCTACGACATGATAGTCCTTTTTTAACAGCTGAATGGTGTCGGTAAGTGACCACCAGGAGAGGCCGCCTCCATGTAAGAGTACAATGGTTGGATGTGTGCTATCTCCAAACTCCATAAATTTCATTTCACTGGAACACCTCCATATTCCTGGCGGATTTATGCAATCAGCATTTGCATTTCAAGATGGTTATTTTCCAGAACCTAACATGTCGGCCAGGCTTTGCAGATAAGTGGTGTGCGTGATGGCGACAACTTTGTCTCCCGCAAGCAGCAGGGTATCTCCTTTGGGAAGTAGAAGCTGTTCTCTGCGTAATATAGCCACCAGCACGCATTCCAGAGGCAGGTTGATATCTTTTACCGTCTTTCCTGCTGCGGTGGAAGAAGGGTCAACAATTCGCTCAACCAGGGAGTATTGGCCGCCGTGAAGCTTTAAAAGTGTCATCATATCGCCCATGGTCATTTCCTCTGCAACCAGGCGGGCCATTAGATCTGCCTGGTTGAGGGCGGCATCAACTCCCATGGTACCCTGAAACAGCCAGGCATTTTTCGGATTATTTACCCGCCCAACGACCCGCCGGACTCCGTATTCCATTCGTGAAAGTGTGGCGATAACAAGATTTGTTTCGTCGGAACCGGTTACTGCTGCTACCACGTCTGTATCTTTAATCCCGGCAGCTTCAAGGACCCGTGGTTCCGCACCGTTTCCGTATATAACACATTCTTCGGGTAAATCCCGCTTCAGTATGGGAATCCGCGCTTCCCGCACATCAATTATTTTAATTTCATGTCCCCGCTCCAACAAAAGCGAAGCCAAATAAGCACCAACCTGACCGCCGCCAATGATTATGACCTTCATTTTTATATCCCCTTCCCGTTAGAAATTCCAAATAGCCGCTTCAAACGGCTGCCGGAGGAGACTGCGGCGGCAACATAGAGGACATCCCCTTTTTGCAGTACGGTTCCCATGGTCGGCAGCATGGTTTTATTTCCACGTGTAACAGATACGATGCTCACCTCTCCATGGATTGTGAGCTCGCTGACCTTGTGACCCTCCATAAGGGGAGTGGTTTCAAGTTCGATAAGTTCAACATCACCGTTGCCCATGGTGAATACCGTATTAAGTGGAGAGTAGCACAGTAGGTCTACGGCTCTCTTAATTCCCCAGGCAGTGGAAGATAATGTCTGTACGCCCAAACGTTTATAGATTTCTGCCTTTTCCCGGTCATGCAAACGGGCGACGACCTTTGGAACGTGATATATTTCACGGGAAATCCTTGCTATTACAGCATTGGATTCGTCGCTGGAGGTAAAAGCAGCCAATGCATCGGTTTTTTCAATCTTTGCCTTCATAAGTACATCGCGGTCAAATCCGATCCCTTCAATGGTTTCGCCATGAAAGGCTGGACTAAGCTCCTTAAATGCTGCAGCATTTGAATCAATTACCGTTACCTGATGGCCCATTCTGCTTAGGGCAAGCGCCAGGCCGGAACCGTTCCGGCCGCAGCCTACAATGATCATTCTCATGAAATATGCATCTCCTTTTCCCTGTGATTTTCAGTGTTCTTTGTTCTGGCAGCGTTTCGCAGTATCAATTTTCTAAGTTCATCAATAAGCAGAACTGCAAATGGTACCCAGATTAAAAACGCCCATTCTTTTAATCCCAAAGGTGCTGTGTTAAAAAGTTCATGCAGGAATGGGGTATAGGTAAGGATACTGAGTACGATCAGTTCCACAGCAATTCCGATAAGAATCAGTTTGTTGGTATGAAAGCCCGTTTTAAAAATAGATGCCCGTTCGGTCCGGCATGCAAACACAGCTCCAACCTGAGCCAGTACGATACCTGCAAATGTCATAGTGGTTGCCATGCGGTAAACCGTTCCGGAACCTGCAAGTGATATTCCTGGCCAGCCATGGGTCCAGTTTAAATAGAAGTAAGCCGCCATACAAACAATGGCTTCCATGGATCCATACCACAGAAGAGCCCGTGTCAACAGTTTGGGCGTAAGGAGAGACTCCTTTTGGGAACGGGGAGGAACATCCATAATACCTGCCTCAGGAGCCTCTGCTCCCAGACCCATGGCAGGAACCATATCGGTACCTAGGTCAATGGCCAGAACCTGCATGATGGTAAGTGGCAGAGGAATGGCTCCACGGGAAAACAAGTAAAATATCATGGGTACTGCTTCGGCCATATTGCTGTTGAAGATATAAACTGCAAATTTGCGGATGTTATTATAAACAGCCCGGCCTTCTTCCACAGCATTAACAATAGAAGCAAAATTGTCGTCAGTCAGAATCATATCAGCTGCCTCTTTGGCAACGTCGGTACCGGAGAGACCCATGGCAACACCGATATCTGCTTTTTTCAGTGCAGGGGAATCATTGACGCCATCGCCGGTTACGGCGACGATATGCTTCATTTCCTGCAAAGCGCTTACGACCTGGAGCTTTTGTTCCGGAGCTACCCTGGCAAAGAGAACTTCTTCTTTCAGGGCTTCTTTAAGTTCTTCTGGCTGCATCTTTGCCAATTCAATTCCTGTAATAATTCTTGGATGTTCTCCTTCTACGATTCCGATCCGGCGTGCAATGCTTTCCGCGGTTAATCCATAGTCACCGGTGATCATAATGATACGAATTCCTGCCCGATGGCATTTTTTTACAGCCTTGGATACTTCCGGACGAGGAGGATCCACCATTGCAATAAGGCCTAAAAAGGTAAGTTCCTGTTCAATCAGCTCTGGAGTATATTCACTGAGTGCTTTAGGCAGATCTGTTTGTTCATCTAGTGAACGTACGGCAACTGCCAGGACCCGAAGACCGTTTCTTGCATATTGATCATTTGCTTCCATGATTCTGTTGCGGGTTGCCATATCCATTTCTACGGATTTGCCGTTCTGCCGCATATGGGTGCAAAGCTCCAGAACTTCTTTGGGAGCACCTTTTGTATAGGCGACCCGTCCCTTTGAAATCTGATGAATGGTGCTCATGCGCTTGCGTACTGAATCAAAAGGAAGCTCCCGGAGACGCATTTCCTTTTTGTTAATATCCTCCGGCATCAAGCCATATTTTTCTGCGGCCACTAACAAGGCGGCTTCCGTAGGATCTCCAAGCACGGTAAAACGTGATGATTCTTCGCCAGGTGGTATGAGATGAGCGTTGCAGCAAAGTGCTCCGGCGGTTAGAAGTCTGCTTAAATCTTCCTCTTCCTTAATTACCTGTTTGCCGTTTTCAAGTATCTTTCCTCCTGCGGGATCATAGCCAACTCCCGTAACGTCAAGCATCTTTCCGCCGATCCAGATGTTGCTAACGGTCATTTCATTCTGGGTCAGGGTTCCTGTTTTGTCTGTACAAATTACAGTAGTACACCCTAAAGTCTCAACCGCTGACAGTCGCTTGATCAGAGCGTTTCTCTTAGCCATGCGCTGCACACCCATGGCAAGGGATAATGTAACCGTAGGAAGAAGCCCCTCCGGAATAAAAGCGACGATCATGCCCATGGCAAAGATAAAAGCCACAGCCATTTCCGTGCCAACCAGTAAAATGGAAAGCAAAAAGAAAATGATTCCTATGCTTATAGCAAGTATGGAAACGGTTTTTGTCAGCTTGTTCATCTCTTTTTGGAGAGGGCTGAGTTCTTCCTTTAACGTCTGGGTTAGGCTTGCAATCTTGCCGAACTCAGTATACATGCCTGTTGCATAGACAATTGCCTTACAGGTGCCTGCCGCTACGTTGGTACCGGCAAAAATCATGTTTGGCTGTTCCGCTCTGGAAAGATCATCACGAAGAACCTCATCCTTTGATTTATGGACCGGATGAGACTCGCCGGTCAGTGTGGACTGGTTTACGCTTAAATCATTGTCATCGATAAGACGGGCATCTGCTGAAATACGATCCCCTTCTGCCAGGAGGATGACATCTCCGGGAACCAGATCTTCTGCCAGGATTTTCTGTTCTTCGCCGCCACGAATCACACGGGCATAATCCGGAAGAAGCTTTTTTAATGCCTCTGTTGCTTTTCCGGCCCGGAATTCCTGCCAGAAGCTAAAGGCACCGTTGATGATATTTACCATCCAGATTGCCACGCCTAACTGCGGAAGCTGGGCAATAAATCCCACAATACCAGCGCACCACAGTAAAATCGCCATAAAATGTGTAAAATTAGATAAAAACTTTAAAATCAGGGGCTGCCCCTTTTTTTCCTGCAGGGCATTTTTCCCAAATTGACCCAAACGTTTTTCTGCCTCATCGTTTGACAGGCCCTTTTCACTGGTGTTCAGTGCTCCATACACATCTGAGACAGGCAGTTTTTGTAAGTCTGATAATACATCAGGAGAAAATGCTTGCTTATTTGTTGTACTCATAGCTCTTCTATCTTCCCATCTTTCTTTGTAGATTAGCAGCCGGTATCAAGGATCCGATCCTGCCATGTGATAGTTTCATTTATCATGAACCATACTTGTGCCAAAGGGAGCTTCTGATCCATTTGGCAATACCTATCATAATCCTTATTTTGTGAGTGTGGTGTGAGAAAGGGGGAGGGGGTGTGAGAATGCTGTGAGAATAAAAAAAGGCACTGAAAAAGTTGTCATATATCACTTCTTTTTCAATGCCTTATTAATAAGAAAATATTTTAATTATTTTAAATGTCCTTTATTCATCCATAAGCCGGTATCCAACCCCTATTTCAGTTATGATATACCTTGGTTTGGCAGGATTTTTTTCTATCTTCCGTCTTAAACCTGCCATAAGAGCCCGAAGGGCCTGTGTGTCATTGCCGTAACCAATCCCCCATATCTCTTTTAGGATTTGCTTTGTAGTAAGTACTTTCCCAATGTTCTTAAAAAGCAGAGTCAGTAAGCTGTATTCCATAGGGGTTACATGAACCTCCTGGTTCTCTAAGTATACAAGCCTTTTCTCAAAATCAATTTTAAGATCTCCGGCCTGGAGATGGTTTTGCGGTTTGTCAGGTCCGTTCTGTCGGTTCAAGTGCCTTGATGCCACCCGGATCCGTGCTAACAGCTCGGTGGCAGAAAACGGCTTTGTTAAATAATCGTCAGCACCTAAATCTAGTGCAGCAGCTTTTTCCTTATCCTGATCCCGTGCGGAAACTACAATAATTGGGAGTTCCGACCATTCACGGACCTTTTTAATAACATCCATGCCGTCCATATCCGGAAGGCCTAAATCAAGGAGCATAATGTCGATCTGATCAGAAACAACAATTCCCAACGCCCCTTGTCCGGTGCTTGCGGTAACGTATGGAAAACCTTCTTTGTCCAGGGAATATCCGATAAAATTTCTTATCTGTTTGTCATCTTCAACAATAAGGATGTGTTTGTTATTCTGATTCATGAGAGTTCTCCTTTAATGGAAGTGTAAAAATAAATTCTGCGCCTGACCCGTCAGCTCGGTTGTGGGCTTCAATATCCCCGCCATGTGCTTTTACAATGGCATTGCAGATGGCCAGCCCCAGACCAACCCCCAGTTTCACATCAGAACGCCGGGAGGTAGAGGTATAAAACATCTGAAAGATATTCGGAATATCAGCAATTTCAATACCTTCTCCGTGATCACATACGGAAAAACGGGCATAACTTTTGGTTTCGTCTGTTTTCACTGAAACATGGATTTCATCTCCTGGTTTCGTATGCTTAATGGCGTTGTCTAGGAGATTGATCAACACCTGCCGGATTAATTTTGCATCCATGGGAACTAGGAGCAGTTCATCAGGAACGGAGACCGATATGTCATGTTCCGGGTGGAGATGGGAGACATGACTTATGGCGGCACCGACAACTTCTTCCACGGCCTCTTCTTCTTTGAGAAGGACTAATTTTCCATCCTGCAGGCGAGTGAGGCTTAAGATGTTTTCCACCAGAGCGTGAAGCCAGTCGGCATCTCCGTATATTCCTTTTATGAGATCATAACGTTGATCGTCCGGCTCTGTCATATGAAGTAGCATCTCAGCCGTTCCCATGATTCCTGTAAGAGGAGTCCGTAAGTCGTGGGAGATGGCCTGAAGGAGGTTTCCCCGGTAGCGTTCCTGAACGATTGCTTCGTTGGTTTTCCGGCGCTGTTCCGCGGCGTGGAAGCGATCCATTGCCAACGCGGTATTTTCAATCATGCCGTGAAGCATACGGGTTTGTGTTGCGCTCATCACTTTTGCAGCTTCCATAGGAATGCGGATTACGCCCAGAGTTGCATCTCTTCCGGAGATGAGCCAGTCAAAGTATGAATGTTCATCAGAAGTCTCCAGTGTGGTTTGATTCCTGGGTGCAAACTGCTGTGTGAAGGTCTGTTCCGGTTTCCCAATCTCATCAAAACAGACACAGCCAACCTTGCAGCCCAGCATATCGCAGACAGTGCTTGCAGCAATCCCTGCAATATCATGGATGTCTGCTGCATCTGTTAAACGGTTTGTCAGGGAATATAAGGCTTTTGCTTCCTCTTCCCGTTCGTGGGCTTTTATGGCATTCTGCTTGGCATGTGTGGTCAGTGTGCTGGTAATCAAAGCGGTAATCGCCATAATGATAAAGGTAATGATATAGCTGGGAGTATTTACGGAGAAGGTATAGTAAGGCTCCATAAAAAGAAAGTTAAAAAAGAAAGCCGCAAAAAGAGATACCCAGAAACCGAAAAAATACCCATCTGTAAAGCGTGCTGTCAGCAGAACTGCCAGTAAGTAAACAATAGCGATATTGGTTTCCTGTAACCGGACGGCTTTAAAAATGTATCCAATGATGGAAGCACCCAGCAGAAATGCCAGCATAATTCCGATGCGGATCATAAATGGAGCAATGAAAAAATGATGATCCTGACTGTTTTTATTATTTATAAAGGCATTTCTTGTGAAATCCATTCGACAATCTCCTTTAACCATTTATTGGTGATAATTTATGGAGCACCGCTGCAACGATTTGCACCGTTTAACCAGTTGTGATTTCAGGCATATAATTCATCCTGTATATAAGAATCAGGAACTGATTTCTTCCTTAATAGTATATTAGGATGCGGAAGAATATTCAAGTAACAGGCAGTAAATTTACACCTATAAGCAGCCAGACTGTTTGAAAATCAGCAAATAAAAAAGTCCGCATATACAAATCATACGCGGACTTTCTTTTATCTGATTAGTTTAAGCAATCTTTCATTACTTCATATGCGCCTTTTTCTTCAATGGCTTTTAAGTATCCGATTACTGCTTCTTCAAAACCAGCAATTTTGCTTAAATCTTCATCCCAGAAATCAACATTGCTGCAAACTGCATGAGCAAGAGTTTTGGCATCATCATCCTTGTGGTCATAGAAGAACTGAAGGATTGGCTTATCATCCTTTACGGTATACTCATCTCCAGCAGGACGTGTTGCAACCAGGCCGTCATCGGTTAAGTTCATGCCATGATAGAATGCGATGTAGAATGCAAATGATGCAGTAATGCATTTTGGAAGAGTTCCTGTCTTATCTACATAGCCCTTAAAGGATGGCATAACGCGTGCTTTCCACTTGGAAGTGGAGTTAAGGGAGATCGCAAGCAGTGCATGATCGATGAATGGGTTCTTAAAGCGTTCTGTAACAGAAGCTGCAAAGCTCATCAGTTCTTCTTTTGGAAGAGTGAGAGTAGGAATAATCTCATCGTAAATGGTCTTATTCATGAATCCGCAGATCACTTCATCATCCATACAGTTACGAACGATATCCTGTCCTGCAAGGTAAGCACCTAATACAAAGGAAGTGTGGGCACCGTTTAAGATGCGGACTTTTCTCTGCTTATATGGCTTATGATCGTTGCAGATTAAAACAGGGAGACCAGCTTCTTCAAATGGAAGTTCTTTCTTTAAATGCTCAGGACCTTCAATAACCCAGAAACCGAAGATTTCACCGGTATTGATGATGTTATCCTGATAGCCTAATTCTTCACAGATAGCAGCAGCTTCATTTCGTGGATATCCGGTTACGATACGGTCTACCAGTGTGGAACAGAAGATGTTTTCAGCTTTGATCCAGTTGATGAATTCTTCGCCTAAATTCCACTGCTCTGCATATTTTAATACACATTTTTCCAGTTCTTTTCCGTTATTGTCGATCAGTTCGCAGGAGAGGATAACAAATCCTTTTCCAGCTTCTTTTCCGAACTTCTCAAATCTTTTATATAAGAACTGAGTCAGTTTTCCAGGATAGCTGTCAGCTGGAACATCGGTAAACTGGCAGGAAGGATCATATGCAATACCTGCTTCGGTTGTGTTGCAGGCGATGTAGCGCAGATCAGGATTTTCTGCACAGGCAAGAACTGTCTCATATTCCTTATAAGGATTTAAACATCTGCTTACACAAGAAATCACACGCTTTTCGTTTACCTTTTTTCCGTTCTCGAATCCGCGGAGGAAGAGAGTATAAAGTCCTTCCTGTTCGTTAATCATATCTGCAAGACCTGGGGCGATAGGCTGGCATAAAACAACTTTGGAGTTGAATCCTGTTTTTTCATTCAGCATATCGACAAAATAATCAACAAAAGCTCTTAAAAAGTTTCCTTCGCCAAACTGCAGAACGCGCTCCGGTGCATCTTTTAAAAGATATCCGTCATAACCCTGCTTTTCCAGTGTTGCATAACATAACTTTTCCATTTGAATTAATCTCCTTTTTTCCTTGTTGCATAAATGTATTATAAAGTCACGCCCTGCTTAAAGATAGCCATGTCGTGGAAGCCTGCTTCTTCGGATTTGACTTTTTTACCGGAAGCTACTTCGATTACAAAATCAAAGAACTGATTCTTAAGAGTTTCCATGTCTGTGCCTTCTACCAGAACACCGCAGTTGAAGTCGATCCAGTTGTTCTTTTTATTGTTTAAGGCAGTGTTGGTGGAAATCTTCATCGTCGGTACCGGGCAGGCAAATGGAGTTCCGCGGCCTGTGGTAAAAAGAACGATATGAGCACCGGAAGCAGCCAGTGCAGTGGAAGCAACCAGATCGTTACCAGGTGCGCTTAATAAGTTTAAGCCTTTGGTATTTACTGCTTCACCGTATTTTAAGACATCTACGATCGTTGCACTTCCTGATTTCTGAACGCATCCTAAGGATTTGTCTTCAAGAGTGGAGATACCGCCTTTTTTGTTGCCTGGAGACGGATTTTCGTAGATGGTCTGATCATGGCTGGTGAAATAGTTCTTAAAATCATTGATTAAGTCTACGGTCTTTTCAAAGGTCTCTTCATCCTGGCAACGGTTCATGAGAAGTGTTTCCGCACCGAACATCTCAGGAACTTCTGTAAGAATCGTAGTACCGCCTTTGGAAACGAGCATATCAGAGAATGCACCTACGGTAGGGTTGGCTGTGATTCCGGATAAGCCGTCGGAACCGCCGCATTTCATACCGATGACTAATTCACTGCAACTGATAGGCTCTCTGTGGAAGCTGCCTGCGTATTCTACTAATTCTTCAATCAATGCCATGGAGTCTTCCATCTCATCCTCAGATTCCTGAGCAACAAGGAATTTGACTCTGCATTCATCGTATTCACCGATATAACGTTTTAATTCCTGAACGTTGCTGTTTTCGCATCCAAGTCCAAGAACCAGAACACCTCCGGCGTTGGGATGATTGATTAAGTCTGCAAGAATGGTTCTTGTATACTCCTGATCATCGCCCATCTGGGAACAGCCATATGGATGAGGAAAAGCTGCTACTTCATCAATGGAACCGGTAACGAATTTCTGTGATGCCCGTTCAATGGCAGAAGCAATCTTGTTTACGCATCCAACGGTTGGAATGATCCAAACCTCATTACGCACGCCCACTTTTCCGTTTGGTCTGCGATATCCTAAAAAAGTACGGTCTTCTGTGGGAGCAAGATCAATTTCCTGTTTGTCATAAGTATAAGTAAGTAAATCCCCCAAACCAGTTTTTAAATTGTGTGTGTGAATCCAGGCCCCTGTCGCAATATTCTCCTTTGCTATGCCAATGGCACAGCCGTATTTAATGACGGATGAGCCGGCAGGTATATCGGTAAGAGCAAATTTGTGTCCCTGAGGGATATCTTCCAAAAGAGTCACTGTTGTAGAGCCTACTTCTATAGTAGTGCCGGACGCAAGTGGCTTTAAAGCAACAGCTACGTTATCCTCGGAATGAATTTTGATAAAATCCTGCATAAGCTTCCTTTCCTTTCTTAGTACCATTTTTTCTATAAATACATGCAATGTAAGTACTTACATAAAACATACACCATTTTAACCTCTTAGTCAATAGGGAAAGAGAAAAGAAAGGTTTTTCTTTTAGATAAGCGAAATGATGGACCCCAAATAACGCTTTTTTTCGGGTATAAATAAGCAATAACGGTTGATTTATCTGTAAATTTCCTGTATAATTGACCGAGAAAAGTGTAAGCGCTTACGCTCTCTTTCAAAAATAGCGAAAAGCTTCCTTACCGACGTTGAAATTTATAATGTAAGAGGGACTACGATGAACATTTATGATATTGCACAACTTGCAGGAGTTTCGATTGCTACTGTTTCACGAGTGGTGAACGACAGCCCTCGTGTCAGCGAAAAGACCAAACAAAAAGTCAGGGTTATTATGGAAGAAAACGGCTATACTCCGAACGTATTTGCCAGGGGCCTGGGACTTGATTCTATGAAAACCATTGGGATCATGTGTCCCGATGTGTCAGATGCCTATATGGCCACAGCAGTAGCACATTTAGAGAGCCGCATGCACGAGCACGGTTATGACTGCATTTTATGCTGTAGTGGATTTGAACAATCTATCAAGGAAAAGTACGTGAGTCTTCTTCTTGCAAAACGAGTCGATGCGCTAATTATGGTCGGCTCCGTTTATGCCGGATCAGGGGAGGACGACAGTCTGGTGCAGTATGTCCGAGATGCGGCAAAGCAGGTCCCTATATTTTTAATCAATGGATATTTGGATAATGAAAATGTTTACTGTGCTTACGGAGACGATTATCAGGCCACCTATGAAGTGACCAGCCAGATGATTGAGGGGGGAAGAAAGAGAATTCTTTTTCTTTGCGATTCCCATTCCTATAGTGCGACTCAGAAGCTGGAAGGATATGAGTCTGCTTTAAAAAGTCATGGACTTCCTGTGCTTGGGGATTTAAAGCTTTATGTGAAAAACCGGATCCATACGGTCCGTGATATTCTTTTGGAACGCCGCGATTTGAATTTTGACAGCGTGGTTGCTACCGATGACGGTCTTGCAGTAGGAGCGATTAAGTATGCCAATTCAAAGCTTTTAAAGATACCAGAGGATTTATGCATCACCGGATTTAACAATTCTGCGCTTTCAATCTGTAGCGATCCGGAATTGTCATCTGTGGATAATAAGGTAGAAGAAATTTGCAACTTAACCGTCAGCAATATGATGAAGATCCTTCACGGAGACGCCAGCGAAGTCATTCGGGATAACAAGATTCCATGCAAGCTGATGAAGCGCTGTACCACTGATTTTTAAACTTGTCTTTTCCTGCCGGTTATGCTACAATATAAAGCCAGTAAAACATATGGAAACACCCTGTGTTCAGGGTATGATACAAACACCCTTAGGGTATATTTTTATGCCCAAAAGGCATGGCAGTAATGAAGAAAGAGCGGTGGCAGGAATAAAGATGGAACATGATGGAGACAATGTGGTGCTATGTGGTGCCAATTCCTATGAACAAAAATATTATTTTAACCAGCAGTTCTTAAGTCTCCCAGAGAACATCAAACAGGAATTGCAGATCATGTGCGTACTGTATACGGAAGATGTGGGCGGAATCCTGATGCTTGAGTATGATCAGGATGGCACCCTGGAATTTAAAGTGACAGCACCAGAAAGTGATTATCTGTTTGATGAGATTGGAAGCGTATTAAAGATTAAGCAGTACCGGAAAGAAAAGAGGGAACTTCTGGAATCTTTGGAGATGTATTACCGGGTGTTTTATCTTGGAGAAGAATTGGAAGACGGAGAAATAGATACGTGAAGCTTAGAATTGGAAATGTGACGCTTGACAATAACCTGATACTGGCGCCGATGGCAGGAGTTACAGACCTGCCATTTCGTGTTCTCTGTAGAGAACAGGGCTGCGGTATGGCGGTCACTGAGATGGTCAGCGCCAAAGCGATCTTATATAAAAATCGAAATACAAAAGAACTGCTTGAAGTGGCAGACGGAGAAGGCCCTGTAAGTGTTCAGCTTTTTGGGTCAGATCCTTCCATTATGGCAGCGATGGCAGCCCAGATCGAATCCGGGCCTTTTGCATTCTTAGATGTAAATATGGGATGTCCGGTGCCTAAGATCGTGAACAACGGCGAAGGTTCCGCACTTATGAAGGATATAAAGCTGGCGGAACGTATTTTGTCTTCTATGATAAAAGCTGTGAAAAAGCCTGTGACGGTAAAATTCAGAAAAGGTTTTACTGAAGATGATATCAATGCAGTGGAGTTTGCGAAAATGGCAGAAAGCTGCGGAGTTGCAGCCGTTGCCGTCCATGGGCGGACCAGAGAGCAGTATTATTCAGGTACTGCGGACTGGGATATCATCAGGAAAGTAAAGGAAGCAGTGGCCATTCCGGTCATAGGCAATGGTGATGTATTCAAACCAGAGGACGCAAAAGCGCTTATTGAAGAGACCGGCTGCGACGGTGTGATGATTGCCAGAGGAGCAAAAGGCAATCCATGGATTTTTTCAAAAACGCTCCATTATCTGGAGACAGGAATCCTGCTTCCAGACCCGGATGCCAGGGAGATCAGCAAAATGATCCTCCGGCATGGCAGTATGCAGATGGAGTTAAAAGGAGAGGAAGTTGCCATGCGAGAGATGCGAAAACATATGGCATGGTATACCGCTGGCCTTCCTCATTCTGCCAGACTGAGAAATGATATCAATCAGGTGGAAACGATGGATGAATTAAGGCGATTCGTGGAAGAAAGAATCAGAGCTTTGTAACCAGTAAAACCAAGCAGAATTCTTGACATTTTCAGATGTTTACGCTATAATATCTGGAATGCGAATGAGCGAGTAAGAAACCAGGAGGAATCGAAAACCATGGTAGATAAGAAAAATATTTTAACCTACGAAGGTCTTAAAAGATACGAAGATGAGCTTCAGAACTTAAAAGTAGTTAAGAGAAAAGAAGTTGCCCAGAAGATCAAGGAAGCCAGAGAACAAGGCGACTTATCCGAGAATGCTGAGTATGATGCCGCTAAGGATGAACAAAGAGACATCGAGCTGCGTATTGAAGAACTGGAGAAACTGCTCAAGAACGCAGAAGTCGTTGTTGAGGATGAGATTGATTTAGACAAGATTAACATCGGCTGTAAAGTAAAGGTTTACGATGTGGATGAAGATGAAGAGATGGAATTCAAGATCGTAGGCTCAACAGAAGCAAACAGCCTTCAGAATAAAATTTCCAATGAATCCCCGGTAGGCCAGGCACTGATGGGCAAGAAAGTGGGAGACGTCGTTGATGTAGAGACACAGTCAGGCGTGATCCAGTATAAAGTACTGGAAATCCAGAGAGTGTCTTAGGCATAATTTACTTAGCGAAGTCAAGCGCAGCGCAGACTGAGCTTAGTAAATTAGCCGTTCGAAGAGCCGCAAGGCGAATCGAACTTCCTTATTATAGTTCGCAAAGGAGTGCAGACAGGTGGCAGAACAACAGAATCAAAACCAGAATCAGGTTGTAGAAGAGGATTTGAACCATTTACTGAAGGTTCGCCGTGAGAAGCTGGCAGAACTTCAGGAAGCAGGAAAGGATCCGTTTAAAGTTACAAAGTACGATGTTAACGTACACAGCAGTGAAATTAAAGATCATTATGACCAATGGGAAGGCAAGGAAGTATCCATCGCAGGACGTTTAATGTCCAAGCGTGTAATGGGTAAGGCCTCATTTTGTAATATTCAGGATTTAAAAGGCAATATTCAGTCATATGTTGCCAGAGACAGCATTGGAGAAGAGGAATACAAAGAGTTCAAAAAGCTGGATATCGGTGATATCATAGGCTTAAAGGGTCTTGCGTTCACCACAAAGACAGGTGAAATCTCTATTCATGCAGAAAGCGTACAATTACTTACCAAGAGCCTTCAGATTCTTCCTGAAAAGTTCCATGGACTGACCAATACAGATCTTCGTTACAGACAGAGATATGTAGATTTAATTATGAATCCTGAAGTAAAGGATACATTTGTTAAGAGATCTCAGATCATTAAGTCTATCCGTAATCATTTAGATGCACAGGGCTTTATGGAAGTGGAGACACCGATGCTGGTTGCTAACGCAGGCGGCGCGGCAGCAAGACCATTTGAAACCCATTACAATGCTCTTGATGAGGATGTAAAGCTACGTATTTCTCTGGAGCTTTATTTAAAGCGTCTGATTGTAGGCGGTTTAGAGAGAGTTTATGAAATTGGACGTGTTTTCCGTAATGAAGGAGTTGATACTCGTCATAATCCGGAATTTACTTTATTGGAATTATATCAGGCATACACAGATTACCACGGTATGATGGATCTGGTTGAGAATTTATACCGTTCCGTTGCTTTAGAGGTTCTTGGAACCGCTACGGTAACTTATGATGGTGTGGAGATCGACTTATCCAAACCTTTCGAGAGAATTACCATGGTAGATGCCTTAAAGAAATACAAAGATATTGATTTCACCGAGATTCATACCGATGAGGAAGCGAAAGCACTGGCAGATAAATACCATGTGTCTTATGAATCCCGTCATAAGAAAGGTGATATCTTAAGTCTGCTTTTTGAAGAGTTCGTAGAAGAGCATTTGATTCAGCCTACCTTCATCATTGACCACCCGGTAGAGATTTCTCCTCTTACCAAGAAGAAACCGGAAGATCCGGAATATACTGAGCGTTTCGAGCTGTTTATCACAAAGCGTGAGATGGCAAATGCTTATTCTGAGTTAAATGATCCGTTGGATCAGATTGAGCGTTTCAAAGCTCAGGAAGCACTTCTTGCAGCAGGAGATGACGAAGCAAATTCTATGGATGAAGACTTTGTAAATGCTTTGATGATCGGTATGCCTCCAACAGGCGGTATTGGTATCGGTATTGACCGTTTTGTTATGCTGCTTACGGATTCTTATGCAATTAGGGATGTACTGTTGTTCCCGACGATGAAGAGTTTAGACAAATAAAGTCTCTGAATACCTTGTATTTACTGGATATTATGAATGTTGAATAGGTTTAAAAGTGTAATTTGACACCCGTTTGACACCAAATCAATAAGATTAAGATTTGACACCAGATGCACAAGAGCCTTTGTATGATATCAAAGTGAAAATAAAACATTTAGACATTAGCATAAGTCCTTTATCAGTTATAGAAATATGATTGATAGAGGGCTTATTTTAGTGCCTTAAATTCCAACGTAAATCCCAATACCCACCATCACAATGCCTGTATGGACATTCTGGTGCATCAAAGGGGCATTGCAACAGCACTAATACATGTAAGTATTCTGGAGTATGGCTTGTAAATTATTCTAGTTTAATAACATGCGAATTTTGGAACTCAATGTGTATAATATTGGAACTTGTGTAGAAGTGGTCAAAAATATATGTTATAAGAGATAATAACAAGTCGTTAGCTATAATTAAAATAAGAAAGGGGTGATTACTTTAAGATTAGATAAGTAACTATAGCCGTATAATAAAACTTAGGAGGACATTTATGAAAACTTTATTTAAAAAGTAACTTCTGCTTTATTAGTATTAGCAATTATGCTCAAATCAACAATTAGTTCATTTGCGCAAACGGATTCTGATAACATTGTAAGAAAAAATATTATATACGAAAAAGGTAGTATAGAAGAATTGCTTGAATCAAATAATTCGAACAGTGTTGCAAGCAGACAGGCAACAGACAGATCGAAAAAACTAGTTTATACTTATGATGAAAATGGCATGAAGTACAGAGTATATGGAGAAGTCAATAATGATCTTTCTTACTCAAATTCACTGATTTATAATATAAAGGCTGGTGAAGAGATATTAGTTCGTACAGAAACTGTTGCTGTAAAAAATAATGTTGTTACAACAACAATTAACGAAAATGGAAAAACTACTGTAGATAAACTAGATTTGAATGAGGATAAAATAGAAGAATCCTCAAATCGGCTAATACAACTGAATGGAACGTGGAGTGGATATCCGGTTAGTAATACTTTCGTAGAATGGGGAACATTTAAAAAATCTAAAAGTATAGCAAGTGCAACAACAACAGGTGTGACGGTTGCTATTACAGCAATTGTTAAATACTCAAATATTGATGTTAGAGCTAAAATTGCGGTAACAGCAATTGCGGGAATTGTAAAACATATTGTTGATGTAAATGCTAAGCGGACATATTATAATGAGGTAATTAGTTTCAGATGGACTCAAATACCTAATGCGGCAGTGCAACAAAAAGCAGTCGAGCGAACAAATCGAACTTTTTATACAGACAGCAATCGTGCTACAGTTGTTCAAGTTGTAACAACAACTTCATATGCAAAGGACTATAAGAATTAATGAAAGCAATACTAAATAAAATTATAGCAAACTTAGGTTATATTATAATTATCGGTGGATTGTTAGTAGGAGAAAAAATTAAGACTCATGTAACCTGGGAAATTATTATTAAAGAAAATTTTTGGAGAATGATTTTTTGGGTAATTATAGCGATCATCGTAGACATGATAGTTAAATATTATAAAGATAATAAATAACAGGTAATATTATATTCATAATATTACTTTCAATCCTCCCATTTTAAATATGACAATTTAATATATTGTAATGAGAAAAAGCGTTGTCGTAAGATGGCGCTTTTCTCGTATTCTTAATCTAAAATTTGTTCATAAATTGCAAAAAGCACACCCATTAATTTAATAATTAGTCTGATTCTTATCGGAGAGTATTGCTTCCCTTATAAACGCCAGGCCTCCACCCGTAGATAAATGCCCCTAATCTTCCAGGATTATAATTCAAGTACTTGATTTTGCTGTGCACACTCACAAGGTTTCTTGCTCACTTGATTTATAAGATTTTGTATGAACTCATGCACACTTGTAATTATCCATACCTTATTGACGATTGAAATTGTTTTACCAAAACTGATTTAGATATTGCCTTACCCTTTGGGAACTCGGTATTTTGTCGGTAATCATACCATGTAATTGGATAAGATATCATACCATTAGCAGGTTGGCTGAACTGCCGTTGAATAATATGTTGGTTGATTATAACCATAGGCTCAACCATAAGCCTACCCACCTACAATATCAATTTTATCATGATAATTGTATGATTTTCATGAAATCATCTGTTGATACTTAATACCCTTTTTTTCATAAATTTCTAGGAAGTTGATATTTTTCTCTCAACTAGTTATAATCCCTCACAGTTGGGTTTAAATCTTGATTTGACCGAGACTTTTGTTTAATTTTATCTTATGATTATTGGCATTTCGGTCATGATACCATATCACCTTTAACGAAGAGTAAAATATATGGAAGGTTGCCAAACTCCCAAGACACTATCCGGTCATATGCTATACTCTCGGCCACCAAACACTGAAAGCAATCTCGCTTACTCCCGAACTCATGTACTATTGTCAAGCGTTTTGCATAAAGAAATTAAATTTATTTTTCTTACTATATGATACCAGTTTAGTAACTCACATTCCCACAATATCAATCATATCATTCAGAATTTACCCCATTCTCGCTTGAAATGTCTTATATGTAAACTTGTAACGGTATAGCATTAGAACTCGTATTAGCCTTTAAAATGCTTTGTAAATATATTGGAATTTGTTATGCTGCGTGTCAAATTAAAGATTCAGATATCAAATCAGAGTTTTCTATTTGATCAGTTAATATTTTGTTTTTCACTTTAGAGTGATAAATATAGTTTTTCACGCGCGGAGGATAAACCTATAGTATTTCTCTATTCTGGGAAAAAGATCTTTACCCTACAAAGACGTTGAGATCCGAGATTCCCAGCAGTCACCTTGACACATTCCCCAGCCTTGGGAAAAGAAGTACACTGCACGAAATTTCATGTCCCCAAATCGGGGGATAGTATCTTACTATTGCCTTTGTAACCTAAGCCTGGACATTCGGAGGACAAAAGAATCGAGGTATGAGTGATAAGTTAGGAACCTTTGATGAGTAAAAATTATTTGTAAATCGGAAAACAAGGATAACAAGAGAGGTGAAAGAAATAGAGAATAGAAATAAAAAAATTACACATGCCACATGTGCTTACACTGATCAGATGTGGCTGGAGACCATTGACTAGTGCTAAGCAAAAATGGCCTATCTTTCTAAGTCCCTTTTTTGAGGCAGGGTTTTTCTTAAGTAACCAGAGTAGGCTGTTAGCTTGCGCAGAACAGAAAAATATAGTTGTAGGTACGAAAGAGACATCAACTTAATTTTTGGGGAATAGAAATTATTCAGAAAAAGGCTCTATAATCTTCAATATTCGTTGAAAATATGCGAATATAAGAATATAATAAGGTAGTGGCTGATGCAGAAAAACAAAGGGTATTAGCAGACAAAAGACAAGGCAGGGGTGAGGAAAAATAGCTCTACTTAATTTTGAGAATATCGGATATCAATTAAATATTGATGGAAAGTACTATAACGGTCTTGATATAGAAGGATTTTCTCGTATGATGAAGAATCCGTCTTACTGTTATAAATTCTACTGGCTTGAGGCAATCGTTCATTTGATTTCAGAAGATGTAAAAAAGACCAGCTTCAATGAAATGATCGATGAGATGATTGCGAATGCATGGTATACGGTTTTAGAATTTCATATTCATCTTAGCGGTATGATTGAAGGTCAGGTTAAAGATGGATTGGAAAGAGCTATTCTTAAACTGCAGAAGTTAAGCCAGCTTCCGGGAAATGCATCTAAGGTTGAAATCAAGAATAATATAAAAAAATATGATAAAGAACTGAAACCTTATAAAGAACAACTAACCAACATGGTTCCGTATAGAGCGCTTGCAGGATTTTTTGATAAATGTCAGGAACGTGCAGATTGGTATAGTGTTCGAAAAATGATTGCTTATATCGAAAGAGTCAATCAGATATCATTACTGCCATATACACTTGGAGCAGGAAGTAAGCTTAAGAAGGAAATCTATTTTAATGAATCCTGGATAAAGATGATACAGGACAATACAGTCTCCATTCTTGGCTGGATTCAGTATGAAAAGGTTAAGTGGCTTCAGAATAATAATCCTGAAGTCCCAGGACTTATATATAAGCTTGCGCCAGTGGATGAAAAAATGCGCAAACTAAACAGCGTTAGAAAACTATGGGAAGCAGTCATGGATAATCAGTCTCTTGTGGATGTATTTAAGAATTCGCCTATTGTAAAAGGTAATTATGATGTGGATCATTTTATTCCGTGGTCTTTTGTAATGAACGATGAATTGTGGAATTTAATGCCAATGGATTCCGCGCTAAATTCATCAAAAAGTAATAAACTTCCAAAATGGGATCCGTTTTTCAAACGATTTGCATGTAATCAGTTCATTCTATATGGCATGATTCATGATGATAGAAAGCCAGAGATTAGAAAAAAGTACGAGGCTTGCTATCGGGACAATTTACATTCCATATGGGCCAATCAGGAGCTCTATAGAAAGGGAAATACAAAAGAAGAATTTTATTATATTCTGGAGAAAAACATGCAGCCAGTTTATGATTCGGCAAGAAGACAAGGGTACCAAATCTGGTAAAAGGGGAATCAATACATGACAAAAGAAAAGTTGGCTGAAATAAGAAATGGTTTCGAAACGGCATATATTGATGAATCATTTTCATCTAATTTGGCTTACAAACCACAGTTTGTTTCAAATAATCATAGAGAAGGAAAAAAAGTACTCTCAACCATTGAGAATGAGCTTTTAATATGCGATCAGTTCCAGATAAGTGTAGCGTTTATTACAATGAGTGGAATTACACCTCTTCTTCAGACACTGAAAGAACTTGAGAGGAAAAACATTCCTGGAGAGATTCTTACCACCAATTATTTGAATTTTAGTGAGCCTAAGGCATTAGAGAAATTAAATGGGCTTAAGAATATTAATCTCAAGATGTATAATGTAGAAACCCCTGATGAAGGTTTTCATACGAAAGGATATATTTTTAAAAAGGAAGAAATCTATCGAATTATAATCGGCAGTTCCAATATTACCAGTGCAGCACTAACCAGTAATCGTGAGTGGAATACGAAAGTTGTATCTACTGAGCATGGAGAGATGGCGCAGGAGATTATTGCAGAATTTTACGAACTTTGGGAATCCAGGTATTCACTTGAGTTTGATGAATTTTATGAGAATTATAAAGAACAATATTATACCGTCAAACGTCAGCGTGAGATTGCGAAGCAAGATGAGATTACATCTATTGAAAAATATCGATTACAGCCCAATAATATGCAGATTGGGTTTATTACGAATCTTAGAAAAATATTAGCTGCTGGCGAAGAAAGAGCACTCCTAATTTCAGCAACTGGAACAGGAAAGACGTATGCTTCAGCATTTGCCATGCGTGAGCTTGGGTTTAAGAGGGTATTGTTTTTAGTTCATAGAGGACAGCTTTCACGTCAGTCGAAGAAATCTTATGAAAAGGTTTTTGCAAAGTCAGTTTCAATGGGATTAGTTGGGGCTGGATATCATGAATATGATTGTGATTATGTGTTTGCAACAGTTCAAACATTGAATAGAGATGAGCATTTATTAAAATATGATTTTGACGAATTTGATTGCATTATACTAGATGAAGCTCATCATATCTCTGCAGATACTTATCAGAAAGTAATGAATTATTTCAAGCCTAAGCTTTGGCTTGGTATGACAGCAACACCAGATAAGCGGGATGATAATGTAGAGGGTAGAAATATCTATGAAATTTTTAATTACCAAATTGCTTATGAGATTCGTCTTCAGCAGGCTATGGAAGAAAATATGCTCTGTCCATTTCATTATTTTGGAATCAGTGATATTTCAATGATGGACGATAAGCAGATAAAAGCTAAAAATATTTCTGAAAGAAATTTTAATCAGCTAACTGGGGATGAACGTGTACGACATATTATCGAGCAAGCTAATTATTACGGATATAGTGGCGATAGAGTAAAGGGATTAATATTCTGTTGCCGAATAGATGAATCCGAAAGACTATCAGTAAAGTTTAATCAGATGATAAATCCAGCAACTGGAAAATTATATAGAACAATCACCTTGAATGGTAATGCATCGGAAGAGGAACGACAAGATGCGTTTGAAAGACTAGCAATGGATGAAGATAAAGCTTTTGATGATATGCAGCCATTGGATTACATATTTTCAGTTGAAATTTTAAATGAAGGTGTAGATATCATAGAGGTTAATCAAGTAATTATGCTTCGTCCTACGCAGTCACCAATTGTATTTATTCAGCAGTTAGGAAGAGGTCTTAGAAAAGCGAATGGAAAAGAGTATGTTGTAATTCTGGATTTTATTGGTAATTATAATAATAACTTTATGATTCCAATTGCTTTATCAGGAGATCGTTCCTATAATCCAGACACCATACGTAAATATATTATTAGTGGTAACAGTACAATTCCGGGAGCTTCAACAGTTCATTTTGATGAGATTGCAAAGGACAAAATTTTTTCGTCAATCGATAAGATTAAGGGCATGAAATCAATCATTAAAGAAAGCTATATTTCTTTGAAGAATCGTTTGGGCAGAGTTCCGAATCTTTTAGATTTCTATGAAAATGGAGAAATAGATCCACTTGTAATTATTAGAGAATATAAAACTTATCAAAGTTTCTTAGTGTCTGTCGAGAAGGATCTTTATATGGGAAAGATAACGGAACAGGAAATGATTACCTTAGAGTATTTGTCAAAGACAATACTTAGTGGAACAAGGCCGTACGAACTTGAGATATTAAAGCGTTTTTTAAACCGCGAAGTAATCTATGTGGACCAGATTAAACAAGAGTTTCAACAGACATACGGTTATGAGCTTGACTTAACGTCTTTTAAAAATGCGATAGAAGTACTACAAGGAAAATTTGTAAGCAAAGAGTCTGAGTACAAAAAGTACTGTCATATTGATATTGTAAATTATGATGAGAAGAAAACAATACAAAGGCTTATGGGTTTTGCAGAACGTCTTCAGCATATAGAATTCTACAAACAGGTCAATGATATTATTGAAGTGGGACTTAGAAGATATAAGGAAAAGTATTTGATTAGGCAGGAAGATGGCACGCCATTCGTTTTGTATGAAAAATATTCGAGGCGTGATGTGAGCCTTTTAATGAATTGTGGTAAAGATTTATCTTCAATAATGTACGGAATGAAGCGAATAGATGAAGATGTTTTTATTTTTGTAACATATCATAAAGAGGCAAGTTCTGATGAAAAGAATTATGTAGATGGAAAACCGGATTACGCAGATGCTTTTGAAGATAATATGATTTTTCGTTGGGATTCTCAGTTGGGAAGAGGAATTCATAGTTCTTACACTGCGGATGTAATGACAGCTCGGAGAAAACATCTTTTAGTTAAGAAAAGTGATGCAGAAACAGATTTCTATTATGTAGGACAGTTTGAAGTAATAGAGGTTAAACCAGCTCGCAAGAATGATAATTATGGAAAAGAGCGAGATATTGCGAAATTCCAGATGAAGATGCATCGTGCGGTTAGAGAGGATTTATTACGTTATTTGCAGAGTAATATTGAAAAAGAGGAAGTGAAGGCAGGATGAAGATAGTTAGAGTAGTGGCTGCAGTGATTAAAGATGTTAATGAAAATGGAGAACCAATCATTTTTACTACCCAACGTGGTTATGGTGATTTGAAAGGTGGCTGGGAATTTCCAGGCGGAAAAATTGAAGATAGTGAGACACCTCAACAGGCACTAAAAAGAGAAATAAAGGAAGAATTAGATACAGAGATTTCAGTTGGAGAGCTGATAGATACCATCGAATATGATTATCCTACATTTCATCTTTCTATGGATTGTTTTTGGGCAGAGATCGTTGCTGGCGACTTGGTCTTGAAAGAGCATGAGGATGCAAAGTGGTTGACGAAGGAAGAGATGAACTCTGTGGGATGGTTACCAGCGGATATAACTCTGGTAGATAAAATTCGTATGTTGATATAGATTTTAATTTTCTCTACGATATAAATTGGACTTTGATGCGGTATAAAAAGAATAAGAAAGCATTTGCCTGGATATATGAAGAGGGTACATATAGTTATGTTGTCTACGTGAAACAAAAAGTTCAAATCCCAAGGTCTTACTTCCGAGATTTAGCTGCCATTCGCTGCATCACAGTTTTACCACAGAACCTGTGAAACAGAATGTAAATTTAAAGGTAATTCAGGATTGCCTTGGTCATAAGGAATTAGAGACCACTCTGAAAATCTGTACGGACGTCTCAAACCGTCTTCGAAAAAAAGAATTTGATGAGTTAGACAAGAAAAAGAATTTGGCGATGCAGGTTCGAGATATATCTGGAGGACAGAAACAAAGAATTGCGATTGCCAGAGCGGTTGCTCTTGCTCCGGAAGTTATTGTATTTGATGAAGCAACAAGTAATTTAGACTCCATAACAAAAAAAGATCTATGAGAATATTAGAAAAGAAGGCGTAAGCCAGATTGTGGTAACTCATCGGTTAAGTACGATTCAGGATTTTGACAAAATATATGTCATCGAGTCAGGAAAGATGGTAGAATCAGGAAAACACCAGGAGTTAATAGATAACAAATCCCTATATTATCGATTAGCCCATACGCATCTATAAAAGTTATAAACCAATAGACCCCCCCTCCGATGATTTGGAGGGGGGCTTTCATATGCAGCGGGATAATATCATCCTTATCTTTTTTGACCCTAGCGAAGGAGAAAACTTTTTTTTACCTTTTTTAGGAAAGCTGGGAAGTCAGATCGTTGTCTGCTGCCAGGATTTTACAATTTCCCTTGCCGGTCTGGATATCAGCTAATACCTCTGTCATATCCTGAAGCTGTCGTTTGACACTGATTAATTTCACTAGGCAATTACTAATATCCTTTCTATTTTTAATGTAAACTCAGAAACGAATAAATTCAAGATAATTAATCTTAACATATCAATTCAGACTTCAAAAAGAACATATTTATAAAAGGTATTGCAAATTATAACCATTGGCTAAAGTATTGTGTAATAATCAAATCTTATTGTATTTTTTTTGTAAATTAACGCTAATTTATGTCTTTTTGCTTTGAAAAATGATAAAATATAGATACTTTATTTTATCATTTATTTCTTAAGTTATATGCAAAAGTTAGATTGTGATATACGAGGAGGGGCAGAATGATTAATATTGCAATATGTGATGATGATGTACTGTTTACTGGACAAATGGATACAATGTTGAATGATTTAGCTAAAAAAAGTTTTATAGATACTGAAATTGAGATATATGAAGATGGACAGGAATTGGCTGATTTAATTAATCAAGGGGAAAGATTTGATATCATATTTTTAGATATAGAAATGAAGCGGGAGGATGGAATATCGGCAGCAAAAAGAATAAGGAAGATTGATAAGAATGTGTTAATTGTTTATGTAACCAGTCATGAAAATTATATGAAAAATTCTTTTGACGTGCGGCCGTTTCGATTTCTTACAAAACCAATGGAGTACAACGTTTATGAAAAGTGTTTTCATGAGGCATGTGAAGAGATCACTACGGAAAATTATTATTTTCGATATCGGTACCAGAGAGTAAATTGGAAAGTGCTTATAAAAGATATTTTATATTTTGAGAGTCAGAAAAGAAAGATATTAATTGTTACAGAACAAGAGATCTTCATTATGTATGGGAAAATGAATGAGATTGAAAAAAATCTGAGCGGTGAAAAGATTAACTTTTTAAGAGTCCATCAATCTTTTTTGGTAAACTACAGACACGTTGAAGGTCAGGCTTATGATCATATAATTATGGATAACGGGCAGACCATTGCAATTAGTGAAGATAGGCGAAGAATTATTAGTGAACAGTACTGCATGATAGGAGATGTATTGAATGTGTATTAATCAATTAACAGAATGGTTAGTTTATATTCTTCTTACAGTCTTTGCAGTATATTTACTAAATCTGTTTTTGAAGTTATTTTTATCTATAAGTGAAAATAAAGTGAAGGTTTTTGTTACTTGCATCATATTTGGAGCATGGCAGCTGTTTATTGCAAGAATGAATATCTTACCGGAAATCGTTAACATCATAATCACAATTATATTGACCATATTAGTTTCCTTTTTCGCCTATCAAGGAAATTATTGGAAAAAAATCATATTTAGCATATCATTTAATGCTATATGGATGTTAATGGAAATATTTTGCGGTTACATGATTATGCAGTTTTTTGATAATTATATGGAGCATCAAATGTTAGGATCTTTTATATCGAAGGGTCTGATGCTTTTGATAATTATATCATTAAGAAAAGTATTCTCTGATGAAGATATTAGAGATTTGCCAGTTAAATATAATATATTGCTCATGCTTATTCCGATAGGAAGTATATTTGTAGTAAATAATATGTTTAAGTTAAGTAATTTAACAGGGAAAGGTATCAATAATTTCTGGTCTGTAATTTCTTCCTTTATAATGTTGCTAATTAATGTAATTATTTTCAATCTGTATCTTAAAATAGCGGATGAATTAGAGCTTAAGAGGATAGCAACTGTTTATAAACAGCAGTTGGAACTGTATGAGCGGCATCAGCACGAAAGAGAATTATCAATGCTACAGTTCCGTAATATGAAACATAATATGAAAAATAATTTAATTGCAATTATGGCTTATGCCCAGAACCAGGAATGCAATAAAATAATGGAATATGTTGAAGAAATCATGGAAGAGAAGTGCGTTTCAACTACAGATATTTCTAACACAGGTAACATTGTTGTAGACTCATTGATCAACTATTGGTCTTCGATAGCGAATAAGTCAGGAGTAGATTTTCAGACAAATGTAAGCATACCGATTCAGATACCTTTTAGAGGTGCAGATGTCTGCCTGATTTTGGGAAATGCGTTAGAAAATGCATTCGAGGCAGTAAATAAATTAACAGACAGCAAAAAATATATTAAGTTAAATATGATGTATGATAAAGGTAATCTGCTAATATCAATACTCAATACATATAATGGCATAACGATAAAAGACCGGGAAGGTGAATTAAAATCCACCAAAGGAGATGCCGACAACCATGGAATAGGATTAAAATCCATCTACCATACTGCTAAAAGATATCATGGAGTGGTAGTCATAAAAAATAATGGGAAAGAATTTATAATAAAAGTATTACTCTATAAAACCGAATAATAGTTACTTAAACTATCGATAATATTACACTGAATAATATCTGATGTAAAAATGGTTATAATGATTTTAAATATTAGTGGAGTATACCATTTATCGTATGCTCCTGACTTAATGTGAGGAAAAATGAAGATATTGTTAGTAAGTGAGAGTATAGAGTTATACAAATACACAATAGGAATGATAGAGCAAGATATCAAGCTTGAAAGAATTGGTTTTGAACAACTGGAGTATGTAAACATGGTTGAAGCGGATATTGTTATTCTGGATTTTGTCTATAATATGGTAAAGGGGGGGATATTCAACTCCATTATCGTGATTAGAGGAAAGAGCTGTGCTTATGTACCCATACTGGTAATTATGGAAGGTGGTACAATTCAGGATATATTTGAAGTCCTGAGTATTGGTGCGTTGGATTACATAGAAAAAGAACGATTGGTTTTCGACTATGAACAAAAAATTCGATCGATGATAAATTGGAAGTGGTATTATGGTCTGGAATCCATGATCAGTGCTGCAGAAAAATAAAAATTACATCAACTCTCGATATAATTACATTGTCCCATTTTAGTTATTTGGCTATGATACGATATAACCATAATACATGAAAGGGGTAATTGAAATGAAAAATAATAAAATTAATACCAATACACCAGCTAAATTACTTGCTAATATTTCCCTTCAGTTTAGTAAGATAGGTGCAAACAGTGCTTGCTGCTACATATATCATCAGCCTGAACTACCCAAAGAAATCAGGAAGTTGAGAAAATTCTAATATGAAAGAACTGGCTGAAAAACTGGCTATTTACGTTTGGCATTCTGGTGAAATTTCAAAAGAAGATTTTGCTATATATAAATATGGTTTTGAAATAGGGCTGGAAATGACACTATGTTTTGTAGTTAGCGCGGTCATATCTGCATATTTGGGTATGCAAAGAGAATTTTTATTATTTATACTTATTTTTATTCCGGTTAGAACGTTTGCAGGTGGTCTTCATCTGCACAAATTCTGGTCATGTTTTTTGCTTTCCAGTTTGGTTCAAGTAGGAGTATTATTGTTTTCAAAAAGGATTTGCTTCTCAGCCTTGAATTCATGGCTGATAATTGCATTTTCGATGATTATACTTTTATTAATATCACCTGTTGAAACCAGTAATAGGAAGATAGATATTGAAGAAAGCAGGTATTTCATAAAGAGAGTCAAAGCTGTTTTTTGTTTGATTCTAATTTTGACTATAATTTTCACCTTATTTTCCTATTTTAAATATGTTTCACTGATTGCAGTAACCATGGTGGTTATTTTAGGTTCTGCAATTGCAGGAAAGATCAAGTATCAACTTGAGACCTATCAGACGAAGGTGTGCAGGTGAAGTATATTTACGAAACTAGATGTATAGGCTCTATATTCATTTGATTATAGAAATAAAAAGAATGGATATGGTTTTCATTTCAAGCCGCTTTATTTAATTGCGGCAGGGATTCTGCTGCTTATTTCAATTTATGCGATCGCTACCGGTCAGACATATGATAATCTGGTAGATCAAATAAACGGAATGTTTTAAAGTCTTTGTAGAACAGGAGTTTAATTCGATGTAGCCGTATCGAGTTATTTTGTATCATATAAAAATTAAAAATCCTAACCATCTGCTAACGTTATATCTGTTAGAGAAGGTTAGGATTTTTTTCTTATATGTAATTTAGCCTAAGCGATCAATCGGGTATTCCTTCCATACAGAAGGCTCTTTTCCATTCAGCAGATCTGAAATTGGGAAAAGAACTTTTCCCGGATCGGCGGTATAGCAGATGCTCCGTCCGAATAAGAAGGAGGCAGCGTATTCCTGCCAGTTATGAAAACCGGCTTTTACCACTGCCGGAGCAATTTTATTCACTAATATCTCCCATGCCTGATCCTGAGTGATAAATCCTGCATGATAAGCGCCTCTGGCTAAGAAGGCAGCCCGTTCCAAATCCCATGCAATTCTCACATAAACTTAACATACAACAACCAGACATATGAAAACGACAGCGAACCATTTGAAATATTTGATTTGATGATATAATGTAAAAAAAGTGTAAGGTTTGGTTAAAAAAATAAGGAGAATAAGGAGAAGGTATTATGAAAAAAAGAAGGTTCGTATCCATGTTACTGGTAGTTCTGATGATTTTGGTTTCGTTCACGGGATGCGCTGCGCCTAAAACGGACGGGGGTAATGGGAGCAGTGAAGTGAAAGACCAAGCAAAGCAAAGTACAGGTGATACCACACTTACGGTCGCCATATGGGATAAAAATCAGGAACCAGGCTTAAAGAAGATTATGGCTGATTTTACGGAACAGACCGGCATCAAGTGTGATATACAGATTACTCCATGGAAAGATTACTGGATTATGCTGGAGGCGGCAACAACTGGAGGAAATATGCCGGATGTGTTCTGGATGCATTCCTTCCAGGTTAATACATATGCCCAGTATGATGATATATTACTTGATTTATCGGATCAGATCAGTAAGAGTGATAAAATTGATTTGACGAAATTCCCGGAAGCTCTTGTTAAGTTATATCAGAGTCCCGATGGCAAACAGCTGGGGGTTCCCAAGGATGTGGATACATCTGCAGTATGGTATAACAAGGATATGTTTGACGAAGCAGGAATCCCTTATCCAACGGCTGACTGGACCTGGGAGGATTTCAGAGAAATCAGCAAAAAGCTGACGAAACCGGACGGTTCCCAATATGGATTTGCCATGAAGCCAGGCAGTGACCAGGAGTCATGGTACAGTATGGTATACGCCAATGGCGGTAAAATTATAAGCGATGATATGACAAAGTCTGGCTTTGATGATCCTAAAACTATTGAAGCGATGAAAATGGTGGAGGACATTGTAAAAGATGGATCCATGCCCCCTTATTCCATTCTGGCGGAAAATGAAACGACTGCACTGATGGAAGCCGGAACAGTAGCTATGACATTCCAGGGGTCCTGGATGGTTTCAGAACTTAATATCAATGATTATTTAAAAGAACATGCAGCAGTTGCTCCTCTTCCAAAAGGAAAGAATGGTACTTGTTCCATGTATAACGGTCTGGCATGGTCTGCCTCTGCACAGGGAAAGCATACAGAAGAGGCGTGGAAGCTGATTGAGTACTTAGGTTCCAAGGAAGCGCAGCAAAAACAGGCAGAGCTTGGCGTTACCATGGCGGCATATGAAGGAATTTCCGATGCATGGTCCAAATCTCAGGAAGGATTTGATCTCACTCCATATTTGGATATGATGAATGGGGCGGTATTATATCCTCATTCTAAGAATACCACAGTTTGGTATTCGGCTATGACCCAGGCACTGGTAAGTCTGTGGGATGGTTCCAGATCCGCAGAAGATGTCTGTACGGAATTTTCCAAGGTAATGAATGAGGCATTGGCCAACGAAAAAAATTAACTTGCTCATCAGGGGGGTATCATTTCATATCTGATAGCCCCCTTTTTTGTCAGCAAAAGCCATAAGTTCTTCTTACATAAATTCGAGCGTAAATGCGAATGGAAATCACTCATACTGCGTTTTATAGGAGTTTGAAAGGGGATACATCGAATGCAGAATAAAAAGTTTAAAATGACAAGACGGGAACGGCAAGAATTTTTTTGGGGTTGGGGTTTTATACTGCCTGGTATACTTGGGCTTTTGATACTTAATATCATTCCAATCCTTCAAACAATCTATCAGAGCTTTTTTAAAACAGGAGCCTTTGGGAGAGGGAGTATATTTGTAGGTACGCAGAACTATGAAAGACTATTTTCTGATACCAGAATCCTGTCTGCCACATGGAATACATTCAAGTATGCGTTGCTTGAAGTTCCGGCTTCCATATTTATTGCACTTGTATTAGCGGTTTTGCTTAATCAGAAAATAGCAGGCAGGTCCATATTCCGGGCTATCTTTTTTATACCAATGGTTGCAGCGCCGGCAGCAGTGGCAATGGTCTGGAAATGGCTTTATAATTCCCAGTTCGGCTTGCTTAATTATATTTTAAATTCGATCGGAATACCGTCCGTAAATTGGATCAGTGATCCGGATATTGCAATCATTTCCGTTGCTATCGTAGGGATATGGTCGATTATCGGTTACAATATGATTTTATTTCTGGCAGGATTGCAGGAAATCCCCAGGGACTATTATGAGGCGGCCTCCATTGATGGAGCAAGTGGTATCTATCAGTTTTTTAGAATTACGGTTCCTCTTATTTCTCCTACCATGTTTTTTGTAGTGGTCACCAGGGTAATTGCAGGTATGCAGGTTTTTGACTCCATCTTTATGCTTGTTACAACTCAGAATCCAGCATTCCCTAAAACCCAATCACTGGTTTACTTATTCTATCAAAATGCATTTGTTGAAAATAATAAAGGGTATGCATCGACGATAGTCGTATTATTGTTAGGAATCATTATGATAATTACAGTGATACAGTTAAGAGCTCAGAAAAAGTGGGTTTATTACAGCTATTAAGGGGGATTTGACCATGCAGAAAACAGAAAAGAAATGGCATCTGCTGCAATACATCGTTTTGATTATAGGCGCAATCGTTATGCTGGTACCATTTATTTGGATGATACTGACTGCATTTAAAACACAGTCCGAATCAACACAAATGAATCCGTTTATTATCTTCCCATCGATGTGGAGACTGGATGCATTTATCAATACGTCTACAAAAATAAATTTTATTAGGCTTTATTTTAATACATTTTCAATGATTTTTTGGAGAATTGTATGTGCAACCATAACATCAAGTATGGCGGGCTTCGCGTTTGCTCAATTAAACTTTAAAGGAAAGAATCTCGCTTTTGGACTGGTTTTGTTCCAGATGATGGTGCCTGGTCAGATATTTATCATACCGCAATATTTGATGCTCAATAAAATAAATATGTTAAATACCACGTTTTCTCTTGTATTTCCGGGCTTGGTCAGCGCTTTTGGAATGTTTCTGATCCGTCAGGCATTTATGGGACTGCCGAGAGATCTAGGGGAGGCTTCGAAGCTGGACGGCTGTAATATAGGCCAGACATTTTTGTTTGTCATGTGTCCTCTTGTAAAATCATCCATAACAGCTCTGAGCATTTTTACCGCTTTGTTCGGATACAAAGAATTGTTATGGCCGCTTATTGCGAACACAAATGATAATACCATGCCCCTTGCTTCCGCTCTGGCAAAATTAAATGGTCAGTTCTCATCAAATTATCCGGAGCTTATGGCAGCGTCAGTGATTGCATGTGCACCAATGATTCTTTTGTATTTAATCTTCCAGAAACAGTTTATAGAGGGCATTGCTACGTCAGGCAGTAAATTATAAGATATGATTCCGGTATTGGCTGGGACTTAATTTTGTACTTTTTTTAAAGATTTTTGAGAGAATAAAGGCGTCCTTATAACCGACTTGAAGAGCAATTTCATGAAGATTCAGTACGGTACTTTCAAGAAGGTGTTTGGCTCGGTTAATTCGGAATTCCTGAAGGTATTTTATAGGTGATATCTGCATTTGCTGTTTGAAAACGATGGAGAAGTAGGAACGGTTAATCCCCACATGATCCACGATATCGTTAACATTAATATTATTCTGATACTGGTTCTCAATAAATTGCAACGCACGTTCCACATAAAGTTCGGCAGGATACTCATCGCGATCGGCACCAGAAACTGATTTATTGGTTTCCATTAAAAGAGATACAATTTCGAATAAGTATCCCAGCCTTGTTAATTCATTTGGCAGTGTAATGTGCCTGGCTTCTAAAATCTGCTGAATAAGATTCGTGTAATTTTCGGGTTCCATGCAGGACGGACGGATAATATGGGTGTTACTTATGCCGCTTAACATCATATAGTGTCTGGCTTTGGTTCCGTTGAAGGCTACCCATGCGTAATACCATGGATCCTTTAAATCTGCATAGTATTTATAGTCCGTGGCTCCGGGCGGTATGGCAAATACATCGCCCCGCTGCAGATGGTATACATTCCCGTTATATTCGAGAGTACCTTTGCCGCTGATGATAAAATGAAGATGGTATTCCAGCCTCTGAATTCTGCCATATGTATGACCGGGAGGGCAATGCTGTATCCCGCAATGTTCCAGGTAAAGATCTGTATTATCATGGTTTAAATACATAAATTCAAGGAGGCTTTCATAGTCGTAAAATAAGGTTTGTTTATCAAAGGCCATAATCAGAACTCCTTTTTATTATATTCTTGCCGGTATTGTGTGGGATTCATCCCATAGGTTCCTTTAAAATGCTTTGAAAAACTGGGAGGATCCGCATAACCGGTTTCCCATGAAATCATTTGAATGGAAAGATCGGTCTCTAAAAGTAAGCGGGCAGCAGATTTCATCTTTTTTGAAACTAAATATTCCTGGGGAGAGATATTATATGCATTTTTAAAATTGGTATGGAGACAAGAACGGCTTATACCAAGAATTTCAGCAACCTTTGTTACGCTGGTAACCGCGTAGGAGCGGTCTATATATTCTTTTGCATAGAGAGCATAAGATAAGGGGAGCCCATTGTTTACGCCTTTGCTGGCGCCGGACTCTTTGTTCTCTAAAATGAGAAAAGATATTATCCGGTACAAATATCCCATGCGTTTTAGTTCGTTGACATAAGTAAGAGAGTTTGCGCACAATAAGTTCTGTATCAGTGAAGATACATTATCTACATAACTATTTAAGGTACACACGGGCTGGGTAACGGATAAAGCAGTCTGTGCCAGATAAGAATTTGATTTTGAACCGGAAAAACCAATCCACATGTATGACCAGGGATTAACTCCATCAGAGATGTAATAATAATCTTCGTTATCAGGAGGAATATAGAACGCCTGGTGCTTCTTTACGTGGTAAGTAATACCGTTTAAGAAAAAAGTGCCTGTCCCTTCTGTTACAATGTGAATCAAATGTTCTTTACGGGGAATATGCTCGTATTTATGATAGGGCTTACAATATTCGATTCCACAATAATTAAGATATAAGTCAGAAGTCTTATGATCCAGAGCAAGTAAGCATTTATAATTGACACTTTCGCTATATGTGGGCTTATTAACAGCCATATTATCACCTCATTATATATTTTCATGATACATTATGTCATTTCAAAAGTAAAGCACAGAAAGAGGAAAAAAATATGCCAATAAAGTATTATAATAAGACGAACTTATTTCATCTGTTTAACAATGAAATAAGTTATCTATTTACTGTTCTTGAAAATGGGCAATTAGGGCAGCTCTACTTTGGAAAGCGTGTAAACGATAAAGAAGATTACCAATATCTTTCGGAGCGTGGACATCGGGATATGCAGGCATGCCCGATTGAAGGGAACCCATATTTTTCTCTTGAACACATCAGACAGGAATATCCTGCTTATGGCAATGGAGATATGAGATACCCTGCCTATGAAATAGAAACATGTGACGGAAGCCGGATCGTGAATTTTACATACAGAAGTCATACTATTTTTGCGGGGAAGAAAAAGCTGGAAGGTCTTCCTGCTACTTATGTGGAAGATGATAAGGAAGCGGTGACTCTTGAGATAACGCTTGAAGATAAGCTCATAAACAGTTCAATTGTTTTGAGTTATACAATTTATGAAACCAGACCAGTTATTACAAGGCATGTGAGGTATCATTGTGACCACGAAGAGGGCATAAGTCTTGAGACTGCAATGAGCATGTGTCTGGATTTGCCGGATAAAGAATATAAGATGCTGTATCTGGCAGGAGCATGGTCAAGAGAACGTCATGTCTGTGAGCGTAATTTAGAATATGGAACACAGGGAATCTACAGCATGCGGGGGTGTTCCAGTCATCAGTTTAATCCATATCTGGTACTGAAAAGAAAGAATACCAATGAGCAGACAGGAGAAGCCATAGGGTTTAATTTTGTTTACAGCGGTGATTTTCTCGGTCAGGTTGAAGTTGATAATTTCAATGTCGTAAGGGTACTCATGGGGATCCACCCAAATGAATTTAAGTGGAAATTAAACAAAGGAGAAAGTTTTACAACTCCTGAAGTTGTAATGGCATATTCTGAAAAAGGCCTAAGTGGGTTAAGTCTGACGTTTCATAAACTATTTAAAGAGTGTCTGATCAGAGGAACTTGGAAAGAGAAAGAACGGCCTATATTAATTAACAATTGGGAAGCCACCTATTTTGATTTTAATGAGGAAAAAATACTTCATCTGGCAAAGGCTGCAGCGGAAACAGGAGTGGAACTATTTGTACTGGATGATGGTTGGTTCGGAACGCGAAATGACAGTAATTCTTCCCTTGGAGACTGGTATCCGAATTTGGAAAAGTTACCGGATGGAATTACTGGGCTTGCAAGAAAAATAAATGATCTGGGTATGAAGTTCGGACTTTGGTTTGAGCCGGAGATGGTGAATGAAAACAGTGAACTGTTCAAAAAGCACCCTGAATGGGTATTTGGTGACAGAAGAAGGCATTTGTCAAAAGCAAGAGGGCAGTATGTTTTAGATTTTTCTAAAGACGAAGTAGTTGTATATGTTTACCAATTGATGAAGAAAGTTCTGTCAGAAGCTCCTGTTGCCTATGTGAAATGGGATTTGAACCGGGCATTTTCGGAGGTGTTTTCCAATGACCGCGATAAGGAGTATCAAGGAAAGGCAAGGCACAAATATATACTGGGGACTTATTCTTTATATGAGAGGCTAAGAAATGATTTTCCAGAAGTTTTATTTGAATCCTGCGCCAGCGGAGGGGCAAGATTTGATGCAGGAATGTTATATTATGCGCCACAGGCCTGGGCTTCTGATAATACGGACGCAGTAGAAAGAATAAAAATTCAATATGGCAGCTCCATGGTATATCCTCTTTGCAGCATCGGAAGCCATGTGTCAGCCATACCAAATGAACAGGTATTTCGTAAAGAATCTTTGAGTATGCGTGCTAACGTAGCTTATTTTGGTACTTTTGGTTATGAGCTTGACTTAACCAAACTTGAGGCGGATGAAATAGAGGTAATAAAAAAACAGATTCAGTTTATGAAAAAGTATAGAAGATTAATCCAGTTCGGTGATTTTTACAGATTGAGAAGTCCGTTTGAACATGATAATAATACAGCGGCCTGGATCGTGGTATCGGAAGATAAAAAAGAAGCTATTTTAGCATATTACAGAATTTTTCAGAAGCCGGAAAGCGGATACGACAAAATTGAACTTTTGGGGTTAGAGGAAGATATGGAATACCTGGTTCATGAAATCAGGGATAGTGCTCTTGAGGCTGAAAAACTCACACCTTATAAAAGATATGGAAGCGAACTGGTAAATATAGGAATCAGCGTATCGGATTTTTCTTCTGGTATAAAACATATTGCGAAGGAAATTCAGGGAGATTATCTATCCAGAATTTATTATATAAGGGCTGAAAGATAGGCAGGAAATATTTCAAATTGAAGAACCTATTACATTTTATCGATCAAGAAAGTCTAACTTCCGCTTTAGCAGGTGGGAGTTAGACTTTTTTACTTTGTGAGATTTATACGGAAATGAAAAATCATATTTTTAAGAGGCAGATTCCCTTTTACGATATTCAATCGCAGTCATTCCGGTAATATTTTTAAATAGCTTACAGAAATAGGCGGTATCGTAGTAGCCAACATTCTGTGCGATTATATTTACATGTAGATTTGTGGTTTTAAGCAGTTTTTTCGCTTCATCAATTCGGATATTAATAAGCAGCTGTAATGGAGTATAACCGTATTTTGATTTTATACAACGTATAATATAGGCGGGATGAAACGAAAATCTGTGTGCTAATTCCGTCAGATTGAAAGGTTCCGTATAGGAATGCTTTAAATAGTTGTAAATTTCCTCGGCAAGATCTTTCTCCTGAGGATTTTCGCCTGATTCACAAATGTAAGAGATTATTTTCAGAAAAAGAATCTGGTAATCGATTTGGGAAGATGCGGAATTGTAAAAGAGTTTTTGCTGATTGTATTTATCAATCTTAACCTGGGATATCTGATCCAAGTATCCCTCGAAATCTCTGCTGAATTTTGGATTGACGGTTCCATATTGTGGGATGGAGATATAAAACTTATCTTTTTGATAATATTTGTTCTTATTCATCTTAGCCGGCATATAATGGACAGGCTTTTCGGAATAAGAAAAATCGCCGGTGGAATAGAAATGAATCCAGGAAAAGACCGTATCTACATCACAATGACGATAACCCGAATGGGTCTTATCAGGAGTTAAAACCAGAAACTGGCCTTTGGTTACTTCAAAATGCTTTCTGTCTTCTTCCATATACATGGTTCCGCTGCGTACATAAATCAAATCCAGGGTATTGTGAATAACCCGGCGCTCATGCTTGTCCCCTCTGCGAAAAATAGATATACCGCCAACGATTAGATGGGGCATAGGCGGGCTGATGAAGTTTATAAACATTACCTGATCCTCCAAATAAACAATGCTTTTATTGTATTATTTTATCATAATTTCACATTTTACACAAGAATAAATGCATTTTGTTATATAAATGATGTTAAAATCGTTATATATTGAGTTCGTTTTCTTGATTATATGCTGTTAAATTCTCATTTATAATAGCCTTATAACTGCAAGTCAAAATACAGGAAGTTCGATCGAAAGGAGGATACCGATGCCATGATGAGCCAACGTATTTAACCTATCAGGAAAGTTTTTTTGCTTCTGGAGAAGGGAGTCAGAATTACTTGTTTTAAGAGAGGTGGGGACCTCGTCTGAAATAGCAGAGTGATTGCAAATAGGTTATGGGCATACAGCAAGACGGAGGGAAATTATCCGTTTTGACTTTAAAAAGAAATTGGGAGGATTATTTATGGATTCATCAAATTCAAAGTTCATTAGAATATTAAAAAACTACCGATTTTCAATTATCTTATTAGCAGGAGTCGTAGTAGGTGCTGTGATAGGATTTGTATTCGGTGAAAAGACATCAGTATTGCAGCCATTTGCAGATATTTTTCTTAATTTAGTGTTTTGCCTCATTGTTCCAGTGGTATTTGTATCAATTGCTAACTCCATTGCCAATATGGGGAATTTAAAAAAGCTGGGTAAGGTTTTGGGTATCTTTTTTGCGGTGATTGTTATCGGAGGTCTTGTAACGTCATTGTTAGCGGTAGGAGCCGTTGCGATTTTTGATCCTGCAAAGGGAGTAGCCGTTGAATTTACGGAGGAAATTGATCCGGGAAATACATCGCTTAATTTTGTAAATATGTTTACAACATCAGATTTTGTGAACTTATTATCAATTAAAAATATGATGGCTCTGATTATGTTTGCTATTTTATTTGGGATTGCAGTGGCAAGTATAGGGAAAAAGGGAGATCCTGTGGTAAACTTATTTGCTTCATTAAGTGAAGCACTAAGTAAAATGGTTTCCATCGTTATGTTATATGCTCCGATTGGAATTGCCTGCTATTTTGCTACTTTGATTGGCAAGATGGGCAGTCAGATTATTGGTTCTGTGGCTCGTATGTCCATTATTTATGTAGTATTTTGCACCTTGTTTTTTATCGCTTATGGTACGATCGTTCCATTTCTTGGTGGGGGAAGAGAAGGAGTACGGCGTTACTGGACACATATTTGGTTACCGGCAACGACGGCAGCAGGTGCCTGCAGCAGTACAGCCTGCATTCCGGTTAATTTCCTGGCAACGAAAAAAATGGGAATTTCGGAAGAAATCAGCAGTTTGGTAATTCCATTAGGAGCCAGTATGCATAAGAACGGAGTCATTTCTGTTCAAATTGTTAAGATCGCGTTTTTGTTTGGTGTCTTTCATATGGTTATGGGACCGGAAGATATTGTTAAGGCAGTTATCGTTGCATTGATCAGCGGAATTATAGTTGGTACCATTCCGAGCGGTGGATTTATTGGAGAAATGTTTATATGTACGGCATTTGGATTTCCTACCTCTGTGATTCCTGTTATAGTAATAATGGGAACATTGACAGATCCTTTCTGCACCATGAATAATGTGACAGGAGATCCGGCTATGGCAATGCTGTTAACCCGCATTGTGGAAGGGAAAGACTGGATTAAAAATAAAATAGAAGATATGTAAGAAAATAAAAGAAGCTGGGGGAAATGACACCATGTATTCAAGACAAAAGGAAGCAACACCTGATGAAATTGTTCTACAAGACTTAGAAGAGATATACATAGGAAACTTAAATACAGTAGAGGCAGATTTAACCTTGCCAGACAAGGGCAGGCTTGGTGCCGACCTTAGCTGGGAGTCAAAGGAAACACTGTTTATAAGTAATGAGGGGAAAGTAACAAGGCCTGCATTTGGGGTTGGGAACCGCATTGTTCCACTGATTGTTACCGCTCACTATAAAAGTGCGTGCAAACAGAGAGAATTTCTGGTAACAGTACTGGAGCAGCCGCGGGATAGTACCTTTATAGAAATCTTACCGGTAAACATACGGGCAGTAGTTGGCAATGAAGCAGTTTTGCCTCCTGTTGTAATTGCAACGGAAGATACAGGGGTACGGGTAACCCTTCCTGTTGTTTGGGAAGAATTTGAAATTCCTTCCTATCCCTGCAAGATCCGCGTTGCAGGTATCATTGAAACTATTGATTTAAAAGCAGAAGCAAATATAGAGTTTCAAGCAGATGCTCCATCAGAACCAGAAAAAATTCCAGAGGCTAAGGCGGCTTCGTTTCCGTCAGGCTCCATTAAACTGAAAGACGGAACTCTGTTTTATGATGCACAAGAGCGTATGACCCAGTATCTGCTCCAGATCAATGATGACCAGATGCTATATAATTTCAGAGTGGCTGCTGGTTTAGATACAAAGGGAGCTCCGCCCATGACGGGCTGGGATGCCCCTGGCTGTAACTTAAAAGGCCATACGACCGGGCACTATTTATCAGCCCTTGCATTTGGTTGGAGTGTTACACACAATCTTATATTAAGCAGAAAAATAACTTATATGATAGAGTCTTTAGAACATTGCCAGGAAGCTCTTTTAAATTCAGGCGGTCATTTAGGATTTCTAAGTGCTTATTCAGAAGAGCAGTTTGATCTCCTGGAAAAATTCACAACCTACCCGACCATATGGGCTCCTTATTATACGTTAGACAAAATCATGTCAGGATTGTTAGACTGTTATTTGATTGGGGATAATCAAAAAGCGCTTAACATTGTAGCTAAAATGGGAGATTGGGTCTTTGAAAGATTATCGAAACTCTCCCAAAAACAGTTAGATAAAATGTGGTCTATGTACATTGCCGGAGAATTCGGGGGAATGATTTCGGTAATGGTTCAGCTATATCATCTAACCCATAAGGAAACATATTTAAAAGCAGCATACTACTTCTGTAATGAAAAACTGTTCTATCCCATGCAGGAAAATATCGATACATTAAAAGATATGCATGCAAACCAGCATATCCCCCAGATCATTGGTGCACTGGAACTGTATAAGGCAGGCAGCTCCAGCCGGTATTTGCACATAGCAGAAAATTTCTGGAATATGGTTACGGCTTCTCATGCTTATAATGTTGGAGGCGTGGGAGAAACGGAAATGTTTCATGAACCGGATAAAATATTTAAATACATCTCTGATAAGACGGCAGAGAGCTGCGCCAGCTATAATATGTTAAGACTTACTTCCGGGTTGTTTGAATTGTATCCTGGCAGTTCTTTAATGGATTATTACGAATTGGTTTTATATAATCACATAATGGCCTCCGCCAGCCATACAGAGGATGGGGGTACCATCTATTTCATGCCATTACGGCCAGCAGGGCAAAAGGAATATACCACGGATGAAAATACCTGTTGCCATGGTACCGGATTAGAAAGCCGTTTTCGTTACATTCATGATATATACTCCTGCAATGAGAATGAGCTTTATGTAAACCTCTATATTGCTTCTGTTTTGGATACTGACAATATGAAACTGGAACTTAACTGGTCCATGGATAATCCGGAATACTCATTCATTACTATAAAAACTTCAGGAAAACGAACTGTATGTTTACGCGTACCTGCCTGGACCAGAGATAACTTTACAATCAAAGTCTGCCAAGAAGAGCAGACAATAGCTGTTTCAGAAGATGGTTATATACGCATTTCTCGGAATTGGCGTGCTGGAGATACCATTGAGGTTCATATGTCATATGGCTTTCGGATTATACCGGAATCGGATAACAGTGACCTTGTAAGTATTGCTTATGGACCATTTTTATTAGCTGCCATATCTGACCGTGAAGATTACTTGCAATGCCCTGAACAAGTGGAATGCTTGAAAGCCGATATGATAGCCCAGGGACTTCCTTTGCATTTTAATTGGAATGGGATTTCATGTATGCCAATCTCAGAAGTAGATGGGGAAAGATATCATATTTATTTTCGACGGAAATAAGAGGGCTCCAGTTGGTTTTAAAAATAGGAAAGGCTGCTTACAAAGTTTTGTCTCTTTAGCATCAGAAATAAATATTGATGAGATATCATCCAATATGTTATAATTTTTCCAATAAATGAGATGGAATTAGATTTGAAGAAAAACATTGTAACAGATCCGTTTTGCTATCTGGCAGCAGGAGAGATATAAACTTAGTGAGTATGATCTTATACTATATCAATAACTAAATTGAGGAATATATTAAATACGCAAATTTATCTAGATTGATCAAAGTAATTCTATGTATATATTTTATTTGTATAAGGAAAAAAACTTTTTATAATCATAGTTAAAAAATAACTGCTGGAGACAGCAGTTTTTTTTGTGAAATATCGGATTATTACAAGTATCAAGTCGTATTATTTCATATCTACCCTGTATTGAATTTTTTATAATAGAAACATAGATATCATGTGATAAATACGGTACATTTAAATTGTGTTATCAGGTCGTTTAAGGTAAAATTAAACAAAATAAAAGCTTAGAGGAGAACTACTTGTGCAGAGCAAAATAAGAAGATGGTTTGAAAATTTAAAATTGCCTAAAAAGATGGCATTGGTGTATCTATCTAGTACCAGTATTTTCTTAACCATATCAATTGTTGTAATAAATCTAAGCGTAAATATCTATAGCGAAAAGTTATATGAAAAATCTTTGCAGGAATTGGATTATTTTACCCAGCAAGTAAATGACAGTTTAACGAAAGTGGAAAATCAAAGCTATATATTGGCAATGGATACGGAGATTCAAACCCTATTGTCAGAAATGGCGACATTACCTAATCCATCATGGGAGTACCTTCAAATGATGTCACAGCTACGGTTTCTATTACAAAGTGAGCTCAATCCTGATTCTATCGTAAAAAATATACAATATACAGACAATCATCAAATAACCATGGAAGAAGGAATTCCCTGCGGTGATATTCCAAATCATTTATATGAGGATTTTTTAAATCGAATGCATGATTCCCGAGGTGCTTATGTATTTCAACCGCCTGTCAAGGAATATCCATATCTTCTTGTGGGAAGAGATGTTCGCAACAGGCTTGATATGAGCCTGGATTATCTAGGCAGTCTGATCTTTATTTGTGATATGACAGATGTAATACGTGAGTATGGTGATAACCTGGAATCTGATTATGCAACATTATTTGTATATTCTAAAGAAGGAATGATTTATCAGGATGCTAATATGGACTTACAGTTACCGACATTTACAGATGGACAAGGATATAAAATAATTCAATATAAAAATGAAAAATATTTTATGTGTTTTCAGCAATCAGCAGCAACTGGCTGGATGTATGTAAATTTATTTCCATATTCTGATATTTATGGTCAGATTGTGAATGTTCAGCAATTAATGATTGGTTGCTTTTTTGTTGTATTTATAGTAATTATCGTGCTTATGAATAAAATAACCCACATAATAACAAAGCCGCTTGAGCAGTTAACAGAATCTATGCGAATTGTAGAAACAGGTGATTTTCAGCGTGCGAAAGAGAGACTGGATAATAAGCAAAGAAATGATGAAGTTGGACTTCTAACGCAGGAATTCCAATTGATGTTGGATAAAATAGATGTATTAATTTATGAAAATTATGAAAAGCAATTACTTCTACAGGATACAAAATATCGTATGCTGCAGGCACAGATTAATCCTCATTTTTTGTATAACACTTTAAACGCTTTAAATTGGATGGTAAAAGCAGAACGTAATGTGGAAGCTGGAAAAATGATTGTAGAGCTGGGAAATTTACTGCGTTCTTCATTCACCAATGATCCGTATGCAACAATCGAAGAAGAAATTGGTATGGTGGAAAGTTATATTGCCATTCAAAAAATCCGCTATCAGAAACGTGCGGAATTTATAGTGGAGAAAGAAGAAAATCTGGGCAGCTATATTGTTCCGAGAATGATTTTACAGCCTTTGGTTGAAAACTGTATTTATTATGGTGTGGATAAAGTATTAGAGGTATGTACTATTTCTGTAAGAGTATTTAATGAAGAGCAAGTGATTCGTATAGAAGTAGAAGACAATGGATCAGGGATGTCAGATGAGGAATTAACGGCTGTAAGGAACTTCACCATAACCCCCAAAGGGCATGGAATCGGTTTAAAAAATATATATGAACGTTTGCAGATAACCTATGAAAACAGTGATTTTTGTATAGAGAGTCAATGGGGAAAAGGAACAAAAATACTGATACGAATACCTAAATTGGTGAGGGGAGACCAAAATGTTTAAACTTCTAATTGTTGATGATGAAGAAATAGAGCGAGAAGGAATGGCTAAATTTATACCATGGGAAAAATATGATATTGAATTAGTTGGGACTGCGTGGAATGGGGTAGACGCTTTTGAGAAAGTTCAAAGTAAAAAACCAGATATTATTCTGACAGATATTAAGATGCCTGTAATGGATGGAATTGAGTTAATTCAAAAAGTCATAACTGCGTATCCAAATACCAAACTGATTGTGCTATCTGGATACGGTGAATTTGAGTATACCAGCAGAGCAATGGAATATGGAATACGGCATTATATCTTAAAGCCATGTGATGAAGAACATATTATGAAAGTTATGAATGAGGTAAAGGCGGAACTTGAAAAAGAGCGTACAAAAAAGCAAATGGAGAATAAATACCATTATACGATAAGAAAACTATTGCCACGGGCTAGAGATGAGATTTTTCGAAATATGCTTTTAGAACGGGAACAAATATCACAGGACTATGAATTATTTATGGAAGAAATAGGAAATAAAAATACAGAAGTATTATTACTTGGTCTTCGAAATCCAGATAGAGGATTTGATTATCTTGATCAGTTTGTAATTGGAAATGTAATGAAAGAATTACTTGGAGATTATAAGATTCTGCTAACTACCGCAATACAAAATGATTTATTGCTGCTTGTGGAAGCTGATGCTGAAAAGGCATTGGAGCTTGTCGTGAGTCGGACCAGGCAGGAATATAAAAGAGTGAGGGAAAATCCGTTTTATTCTGCTGTTAGCAGAAAAGGAAATTTGCAAGAGGTCTGCATTCTCTACGAGCAGATAAAAGGTCTGTTTCGCATGAGAAATATAGAAAAATTAGATGAATATTTACACTATAGCCAATTTAAAAGCTATCAGAACCAAGCTTCATCTTTATTTAATTATAAAAAATTGCAATATGCTGACAATTATGAAGAGATCATTTTTGAGGTATATCTTGCATTTGTTAAAATGAAATTAAATGCATATGGTATACAGCAAAAGAAAGAAATCTGCAATTGGGTTATGAAAATTTTATATGAAGAAGAAGTTGTGGATTCCTCGGAGTTAGAGTTACAGGAGAAAAAGGATGATTGGGGTATGCTGGAACAGATGGTAGATAGGATTACTGAAAGAAATAATTGTGCTTTGCAGTTGGGAAAAGAAAATAAGAGAATACGCATGATATTGATTGCAATATATCAAAATTTACATAATACAGAACTAAACATTCAATACCTGGCCAGGGAAGTTCTGTACATGAATGAAGACTATTTTAGTAGATTGTTTGTAAAAAAATGTAGAAGAAAATTCTCGACCTTTTTATTGGAGGTGAGAATTGGCCTTGCAAAAAATTTGTTACAGTATAATCCGGAGATGAAGATATCTGAATTGACAGAATTGTTAGGATATTCATCAGATGGACAATACTTCTCAAAAACATTCAAAAAACTCTCTAATATGACGCCAACGGAATACAGGGATTTGTTGAGACAGGAAGGAAATGAAAAATTATAAAAGTCGGTTTTTTTCAAATTATAACTCCCTAAATTCCATTTTGTTTTGTAGAGTGATGCTATACAATGATTTTATCAGGACTGATGGGCAGTCATGATAAAAAAAGAGAAGAGGAGAAGGACTTATGAAATTAAGATTGAAAAGAGTTGCAGCTCTATGTTGTGCTGGTGCTATGGTATTCTCAACCGCAGCGTGTGGTAATTCCAAGACTGCAACAGTGGGTGAAAGTACCGGTGCTGGTAATAAAGCGGGGACAGATGCACAATCTTCTGCTGGTGGCAGCGACGAACCAGTTACTATCAAAATTGCATGGTGGGGTGGAGATGCAAGACATGAGTATACACAAAAGTTGTTAGATCTATATACGGAGTCACATCCAAATGTAAAATTTGAGACATCACCTTCAGGTTGGGACGGTTATTTTGATAAATTGTCAACACAGGCTGCATCGGGGTCTATGCCAGATATTGTGCAAATGGATTATATGTATATCTCTACATATGCAAAAAACAATTCCATTGCTGACTTAAATGAGTTTGTAGATAATGGAACAATTGATGTAACTAATATTGAAGATGCTATTTTAAATTCAGGTAAGATTAATAATAAATTAGCAGGACTGGTATTATCGACTTCAGCTGTTACCGTTGGATATAACCCGGATGTGCTTACTGCTGCAGGGGTTGAAGAACCAACAAGTGAGTGGACCTGGAGTGACTTTGCTAAGATGAGCACTAAAATTTCAGAATCTACTGGAAACCCCAGTGCCATGATTTCTGCAGGTGTTGTTAGCGATACTACTATTTTAAATTACTGGCTGAGGCAGCATGGGCAGACGTTATTTAAAAAGGATGGCACCGGACTTGGTTATGAAGCTGATAAAGTCTGTGCAGAGTTCTTTCAGACATTTAAAGACATGATTGATGCCAATGCTTATCCTGATCCAGATGAATTTGCACAAATTCTGACACTTGGACAGGAAGCAGGGCCAGTTGTTACTGGAGATGCGGCTTATTGTTTTGACTGGAATAACTACTCCGCTCGTGTAAGTACGCAAAATAAGAATATTAAACTTGTTACACCTCCGCTGGCTGATGGAACGACGACATCTGATGCAAAAGGATTATGGTTAAAGCCAGGAATGTTTTTCTCCGTTTCAGAAACATCAAAGGTAAAACAGGCTTGTGCAGAATTTATTAACTGGTTTATTAATTCGGAAGAGGCAAATGAGATTATCATGGCAGAAAGAGGAACACCGGTGTCTTCTTCCATTCGTGAATATATGATTAATTCTGGAAAAATGTCTTCTCAGCAAGTTGATATGTTTAAATATGTAGAAACTGCAACGAAACTTGCTGGTGAAACGCCTGCACCAGAACCAAGCGGTATCGCTGAGGTAAATAAAGCTTTCAGTAATGCAGGTAATTCCGTGTTTTATGGTCAGGCAACAGCAGAAGAAGCTGCGGCATCCTTCCGTGCGGAAGCGGATGAAATCCTTTTAAGAAATAACGGAAAGTAAAATATAAGATTGATTATAAAGAAGGGGAGGCTGAAAAGGCACCCCCTTCGTTTTAAGAGATGAGGAGGATAAGATGAAAGACAGAATAAAGAGCCGCAATATAGAATATAAGCGGAGTGACAATTTAGTTGGCTATTTATTGCTTTCACCATGGCTTTTTGGATTTCTGCTAATGTGGTTAATTCCGATGTTTATTTCCATTTATTATTCATTTACAGATTTTAATTTATTGAATACACCTAAAATGATTGGTTTTTCCAACTATGTTCGAATATTTACTCAGGATAAAACATTTTTACAGGCATTAAAAGTAACTTTTCTCTATGTTGGTCTTCTGGTCCCGCTTCGTCTGGCCTTTGCATTGTTTATAGCAATGCTTTTAAATAAAAATCACAAGGCACTGGGAATATACAGAACATTATATTATGTACCGTCAATCATTGGCGGTAGCATTGCAGTATCGATTGTATGGAAGCAGATCTTTGGCAACAAAGGTGTCTTAATGTCATTATTAGCCATATTTGGTTTTAAACAGGAAATTTCTTTTTTGGGTAATCCGGATACAGCATTAGGCGTCATCATACTAATGGGAGTATGGCAGTTTGGTTCTTCTATGCTGATCTTCCTTTCTGCGTTAAAACAGATTCCGATGTCGTTATATGAATCAGCGATGGTGGACGGGGCAAAACCGTGGAAAACTTTTACAAAAATCACGCTTCCAATGCTTACACCGACAATATTTTTTAACTTGATTCTTCAGATTGTAAATGGCTTTAGAGTATTTACCGAGAGCTATATAGTAACGGATGGTGGCCCGTTAAATAGTACGTTATCCTATGTTCTGTATTTATACAGGCGTGCATTTACCTATTTCGATATGGGATACAGTTGTGCGCTTGCATGGGTATTGGTTGCCATAGTATCAGTATTCACCGCCATATTATTTAAAACACAGAAGAACTGGGTTCATTATGAAGAATAGAAAGGAACAGGATAATGGGCAGGAATAGAGCAATGCAAACTGATGTAAGAGTACAGACAATTAGGAAAAAACACAGTGTAAAAAGAAGAAAGACTATACATTCTATAATATTTCATGCGGGAGCAATATCACTGGGATTTTTTATGGTTTATCCCCTGCTTTGGTTGTTGGCGAGCTCCTTTAAAAGCAATGATACTATGTTTTTGAATACATATTCATTAATACCACAAGTTTGGGATGCGGTAAAAAATTATAAGAGTGCGTTTGATGGTGTTGGTAATGTGTCATTTGTTAAATATTTTGGCAATTCAGCAATTGTAACAATTTTGGGTACCATAGGCTGTGTGTTTGTATCTTTGCTCGCAGCATATGCTTTTGCGAGAATCAAATTCAGGGGGGCTAATTTCTGGTTTGTCTGTGTTATGATTACAATGATGATTCCGACGCAGGTTATGGTAGTTCCCCAGTATATTATTTTAAAGAAAATGGGATTGATTGATACCAAAATCGCATTGCTTTTGCCATGGTTCTTTGGTGGTGGTTTCTTTATCTTTTTGTTGGTACAAAGTTTCAGAGGAATACCAAGGGAGCTTGATGAAGCGGCAAAAATTGATGGATGTGGAAAGATTGCAATATTATTTAAAATCCTGGTTCCAGTCATAAAGCCAACAATTGTGACAGCTTCTATCTTTGCATTTTATTGGATTTGGCAGGATTTTTTTCAACCATTGATTTTTATGAGCAGTGCACAGAAGTTTACGATTCCATTGGCATTGAATTTATATTTGGATCCCAATGCTTACAATAACTATGGAGGATTATTTGCAATGTCTGTTTTAGCAATACTGCCGGTTATTGTATTTTTTATCATCTTTCAGAGATATCTGGTGGATGGAATCGCTATGGATGGAATAAAAGGTTAAAAGAAAAATCAAAAGATAAATCAATAGTACAGGAGGGTATATGAATTTGGTCGTAACTAGAAATTCCAAAATTGTAACAGAGATATCTAATAGCACGATAGAATCAGCAATAACAAATCTAAAAAGGGATATAAAAAAGAGTTGCCTAGAGTCTGAAAAAGACGGAGTACAAATCTGCCTGAAAGTGGCGGACCAGGAGAGAGAATGTTTTCGGATTCAAGTATGTGACGGCAGGCTTGAAATCCTGGCAAATGATGATTTAGGGTTTGTATATGGGATTTATGAGATTAGCCGCACTATTCTAGGAATACATGATTTCTGGTTTTGGAATGATCAGAAGATTGAACAGAAAGAGTCCTATACAATCGCAGAAGACTATAATTACCAGTCAGAACCATATGAGGTAAAATTCCGTGGCTGGTTTGTAAATGATGAAATTCTTTTGATTGGCTGGAGTGTAGATCGAAGCAAAGAAAAACCGTGGGAAATGGTATTTGAAGCACTTCTGCGCTGCGGTGGGAATATGACCATACCAGGAACAGATTTGAACTCAAAGATATATTGTTATACTGCCTCTAAAATGGGATTATACATTACCCATCATCATGCCGAGCCTCTTGGTGCTGAAATGTTTATTCGTGCCTATCCGAATTTAAGGCCTTCATATACAGAACATGCAGATAAATTTCAAAAGCTTTGGCGGGAAGGCATCAAAGAGCAAAAGGAGAGAAAGGTGATCTGGAATCTTGGATTTCGGGGACAGGGAGACTATCCGTTTTGGTTTGTTGATCAGAAATATAACACCATGCAATCCCGTGGAGAATTAATGAGTCAGATTATTCATACCCAGTATGAACTGGTAAAAGAAGAAATACCGGATGCGGTATGTTGTACCAATCTATATGGAGAGACTATGGAACTTTATCGAGACGGATATTTAAAGATGCCGGAAGATGTAGTTAAAATATGGGCAGATAACGGATTTGGAAAGATGGTAACCAGACGTCAGGAAAATCATAATCCTCGTATTTATGCATTGCCGGAAATCGAAGATAAAGGAAGACATGGCATTTATTATCATGTATCATTTTATGATTTGCAGGCTGCTAATCATATTACGATGCAGCCTAATTCTCCAGAATTTATTAAGAAAGAGTTAAATGACGTTTTAGAACATAATTGCAATGATTACTGGATTATTAACTGTTCGAATGTAAAACCACATGTATATTTCCTGGATTTAGTATCCAAAATGTGGAAAGATAAAAATATAGACATTGAAATACATCGAAACAAATATGTATTTAATTACTATGGATCACAAAATCAGGAAAAGGTTTGCAGCTGCTTAAAGAGATATCCGGAATATGCATTGGCGTATGGAGAAAATGAAGACGAACATGCAGGAGAACAGTTTTCTAATCATGTAACCAGGATGCTTGTCTCCCAATATATGAAGGATGAGACCAAACAATCAGAATGGTTACAGTGGGCAACGGAAGCAAAAACATTAAAAGATCAGATTCTCTGGTATCAGGCTCTCTGTAAAAAAGCCTTTTCAGGATATTCAGAATATTTAAATGAATGTATGGGAGTAGTAACAGAACTTAAGGGAGAAGGAAAAGTACTATTTGAAGATTCTATTATGCTTCAAGTCAAGATTCACTATTTCTGCTATTCCGGTGCTGTTCATGCATGTGAGAGTCTGTTAAAAGCAATGGAGGGTGACCATAAGCGTGCTTTTTATGAAGCAGGAAAAGCAATGGAGGATTATTTAAAAGGAAATGAAGCCATGCGCAGTCGTGAACATGGAAAATGGAATAAATTCTATGAAAATGATTGCCAGGCAGATGTGAAGCAGTCAGCATGGGTATTGCGAGGACTTATGAGTTATATTCGAAATCTTGGAGATGGACCTCACTTTTATTTGTGGCAAAGGGAATTCCAGGATACAGAAGAAAATCAAAGAGTAATGTTATTATTAACAACGAAAAACCATCTGCAGGATGAAGAACTATTGGAATTGATGAAAGAAAAATGGGATGAGTAAAAGCTTACTATTAAAAAGCAGACTGTTATTTGCAGTCTGCTCTCATAGTATTATGTGCTGTTAGTTTCTTTCAGCGGCAGCCGTTTTCACAAATAATTGCAATCAGGTTAATAATTGCCATTGGATTGCAAAAGCATGGATTCAATCATTGGAGTATACCAGAGCTGATAGCCTTTTTCATTTAAATGTGTACCATTTCCGTTGTCTTGTTCAAAGCGCTTGTTGTAAGAGTATGTAGTTCTCATGCCATCGATGTAGGTGTTGATGCCACCTTTTCGATAAATATCTACATATGGTATAGACCATTTTTCACAGGCAAGACGAACACAATTCTGCAGTGTTTCCTGAGCAAAATCAGTTCTAGTGGGCATCTTATGAGGGCAGATGTAAATAATTTTACTGTTTTGATATTTTAAACGTAATTTATAACATATTGTTTCAAAAGCACCAAGAAAAGTACTCGTATCATAATTCCCATCATAGCCTTTGCCAAGAATTCCGATGCGGTTTTTAATATCATCATAGGCATCATTTGTTAAGCCATCGAAGCAAATGAAATCAGGTACGTCTACTGGAGCACGGTCAATCTGTGCGCCAATATCGTACACAAGACCTTCCATATCAGGAAGTGCGTATGGTTCTCGTGGAATTACAGTAGCTCCGTTAATGGCATACTTATAATACTTCATATGATTTTTTTCTGTAAGATAATCCAGCATACCAATACCATTATAATGGCCTGCTACGAGAGAATCACCAAATCCATAGATAGACGTATCTTTTAATAAGAAAGTATTTGTCATAAAAATCTCCTTTATGTAATTTAAATTGATTTAATTATTATTTATAATATACAAAAAGGATATTTAATTGTCAATATAAAATAAAAAAATAAATAGTTAGAATAAATTATAAAAAAAAGAGAATTAACATAAAATAAAAAACGTATAATTTTAATTTAAAAAGCTGTATAGTTCCTCCAAAATGTAATTTTATTGAGTGATTATTTGATATTAAATATTTACTTTTAAATCATTTTTTTTTGAGTATTAAATGTACTTTATACAAGCTTACTTAAGAACCAGGTATATAAAATAATCCGTCGAATTGAAAAAACATCTATATTTTAATTCTGTTATATGCTATACTAATAATAGTAATTATTATTGAATTTAACTTATGGAGGTTTCTATGACATTGTGTTCTGGTGATAAAATAATGGTTTATGAAGAAAATAAAGAAAAATGCTATCATGTGGAAGAAGTTACAGAGGAATATGTGAAACTGTCCAATGACGTATTATATAATATAAATGAGGTAATTGATTTAAATGACAAATCTCTATATGAAATGTCAGCTCAAACCGATATGTATCATGTAAAGGACAATGTCACGAAGATGGTTTTGCACAAGATGCAGAATGTAAAGCATATAAGTTATGAGAAAGCCATAAAGATTTTAGAAATACTTATGGATTTGGACAGTGAAGAATGATTTCGACCAAGAAAAAAGAGGAACCTGTAAATGCTCCTCTTTTTTTATTAGGCGAAAATCAATTGCGTCCAGATATATAGTCCTGATACAATTCGTTGGCGCGGCACCAGTCTACGACCATGAACCAGTCATCAATGTAGGCAGCTCTCTCGTTGTAATGTTTCAGATAATAAGCGTGTTCCCACACATCAATTGTTACAATAGGGCAGAGATTATTTACAATGGGGGTATCCTGATTTGCAGTCGTAACAAATTTAAGTTTCCAGTTATTATCCATGACCAGCCAGGCATATCCGGATCCGAATACAGATAATGCTGCTTCTTTAAACTCCTGGAAAAAGTTATCAATGGAACCAAAATCATTTATAATGGCAGGGTAGAGCATTCCTGCATTACGTCGTGAATCCAAGTCAGACATTCCGTTAAAATAAAAGATGTGGTTGTAGACACCGCCTGCATTGTTTTTGATAGCTTGGCGGATACATTCTGGCAGGCAGTCTGCTTTGCAGATCAGTTTCTCCAAAGACCAGTCCTGCAGATCAGGCCAGTCTTTTAATATATTATTTAAGTTGTTAACATATGTCTGTAAGTGCCTGTCATGATGCAAACACATGGTTTGTGTGTCAATATATGGCTCTAACGCATCGTATGCGTAGGGGAGCGGTGGGTTTACGAAAGGATAATGCTCATTCATACAAAAAACCTGTTTTTACTTTTGGTATATAATATTCCTCCAAAGGGGATGTGTGTAGACAAAATAGAAAGAAGTTCTATAAAAATTAACCCTGCATAAGTAATTAGTTGGTAAATAAATGAAACAATAATGTGCTGTTATCTTGAAATGAGGTGGCGGCACTTGTTTTTTCTTTTAAATACCTTAAAAATTGTCTAAAAAAGTGTTGACAATCAAGTTAAACCCTAATAACATATATAATTAATATGTATATATGTTTGGGGGTGTGAATATATATAATAGAAGTCAGCAGATTTTCCATGTAAGCTGCTTGATCTAAAGTGAAAATATACAATGTTTTCACATTTTTTGTATATTTGTGCAAACGCACGCAAAAAAGGAGGAAGTGATGAGAAAATTAAAGAGAAAAGTTTCTTTATTCCTGGTATTTGGTTTGGTGCTTGGTTTAGCAGGGTGTGCAAAGCCAACCGGGAAAGATGTTTCTGGAACGATTACCATTACAAATGTTTCCTACGATCCTACCAGGGAGTTTTATGTTGCCTACAATGAACTGTTTGAAAAGTATTATTCCGAAAAGACAGGAAAGCAGGTGGAAGTTGTCCAGTCCCATGGCGGTTCCGGTGGTCAGGCAAGATCCGTTATAGAAGGAGCTAATGCAGATGTGGTGACCCTTGCCCTTGCCCATGATATTACTTTGATTGAAAAAGCCGGGCTCTTAAAGCCGGGCTGGATTGGGGAATTTAAAGGAAATTCATCTCCCTATACCTCCAGCATTGTTTTTCTGGTAAGGAAAGGGAATGAGAAGGGAATTAAGGATTGGGATGATTTGATTCGGGATGGCGTATCTGTTATCACTCCGGATCCCAAAAGCAGCGGAGGCGCATGCTGGAACTTTTTAGCCGCCTGGTATTATGCCGGACAGCAGTTTCAGGATAATGAAGATCAAATGAAGGAGTTTATGGCTAAGCTTTATTCTAATGTGACCGTTATGGACTCCGGTGCCCGTGGAGCAACTACCACCTTTGTAGAGAATGGTCAGGGAGATGTTCTAATTGCCTGGGAGAATGAAGCCATTATGACTGTAGAGGAATATCCGGATGATTATGAGGTTGTATCTCCAAGTATCAGCATTTTAGCGGAGCCAAGTGTAGCGATTGTAGATGAAAATGCAGATAAAGATAACACCCAGGAGATTTCAAAAGAATATCTGGATTATCTGTATACCGATGAAGCCCAGAAAATGATTGGGGAGTACGGATACAGACCATCAAATCAGACCATATTGAAGGAATTTTCCGATAAGTTCGATTTAAATATCAAACTATGCAGCATTAATGATTTTGGAGGCTGGGATGCCGTGTATGACAAATTCTTCGTTGATGGTGGCGTGTTTGATGAAATTTATGGTAATTAAAAAATTAACTATAAAATGATTTATTTTGAATGGAGATGAGTATGACAAAACAGATTATAAAGAAATACATAAGAAAAGACCGGGTAATACCAGGGTTTGGACTGTCAATGGGGATCACATTAATGATGCTTTCGCTCATTATTTTACTTCCGCTGTTATCTGTTCTTGTTTTTTCGCTTAATCTTACGCCTGATGAATTCTTCCGGTTAATTACAAAGGAGAATGTACTCCATGCATTTCAGACCAGTATATTCAGCGCGTTGATCGCAGCTGTTGTGAATTGTTTCTTTGGGATCATTCTTGCATGGGTTTTGGTGAGATATGAATTTCCGGGGAAACGGATCATGGATGGGCTGATTGAATTGCCGTTTGCTCTTCCCACCGCGGTAGCTGGTATCACATTATCAAAGTTATATTCCGATACAGGCATGCTTGGGAAACCTTTGGCACAGCTTGGATTAAAGGTTTCCTATACAAAAACAGGGCTTGTCATTGCACTTATTTTCATCGGAATTCCGTTCGTCGTCAGAGCCATACAGCCGGTGCTGGAGAAACTGGACGGTCAATACGAAGAAGCAGCCTACATACTGGGAGCAGGGAAGATAAGAACGTTTTTCAAAGTCATATTACCAGAATTAAAACCAGCCATATTGACCGGTTTTGGATTGGCATTAGCCAGAGGCATCGGTGAATATGGAAGTGTGATTTATATATCAGGAAACAGTGCAAAGGAACAGACACAGGTGATTTCCTATGTGATCATGCAGAAACTCAATTACGTGGACTATGCCAGTGCCACCGCCATTGCATTGGTGATGCTGATCCTTTCCTTTATCATATTGCTTTTCATAAATATGATTCAGATCTGCCAGTCCAGGCGTACGAATTTTATTTAGGAGGTGCACCGTGGAGAATCGTAGTAAGAAAGAAAATAGAACGGTCCCAATCATTCTGATAACCATAAGCGTTTTATTCCTTGGACTGATGCTGGTATTGCCGTTGATATCTGTAATCATCAATTCCTTAAGTGAAGGTATCCAATTCTACTTCACTTCCTTGCAGACGGAATATGCATTATCTGCCTTGAAAGTAACCTTACTGGCAACGGTCATTGCAGTTTTGGTCAATACCTTCTTTGGCATTATGGCAGCCTGGCTCATTACCAAGTTTTCATTTAAGGGGAAACAGGTGCTTTCTGCACTGATTGATATTCCCTTTTCCATATCCCCGGTCATTGCAGGTTTGGCTTTTCTTATGACCTTTGGCCGGTTAGGCTGGGCCAGCACTTACATCAATCGGTTAAATGATCTCTTCGGCACCAATATACAGATTGTTTTTGCCATACCGGGAGTTGTGCTGGCAACCATATTTGTAACATTTCCCTTTGTTTCCAGAGAAATTATCCCGGTCCTTCATGCGGAGGGAAAGGATGAGGAGGAAGCAGCAGCCCTGATGGGGGCGGGAGGCTTTACCATATTCCGTAAAATCACATTTCCCCATATAAAATGGGCGCTGCTGTATGGAGTCATTCTATGTACGGCAAGGGCATTGGGGGAATTTGGGGCAGTCAACGCATTATCGAAAACAAGGGGAGAGACCTTTACTCTGCCACTGGAAATTGACGCACTTTATCTGGCTGGTTCCAGTGATTCCATTACAGCGGCATTTGCAGTATCATCGATCCTTGTAATCATAGCTGTTTTTGTTATTGTCGCCAGAAATATCGTGGAGTATCAGGCGAAGAAAAAGCTTAAAAATGTCTGATGATATGAGAGAGGGAGGGATTTATGTACGTTGAATTGAAACATATTGATAAGACCTATGGCGGGTATCAAGCTTCGGAAAATATCAATATTGGAATCGAAAAAGGAAAGCTGGTTGCCCTTTTGGGTCCAAGTGGCAGCGGGAAAACCACCATACTCCGGATGATAGCAGGACTGGAGACACCAGACGCGGGAGACATCATCATTGATGGAAAAAGAGTTAATGACATCTCTCCGGCTGAAAGAGGGATCGGGTTTGTATTTCAAAACTATGCATTGTTCCGTTATATGACGGTTTATGAAAATCTGGCCTTTGGTCTTGAAATCAAAAAGGTACCCAAAAAACAAATCCGGGAAAGAATTTCTGAACTGATGAATTTAACCGGTTTAACTGGACTTGAAAAAAGGTATCCCAATCAATTATCAGGAGGACAGAGGCAACGAGTCGCATTTGCAAGAGCCCTTGCTCCAGGTCCCAGTTTGCTTCTGCTTGATGAGCCTTTTGCAGCCATTGACGCAAAGGTGAGGGCGGAGTTAAGGAGCTGGCTTCGAGAAATGATTCACAAAGTAGGGATTACCAGCATCTTTGTTACCCACGATCAGGATGAGGCGGTAGAAGTGGCGGATGAAATTATCATCACCAATAAGGGGCGTATCGAACAGACTTCTTCCCCTGTTGAAATCTACAAAAATCCGACAACACCTTTTGTAGCAGAGTTTATCGGGCAATCGTCAAAGGTGGAAGATTACTATAAGCTGAAAGGGTTTGAAAAGGGAGATTATAAGGGAGCGATTATCCGGCCTGAATTTGTAGAAAGCTTTAAAAGCGATAACATAAAGTTCAAAGATGTAATCAATTATTCGGAAGAAGGAATCATTGAAGATATTTCTTTCCGGGGGAATTGTCTTGAGGTCAAGTTAAGAGTGGGGGATATGGTATTGACCACTCACCGGTCCCTTGAGAGAAGGCCGATTCAGATAGGAGAACGAATGCACGTAATCGTGTACCGGTTGTATGCGTTTGATGATGAAAGAGCTTATTTGTTAAAAAACTCAGAACTGGAGGGAAAGGAACTGATAACCTTTTAACAGGCAGCGCTTATAAAAGGTTTGGTATATATAATGAATAAAAAACTGGGTCGTAACATTATTACAACGGATGTTCTTATTATAGGCGGTGGAACTGCTGGGTGCTTTGCAGCTCTTACCTTAAGTCAGAATTCTGACCTTTCCGTTGTAATAGCAGAAAAGGCAAACATAAAAAGAAGCGGTTGTCTTGCCGCAGGGGTCAATGCCATTAACGCCTATATCGTGAAGGGCAGAAAGCCACAGGATTATGTGGATTACGCAACAAAAGATGCGGGTGGCATCGTCCGAAATGATTTACTTCTTACAGCAGCGGAACGGTTTAATTCCGTGACAGCCAAAATGGAGAAGCTTGGCCTTGTCATTTTAAAAGATGAGCAGGGAAATTATGCGGCAAGGGGTAATCGTAATATTAAAATCAATGGAGAGAACTTTAAGCCTTTATTGGCAAAAGCGGTAGAGGAAGCATCCGATGTAACCATCTTAAATAAAATAAATATCACGGATCTATTGGTGGAGGAGAACAAAATTAAAGGCGCCATTGGTTTTAGTATTGCAGAGGAACGTGCATATGAGATCAGAGCACAGGCGGTTATCGTGGCGACAGGTGGAGCCGCTGGACTTTATAAACCCAATAATCCTGGATTTTCCCGCCATAAAATGTGGTATCCCCCATTTAATACAGGTGCCGGATATGCCATGGGGATTTTGGCAGGGGCGGAAATGACCACCTTTGAGATGCGGTTTATCGCTTTAAGATGTAAGGATACCATCGCACCCACCGGCACCATCGCCCAGGGAGTGGGGGCAAGGCAGATCAATTCCCACGGTCAGATCTATGAAGAAAAATACGGAATTACCACCAGTGAACGGGTTTATGGTACGGTAAGGGAAAACCAGACTGGAAACGGTCCCTGTTATCTTCAGACCAGTGTCATGGGAAAAGAAAAGGATGAGGAACTTTTAAAAGCGTATTTAAACATGGCACCCAGCCAGACCTTAAAATGGCTGGAGAGTGGAAAAAATCCCAGTGAACAGGATGTGGAAATCTCAGGAACCGAGCCATATATCGTGGGAGGTCATACGGCAAGCGGTTACTGGGTGAATACAAAAAGAGAGACAACCATTAAAGGCCTGTATGCAGCAGGCGATGTATCTGGCGGATGTCCTCAGAAGTATGTGACCGGTGCTCTGGCAGAAGGTGAGATCGCAGCACTGGACATCATAAACAAAATACATAAAAGCGAAGATCTTTCCGTTAGCACTGACTTTATCAATTCTAAAATCCTTGAATACGAAGAAATCTTAAATCGAAACAATTCTGCATTTACTGCCGAAGAACTAGAGGAAGCCATGCAGAAAGTAATGGATGAATACGCAGGGGGAATCTCGACCCTTTACCAGTTTAATGAAAAGCAGCTTTCCTTAGCGAATGAGAAAATCAGCCAGATCATCAAGCTTGCAGAGAATTTAAGCGCAGGCGATATGCATGAATTGCTGTTTGTTTATGAGCTTAAGGAACGGTTAGTCGTTTGTAAATCAGTTATCGCCCATTTGCTTCACCGGAAGGAAACAAGATGGCATTCGTTTAACGAGAACCTGGATTATCCTGACACCGATGAAAATTACTATAAATATGTAAATTCCAGGCTTGTGGACGGAACATTGAAGATGATTGACAGAGACATTGTTAAGGAGGCCGAATATGAGCATAAGGATTAATCCGGAAAAATGTGTAGGCTGTCTGAAATGCATCAATGTCTGTCCAGGTAGTTTAATAGAAGAAAAAGACAAAAAGGCCATAATCAAATATCCGAAGGACTGCTGGGGCTGCGTTTCCTGTGTAAAGGAATGCCGATTCCTTGCAATTGATTTTTATCTGGGAGCGGATATTGGCGGGAATGGAAGCACCATGAATGTCTCCTATGAAGGAGATATCCTTCACTGGAATATAAAAAGAAGTGACGGAACAGTTACGACTATTGATGTGGACAGCAAAGATTCTAACAAATATTAGGAGAGATGATTATGAGTGGATTAACCCATTTAGATGAGTTAGAAGCAGAAGCAATTTATATTATACGGGAGGTAGCGGCACAGTGTGAGAATCCGGTCATGCTTTATTCCATTGGCAAAGACAGCTCTGTCATGCTGCATTTAGCAATGAAAGCCTTTTATCCGGAGAAGCCCCCCTTCCCTTTTCTTCATGTAAATACCACATGGAAGTTTAAGGAGATGATAGAATTCAGAGACAGAACAGCAAAAGAACTTGGAATCGAAATGATTGAGTACATTAACGAAGAGGGCGTAGCTAAGGGAATTAACCCGTTTGATCACGGATCTTCATATACGGATATCATGAAAACACAGGCGCTGAAGCAGGCACTTAATAAATATGGATTTACGGCTGCTTTTGGCGGCGGAAGGCGGGACGAAGAAAAAAGCCGCGCTAAGGAAAGGATTTTTTCATTCCGCAATGCGTCTCATGCCTGGGATCCCAAAAATCAAAGGCCTGAGATGTGGAAATTATATAATACGGAGATAAACAAAGGGGAGAGCATCCGTGTCTTTCCAATATCCAACTGGACAGAAAAAGATATCTGGCAGTACATACAGCAGGAAAATATTCCGATCGTCCCCCTTTACTTTGCGGCAGAAAGGCCAATTGTGTATCGGGACGGCAATATCATTATGGTAGATGATGAGCGGATGAAGTTAGAACCGGGCGAGACTCCTCAGATGAAAAAAGTCCGTTTCCGGACTCTGGGCTGTTATCCTCTGTCCGGCGGTGTCTTATCCGAAGCCTCGACTTTGGATGAAATCATAGAAGAGACATTAAGTTCTGTAGAATCAGAGAGAACCAGTCGTGTCATTGACAAGGACGGCGGTGCAGCTAGTATGGAAAAGAGAAAGAGGGAAGGGTATTTCTAATGAATGGATTGCTTAAATTTATCACTTGCGGCAGTGTAGATGACGGAAAATCAACACTGATCGGACATATTCTTTATGATTCCAAGCTTTTATACGCAGATCAGGAAAAAGCACTGCTTCTTGACAGCAAAGTAGGTTCAAGGGGTGGTGAGATTGACTATTCCCTTCTTTTAGACGGCCTTATGGCAGAACGTGAACAGGGGATTACCATTGATGTAGCTTACCGCTATTTTACAACAGACCGCAGAAGCTTTATCGTTGCTGACACGCCTGGACATGAAGAGTATACAAGGAATATGGCCGTTGGAGCTTCGTTTGCCCAATTGGCAGTTATTTTAGTTGATGCGAAGCAAGGGGTTCTGGTGCAGACAAGACGCCACTCAAGAATCTGCTCTCTGATGGGAATCAATCATTTTGTTTTCGCAGTGAATAAAATGGATCTGGTTGATTACAGGGAAGACCGGTTCAATGAAATAAAGAAAGATATCTTAGATCTGGCAGAGGAGTTATCCTTAAAGAATATCAAAATCATTCCTGTCAGCGCCACCGAAGGTGACAATGTAACGAAAAAGTCTGAACATATGGATTGGTACACGGAAGACATATTAATGACACATTTAGAAACGGTAGATGTTTCAGAATGTGAGGAATGTACGGATTTTTATATGCCGGTACAAAGAGTTTGCCGTCCAAACCATAATTTCAGAGGTTTTCAGGGACAGATTGAGTCAGGAAGCGTAAAAATAGGCCAGAAATTGTTCTCACTCCCAGGCAATGAGAGCGCTTTGGTGGAACGAATCCTCATTGGAGATAAAGATGGAACGGAGGCATTTCCAGGTCAGGCAGTTACGATCCAGCTAGACCGGGAAATGGATGTAAGCCGGGGCTGTGTCTTGACAGACAATGAAACACTTTCAGTTGGAAAGAACATTCAGGCTACCATTCTATGGATGGATGATGAGCCTTTAAGTGCAGGAAAGGATTATCTGGTGAAATTGGGAACCAAGATGATACCTGCTATTATTAAGAATATTGTGTACAAAATTGATGTAAATTCAGGTGAACATCTCCATGCGGATCAGGTGACCAAAAATGAAATCATCCTTTGTGAAATTGAATTTTCAGAAAAAATAGTGGCAGATGAATTTAAAAAACATAAAACCCTGGGAGAGCTTATCATGATTGACCGGGTAAGCCATATGACTTCTGCCTGCGGTGTGGTTGAGCAGGTGGAAATCCAGAATGAGAACCCCTATTTTGAAAAAGATTCCATTAAGGCAGGAGGATATATTTTTGAAGAATTTTATTTTAACCTGGAAAATGCGTTTTTATCAAGAATAAAAACAAAAGACAAAACATATCATGTCGGCGATCCCATACCAACAAAAGGGGACAGCTTCGATTACCCGGATTTCTTTGATATTATTGATGTAGAGGACGGAGCAGCGATCTTGATTAGGAATGCAAAAATCGCGGATATCATCAGTCTAAAGGATTTTGAATATGCCGGACTGCCCATACTGGATGAAAGAGGGTTTGCCCTGGATGTAAGATCCAAAGCGGATCTGGATAACTTCTTATACGAATATAACCACCTTGAGAAGGACAGCAGGGTTTCCTTTGTGAACAAATGGTCCCGATATGAAACCTATCGGAGCATTGTATGCAATAATAACTTCTGGATGATATAACTTCTGGAAGAGTTGACTTCCGGATGATATAACCTGCGGATGATATAGTTTCCGGCCGGATTGTATATTAGTTTAAAGATTGATAGATATATGAATATATAGCTTCCTATATCTACTATTAGACGATATAATAGATTAGGAAGCTTTTATTCATTTAGTCATATAATATCAAAGAGGTGTTTATGAATAAGAATATACCAAATATTTTATCTATTATCAGAATTGTTTTTTCTTTTTTGCTTCTGCTGACTCAGCCTTTTTCCCCTGTATTTTTTATCTTATATCTGGTCTGTGGATTAAGCGATGGACTGGATGGTTTTATTGCAAGGAAATTTAAATTAACAAGTGAGCTGGGGGCAGTTTTAGACAGCATTGGGGATTTTTTCATGATTGTAATCGTGATGTATTTGTTATATCCTTATATTAATTTAACAAACCATATTCTTTTATGGATCCTGGTGATTATGGGAATACGAATAAGCTCGCTGATTGTGGCTTTCATAAAGTATCATACATTGGCCTTCTTACATACCTATGCCAATAAAGCCGCCGGATTTTTGCTGTTCTGCTTTCCCATCTTTTATGTTTCTGTAGGACTGAATAATACAGCGGTGGGGTTATGCATTATTGCAACGGTTTCCGCTGTGGAGGAGTTGCTCATTCAGTTAAAATCGAAAGAATTGAACCGTAATGTGATTTCTATTTTTAAACTGTAGCATATGGTCTGCTGCTAAAATTAACTTTACACAAAGCTGTGAGAACCAGGTAAGGACAATACTTACGGCAAAGAGAAGGAGGAATATAATGAAAAAACTGATAGCACTGGATATTGACGGCACCTTATATAATGATGCACATGAGATCACTCCCAGAACGAAAGAGGCACTCATTAAAGCCCAGGAAGATGGTTGTATTTTGATTCTGGCCTCCGGCCGTCCAACGGCAGGACTGGTTAAAATTGCAAAACAGCTGGAAATGGATAAACACCATGGGCTGCTGCTTGCCTATAATGGGGGAGCGGTCACCGACTGTTCCACCGGTGATGCCATATACAGCAACGCCATTCCCATGGAAACAGCCAGACAATTGCTAAAGCATTTAGAAGGATTTCCGGTCACCCCTATTGTAGATGACGGTTTTTCTATTTATACCAATGACCCGGAAGGATTTCAGATCCCCTATGAAAGCAGTTCCAATAACCTGGAAATTAAACAGGTAACAAATATCAGTGATTCCATTTCTTTTTCTCCTGCAAAGGTTCTGATCGCCGCACAGCCGGAGGTATTGAAAGCCAACACAGAGGAACTGGAAGTTCAGTTTGGGGATAAGCTTTCTTTTCTTCTTTCAAGCCCTATTTATCTCGAGTCTACGCCGAAAGGGGTTCATAAGGGAGATACTTTGAAAAAAGTATGTGAAATACTTCAGTTGGATCAAAAAGATGTGATCGCATTCGGCGATGCCCAGAATGACCATTCCATGATTGAATTTGCCGGCATTGGGGTAGTAATGGGCAATGGCTGTGATTCTTTAAAGGAAATAGCGGATAGGATTACGCTGACCAACAATGAAGATGGAATAGCAGCAGCATTAGAAAAATTATTATAATTGGTTCTATACTTTTGAAAACAAAACGATTTATTAAGAAAATAAAGTGATATATAATGATTTGTCAAAAATAGACGCTTATTGGAAATTATTGTCTATTATAGCGTTGACTTTTTCTTTTCTCAATGACATAATACTATTCATTAAATTTATGTCATTTTTTCAGAAAGGAAAGTCATATGAAAAGAATTGAAACAAAGATTTTAGTTATCATCGGCGGAGTCATCATCTTTTTCATGGTATGTACCGGGATCCTTATGATATCTTTTACCAAAAAGACAGTTATTTCCGATGAAAGCAATATCGCCGCGCTTTCTGCAGAGAGAATGACAGTAGAGGCGGACAGCTATTTTAAACGGTATGTTTCCATCGCACAGCAGATGGCGAAGGATTACAGCGGAATGAACTTACTGATGTCGACCAGTTCCAGAGACGGACTGAAAAGCTCCCAGTACTGGACATCAACCTATGGAATGCTAAAAAAGACCATGGAATCCGATGATCAGATATTATCCGCTTATTTTGCAGATGTGGATACTAATATTGCATTTGACGGAGGATCGTGGATCGCAGATGCAGATTTTGATTTAAACCAGAGAGACTATGTCTTTAAAACGGATGAACAGCTGAAAAAGGGCTACATCATTACAGAGCCGTATGTGGATCTGGATACCGGTGAACAGGTAATTACATTCTCTGCTCCTGTATATGATGCCGGAGGAAGCAAAGTTCTGGGAGTTGCAGCCCTTGATGTGAAGCTCACCAGTCTGACTCAGCAGATACAGGGATTTAAACTGGCTCATGACAGCGGCGCCGTCCGTCTCATCAGCACATCCGGTATGATTTTAGTAAGCCCGGAGCCAGACGAGGTCTTAAAGAATGTCAAAGACATTGGCTTGGACGCGAAGATGCTGGCCGATTATGAAGATCCGGGAAAAGGTGTTATTACATATAAGAATAAAGAAAAACTGGTCTGCGGTATTACCCGGGTAATCGAAAGTGCGGATTGGAAGGCACTTATTACAGTTGATCAGGATGATTTCATGCAGGTAGCATCGTCCGCAGGTTTCAGTATGACAGCTTTATTTGCCGGAATCGGGGCTATTTTAATTCTTACCATGTATCTGGTAGCAAAGAGTATTGCAAGACCATTGAAAAAGCTTACTGAAGTGACGGATTTACTTGCAGCAGGAAATCTTGATGTTGAAATTTCTATTAAGAGTGATGATGAAGTGGGACGGCTAGCGGATTCCCTGAGAAATTTAACGAAAAGACTGGTAAACTACATCGCATACATCGATGAGATCTCGAAAGCCCTTGATGAGTTTGGTAAAGGAAACTTTAATTTAGAACTGACTCATAGTTATGAAGGGGAGTTTGCAGCCATCAAAGATTCCTTATATCAGACTTCCCATATGCTCAAACAGACCATAGGAGAGATCGCGGAGGTTTCACAACAGGTATCAAGTGGTTCCGGGGAAGTTGCAAATGGTGCCCAGATGCTGGCTCAGGGGACCATGGAACAGGCTGGCGTTATGGATCAGCTGTCTGCCTCAATGGAAAAGATATCGGCCAATATTACGAAGACAGCCAAGAACTCTGTGGAAGCACAGGAGAGGGCCAGCCAGGTAGGAGAAGCGGCAGACCAAAGCAACAAACAGATGCAGAAACTTCTTTTCGCCATTGATGATATAAACAACAAATCTTCTGAAATCGGGAAGATTATAAAAACCATAGAGGATATTGCATTTCAGACCAATATACTGGCGCTCAATGCGGCAGTTGAGGCAGCCAGAGCTGGCGAAGCCGGAAAAGGATTTGCAGTGGTAGCCGATGAAGTAAGAAACCTTGCCAATAAATCGGCTGAGGCAGCAAAGAGTACGGCAGTATTGATAGACAGCTCCATTCAATCGGTGGATCATGGAACCAAAATAGCAGAAGAAACAAGCCGTATACTGGATGAAGTACTTCTGGGAGTCAGTGAAACCGTAGACACAATCGGAGCAGTTTCCGCAGCTTCTAAGGAACAGGCAGAATCATTAAGCCAGGCATTGATGGGATTGGAACAGGTGAATTCCGTTGTTCAGTCAAATTCTGCAACCGCAGAGGAAAGTTCTGCTGCCAGCGAAGAATTGTCCGCTCAGGCGAAACAGTTAAAGGATCTGGCAAATAAGTTTCATATATAATTATTATTTTAATAAAAGACCGTTTTCTTTCTCTGAAAAACCAGAGAAAGAAGGCGGTCTTTTTCTGGTTAATTTAAAAAGTATAAAAATTTAGAAAATTATAAGAAATTTATACTTAAAATTCTTGTGATAAACCGCTATAATTAAAAAAAAGCAGTTGTATCAAACAGGAGGGATGAAGGAATGAATCTATTTAAGCGAAAAGGCAAAGAAAATAGCGGGATGCTGGAAACGGAATCGTTAGCGGAACCAATGCCCGATGAAGTATTTGACGAAGAACTGCAGAACCTATTGAACGAGGAAAGCAGCGGAAATAAGAAAAAGAAACGGATAAGAAAAAAATGGAGCAAAAAAAGAAAGATAATCACCTTTGGAGTGGTGGCTTTTTTTGGACTCTTTCTTGCGTTTAAAGTGTTAGGAGGAGGAAGCGGGGCTATGATGGTTACGGTATCCCCTCTTAATAAAGGAGAAGTGGTCGAGGAACTTTCGGTCAGCGGTCCCGTTCAGGGAACGGACAGTGTGGAAGTGGTATCCAATCTTCACGCAGAGATCCTGGAACTTCCCATGAAGGAAGGCGATCGTGTGGAAAAGGGCCAGGTACTGGCTGTCTTAGACGATAAAGATGCGAAAAAAGAGCTGGATATCGCTCAGAATGCCTATGACACTGCGGTCAGCGCGTATCAAGACAAACAGCTGGAGGCAGAAAACGGATATTCTAAGGCAAAGCAGGATTATGAGACTGCAAAAGCAAACTATAACCGGACCCTGACTCTGTTTCAGGCGGGAAGTGCTTCCCAGGTGGAATTAGAAACAGCATCCAATACCATGGATGATGCCAAGAGACAGATGAGTACATACACATTAAAAGATGGAAGACCTGTTGCCAACGAATCCTATTCCCTGCAGATTGAAAAAGAAGCATTTGAGGTGGAGCAGAAAAAAGAGGCGCTTGAGAATACAAAAGTTACCAGCCCTATCTCAGGAACCGTTGTCCGGGTGAACTGTAAAGTTGGACGTTTTGCGGATAAAACTGACGATGATAAACCTATGTTCATCATCAATAATCTGGATGTGCTGGAAATGAAGATCAATGTCAGCGAGTATTCCATTGGAAAAGTGGTTATCGGCCAGCCGGTAGAAATCAGTGCCGACATCTTAAATGGAGAGATCGTAAAGGGAGAAGTGACCTCTATTTCTCCTACCGGTGAGGAAAAAGGCAGTGGTTCCACAGAACGTGTCATTCCTACCACCATACGCATCATTGATCAGGACAGCCGGCTGATTGCTGGAATTACTGCAAAAGCAAAGATTGAGCTTAATAAGGCGGAAAACGTATGGGTAGTTCCTTTCTCTACGGTGATTCAGAATCCTGACGGTAGCATGGCCATCGCTGTGGTAGAGGACAATAAGGTAAAAATGATCCCTGTAAAAACCGGAGTGGAAAGTGACATTGAAACAGAAATTGTACCGATTGAGGAAGGCGCCCTTAAGGAAGAGATGCAGGTGATTGATACTCCTTCTGATCTGTTAAAGGATGGTATGACGGTGGTGATTGCTCCGTCCGCTCAGTAAAGGGGGAGGCAGCATGTGGAAAAAGAAAGAAAGTCTTCCGTCCTTCATAACGGAAAATGTGAAAGATGATTTGATAAAACTGGTGGATATGGTAAAGGTTTATGATACCGGATCCATTAAGGTATTAGGATTAAAACGGGTAAATTTAACGATCAAGCGTGGAGAGTTTGTTGCAATCATGGGACAGTCTGGTTCGGGAAAATCAACACTTATGAACATTTTAGGCTGCCTGGATCGGCCGACCATGGGCCATTATTATCTGGATGGCATTGATACTGCCAATCTGCCGCCCGATGATTTGTCCGCCATTCGAAACAGAAAGATCGGGTTTGTATTCCAGTCCTTTAACTTGATATCCCGTACATCTGCTCTTAAGAATGTGGAACTTCCAATGACCTATGCCCATATTTCAAGAAAAGCACGGGAGAAACGGGCGTTGGAACTGTTGGAGAGGGTTGGCCTTGGAACCCGGTATGAGCACATGCCCAATGAGCTTTCCGGAGGACAGCGTCAGAGAGTGGCCATTGCCAGAGCACTGGCAAATGAACCGCCGCTGATTCTGGCAGATGAGCCTACGGGAAATTTAGATACGGCTTCTTCTGTGGAAATCATGGAATTGTTTTCCAAACTTCATAAGGAAGGGGCAACGGTAGTTCTGGTAACTCATGAGGAAGATATCGCAGCATTTACGGAGCGGATCATTCGGTTTCGGGATGGAAATTTGGTAAGTGACACACCCAATATTCCCCAAAACTTAACACCGGAGGAAGCTGCCAAAATGCAGAAAGAAGGACGTCATGCTGATTGAGAATATGAGTATGGCTCTTCATGCCATAAAAGCCAATAAAATGAGGTCTTTTTTGACCATGCTTGGTATTATCATAGGAATTGGCGCCGTTATTGCCATTGCAGCTGTGGGTGACAGCATGAGAAACTTATTTACAGATGCCTATAAAGATGTAGGCTTTAACCGGGCCAGCGTCATGGTGTCCTGGGAAGTAGATGATTTTCGTGAGTCTGACAGTTTTACCAGAGCGGAGATGGAACGGATTAAAGAGATCTACAAGGACCGGATTGAATACATAGACAGTGATTCGACAGCAGATGCAGAGGCGGTCAATGGGCGTAGGAAAGTCATGTACCAGTTCCAGGGAGTGGATTATAACTATACGGATGTGCAACCTGTATCGATCATTTATGGCCGGTTTTTAAATGAATCCGATGTAAAAGGCGCTTCGAATCATGTTGTGCTGGAAGACAAAGGAGCCATTCAGCTCTTTGGAACCTCAGACTGTGTGGGAAGAACATTTCGAATGACGGTCAAAAAGCTCACACAGGAATATAAGGTGGTTGGAGTCTATCACAAAGACATTTCTCCCATGGTAGCCATGATGCTTGGAAATGGGCAGAGGCAGTCCGGTTTTATTCCGGATACGGTACTGGTTAAATCCAATGATAGCTTTCAGGATATCAATTTTTACGCCCGCGACGGGGTAAACATGAAACAGCTCATGTTAGACATGACACAATACGTAGCCAAGCTGAAAAACAGGCCGGAATCGGAGATCAGGGCCATGTCGGTTGTGGAACAGATGGGAAGTGTTGATACCCAGTTAGGGGCCATGTCGGCTGCTGTTGGCGGTATTGCGGCTATTTCTCTATTGGTAGGTGGGATTGGAATTATGAATATCATGATGGTTTCTGTTACAGAGCGGACTAGAGAGATCGGAATCCGTAAGGCTCTTGGAGCGAGGACAAAAGATATTATGATTCAGTTCCTGACTGAGTCGGCACTCATGTCGGCAAGCGGTGGCATTATCGGAATTATTCTGGGGATTTCTCTCGTAAAGATCGGAGGCATTTTACTAAATATGACGGTAGTGGTCAATCCGGCTGTGGTGGTACTGGCAGTAGGGTTTTCAGCTCTGGTAGGGATTTTCTTTGGTCTTTATCCGGCATCAAAAGCCGCAAAAGCAGATCCCATCGAAGCGCTTCGATATGAATAGAAGGAGGAAGCATCATGTTATTTGAAAATATGAGTATGGCTGTTCAGTCAATTAAGGCCAACAAGATGCGGTCCTTTTTAACGATGCTTGGTATTATCATCGGTATCGGCGCTGTTATCGCCATTGTATCCATTGGAGATACTATGCGCTTTATGGTGTCAGACCTCTATAAGAACGTGGGAATGACTCTGGCTTATGTCTATGTGTGGCCTCAGGACGGAGACGATATGAGATCTGGAGATTATTTTAAACTTGATGAAATCGACCGGATCAAAGAGGTGTTTCCAGATGATATCGTTTATATTGACAGTAACCCCAGTTACAGTACGGAAGCTATTTTTGGCCGTAACAAAGTAAAATACAATTTTGAAGGTATGGATGCCAATTATTCCGATGTAAAGGATATCAATATCATCTACGGACGTAATCTAAACGAAAGCGATATAAAAGCCAGAAAAAACAATGTGGTTTTGGAAGCGGAGGGAGCCAAGGAATTATTTGGCACGGAAAATGCAGTCGGTAAAACGTTCCGCGCCACCGTTTATGAAGAAACCAGTTATTTCAATGTGGTAGGAGTTTACCGGCTGGACCAGACACCTATTGAGGCGATGATGATGGGAACCAGTAAAACAAAGGCCGGATATATTCCTTTTACTCTGTTGACCTGGCCCAATGACAATATTTATTCCATACGTCTGTATGCAAAAGAAGGAACGGATATGGACGCCTTTTCTTCAAAATTTACGGCTTATCTGGCAAAAACAAAGAACCGCAATAAGGAAGACATTAGCTTTTATTCAGCCGCTTCGGAGATGAAGAGTGTGGATACCGTTATGGGTGGATTGTCGGCGGCAGTCGGTGGAATCGCAGCAATTTCCCTTCTGGTAGGCGGTATCGGTATTATGAATATCATGCTGGTATCTGTAACTGAGAGGACAAGGGAAATTGGAATCCGGAAGGCTCTTGGAGCGAAAACACAGGATGTATTAATTCAGTTTTTAACAGAATCAGCCATTCTTTCTGCGTTTGGAGGGATCCTTGGAATCGCAGCAGGGGCAGGACTGGTATTGCTAGGGGGAACACTTCTTGGCATGCATGTGGTAATTAAACCGGTGGTCATACTGGTGGCAGTAGGATTTTCCGCTCTTGTAGGAGTGTTTTTTGGAATTTATCCCGCCTCCAAGGCTGCAAATGCAGATCCGATTGATGCATTACGATACGAATAATCAGGCGCAGCGATTTCGCTGCGCTTATTTTTGCCCAGGATATTTTTCCTGTGTATGGAAATATGAGTTTCATTACAAAATAATAAAAATTCCGTATTTGACTCGCAAAGTCTTAAGTTCTATGCTATAATAAAGTGATATCTTATGGTATAGTGAGGAAACCATATGCTAAGTGAAGAGAAAATAAAAATTATGACCAGTCTTGCCATGTTTGAAAAGCATGAGGGGAAAAGGATATTTCCTATTAACCGGTACTTCAGAAGCGATTATATCGGCAACAAACTGTTTCAGTCCTTTTTCAGCTATACTCTGAGCTTCGTTTTATGCCTTTTTTTATGGGGACTGTATTATATGGAACGGTGGCTTAATACGATGGACATTGAGCGTCTGACTGCTGCCGGTATACGGGTTGGTATCATTTACATTGTAGGACTGGTGATTTACCTGGGGATAAGCTTTCTAATTTATAGAAAGCGGTATGAATATGCTACCCGGGGAGGTAAGGTATACTTATCCAGGTTAAAAAGACTGGACAAGCGGTACGAAGGGAATGCCAGACCCTTAAAAAGAACAAAAGGAGGGCGAACATCATGATGGGCCTTCTTGTATTAAAAGAGCGGTTAAAAGAGTTTTACGCAAGGTTTGATATTTATGTGACGCCTGTGATCAAGTTTATTTTCAGTTGCCTGGCGTTTTTCCTGATGAACGGCAATATAGGATTTACGCCAAAACTAACAGAACCGTTTGTTCCGCTGGTTCTGGCTTTGGTGTGTTCTTTTTTGCCATATGGAGCCATTTCATTTCTGGCAGCCGGCTTTATGCTGCTTCATCTGTCAGGCATCTCCATTGAGATCACTTTGGTCATGGCGATTTTTATCGTGGTAGTGGGACTTCTTTATTACGGATTTCAGCCAGGTGACAGCTATCTTCTGGTGCTGACTCCAATCTTTTTCCTGTTAAGGATCCCATATGCGATTCCGCTGATCGTAGGACTGTCAGGAAGTGTTATTTCGGTTATTCCTGTAGGCTGTGGTGTGTTTATTTATTATACACTGTTATATGTGAAGCAGAACGCAGGTGTTTTGACCAATGATATGTCGGTGGATGAGGTGCAGAAATTCATGCAGCTCATGAACAGCCTGTTGGCCAATAAACAGATGCTTCTTATGGTTGCGGCATTTGCTCTTGCTCTGATCGTGGTAGTGATCATACGGAATTTATCCATGGATTATTCGTGGATGATTGCCGTTATCGCAGGAACCATTACGCAGCTTGGTGTCATATTTATCGGGGACATTGTTTTAGATGTTTCTGTTTCTGTTATCCGGCTTTTACTGGGAATGCTGGTTTCCATACTGATTGCTGCAATTTATACATTTTTTGTATTTGCAGTGGATTATTCCCGGACAGAATACGTACAATTTGAAGATGACGATTATTATTACTACGTCAAGGCGGTTCCAAAGCTGACAGTCAGCACGCCTGATGTAAAAGTTCAGAAAATTAATGCCACAAAACTCCAAAGACCGCAAAGGTAGCGAAGAAATAAAAGGGAGGTGGTTTGGATGGCAAATTTTTTAGATGGAATATACTCCTGGGTGTCCTTTCTTCCCAGGATTTCGAAAACAAACCTGGTTGAGATCGTAATTATAGCGGTACTGCTGTATGAACTGTTGACCTGGATCATGAACACAAGGGCGTGGACGCTTCTTAAGGGAATCGTTGTAATCCTTCTTTTTTACGTCTTTGCCTATGTGTTCCGACTGGATAACCTTCTGTGGATACTGAATAAAATTGCAACGCCGGCGGTAACCATGGCGATTGTGATTTTCCAGCCTGAGTTAAGAAAAGCGCTGGAACAGCTTGGTAGTAAAAATCCTTTTACCGGAATTTTAACCTTTGATGATGGAAGAGATAATTCCAGCTTTACCGACAAAACCATCAATGAGGTGGTAAAGGCCACGTATGAGATGGCCAAGGTGAAGACAGGAGCTCTTATGGTAATTGAAAGAGGAGACTCTTTAAAAGAAATTGAACGGACAGGAATTGAAGTTGGGGCGATTGTCAGCAGCCAGCTTCTTATCAATATTTTTGAGCATAACACCCCCCTTCATGACGGAGCAATTGTGATCCGGGGCAACCGTGTGGCTGCTGCCACCTGTTATCTTCCGCTGTCTGATAATATGACTATCAGTAAGGATTTAGGAACCAGACACCGGGCTGCAGTAGGGGTTAGTGAAGTCAGTGACAGTGTCACCATCGTAGTATCGGAAGAAACCGGGCGCGTGACCGTTGCTCTCGAAGGCGGCTTAAAACGGATTGCAGATGCTGATATGCTTCGGTCTGTTCTTTCAGGGGTAAAACAGTCTGAAGAGGAAGGAAGCAGATTCAGGTTATTGAAGGGAAGGCGTAAGAATGAAAGAAAAGCTACTAAATAATCTTGGTCTGAAGGTTGCGTCCCTGGTGCTTGCGTTTGCCGTATGGATGGCGATTGTCAATATCTCCAATCCTGTGATTGATGACTCTCAGCTGGTTGCTGTAGAGGTGCGCAATTCCGAGGTGTTGGAAGCCAGTGATTTGACTTATGAGATTGTTGGCAAAGATGTGGTGACCGTCAGCTATCAGGTAAGAACAAGAGACCGTTCTCTTGTTAAAGCTTCGGACTTTCATGCGTATGTTGATTTAAAAGATTATAATGTGACCGGAGCGATACCGGTTACGGTGGAAATTAATAAAGACAAAGAAAATCTTGTAAAGAGTGATGCCATTACGGCAAAACCTATGGTTATCCGGGTTGTTACAGAAGCGTTGCAGCGTAAGAAATTTGACTTACAGGTCAAAACAGAGGGTGCTCCTGAAGATGGATATGCTTTGGGAACTATCAGCCTATCACCGGATAGCGTGACAGTAGAAGGACCGGAATCTTTCGTGGGTCAGATCAGCCGCATGGGAGTGGAAGTTAAGGTTGAGAGTGCCAATGCAGATCTTGATGTAACGGCTACTCCGGTCTTTTATGATGCCAATGGCAATAAGCTGGATCTGGGAGATAAGATAACCGTCAGCCCTCATGAGATTGATTGCCATGTATCTGTGCTGAAGGCCAAGAATCTGACTTTGAGTTTTGAAGTGTCAGGAAATGTGGCAAACGGATACCGATATACAGGAGTGGAAAGCAGTGTGAAAACTGTGCCGGTTGTAGGAACCAAGTCTGTTCTTGCTTCTTTATCCACATTGTCTGTAGCCTCAGATAAGTTAAATATCAACGGCGCGACCGCAGATAAAGTGGTCGAACTGGATTTAAGCCAATATCTGCCTCCAAATACTTCGGTTGTGGGCAATGAATATAAGAATGTTACTGTTAAACTTAAAGTAGAACCATTGACTACCAGAGCATTCACGCTGGATTTAGCGAGTCTGGATAAAATGGGAATGGAAGCTGATTATGATTATGGCTTCGACAAGGAAACCACGGATGTTACCATCAGGGGATTGAAAGAGGATCTTGATTCGCTGGATATAAAGAAGTTAAACGCGATTCTTGATGTGACAAATCTGCATCCTGGTCAGAATCCCGGAGTCTTGAAGTTTGAGGTTTCAGGAGGATTTGAAGTGGTTGGCTATACGCCGTTCAATGTGATGCTGGCTCATAAAGAGGCAGTAACAAATACTGTTGAAAGTACCACAGCATCAACATCAACAGAAGCGACGGAGTCGCAATAGAATGACTGTTCTTTCTTTTCAAGGAGAGAATGATGAATGAAGGGAGGGAATTCAGTATGGTCAGTGCTAAAGTTGCTATAAAGAATCCTACTGGTCTGCATTTAAGACCAGCGGGGATTCTTTGTAAGGAAGCCATGAACTTTAATTCTACAGTGAGTTTTCGTTTTAAGAATACCACTGCCAATGCAAAAAGCGTGCTTAGTGTATTGGGTGCCTGTGTAAAAAGCGGCGATGAGATAACCTTTGTCTGCGAGGGGGCGGATGAAGAGGAAGCTCTGGCGACCATGGTCAAGGCTGTAGAGGAGGGCCTTGGCGAATAGATGACGCTACTATAATTAATAAGGAGGAAATGCAATGTTTAAAGGAACAAGCGCATCTGCGGGAATCGGCATTGGGAAAGCCGTTATCGTAGAAGAAACAGAACTGGTGATCAATAAAGGGAATGTAGAAGATACGGAAGCAGAAAAAGTCCGTTTCCAGGCGGCTGTAAAGGAGGCCATGGAGCAGACGGCTGCTCTTGCAAAGGATCTGGCAACAAGAGTAGGAGAGAAGGAAGCAGAAATTTTAAATGGACATATCCTGCTCCTTTCCGATCCGATGTTGATCGGTGAGATTGAGAATGCGATTTCTGGGGAGAAAGTCAGCAGCGAATATGCGGTAGAAACCGTATGTAACACATATGCAGATATGTTTGCCTCCATGGGAGACGAGCTGATGCAGCAGAGAGCTACCGATATGCGTGATATTAAAACGCGGATCCAGAAGATTCTTTTGGGAGTAAGCTCTGTGGATATTGCGGCTCTTCCAGCAGGAAGTGTAATCGTAGCCAGAGATTTAACACCATCCATGACAGCAGGTATCAATCCGGCCAACGTAACCGGTATTGTTACAGAATTGGGAGGAAAGACTTCTCACAGCGCAATTCTTGCAAGAGCTCTGGAGATTCCGGCTGTTGTTGCACTGGACGGATTTTTAAGTGAAGTCACCGATGGGGTAGATCTTGTACTTAACGGTTCTGATGGTACTGTCATTGTGAATCCAGAAGAATCTGTAAAAGCAGAATATGCTGCAAAAAGAGATATCTTTATAAAAGAGAAAAAAGAGTTGGAGCAGTATATCGGAAAGCCAACCATTACAAAAGATGGTGTGGAGGTGGAACTGGTAGCAAATATCGGTAAACCGGAAGATGTTGAAAAAGTTCTTCAGTATGACGGAGAAGGCGTTGGCTTATTCCGTACTGAATTTTTATTTATGGACCGTACCGCTATGCCGACCGAAGAAGAGCAGTTTGATGCTTATAAAAAGGTTGCAGTGGCGATGAACGGCAAACCAGTCATTATCCGTACGCTGGATATTGGCGGTGACAAAGAGATTCCATATATGGGGCTTAGCAAGGATGAAAATCCATTCTTAGGATACCGGGCAATTCGTTTTTGCTTAGACCGTCAAGATGATGTATATAAGCCACAGCTCCGTGCTCTTTTAAGAGCCAGCGCTTTCGGCAATATCCGTATCATGGTTCCAATGGTAACCTGTCTTGAGGAAATCCGGGAAGCAAAAGCACTTGTGGAAGAGATGAAAAAAGAACTGGATGAAAAGGGAATTGCTTATAAAAAGGACATCCAGGTAGGTATTATGGTGGAGACGGCAGCAGCTTCTCTGATGGCAGATGTATTTGCAAAAGAGGTTGATTTCTTCAGCATAGGAACCAATGACTTAACACAGTACACCATGTCCGTAGACCGTGGAAATGATAAGGTATCTTATCTCTATTCCCCGTTAAATCCGGCAGTGTTAAGAAGCATTCGTCATGTCATTGAATGCGGCCGCAAGGAAGGCATTATGGTTGGCATGTGCGGAGAAGCAGCAAGTGATCCGATGATGATTCCTCTGCTTCTGGCTTTTGGCTTAAATGAATTCAGCATGAGTGCCTCAGCCATTTTGAATGCAAGGAAACTGATTACCGGTTACAGCACCAAAGAGTTACAGGAAACAGCAGATAAGGCAATGTCCTTTGCAACAGCAAAGGAAGTTGAAGATTATATGAGAGAGTTCATCAGCCGTTCTTAATGAACGAAAGTGAAATAGGCAGTTGTCGCCTGGCGGTGGCTGCCTTTTTCCATAGAAAGGATGCGCTGTGATTTTTTACCAAAGGGGAATTGAACGATGAGTGTTTATCTGATCAGTTATGCAGCATCTTTTTTGTTTGCAAGAGCAGGATTTTATTGGCTGTCAGGCCTGGTTTTAATACTGGCAGCTCTTTTTCTGTACTGGTACGACTATCGGAGGACGGAAAATATTATTCATTTAAGAGGATTGTTTTCCTTATTCTGGGTAGGAGGGGAAGGCATTGCCTGTTTAAAGCTGTCAGAGCTTTCCAGTGACTGGAATATCATTACATGGCTCTGCTTTTTCGTGGCATTTCTGGGCTTTTGGGTGGCGTTTGAATTTATGGCAAGAATGCAGGGAGAATCAGGTGGGCACCGTTCCAGCTGGTTCAGTTTTAAAGGCTATGAAAAACCTCTGTTTCTATCCATGTTTATGGTCACTTTTCTCTCCCTTGCTGCGTTTGTCATTGAGGCAGTGGTTCTGGGATTTATCCCGTTTTTCCTAAAGGGAGTCCCCCATGCCTACTCGACATTCCATATTACAGGCATTCATTATTTTACCGTATCAAGCGTTTTAGTACCGGCACTTTCCGTACTGTATTTCAGCATAGAGCAGGGAAGAAACAGCGTTCGGTTTGTACTGGCCGTGCTCATGAACGTCATTGCCTGTGCAATCCCTGTGTTGTGTGTATCCCGTTTTCAGCTCATACTTGCAGTGGGACTGGCGGTTCTTACCTACATTGCCATGGAGCACAGACTGAAGATCGCCTATGCTGCGGGACTGGCTCTTGGAATGATCCCTATCTATGTGATTCTGACCATTGCAAGAGGTCATGATGTGTCTTATCTAAATGGGATTTTCCAGATGAAGAACAGCAATATGCCAATTTTCATCACTCAGCCTTATATGTACATTGCAAACAATTACGATAATTTTAACTGCATGGTGGAGTGGCTTCCTTCCCATACCTTTGGTCTGCGCATGCTGTTTCCATTATGGGCACTTACCGGGCTTAAATTTCTTGTTCCAGCCCTTGTTGATTTTCCGATCTATGTGACAAAAGAAGAACTTACAACGGTTACTCTGTTTTATGATTCTTTTTATGACTTCGGAATTGTCGGGGTTCTGCTTCTTGGCTGTATTCTGGGAGTAGTGGCATTTTTCTTAATGCGTATGGTCAAGCGGGTTCGTAATCCCATTGGTTATCTGTTCTATGCCCAGTTTGCCATGTATATGATTCTTTCATTTTTTACGACCTGGTTCAGCAATCCGGCCACCTGGTTTTACTTAGGATTTACCGGTGTCTTATATGTATTCTGCTCGTGGAGAAACGATGGAAGACACGGATAAATGGAGACAATGATGCAAAATAAAAGATGCACCTTGAAACGGCTTTTCGAAAAGCCGGATCAAAGCGCATCTTTTTTTGTACACCATTCCCTGTATCATTTGTGCATCATTTTCTGCATCCGATGTTTTACAGAGGTTCCTTTGATGTTAACTATAAAAGATGAGATTCTTTCATTGTTTCAGAAGGGGAGATGTGAAAATGTTTTTTGTATGCTCTGGAAAAAGTGGAGTAATTTTTAAAACCGCTTTGAAAACATACCTCAGTAACCGATAACCCGGTTTTTAAAAGGTCTCTTGCCAGGAGCAGCCGTTTTTCAGTGATATAATCAAAGAGAGTGTATCCGGTCTCGTCTTTGAATAAATGCATCAAGTGGTATCTGCTGATGTAACAGGATTCTGCGATGGCATCTACGGACATATCTTCTATTAGATGGCTGTTGATATAATCCATGATAGTCAATATCCTCCGGTCTCCGGTTACCGGGGGGAGGTACTTCACAAGGTTGGTCAGAGAAGCCCGGTTTAGCTGGATCATGAATTCCAGAAAAACTACCTGACAGTATAAATCCCTGGCATAACCGTCATGAGTGCAGGCATATTCCAGATCAGTAAGGGTGCGGTATAAACTGCTTTTCTCCATGGAATGAAGCCTGAGCACATGAGAATGAAGTTCTTTTGATTTTTTAAAGCAGGCACTCAAATCATAGCTGTCTGACTGATATGCCTGTAAAAAGCCGGGAGATAAGTAAACGATGATCCTCTCATAAGGAACAGAGGCGTCAATATCCGGCTTATGAATATCGTTATGATTCACCAGCAAAATGTCATAGGGTTCCAGTTTATATGCACAGCCTTCGATCCGGTAGGTCACGCCCCCCTGAATGAAGATGATGATTTTATCAAAGTCATGATAATGGTACTCAAAATCCTGCTTTTTTATATCAAGGAGATGAAACAGCTTAAAATCACTGTTTAAATATCCCCGTTTTTCATAGTTGTCCATAGGTGGATGCTCCCTCCTTTTTCTTCTCTTTTATATAATAACACAATTTGCAATATAAAAAGCATTATATTGGTAGAAATGATAAAAAGTGCTGTATATAATTAAAATATATAACTTATGAACAATACGAAAAGAAGGAAAATAATCATGAAGATCGTAGTGTTGGCGGGTGGATATAGCCCGGAAAGAGAAGTGTCTCTATCTTCAGGTGCAATGATAACCAATGCACTGCTGGAGAAAGGTCATGAGGTCTGTTTGCTGGATTCTTATTTAGGATTGTCAGATGGAGAAAAAATCTGGTTTAAGAAAAAGGAAGATGGTGCAGACTTTATTCACCAGATTGGAAAGAAAGCTCCGGATTTGGAAACATTGGCGGAAGGGCCTGGTATAACGGGTTTTATCGGAAACCGGGTCATTGAAATCTGCAGACTTGCGGATGTGGTATTTCTTGCACTCCACGGAGGAGCAGGGGAGAACGGGCAGATCCAGGCGGTACTTGATGCCTATGGAATTTCTTATACAGGAACGGACTATGCAGGTTGTCTCAAAGCCATGGATAAGCATCTGGCTAAATTAATGATGCGTACGTCCGGAATACCGACGCCTGACTGGAAGCTTTACACAAAAGGAGAGGACACTGAACCTTTTTCGTTTCCTTGTGTGGTAAAACCATGCGGCTGCGGTTCCAGCGTAGGAGTTGCAATTGTGGAAGACCAAAAGCAATGGGAAGAAGCACTTTGTGCAGCTTTTGCTTATGAAGACCAGATTCTGGCGGAAGTAAAGATAACCGGAAGAGAATTTTCCGTAGGAGTTTTGGAAGGAAAAGCACTGCCTGCCATTGAAATAATACCAAAAACAGGATTTTATGATTACGAGAATAAATATCAGCCTGGTATGACAGAGGAAATCTGTCCGGCAGAGGTTGTAAAGAAATCAGCCGATGAAATGGAGCGGCTTGCACTCCTGGTTCATAAGGTTTTAGGACTTGGATATTATTCCAGAATTGATTTTCTTATGGAGGATGATGGAAGCCTGTACTGCCTGGAAGCGAATACATTGCCGGGAATGACACCATTCAGCCTTCTTCCACAGGAAGCTTTGGCAGCTGGGATTTCATATGCAGATCTATGTGATACTATTGCGAATCACGGGAAAGGAGTTTTATTATGAATATAACTTTGGAAAAATACCATGGACTGGGGAATGATTATCTCATCTTTGATCCCAATAAAAATGAATTGGAACTGACAAAGGAAAATATCCGCCTGATCTGTAACCGGAATTTTGGTGTAGGATCTGACGGACTTTTGGTGGGGCCTATTCTTGGTCAGGATAAACTGGAAGTGAAGATTTTTAACCCGGATGGAAGCGAAGCAGAAATCAGCGGCAATGGAGTCCGTATCTTTGGTAAATATTTAAAAGATGCCGGATATGTGCAGAAGAACCGTTTTACCATCAATACCTTAAGCGGACAGCAGACACTGCAGTACTTAAATGAAGAGGGGACCAGAATTAAAGTCTCCATGGGAAAGCTGAACTTTTTCAGCGACGCGATTCCCGTAACAGGACCGAGGAGAGAAGTGCTCAATGAGACCATGATGTTTGGCAGCATTCCTTACCGGGTTACCTGCGTAAACATAGGAAATCCTCATTGCGTGATCTGGTTAAACGACATATCAAAAGAACTGGTATGCCGGATCGGGAAACATTCAGAATCCGCTGAGTATTTTCCGGAAAAGATCAATACCCAGCTTTTGAAAGTGTTAGACCGTACCAATATTGAGATTGAAATATATGAACGGGGTGCCGGATATACCCTTGCTTCCGGGACCAGCGGATGTGCGGCTGCAGGTGCCGCCTATCGGATGGGTCTGACCGATCCCAAAATGTATGTGCATATGCCAGGCGGAGTTCTGGAAGTTGAAATTGAAGAAGACGGCAACGTGCTGATGACTGGAGAAGTTGGTTATGTAGGAAAGTTTACGCTTTCTCATGAAATGACAGAGCAGCTGAAAGCGCTCCAGTAATGATATGCAACTGAATCAGATTCAAAGTTAAATGAGCCAGCTATTTTGCAGAGCAGGAAGAAAAATCCCATCTGCAGATGGCTGGCTCTAGTTCTGTAAAAATTTATGAAATAAATACTTTGTTAAAATCCGGCTGATGTATATTTGTTTTCTTTTTCTTATAATGATTTTATTATATATATGTTCAGGTTTTTCTTATAAATACAGAATTTCATGAATAATATCAAAGTTTTTTGCATAAAAATACTGATTAATCCAATTGTGAATCTGTTGACGGAATCATCATTTTCATACTATAATATTACAATAATTTAGTAGGTGCGTAGTTAATGAGATGCAGGAGAGGCGGAAAAGTATGAACAAAATGTCGGCTGATAATGGAGAGGCCGGTATCTACATCATTGACCAGGATTACAGGATCATTTACATGAATGATATGGCAAAATCATATTATCCCAATTTAAAAGCAGGTATGTTCTGCTATGAAGAAGTGGGAAAAGATTCTGCTCCCTGTAAGGTCTGTCCGGATGCGGGAAAAGATTCCGGACGTGTGATATTTTACGATGCTGCCTCCAAGCTGTGGCTGAATTTATCCTCCGGCCTGATTGACTGGCCGGGTTACCAGGGGAGCAGGCTGATTATGTTCCGGCCTGTAGGGGAACAGAATAAAAATCTGTTTTATAATTTGACAGATAACACAGTATATGATGAATTATTTGAACTTAATTTGATATCCAATACATATAAAATCCTTTTTTACGAAAAAGATAAATTTAGAGTCCCTGCTCCGGAAGGACAGCTGGATCAGATGTATACAGAGGTGGCAGCAACCATGATCCACCCTGATGACAGCAAAGAATTTTTTGAGTTTTGGGAATGGTCAAGCCTTTTGGAACGTTTAAATGCCAATGGCAGGATCATGAAAGGGGAATTCCGCAAACAGCTGTTAGACGGAAGCTACCGCTGGGTCAGTTTGATCGCGGTTTTGTTCCGCAACGGTGAAGGTGACGAACCCATCATCATGTGCTACGTTCAGGATATAGACAGCTTTAAAAAAAAGGAAGAAGAACGGAAGATTCAGCAGGAAAAGAGGGAAGAAACAGACTCTTTGACAGGACTTCTCCGTTATGGTCCATTTTTCGAAAAATCCAGAAAATTTCTGGAGCGAAGGCCGGAAGAACCATATTTTATGGTTGCCATCGATATTGAGCATTTTAAGCTCTATAATGAATGGTATGGCGAGAAAGAAGGAGACCGCTTCCTGATTAAGATCAGCGATCATTTAAAGGAAATGGAAAGCACCTATGAATCTGTTGCCGGTTATATGGGGGGAGATGATTTTGTTATCATTCTTCCTCAGGATCTATCCCTTCTGAAAGAGTTGGAGGATCAGATCAACTGTTATGCGAGGCAGTATGGCGGGAATGCAGGATTTCTTCCGGCCTTTGGCATCTTTTCCATCGAGAACAGGCGTCTTACGGTCAGTACCATGTATGACAGGGCAGTCATTGCACTGAATTCAGTAAAAGGCAATTATGCAAAACGGATTGGCTGGTATGATCCGGGTATGAAGCAGAAGATGGAAAATGACCAGGTTCTTTTATCAGAGATCCAGAGAGCCCTTGAAAATAAGGAGTTTATTTTTTATGCCCAGCCTCAGTGTAATATGCTGACAGGCAAGATCATCGGCATGGAGTCTCTGGTCCGGTGGAACCATCCGGTTCGGGGAATTATTTCTCCTGGGGAATTTATCCCCCTTCTGGAGCGGAATGGATTTATCACCTATCTGGATATTTATATCTGGGAGATGGTGTGCCAGCAGATCAGTACCTGGATGAAGGCAGGCTGCCGCCCGGTTCCTGTCTCTGTCAATATGTCCCGTATGGACATCTATGGCATCAATGTGGTTGAAAAGTTCAAACAACTGGTGGAGCAGTATGAGATCGATCCCAAATATCTGGAGATTGAAATCACGGAAAGTGCTTATGCAGAAGATTATGAACTGATCCGTAAGGTCGTGGAGGATCTTCGGAAGGCCGGATTTCCGGTATTTATGGATGACTTTGGAAGCGGCTATTCTTCACTCAACATGCTGAAAGATGTGAATGTAGATGTCATAAAGATCGACACCAAGTTCCTGGATATGAATGAAAACAGCATACGGCGTGGAATGGGAATTTTGGAGACCATTGTAAGAATGGCCCGGGTCATGCAGTTTAAGGTGGTTGCTGAAGGGATTGAAGAGAAGGAGCAGGCAGACTTTCTGATTAACATTGGTTGTATATATGGGCAGGGATATTACTATTACAAACCAATGTCTGTGAGTGAGATTGAAGTTCTTTTAAAAAATGATAACAATCTGGATTACAGAGGAATTCAGGCCCGCCAGATGAAGCAGCTGAAACTGGAAGATCTGTTTAATGAAAACATCACCAGTGAGGCCATGCTGAATAATATGCTGGGTGCTATCGCTCTTTATGAGGTTCATGAAGACCACTGCGAAATCCTCAGGGTTAATGAAGAATACTATCGGATTACCGGAGACAATCCGGTAGATATGGGAGAGCGCAGGCGGTTCATGTTACATAAAGTCTATAAAGATGATATGGACTGGGTGCTCCGCATCTTTGAGAATGCGTATAAGAATCCGGTTCACGGGGCGGAGGGGATTTTCAGGCGCTATCGGTTAAGTGGGGAGCTTATGTGGGTTCATCTGCGTGTGTTCTTTTTAAGGGAGCAGGATGAGCGCCGCCTTTATTATGGAACGGTCCGGGATGCCACCGAGCAGATGGAGCAGAGAAAAAAACTGGAGGATTCCCAGAAGATTTTAAGCGAAGTCATGAAGCTTGCAGGGAGAAATCTCTCCTTTGATAATATTGCGGAGGAAAACCAGTGGGCTGCCAGTGCCATCTTTGCCCAGGCGGCTCCAGGAGGGCTTTTGGGCATCTACTGCGAAAAGGATCTTCCGCTGTATTTTGCCAATAATGAGATGCTTCACTTGATGGGGTATGATTCGTATGAGATGTTTACAAGAGATATAGGCGGAAGCATCATTGACATCATTCATCCCGATGACAGAGATCTCATTCAGCAAGAAGTCTTGCGTTGTGATTCTCCAGGTATGGAATATAATCTCCGTCACCGGATCAGAAAACGGGATGGAAGCTTTTTATGGATCATGACCAAGGGGCGCGGGGTACAGGCGGAAGATGGAAGAATGGCGGTGGTAAGCGCCTGTATGGATATTACAGGAACGGTCATTGCCGAGCAGAAGCTGAAACATACCGTAGAGATTTTAGAAAACAAGGAAGACGAACTGGATTTTTTAAGCTCTGGAATACCGGGAGGGTATTTCCGGTGCGGCAAAACAAAGGAAATGGAACTTCATTATACCAGCGCCCGTTTCCATGAAATCACCGATTATACCAAGGAAGAGCTGGCGCTCCAGTTTCAGGGAAATTTAGCCGATATGGTTCATCCTGATGATCGGGAAAAGATTCTTAAGATGATGCAGCAGCTAAAACCAGGGAAAACATTGTGGGACACCCAGTACCGAATATTGACAAAGCATGGTTATATGCGGGCTTTGTGCAATTTCAGATTGTCTGCAAAGGATCAAAGCACCTTGTATGGAGTCATGCTGAACTTAGAGGATGTGGTAAAGTTTCAATGGCAGGAAAGGTTAAACGGAGATTTGGTGAGCCAGATGGAAAACGGGGACTTTTGGGTCCCGGCACCGGTGAATGGACTGCCGGATCGCCAGCTTGCAGTTGCCATGATGAACGAGTACTTAGGGCGCCGCAGATTCCAGACATCAGCACTGGTTCTTTTTGAACTGAGCCGGCCGGGAAAACAGGGAATTATGGACCGTAAAAGTCCGAAGACACTGTTTGTAAAGCAGGTGGAACGGATGAAACGCTTTTTCCGGCAGGACGATATTTTCTGCTTAAATGGTGGCTATGAAGTTATGGTGTTGTGTAAAAATATCCGGGAAGGTGACATGGTGAATAAAAAAGAGCGGATGGTGGAGATGATAAACCAGGAAATGTCTGCGGAGGAGAAAAAACTCTTCCTGCCGGTCCGAGCCGCTTTTTCCATGATTTCCATTGAAGATGGGGATTTTGAAACTTCTTACGAAGATGCCAGATGTGTTTTTATGGATAATTCTGAACTTTAAAGTGAGAAAGCGTTAAAATGCAATAGACCGCTCCCTGCACTTGTGATATAATTCCCATAAAACCATTTCAGGATAAAGGAAGGAATAAGATTATGATAGCAGACAAGATGAGACCCCTTGTAGAAAATAATTCCGCAATCCGCGCCATGTTTGAGGAAGGAAAGAAGCTGGCTTTACTGCATGGCAGGGAGAACGTGTATGACTTCAGTCTGGGAAATCCCAATGTACCGGCCCCCGAAGCAGTCAATAAAGCCATTCTGGACATCGTAAATCAGGAAGAGACCACACTGGTCCATGGCTATATGAGCAATGCAGGATATGAGGATGTAAGAGATACGATCGCTAAGTCCTTGAACAGGCGATTTGGGACTCATTTTCATCTGGAAAATATTCTTATGACGGTTGGAGCTGCCAGCGGCATGAATGTCATATTAAAAACCATACTGGACCCTGGTGATGAAGTGGTGGTATTTGCCCCTTACTTCATGGAATATGGTTCTTATGTGAGAAACTATGACGGTGTGCTGGTGGTGGTGCCACCTGATACCAGAACCTTTCATCCAGACCTTGAAGAATTTGAGCGGCGGATCACGGAAAAGACAAAAGCCGTAATTATCAATACGCCCAACAATCCTACGGGAGTCATCTATTCGTCTGAGACTCTCAAGGAAATTGCAGGGATCATGGAAAAGAAGGAAAAAGAGTTAGGTAAATCCATCGTACTGATTTCGGATGAGCCGTACCGAGAACTGGCTTATGACGGAGCAGAGGTTCCTTATGTGACTCCGTTTTACCACAATACATTTGTTTGTTATTCCTATAGTAAATCATTATCCCTGCCAGGAGAAAGGATTGGTTACCTTGTCATTCCGGATGAAGTCGATGATTCACAAAACGTAATCTCCGCGGCGGCCATTTCAAACCGTGTGCTGGGTTGCGTCAATGCTCCTTCCCTGATGCAGAGGGTAGTTATGCGCTGCGTGGATGAACAGGTGAATTTAGAAGCTTATAACAGTAACAGAGAACTGCTTTACAGCAGTTTAATGAAGTACGGTTTTGAGTGCATCAAACCGGAGGGAGCCTTCTATATGTTTGTTAAGGCCCCGGTGGCTGATAAGGAATTCTGCCAGTTCTGTAAGGAACACCGGGTGTTACTGGTTCCTGGAAGCTCTTTTGCATGCCCAGGTTATGTCCGGATCGCATACTGCGTTTCTTATGACCAGATTGTCCGTTCTCTTCCTGCATTTGAAAAAATAGCAGTAGCTTATGGATTGATGGAAAAAAAGGAGGAAGCGGAGTGAGACCCTGGGAAGAAAATATACGAAGAGTAGCTCCTTATGTGCCGGGAGAACAGCCAAAGAGTGAAAATCTGATTAAGTTAAATACCAATGAGAATCCATATCCTCCTGCTCCAGGCGTGAGACAGGCATTAAAAGAGATGGATTTTGACCAGTTCCGCAAATATCCGGATCCAACTTCTTCAGATCTGGTAAACGTTCTTTCTGAATATTATCAGGTGGAGGCTAATGAGATTTTTGTTGGAGTCGGATCTGATGATGTAATCGCCATGGCTTTTATGACCTTTTTTAATTCGGATTTGCCTATATTGTTTCCGGATGTGAGTTATTCATTTTATAAGGTTTGGGCGGATTTGTTCCGAGTTTCTTATGAAACGCCTGCTCTTGATGAAAATTTTTGTATCCGTAAGGAAGATTATTACAAGGCAAATGGGGGCATCATATTTCCGAATCCCAATGCTCCAACCGGTTTGCTTCTGCCTCTTGAAGAAGTAGAGGATATAATTGCCCATAATCAGAATTCTGTGGTAATCGTTGATGAAGCATACATTGATTTTGGCGGTGAAAGCGCGATGAAACTCACCCGGAAATACGAAAATCTTCTGGTGGTACAGACCTTTAGCAAATCCCGTTCTTTAGCAGGTATGCGAATTGGATATGCCATTGGACATCCGGACCTGATCCGCGCCTTAAATGATGTGAAATACTCCTATAATTCCTATACCATGAACATGCCTTCCTTAAAATTAGGTGCAGAGGCGGTAAAGGATGATCTGTATTTTAAAGAAAGTCTTGAAAGAATTGTAAAAACCAGAGAAGAAGCAAAGAAAAGACTGAGAGAACTCAACTTTTCCTTCCCGGATTCCATGGCGAATTTTATTTTTGCTACGCATAGTGAACGGAAGGCGGAAGATATTTATAAGGCTCTTCGTGAGAACAAAATATTTGTCCGCTACTTCAATCAGCCAAGACTCGACAATTATCTGCGCATTACGATCGGTACGGATGAGGAGATGAAGAAATTTTTTGAGTTTTTAGAGGTTTTTCTTTCGAATTAATTCATTTGTCAGGGAGCCCTTGGGATAGTATAATAGAGACAGGTGATGAAAATGGAATATGTGAAAAAGTATGTGAAACTAATACTTAACATTGTAATACCCATTCTGTTCTTATACTTGATCTGTGTATGGGGACCCAAATTATTGAGATTTTTTCTGCCGTTTGTCATTGGCTGGGCCATAGCGGTCATAGCCAATCCCTTGGTGCGCTTTCTTGAAAAACGTCTGAAGATTGTCAGGAAACACAGTTCCATGCTGATCGTGGTAACCGTGCTTTTCCTCATAATAACGGCACTTTATTTTCTGGTATCCAAGCTGGTATATGAAACAATTGGATTCGTGGGAGATATTCCCCAGTATTACGAAGCAGCCTGGGTCGAGATTCAAAAGATCCTGTTAAACGTGCAGGGAATTATGCAGTTTCTGCCACTGAGTATTCAGAATTCGGTGAATCAGTTTTTCTCCCATATGGAACAATATTTGAATGTGGCAGTACAAAAGATTGCCTCTCCTACGGTTATGGCAGCAGGGAGCGTGGTAAAGAGCATTCCGGCGGCCCTAGTCTATACCATAGTCACGATTTTTTCTTCCTATCTGTTCATCGTGGACAGGGATAAGATCATGGAAGTCATTCATCGTTATATCCCTGAGGGAGGAACCAGGTATTACCGCTATTTGAAAAAAGATGTGAAGCATCTGGTGGGAGGCTATTTTCTTGCCCAGTTTAAGATCATGTTTATCATAGGAACTGTTCTGGCAATCGGATTTCTGGTTCTGGGAGTAGATTATGCTCTTTTGCTTGCGGTGCTCATAGCGATCCTTGACTTTTTGCCTATATTGGGAACCGGTACGATTTTGATTCCATGGGCATTGGTCCGCATGGTTTCCGGTGATTTTGCCTTTGGTTTTGGATTAGTTGCCATTTATGTGCTGACCCTGGTGCTGAGACAGATCATACAGCCGAAGATCGTAGGCGATACCATGGGACTGGACCCTCTTATGACTTTGTTGTTTTTGTATCTTGGATTTAAAATAAGCGGAATTGCAGGAATGATTTTAGCAGTGCCCATTGGCATGCTAATTCTTAGTTTATATGAATTCGGGACTTTTGATTTGTTTTTTGACAGCGTTAAGACATTGATCCACGATATCAATGTGTTCCGTAAGGAACCTGATTAAAAATAATGGAAAAGCCGCGTTTGGAGGAAATCATGTCATGAACATAAGATTGAGAATTGCCGCAGGTATCATTGCGGGCCTTATGACCTCCGCAGTGATAGCGACACCTATGAATGGATTTTCCGGGGAAGCGTGGAACCTGGAAAATGGGCAATATGTGGACGCATCCGGCCAACCCATAGCCGGTGCACTAGAAAAAGGAATTACAGTTTCAAAATACCAGAATCGTCAGAATGAAGCAGGTGGTGGCATCGACTGGGACCAGGTGAAAAAATCCGGAGTATCCTTTGCCATGGTGCGCATCGGCTATCTGAATGATAAGGACCCTTATTATTCGACTAATATGACGAATGCAGCAAAAAGCGGTTTAAAGACAGGGGTATTTTTCTATACGCAGGCTCTGGATACCCAGACTGCAGTGCAGGAGGCGGAATATGTGCTTCAGGCAGTAAAGGATTATCCCATTTCCTATCCGATTGCTTACGATGTGGAGTCTAAGTATCTTCTGGACAATCATCTTACCAAGCAGCAGATTACAGATAATATCAATGCCTTTTGCAAAATCATTGCAGATGCAGGATATCGGCCTATGGTATATGCCAACAACAAATGGCTCACTTATCACATTGATATGAATCAGATCCCATACGATGTCTGGTATGCCAGATATGGGAGCGTCAATGACTGTAAGAATCGAACGATCTGGCAGTGTACGGATCAGGGAAGAGTGGATGGGATCGACGGAGATGTGACCATTGAGTTTTCCTTCCAGGATTACAGCAGTCTTATCCCATCAGAGGGGTGGAAGACCATCGATGGCAACCGGTATTATACGAAAAATTATGTAAAGCAGACTGGCTGGGTCCAGGTGGGAGATAAGTGGTATTATTTTAATCAAGACGGACTCATGGTCCATGATACGTCCATGGATATAGACGGTAAGTCCTACACCTTTGATGCAGACGGAGCAATGATCCGATAAATAAAAAGCTGCTGACCACAAAAAATAAACCATAGCTGATTGCTTTCGGCATACAACAAGGCCGCCCTCACAGGCGGCCTTATAATTTTGTTACATAGGTAAAATAGAACCTGGATCAAGAACCGGAAGCTTTTTTATAAGCGTAGACTCCCAGCCGGTTGTTTGTTATGTACATAATGGGAATCAACAGCTTCTTAACACCCGGAAGCAGATGTTTCATCTCATTTGTAAAATTAATAAGCCCAATCTGTTTGATTGCAGGGCAAAGCTTCACCACTTCGCTGCCGTCTTTTACGCCCCAGTTGAACTGCGCGCTTGTTTTTTTCAGTGTATCATGTATATTCGCTTTGTTGACCATTCCCTTATACAGCAGATCGAACTGCGCCTCAAAGCGGTCAAATCCGTCTGTCAGTATTCGCAGAAATTTCTTCACCTCATCTTCCTTAAGATACATCATCATACCTTCTGAAAGAATCAGCAGTTTTTTCCCGTTTGTCTTCACGTCCATTGGCCATGTGGGATCTAATGCGGATTTAGCAATGTTTTTCACACGTTCATTGGCTTCAAAAAACATTTCCCGCTGTGCAATGACTTCCGGAAAATCCAGATTATACCACTGTATTCTGCCGTTATCCACTCTTGAAAATCTGGTATCAAGACCACACCCCACGGAAACGATCACACAGTCAGGATGTTTTTGAATAAATGCTTTTGTCTGGTCGTCCATGGTTTTTGCACGCGCCAGGACTCCATAATAGGACATGAAACCGCTGTCAAATTTCTTGAAATCATAGTCGATCCGTTGTATCATTTCAGCGGCTTTTGTGTCATTGATGACAGGATTGCTGGTCCCTGCATCTTTTGCCCGGATGTAGAGCGTAATCAGAAGTGTTTCCATGACTCCGCTAAGTTTTGCAGACATAGTGCCCCTCCTCTCAGTGAATGAAATCACCTTGGTTAGTTTTAACTAACTATCTGCACATTATTATACGCTTTTGCTTTTTTCTTGTCAAGAACCGGTGGACTGATATCTTGACAGCCCAAATCTCCAAAATAGAGCAGCTGGTATGAGAAAAAGGCATCCGGCAATAGGTAGAAGTCCATACCACGGGTTTTCCGCTTTTCCTGTTAAGTACAGGAATGGGTAGTATTGGAATAAGGAAAAGGGGACCAGGTAGGTACAGATAGTAAGCAGGGTCTTGCCATAAATCCCAATGGGATATTTTCCGTATTCCCTTGCTCCATCTGTAAACACATTCATAAATTCCAGTCCTTCCAGGGTAAAGAAGCATATGGAAGCAAAGATCAGATAAATGGCTGCAAATACGGCTACTCCGCCTGCAATCATAAGAACTACGGTAGCAGTACGGGCTAAGTCCCACTCAATGGAACTGGTGGAAATCCCATAGACAAACATAACAACTGCCTGCAGCAGGCGGCCGATTCTGGTTAAGTCAATCTTGCTGCATATTACGGTAAACAGGCAGTTTCTGGGACGCAACAGCATCCGGTCAAATTCTCCGTTTCCAATGATGGTTTCAAAGGTGTCCAGACTTCGGAAAATCGTTTCCGCAATGGTAAATGCCATTAATGTGATAGAAAAACAGAGCAGCACTTCCTGATAGGAGAAGCCTTTCACTTGATGGAACCGGTCCATCATGAAGTAAACACCCAGGAATATATTGAAAGAAATAAGAAACTGTCCCAGTGTGGTAAGGAAAAAGGAAATCTTATGCTGCATAATACTTTTTAAATGAATGAGAAAATATTTTTCGTATAATCGTACGGAATTCATGCCATACCTCCTTTCAGCCGCCCTGTATTACAATTCGTTTTAATGCATGCTTTTCCAAAGCCCGTCCGATGAGCAGGAAGGCCAAAAGCCAGAAAACCTGCAATAAAAGGCTTACATACATATCCTGTCCGGTTAAATCTCCTCCAAAAATTCGAAAAGGCACATTCTGGGCAGAAGCAAAGGGCAATATGCTTACAAATTCCCGGATTCCATCGGGAAGGAAAGGCAGCGGAATTACCGAACCGCTTAAAAATTCCGAAAGGGAGGTAACCAGTAATTTGGTACCCTGAGAAGATATGGTATAAAATACTGACATATAAACAATCATGCCGAACGCCACAACGAACAACAGCCCAAGAGTCATAGAAACCAGGGTAAAGAACCAGGTTCTTATATCATTTGGCAGCGAAATTCCGTATGGAGCCGGAAGAAACCAGGCGAATACCAGAATCGGCATGCACCGAAGGACCGCTTTGGACAGACGAACGGCAAGGCCCCTTACAAACCACATGTCATATAAGCGGACAGGGCGGCATAATTCGTAAGCCACATTCCCGGTAGTAATGGATTCAAACAGCTGGGATTCCCAGAACCAGGTCATGAATAGAGCGAGAAAAGCCTGCTGAAGCCAAACATAGGTGGTAAGTGCCTGAAAGTCCATGGGAAAGCTCTCCGGGGAAGCTTCATAAAAGGCACGGAATAAAAGGATTTCCATGATGCCCCATACAAACTGAGTGACCATACCGGAAACGGCGGCAGCCCGGTATTGAAGCCCATGAATAAATCGGATGCGGAAAAACGACCAGTATTTTTTCATATTCCGCCTCCTAAATCTCAAAATCCCGGTAAAGGGCCGCGATGATCTCATCTAGGGTAGCATCGTCCTTTGGGCGGTGGGATTTCAAATCATTTAGGGTTCCGTCAAGAAGAAGCCGTCCTCTGCCGATTAAAAGAACCCGGTCTGCCAATGCTTCAATATCCTGCATATCGTGGGTGGTAAGTAGAACTGTGGTATTGTGCTTTGCGTTCTGCTTGCGGATAAAATCCCTTACAGCCAGTTTTGAGACCGCATCTAAGCCGATGGTTGGTTCATCAAGAAACAGGATTTTGGGATTGTGAAGCAGGGAAGCAGCGATTTCGCAACGCATTCGCTGGCCAAGGGACAATTGTCTGGCAGGGGTGCGTAATAACTCTTCCAAGGATAAGAGTTCGGTCAGTTCGCTTAATGTTTCGTGGTAGGATTTCTGGGGAATGTCGTAGATGTCACGGAGAAGTTCATAAGAGTCTATGATCGGAACGTCCCACCAAAGCTGGGTTCGCTGTCCGAATACAACGCCTATGTCCTTTACATGTTCTTTCCGTTCCTTCCATGGAATACGGCCGTCTATGATACAGGTGCCGTCATCTGGGGTAAGGATACCGCTTAGAATTTTGATGGTAGAACTTTTACCTGCCCCGTTGGGACCGATATAACCTACCATTTCTCCGTCTCCTATAGAAAAGGAGATGTCTGAAAGAGCGTGGATGAGTTCCATCTCTTTGCGAAAAAGTGCCTTCATAGCTTCGGAAAAGCCGGCGCTTCTTCTTGCGACTTTAAAAGTCTTGTTCATGTGTTCCACTTGAATCATGTTGGTTCCTCCTGGTAGTAATATTTGTGAACGTGATCCTTCCGGCAGCGGACAGTAAAATCTGTCTTAACTGGTGAGAGCGTTCTAATATCTTGCCAAGCGGTGAGCGCAGACGGTGAACCGTTATTTGCGCTGCTCTCCGGGAAAACGCTTAAGATTGATCCCGGGGACTCTACCGTGGTATTAATATTCTCTTTTCCCGAATATGAGATGTGAGTATAGAATGGAAAAGGAATTTTAGTTTACCACTACAGGTTTTTACTGTCAAGTGTATGGAAAAATAACCTTGACAATCTGGAAAAAGATGATAGTATAAACATATGAACAGATATTCATATATTAATAGTAACACAAAGGAGGTGTGCAATGGAACCGGGCGGTAAAAAAAATATAACGGATCCTGAAGTTGATCAGTGTGATTTCATCTGCATTCATGAAGGGATTGTAAACAAGGTGCTAAAGGCAATGCCAAAGGAACAGGAACTTTTTGATCTGGCAGAATTTTATAAAGTTTTTGGAGATCCTACCAGGGTAAAGATCCTTTATGTGCTCAGCCAGTCTGAGATGTGTGTGTGTGACATCGCAAATCTCTTACAGATGGGGCAGTCAGCCATTTCTCATCAGCTTCGTGTCTTAAAACAGATGCGTCTTGTGAAGTTTAAAAGAGAAGGAAAGACGGTTTTTTATTCTCTGGCCGACGGACATATTGAGACCATCCTGGCGCAGGGAATGGAGCATATCAACGAGTAGTGAATTCATTTAAATAAAGGAATAAGGAGAGAATAAATATGAAAAAGATTGTTAAATTAGAAGGTTTATGCTGTGCAAACTGTGCGGCTAAGATTGAAGAGGGAGTTAAGAAATTATCAGGTGTGGAAAGCGCTTCTTTAAGCTTTATGACCCAAAGACTGACTTTGGAAGTTGAGGAGAACAAGACGGAAGAAGTTCTGGAAGCTGCAAGAAAAATTGCAAATAAGATTGAACCAGAAGCTGAGTTTAAAATACTTCGGTAGGATCAAAGGAGCCGCTATGACAAAGAAACAAAAAAAGATGGTGATCAGGCTCGCAGCCAGTGCTGTATTTTTTGCAATCGGAATGATTTTTGAAGGGAAAAATTCCTGGTATCTGGTTCCCTTTATTATTTCCTATCTTGCAGCGGGATACGATGTTCCTTTACGGGCACTGCGAAGTATGAGAACCGGACAGTTTTTTGATGAGAATTTTCTCATGTCACTGGCCACGTTCGGAGCCATTGGCATCGGAGCCATGGAAGAAGCCGTAGGAGTTATGCTGTTTTATCAGATTGGCGAACTCTTCAATGATTACGCGGTCAATAAATCAAGAAAATCCATTACAGAATTAATGGATATTAATCCTGAATATGCAAATTTGATTATAGATGGAAAAGAGGAACGGGTTGATCCTTATGAAGTCCAGGTCGGAGACATTATCGTTGTAAAGCCAGGAGAAAAGGTCCCATTAGACGGAATCGTTACAAAGGGAGCCGGCGGCCTTGATACCAAGGCTTTAACCGGAGAATCCATGCCAGTAGAGGTAAAAGAAGACGATGAGGTAATCAGTGGTTCTATCAACCTAAACAGCGTGTTAGAGATTAAAGTAACAAAACTGTTTGATGATTCCACCGTTGCAAAGATTCTGGAACTGGTAGAGAATGCCAGCTCAAGAAAGGCAAAGGCGGAGAATTTCATTACCCGGTTTGCGAGAGTCTATACTCCGGCTGTAGTGATCCTTGCAGTGATTCTGGCTATCATTCCACCTCTGTTTTTTGGTGGTGACTGGGGTACCTGGATTTATCGTGCCTGCAGCTTTTTAGTTGTTTCCTGCCCATGTGCCCTGGTGATATCTGTACCTCTAAGCTTTTTTGGCGGACTTGGTGCGGCTTCCAGACAGGGGATTCTTTTAAAGGGAAGCAATTATCTGGAATCCATGGCATCCCTGGATACGGTAGTATTTGATAAAACGGGTACTCTTACAACCGGTAAGTTCAAAGTCACAGACATAGAAGCAGTATCAGGCACCAAAGAAGAACTTCTTGAACTGGCAGCTTATGGAGAATTTCACTCCAATCATCCGATTGCCCAGTCAGTGAAAGAGGCTTATGGAAAATCTGTAGATAAGACGAAGATCGGAAGTGTAGAGGAAATCGCCGGTTACGGCATCCGGGCAGAACTTTTGTTTGATGAGGGAAAGCGGAATCTTTCTGTTGGAAATAAAAGGCTTATGGAGCAGCTTGGGATTACCATTTCCGGGAATGAACCCATAATAGGAACGACTCTCTACGTGGCAGAAGAGGACACTTATCTTGGTTCCATCACCATCTCTGATACGATTCGGGAAGATGTGCCCATGGCTTTAAAGGGACTGAAAGCTGCCGGTGTGAAAAAGCTTATTATGCTTACAGGGGATAAACCGGAAGTAGGCCAGGCGGTCGGTGAAAAGCTGGGACTTGATGAAGTTCATGGCGGACTGCTCCCTGGGGATAAAGTTGGAAAAGTGGAAGAACTTCTAAGAAAGAAAGCGGAAGGCTCCATGCTGGCATTTGTAGGCGACGGCATTAATGATGCTCCGGTACTTGCACGTGCCGATGTGGGTATCGCGATGGGCGGTATCGGCTCTGACGCAGCAGTGGAAGCAGCCGATGTGGTTATTATGACAGATGAACCTTCAAAGCTTACGGATATCATCTTGATTGCAAGGAAAACCATGGTTATTGTAAAGCAGAATATTGTTTTTGCAATCGGTGTAAAAGTCATCATCCTTTTATTGTCAGCGGTGGGAATTGCAACCATGTGGGCGGCTGTATTTGGAGACGTAGGTGTCTCTGTACTGGCCATTTTAAATGCCATCCGTGCATTAAAGTATGGGAATAAAGATTAAAAAACACATTGACAAATTTTTTTCCAGCTGATATATTTTACACATATTGCGGGTGGTGCGAAGACGGTCCATTGTTGTGAGACTGTGTTTGCCCACCCTTTTTTTGGAAATACTTCCTATAGGAAATTTCGTTCCCCCACGGAGCAAATATGCTTTGCAGGGACCGCACTGTGGCAGAGAGCCTCATAAGGAGGGCCTCTCTATTCTAGGATTAAGAAAGGGAGATTGTATTATGAGCAAATATAGCAAAGAAGACATATTCCGTATCGTGGAAGAAGAGGATGTAGAATTTATCCGGCTTCAGTTTACGGATATTTTCGGTATGATGAAAAACGTCGCTATTACCAAAAGCATGCTTTCCAAGGCATTAGACAACCGCTGCATGTTTGATGGTTCCTCCATTGAAGGTTTCATCCGCAGCGAAGAATCTGATATGTATCTTTATCCGGATCTGGATACCTTTGAGATTTTCCCATGGCGTCCTCAGCAGGGAAAGGTAGCTAGACTCATGTGTGATGTATACTCCCCGGATAAGACTCCTTTTGAAGGTGATCCCAGATTTGTGCTTAAAAAAGTTTTAAAGAAAGCCCAGGACATGGGATTTGTGTTTCAGGCAGGTCCGGAATGTGAATTCTTCCTTTTTCATACTGATGAGGAAGGGCGTCCTACGACTCAGACCCATGAGACAGCAAGTTATTTTGATGTAGCACCAATCGATCAGGCCGAAAATGTCCGCCGGGATATGGTATTATCACTGGAAGAAATGGGCTTTATGATTGAGGCTTCTCATCATGAGATTTCGCCAGGACAGCATGAGATTGATTTTCAATATGCGGAAGGCATCGTGACAGCAGATAACATTATGACCTTTAAGATGGCTGTAAAAGCCATTGCAAAGCGCCATGGACTTCATGCAACGTTTATGCCAAAGCCAAAGGCAGGTGTCAATGGTTCCGGTATGCATATCAATATGTCCTTATCCGATTCAGACGGAAACAATATGTTTGAGGATTCCAATGATGAGCTGGGCTTAAGTAAAAATGCTTACCAGTTTATTGCCGGCATTCTTCATCATATGAAAGGAATGACGATTTTGACCAATCCACTGGTCAACTCCTATAAACGTCTGGTTCCTGGATACGATGCTCCGGTTTATATCGCATGGTCCGCAAAAGCAAACAGAAGTCCTTTGATCCGCATTCCTTCCTCCAGAGGAGAAAGCACCAGGATTGAGCTTCGATGCCCGGATTCTGCTGTAAATCCATATCTGGCACTGGCTGCATGTCTTGCCGCAGGCCTTGATGGAATCGAAAAGGAAATGACGCCGCCTGACAGTGTGGACAGCAATGTATTTGCCATGCCGCAGGAGGAAATCCTCAGCAGAGGAATCGAACAGCTTCCGGAAACGCTTGGGGAAGCCATCGAGGCCTTCCGCAAAGATGAGTTTATGAAGGGAGTTCTGGGCGAGCATATATTCACCAAATATTTAGAAGCCAAGGAAGCCGAATGGCGCATGTTCCGGGCCCAGGTAACAGACTGGGAAGTAGAAGAATACCTGTATAAGTATTAATCTTTTGTATCCCTGATACGGTTATCTGGAGGTGAGAGTGTTTGACCAATGTAATAGTGGCATTTTCCAAGGCGGAGGATGCGAAAAATATTAAAAATATTCTTATGAAAAATGGCTTTTCGGTCTCCGCGGTCTGCACCTCCGGCGCACAGGCTGTCAACAGCGCCGATGAACTGGGCAGCGGAATCGTAGTATGCGGTTGCAGATTTGCTGACATGGTATATCAGGAGATCTATGAATGTCTTCCTAAGGGGATGCAGATGCTTCTTGTGGCTTCCCCCAGCCAGTGGACCGGCAGAGCCCCGGAAGATGTGGTCTGTTTGGGTCTTCCATTAAAGGTCCAGGACCTTGTAAGCACTCTGGAAATGATGATGGAGACGCTGGCCAGAAGGCGGAAAAAATTAAAAAACCAGCCTAAGGAGCGGAACAAGGAAGAACAGGATTTAATTAAGCAGGCAAAGGAACTTCTGATAGAACGAAATCACATGTCTGAAACAGATGCACACCGGTATATCCAGAAATGCAGCATGGACAGCGGAACCAATATGGTTGAAACTGCCCAGATGATTATGAGTTTGATTAATCGATAGAAATTGAGGAAATAGTGATGAAATTTACAAAGATGCAGGGAATTGGCAACGATTATGTTTATATCAACTGTTTTGAAGAGACGGTGGAAAATCCGGCGGAGCTTTCGAAAAAGGTCAGCGACCGTCACTTTGGGATTGGATCTGACGGTCTGATTCTTATCTGCCCTTCAAAGACAGCGGACTGTCGTATGCGCATGTTTAATGCAGACGGATCGGAAAGCGCTATGTGCGGCAATGGAATCCGCTGTGTGGGAAAATACGTTTACGACCACCATCTTGTGGAAAAGACGGAATTTGACGTGGAGACAGAGGCTGGTATCAAGCACTTAAAGGTTACGGAAGAAAACGGTAAGGCAGTTAAAATTACCGTTGATATGGGAACACCGGAAGTGACCAGCAAGCTGCCGGAACCGATCTGCGTTTCCGGTGCAGATTACGAGTTTATTGGCATTTCTGTGGGAAATCCTCATGCGATTTATTATATGGATCAAATTGATGAACTGGATCTTGAATCCATTGGTCCGGCTTTTGAAAATCATGAGCGGTTCCCGGAAAGAACCAATTCCGAGTTTATTGAAGTCATAAATAAAAACTACATCCGGATGAGAGTCTGGGAAAGAGGCAGCGGGGAAACTTGGGCCTGTGGTACCGGTGCAACTGCCAGTGCAGTGGCTTCTGCACTGAGCGGACGTACGGAGAATACAGTAGAGGTAGAATTAAAAGGCGGAAATTTAACCATACACTGGGACCGGGAAGGAAGTGGCCATGTGTTCATGACCGGACCGGCAGTTGAAGTGTTTGAGGGAGAATTTGATATAAAGAATCTATAAGACAATACAGGAGGAACCAATGGTAAAGATCAATGAAAATTATTTAAAGCTTCCGGGAAGCTATCTGTTTTCAACAATTGCAAAAAAGGTGAATGCTTACATAGAAGCAAATCCAGATAAAAAGGTCATAAGACTTGGCATCGGTGACGTGACCCAGCCTTTAGCACCTGCTATTGTCGATGCGCTTCACGGTGCAGTGGAAGAGATGGGAAGTGCGGATACATTCCATGGCTATGCGCCAGATCTTGGTTATGGATTTTTAAGAGAGACCATTGCAAAAGAGGATTACACATCAAGAGGATGCCAGATCGAAGCAGATGAGATTTTCGTTTCTGACGGAGCAAAGAGTGACTGCGGAAACATCCAGGAGATTTTTGATGAGAACTGTACCATTGCAGTTTGTGATCCGGTGTATCCTGTATACGTGGATTCCAATGTTATGGCAGGAAGAACTGGCGAATATGATGAAGTTACCGGAAAATGGAGCAATGTCATTTACATGCCATGTACGGCAGAAAACAAGTTTGTGCCTGAGCTTCCGGAAAAAACTCCAGACATTATCTACCTTTGTGTTCCAAATAATCCTACTGGTACGACTCTGACCAGGGATCAGTTAAAGGTATGGGTGGATTATGCCAATAAAAATGGTGCTGTGATCCTTTATGATGCCGCTTATGAGGCTTATATTGCAGAAGATGAAGTTCCTCATACCATTTATGAGATTGAAGGCGCTAAGACCTGTGCGATTGAGTTCCGTTCTTTCTCTAAGAATGCCGGATTTACCGGAGTCCGTTTGGGCTTTACCGTAATTCCGAAAGAACTGATCAGAGGCGGTGTGGCTCTTCATGCCCTGTGGGCAAGACGTCACGGAACCAAATTTAATGGTGCTCCTTACATCATCCAGAAGGCAGGAATGGCAGTTTATTCCGAAGAAGGAAAAGCACAGCTTAAGGATCAGGTGGCTTATTACATGAGAAATGCGAAAGTTATCTATGACGGATTAAAAGAGGCTGGATGCGAGGTTTACGGCGGTGTAAACGCGCCTTATATCTGGTTAAAAGTACCGGCAGGAATGACTTCCTGGGAGTTCTTTGACCTCCTTTTAGAGGAAGCCAGCGTAGTGGGTACCCCTGGAAGCGGATTCGGACCAAGCGGAGAAGGATACTTCCGTTTAACCGCATTCGGAACCTATGAAAACACAGTGGAAGCCATCGAAAGACTTAAAAAAATGCCTTCCTTAAGAAAATAAAGGTTGACAAGTATTTGATAATTCGATATTATTAAGTATAAGAAAGATTCATAAGATTGCAGCTTGATTTGTAAGAACAAAAGCGTTCAGTACTTAGGTAGTACTGGCGCTTTTTTTATTTCAAGGAGGAAGATATGGACGATATCGATAAGAAAATAGTGCAGACCCTGCAGAAGAATGCTCGTGCATCCTTAAAGAATATAGCAGAAAATACCTTTTTGTCCTCGCCTGCAGTTTCCTCCAGAATTGAGAAGCTGGAGCGGGAAAAAATCATCACCGGATACCATGCTCAAGTAGATCCCATGAAGCTTGGATATCATATCACAGCATTTGTAAACTTAGATGTTTCTCCTGTAGATAAAATTCAGTTTTACTCTTACATGGAGTCCATACCTAATGTGCTGGAGTGCAACTGTGTGACCGGAGATTATTCCATGCTGATAAAAGTGGCATTTCAAAGCACCATGGAACTTGATGTTTTCATCGGACAGCTTCAAAAATACGGAAAGACCAATACCCAGATCGTATTTTCTACTCCGGTAGGGCCCAGAGGCGTGGATGTCATGGCGGAATTGGGAGAAAAAGAATAAATTTTATGAAAAAAAGTGGTACCTGAGAAACTCCTTTTACATACGTTATAGAATAGAGGTATGTGAAAGGAGTTTTTCTTTTGGCTGAGAGACAGATCGTAGTAATAGATGCCGGCCACGGCGGTGCAGATCCGGGTGCAACCTATAACGGACGGCAGGAAAAGGATGATAACTTAAAGCTTGCGCTGGCAGTAGGGAGAGTTCTTGCAGACAGTGGAGTTGATGTCAGATATACAAGAACTGACGATACCTATAATACACCTCTTGAGAAAGCCATGATGGGAAATGATGCAGAAGCAGACTTTTTTGTTTCCATACACCGCAATGCCATGCCAGTTCCTGGTACCGGTTCCGGAGCAGAAGTCCTCGCGTTTGAAGATAAAGGGATTCAGGCAATGCTGGCAAAAAACATCGTGGGAGCCTTAAGTGAGACCGGATTTACCAATTTGGGAATCATTGAACGCCCGGGTTTGGTAGTTCTTAGAAGGACAAAGGTACCGGCGGTTCTGATAGAAGCAGGATTTATAGACAACGAAGCAGATAATTATCTGTTTGACCAGAATTTTGGTGCGATTGCAAAGGCCATCGCTGGCAGTATATTAAAAACTGTTCAGGAGCAGGAAGAGACCCAGGTTGAATATTATCAGGTTCAGACCGGAGCTTACCGGGTCCGCTCACTGGCAGAAGCCCAGCTTAATGAATTAAAAGCCCAGGGATTTCCTGCCTTTGTGGTTCTTGAAGACGGCCTTTATAAGGTCCGTGTAGGTGCATTCCGTAGCATTGATAATGCAGTGCATATGGAGCAGGCACTCAGGCGGTACGGATATAATACATTTATGGTTAAAAGACCGGCTGTATATTGAAGTTTATGGGTCGCCGGGACGCAGGCTTTTTAAGAAAAGCCCCGCCCCTGCGGCTTTTTTCGTTTTTAAGCTTGACAAAAGCCCTGCCTTCCCTTAATGTCTGAATCAGAAAGACGGAAGAAGGAGAGACAACATGATAAAGGCAGTTATATTTGATATGGATGGAGTTTTGATTGACAGCGAAGGTGTTTATCTGGAATATCAGCTGGAATTTGCAAGAACAAAGAACCCGGATGTAAAAATGGAACAGCTTTATCCCATGGTAGGAGCGACTAAAAAAGATTCCTGGGAGGTTTTGGAACGGGCAGTGAACAATGGACAGACCTGGGAAGAATTAAGGGATGAATTCCGGAAAAAAGACATCTACGAGGAAATTGACTACCGGAAGCTGTACCGTCCCCAAGCTACGGAAGTTCTTTCTCAGTTAAAAATGGCTGGTTACCGGCTCGCTTTGGCGTCTTCCACCCACTTAGAACTGGTTGAGCGGGTGTTAGAAGAAAATGGGATCCGGTCGTATTTTGAAGAGGTTGTCAGCGGCAGCCAGTTCAAAAAGAGCAAACCAGATCCGGAAATCTATCTCCATACAGCCGGATGTCTGGGCCTTGCCCCGGAAGAATGCCTGGCAGTGGAGGATTCCACCATTGGAATAACCGCAGCTTACAGAGCCGGAATGAAGATTGCGGCAATAATTGATGAACGGTACGGATTCGACCAGAGTCAGGCGGATTATAGGATTGCGCAGGTAAAAGATGTATTAGAAGCTGTGAAAAAGGCATAGGATATGATATACCATTGAATCCAGGAGGAATTGCTTGAAGTATATCAGTGAGCTTTTAAAGGGCGTCATCATAGGGGTGGCCAACATACTTCCCGGCATCAGCGGCGGAATGCTTGCCATTACTATGGGGGTGTACGATAAGATCATTCATGCGGTAAACCGGATATTTAAGGAACCGGTGAAAAGCATCCGAATCCTTCTTCCTTATGGAATCGGAGCAGTAGCAGGTATTATTTTCCTTTCTTTGGCTTTTGAATATCTTTTTCATACATATCCCCTTCAGACCAAACTGTCATTTTTAGGATTGATTGGCGGCGGGCTTCCCACTTTGTTTCGAAAATCCTTTTCCAGGGAACAGACAGACAGGCGAAAGGGAATTTTAACCACGGTAATTACCTGCATTGTGGTGATTCTCATCACCATTGTAGCGGAAAACGTGATTGCTTCTGCCCAGAGTGTTGAGGGAATGAATATGGCTTCTGGAGCCTATTATCTTTCTTCTGGAAAGCTCTGGTTCATCACCTTATTTTTCGTTGGCCTGGTGGCTGCTGCAACAATGATCGTGCCAGGAGTCAGCGGTTCCATGATCATGATGATGCTGGGATTTTATGAACCGGTCCTTCAGGCCAATAATGCCTGTATCAGAGCATTATCTGTCATGGATTTCCAGACTCTTCTTTTTAACGGAATGGTGTTGGCTCCTTATTTTGCCGGAATGGTGATCGGTGTATTTTTATTTGCCAAAGTAGTAGAACAGCTTCTTACCTGCCATGAGTGCCAGATGTACCGGATCATTATCGGCCTGGTCTTTTCTTCTCCTTTTGTCATCCTGTGGGATGTTCCATGGCAGAGTGTGGCGTTATATGAAGTGATGGGAGGAATTTCTCTTGCCCTCCTTGGATATGTAGCCGCCGATTTACTGGGTGGAGAAGGGTGAAGCCCAATCAGTAAGAATCACGATTTATCAAAAAAGGAGGAAAGGCTTCTCAAATGCAGCTATGTGACGAACAACTGCATTTGAGAGGTCTTTCCTTCTTTATATTAGAGTGGTATGCTGTTTAAGAATATTCTGCGATTCTGGTAATGCCCACATAGATGTGAGAAATTCTGTACCAGGTAGCAAAGTCGATAATACCGGTTACAGGAAGTTTGAAAATGGTCTGGAACTGACGGACTGCCTCTGCAGTATCCGGACCAAAGATACCGTCAGCGGTAATGTGTGGAATAGCTGTATAAACTCCGGCAATAGTGTCTAACTGCTCCTGAACCTGGCGGACCTTATCTCCGCTTGCCCCGATGGTCAGATTATAACCAGGGAAGGAAGATGGAACTCCGGAAACCTGTTCCGCAGTATTGATGTACATATCGCTTCCATAATAATTACGGATGATCTGTATAGCGCTGTATCCCTGTCCGCCTAAGTCGGCACTTCCCCACTGTGACATCCAATTTGGACATTTAACCCGTTGGCCATCACAATACTGGGTAAGAATGGGCTGCCTGATTCCAGGGCGGGATAAATAGCTGTTGAAGATTTCATCAACTACCTGGGAAATGCTGTCATAAATATTCCGCCCATAGATCCACTTGTGATCAAAAGCAGTGGAAGAGGTGATGGTAAAATCATATCCCTGATTCCGGTACCATTCGGTATAAACACGGTTTAGAGTGAAACTCATAATGGCAAGAACATTGGCAACGATGCTTTCCCTGGGCCATGTGGCATAGATTTCACTGGAGGCAACGTTTTTGATGTAGTCTCCGTATGGAACATAATAGTTAGTTGCCGTTGGATCGGTAGGCACTCCATCATGTACGATAATGGTCTGAGGAACTACTACCCGGCTAAGTACGATTTCTCCTGTTTCTGCTACTGGCTTTACCTCTGCCTCTGCTATCTTTGGAGGATATTGTCCATACAGTGTGTGGTCTGGGATAACAATGGGTACATCCGGAGATACTTCATCTTTAATGGGAATCATCCGTACCGGCTGGAGAGCTATGGTGTCAGCAAGGATTTCCGTACCGGAGATAGCAACTGGTTCAAAGCCCTGGGCGCGGATCATCAGTGTGTATTCGGAGTAGGGTTGAATAAGACCTGGAGTTAAGCTTAAGTCTACGGGTGGTGCAGAAAGGCTAACCTGCTCCGTTTGCCCGGATGAGTCGGTAACAAGCTGTTCCAATGTACTTTCCGGTTCACCTTTATAGGAAACGGAAATTTCTGCATCCTGGATGGGAAAGTTGTTTTCATTTGAAACAACATTTACCTGGAGAGAGCCGGTTGCAGTGGATTCCTGTGCTCTGGCTGTCATGTATGGATTCATAGAATGCCCCTTAATGGAATGATTATTATAAATATATTAAGGAGCAGGGGGAATGATTACAAAAGCCCCCGCAGATTGAGGAAAAATCCATTCTGCGGGGTACTTTTTAGAAAAAGGATGTTTTTGGTTCATGAAACATGGATTCCACGTAATTGCGCATTTCCTGACGGCTTTCAATATTTCTTGCACCTTCTACGATGGCATTTCTCTCAGGTTCGGAAAGGCCGGCAAATCGGTTAAGAATGTCGGAGTGCTGTGCCAATTCCATGGTAAATCCGATTGGAAGTTCGCTGTTTTCAATCATATTTATCACCTCAATCTTATTTTCCCCGAATTGCCCGGAAAGTATACAGTTGAATAATATTCCAGTGGTTAGTTCGCATAATTATACATCACTATTAAATAAATGTTTGAAATATTCAAAAAATATGAATAAAAAAAGGAAAAAGAAATGCGAAAAAACGGTTGTAAAATGTCGCAGGATAATGTATAATCTATTCAATTTGGGCTGATATCAGTCGGCCTAAAAACCATAGCATTAAGAAAGGATTGGGACTTTGCGTATGAAAGCTTTTTTAATACTGGAAGACGGTACTGTGTTTACAGGAACAAGCATTGGTTCAACACGGGAAGTTATAAGCGAGATTGTATTCAATACTTCCATGACGGGATATTTAGAAGTCCTCACCGACCCCTCCTATGCGGGACAGGCAGTTGTGATGACTTATCCGTTAATTGGTAATTACGGTATTTGTCAGGAAGATATGGAATCATTAAAACCGTGGCCGGATGGCTACATTGTCAGAGAATTATCTAGAATCCCCAGCAACTTTAGAAGCGAGGATACCATTCAGCATTTCTTAAAAGAAAACAACATTCCAGGTATCAGTGGTATCGATACGAGAGCCCTAACAAAAATCTTAAGAGAAAAAGGTACAATGAACGGCATGATTACGACCGATGAAGGTTTTGATCTTGACGAAGTCATTTTACGTATGAAAAAATATTCTGTTACCGGTGTAGTAAAGGCAACTAGCTGCAAAGAAAAGTATGTCCTGCCTGGCAATGGAAAAAAGGTTGCCCTGCTTGATTTAGGGGCAAAGAAGAACATCGCACACTCTTTAAATGAGAGAGGCTGCGAAGTAACGGTATATCCTGCCTGGACCAAAGCAGAAGAAATCCTTTCTACAGATCCTGATGGTATCATGCTCTCTAATGGACCTGGTGATCCCAAGGAGTGTACAGAAATCATAGCAGAGATAAAAAAACTGTATGAATCCAACGTTCCGATTTTTGCAATCTGCCTTGGACATCAGCTCATGGCACTTGCAACAGGAGCGGATACTCATAAATTAAAGTACGGACACCGGGGCGGCAACCATCCGGTAAAAGACTTGGAAACCGGCCGCGTGTACATCTCCTCCCAGAATCATGGTTATGTGGTTGATGAGGATACCATGGACCCGGCAGTTGCAGTTCCTGCATTTGTAAACGTCAATGACGGAACCAATGAGGGATTAAAGTATACCAATAAGAACATATTTACGGTACAGTACCATCCGGAAGCCTGCCCTGGACCACAGGATTCCAGTTACTTATTTGACCGGTTTTTAAACATGATGGAGGAGGGGAAATAATGCCGAAGATTCAGGATATTAAAAAGGTACTCGTTCTTGGCTCCGGACCGATCATCATCGGCCAGGCAGCAGAATTTGATTATGCCGGAACTCAGGCCTGCCGTTCCTTAAAAGAGGAAGGTGTGGAGGTTGTTCTGTTAAACTCCAATCCGGCTACCATCATGACAGACAAGGATATTGCAGATAAAGTATACATTGAGCCGCTGACCGTGGAAGTGGTAGAGCAGCTTATTTTAAAGGAAAGACCAGACAGCGTTCTTCCTACCCTGGGCGGTCAGGCCGGATTAAACCTTGCTATGGAGCTTGATGATAAAGGCTTTTTTACGAAGCATAATGTACGCCTCATAGGAACCACGGCTCTTACCATTAAAAAGGCAGAAGACCGTGAGATGTTTAAAGAAACCATGGAAAAGATCGGTGAACCGGTAGCCCCTTCCGATATCGTAGAGAATGTGGAAGACGGACTCCGGATCGCGAAAGAGATCGGATATCCAATCGTTCTTCGTCCTGCTTATACTCTTGGTGGTTCCGGCGGCGGTATTGCTGAGAATCCAGCCCAGTGCCGTGAGATTCTTGAAAACGGACTTCGTTTATCCCGTGTAGGACAGGTTTTAGTAGAGCGCTGTATCGCAGGCTGGAAGGAAATCGAATATGAAGTAATGCGTGATGGTGCAGGCAATGTGATCACCGTATGTAATATGGAAAACATTGATCCGGTCGGCGTTCATACCGGAGACAGTATCGTAGTCGCTCCTTCTCAGACCCTTGGAGACAAAGAGTATCAGATGCTGCGTACTTCCGCATTAAAGATCATCAGCGAACTGGGAATCACAGGCGGCTGTAACGTACAGTATGCTCTTCACCCAGATAGCTTTGAATACTGCGTTATCGAGGTAAACCCACGAGTAAGCCGTTCTTCCGCGCTTGCATCAAAGGCGACCGGTTATCCCATTGCAAAGGTTGCAGCAAAGATCGCTTTAGGATATACCCTGGATGAGATCAAGAATGCAGTAACGAAAAAAACCTACGCAAGTTTTGAGCCCATGCTTGATTACTGTGTAGTTAAGATGCCTCGCCTTCCTTTTGATAAATTCTTAAGTGCCAAGAGAACTCTGGGAACCCAGATGAAGGCAACCGGTGAGGTCATGAGTATCTGTACCAACTTTGAAGGCGGTCTTATGAAAGCGATCCGGTCTCTGGAACAGCATGTGGACAGCCTGCTGTCTTACGACTTTACCGGCCTTACAGATGAAGAACTGACAGAAACCCTTCACCTTGTAGATGACAGAAGAATCTGGGTCATTGCAGAGGCACTCAGAAGAGGCTTTTCTTATGAGATTATCCATGATATCACAAAAGTTGATGTTTGGTTTATAGATAAACTGGCAATCCTTGTAGAGATGGAAGAGGCACTGAAAAAAGGTTCTCTTACCACAGACTTATTAAAGGAAGCAAAGCGGTTGGAATTCCCGGATACCGTGATTTCCAGACTGACTGGAGTATCTGTAACAGAAATACATCAGAAGAGAAAAGATAACGGCATTACAGCAGCATTTAAGATGGTAGATACCTGTGCGGCTGAGTTTGCTGCTGAAACACCATATTATTACTCTTGCTTTGGAAGTGAAAATGAAGCAATTCAGACTTCCGGAAGAAAGAAAGTTCTGGTTCTTGGTTCCGGTCCGATCCGTATCGGCCAGGGAATCGAATTCGATTTCTGTTCCGTTCACAGCACCTGGAGTTTCAGCAAAGAAGGGTATGAGACAATCATTGTCAATAACAATCCGGAGACCGTAAGTACTGACTTCGACATTGCAGATAAACTGTATTTTGAACCCCTTACCCCAGAAGATGTGGAAAGCATCGTGGACATCGAAAAACCAGATGGTGCGGTGGTACAGTTCGGCGGACAGACTGCCATTAAACTGACAGAAGCTCTGATGAAGATGGGCGTCCCAATTCTTGGAACAGCTGCGGAAGATGTGGATGCGGCAGAAGACAGAGAACTTTTTGATAAGATCCTTGAAGAGTGCCAGATTCCAAGACCAGCCGGACAGACCGTATTTACAGCAGAAGAAGCGAAGAAAGCAGCAAATCAGCTGGGATATCCGGTATTAGTAAGACCTTCCTATGTACTTGGCGGTCAGGGAATGCAGATCGCGATTTCCGATCAGGATGTGGACGAATTTATCGGAATCATCAATCAGATCGCACAGGAACACCCCATTCTGGTTGATAAATATATCATGGGAAAAGAGATCGAAGTTGACGCAGTCTGCGATGGTCAGGATATCTTAATTCCAGGTATCATGGAGCACATCGAACGTGCCGGTGTCCATTCCGGAGATAGTATCTCTGTATATCCGGCTCAGAGCATCGATGAAGAAATCAAGGAAAAGCTGGTGGAATATACCAGAAGACTTTCAAGAGCGCTTCATGTGAAGGGTATGATCAATATTCAGTTCATTGTAAGCGGTAAAGACGTGTATGTCATCGAGGTAAATCCACGTTCTTCCCGTACGGTGCCGTACATCAGTAAGGTAACTGGAATTCCGATCGTTCCTCTGGCAACTAAAGTAATCTGCGGCCATACCATCAGGGAACTGGGCTACGAGCCGGGATTACAGCCTGAGGCGGATTATATTGCTGTAAAGATGCCGGTATTCTCCTTTGAAAAGATCAGGGGTGCTGATATCAGTTTGGGACCGGAGATGAAATCCACTGGAGAATGTCTTGGAATAGCAAAGACCTTTAACGAGGCACTTTATAAGGCATTTGCAGGAGCAGGCATCAAACTGCCGAAGCATAAGAATATGATCATTACCGTAAAGGATTCTGATAAGGAAGAAGTCATCGACATTGCCAGAAGATTCCAGGAACAGGGATATAAGATCTTCTCCACATCGGGAACTGCTAAGGTATTAAATGAAAACGGCGTAAAAGCCCTTATGGTGCGCAAGCTGGAACAGGAATCACCTAATTTGATGGATTTGATTCTGGGCCATGAGATCGATCTGGTCATCGATACACCGCCACAGGGTGCTGACAGAAGCAAAGACGGCTTTATTATCCGGAGAAATGCCATTGAAACCGGCGTGACGGTACTTACTTCTCTGGATACAGCGACTGCCCTGGTGACCAGTATGGAAAACCGGGCAAACGAACTGACCCTCATCGACATTGCACAGGTTAAAAATATATAAGGAATTGTGATTATATGATATTTTACATCAATAAACAGGCGGTAGAAATTAAAACCAGATTTGAAAATGCACCACTGACTTCATCCAATGAGGCCTGTGCGGCCATGGGAATGCTCTATAAGATCTATGGCCTGTCCATTCCGGAAAAAAAGGATATGGTAAGTCAGATGAAAGAGAATTTTCATGCAGCAGTAAAAGATCTTCCGGTTCCGTCGGAGTTTGCTGCAAAAATCATAACTCTTCTTGATGCATATTATAAAGATGATCCAGTAACGGATGAGATCTATGAATTGTTGAAATACAGCTATGAAGAGCAGAAATAGTATTTAATATAGAAGAAAGGCCGGAATAACAGGGTATCCTGTTCCGGCCTTTCTTCTATATTAATATGATTGCATTTACTGCACTGGCTTCTTCACAAACTGCTTATCAAATTCCGGATTGAAATAGTAGAAGTTTTTCGGGTCTAAATCGGATTTGATTTTTTCCAGAGCTTCACCAAATCTCTGGAAATGAACCACTTCTCTTGCCCGAAGGAATTTGAGCGGTTCTCTTACGTCTGGATTCGGTATGATACGGATTAAATTGTCATAGGTGGTTCTTGCTTTTTGTTCTGCGGCCAGATCCTCAACTAAGTCCGTAATGGCATCTCCCTTGGACTGGAATTCACAGGCATTAAAGGGTACTCCGGCGGCGGCAGTCGGCCAGAGCGCTGTGGTATGATCGACATAATACGCATCAAATCCCGCTGTTTTTGCCTGTTCTACGGACAGATTTTTGGTCAGCTGATAGATAATGGAACAGATCATTTCAAGATGTCCTAATTCTTCTGTACCGATATCGGTTAAAAGTCCTCCCACTTCCTTGCATGGCATGGAATATCTTTGGGAAAGATACCGCATAGAAGCAGCTAATTCTCCATCAGGACCGCCAAACTGGCTGATGATGAGAGAAGCTGTTTTTGGACATGTTTCTTTGATGTTTACTGGAAACTGCAGTCTTTTTTCGTAACTCCACATTATAGTGTACCTCCTTCCCATGGCAGCGGACCATCGGTCCATGTGAAATGCTTCTGCCCAGGGTATTTCGTATTGGTTTCATTTTTGTTATTGGTATCTGGACAGACACAGTCCATGGTAAGAGGTTCAAAGTTCTCTGCAAATGTTTTTAAGAGCTGTTTTCTCTGCTCCATGGCTTGTTTAAAGGCAGTCAGCGCTTCTTCATCCACAGGATGAGTATCTAAATATAAAGTTAAATCGTTGACTGTAAAACTGATTTCTGTTAACTGTTTTAAAAGGCTGTTGCGGTCTGCCATTATAAATCACCTCCCGTTACATAGAATGGAAGATTTAGGCTTGGGAATATGGTCCCGTTCTTTAAAGCTGCCGCTGGATCATATGGTTGTTCCCAAGGCTGCATAGGCACAGTAGCAATTGCGAGTTGAACAGACTCCGTTGGTGTTGCAGGACTTCCTTTTGTTGAATCGCATCCGCATGAAGTACATGAATTCATAATAACACTCCTTTCAGTTCTGTCATTGATCCTTCTTTTTTATTATGAACATATGAAAGAAAAAAACGTTACAAAAATTCTCCCATTTTAACCACTGTGATGATATTGTAATAAATGGAAAAATGAAATATAATAAAATAGAATACGAGGGAAAAGACAGAATATGGAAAAACAATTTAAGACGGGAGAGCAGAGGTTTGAGTGACAAAAAATTTGCAGTATTGATTGATTCTGATAATGTTTCAGCAAAGTATATTACATGTATTCTGGATGAGATGACCCGCTATGGTGTCATTACCTACAAACGGATTTACGGTGATTGGACAAGCGCGCAGATGGGAAAATGGAAGATGGAGCTTTTGGAAAATTCCATTACTCCAATTCAGCAGTTTTCCAATACCGTTGGAAAGAATGCTACTGACTCCGCACTTATTATTGATGCGATGGATCTGCTTTATACAGATCATGTTGATGGATTTTGCATCGTATCCAGTGACAGTGATTTTACGCGTCTGGCAAGCAGGCTTCGTGAATCTGGAAAAGAAGTCATCGGTATGGGAGAAGAGAAAACTCCCAAATCCTTCCGTGCAGCTTGTACGGTCTTTACCAATTTAGAAGTACTTCTTGATCAGGATGAAGAAGGAACCGGCGGCGGAGCCATTGGAAAAGAAGTAATTGAGCAGGATATTGCATCCATTATTTTAGAAAATGACGATAAAAACAAGGCCACCGGACTCGGAGAGATCGGCAACCGCCTTGTAAAAAAATACTCTGACTTTGATGTGAGAAATTATGGTTACAGCTCTTTGTCCAAGTTTCTGGAAGAGATGGACAGCTTTGAACTGAGAAAATCCAATAATGTGGTGACGGTTCGTATGAAAGACAACCATACAAAACGGCAGGAACTTGATGATTATGCGGTGAAATTAGTCAAAGGCAGCGGCAAAAACGGCATGGAACTTGCTGCACTGGGCAATGGAATGCACCGGAAGTTTGCAGACTTTAAAGTCAAGGATTACGGCTATTCCACATTTTCCAAATTTGTTCACAGCATTATGCAGTTAGAAGTGCGTGAGAATAAAAACAATAGTAAGGCAGTGTTTTTGAAAAAAGAATAATAGAATGCCGCCCGTGAAATAGTAACTTATTTCGCGGGCGGCTGTTTTGTTACCAGAGTCCCAGAAAGACCTGAAACGTAAGACTTACCAGTGTGATTCCGACCCAGCAGCAAAAGCCAAGGATCAATGGCTTTTTGCCTGTACGGATCAATTTCAGCAGATCGGTGTTGGCACCAATGGCACTCATTGCAATCACGATAAAGAATTTACTCAATTCCTTCAGCGGATCGGTCACTGTGTGGGGGAGCCCAAATACCGTAGTAATGACAGAGGCAAGTAAAAAATAAAGCACAAAAAACGGAAAGATTTTTTTCATGTTGACAGTAGTATTAGAACTTTCCTTTTCTTTTTTTGTCCGATAAACGGCCAAACAAAGAGTAATGGGGATGATAACTAAGGTCCTGGTAAGTTTTACAATGGTAGCGGCATCCAACGTGTTACTGCCGTGCAATCCGTCCCAGGCAGATGCGGCTGCTGTTACCGACGAGGTATCGTTAATGGCAGTTCCTGCAAAAAGCCCGAATCCTTCATTGCTAAGTCCCAGTGCAGAACCCAGCGCAGGAAAAAGGAGGGCAGCAGCAATATTGAATAGAAAGATGACGGAGATGGATTGTGCAATTTCATCATCATCTGCATCAATGACAGGAGCTGTTGCAGCTATGGCGGATCCTCCGCAGATAGAAGAACCAACCCCAATCAGTATTGCACTTTTACTCGGAAGTTTTAATTTGCGGGAAAGGAAAAATGCAATGCCCAAAGAAATGGTGATGGTCGAAACAATAATGGGTAGTGCCTGTCTCCCCTTTTGAAGAACAACAGACAGATTCATTCCAAAACCAAGCAGAACTACTGCGTACTGGAGAATTATTTTGGAAGCAAAGGTCATTCCGGGGCGGAAAATTTCTTTTTTTCTTAAAAATGGGGCGGCTGCCATTCCGAACAGTATGGCAAAAACCGGACCTCCGACGATTGGAAAGGTTATTCCCAGTAGCCATGCCGGAATGGACATAATGAGACATAAGATAATTCCTGCGATGTATTTTTTCATAAGTATTTCCTCCTTTATTTACGCTCTTTATTATATTGGGAAAATATGATAAAATAAAATTATAAATAATTATCTAACGATAAAAATAACTTATGATAAATGAGATACAAAGGAGTGATACTCATATGCTGGACTTTCGAATCGATACCTTTCTTACCGTATGCAGATATATGAATTTTACGAGGGCGGCTGAGGAACTGAATATTACCCAGCCTGCTGTATCCCATCATATTCGTTTCCTGGAGGAGCAGTATGAAGCAAAGTTGTTCATATACAGTGGAAAGAAGATTCGTCTGACTGAAGCTGGCAGAGTATTATTGTCATCGGCCATTACCATGAAGGACGATGAGCTTCATTTAAAAAAACTGGTAAGAGAACAGTCTGGAAAAAAACAGAGGTTGGTATTTGGTGCAACCATGACCATCGGAGAATATGTGATGCCGGAAGCTCTAATCCGCTTTCTTGATGTATATCCGAAAACTGCCGTCCAGATGGTAGTGGGAGACACCAGGGAATTGTTGGAGCAGTTAAATGATGGAAAAATCGAATTTGCTGTAGTGGAAGGATTCTTCCAGAAAAAGGAATATGAGTTCCTGGTCTATGATACCCAACCCTTTGTTGCAGTCTGCAGTAAGGATTATCAATTCCAAAAAGAGATTAAAAAGATAGAAGATCTGCTTGAAGAAAGACTTTTTATCCGGGAAAAGGGTTCCGGCTCCAGAGATTTGCTGGAGAGTTACTTAGAGGGGAAGAATCTGCGGCTTCATGATTTTTCGGATATAATGGTAGTTAATAACATCGGCGCGATTAAGAAGATGGTAGAAATAGGAAAAGGGATTACTTTTTTATACGAAGCCGCCATAAGAGAAGAATTAGAAGCAGGAATTTTAACGAGCATTCCGTTGGTAGATTTTTCTATGGAACATGATTTTACATTTATCTGGAGAAAGGGCAGCATCTATCAATCGTATTATAAAGACCTGTTTTATCTTTTCAGCGGAGGCGAAAAAAGGGAGAAAACCCAGTAGGAATCAGGTTTTAGGAGGAATGGGGGAAAAAGGAAAAAAATTGACAAAAAAGTGTTGACAATTAATACAATTCATATTATACTAATGAAGCAGTCGGGAACGAAAGAAACAAAAGCCCCTGACAAGCACTGGGATCTTAGCTCAGCTGGGAGAGCATCTGCCTTACAAGCAGAGGGTCACAGGTTCGAGCCCTGTAGGTCCCACTGGTAAACAAAGCGTTTATCTAATAATTTCATATGGCGGAATAGCTCAGTTGGCCAGAGCACACGGTTCATACCCGTGGTGTCGAGAGTTCGAATCTCCCTTCCGCTACTTGCAACCCTGTAATCTATTGATTACAGGGTTTTTTCGATTCGACAGGAAGCGCTCTCCTTTTTCCATTTTTTTTATATTCATTTTTCCTGTTTTATGATATACTAACAAATAGCAAAAAGTGGAGGGATTCCATGTACTATTTTATTGTAAACCCCAACTCACGCTGCGGACGTGGACAAATCATATGGAAAAAACTGGAAGAAACGTTAAAAACTTCCGGAGTGGAGTATCAGGCTTTCTTAACGGAGAAGCCGGGAGATGCCAGAATCTTTGCCAGCGAACTGACAAGCGGCTGCAAGGAATCCAATGTAATCGTTGCCGTAGGCGGAGACGGAACAGTGAACGAGATCTTAGATGGGCTTTCCTTCTGTGGTTCTATAACATTAGGGTATATTCCTGCCGGATCGGGTAATGATCTGGCAAGAAGCTTAAAACTACCGAGAAATCCGGTTCGGTGTTTAAAAAAGATTCTGCAACCAAAATATTATAAATTGATGGATTATGGGGTACTGACTTACGGAGAAGGAGAAGTCGCCCACAGGCGGTTTATCGTAAGTGCCGGCATCGGTATGGATGCGGCTGTTTGCCATAATATTTTATTTTCAAAATCCAAAGGACTGCTCCATAAGCTTCATATAGGACGGCTGGCTTATCTCCTGGTTGGGATCAAGCAGCTGGCTCTGGCGAGGCCGTCAAAGGGGTATATTCTTTTGGATGGTGTTCAAAAGGTGGAATTTAACCACGTGTATTTTATATCTGCCCACATTCATCCATATGAAGGCGGGGGATTCAAGTTTGCTCCGGATGCGAATTTTGAAGACGGGAAACTTACGGTCTGTATTATGAATAACAGAAAGAAGCGGAAACTGATTCCGGTTCTGGCCTGTTCCCTTTTAGGCAGAAAATCCTCGAATACGGGGATTCGTTTCTATAACTGTGAAGAGATTGCTGTTCACATGGAGCATCCAATGGCGGTTCATGCCGACGGAGAAAGCTGTTTTTGCCAAAAGGATGTACAGATTCGCTGTATCAGTAAAAAATTGCGAGTGATTGTATAGCAATGTTTGTATATATATAGAAGAAAGGAAGAATTATGAGAATTGGACAGGGATATGATGTTCATAAATTAGTAGAAGGAAGAGATTTAATTATCGGAGGCGTAAAGATCCCATATGAAAAGGGACTTTTGGGCCATTCGGATGCAGATGTACTGACCCATGCGGTCATTGATGCACTCTTTGGTGCAGCTGGATTAGGGGATATCGGAGAGCATTACCCGGATAATGACCCTCAGTATAAAGGAGTTTCCAGCATCGAGCTTTTAAAGCTGGCAGGAGGACTTTTAGAAGAACGTGGCTATATCATCGAAAACATTGATGCTACGATCATAGCTCAGAAGCCGAAGCTTCTGACTTATCGTCCGCAGATGATGGAGAACATCGCAGATGCACTTAATCTGCCAGTTGGAAAAGTGAACGTGAAAGCTACGACGGAAGAAGGACTTGGCTTTACCGGAAGCGGAGATGGAATTTCCGCTCAGGCAATCACCCTTCTTACTTCCGTAGAGGATTACTGTTATGATGACAAAATCATGAAAGCGGATTGCGGTGGCTGTGGAGGCTGCTGTAAGAAATAGGAATAGGTAAGACAGAAGGGAGATATTATGAAAGTTTTTAATACACTGTCCAGACAAAAGGAGGAATTTGTGCCGTTAGAGCCATCAAAGGTTAAGATGTATGTCTGTGGTCCTACGGTTTACAATTATATACACATCGGCAATGCAAGACCTATGATCGTATTTGACACGGTTCGGAGATATTTTGAATATAAAGGTTATGAGGTTAACTTTGTCTCCAACTTTACCGATGTAGATGATAAGATCATTAAAAAGGCCATCGAAGAAGGGGTAGATGCAGATATCATATCCAAGCGCTACATTGAGGAGTGCAAAAAAGATATGGAATCTATGAATGTTAAGCCTGCCACTAAGAATCCACTGGCAACAGAAGAAATCTGTGGAATGCTTGATATGATAAAGGATCTCATTGATTCCGGCCATGCCTATGAATCAGAGGACGGTACTGTTTATTTCCGCACCAAAGCTTTTGACGGTTACGGTAAACTTTCTCACAAGAATCTGGAAGACTTACAATCCGGTTTTCGTGAAATAAAGGTAACAGGGGAAGATGGCAAAGAAGATCCTTCTGATTTTGTTTTGTGGAAGCCGAAAAAAGAAGGAGAGCCTTACTGGGAGTCTCCATGGTGTGAAGGCAGACCGGGATGGCATATCGAATGTTCCGTTATGTCAAAGAAATATCTTGGGGATCAGATCGACATTCATGCAGGGGGAGAAGATTTGATTTTTCCACATCATGAGAATGAAATCGCCCAGAGTGAAGCGGCCAATGGGAAAGAATTTGCAAAATACTGGATGCATAATGCATTCTTAAACGTAGATAACAAAAAGATGTCCAAATCACTTGGAAATTTCTTCACTGTCAGAGAAATCGGTGAGAAATACGATCTGCGGATTCTGCGTTTCTTCATGCTCAGTGCCCATTACAGAAGCCCCCTTAATTTCAATGCCGATTTAATGGAATCTTCCAAAAACGGCCTGGATAGAATCTTAACGGCTGTGGATAAGTTAAATGATCTGCAGACTGGGGCAACAACTCAGAATCTTCGTGATGGAGAGGATAAAAAGCCTGTAGAAGAACTGGTTGCCAAGTATGAAACTGCTATGGATGATGATTTCAACACAGCAGATGCAATATCCGCTATATTTGAATTAGTAAAATTAAGCAATTCTACCACTGATGAAAACAGTTCCAGGGAATATGTGATCTATTTAAAGGAAACCATCGAAAAACTTTGCGATGTTCTCGGTATCATTACAGAAAAGAAGGAAGAAATTCTTGATAATGAGATTGAGGCAATGATCGAAGCCAGACAGCAGGCAAGAAAAGATAAGAATTTTGGCCTGGCAGATGAAATCCGTGGAAAACTACTGGAAGAAGGAATTGTTCTGGAGGACACCAGGGAAGGTGTAAAATGGAAGAGAATATAATATCTTTGTCTGGGTTTTCTGATCTTTTTAAAGAAACGTTACAGCTAAAAGAAGTGGATATAAAAAGTTATTCCCCTCTGGCGCTGGCTTATATCGGAGATGCGGTTTATGAAGTGATCATCCGAACCAAGGTGATGAACCATGGAAGCACTCAGGTTAACAATATGCATAAGAAAAGCGCTAAACTGGTCAATGCAGGGACTCAGGCGGAAATTATCCGCCTGCTCCTGGAAGAGGAAGATTTAACGCCGGAAGAGATCGCTGTTTATAAGCGTGGACGCAACGCCAAATCCGTGACAACGGCCAAACATGCCACGATGGCAGATTACCGGACCGCCACTGGATTTGAAGCACTTTGCGGTTACTTATATTTAAACGGTGATATGGAACGGCTCATAGCCGTGGTGGGCAAAGGACTTGAAAGAATAGGAGAACTGGAATGATAGAGGAATTTACCATAGAAGGAAGGAACGCGGTATTGGAGGCGTTCCGTTCCGGAAAGACGATCGATAAGCTGTATGTGCAGAAGGGAGTCCAGGATGGCCCCATCCAGTCCATTGTCCGGGAAGCGAAAAAGAAGGATACCATCATCAATTTCGTAGAACGGGAGCGGTTAGACCAGATGTCAGAGGAAGGTCATCATCAGGGCGTCATCGCTCATGCGGCGGCCTATGAATACGCAGAAGTGGAAGATATGTTAAAGGCTGCAGAGGAAAAAGGTGAACCACCGTTTTTATTTCTGTTAGACGGGATTGAGGATCCTCATAATCTGGGAGCCATTATCCGTACTGCCAATTTGGCCGGAGCCCATGGCGTGATCATTCCAAAACGCCGTGCAGTAGGACTGACAGCTACGGTTGCAAAGACCTCTGCAGGTGCGCTTAACTATACACCAGTTGCAAAAGTAACAAATTTAACTGCCACCATGGAAGAACTGAAGGAAAAAGGCATGTGGTTTGTCTGCGCTGATATGGAGGGAGAGACCATGTACCGCCTGAATTTAAAAGGGCCGATCGGCCTTGTGATCGGCAGTGAAGGAAGCGGTGTGGGAAGACTTGTAAAAGAAAGCTGTGATATGGTTGCTTCCATACCGATGAAAGGGGATATTGATTCCCTGAATGCTTCTGTAGCAGCAGGGGTGCTGGCTTATGAAATCGTGAGACAGCGTTTGGGATAACACACAAGGAGATGATAAGTATGAAAAAAAATGGTGCGGCTTTGGCAGCGGCTTGTGCAGTCCTTTTATTTACCTTAAATGGCTGCGGTCCGGAAAGAAACATCGCTGCAGCAGAGAATACAGAGGAAAGCATTGAGTGGAAAACTGTAGTAAGCATAAAAGATGAAATGGTTCCACTCTATTCAAAACCTACAGGCGGCAGCATGAAAAAGCCTCAGGCATCTGGAACTGTTACGTTTAACAGTAATTCTGCCATCATTGATGCATCGAATGCAAGCCATGGCTATGTTATGGTGCAGTATACCGGAAGTGCGTCCAAGATAAAAGTACAGGTAATTAAAAGTGGCGGCGAGACGTATACCTATGACTTAAATGCAAGATCAGCGTATGAGGTATTTCCACTGACAGAAGGAAGCGGAACTTATACTGTCCGGATTCTGGAACAGGTACAGGGTACCCAGTACGCGGTAAAATCAAGCAATCAGATCCAGGTCAGTCTGGTGAATGAGTTTGAACCTTTTCTTTACCCAAACCAGTATGTGAATTTTTCCGAGGGAAGTGCGGTAGTAAATAAAGGTGCAGAACTTGCGGCACCGGCAGCAGATTCTCTTGGCGTTGTGAACAATGTTTATAATTATGTGGTCAAAAATTTTACTTATGATACGGCACTGGCCAATTCGGTTCAGTCCGGATACTTACCCAATGTGGATCAGGTTCTGGCTAAGAAAAAAGGAATCTGTTTTGACTATGCGGCAGTGATGACCGCGATGCTAAGATCCCAGGATATTCCGACAAAGCTTGTGGTCGGCTATACGGGAAGTCTTTACCATGCCTGGGTCAATGTATATATTGAAGGCCAGGGCTGGGTGGATAACATCATTTATTTTGATGGATATGACTGGAAGCTTATGGATCCGACCTTTGCCTCATCCGGAGGCAGTGACCCGGCGATTAAGGAGTATATTACCAACAGCGCCAATTATAAAGCGAAATATACCTACTAAAGAAACCATATAGGAATAGGAGAAACGACATATGGCAAAGGATGCGAAAAAATTATATTCCTCCAGGGAAATTTCCGCTTTCTGCCTTCAGATATCGCTTCTTCTTCATGCTGCAATCCCTCTTGACGAGGGATTGTCTGTTATGGCGGAGGATGCGGTATGGGAGGAAGAAAAAAAGATCCTGATGCAGATGGCAGAAGAAGCGGAACTAGGTAGTCCGTTTTCGACCGTGCTGGAACATGCAGGAGTCTATCCACCCTATGTGATGCGAATGGCCAGGCTGGGGGAGGAAACGGGTAATTTAGACCAGATCATGGAATCCCTGGCAGATTATTATGACAAAGAGCATGTGCTCTTTAAGAACTTAAAAAATGCAGTCACTTATCCTTTGATTATGATTACCATGCTTTTGGTGGTACTATTTGTCTTGTTCACAAAGGTGATGCCGATATTTGAACGTGTTTATCAACAGCTGGGGGCAGAGATGTCGCCGGTTTCTCTTGCTGCAACAAAACTGGGAGGCATTTTCTGCGGGGCAGCGCTTATTTTGGGCGGTGTTCTTGCTGCAGTGGTTTTTATGGTATGGATCTTTGGCAGAAGCGGGAAAAAAATCCCGGCTGCGGAACAGTTTATGCAGCGGATCAAGAAAAAGAATAAGATCGCTCTTGCCGTAGCAAATCGGCGTTTTTCTGCAGTTCTGGCACTCACTTTAAAAAGCGGACTGGATCTTGAAAAAGGAATGGAACTTGCTGGCCAGTTGGTTGAAAATAAGTCTGTGGAAGAGAAAATCAAACGTTGTTCAGAAGAACTGGAAGCAGGAACTGACTATTATACAGCTATGAAGAATACCGGAATGTTCAAAGGGTTTTATGTGCAGATGATCAAGGTAGGAACAAAGAGCGGGCGGCTGGACAGCGTAATGGAAGAAATTTCGAAAAATTATGAAGAAGAAGCGGATATTGCCATGGAACATATGGTCAGCCGGTTCGAACCAACCGTAGTAGCCGTTCTTGCAGTGGCAGTGGGATTGATTCTATTATCTGTTATGCTGCCGCTTGTCGGTGTTTTATCTGCCATCGGTTAGGAGGAATTTCGATGAAGAATGGAAATTCTCTAAAGGAAATAGCAGGCAATTTAATTCCTTTGACTGTATTTGCGGGTATGATCGCCATTTTTATTTCAGGAATCCTTTTATTTTCCCAAAAAGCGGATTCCAAAGGGGCTGATACACTGCGGGATGCCATTCGGAGAGCATCGGTACAGTGCTATGCCATAGAAGGAAGATATCCACCGAGTGTGGAATATTTAGAAGAAAATTACGGAATACAGATTGACAGGGAACGATATGATGTTTTTTACAGCGGTTTTGCTTCGAACTTCATGCCGGATATTACGGTCAATCTCCATGAACAATGACCGGGAGGTGGAAAATGAGCGGCAGAGAAGATCAAAAAGGCCGGATGGCAGGTGCTCTTTTTACACTCTTACTGTTTCTTGTATTTGTATTAAGCGCTCTTTTTCTGGTACTCATCGGAGGAAGAGTTTATGAGAACATCAATGCGAGAACGGAAGATACCTACCGGGAAGATGTAGCCTTAAGCTATATTGCCAACAAAGTGAGGCAGGGAGATGAGGAGGGAGCCGTATCCTTAAAAGAAGTGTCCGGGATCACGGTTTTGGAACTGAAACAGAACATCAATGATACGGTCTATGTGACAGACATTTATTATCAGGATGGTAAATTGTGGGAGTTGTTCACTGATGAAAAAAGCGGGCTTTCCGTAGGCGACGGAAATGAGATTCTCTCATGCAGTCCGGTTTCCATGGAAATGGAAGGTAAGCTTCTCCATATAAAAACAGAGGGAGAAGCAGGAGGTTCTGTCTGGCTTTCCTTAAGAAGCGGAGGTCCGGAAGATGAATAGAAAAAACCATTCTGGCGTCTTTATGATGGAAATGATAGCGGTTGTTTTTTTCTTTATATTATGTGCAGGTATCTGCACCCAGACCTTTGCAAAGGCTGATTCCATAAGCCGTGAGGCATCGGATTTGAACCGGGCTGTTTTCATCGCTCAGAGTGCAGGAGAAGTTTTTAAAGCAAAAGGCAAAAAAGGGCTTTTAGAGACCTTTGCTGTCGAGGGACAGCTGAATCATGCAGAATCATTCAACATGGGATTTGATAAAAATGGGAATCCATGTGAAGAAGATCAGGCCGTTTTTGTTGTAAAAGCAGTGTTTCCTTTGCCGGAAGATATGGATCTGACTGTAGAAAAAGGTAAAAAAGAGTTATATACCCTAACGGTGATACGGCACGGGGAAGAAGATTGACGGAGGTGCATTCATGGCAAAACAGGAAATTGGATATAGAGCCAATATTGGAGGTCCTTCACTCATTTTGATCTTCATTGTCATGTGCCTTGTAACCTTTGGAATGCTGTCTTTAAGTGCAGCAAAAAGTGAACATAATCTGGCGGCGCGCAATGCATCTGCGGTAACGGAATATTACCGGGCAGACGGAGAAGGAGAAGCCTTTTACCAGATGGTTTTAGAAAAAGTGGAGGCAGTGAAGGCAAAAGGCCGGGAGCAAAAGGAATATGAGGAGCTTCTGGCACAGGAACTGGGGAATTACTACCGCCCGGAAGAGGGAACTGTGATCACACAGATTCCGATGACGCGTTCCCAGGCACTTACCATCGAGCTGATTCCTGAATTTGAGGAAAAGGGAGATGTTCGGGTTTCCAAATGGAAGGTGATTCAGACTGAAGATTATGAGATAGATAATTCCATGCCCGTATGGACTGGTGGAGAATCAAAAAAGCAGGAGACTGGAAAATGAAGGTAGAGGATTTGTTAAGCGCTGCTGTGGCTCAGAATGCATCGGATATCTTTCTGGTGCCAGGTATGCCGTTTTCTTATAAAATAGGAAGCAGAATTGTATATCAGAATGAAGAAAAACTGTTTCCTGCCGAGATGGAAACCTTGATAGAAGAACTTTATGAACTGGCTGGAAACAGAAGCATGGATAAGGTAAGGGAACACGGTGATGATGATTTTTCTTTTGCTCTTTCAGGCGTATCCAGATTCCGGTCCAGTGTTTTTCGTCAGAGAGGTTCCCTGGCAGCAGTGATCCGGGTAGTCACGTTTGATCTGCCGGATTACAAGGAACTGCACATCCCTGAAACGATCATGGGGATTTCAAAGATGACAAAGGGATTTGTATTGGTGACAGGACCTGCGGGGAGCGGGAAAACAACGACTCTGGCCTGTATCATTGACAAAATAAATAATACAAGGAATGCCCATGTGATTACCTTAGAGGACCCCCTTGAGTATCTTCACCGCCATAAACAGAGTGTGGTGACACAAAGAGAGGTTACTACGGATACGGACAGTTATGTAACTGGACTGCGGGCGGCCTTAAGGCAGGCCCCGGATGTGATTCTGGTGGGAGAGATGCGGGATTACGAGACCATACGCATTGCCATGACGGCGGCGGAAACCGGTCATTTGGTGATCTCTACTCTGCATACGGTGGGGGCAGCCAATACCATTGACCGAATCATCGACAGTTTTCCTCCGAATCAGCAGCAGCAAATCCGGATGCAGCTTTCCATGGTGGTTCAGGCGGTGGTTTCCCAGCAATTGATCCCTACCGTGGATGGAAGCGTTCACCCTGCATTTGAAATTATGTTTTTCAATAATGCCATCCGGAATATGATCCGTGAATCAAAGACTCATCAAATCGATTCTGTAATAGCCACCGGACAGGCGGAAGGCATGGTTTCTATGGATTCCAGTCTTTTAAACCTGTACAAAGAAGGAAGAATCACCAGAGAAAATGCTGTTATATATAGCAGTAACAGTGAGTTGATGGCAAAAAAAATCGATCGGGGAATATAGAAGCGCATAGTTTCCCTGTTAGAAGATAAAATAACTATAATAATGACAGGAGCGTGATTGATTATGAGAACAGATAAAAGAAAAGTTGCATTGGTCGGCACCGGTATGGTGGGGATGAGCTATGCTTATTCCATGTTGAATCAGGGCGTTTGTGATGAACTTGTGTTAATTGATATTAACCGGAAAAGAGCAGAGGGGGAAGCCATGGATTTAAATCATGGACTTGCTTTTTCCACATCCCACATGAAAATCTATGCAGGGGAATACAAAGACTGTACCGATGCGGACATCGTTGTAATTTGTGCCGGAGTGGCTCAAAAGCCTGGGGAGACAAGGCTTGATTTATTAAAGAGAAATGCGTCCGTATTCCGTTCCATTGTTCAGCCGGTGACAGAGTCAGGATTTAACGGGATTTTCCTGGTGGCAACCAATCCGGTAGACATCATGACAAGAATTACTTATGAAATATCCGGCTTTAATCCAAAGCGGGTTCTTGGAAGCGGCACTACCCTTGATACGGCAAGACTTCGGTATCTCCTTGGTGAATCCTTACGAGTAGATCCAAGAAATGTCCATGCCTATGTAATAGGAGAACATGGAGACAGTGAGTTTGTGCCATGGAGTCAGGCGATGATCGCAACAAAGCCGATTCTGTCTATCTGCGGAACAGGCGGAGAAGAGAATATGGCCAGCCGGGAGGAATTAAAACGAATTGAAGAAGAGGTGCGTGGAGCAGCATACAAGATTATTGAAGCCAAGCAGGCTACTTACTATGGTATCGGTATGTCTCTTACCAGAATCACCAGAGCAATTTTTGGAGATGAAAACAGCGTCTTTACCGTATCTGCCATGTTAAAGGGAGAGTACGGGCAATCCGGTGTATATGCAGGCGTTCCCTGTATCATTAACAAAAATGGAATCCAGCGTGTTCTGCCGTTATCTCTGACCGAAGAGGAGATGAAGCGGTTTGATAATTCCTGCAACACCCTTCGGGAAAGCTTTGAGGGTATTTTATAAAGGAAACTTCTCTATGGAAAAGGGGAGAAACATTCATTTTTTCTTCTCTTTTCCGTAGGCATTTAGGCCATTTAAAAATGAGACTTAACAGGTAAAAAAGTGAAGTTTTTGCTATTGTATGCATTTTAGAAAATAATTAAAATTAATGTTGACAAACAGATTTTCCCATGCTATGATATACGAGGTTCAAGCGAAGAACCATTAATAAGCTGATGTGGCACAGATGGTAGCGCACCTCATTGGTAGTGAGGAGGTCACGGGTCCGATTCCCGTCATCAGCTCTGAAAACAAACGGGAAGTCTTAGTTAAGAGACTTCCCGTTTTTGTCATATACAAAAAAACAAGAAGGAGGCACATCAAAATGGAGAAACGAAAAAGGAAGAAAAAAAGTAAGTGGTCAATATTTTTCAGGCCCATAAAAGTCATTCTTTTCGTGTTTCTGGCGGTTATGGTTTTAGGGTGCCTGGCCGGCGGTGCCGTATTTTTAAAATATCAGAGTGAAATCTTAGCCTGTAAAGAGAAGGCGGATTCCATTATGAGTAAGACAAGCAAGACGGATTTTTCCCAGCCTACGGATACAAGAATTTATGATTCTTCCGGGAATTTGATTGGAACCATTAATTCCGGTCATTATGAATATGTTCCCATATCAGGTATCAGCGAAAATCTACAGAATGCGTATGTAGCTCAGGAAGACAGAAGGTTCTATAAGCATCATGGCATTGACTATTTAGGTCTGCTTCGCGCAGGGGTGGTGTATGTAAAAAATAAAGGAACCATCACCCAGGGCGGCAGTACCATCACCCAGCAGGTAATTAAAAATACCTATCTAACCCAGGAACGGACGTTCCAGAGAAAGCTGACAGAATTCTTTGCAGCTCCCCAGATGGAGAGAAAGTATTCAAAGTCAGATATCCTGGAATTTTACTGCAACACCAATTTCTACGCCAACCGGTGTTATGGTGTATCGGAAGCCAGCCGTTATTATTTTGATAAGGAAGCCAAGGATTTAACTATATGGGAAGCGGCTACCCTGGCCGGCATCAGCAACAATCCTTCAAAGTACGATCCGGTGGCTCATCCGGAGACTTCCCAGAAAAAGCGGGATCAGATCATTAATAATATGGCTGTTTGCAAACTGATCACGGAAGAGGAAAGAGATTATGCAAAGGCTCAGCCATTAACAGTTGCTAAAATATATGAACCTGGCACGAAAGAAAACTATCAGACCAGTTATGCCATTCATGCTGCAACTTTGGAGCTGATGAAGAACGACGGTTTTGTGTTTAAATATGTGTTCAGCAACAAAGCGGCGTATGATGGTTATAAAGAGCAGTATCAGGAAGTTTATCAGTCCAAGAGCGATATGATAAGAAACGGCGGATTTGAAATACATACGAGCCTTGATACCAACATCCAGAATGCACTGCAGAGTAACATTGATGAACGTTTAAAGGGATTTAAAGAGGTTCAGGAAAATGGAAAATTCGCATTGCAGGGAGCGGCAGTCTGTATCGATAACCGGACCGGCTATGTGGTTGCCATAGTCGGAGGCCGGGGAACCGACGATGAATATAACAGGGGCTTTTTAAGTAAGCGTCAGCCCGGTTCCACCATTAAACCTTTAATTGACTATGCGCCTGCTTTTGAAAGTGGATTCTATTATCCTTCCAGACTGGTGGATGACCACCTGTTTGACAAAGGACCCAAAAACAGCGGAGGAAAGTATTTTGGTGCGATCTCCGTCAGAGAGGCATTAAACCGAAGCTTAAACACCGTGGCATGGCAGGTGCTTGCCGATATCGGTGTGGATAAGGGAATTGGATATCTGGGTAAAATGCATTTTACCGGATTAAGTTATATGGATAATGGAAACAGCAGTATGAGCATCGGCGGTTTTACAGAAGGTGCCCGTGTCATTGATATGGCTAAAGGATATTCCGTTCTGGCCAATAAGGGAATGTACAGCAACAGATCCTGTATCACCAGTATTAAAAGCCAGTATGATGGAGAGATTTTTAAAGAGAGCCAGGCAGATGAGAGAATCTTTACCGAAGATACGGCTTATATGGTTACGGATGTGTTAAAAGGAACTCTTGATAAACCTTACGGCACCGGTTATGGCCTTGGCCTTGGAATCCCTGCCGCAGGCAAGACGGGTACCACCAACAGCAATAAGGATACCTGGTTCTGTGGATATACCAAGTATTATACAACCGCTATCTGGGTAGGATATGATACACCTAAGGCAATGCCAGGCGTATATGGAAAAACCTATTCCGGAAAGATCTGGCATGATTTTATGGCAGGAATAAACAAAGATCTTCCAGCCTTAGACTGGGATATGCCGTCTACGGTTTCTATCTCCAATGTAGATTCCAGAGGAGAGAAGACCACCAATGAAACAGGGAAAAAGGATATGTTCTCATCGGTAGCGGAAGCAGCAGCAAAAGCAGATGCAGGCAAATGGCAGGAAGAGGAAGAACGCAAAAAGCTGGAATCCCAATCCCAGAAAAGTGTCGACGATGCCCTTGCAGCGCAGCAGGGTGTAGAACAGGCAGCAGCTTCCCTTCAGTCCATCATTGGAGAGTTAAACGGCCTGGCATACCGGGACAGCACGACGGAAGAAAAGGTAAACACCGCACAGTCACTGCTTGCACAGTTAAATGGAACTCAATATTACGATAGCTTAAAACCTCAGCTCGATGCGGCTGTCAGCTATGTATCCTCCCTTCCAAAGAAAGAGGATCCGACCCAGAAGCCTCAGGAGATCGGTCCAGGAATGACAAAACCCTCTGAGACCACAACTCCTGTATTCCCTGGAGATATAGATTCTGGGATTGACGCGGAACCAGGCTTTAGTCCTGGTGACTACGATGATGGCCCACAATCAGAGGGACCTGGTATGTAATAGAAAGATAATTTACCCAAATCATTGTTTTTTGCAGTGGTTCGGTATATAATGGGCTATGCGGCTTCCAGATTTTGCCGCATGGCTGGTCATTTTAATCAGCCCATCATAAGAAAGAAGATATAGGAGTGTGTTCACAATGAGTAAAATAAGAACAAGATACGCACCGAGTCCTACAGGCCGCATGCACGTAGGAAATTTGAGAACCGCAATGTACGCGTACCTGATTGCAAAACATGAAGGCGGCGATTTCCTTCTCCGCATTGAAGATACTGATCAGGAGCGTTTCGTGGAAGGCGCTGTCGAGATTATTTACAGAACCCTGGAAGAGACAGGTTTAGTTCATGACGAAGGTCCTGATAAGGACGGCGGAGTGGGACCCTATGTACAGAGTGAGCGCCAGGCCTCCGGTATCTATTTGGATTATGCGAAAAAGCTGATCGAAAAAGGAGAAGCGTATTATTGCTTCTGCGGTCAGGAAAGACTGGATACCTTAAAAAAAATCGTAGATGGACAGGAGATCATGACTTATGACAAGCACTGCCTCCATCTTAAAAAAGAAGAAATAGAAGCTAATCTGGCATCAGGAATGCCATATGTAATTCGCCAGAATAACCCTACAGAGGGAAGAACTACGTTCCATGATGAGATTTATGGTGATATTTCCGTAGATAACTCTGAACTTGATGATATGGTATTAATCAAATCCGACGGATATCCTACCTACAATTTTGCTAATGTTGTGGATGATCATTTGATGGGAATCACTCATGTGGTAAGAGGCAATGAGTATTTGTCTTCCTCCCCTAAATATAACCGCCTTTATGATGCGTTTGGCTGGGAAGTGCCTGTATATGTGCACTGTCCTTTGATTACCAATGAAGAGCATAAGAAGTTAAGCAAGAGAAGCGGACATGCTTCCTACGAGGATTTGATCGAGCAGGGCTTTATTTCTGAAGCGGTTGTAAATTATGTAGCATTGCTTGGCTGGTCTCCAGAGAACAACCAGGAGATTTTCTCTCTTGAGGATCTCATCAGAGAGTTTAATTTTCACAACTTAAGCAAGTCTCCGGCTGTCTTTGATATGGCGAAGCTTAAATGGATGAACAGCGAATATATGAAATCCATGGACTTCGATAAGTTCTATGAACTGGCAGAGCCTTTCTTAAAAGCAGTGATTAAAAAGGATCTGGATTTAAAGAAAATTGCAGCAATGGTGAAGACGAGAATAGAGATTTTCCCGGAGATCGCAGACCATATTGATTTCTTTGAGACATTACCGGAATACGATCTTTCCATGTATACCAATAAAAAGATGAAGACAAACAGCGAAACAGCTCTTGCTTTATTAAAGGATATCCTTCCTATTCTGGAAGCCCATGAGGATTACAGCAACGATGCGCTGTATGGTGTTCTGTCCCAATATGTGGCAGAAAAAGAGTATAAGACAGGCTTTGTTATGTGGCCCATCCGTACTGCTGTATCCGGCAAGCAGATGACTCCTGCCGGTGCTACTGAGATCATGGAAGTCCTGGGAAAAGAAGAATCCTTAAATCGAATCAGAGAAGGAATCAGACTTTTGAGCAATGGGGCTTTATAAGAGAGATAAAGAGAAAAGCAGAGGCTCCGGCGGCGACCGGGCCCCTGCTTTTCTTTCTGCACAATGGAGGAATGAATGAAGGAACAGCTTACATACGAAGGAGCGCAGAAAGAGGCAATCCTTCATCATAAAGGCCCTATGCTGGTTCTGGCCGGGCCGGGATCGGGGAAAACATTTACCATCACTCACCGTATTTATCGCCTGATCGAAGATCAGGGAGTAAACCCGTCAAATATTCTGGTCATTACATTTACAAAAGCGGCGGCTACTGAGATGAAGGACCGTTTTGAGAACTTAATGGATGGAAAGGCATCATCAGTCAGTTTTGGAACCTTCCATGCCATATTTTTCCGAATCTTAAAATTTGCCTACCGCTATGACGCCCGCAGCATCGTAAGAGAAGAACAGAGAATCCAGTACATAAAGGAAGAAATGGACCAGTGTAAGATGGAAGTGGAGGATGAAGCAGATTTTGTCACTTCCATTCTGTCGGAAATCAGTTCTGTAAAGGGAGAAATGATCGGGTTAGATCACTATTACTCCAAAAACTGTTCCGAAGAAATCTTCAAACAGCTTTATTCCAGTTATGAAGAGCGGCTTCGCAGGGCGGGGTTAATTGATTTTGACGATATGCTGGTCATGTGTTATGAATTATTTACTCAGAGAAGGGATATTCTGGAAGCATGGCAGAAAAAATACCAGTATATTTTAATCGATGAATTTCAGGACATCAACCGGGTACAATATGAGATCGTACGGATGCTGGCAGCGCCGGAGAATAACTTATTTATTGTGGGGGATGACGATCAGTCCATCTACCGGTTCCGGGGAGCCAAACCGGAAATCATGCTGGGATTTGAGAAGGATTATAAAGATGCTAAAAAAGTGCTGCTGAATATTAATTTCAGAAGTACCAGAGAGATCGTACAGACAGCTGGAAGATTGATTTCTCATAATGAGATGCGGTTTCCTAAGAATATTGTGACCCAAAAAGGAACAGGAAAACCGGTGGTCACCAGAATGTGGCAAGACCCGAAAGAGGAAACCATGGAAATTGTGCAGGAAATCATGGATTACCGAAAAGCAGGATTTGACTGGAAAGAGATGGCGGTTCTCTACCGAACCAACCTTGGACCCAGAATGCTGATTGAAAAACTGATGGAATACAATATCCCTTTTTCCATGAAAGATTCCGTCCCCAATCTGTATGACCACTGGATCTGTAAAAATATAGTAGCATATATAAAAGGGGCAATGGGGGATTTAAGCAGGGGAAATGTATTCCAGTTCTTAAACCGTCCCAACCGTTATATCAGCCGGGATGCCCTTGACGGAAACACGGTAAGCTGGGAGTCAGTAAAGTCCTTTTATCAGGATAAGGGATTTATGGTGGAGAGAATCGAACAGCTGGAATATGATCTTAAGATGGTTAAGAATATGGCACCGGTTGCCGCCGTAAATTATATCAGAAAAGCAATAGGATACGACGATTACATACGGGAATATGCCCAGTACCGCAGGATGAAGCCGGAGGAACTTTTAGAAATTCTGGATCAGATAAAGGAAAGTGCGGCAAACTATCCTACGTTCGATCATTGGTTCCGTCATATGAAAGAATATGGGGAAGAGCTGAAAGCACAGGTTCAGGCGAAAGAACGAAATACGGATGGAGTTGCCCTTATGACCATGCATAGCTCCAAGGGTCTGGAATACCGGATCGTATATATTTTAGATGCTAATGAGGGTGTAACGCCACACCATAAGGCAGTTCTGCCAGCCGATATGGAAGAGGAACGGCGCATGTTTTATGTTGCCATGACAAGGGCCAAAGAGCGTCTTCACGTCAATTATGTCCGGGAACGGTACAGTAAAAAACAGGAAGTTTCCCGTTTTGTCCTGGAATATTTAGATCGAGAATAAAAGAAAGGAGAAGTAATTATGAAGTCCTGCATACACATATATTGCGGAGATGGAAAGGGAAAGACAACGGCAGCCGTTGGATTGTCAGTGCGTGCATCAGGCTGCGGTAAAAGAGTCCTTATTACCCGCTTTTTAAAAACAGATCATTCGGGAGAGGTGAAGGCATTAAACGCATTATCTGGCATTACGGTCACTCCCTGTGAGCGGAGTTTTGGCTTTTTCTCAAAGATGTCGGAACAGCAAAAAGCAGAAGCAGCAGTTTATTATTCTGAATTGCTTCAAACTACCTTAAATAAAGCGGTAGACGAAGACTATGATCTTCTGGTAATGGATGAAATCATGGCGGTATGCAATTTTGGATTGGTGGATGAAGGTGTGGTCCTTAATTTTCTGGCAGACCGTCCTCAGGGACTTGAAGTAGTACTTACAGGAAGAAATCCTTCTAAAAAGCTGGTCGATATGGCGGATTACGTATCAGAAATCAAAAAAGTCAAGCATCCTTACGACAGAGGAATTTCTGCCAGACAGGGAATTGAATATTGAACGCGAAATCCCTTGATTTTTGACGAATTGTTTGATAGAGTGGAGGCAGGCATACAAAGTACGCCATGACAACTAGATTAATTTAAAAAGTGAGGTATCAGGATGGCACAGGATCCTAATTTAGAGCGCGATGAGATGGAATCCCAAGAGGAGATGACAGTTACACTGACCCTTGATGACGGAAAAGAACTGGAGTGCGTAGTACTTACCATCTTCACTGCAGGCGAAAGGGACTATATTGCACTGCTTCCGATGGATGGCCCTGAGGCAGAAGAAGGAGAAGTTTATCTGTATCGTTATTCTGAGAAAGAGGACGGACAACCGGATCTTGAGAATATCGAAAATGATGATGAATATGAGATCGTTGCAGATGCCTTTGACCAATTACTGGACGAAGCAGAATATGATGAGCTGGTAGGCGAAGACGAGGAATAAGCAGATGAGAGCCGGGGCAGGTCCTTTTAAGGGCAGGTCCCGGTTTTGGATTATATAAAATCTCCTGCTATCTGAAAAAAAGTTTGGGAGAACCTATTTTGCAGTAAAGTTTTTGCAGCAGCATGGCGCTGGAGAGAACGAAGAAGATTTCCAGTGCGGTGCTCACTATACCTGTCAGAATTAAGAGCAGTAAGGATAAGACCGATATTCCTACAAGGCCCAACAGGTATGGACGGTAGGCGGTGTGATTCATGCAGTACAGTTTCCAGATGACCATATAAAGGCAGATGAGAAGAGAAATTGATGCCATAAAGGATAATACTACATGCAGAATAGAACGAAAAGGCTGGGAATCAGGAAGATAAGGTGTTAAAACCCCCAATGCCAGGAACAAAAGGGCAGAGATACTTATTGCCTTTTCTTTTTCGTTCCGGGGCAGGCTGAAGATGATCCGCTTCAGAACATAATAAAAGTAAGTTCCCACAATAATACCCCATAGCAAAAACAAGTTTTTCCGGCTGGATATATTTCCCAGGACGGAAAAATTTAATGTAAACCAGTTGGTCCCCCAGGCAAAGAGGATGGTATAGAGGGGTATGATAAAGTAAGCGGTAATGGTTATTAAGAGCATGTAACACCTCCCAAAGTTTATCTCTTACTATTTTGTCAATTACTTAAAAAAATAACAGCAGATATTTGATATTTTAAAAAAATTTTAAATTCAGAGGAAAAACAATGATTCAATTACCGGAAGCATTCAGGGAAAAAATGAAGCATCTTTTAGGAGATGAATATGATTCTTTTATAGACAGCTATGAAAAGGACCGGGTTCAGGGGCTTAGGAGAAATCCACTTAAGGTGTCGGAAGATGAATTTGACCGGCTCTGCCCTTTTGAACTTACGAAAATTCCTTGGGTCAGAGAAGGATATTACTATAAGGCAGAAGAACGGCCAGGAAAACATCCTTACCATGAAGCAGGTCTATATTATATTCAGGAGCCAAGCGCCATGGCAGTAGTAGAGCTGCTGGATCCCAAGCCTGGAGAGATGATCCTTGACCTATGTGCGGCACCGGGAGGAAAGACTACCCACATTGCAGGAAGAATGGAAGGGGAGGGATTCCTTGTAAGTAATGAGATCCATCCCACCAGGGCAAAAATACTGTCTCAGAACGTGGAACGCCTTGGAATTGGCAATGCGGTGGTAACCAATGAGGATTCCAATCGTTTATCGGCACGTTTTCCGTCATTCTTTGACCGGATCGTGGTGGATGCCCCCTGTTCCGGCGAGGGCATGTTCCGAAAGGATGAGGCTGCAAGGCTGCAGTGGTCTTATGAACATGTAGATATCTGCGCAAGACGGCAGGAAGAGATCCTTTCAAATGCCGCTGCTATGTTAAAGCCTGGCGGAACGCTGGTTTATTCCACCTGTACGTTTTCTCCTGAAGAGAATGAGCAGGCGATAGAAGCTTTTTTACTTGAAAATCCCGAATTTTCCATTCTGGATCTGGGAGAGCGCCAGGGGCTTTCTAACGGCCGCCCGGAATGGAGCAAAACCGGACGCAGCGATTTAAGCAGAACCTTTCGTATATGGCCTCATAAATCAGACGGAGAGGGACATTACCTTGCTGTACTGAAAAAAGAAGGAACCGCTTCCGATCAGTTAAAGCGGACCAGCCCATCCTACTGTACAGATCCATCCGTGCGAAAAGAGACAGAAAGTTTCTTAAAAGAATTTCTGGTTCAGCCAGAGCCTTTTCTGATGCGAAAAGAGTACATTCTTTTTGGTGATCAGTTGTACTTAATCCCACCGGAAATGGTTGATTTTAAAGGTATGAAAATTGTCCGTCCAGGCCTTCATATAGGTACCATAAAAAAGAACCGGTTTGAACCTTCCCATGCGCTGGCACTTTTTCTGAAAAAAGAAGAGGTAAAGCAATGGGCTGACTTCCCAGCTGGTGGAATGGACATTGTAAAGTATTTAAAAGGAGAGACGCTCTCAGAAGTAGCACCTCCCCTTTTCTGCCTTCCAAATAAAGGCTGGGCTCTAATAAATACGGACGGTCATTCCATTGGATTTGCCAAGCTGTCGGGTGGTATCTTTAAAAATCACTATCCCAAAGGCCTTCGGTGGATGTGATTCCGATAAACTGCATATCTTCTGGAAGTGGTGCCTCAAAAGAAAGGGGCACCTTTTTTATTGGATGAAGAAAATCAAGGCGAAAAGAGTGGAGTGCCTGTCTTTTAATATACCGGTAATCCGGATGATAAAGAAAATCCCCAGGCAGAGGAAATCCAATAGACTTTAAATGAACCCGGATCTGATGGGTACGTCCGGTTTCCAGACGAAGTCCTGCAAGAGAGTGTCCGGTGACAGGGTCATAATAAAGACGTCTGTAATGGGTACGTGCTTCTTCCCCGCATGGATCCACACAGCGTTCAATGGTAGATCCCTCCACCCGTTTGATCGGCATATCAATGGTTCCACCTTCTGGCAGTTCCCCCCATACAATGGCTAAATATCTGCGGTGAATTTCATGCCTTTTTACCATGTCTGAAAGGATACACGCGCTTAGCGGATTTTTTGCCAAAATCAAAAGTCCTGTAGTATCACGATCCAGCCGGTTGATCGCCCGGTAAACAAAAGTTTCCCCTTTTTCTTTAAAATAATGGGCCACACCATTGGCCAGTGTATGATAGAAATTCCCCTGTGATGGATGAATTGGAATGCCCGCCTCTTTATTAACAATTAAAAGATGTTCATCCTCATATACAATTTGAAGCGGCATAGGAGTGGGTACAATATGTTTAGAGCTTTCTTCATCTTCCAAAAGAGCGGTGAGAATCTCTCCGCACATTAATTTGTGAGTGGTATAGACCAGTTTCTCATCAATCGTCAATCCGTTTTCCGTATTTCTTAAATGGCGGATCAGGCCCTGGGAATATCCCTGATCTAAAAGATACCGTTCAACGGTCGTTTTATTTTGGTCTTGTGTTATGTGGTAAGTCATCGTCATTTTCATAAAGCGATTCTATCATGTTGACATGGGATTGACAAGAATAAACGAAAGGTTATAATTAGCTTGTAGAAAACAAAGGAGGACATATATCATGTTCAATCAGGATATTTATGATTTATTAGAAAAGGAATTTGAAAAAAATCGGATAGAAGAAGATGTAGAAGAAGTTTTGTTAGATTTAGCAGAAGCGCTGGCAGACAAAGGAATTATGGATAAAGAAGTGAGTTTAAAGGAATCCTATGAAAAGACACCGATTGAAGTGACTGGAATCTGTTCCGACGAAGAAGGAGAAGCAACAGTTCTGATAAAAAAGGTGAAGATCGGAAAAATAGAAATAGAAATAGAAGATTATTTTCTCTAATGGAGAAATCAGGCAGTGGAAATGGAGGCCGCATACTTATGAAAGCAATCAGACAAGGATACCCGCCCAAAGAATTGGGAATGGATTTATTATGTGATCTCGCGGGAGCATTATTATTCAATATAGGAATCTACAACTTTGCCGTAAATGCAGAGTTTGCGCCTGTAGGCGTATCAGGTATTGCATTGATACTGCGCTATCTTTTTGGTCTGCCCATGGGAATTATGACCATCGTCTTAAACATTCCTATCATATTAGTAAGCTATAAACTTCTAGGCAGGCGGTTTTTACTCCGTTCCATGAAAAGCATGGTGATTTTTGCTTTGGTGCTGGATTATGTGGTTCCCCTGTTTCCCATCTATAACGGAAATCCGCTGTACGCATCGGCCTGTACGGGAATATTCTCCGGGTTAGGCTTAACCATCGTCTATTTAAGAAACTGTTCAACCGGAGGAACCGACTTTCTTGTCATGGCAATCCGCAAGTTTTTCCCCCACTTCACCATCGGCCAGATATCCCTGGTAATTGACGCCATAGTCATTTTGGCAGGTGGTCTGGTCTTCCGCAATGTTGATGCAGTCATTCTTGGATTAATTTCTTCCATTGTAACAACCATGGCGATAGATAAGATCATGTACGGACTAGGTGCCGGAAAACTGGTATTTGTCGTTACATCCCATGAGAGGGAAGTAGCTCTTCGCATTGAGGAAGCTACAGGGCGAGGCTGTACTTTCTTAAAAGGGCAGGGATCTTATTCCCTGGATGAAAAGAAAATTGTTATGTGTGCGTGTAACAACAGCCAGGTGGTTCCTATAAGACGGGCTATTCATGAAGTGGATCAGGGGGCGTTTTTGATTATAACGGATTCTAATGAAGTTTATGGAGAAGGGTTTAAGTCGATTGGGGGGCAGTGGTAGGGGGAGTGAGGAAATGGTAAGGGGATTTTGATGGTGAGAAAATGAGGGAAGGGTTCCGGTTACACTCATGTTTCGGACGGGATAGGTGTAAGGGAGATGGCACGGGAAAATGAGGGCACCGACACCATTCATCGAGTTTTCTTGATGAAAACTCGATTCAGGGCGTCTAAAAAACGGACTTTGTGAGTCCGTTTTTTGCCCTCATTTTTCCGTACCCTCTCCCTAACGCCTATCGACGTCCTGCAAAATTCGCTGTAACCGGAACCCTTCCCTCATTTTCGGCTAGGTTGTGACTTTCCATTTCCGCAAAGTGTATTGGTGGAAGGTAAAAAGATAAAAAAGATAAAGACGAAAAAGATAAAAAGATAAAAAGATAAAAAGATAAAAAGATAAAAAGATAAAAAGATAAAATCATTAAAACTGAGCATTTCTCTTTTCTGTTTTCCAAGCATTTCTAAGCTTTCTCATATAACGTCGCCGGGAAAGAAGGGGTAGGGGGAGTTGGGGAGGGTGGTTTGCAGGCAGATATAGAACTTCTTAGGTTGGAAGGGTGCAAAAAATATGGGTGCAGGTTGGCTTCAAAGCCAACCTGCAAGGAAACCCGGAGCGCGAATTTCTTTCAGAAATTCGGGCGGAGTTTTCCGCTCCCATATTTTTTGTGCCCTTCCAGCCTTAGAAGTTCATCTGCCGAAACCCCGCCATCCTCAACTCCCCCTACCCCTTCTTTCCCTCAACATCCTTTCCAAAAAAAACCTTACAAATGCTTCTCCTTCCCTGTCACATGATCTACAATCTTATCCTCTTTCAAAAAACTGGCTCTCATCACACTATCCGTCCCAAATTTGTTACGAATATGATCTACCGCTTTTTCCATCTCTTTCATCTTCCTCGATTGCTCAGATTCAAACATACTTAGCTGGTTATAACCTTCCTCTGAAATCTTTGTGGTGCGCACTCCGATGAGGCGCAGCGGTGTCCGGTCCCAAAAATCTCTTAAGAGTTTGCAGGCATTTTCATAAATGATGGCAGTGGAATCCGTTGGGTTGTTTAAGGTCATCTGATGGGATTGGCTGTGAAAATCCCAGTCTTTGATTTCGACACATACGCAGTCGCATAAGACATGGTCATGGCGGAGTCTTGCGCCTACGGTTTCGCATAGGGAAAGCAGGACCTGGCAGGCGGCATCAAAGTCATCGATATCACGGGAGAGGGTGGTGCTGTTTCCATAGCCTTTGTTTAGTGGTTCCCGTTCGCCTACCGGAGCGTTGTCGATGCCGCTGGCGTAGTCATGGATGAGCAGGGCATATTTTTCGCCGAGTAGATGCTTTAAATGATTCACGTTACAGGCGGCTAATTCTCCGATGGTGTGGATGCCGATGCTTTCCATTTTTTTTCTTGCGGAATGACCTACGAAAAACAGTTCTCCAATGGGAAGTGGCCACATTTTTTTTGCTACTTCATCGGCAAATAGGGTGTGGCAGAGATTGGGCTTTTTAAAATCGGAGGCCATTTTCGCCAGAAGCTTGTTGGGTGCAAGACCGATGTTTACTGTAAAACCCAATTCTTTTAAGACTCTTTCCCTAATCTGGTTTGCTACAGTTAATGGAGGGCCGAAAAGGTGTATGGTGGAGGTCATATCAAGAAAAGCTTCGTCAATGCTGAACTTTTCAATGTCAGGTGAGTAATCTGATAGAATAGCCATCAGACGCCGGGATTTCTCTGTGTATATATGAAAATGGGCCGGGACAACGGTCAGCTCCGGGCATTTTTTTAAAGCCTGGACGATAGGTTCACCGGTGGTGATTCCGTATTTTTTGGCGGGAGTGGATTTGGCTAAGACGATTCCGTGTCTTGAAGTGGCATCTCCCCCTACTGCAGATGGTATGGTTCGTAAATCCAGAGCGTCCGGATCCTTTTCCAGACGGTCTACGGATTCCCAGCTTAAAAATGCAGAATTTACATCAATATGAAAAATCAGTCGTTGAGGTTCCATGATAGCCTCCTTTCTATATTTATTATAACGAAAATATGTTCGGAAAGTAAAGAGGATAATTGAAAAACTATGAAATAGGATAACATAAAGTCAAGCGAGAGACTCTTTCATGAGACCTGACAAAGAATTGTGTAAGGTTATTAGTATCATCAGTGCCATCAGTGCCATCAGTGCCATCAGTACCATCAAAAATCATTCTGTTGTAATGTTCCCGGAACGAGCTACATTAGTTATTACTCACTGCGTATCTACAATAAAAATGCAGGTTAGTTTGTTATGACTGAAAAGGAAATTGTCTTAGACGTTATCTATTATTACTAAAAAAACACTGTAAGTCCCCATGCAATTGTAAAAAACATAAAAATGGCATTGACAAGACGTATAAATGATTGTATATTAAAAACAAGGAAACCGTTTTCTGTAGGAGGCGATTTGATGGTATCAATAAACGATGTAGCGAAAAAAGCAGGGGTGGCCAAGTCAACGGTATCTAAGGTTTTAAACAATTATTCTCTGGTGAGTGAAGAGACTAGATTAAAGGTGGAGAAAGTTGTTGAGGAGTTAGGGTATGTACCGAACTCAGTTGCCATATCCCTTTCTAAAAAAGAATTTAACCGGGTGGGGTTGATTGTTGATATCCGACATAATAGTGAGTTTGTCGAGGAAATCAATATGCAGCACCTGACAGGGGCTTTTGAAAAAGCAAAGGAATATCGCATCGAAGTGGTGACATTTTTTAGTTCTCAGTTTGAGGAGATGAGCTACAAAGAAGTTACTAATTTTTTGAAATCCCAAAGAATTAATTGTTTGATTATATACAATTTATCCATAGAGAATAAAAACATATTTAAGATTATTGAGAAGCAGGAGTTTTTTTGTGTTTTGGTGGATTCCCCTATCATCAATGCAAGAACTTCATCGGTATCCATCGACCATTTTCAGGCACAGTATGACGTGGCGAAGAAGACCTTTGATGAGAACGATTACATTAATAACGTGCTCTATATTGCAGGAGGTGCAGGTGGGTATATAACGAACCAAAGATTAGATGCTATGAAGAAGTTGCAGGAAGAGTACCATTTTGAACTCATTATACAGTATGGTGATTTTAATGAATATAAAGCAAGAGAGATCACACAAAAGTATGCTTCCAAGATTAATGTGGTTGTATGTGCATCAGACTTAATGGCAATCGGTGCGGTGTTTGCATTGACGGAGATGGATTTATTCCGTCCGGTATGCGGCTTTGACGGCATTCGATTAATGGGGTATACCCAAATAGCTATGAATACGGTGAAACAGGATTTTAACAGGAAGTCCAGGCAAGCTTTTGATGAACTCAAGAAATTGCTTGATGGTGAAACCGGCAGACATGTTCTGATACCCTATGAGGTATGTAAAATTAATTATATGGATGTTATTCAGAAGTAAGGATAATGTCAATATAATTTTTTTTCAAAACACGGAAACCGTTTTCCGTATGCATTACAATTAATTTGCATTTCATTTCCGATAATATCAATAAATAAAATACACAGGAGAACGCGGCAGGATTTAACGCGATTGGAGTTTTTTATGAAGTTTGAAGCAGTTTATCACAGAACCTCAGACAATTATTGCTATGCCTTAAATGAGAATGAATTAATAATAAATTTAAAAACAGGCAGGGATATTGTGAAAGTATTTCTTTGTTATGGCGATCCCTATGAAAATGGAATACTGGGCGGCAATTGGCAATGGACGGGAATAGAAGAAGAAATCATTTATAAAAAGAATCTTAGCCATCATATCTGGTGGACGACAACAGTCAGGCCGAAGTACAAACGCTGTAAGTATTATTTCAAATTAATATCAGAGGATTCATGTTATTACTATTTTGAAGATGGGTTTTATACTGAAGCAGAGATGAATTATCCTGGAAAGGAGTTGGCTTTTTTTACGTTTCCATGGCTGAATTCCGCCGATATTAACAAAACACCTAAATGGGTAAATGATACTGTTTGGTATCAGATTTTTCCGGAGCGATTTGAAAATGGAGATCCAGACAATGATCCGCAAGGTACGAAGCCCTGGGTATATCAAGAGGTAAGGAATGATGACTATTATGGAGGAGATTTACAAGGAATTATTAATCGGTTGGATTATCTAAAAGACCTTGGAATCAACGGTATCTATCTGACTCCGATTTTCGAAGCACGTTCCACTCATAAGTACGATACCATGGATTATAAAAGAATCGATCCCCAGTTCGGAGATGAGATGGTAATGAAGAAACTGGTGGAAAAAGCTCATCAAAAAGGGATCAGGATTATGCTAGATGGTGTATTCAATCACTGCGGTAAATACTTTATGCCATGGCAGGATGTACTTGAAAAAGGGCCGGCATCGCAATTTTACAATTGGTTTATGATCAACGAATGGCCGATTAACAAGGAAGCTCATAGTACGAGAGACGGAGATTTCTATTCCTTTGCATTTACTTCCAAAATGCCCAAATTGAACACCAATAATCCGGAAGTGATGGAATACTTTTTGGATGTGGTCAAATATTGGATTAATCAGTTTGATATTGATGGATTAAGACTGGATGTTGCCAATGAGGTCTCCCATCAGTTTTTAAAGGAGCTTAGAAAGGCCACAAAAGCTCTAAAGCCTGATTTTTATTTATTGGGTGAGATATGGCATGATGCCATACGATGGTTAGGCGGCGATGAATTTGACGGGGTAATGAACTATCCGCTTGCAAGTGCGATTTCGGATTTTTGGGTATATCCCGCTAAGACCAATTTTGATTTTGAATGTGGGATTAACGGTAATTTTACGATGTATATGCAGCAGAGCAATGATTGTCTGTTTAATCTGCTGGATTCTCATGATACCAACCGGTTAATCGATAAGGTAAAGGATATCCGAGTTTTTTATCAACAGCTGGCGATTCTTTTTACAATGCCCGGTAGTCCTTGTATTTACTATGGAACCGAAATCGCTATGGAAGGAAGCTTTGATCCGGATTGCCGCAGATGCATGCCATGGGATCTAATCGATTCGGGTTCGTTTTCAAACCGAATCGAGATTATCAAGACTTTCATTTATTTAAGAAAGACGAATCAGGCTTTTAAGAGTAAGCATTTTCATTTTTTGGAAGATGAGCAGAATAAAAGAGTCATTCGTTATATCAAAATTGATGAAGAAGATAAACAAATAGAAGTATTACTAAACTGTTCCCCATATCCGATTCTGGTTGAGCAAAAGGGGAAGAAACTATTTGGCTTCTTGGAGGAAAATTGTATTTTGCAGTCAAAAGGAATCTATATACAGCAAATGAACTAGAAAAAGGAGAAGCTGTTATATGAGAGAAGCAGGAATGCTATTGCCTTTATCGTCACTGCCATCCGATCATGGAATAGGGGATATGGGCAAGTACAGTTACGAATTAATAGATTTATTAGAAAAAAGCGGGTTTCATATATGGCAGATATTGCCGTTAAATCCATTAGGATATGGGAATTCTCCCTATCAGCCCTACTCTTCCTTTGCGGGAGATGAGATTTATATCAGCTTGGAGGAGTTGTTTTTAGAAGGCTTATTAAAGAAAGAACCTCCGAAATTTATGGAGTACTGCTCCAGTGTGGATTATGAAAAAGTAAGGGCATTCAAAGGGCATTATTTAAAGGAAGCATTTGAGCACTTCGTACCGACGAACGAGTATAGGGATTTCGCTGCTCAGGAATGGGTGTACTTATATGCGGTATTTCTTACCTTGAAGAAGCAGAATCACCTAAGATGTTGGAATGAGTGGAGCTTGGAACAAAAGGAGTGGATCAAGGATAAGAAGTATGAGATCTCTGCTTACAGCAAGGAAATTAATTATGAGATGTTCGTTCAATATGAGTTCTACAAACAATGGATGAAATTAAAGGATTATGCCAACATTCACGGGATCAAGATTATGGGAGATATTCCATTCTATGTAGGAATTGATTCATTGGATGTATGGATAAATCAGAAATGTTTCTTACTGGATTCAGATGGAAGGCCTGTCTTTATCGCAGGAGTTCCACCGGATTATTTTAGCGAAACAGGACAAAGATGGGGGAATCCGATTTATGATTGGGAGTACTTAAAGGAAACCAACTACAGCTTTTGGATTGACCGAATCGCATATAACAGTAAACTTTTTGATTATATTCGAATTGATCATTTCCGGGCGTTTGATACCTTTTGGATGATTCCTTCCACTTGTGATACAGCGATTGAAGGAAATTGGATTGAGGCACCTGGTTATGAAGTGTTTGATTTGATCAAAGAAAAATTCCCCCGAATTGAGATCATTGCAGAAGACTTGGGGAATTTGAGGAAAGAGGTACATGTATTAAAGAATCACTATCATTTAAAAGGAATGAAGATTGTACAGTTTACTTTTGATCCGAAGGAAGATAACAATGACTTTGATGATGTACCTAATATGGTGATCTATACGGGAAGCCACGATAATCAAACAATTCGGGGCTGGTATGCTTCACAGGAGGAAGAAACGCAGGTTGCAATCAGAGAAGCATTGGAAAAGCTTGGTTATAAGGATAAGACCATTTCAAAGCGTTTTCTTAAATTAACCTTTGACAGTATTGCAGACATTGCCATCGTTCCGATGCAGGATGTGATTGACTTAGGAGACGAAGGAAGAATGAATACACCGGGTACACTGGGTTCCCCTAACTGGGAATGGAAGTTAAAAAGCTTTGATGAGTTCAAACAGGAAATTAACAGAATCAGGGAGCTGATACAAAACAGTAATAGGTAATTGTGATTGCTGTATGAGGGAGTAAGGAACGGTGTGGATTAAGGAACGGTGTAGAGTAAGAAACAGTGTGGAGTAATAGACAGCACGCCCAATTTTGTACTTGCAACGGGAGATTAGCAGGTATTTGTGAAAGGTATGGTAGTTATTATGTTAGAAAAATTAGTTCAGGATATTTACGGGAAAAAGCTCCAAGAATGCAGGAATGAAGAAATTTATCTGGCGCTTTTGGAAATGACAAAAAGCATGGCAGATCAAAGGCAAGGGGAAGAGAGTAAGAAGAAGGTTTATTACATATCCGCTGAGTTTTTGATCGGGAAGTTACTATCCAATAACTTAATCAACTTGGGAATTTACGATATAGTGAGAAAGGAATTGGCTCAAAATGGTAAATCTATTACAGAAATCGAGAATGTAGAATTAGAACCGTCTTTGGGAAACGGCGGTCTGGGAAGATTGGCAGCTTGTTTTCTGGATTCCATTGCCAGCCTTGGATTAAACGGTGACGGTATCGGTTTGAATTACCACTTAGGGTTATTCCGTCAGCTGTTTAAAGAGAATCTGCAAAAGGAAACCACCAATCCATGGATTACCAAAGATAGCTGGTTAACGAAGAGAGACACTTCTTATACGGTTACCTTTAAAGATTTTTCTATCACTTCAACGTTATATGATATTGCAGTGACTGGTTACGAGAATCGAACCAATCACCTTCATCTCTTTGACATTGATACAGTGGATGAGTCTATTGTAGGAGAAGGAATTTCCTTTGACAAAGAGGATATCAGGCGAAATCTCACTTTGTTTTTATACCCGGATGACAGCGATGAGAAGGGGGAATTGCTCAGAATCTTCCAACAGTACTTTATGGTAAGCAATGGGGCACAGATGATTATTGAAGAATGCGAAAAGAAAGGCAGTTCATTAAAGAATCTAAATGAATATGCGGTAATTCAAATCAATGATACTCATCCTACCATGATTATTCCTGAACTGATTCGTTTACTGGTACAAAAGGGAATTGACATGGAGGAAGCGATTGAGATCGTTTCAAAGACCTGTGCCTATACCAATCATACAATCTTAGCGGAGGCTTTGGAAAAATGGCCAATTAAGTATTTAGAGAAGGTTGTGCCTCATCTTATTCCGATCATTGAAGTGCTGGATCAAAAGGTCAGAAGCAAATTTGATGATCCATCCGTATATATCATTGACAAAGAGGACCGGGTGCACATGGCTCACATTGATATTCATTATGGCTTTAGCGTAAACGGTGTTGCAGCCCTGCATACGGAAATCTTAAAACAAAATGAGCTCAATAATTTTTATAAAATATATCCTCAGAAATTCAATAACAAAACCAATGGTATTACGTTCAGACGCTGGCTGATGCATTGTAATTATTCTTTGACCTCTTATATCAGTGAGTTGATCGGTGACGGATTTAAAAAGGATGCAGATCAATTGGAGAAGCTGTTGGCGTTTAAAGAAGACAGCCAGGTCTTGAATACATTGCTTCAGATAAAAAATGAGAACAAGAAAGTACTAAAAGAATACTTAATGGAGACACAGGGAATTCAGATCAATGAGAACTCCATCTTTGATATTCAAATCAAACGTTTACATGAATATAAAAGACAGCAGATGAATGCCCTGTATATTATTTATAAATATTTGGAGATTAAAAAAGGCAATAAGCCCAAAACGCCGATTACAATCATATTTGGTGCTAAAGCGGCTCCTGCTTATATCATAGCTAAAGATATTATTCATCTGATTTTATGTTTGCAGGACGTGATCTCTAAGGATTCGGAAGTGAATCCTTATCTAAATGTAGTCATGGTTGAGAACTACAATGTTACGTTGGCAGAAAAGCTGATTCCGGCCTGTGAGATATCCGAACAGATTTCTTTAGCCTCCAAGGAAGCCAGCGGTACAGGGAATATGAAGTTCATGTTAAACGGAGCAATTACCTTGGGAACAATGGATGGTGCCAATGTGGAAATCGCAGATTTGGTGGGGGAAGATAATATTTATATCTTTGGAAAATCCAGCGAAGAAGTCATTGCTCATTACGATAATCAAGATTATGTATCAAAGGATTTTTATGAAAAGGATGGATTAATCCATGAACTGGTTGACTTTATTGTAAGCGATACCTTAATGAATGTCGGTAGGAAAGAGAATCTGGAACGCTTACATCATGAGCTTAGTACAAAAGATTGGTTCATGTCCTTACTGGATTTGAGAGATTACATCTCAAAAAAGGAAGAAATCGTCAACGATTATGAAGACCGGGTTAAATGGTCAAAGATGATGTTGGAGAACATCAGCCGTGCTGGCTTTTTCTCCTCCGACAGAACGATCAGGAGCTATAATCAGGACATTTGGAAGTTATAAGTTTTTTAATTTAATGATATTGGTTGTGGATCAATGAAGTAATGTGTTGATTAATGATAGAAACAATGAATGGTGAAAGTCTAAATAATTGATTAAGGGGAGGTATTTTATGAAAAAAAAGTTTTTAGCCTTACTTATGGTTGCTGCAATGGTAGTATCTGCTTCTGCATGCAGTAAGAATGTCTCAAGCAGTGATACAACTTCGGAACCTATGAACTCAGCCACAACGAAAACGGGAGAAGCAGAGCCTGTAACATTAAAGATTTGGGCACCCGAAAATCAAATTCAAACAGGAACCCTGGATTCTATGACAAAATCTTTCCAGGCATTACACCCTGAATGGGATATTACATTTACGGTTGAAACACAAGGGGAAGATACGTTAAAAGATGAAATATTAAAAGACGTATCAACAGCTGGTGATGTTTTCTTCTTTGCAAGTGACCAGTTAAATGAGTTAATCAATGCAGGAGCTATTGCAAGACTTGGCGGAAGCACAGAAGAAATGGTTAAATCCACTATGGGTGAATCTGTTGTAAAAACAGTGACAAAAGACGATGCAATCTATGGGATCCCTTTTACTCATAACACATTCTTTATGTACTATGATAAATCATTGTTAGGTGCAGATGACGTAAAATCTGTCGAAAGCATTATGGCGAAAGAGACGGGCGATAAAGTATATAATTTCTGCTTTGACCCCGCAGCAGGGTGGAAATTAGGTTCATGGTACTATGGTGCTGGCTTGACAATCTATGGTGAAAGCCAGACTGATTTTGCAGCTGGTGCTAACTGGAATAATTCGACAGGTGTGGCTGTAACAAATTATTTAATCGACTTAATAAATAACCCTAAAACAGCATTTGCAGATGATGTTTCTCTATCCGAATTAACAGCAGACCACAGAATCGGTGCCTGGTTTGACGGTTCATGGAACTATAATCTTTATAAGGATGCTTTAGGCGATGATTTAGGTTTGGCAGTAATCCCGACCTTTAATCCAGACGGAAAGGATTATCAGTTAAAAAGCTTCTATGGTTCTAAGGCAATCGGTGTTAACTCTCAGTCAAAATATCCTGCTGTTGCAGTAGCATTCGCAGCTTATCTTGGAAGCGAAGAGATGCAGTTGGAGCGTTTTGAAAAGAGCGGTCAGGTACCCACCAATCTTAAGGCAGGAGAATCCGAAGAATTACAGGCGGATGAGGTGGCAAAAGTTATCGTAGACGAAGTAAATACCGCATCTGTTATGCAGCCGACCTCCGTAGAATTCAGCTCAAAATACTGGGCGAATGTTGCAGGCATTGCAACTGAAATCAAAACTGGTGAGTTAAACAAAGATAATGTACAGAAAAAGTTAGATACATTTGTAGCTACACTTAAGGTAGATTAATAACTTATTAACAAAAATTCACGGACCGTTTAGAGAGGATTGGATTATGTTTCGCAGAAAGGAAAAGAAGTCAAATAATAACACATCGCTTCATGATATAGGAGGAATTGCTGCTTTTATTCAAGGAAATGGGATAACAAAATTATCAGCCTTAATATTTGGTTTAGGTAATCTGGTGCATAAACAAATGATTCGTGGCTTACTTATGCTTTTCGTAGAAATTTTATATATTTATTACATGATCACAGTTGGTTTTAATTCCATTGCAGACTTTATTACATTAGGAACCACAGTTCAGGCGGAGGTTTTTAATGAAGCAAAGCAGATTTATGAATATGTACCAGGGGATAATTCCATGTTATGTCTGCTCTATGGTGTCGTAACAATGTTTCTAACGATTGGTTTTATACTTTTTGCAATGACATCGGTAAGAAGTGCTTATGTAACGCAGAAAAAAATAGAATACGGCAAGGCAATTCCCTCCTTCAAAGAAGATTTGGCATCTTTGAAGGAGCAGAACTTACATAAAACTCTTTTGTTTTTACCGGTATCAGGTGTCTTATGTTTCACAGTTGTTCCCCTTGTTTTTATGATATTAATTGCATTTACGAACTACGATAAAAACCATCAGACACCGGGAAATCTCTTTGACTGGGTTGGATTTAAAAACTTTTCGGCAATGTTTGCCCAAAATGGTTCCTTATCAAGCACATTTTGGCCAGTACTTACCTGGACCATCATATGGGCGGTATCTGCTACGTTTTCCTGTTATATTTTAGGAATGTTGTTAGCGATCGTGATCAATCGAGAAGGTACCAGATTCAAAAAGTTTTGGAGATTTATCTTTGTTATGTCCATTGCAGTACCTCAGTTTGTATCGTTGCTCACTATGAGAACAATCTTCAATACCAACGGTCCAGTGAATGCAATGCTGCGTGGTATCGGTATCATTGGACCGACGGAGGCAATCCCGTTTTTTACTGACCCAACACTGGCTAAGATTACCATTATCTGTATTAATGTCTGGATCGGTGTTCCGTTTACCATGTTAACAACAACCGGTATTTTGCAAAACATACCCAAAGATTTATATGAGGCTGCAAAGGTGGATGGCGCCAATGCGATTGTTACATTTTTCAAAATAACATTGCCTTATATGCTGTTTATCACAACTCCATATTTAATTACATCCTTTGTTGGAAATATCAATAATTTTAACGTTATCTTTTTATTATCAGGCGGCGGACCGGAATCACTGGAATACTATTATGCCGGTAAAACAGATTTGTTAGTAACCTGGTTATATAAATTGACCATTACAAATAAGGACTATAATTTAGGCGCTGTTATTGGCATTGCAGTCTTTATAATACTGGCAATATTATCGTTATTAACTTATCGTCACACAGGTTCCTATAAAGATGAGGAGGCTTTCCAATGATGAAGAGAGATACAAAATCTTTAAAAAGAAGACGATTCATCAATAATACCATTGTTCATGTATTTTTAGGAATTCTCGGATTTATATGGGTACTGCCGATTTTCTTTGTTGTCCTGACCTCTTTTCGTGCAGAAGGTGGTACCTATAAAAGCTATATATTGCCAAGAGGATACACGCTGAACAATTATAAAAAACTATTTGATTCCGCAAGCAACTTAAACTTTGAAAGATGGTTTTTCAACACATTAATCGTAGCTATCTGTTCTTGTTTGTTATCCGCATTTTTTGTATTATGTGTCGCTTATGTAACATCCAGGCTAAGATTTAAAATGCGAAAAAAGATGATGAATATTGCTTTGATACTCGGTATGTTTCCGGGTTTCATGTCAATGTATGCGGTTTACTATATATTAAAAGGATTTGGATTTTTAGAGGCAGGCCCTCTAAAACTGGTTGCTTTGGTTATGGTATACTCAGGCAGTTCAGGACTGGGCTATTTGGTCGTCAAAGGCTTTTTTGATACCATTCCGAAGACCATTGATGAAGCCGCTTTTATTGATGGTGCAACCAAGTGGGTGGTATTCCGTAAAATTACAATTCCTTTATCCAGGCCGATTATTGTGACAACACTTTTAACTTCTTTTATGGGGCCGTGGGTGGATTATATTTTTGCCAAGGTAATATTGGGACAGGACAGGCAGTATTACACGATCGCCATCGGCTTATGGACGATGCTAGAGAAAGAATTTGTGGAATATTATTATACTCAGTTCTTTGCAGGCTGTGTGCTAATCTCAATACCAATTGCATTTATCTTCCTGATTTCACAAAAATTCTATGTGGAGGGAGTATCAGGTGCTGTCAAAGGGTAATTCTGAGGAAAAAAGCGGCATGAACATTAAATAAACTGGAGGACAAGATGAAATTCGTTTACGGAAAGCATGACTGGAGAACCATGGACAGGGGACAGGAGAACTCTTATCTGCTCACCAATGGTCTTGGTGGTTATTCCTCGCTAACTCAAATAGGTTCCAACACCAGAAATGATCATGCTTTACTAATGGCCTGTATGGTGGCTCCAAATCACAGATATCATATGATTACGCGAATGGAAGAAGATCTTTCGGTATGCAATAAAAAGTATCATTTATCCAGCCAGGAATTTGTTAACCACGCAAAAAACCAGACAGGTTACCGCTACTTAAACCAATTCACCTTTAAGGACTATCCCGTTTGGATTTATCAAGTGAAAGGAGTGGAGATAAAAAGGCAATTGGTTTTGGTACATGGAGAAAATACCGTAGTGCTGCAATACGAGATAACCAATTACATGGACACCGAGGTTGTTTTCACAGTTACACCCCATATGCAATTTGTTGCCAAGGGGGAAGCCTTAAATAGTAATCAGGAATTTGAAATTAAAGATAATGTGATTAAAAGTAATGGTCTGATGTTATATTGTGAAACCAATGGCAGTTTGACAGAACATGAGACAGAATATGAAAAAGATCTATATTATGGCTATGATGCACGGGACGGGAGAGAGGCAATTGGCGCTTCGGCACACAATCACAGCATTACAATATCCGTCCGCCCTGGTTCTAGCGGAGTATTAGATCTTATTTATAGCACAGAACCCGTCAATGAGAAGATAGAAATATCAGATTATTTCAGTCAGGAAGAAGAGAGACAGAAGCTCCTAATCACACAATCCGGTGTGAAAGATGAGTTGGCAAAACAACTGGTAAAGAGTGCGGATCAATTCCTGGTGGAACGTGATTCCACGAGAGGGAAAACTTTAATGGCAGGATATCCTTTCTTTGCAGATTGGGGCAGGGATACGATGATTTCTATGATTGGATGCTGTATTGGTACCAGGCGTTTTGAAGAAGCCAAAAGTATTTTTTATACCTTTATGCAATATGAGGATAAGGGATTGATGCCCAATATGTTCCCGGAAGGAGGACATGACCCCTTATATAATACGGTGGATGCATCCCTTTTGTTTATTGGCGCAGTGTATGAATATTATCTGGTAAGTCATGATTTGGATTTCGTAAAAGAAGCATATCCTGTTATGGTGGATATCATTGAATGGTATCAGAAGGGAACCAATTACCATATCAAGATGGATCAAGATGGCCTAATTATGGCAGGCAGCGGATTAGAGCAGGTAACCTGGATGGATGTTCGCTTTGATGATATCCTTCCCACACCAAGACACGGGAAACCGGTGGAAATCAATGCCTATTGGTATAATGACCTAAAAATCATGGGTTATTTTGCAAGGCTTTTAAAAATGCCAGAGAGATCATATGAGGAACTCTCCGATTTGGTACGAAAGAGTTTTCAGGAAAAGTTTTGGAATGAGAAGGAGCATTGCTTAAAGGACCTGGTGTCAGGCGAAGTTGCAGATAATCAGGTCCGCTGCAATCAGATCTGGGCGGTGTCCCAGCCTTTTTCCATCCTGGATCGTGAAGCGGAAATCAAGGTGGTCAATAAAGTGTATGAAACCCTCTATACTCCTTATGGATTAAGAAGCTTAAGCAAGTTTGATAAGGACTTTAAGGCCCATTACGGAGGCTCTCTTTTTAACCGGGATATGGCTTATCATCAGGGGACGGTTTGGGCATTCCCTTTGGGTGCATATTATCTGGCCTACTTAAAAGTTCACGATTACGATGGGAAAGCACGCGTTAAAGTAAAGGAGCAGTTATCTGTCCTAGAGGCTTGTATGAGAGAAGGGTGTATTGGACAGATTGCAGAGATTTACGATGGTGATAATCCTACGATTTCACAGGGGTGTTTTGCCCAGGCATGGAGTGTAAGCGAACTGCTTCGTGTATTTGTTAAGCTGGAACAGAAAGAAAACGAGGAGCAGCTATTGCGGCAAAGTCTTGATACATAATGAAAGGTATGGTGTTTGGCATGAATAAAAAATGGTGGCATCGTTCGGTGGTATATCAAATATACCCCAGAAGCTTTTATGATTCCAACGGGGATGGAATTGGTGATTTAAAAGGAATTATTGAAAAGTTGGATTATCTCTCTGACTTAGGCATCGATGTTATCTGGCTTAGTCCCGTTTTTCGTTCTCCCAATGATGATAACGGTTATGATATCAGTGACTATAGAAATATTATGGAGGAATTCGGTACTCTTAAGGATATGGAGGAGCTTTTGGATAAGGCAAATCATAAAAATATCAAGATTCTCATGGATTTAGTGGCAAACCATACCTCCGATGAGCATCAATGGTTTATCGAATCCAAAAAGTCAAAGGACAATCCTTACAGAGATTATTATATCTGGAGAGACGCAGTTGATGGGAAAGAACCCAATGATTTAGGTTCAGCGTTTTCCGGCAGTGCATGGGAATGGGATAAAATCAGCGGTCAATATTACCTGCATTTGTTCAGTAAGAAACAACCCGACCTAAACTGGGAGAATCCGAAGGTCAGACAAGAAGTATATGATTTTATGAATTTTTGGATTGAGAAGGGCATTGGCGGCTTTCGAATGGATGTGATTGAGCTGATCGGAAAAGAGGTAGACAAAAAAATCACGAACAACGGTCCCATGCTTCATCCCTATCTAAAAGAAATGAATCAGAACACCTTTTGTGATAAAGATTTATTAACTGTTGGTGAGTGCTGGGGTGCAACACCGGAAACTGCGAAGCTGTATTCCAATCCAGACGGCAGTGAGCTCAGTATGGTATTTCAATTTGAACATATTTCCCTGGATCAGATTCCAGGCAAGGATAAATGGGACTTGAAGACGCTTGATTTATTGGAGTTAAAGCGGGTATTAAATAAGTGGCAGACCTGCTTTGAAGGCAATGGCTGGAACAGCTTATTCTGGAATAATCATGACCTCCCAAGAATTGTATCCAGATGGGGAAACGATGAGGAATACAGAGTAGAGAGTGCCAAAATGCTGGCAACGCTTTTACATGGCATGAAGGGGACACCTTATATATATCAGGGAGAAGAACTGGGGATGACCAATGTGAGATTTTCGGATCTCTCTGATTATAAGGATATTGAAACACTCAATATGTACCAGGAACGATTGGATCAGGGCTGTTCTCATGAAGAGATTATGGAATCCATCTATGCCAAGGGCAGAGACAATGCAAGAACGCCCATGCAGTGGACAGACGGATTAAATGGAGGATTTAGTGCAGGGACACCGTGGATTGCGGTAAATTCAAATTATAAAATGATTAACGCAAATAATCAGGTCAATGATGAAACTTCAGTTTTTTCCCACTATAAAAAACTGATTCGTGTAAGAAAAGAGAACGATGTAATTGTCTATGGTGATTTTGAGTTGCTCTTGCCGGAAGACGAAAACATTTTTGCATATACCAGGACACTGGGGCAGCAAAAACTTGTGGTGATATGTAATTTCTATGGGGAAAATGTACCTTATGAGCTGCCAGATGGACTAAAAGGAGAAAAGGCGTGGGAATTGTCTAACTATGATGACCGTCAGGAAGATTTACTGAGGCCATATGAAGGGATTATGTATATTTTGGCATAAGAGGGGCAGGACTTAAAGTTATCAAGGTTTTGGCAGAAAGGAGGTTTTTATGAAAGACATGACACAAACCCGTGCCTGGTGGGAGCAATCAGTTGCTTATCAGATTTATCCAAGAAGCTTTCAGGACAGCAATGGGGATGGAGTAGGTGATTTACAGGGGATTATAAGAAGATTATCCTATCTTTCAGAGCTGGGAATAGATTTAATCTGGATCTGCCCGTTCTATCCATCACCAAACGATGACAATGGCTATGATATCAGTGATTATCAGGATATTCAAATAGAATACGGTACGATGAAGGATTTTGATGAGCTTTTAGAAAAAGCCCACGCCCTTGGGATACGGATAATTATTGATTTGGTAGTAAATCATACATCCTCCCTGCATTCCTGGTTTGTCGAATCTAGAAGCTCAAAAGATAGCCCCAAAAGAGATTGGTATATTTGGCGTGATTCCAGAAATAGGGAGGAACCGAGTAACTGGGAGTGTATCTTTGGAGGCTCGGCCTGGGAATACGATGAAACCACTAAACAGTATTTTTTACATACTTTCGGCAGAACCATGCCTGATATCAATTGGAAGAACAGCGAGGTTAAGAAAGCCGTATACGATATGATCTGCTGGTGGCTGGATAAGGGGATTGACGGCTTTCGGGTGGACGCTATTACCCACATCCATAAGCCGGATTTAACGGATATACCAAACCTCGATGGTGAAAAGTATGTTTCTTCTTTTAAAAAGCACATGAACCAGCCGGGAATCTTAGACTTACTGAGGGAATTGAAAGAAAATACTTTTGCAAAATATGATATTTTCACCGTAGCGGAAGCCAATGGAGTTCGCATAGAAGAGGTCAACGAATGGATCTCACAGAACAATGGAGTCTTCGATTCCCTGTTTCAATTCGATCATTTGAACTTATGGAATGTAGAGACAGAGGTTGGAAAAATCTCGTTAATCAAGCTAAAGAAAGCGTTGACCAGATGGCAGCAGGCAACAAAGGACGTGGGGAATGTAGGACTTGTCATGGAGAATCATGATTTGGTCAGAAGCATCAGCAGGTTCGGGTCTCCTCACCGTTACTTTGCAGAAAGCGGTAAGTGCCTGGCATTAATGTACTTTATGCAAAAAGGGATAGCCTTTATCTATCAAGGTCAAGAAATTGGTATGATAAATGCGGATTATGAGTCCCCATCGGATTTTTGCGATGAACCCTCCTTAGCCGGTTATCAGGCAAGAATAGATAAGGGAATGAGCCCAGAGGAATCCTTTGAGACCCTAAAGAATACAACCAGGGATAATTCCAGAACACCAATGCAGTGGGATGATACATTAAACGGCGGCTTCAGTGAAGGTACGCCATGGATGAAGGTAAATCAAAATTACACCTGGTTAAATGTACAAGCTCAACTTCGGGATGAGGATTCCATATTAAACTTCTACAAGAAAATAATTCGAATCAGAAAAGACATTCCTGCCTTACTCTTTGGAACCTATACGTTACTCATGGAAGAAAGTGAAAATATTTATGCCTACACCAGAGAATATGAAGGTGAAGTATATTTAATTGCCTGCAATTTATCAGAAGAAAAGAGTGATTTGGAAGTCCCTTATCCTTTATCCGAAAGTAAAATAGTAATTGGCAACTACAAGAAAGCTGAAAGAGATGCGATCACCTTGCAGCCTTATGAATGCAGACTCTATAGACTAGGTGTAGTTGTAAGCCATCAATCATAGCCATAAGTTGCTATATTAATTTGTTTAAACCTTCAAACCTGTGTAATTAAAATTACTCAGCTTGGAGGTTTTTTTGTATGCAAAAAGGAGAGCTGGTGAATTTGGACAAAAGTCTGTATATAAATAAGTGACAACCAGGTAACCATTTTTATATCCGAAAATACGTTCGGAAAGTAAGGGGAATAATTAAAAAAACTACGGAATAGGATAAAATAAAGTCAAGCGGGAGGCTCTTTCATGAGGCATGTCATAGGGGTGTTTCTGGCAGTAGCTGCTTTTGTCCTGGTTTTAGGAACAGGGACGTGGGCAGTTAAGCTGGCAGAAAGTGAGACTGTCAATGGGAAAGTAACTGTAGAAGAGGAAAAGAAAGACAAAAACCAACCGGTCCAGACAAAGGATGAATTAAATCTTTATGCTCAGTCAGCGGTTTTAATGGATGCCTCGACCGGCCGCATTTTATATGGAAAAAATGAGGATCTGGCCCGTCCCATGGCCAGTACCACAAAGATAATGACCTGTATTATAGCGCTGGAATATGGAAACCTTTCAGATACGGTGACAGCTACTCAAAATGCAGCATCTCAGCCAAAGGTTCATCTGGGGGTCTATAAAGGAGAAACCTTTCTTTTGAAGGATTTACTCTATAGCCTGATGCTGGAATCCCATAATGATGCAGCCATGATGATCGCCGAGCATGTGGGAGGCAGCATGGAAGGCTTTGCAGAGCTGATGAACCAGAAAGCCAGGGATTTGGGATGCAGCAATACATATTTCATTACACCAAACGGACTAGATGCCAAGGAAGAAAAAGATGGACAGGTGAAGGAACATTCCACCACAGCGGCAGATTTAGCCAGGATTATGAATTACTGCATCGGGCAGTCACCAAAGAAAGATGAATTTCTGGAAATAACAGGAACGCAAAATTACTCCTTTCAAGATTTGGAAGGAAAACGTTCCTTTGGCTGCAACAACCATAATGCCTTATTGACTTCTATGAACGGCGCTTTTTCCGGAAAAACTGGATTTACCGGAGGGGCCGGATATTCTTATGTAGGAGCATTGAAAAATGACGGAAGAGTTTACACCATTGCTCTTTTAGGATGCGGTTGGCCCCCACATAAGACTTATAAGTGGTCAGATGCAAGGAAATTGTTTCAATACGGTCTTGACCGTTTCCATTATAGAGATGTATATCAGGAAACAAAATTTGGAAATATCCGAATAAAAGATGGAATTCCTCCATCCGGCAAACTGGAAGAACCAGTGATGGTGTCCTGTGATATCGGAGATTCGGAAGAAAGAAGCTTGAAAATCCTATTGGCAGATGATGAAAAAGTAACAGTACAGACAGAAATACCAAAGGAATTAAAAGCCCCGGTGAAAAAAGGGCAGACCGTTGGAACCGTAGTATATCGGCTAAATGGGAAAGTGTTAAAAACTTATCCAGTGTATTTGATGGAAGGGGCAGACCGTCTGACTCCGCTGTGGTATTTAAAAACAATTATTAAGAACTATTTATCCATGCCGGGAATTGAGGCCATATTCTCTTTCATCTAAAGTCTCCGTATGTTATACTGGAGAAAGTTACTGTCTGTGTAATTGCATTAGGAGGTTAACATAAAGATGAAAGAAACAATGAGCAGCATCGGGCGTATTCCATTAGAGAGACTCCCTAATACCAGAGATTTGGGCGGTTTGAAAACCACAGACGGGAGGAGCATTCTTCCGAATAAACTTATCCGCAGTGGAACCTTATTTGAAGCTACGGAAAGTGACATTAAAATACTGGCAGAGCATTGTAGTCTGGGCACTGTGATTGATTTCCGCACAGAGACGGAGCGTAGACAAAAACCTGACCCTGAGATTCCTGGCATTCTTAATATTTTCAATCCCATTCTTGATGAGAAGACGGTAGGAATTACGTTTGAAGAGGAAGAAAAAAAGGACAGGGAAGAACCGAAAGAGATTTTTGCAGGAATTATGGATCATGCGGTATCTCTTGGGGGAAAGCCGGAGCAATATATCAATAAGCTTTATGAGGACCTTGTACTTAGTGACTGTGCAGCTAAGCAGTACGGACGCTTTTTTGATCTTTTGCTTGAAGCAGATGACCGGGCAGTACTGTGGCACTGCAGTGCAGGCAAGGACCGTGTCGGAATCGGAACCGCACTGCTTCTATCTGCGCTTTCGGTAGACCGTGATACCATCGTAAATGATTTTGTAGTAACCAATAACTATGTCATGGAGGGCGCAGAGAAGGTTTCTTTGCTTGTGAAAGAAAAAACCGGAGATAAATCCCTCGCTGAATGTGTGCGTGTGCTTTTGACGGTTTCAGAAGAATACATCCTTCATGCATTTTCTGCTATGGAGAAGTGTTCCGGAACCATAGATACATATTTAACCGAGCGCATTGGCCTATCCATAGACAAAAAGCAGCAGTTGAAGAGAAAGTTTCTATCAGAAGCTATTGCAGAATAGCTTTTTACATTATGAAACCTCCGTACCTGATATTGATAGGTACGGAGGTTTGCTTTTATCCAAATATAGTAACGGCGAAACTATCGAATCGGATGAAGTTCCATATAGCCTCTTGTTTCTACCGGTTCTAACTGGATACGGGGATTTGTTTTATCCCATTGTGCCCCAATTATGCTGGGATCATATTTCTTGATAGCAGCCTGTAATTCTTCGATAGCCGGGCAGTACTCCTCCTCTGCAAACGGTTCCCCTTTAAACAGCAGATATTTTGCAGCAGGAAGCTCTATTAAGTCAAATCCATCGGGAAGGATACCGTCATAGGTAAGCGGAACTTCCACTCCCTGCACATATTCCGAGGTTCCTGGTAAAATATAAGCCGGCGGAAGCCACAGGCAGACGGGTTCCCCACTGATGGATTTGATGCTGTTAAGCAGTCCCCAAACCTCACAGCCAACTTCTTCGCAGTAAGCAAAATAGTCGGCGGCCTTCACCCCTCTTTTGATAATAACTTTTCTTTCTGGTTTTTCGATTGTCTGAATAAATACATGTTTCACTTTTTCCATTGTCTTCTCCTTTCTGGCGGCTCGATACTTAACTCCATAAGGGGTAAAAAGATAGAGAGGAATCGGATTTTTTGCATAGTTACGCGGGTTGCATTTAAACTCACGGTAAAATGCGCGCTGATAACCGTCTGCACTGCCAAAACCTAACTCCAGCGCAACATCTATAACTTTGCAGAAATCATCCCTCAGCCGCAGTGCGGATCTTGATAGCCGCAGCCGTCTGATGTAATCCGCAGGCGTCATTTCCGTCCAGAGCAAAAACAGCCGGTAAGAATACCACGGTGAGAAAAAAGATGCCTTTGATAAGTCTGCAAGTGTAAGTTTATCTGATAGATGTTCATCTATATAGTCCTGCATTCTCTGGACCGCTTCTATTTGTTCCTCCATTTTTTTCCCTCCTTACATTTTTTATCATACAGATAATGATGTAAAAATTCTCGACTATTTTTGCTCACATGATTGAAGGTATGAAAGACAATATGCAACATGATATTGGTCATTTAAGATTAATAAAACGGAGCATCTCAGAGAAATGCCCCGCATGATTATTTTATGCATTCAGGATAAGACAATCTCCATCCTTGACACTGGTTTGGCCATCAGGGATTAAGGAACTGCCAGCTCTTCGAATGAGGAAGATCAGTGTATCTTGTGGCAATGTCAGATCGCTGATTTTCTGGTTGACCCATGGATGGTACGGTCCGATCTTAACTTCTCTGAGTTTCATGCTGTTATCCGTATAGGCAGTGCTGTTTAAGATGACCGCATCATCTGCAAGCACCATGGTGTCTCCTCTTGGAATTAATGTCTTACCGTCTCTTAAAATCATAACCGCCATCATCCCATCCGGAATAATGATATCTTTTAAGGTCTGATTAATCCAGGGGTGGCCTTTCGGCAGCCGGATTTCCGTTAAGTGGACAGCTGGATCTTCACTATAGTCGTTAAAGGTCCGGAAGATGTTGTCCGTAGTTCCGATTACATTCAATTTCTTTGCCATCCATGGAAGTAAGGATCCCTGAATGGATACGGAAAGAAGACAGACGCAAAAAACAATATGGAATATATCAAGTTCAAGTACAGAAGGGCTTAAGACAGCCAGTATGGCAAAAACAATAGAAACGGCACCTCGCAGACCCGCCCATGATATTAATAGCTGCTGCCGGAATGGGACCTTAAAGGGAGAAAGAATGAGAGAAACAACGATTGGCCGGGCAATAAACAGCATAAAAGCCCAAATACCTACCGATGGCAAAATTACTGGGATAATCCGGGACGGGAAACATAAAAGTCCCAGCAGGAAGAACAGTACAATCTGCATCATGCCTGTAATACCGTCAAAAAAGTGTACCATTTCTTTTTTGTAGTGGATCTTACTGTTTCCTATGATAATTCCTGTTATATAAACGCTTAAAAATCCGTTTCCTCCTACAGAATTGGAAAGTCCATAGGTTAAAAGAGCTATGGAAAGGCCAAGGAGGGGTCGCATTTCCCTTGAACGGAAGTGTTTTATGCGGAAAATGAAATATCCCGCACAGCCAGCCACTGCGCCAAAAAGAAGGCCAAACAGGACTTCCTCGCCAAAGATAATCCCTACGGAAGTTGGGGAAGCATTCCCGTTCATGATTCCAAGAACAATAATCGTCAGCATATAAGAAACAGGGTCATTGCTTCCGCTTTCCACTTCAAGAACGGAGGCCATGCCGTTTACCAGGTTCAATTTTTTAACTCTCAATATGGAAAAAACGCTTGCGGCATCGGTGGAACTTAGAATGGAACCAATGAGCAATCCTTCGAGCAAAGTGGTTTTTAAAACGAAATAGCAGAAGACTCCGGTGAGAACTGCAGTAAGAATAACACCTACGCTGGATAAGATAATAGATTTGGCAGCTACCGGTTTGGCCTCATGCCAGTTGGTGCAAAATCCGCCGTAGAACATGATGAAGACCAGAGCGATGGAGCAGATGGTTTCAGAAAGTGCGTAATCAGAAAAGTTAATACGGAAAATCCCATCTGTTCCAAACATCATGCCCAAAAGAATAAATAGAAGCAGTGAGGGAACGCCGATTCGGTAAGACAAATTACTGGCTAAAATGCAGAGAATGCAGATGATAGCCGCTACAATTAGATATAGTTCCATGAATTTCCTCCTTGATATCGATGTCAGAAATAAGTATATCATAAAATTCTAAAAGAATAAAAGAAGAAAATAAATTGTACAAAATATTAACCCATGATATAGTAAGTATGCTTGTTTATTGCAGGAAAGGATGTTATATCGTATGAATATAAAAAAGATTGCAACGGTACTGGCAGGTAATACCATCTATGCACTGGCAGTATCTCTGTTTATTTTACCAGGAGGTCTGATTACCGGAGGAACAACGGGACTTGCGTTGGTGTTCCAACATCAGTTGGGTATTCCGATAGCGGCTTTTGTAGCGGTTTTTAATATTCTTATGTTTGCGGCCGGAGTCATGGTATTAGGAAAGGCATTTGCATTTACCACCATGATCAGTACGTTTTATTATCCTTTCATTTTAGGAATATTTGAAGGTCTGTTCGGCAATGTGGGCATAACCAGTGACCGAATGCTGGCTACTATATTTGCAGGTCTTTTCATAGGCGTGGGAATTGGTATGGTGATACGGGCTGGCGCATCCACCGGAGGCATGGATATACCGCCGCTGATTCTTAATAAAAAGAGAAATTTATCCGTATCCGTTACGATGTCTGTGTTTGACAGCATGATTCTTCTTTCCCAGATGATTTTTTCCAATAAAGAGCAGATTTTATATGGAATTTTACTGGTTCTTATTTATACCGTGGTTCTTGATAAGGTACTTCTTATCGGAAGAAACCAGATGCAGGTAAAGATCATCAGCGAAAAATATGAGGAAATCAATCAGTGCATCCAGGAAAAAATGGACCGTGGAACGACTCTTTTAGCCAGTGAAGGCGGGCATTTGAGACGGGCATCTTTTACGGTTCTTACTGTGATTTCAAACAGACAGCTTTCAAAGCTCAACGAGCTGGTCATGGGAATAGATCCACATGCGTTTATGGTCATCAATCAGGTAAATGAAGTGAGGGGAAGAGGGTTTACTCTTCATAAAGAATACAAATAACAGAAGAAGAAATTACAGATTCTTACAGAATACAGTCTAAGGTTTACGGTTTTAGAAAGTCTATTGACTTACGATCTTTTCAGGTGCTATACTGTGGCCGAAGCAAAGAATGGACGCAGGGAGGAACCGGGAAATAATGAGAAAAAAAATCAGTTGCATATGTTTTGCCATATTATTGGCAGCGCTTTTAACGGCTGGCTGTGGCAGAAAGGAAGCTTCGGATTCCAGTGGTACTCCAACAGAGACAACGGAATCGGAGACTGCGGCCAGCCGTATGGAAAAAGCTATGATACAGGAAGAATCTTCTGAAACTTCTGAAGAAGAGGAAGCAGAAGATATGGGCGAGGCAGGACCGGGAGCAATGGAAAGCAGCGAAAGCCAGGGATCGGATAAAAAGGTGGAAGCGTTTGCAGAAAAAGTTCAGGAAGCAGTTTCAGACCGGAATCTGGAGGCACTTGCTGATTTACTTTCTTATCCGTGCGTTTTCATAACCGGCGATCAGGAAAAGATCATCCTTCAAACTGGCGAGGACTTGACAAAGCAGAATCCTGATATGGTGTTTGGAGATGATTTAATGGTAGCGGTGGCCAATGTTGATACCGGTACTCTGCAAGTGACAGAGAAAGGTGTTGTTTTAGGAGAAGGAGAATCCAGCATCACGTTTCAGGTGAAAAAAGATGGGACCATTGGAATTACAGAAATCAAAGAATAGCTATGTGAATAATTAACAAAAATTCAAAGCTAAAACATACAAAACGACGGATATCTCGACAGTTTACATCAAAATGTTTATTTGTGGTAAGAATAGAAATCTAATGATTGTGAAAAATCAATAGATTTCTGTTCTTTTTTTGCGAAAAACAGCTTGAAATTCGTCAAATTTAATTATACAATTATAATCGGCAGAAATTAGTGTTATTCTATAATTCTCTCGCCCAATGCGGGCAGGATTATATATTTATTACAAAATGGAGGATTGCAAAATGAGTAATTCAACACAAACATCAGCAAGTAATCGAATTCATGCTTTGCTTGATGAGAACAGTTTTGTTGAAGTTGGCGGCTATGTAACAGCAAGGAGCACAGACTTTAACATGTCAGCAAAGGAAACTCCGGCTGACGGTGTTGTTACTGGCTACGGTACGATTGAAGGCTGTCTTGTTTATGTGTACAGTCAGGATGCATCAGTTCTTGGCGGTTCCGTAGGAGAGATGCATGCAAAAAAAATCACCAAACTTTACAATATGGCTATGAAGACAGGAGCACCTGTCATTGGCTTAGTTGATTGTGCAGGATTAAGACTTCAAGAAGCAACCGATGCTTTGAATGGTTTTGGCGAAGTTTATATGAGCCAGACCCTGGCTTCCGGCGTAATTCCCCAGATATCAGCAGTATTCGGGGCATGCGGCGGCGGTATGGCTGTTTCCGCAGCTATGGCAGATTTTACTTTTATGGAAAGCAAGGGCGGAAAGCTGTTTGTTAACGCTCCGAACGCGATTGAAGAAAATTATGTTGAAAAATGCAACACAGCTTCCGCTGATTTCCAGAGCAAAGAAGCTGGAATGGTAGACTTTACAGGAGAAGCAGAGGAAATCTTATCAAAGATCAGAACTCTCGTATCCATTCTTCCTGCAAACAACCAGGATGATCTTTCTTACAGCGAATGCGCCGATGATTTAAACCGTGTTTGTTCCGACCTGGCTAATTATGTTGGAGATACGGCAATTGCACTTACCCAGATTTCCGATGATCAGTTCTTTATGGAGACAAAGAAGGAGTATGCTTCTTCCATGGTGACTGGATTTATCCGCTTAAATGGTGGAACAGTAGGATGCGTTGCAAACAGAACAGAATCTTATGACGAGAGCGGTGTTAAAACTGCTGGTTATGAGGCTCTTTTAACAGCAGAAGGCTGTGAAAAAGCAGCAGAATTTGTAAATTTCTGTGATGCATTTGAGATTCCTCTTTTAACTCTTGTTAATGTTAAGGGCTATGAAGCAACCAAATGTGCTGAAAAGCGTATTGCAAAAGCATCAGCGAAATTGACCTATGCATTTGCCAATGCAACTGTTCCTAAAGTAACGGTTGTAATCGGAGAGGCATTTGGAACTGCATATCTGACCATGAACAGCAAATCCATCGGCTCTGATGTGGTATACGCATGGCCGAAAGCATCCATTGGAATGATGGACGCAGCAGAAGCATCAAAGATCATGTATGCAGATGAAATCGCAAAAGCAGAAGATGGAAAAGCTCTTATTAATGAAAAAGCGGAAAGTTACAAGCTTCTTCAGTCCAGTGCTGTTTCTGCAGCAAAGAGAGGATATGTTGATGATATCATTGATGCCAGCGAGACAAGAGCCAGAGTGGTTGCTGCATTTGAGATGTTATTTACAAAAAATGAGGATCGTCCCGCAAAAAAACATGGCACGATTTAGAATGAGGTGACAGGGATATGAAACTGAATTTGAAACGAGTAGCATTGGGACTTACAATGGCAGTCTGCCTCTTTTCATTCACTATAAACAGCAAGGCTGAAACCGCACCCACAGAGATCGATGCCAATGTTGAGAAACAGCTTGAACAGTTTTCAGAATCTTATCTGAAAGCGTTTGTGGAATTAAAAGACGAAGATGTGAATGCATTCAAAGCCCAGATGGAGAGCAATGAGAGCATGGCGGCATTTTCAGCAACAGCAGATTCCTGGCAGAGTATTAAGGGAGACCTTGGAGCTTTGGTATCCATTGAACAGGATGTTACAGTAAAGGCTACGGAGCAAGGATACAGTGCAACCGTAAAGGCTGTATTTGAAAAACAAAGCCTGGATTTTATCGTCACAATCAATCCCCAGCTGACAAAGATTGTGAGTGCAACCTTTGAGCCTGTAAAGACCGGAAATAGTCAGGAAGATTTATATGGCTGGCTGGCAGTGGGTGCTATCGTACTTGTGGTGGTGATCATTGCTGTGCGTAAAAACAACGGTGCATCAGGCAGCAGTTCCGAAGAAGGAAATGCCGATGTTTCACCTATCGTTCCAGCTGATACCGGAGTGAATGCCGTCAGTGCGGAAGAAGCAAACCTTGTAGATGATCTGGAGTTGGTGGCTGTCATTACTGCTGCAATTGCAGCGAGTACAGGAAGTTCACCAAGTGGTTTGGTTGTCCGCTCTATCAGACGCGCACCAGCCGGTAAATGGAAAAACGCTTAAATAATCAGGAGGATTTTCATCATGAAAAATTATACAATTACAGTTAATGGTAATGTTTATGACGTAACCGTAGAAGAAGGTACTTCACAGGCAGCAGCACCAAGAGCAGCGGCACCAGCACCTAGAGCAGCAGCTCCAGCACCTGCAGCAGCACCGGCTCAGGAAGCAGCTCCAGCACCGGCTCCTAAAGCAGCAGCACCAGCAGGCGCACAGGGTTCCGTAACCGTGTCCGCTCCTATGCCAGGAAAGATTCTTGGCGTTAAGGTTAGCGTAGGCCAGGCAGTAAAAAAGGGAGACGTATTGGTCATTCTTGAGGCAATGAAGATGGAAAATGAGATCGTAGCATCTTCTGACGGAACTGTTGCAAGTATCAATGTATCCTCCGGTGAGTCTGTAGATTCCGGCGCAACATTAGCCACTTTAAACTAGGATAAATGATCGGCGAATTTAGCCGGCGCATGCAAGGCTCTTAACGGAGCAGAATTAACAATGACCAGGAGGTAAGACAATGGCAGTAATAGAGAAAAAGCCGGTCAAGATTGTAGAGACAGCTCTTCGTGATGCTCATCAGTCTTTGATTGCTACAAGAATGACAACCGAACAGATGCTTCCGATTGTGGAAAAGATGGATAAGGTTGGTTATCATGCAGTAGAATGTTGGGGCGGCGCTACCTTTGATGCGTGCCTTCGCTTTTTAAAGGAAGATCCCTGGATTAGACTTAGAAAATTAAGGGATGGCTTTAAGAATACAAAGCTGCAGATGCTTTTCCGCGGACAGAATATCTTAGGCTACAATCACTATGCAGATGATGTGGTAGAATACTTTGTTCAGAAATCTCTGGCTAATGGTATTGATATTATCCGTATCTTTGACTGTTTAAATGATATCCGCAATTTACAGACTGCTGTAAGTGCATGTAATAAAGAAAAAGGCCATGCTCAGGTAGCATTAAGCTATACACTGGGTGATGCATATACACTGGATTACTGGAAAGATATTGCAAAAAGAATTGAGGATATGGGTGCTTCCTCTATCTGCGTAAAGGATATGGCAGGACTTTTAACACCTTACAAGGCAGAAGAACTGATAAGCGCACTGAAAGAATCCACAAAGCTTCCGATTGACGTCCATACTCATTATACATCCGGTGTAGCTTCTATGACTTATTTAAAGGCAGTGGAAGCTGGAGCTGACATCATTGATACAGCAATGTCTCCTCTTGCACTTGGAACAAGCCAGCCAGCGACTGAGGTTATGGTTGAGACTTTCCGTGGTACTCCATATGATACAGGCTTTGACCAGAATCTTCTGGCAGAAATCTGTGCTTATTTACAGCCAATCCGTGAAGAAGCATTAAAGAGCGGACTTTTAAATCCAAAAGTACTTGGTGTTGATATCAAGACTCTGCAGTATCAGGTACCTGGCGGTATGCTTTCCAACCTGGTTAGCCAGTTAAAGGAAGCCGGTCAGGAAGATAAATATATGGAAGTTCTTCAGGAAATCCCAAGAGTTAGAAAAGACCTTGGTGAAGCACCTCTTGTTACTCCATCTTCTCAGATTGTTGGTACACAGGCAGTTTTAAATGTAATCAGCGGTGAGCGTTATAAGATGGTTACCAAAGAGACAAAGAAGATGTTCTTAGGTGAATTTGGCCAGACCGTTAAACCGTTCAATGCAGAAGTACAGAAGAAGATCATTGGTGATGAGACTCCTATTACCTGCCGTCCAGCAGACAAGATCGAGCCTCAGCTTCCAAGATTCGAGAAGGAATGCGCTCAGTGGAAGCAGCAGGATGAAGATGTATTATCCTACGCACTGTTCCCAGCTGTTGCAAAAGAATTCTTTGAATACCGTGCTGCACAGCAGACTGGTGTGGATCAGACCGTTGCAGACAAAGCAAGCAAAGCATATCCGGTTTAATCGGACTTTAGGCCTCCCTTATTGGGAGGCCTTTTTTGTAAAATTTTAAAGATTTTCTTACAAATAATTCCAATTGTCTGAACTTTGGCTGATTCAGTTGACACATGGTATGATTTGTCATTATAATAAAGAAATGGATGATTTACATATAATTGTAAGAATTTAAATACATAAGGGCATATTGGGAGAAACAGATGAAAAAGTATAAAAAAGCTCGTAAGATGGCCGCTATTCTGGCCAGTGTCCTGGTGCTGGACTCCAGTTTGGGAGTTGTTTCACCATACATAAATGCGTATGCTTACACAGAGAGGTCGGCCACGGTGAATGCTACTTCACTAAATGTGAGGAGTGGGCCAGGTACGACCTATTCTGTCGTAACAAAATTAACCAACGGGGCTTCCGTTACCGTTACGGATGAAAAGAATGCATCAGATGGTGCGCTGTGGTATCAGATTCGTGTTTCCAGTTCTGGCGGTCAATCAGTTACCGGTTATGTTTCCAAAAGCTATCTTAAATTTCCGGCAACTTACACTCAGGATGGGAATTTTGAATCCCAGCTTACTGCTGAGGGATTTCCGGAAAGCTATAAAGCGCGTCTGCGTGAGCTGCATGCCCAGCATCCGCAGTGGGTATTCCGCGCTCAAAAAACCAATCTGGATTGGAATACAGCTGTCAGGGAAGAGAGCCAGGTAGGAAAAACACTGGTACATACCAGCAGTATGACTTCCTGGAAGTCTATGCTTAGTGGGGCATATAACTGGGATAGCAGTTCCTGGGTAGGATTTGACGGGAGCAGCTGGGTCACTGCTTCAGAAGATATTGTAAAGTACTATATGGATCCAAGAAACTTTCTTGATGAAACCAATGTTTTCCAGTTCTTAAGCCATTCCTATGACAGCAACAAACAAACCGTGGATGGGCTTCAGACTATGATAAAGGGAACCTTTTTGACCGGAGGTTCTACAAGCGGAGGAAGTACAACAGAAACCACAGGTTCATCTGATAATGCCAGTGAAGTTGGTCCTGGAGCTGCCATCAGCCCTGCAACAGGCGGAACTACAGAAAGTTCCGGTTCTGGCAACGTCAGCCTTGAAGCACCTCATGCTTCCATTACACCGAAAAATCCCCAGGTCCTTATGGAATACGGCCCTGGAGCCAGCCTTACGGGTCCTTCTTCTAGTACGACTGGAACGGTATCCGGAAGCGGTTCTTATGCGAATATGATCATGAATGCGGCTACCCAGTCAGGAGTAAATCCTTATGTTTTGGCAGCAATGATCATTCAGGAACAGGGTTCTGTAGGAAACGGCAAAAGTGTTTCCGGTAACGAATCTGGCTACGAAGGATATTATAACTTCTTTAATATAGAAGCTTATCAGTCAGGCAGCATGTCTGCCGTTCAGAGAGGCTTATGGTGGGCCTCCCAATCCGGCAATTATGAAAGACCATGGAATTCTCCTGAAAAATCTATTTTAGGGGGATCGCTATATTATGGTAATAACTATGTAAAAGTTGGGCAGGATACATTTTATCTGAAGAAGTTTAATGTACAGGGGTCGAATCTGTATAAACATCAGTATATGACCAATGTACAGGGAGCGGCATCTGAGGGAGCTGTTTTCTCAAAAGCTTATAATACTGATATGAAGAAAACGGCCCTGGAGTTTAAGATACCTGTATACAATAATATGCCCGAAACTCCATGCAGTCAGCCGACCGGCAATGGCAATCCTAACAATATGCTGTCAGGCTTAAGTGTGGAAGGCTTTGTCATGACACCTACTTTTAACAGAGATACATTAGAGTACAATTTAATTGTTGATCCGGCGGTATCGAACATCAAGGTGTCTGCATCTGCGTTGAATACAGCATCATCTGTCAGTGGAACCGGTACCATTGCTTTGCAAAGCGGCAACAATGAAATCAAGGTATCTGTTACCGCCCAGAACGGGAATGTGAGGGAATATGTTCTCCATGTAGTCCGTCAGAATAACGGACCCACCTATACTTCCGGTGTAGGAACAGATAACAGCAGTAGCGGAAGCAGCAACAGCGGAAACAGCAGTTCAAGCTCGAATTCCGGAAGCAGTTATGGTCCGGGCGTAAGCCGTACAAAGGAAGAAGAGAATAAAGGAACGCCGGGAGGAAGCAATGTTAGCATTGCCCCGGCTGGTACCAATAACATTTCCGTACAGACTTCTACCGGAGTCATTTCTAATGGACCGGGAGCAAGTGCAGAAGTGACGGAGCATGTAACAGAGACTGTGAAACAGACACAGGCCCAGGAAAGCACCTCCGGTCAGACCGCTTCCCTTTCCCAGGGAGATGTTGATGGTGACGGAAAAGTCAACAGCCGGGATGTTTTAAAACTTCAGCGTTATATCCTTGGACTGGAAAACTTATCTGAAAAGGAGAAAAAAGCAGCTGATTTAAATGGAGACGGCAAGGCCGATTCCAAGGACCTTCTGCTTTTGAAAAAGAAAATCCTGGGACTCTAATGATTTGCAGAAATAGGAGACAATATGAATAGGAAACTGAAAAAACTGATAGTCAGTGTGATGGCTGTCTGTATGATAGCCGTGGTGGTGCCTTTTGGACAGATAGTATCATTTGCATCCAACACAAAGATCGCTTTTTCTGACCCATCGGTTATGGTTGGAAACGAAGTGACCGTAAGCATGAAGGTGACCAGTGACACGGCACTTGGTACAGCGGAAATCATGCTGGCTTATGATCCAAATATTCTGGAATTTGTAAGCGGCAGTAATGCCAATGGCGGTGCAGGTGCCATCAAGATTCTGGGAACTATGGATTCGGCTGATCAGAAGTCATTTAATTTTACACTGAAATTTAAGACCCTGCAGGCAGGGAATGCTCAGATTAACGTCACCTCCCAGGAGATTTATGACGTTAATTCTCAGGCGCTTACTTTAAGCAAGCAGGGAAGTGCTACCGTAAAGGTAACATCACCTGCTAATTATTCCAAGGATGCTACTTTAAAGTCATTGAAGATATCTCCAGGGACACTGGCACCGGCATTTTCCCCGTCAGTGGATCAGTATACCGCTGAGGTAGATGCCAATACCGCAGATTTGGTGGTCAATGCAGTGGCTGCCAATGCAGGCGCCCATGTAACACTTCAGGGAGAAAAAGGGCTAAAAGCTGGTGAAAACCAGGTTGTTGTCAAAGTTACCGCAGAGGATGGGCAGACGGTTAAGAATTACACAATCAAGGTAACCAAGCCCGAAGGCGGCGAAACTGTTCCTGCCACAAATGAAAATGGAGAAACAAAAGAAGCAGAATTTGGCGATACCAAAGTAACTGTTAACGGAACGGAATACAACATTGCATCATCTTTTGATGAGTCCACTCTTCCGGAAGGATTTGAGTCTGGAACGTATTCCTATAAGGGAACTGAGGTTATGTCAGGCAAAGGACTGGAAAAAGACCTCCTGCTTCTCTATTTGAAGGATGCAGGAGGAAACGGAGGATTCTTCATTTACAATGAAAGTGCTGACTCCTGGTCCCAGTTCGTTCAGGTAGAAACCAGTTCCAAGGCAATTGTTGTAATTCCGATTGATTCCGACGCACAGATACCGGAAGGTTTTACAGAACGTCAGGTGGATATTGACGGCGTGCGCGTGACCGGCTGGGTTGCAAAAACGGAAGCGGAACCAGAATACTGTGTATTCTATGCCATGAACTGGAATGGAGAGAAAAGCTTCTACCGTTATGATCTGAAAGAAAAAACAATTCAGAGATATTTTGCTTCAGGAGTTTCTAATGATGAATATGCGAAACTTTCCACGACCTACAATTCACTGACAAAAGATTACCGCATACAGTTTTATATACTGATTGCAGTTAGTGTAATGGCTCTGGTGCTTCTTGTGGTAGTGATCCTCCTTTTAAGAAGAGGCAATGGTTCTGGAAAAAGCGGACTTCAAGCAGAAAGTACTGGTAATGGAAGAAGTCGAAAGTCAGAAGATTCTCAATACTACAACGAGACGGAAGAAGAGTTGCCTGCCAGCAGAATAAAAAGGTACAGCAGAGAAGAGTTTGATAAAACCTCTTCTGAGAATATGTCAATACCGGAAGAGACAGAAATAACCATGGACAGGCCTGAATCTTTACAAGTAGAAGAAGCGGAAGATGATGATTTTATCGTAGAATCCAGTTTAGAAGACGTGGAACGTGATCTGGCATCTCATATGGAGGAACGTCCAGCAAGGAAAAAAGAATCAGATACAGAAAGACCAAACCGTGAAAAAGCCTCCAGACCGTCAAAGCAGGGGGAGCCTTCCGGGGAAGAAGATGATTTTGAATTCATGGATCTGGATGACTGATTTGATATTTCTGTAACAGACAGAACCTTTATATTATAAAAATTATTTGAAACAATAGAGTTGCTGTGTGAGGACTGGAGATCAGTATTCATGCAGCAGCTCTTTTTTAATACAAAAAAAAGAGAGGATGCTTTTTTGGACAGGTAGATCAACATACAGTTAATATACAAAAACATTAGTAAAATATGGGAGTGCAGCAGAATAAGATGTAAAAAACAAAAAGGATAAATTTAATAAAGAAAAAACTTTGAAATCTGGAAAGGATATGAGTATTGAAAAAAAAAGTGATGTGTGCTAATATTCATATAACAGATATAACGAAAGATGGTGAAAATATGTTTTTACAAATTGATTTTAACAGTGATGAAGCGATTTACATTCAGCTTCGGAACCAGATAATCATAGGAATCGCCACAGAAAGTATAAGAGAAGGGGATCCCCTGCCTTCCGTACGCCAGATGGCCGACAACATAGGGATTAATATGCATACGGTAAACAAGGCGTACTCTGTTCTGAAACAGGAAGGGTTTGTGAAGCTTGACCGCCGCAAAGGTGCCGTTGTATCTCTGGATGTGGATAAAATTCAGGTTCTTGACGAGATGCGCAGGGATCTAAGTGTTGTGTTGGCCAGAGGTGTCTGTAAAAATGTAACATGTGAAGAAGTGCACCAGCTGGTTGATGAGATATTCCAGTCATTTTTAAAAAGCCAGAGGGAAGAATGATTCACTGGATTGGAGGTTCATTATGTTATGCGAGAGATGTAAAATTCGCGAAGCAAATATTCAATATACAGAAGTGGTGAATGGAGTAAAGAAGGAGCACCATTTTTGCGCACAGTGTGCAAAAGAAATGGATTTTGGTGTGTACGCAGCGATCTTCGAAGGAGAATTTCCTTTAGGTAAGCTGCTTTCGGGACTGTTAGGCATCGAGGAAACCGATGAAGGACCGGATAAACTTCACCAGATCGCATGCCCTACCTGTGGTACCAGTTATGATGCTTTTGTCCGGGATAGTCGGTTTGGCTGTGCCGACTGCTATAGTGTATTCGGTCCTTTGATGGAAGACAGCTTAAAGCAGCTTCAGGGGAATTTAGTCCATACGGGGAAATCTCCGGTTTACCAGAACTCAGACGGTTCTTCTTCCACCAGAAAACAGAGAAAAGGGAAATCCATTACGGATGAAGCTTCTGTCCAGGAAAAAGAGTTATATGAGTTAGATTCAAAATTAAAGGAAGCTCTTCGTTTTGAGGATTATGAAACGGCTGCTGTATGCCGTGACAGGATCAGAGAACTTAAGAAAGGAAATGAGACGAATGCATAGGTGGTTTGAGGAGACTGATGCTGGCCGACCAGGTATAATCAGCAGCCGAGTACGCCTGGCCAGAAATTTGCAGGAATATCAGTTTCCTGCAAAGCTTAATGAAAAAGATAGCGGTGAAATGGTTCATCGGCTGGAATTCGGCTTAAAAGATTTGGGTGAATCAGAAGTAAAAACTTTTGAATTTGCCATGTTAGGAGATTTGGAAGAGCTTGACAGAGTAGCATTGAAGGAACGGCGGGTATTAAATTCCGCTGCCGTCACAAAGAAAAAACCTGCCGGAATTCTTCTTTCGGAAGAGGAAGATACGGGAATTGTGTTTAACTGCGATGATCATATCCGCATTCAGCTTCTGGGAACAGGATTATCTCTGGAAGAACTTTGGGAGAGAGCTGACCGGATCGATAATTATATCAATGAGAGGTTTCCATATGCATTTGATGACCGATATGGGTATTTGACATCTTTTCCAACTAATGTAGGAACAGGACTGCGGGCTTCCGTAGTCGTACATCTTCCCATGTTGTCCCAAGGGAGAAAGTTTTCAAGTCTAATTGGAGACATGAGCCGTTTTGGAGCAGCCATCCGTGGTGCATATGGAGAAGGGGAAGAGAATTTTGGCTCCCTTTATGAGATATCCAACCAGAAGACCCTTGGGCAGACAGAGAGGGAAATTATAGATACCGTTTCAAAAGCTGCGATCCAGTTGACCAATCAGGAGATGCAGGTGAGAAAATTATCTCTCCAGAGACGCAGAATTGAACGAGAAGATGAGGTTTACAAATCTTACGGAGTTTTGAAATATGCCAGAAGGCTGACGTCCAGGGACGCCATGATTTTTCTTTCCCAGCTATTGGCTGCACGGACGGACAATCTGATTCAAACGAAAGAAGATGTTTCGATTTACCGCCTGATGCTTGGAATACAGCCGGCGAATCTTCAAAAGGTTTCAGACCGTCCCCTTAATAAGGAAGAACTGGATATAGCCAGGGCGGATTTTATCCGTAGGGAGTTGCCGGAATTAAAATGACAGGAGGATTGGATTTATGATAGACAGATTTACGACAAAAGCCAGGACGGCGATTAATCTGGCCGTGCAGAAAGCAGAACGCCTTGGTCACGGCTATGTAGGAACAGAACATTTGCTGATCGGACTTCTGGAAGAAGGAAGCGGAGTCGCTGCCAAAGTTTTAGAAGAGAATGGAGTAAAAGAAGATAAGGTCTTAAACCTGATCAGCCAGTTAATTGCTCCTGATCAGACCGTTCGTCTGCAGGAAGACGGCGGCTATACACCTGGTGCCAAAAGAGTTCTGGAAAACAGTTACCGGGAAGCTGTCCGTTTTAAAGCGAATTTAATCGGAACAGAACATTTGCTGATTTCCATCATCCGTGACAATGACTGTGTTGCTTCCAGGCTGTTAAATACAATCGGAATCAGCATTCAGAAATTATATATTGATGTACTTGCAGCGATGGGAGAAGATGCTCCTGCCAATAAAGAAGAACTGATGAAAACTCAGAAAGCCAAGGGAAATACACCAACCCTTGACAGTTACAGCAGAGATTTAACCGAGCTTGCTATAAAAGGGAAACTGGATCCTGTGATCGGAAGGGAATCAGAGATCAAGCGCCTTATCCAGATTTTAAGCCGGAGAACCAAGAACAATCCATGTCTGATCGGAGAACCGGGAGTGGGAAAGACCGCAGTTGTAGAAGGGCTGGCTCAGCTCATTTCCGATGGAGATGTACCGGAAACTATTGCCGGAAAGCGGCTTTTGACTCTTGATTTATCCGGTATGGTGGCTGGTTCCAAATACCGTGGTGAATTTGAAGAAAGAATTAAAAAGGTGATTGCTGAAGTCATCGAGGATGGCGAAGTTCTTCTGTTTATTGATGAGATCCATACCATTATCGGAGCTGGTGGTGCAGAAGGTGCCATTGATGCCTCTAATATTTTAAAGCCTTCTCTGGCAAGAGGGGAGCTTCAGCTGATTGGAGCGACTACAATAGAAGAGTACCGCAAATATATTGAAAAGGATTCTGCTCTTGAACGGCGCTTCCAGCCTGTAACTGTGGAAGAACCCAATGAAGAAGCGGCCATCGGTATCTTAAGAGGATTAAAAGGACGGTACGAAGACCATCATAAGGTGACGATTACCGATGAAGCCATAAAGGCTGCGGTAAAATTATCATCCCGGTACATCAACGACCGTTTTCTTCCGGATAAAGCCATCGATGTGATTGATGAGGCTTCTTCCAAGGTTCGTCTTACCACATTTGTGGAACCGGCAGAGATCAAGGAACTGGAAGCTGAAATCGAACAGATGGAAGACCAGAAAGAGGCAGCAATCAAAGCGGAAGCTTATGAGAAAGCCGGTACAATCAAAAAGAGACAGGAAAAGAAACGGGAAAAGATAGAAAAGATTCGTGAAAAATGGCAGAAGGAAAAAACAAGCAAAAATCTTATTGTTGATGAAGGCGAGATTGCTGATGTGATTTCAAGCTGGACCAAGATTCCTGTAAGAAAGCTGGAAGAAGAGGAAAGCGAGCGCTTAAGAAACTTAGAAAACATTCTTCATGAAAGAGTCATTGGCCAGGAGGAATCGGTAACTGCTGTAGCAAAGGCGATCCGCAGAGGCAGAGTGGGCTTAAAAGACCCCAAACGTCCCATTGGTTCCTTCCTGTTCTTAGGACCTACGGGTGTAGGAAAAACGGAATTATCCAAAGCGCTTTCCGAGTCCATGTTCGGAACAGAAAATGCGCTGATCCGGGTTGATATGTCCGAATATATGGAAAAGCACAGTGTTTCTAAGATGATCGGTTCTCCGCCAGGATATGTTGGCTATGATGAAGGCGGACAGTTAAGTGAAAAAGTAAGAAGAAATCCTTATTCCGTCATCTTGTTTGATGAGATCGAAAAGGCCCATCCTGATGTATTCAATATTTTATTGCAGGTACTGGATGACGGTCATATCACTGATGCCCAGGGCCGGAAAATTGATTTTAAAAATACCATTATCATCATGACTTCCAATGCGGGAGCGGAAAATATAATTTCTCCAAAACGCTTGGGATTCGGTGCGGTTGCCGATGAAAAAGCGGATTATAAGATTATGAAAGACCGGGTGATGGAGGAAGTAAAACGGTTATTTAAGCCAGAATTCATCAACCGTATTGATGAAATCATCGTATTCCATCCATTAAATAAGGTTCATATGAAGGATATCGTTACAATTATGATGAAGGATATTATGAAGCGGACATCGGAACAGATGAGCATTACGTTAAAAGTGGAAGAGGACGCAAAGGAATATTTAATCCAGAAGGGTTATGATGAAAAATACGGAGCAAGGCCTTTAAGACGAACTATTCAGAACTGTCTGGAGGATAAGATGGCAGAAGAAATCTTAAGCGGAACAGTCAAAAGCGGCGATGAAGTGGTTGTAACAGCCGATACAGAAGGGCTTAAATTTTCTATCAGAGAGCTGGTAAAATAGCTAGCCATTTTTCGCTGATTCGTGTATAATAGCTACAAGCGAAAGGATCTGTTCTTCGCAAAAAAGGGATAAGTAAACAAAATACTAGGAGGGCAAACCGATGCCGGTAATTGAAGAGTTAATCCGCACTGAACAAGACGGAACAATCAGTTTTGGTAATTACAAATTAGGAGCAAAATCAAAATTACAGGATTTTGAGCACCATGGTGATTTATATAAAGTAAAGACATTTTATGAGATAACCAAGCTGGAACGAAACGGCATGTTTGTATACGAATCCGTACCGGGAACTGCGGTAGAGAATTTTACCGTTTCCAATGATGGAGTGGAATTTTTAGTAGAAGGCGACAAGGACGCCCAGCTGACCATTCAGCTGGCAGAAGATACTGAATATGAGGTTTATGTGGAAGGCGAAGCTGCCGGAAGCATGAGAACCAATATGAGCGGTAAACTTTCCGTAAGCGTAGAACTGAATGAAGGAACACCGGTGTCTGTGAAGATCAACCGTAAATAACAGGAATAAAAGTTGGGTTCGGCTCTTGGATCAGGAGACGGACCCTGCTTTTTTAAGGAGGAAACCAGATGGCAAAGGCGAAAGCAACTGCATTTTTCTGCAAGGAATGCGGATATGAATCGGCAAAATGGCTGGGACAGTGTCCGGGATGCAGGGAATGGAATACATTTGTGGAAGAGCCGGTGGGCAAAAAGGAGCCTGTAGCAAAGCGTGGAATTGGAGCTGGCGGGGAAGGTGGAATTTCTTCCTTGAAGGCAAAACCTGCCAGGCTGTCAGAGATTCATTTGGATGAGCAGGACCGCATGAAAACCGGTTACGAAGAACTGGACCGGGTTCTCGGAGGAGGCGTAGTGAAAGGTTCTCTGGTATTGGTTGGCGGTGATCCTGGAATCGGAAAATCCACCCTGCTTTTGCAGGTATGCCGCAATCTGGCTGCTTCCGGACAAAAGGTACTTTACATATCAGGAGAAGAATCCTTAAAGCAGATAAAGCTTCGGGCCAACCGGATCGGAGAAGTGACTGGAGATTTATTGTTCCTTTGTGAGACAAGTCTGGAACTCATTGAAGGAGCCATAAAAGAAGAAAAGCCGGATGTAGTCATTATTGACTCCATTCAGACCATGTTCCGGGAAGAGATCTCCTCCGCGCCGGGAAGTGTAAGTCAGGTCCGGGAATCCACCAATATACTCTTGCAGATAGCAAAGGGGTCGGGAATTGCCGTATTTATTGTCGGACATGTGACGAAGGAAGGTGTTGTGGCAGGACCTAGAGTTCTGGAACATATGGTTGACACCGTTCTTTATTTTGAAGGTGAAAGAAGTGCTTCTTACCGGATTATCCGAGGGGTAAAGAACCGATTTGGTTCTACCAATGAGATCGGTGTGTTTGAAATGGTGGAAAGCGGTCTTGAAGAAGTATTAAATCCATCGGAATATATGTTGAGCGGAAGACCGGAGGACGCTTCCGGGGCAGTGGTAGCCTGTTCCATGGAAGGGACCAGACCCATGCTTTTGGAGGTACAGGCGCTGATTACTCCAACTGCATTTGGTATGCCAAGACGTACCGCAGCTGGTACGGATTATAATCGGGTGAATTTATTGATGGCGGTTTTGGAAAAAAGGTGCCATTATGATTTGTCCCACTTTGATGCTTATGTAAATATTACCGGAGGCTTACGGATGAATGAGCCTGCTCTGGATTTGGCGATTCTTATGGCCATTGTATCCAGTATGAAGGACCGTGCCGTAGATTCCAAGACCATTATATTTGGTGAGGTAGGCTTATCCGGTGAAGTTCGTGCCGTATCCATGGCCCAGCAGAGAGTGAATGAAGCGAAAAAGCTGGGATTTAAAACCTGCATACTGCCAAAGATCTGTTTGGAAAAGATGAATCGTGTAGAGGGGATTCGTCTGGTTGGCGTTGGGAATGTAAGAGATGCGATTATAGGATTGGCGGACTGACGGGAGAGGAAGTTAAAAAAATACCTGGAACTGTTTGATTGATGTTTCGCGGCGAGAAAAGTTGCAAAGCATTGGTCGTACGGTTTCGGGTCTTTTTTTTACGAAATTCAGAAAGTATGTATTTATTGAAGAATTGAAACTAAAAATTAGTTTAATAATTAAGGCAATATTAAAACTAAAAAAAGATTAGATTAATAGAGCTTCAAAACAGGAAAGAAAAAATGCACAAAAATAACTCTAAAAAAACGGAAATATATAAGAAATTGAGTGACTATTATAGAAATGACCACTTTATCATTGACATATTTCATAATAATTACTATAATAAAATATATAATAGCAATGCAATATACTAAATTATTTAGATGGAATTCAATGATCAATAAGTAGGTGAGCGTTGTTTGAGAAAATGTGAAAAGGAGAAGGGGATTATGAAAAGTAAGAAAGCAATGGCATTGACAATGGTAGCAGCCCTGATGTTGTCTGCCACGGCCTGCAGTTCGGGGAAGCAGGCAGCGGAAACCACAGCGCCGCCGACTACGGCACAGGAAAGCAAAGCAGAGGAAACGACAACGGCGGGGGCGCAAGAGACGGAAGAAGCTGAGGACATTAAAGAGGTGGTGTTCCCAGATCAACTGAATAATGGGGAACCTTGTACCATTCGGTTCGGCTGGTGGGGTGGCCAGACGAGACATGAGAGGACAGAAAAAGTAGTAAAGATGTTTATGGAAAAATATCCCAACGTTACTATTGAGACAGAACCCTCCGACTTTAACGGTTATTTCCAGAAGCTTCCTACTCTGGTTGGAGCTCAGGATGTATGGGACGTATTCCAGTTGGGGAATAACTGGGCAGAGTATAGCTCCATTGTTACTGACTTAAATCCTTACATAAAAGACGGTACGATCAATACCGATAATATTTCAGATGGGTTCTTAGCAACCACTTATGATCTTGGAAAGCAGATGGAGATTTCATTGGGAACCAATGCTCATTGTATCATCTACAATGTGGATATGCTTAAGAAAGCAGGGCTTAGTGAGCCGGCAGAAAACTGGACCTGGAAAGATTATGAGGAATATTCCGAAGCGCTTAAAGATGTTACCGGTGAGTTTGGTTCTTCCTCTTTGGAAGAATTTTATGGAGCCTGTACGGTAGGAGTACCTCAGTATGAGTCTGGGTTAAATTTCTTCAAAGGTGATAACAGCGGATTGATGATTGATAAGCCGGATTATATGGTTCCTTTCATTGAGATGATACAGAGGATGACGGAAAGCGGTTCTTATCCGGATCGGGGTGCTTTGAATGAAATGGGAACAGCTCCGGAGCAGAACTTTGTGGCAACTGGAGAGGCTGCTATGACATGGGCATTGTCCAATCAGGTAGTTGCCATGGCAAAGGCTGCGGAAGAGAATGGTGTGGGAACCTTGAGAATAGCTACAATTCCAAGAATAACCTCTGACGGTCCTTCCGGCTATGCGGTGAAATCTTCTCAGGGTCTTACGATTTACAGTCAGACAAAATATCCAGAGGTCTGTGCGGCATTCATTAACTTCTTCATTAACAGCCCAGAAGCAAACCAGATTCTGTTAGGTGAAAGAGGTGTTCCGGTTACCAGTGCTGTGCGTGCAGCAGTTCAGCCTTCCTTAAGCGATTTGGAGAAAGATATCTATGCTTATGTGGCTTCTGTAGGTTCATGGAAAGAATCCAAGGATGTGTTCATCAATGAGCCATCTCAGCAGAATGCAATTAAGGATGAGTTTAAGAATCAGATGGACAGGGTTAACGCAGGTGAAATCACTGCTCAGGATGCAGCTAAGAATGTATTTGATTTCGCTACAAATTCATTTAAGAGATAATAGTTCCTTTACAGGACAGGTTGATAGTTGAAATAACAAGTGAGCCGGCCTGCTGTGTTAAGCAGCAGGCCATTTTTATGGGGTATACCTTTACGCCCAAAGGACGTGGGCAAGAAAATGGAAACACCCTGCGGGTATACCTTTATGCCCAAAGGGCGTGGCAAAAAAGATGAAACACCCTGCGGGTATACCTTTATGCCCAAAGGACGTGGGCAAGAAAATGGAAAGGGGAAAACAAAATGAAAAAAGGGGCGGAGGGGGTCTTTAAGGAGAAAAAGACCCTGAAACAGCGCTTATGCTCTGATAATGCGGTAGGGTATGTATTCGCGGCGCCGTTTATTGTGGGATTCTGCTGTCTGACATTATTGCCGATGATATTGTCGCTATATTATTCCATGACCAATTATAATTTCGTACAGTCGAATTTTATCGGGCTGGATAACTATGTGCGTATGTTCACAGAGGACAAAAAATTCTGGTACTCTGTCTGGAGAACTTTGGTTTATGTAGTTCTGGCGGTTCCGGCCAAACTGGTATTTGCTCTTTTGGTTGCTTACTTCCTGACCAGGGAGACGAGGATGGCCAGCATTTACCGGGCGATTTATTATCTGCCCTCGCTGGTGGGTGGTTCCGTGGCGGTGGCACTGGTCTGGAAGCAGATGTTTGCCCGTAAAGGAATGATCAACGGCTTGATTATGTCCATGGGAATGGACCGTCTGAACTGGATGGGGGATAAGAGCCTGGTTATGCTTCCTCTGGCCCTTTTAACGGTGTGGCAGTTTGGTTCTTCCATGATTATCTTTGCTGCCGGTCTTAAAGAGATTCCAAGAACATATTATGAGGCGGCAGAGATTGACGGTGCCAATGCGTACCAGCGCTTTTTAAGAATCACGCTGCCTTGCCTGTCCCCGGTAATCTTATATAATCTGGTTATGCAGACAATTACCGGCTTCATGGTATTTACACAGGCATTTATCATCACTCAGGGCGGTCCTGCAGATGCAACGAACTTTATCGCATACTACATCTTTAAGCAAGGCTTTACTTATCAGGATATGGGATACGCCAGCGCAATTTCCTGGGTGCTGTTGGTTGTAATTTCATCTGTAACTCTGATTATCTTCAAGACATCAAAGCGTTGGGTGTTCTATGAAGCAGGCAATGATGATTAAGGAGGTGGAGCGAAATGGGAATGCATGCAAGAAAACAAGTTGAAAAAATTATATACCACCTATTGATCGGCGGTTTTGGCCTTATTATGATCTATCCGGTTTTCTGGATGATGATAGGAGCCTTTAAGAACAACAACGATATTTTGAACCATTCGGCCTCCTTTTTGCCAACTCTTGGCTGGCATATGGAAAACTGGGGAAATGGCTGGAAGGGCTACAGCGGAGTGACCTTCGGAACCTTCTTTAAGAACTCCCTGATTGTGGCCACAGTTGCCACTTTTGGTACTGTGATTTCCTCTTCCATGGTGGCTTATGCCCTGGCCAGGGTCAAGTTCAAGGGAAGAAAGATTTTATTCTGGTGTATGTTGGGAACCCTTATGCTGCCTGGACAGGTCATCATGATCCCACAGTACATGATTTACAATTTCCTTGGTGTGATTGGAACGTATATTCCTTTGATCCTTCCCCATTTTTGCGGGCAGGCATTCTTCATCTATCAGATGATGCAGTTCTGCCAGGGAATTCCGAGAGAGTTAGATGAGGCTGCCTTTGTAGATGGATGCAATAAGTATATGATCTACTTTAAGATTGTACTTCCACTTTTAAAGCCGTCTATTGTGACAACACTGATCATTCAGTTCTACTGGAAATGGGATGATTTCATGGGTCCTCTGATTTACTTAAGTAAGCCGGTGACCTGGACGGCATCAGTGGCTTTAAAGAATTTTGCAGATGCTTCCGGGCAGTCGGATTATGGTGCCTTGTTCGCCATGTCCACCTTGTCCTTAATACCGGTATTCCTGATATTCCTGATCTTTAACAGGCAGCTGGTGGACGGCGTGAGTTCCACAGGTTTAAAGGGTTGATGGCCGGAAAATAATATGGAGGAAAAAATGGCTGAGATAAATCGCTATGAACTGATAACCAGACATAATCCCATATTGACAGAGGCGGAGGAACGTTCGCCTTTGTCTGTTGGTAATGGGAATTTTGCTTATACAGCAGATATTACGGGAATGCAGACGCTGTATGAGGAATATGGGAAGACTCTGCCCCTTTGCACCATGGCGCAGTGGGCCTGGCATACGAAGCCGGTGAGTCCGGAGCTGTATAGCTATGACCTTGAAGAGGTTGAAATGACGGAATACCCCCATAATGGACGTATAGTAAGGTATGCAGTGGAAAGAAAAGAGGGAAATGAGAAAATCTATGATTGGGTTCGTCAGAATCCTCATAAATTGAATCTGGCCAGGATTGGCCTGGTTTTAGAAGGCAAACCAATTACAGAAAATAAGATCTCAGACATTTACCAGGAGCTTAAACTGTATGAAGGAATTTTGGACAGCCGGTTCCGGCTGGAGGGAGAGAACTGCCATGTGATCACTGCATCTGACGGTGATACAGACACTGTGGCCTTTCAGATAGAGTCTAAGGCCCTGGAAGCAGGACTGGCTGTTAATATTTGTTTTCCTTATGGAAGCCATGAGATATCAGCCAGTGATTGGGATTTGGAGAGTGCCCATACCACAGAGGTGGTGCAGCAGGATCCCCGATGTGTGGTGTTGAAACGGATTCTGGACCGGGATGTCTACTATGTGACAGTTACCCTGGAGAACTGTACAATGAAGGGCAGTGGAACCCACTGTTTCTGCATTACTTCTATGGGAAGTGGACAGATGGCATTTACGGTCAGTTTTCAAAAGGACGGACTGGGGAAAGAAACTGGGGCAGAGGAAATTTTTGAAAACAGCCGCAGCCGTTTTACACAGTTCTGGGAAAATGGCGGCGTCATAGATCTGCATAAGAGCAGGGACAAACGGGCTTTGGAGCTGGAGCGGAGAATTGTTCTCTCCCAGTATCTTTTGGCCATTCAATCAGCTGGTGATATGCCGCCTCAGGAAACTGGGCTGACCTGTAACAGCTGGTATGGAAAGGCTCATCTAGAGATGTATCTTTGGCATGAAGCCTATCTGCCCCTTTGGAATCATACAGAGATGTTGGAGCGGAGCCTTTCCTGGTATCTGGAGCATTTACCCCAGGCGCGGGAAAATGCGGAGCGCAACGGATACCGGGGTGCTCGGTGGCCTAAGATGGTGGCCGGGTCTGCGATTGACTGCCCATCGCCCATTGCCACACTGCTAATCTGGCAGCAGCCCCATATCATATATATGTTGGAGCTGGCATACCAAAATCGGGGTGACCGGGACTTTTTGGAACGGTATTATCCACTGGTGGAAGAAACTGCGGAATTTATGGTTGATTTCGCGGTTTATAATGAAGAGCGGGGAGTGTATGAACTTTTAGGACCAGTGATTCCGGTTCAGGAAAACCATGAGCCCCTGGTGACGAAGAATCCTGCTTTCGAGGTGGAATACTGGCATTTTGCCTTAAGAATTGCCGCAGACTGGGCACGCCGCTGTGAACAGGTGATTCCAGCTAAGTGGAATGAAGTGAAGGACCGCATGGCTGCCATGGCGGTGAAGGACGGCTGCTATCTTGCTCATGACAACTGTCCTGATACGTATGAAGCATTTGCAGCGGATCACCCATCCATGCTCTGTTCTTATGGACTGATTGACAGCGGAAGAGTTGACAAGAACATTATGGAAAACTCTTTGAAAAAGGCGGTGGAATGTTGGGATTATGCTTCCCTGTGGGGCTGGGATTTTGCCGTCATGGCTATGACAGCGGTCCGGTTGGGAAACCCGGAGTACGCCATTGACTTGCTTCTCATGGATACCTGGAAAAACAGCTATGTGGCAAGCGGCAATAACTTCCAGGAGGGGCGGCAGGACCTGCCTTTATACCTGCCGGGCAACGGCTCATTGCTGCTGGCGGCGGCGCTGATGACAGCAGGATATCAGGGAAGTGAAGAACTACCTGGTTTTCCTAAGGACGGGCAATGGGAAGTGGAGTATGAAGGGATTCAGCCATTTCCATATTGATAATAAGTTAACAGACAGAGGAAAGGTGTGACAAATATATGAAACCATGGGAAAAGGGTTTATTGAGGGTCAGTGATAATCAGAGATATCTTTGCAATGGGGAGCAGTCTTTCTTTTGGCTGGCAGATACAGCCTGGCTCCTGTTTCAGCAATGCAGCCTGGAGGAGGCCTATGAATACTTGAGAAACCGCAGGGACAAGGGATTTACAGTGATCCAGGCGGTACTCATGCATTCCATGCCCGGTTCCGCCGCCAACAGCCTGGCAGAGGTGGAAAAGGACGTGACGGCACCTGGTTTTTGGGAGCATTGTGACAAGGTGATAAAGATGGCGGAAGAGCTGGGACTTTATATGGGGCTGCTCCCGTCTTGGGGAGCCATGGTCAAAGGCGGCGTGTTAAATCTGGAAAACATAGAAGAATATGCTACATTCGTGGCGAATCGTTACAAGAATAGCCCCAATGTGATCTGGCTTCTGGGAGGGGATATCCGTGGAAGTGAAGGAGAAGAGGTACACCGGCTGGAAGGAAGGTTATTTCGGAGTCTTACACCGGATAAACTCATCGGCTTCCATCCCTTTGGTCGTACTTCTTCCTCCCTCTGGTTCCATGAGGAGCAGTGGCTGGATTTCAATATGTTCCAGTCAGGTCACAGACGCTACGATCAGGCTTCTTTGGGCGCGTGGGATGACAACGCTGTAAAGGAAGATTTCTTTGGCGAAGATAATTGGAAATACGTGGACCGTGACCATAGTCATGATCTTATCAAGCCTACGGTAGACGGAGAACCATCTTATGAATGGATACTTCAGGGACTTCACGTTCTGGATCAGCCCTATTGGCGGGAGTGGGATGTGCGCCGTTATGCCTATTGGTCCGTGTTTGAAGGAGCCATGGGTCATACTTACGGCGATAATGCCATTCAGCAGTTTTATAAGGACGGGTCAAAGCCTGGTTCCTATGGAGTGAAACAGGTCTGGAAGGAATCCATGCATCATGTGGGATCGGATCACATGGGTCATTTAAGGAAATTGATGGAGTCTGTGGATTACCAGAAGGGCCGTCCGGCGGAAGAACTTTTGTTGTCCGGTCAAAAAGAGAGATACGGGAGGATTGCGGTGTTTGCAGGCCCAGGCTATCTGATGGCTTATGATTACTTGGGAGAGGCTTTTGCTGTGGATCTAAAAGATTTTAAAGGGAAACAGGCCCAGGCATGGTGGTTTAATCCCGTCAGTGGCACCTATAGTTATTTTGCTGATTTCACTGGAAAAGAACAGGCAGAGGTAAGGCCGGTGGCTCGGTTCACAGAGGACAATGACTGGGTGCTGGTGATCCGGACAGGCGAAGGAGACTAAGATGAAGTCAGATGAAGAAAGAATCCGGGCATATGTCTTGGAACACGTGGAAGACATACTGAAGCAGCCCAGGGCATTTATCCATCATCCTTTTGTGGATCCAGGCTCTGTTTATGACGGGAACTTATGGGACTGGGACAGCTACTGGTCTGTGTACGGCCTGCTCAATTTGATGGAGCATTTTGATGAAGAGCTGCAAGAACGTGTACTGACCCATGCCAAAGGAAATGTTCTCAATTTTTTCGACCATCAATTGGAGGACGGTTATATTCCCATGATGATCGAAGTGGGACGTTGGCCAGAACCGTATCTGAATATGAAGCATAAGGAAGGTGTCCGCATGAATATGCACAAACCTTTTCTATGCAGTCAGATATGCCTGATCAGCGGTTACACAGGGAATTATGAATGGGCCATGCCATATCTTGAACAGCTGCATCGTTATTTTGAATGTTACCACAGGGAATATTTCCATGAGAGAACGGGACTTTATGTGTGGGCGAACGATATTATGATCGGCGTTGACAACGACCCGGCTACGTTTGGAAAAGCAGGGGATACGACGGCCAACATTTTTCTAAACAGCTTTATGATTCAGGAATTGGAGAATATGGCAGTGCTTCTGGAAAAAGCCCAGGCCTGTAATGTAGAAACGGCTGGGCCATCTGCTGGAGAGTACTTAGAACGGGCCCGGCAGTTGAGACAGTCTGTACAGGCGGAATGCTGGGACAAACGGGACGGATATTTCTATACGGTAGACGTGGACGTGGAAACCAGAAAATACGACTGGTTCCACAAAGGGCTTGGTGTGTTCTGGAACAGTCTTCCCATACGGATCCGCTCCTGGTCTGGCCTGATTCCCCTTTATGTAGGAGCAGCTACCGAGGAGCAAGCCAAAAATCTGGCGGTCCAGGTCATGGATCAGGAGCTTTTTGCCTCGCCATACGGAATTACGACTCTTGCGAGGAACGAGAAGATGTTTGATTTGTCTGCCACCAACAATCCTTCGAACTGGCTGGGACCTGTCTGGATCGTGGCAAATTACGTGGTTTTTAATGGGCTTTTGCGTTATGGTTACCGGAAAGAGGCGGAAAGCATATACAAAGGAACTTTGGAACTATTGGGCAGAGATTTAAGGCAGAGCGGTCAGCTTCACGAATACTATGACCCTGATACAGGAAAACCGGTGATGAATGGGGGATTTTTAAACTGGAACCTGTTGGTGCTTAACATGTATTCAGAATTACAGAACTGAGTGAATGTGAATGCGGTAAGCTGCGTTCTTAAAAGATAAAGGAAGAGAGAGGGTATAAGCATGCTGACAGACACAAGCTGTTCCCCTTATGCCAGGGTTTGCGGGATACCATTTGATTCTATTACCTTAAACCCAGGTTTTTGGAAAGATTACCTGGATTTGTGTGCGGACGTTACCGTGCATCACATCCAGCATATTTTTGAAAGCGAAGAAATCAGTCATGTGGTGGAAAATTTTCGGATCTGTGCAGGAGAGTCAAAAGGCCGTCATAGGGGAACCCCTTTTGGCGACGGAGATTTTTATAAATGGCTGGAGGCCGCCTTGCACTGCGGGATTTATAAGAAAGATGAGACCTTGCTGAATCAGGTGGAGTCCTATATCCAACTGATTACGAAAGCCCAGAAGCCAGACGGCTACTTATCGACAAAGCAGATCATTAACGAAATGAATGGCGGCGGGGACGCACGGCAGAAGGACATCAACGAGTTTGAAGTATATAATTTCGGACACTTATTTACCCTTGCCAGCCTGCATAAGCGACTGACAGGAAAAGACCATCTTCTTGATGTGGCAGAAAAGGCCGCCGGATACTTGGAGGAGCTTTACCGCCAGGCTGAAAAAAGCGGACAGGTCCAGACTGCAGTCTGCCCCTCTCACCACATGGGATTGGTGGAATTATACCGTGCCACGAAAGAAGAACGGTATAAGAAACTTGCTATAAAAGCCATGGAATTGAGAGATATGGTGGAGAACGGTTTGGATGATAATCAGGACAGGACTCCTGTAGCAGAGCATGAAACGATTATGGGTCATGCGGTTAGAGCCAATTACCTCTATGCCGGTTTGGCGGACCTATATGCAGAAACAGGAGAGGAAAAATGGCTGGAAGTCTTACATCGTGTGTGGAACAGTCTGACGGATAAAAAGCTCTATATCACCGGAGGCTGCGGTGCTCTTTATAATGGAGCCTCCCCTTACGGGAATTTTTTTGACGACCAGAAAATACATCAGGCATACGGATATGAATATCAGTTACCGAACATCACTGCCTATAACGAAACCTGTGCCTCCATTGGCGGCGTGATGTGGGCGTACCGCATGTTTACGGCAGAGCCTTCTGCCGAATATATGAATGTGCTGGAGCGGATGATGTATAATGTAAACCTGGCAGCCATCAGTCTGGATGGAAAACGCTTTTTCTATGAGAACATGCTCCGTCGAACCAAGACCCTGGATTTTGAACTGGTTTGGCCGAGGGAGCGGACCGAGTACATAAAGAGTTTCTGTTGCCCCCCGAACCTTTTAAGAATCCTGTCCCAGATTGGGGAATATTTTTACTCCGTATCTGAGGATTCGGTGTGGTGCGGGCTGTACGGCGCTTCTGAGGCCAACATTAGTCTGAAAAATGGAGCCGGGTTTCGAATCAGGCAGGAAACGGCCTATCCCTACGATGGGACCATCCGGTTCTCTTTCGACCAGATAGAGAAGGAAGAACCATGGAATCTGATGATGAGAATACCAGCCTGGGCAGAGGGCGGAGTCATTTCTGTGAATGGAGAAAAGACAAGGCTTACGCCGGAAGATAGAGGCACTTACCGTAAGGTACTCATTGCCCATACGGAAGGAACTGTCGTAGAACTTATTATAGAAATGGAGACCCGCCTTACCGTATCTCACTCCATGGTGGAGGAGACGGAGAACCATGTGGCCGTGGAACGTGGTCCTCTTGTATACTGTATGGAAAGCCCTGACGCATCTACCGGGACATTGGACGATTTAATCGTACCAGCGGAAGGAGTATTCCAGACGGAAGAATATCAGGTGGGAGCGCGAAAGGTCATTGCGCTGAAGTCAGATTTCTGGTGCCTGGAACGGGAAGATTGGGACAGAACCGCATTATACCAGACCCTGGGAAGAAGAGAAAAGAAACGTTTAGAGGTCCGCCTGATTCCTTACTTTGCATGGGATAACCGTGGAATGGGAGAAATGAGGATATGGTTTCCGGTAAATTATTGATTTATGGCAAATGCAGGGGAGGTGAAAGGCTTGGAACAAACACTGGATATAGCAGTACTGAAAGAATTCCCCGAGGAAAAAAGAGAGCTTGTGGACCGCCTTTTGGAGGAGGAAATCTGGAATGATGGCCGCCAGATGATGAAAATCGGTTGTTAATGTCAGATTGGGCAAAGAGAAAATGGAGAAAAAGCAATATGAAAAAAGCAGACAGGATTTATTTTGGAGGCGATTATAATCCAGATCAGTGGGATGAGAGAACCATTCATGAGGACATGACCCTGTTTCGTAAGGCGGGAATCAATCTTCTGACTCTCCCTGTATTTTCCTGGGCAAAGCTGGAACCAGACGAGGGGGTTTATGATTTTGACTGGCTGGACCGTATTCTTAATCTAATTTGGAGCCATGGCATCTTTGTATGCCTTGCAACGCCCACGACAGCTCAACCAGCCTGGCTTTCCACCCGCTATCCTGAAGTGCTTCCAGTGGATCGGGCAGGGAGGAAACGGACCCACGGGATGCGGGTGTATTTCTGTGTCAACAGCTTGAAGTACCGGGAACGGGCAGCAGCCATAGCCGAAGAGATGGCAAAACGCTATGCCCACCATCCCGCTCTTGTTATGTGGCATGTATCCAATGAATACGGCACGTATTGTTACTGCCCTGCCTGCCAGGCCAAATTCCGGCTATGGCTTCGCAAACGTTACGGAACCATCGGTGCGCTCAACGACCGGTGGCATACTGCGTTCTGGGGCAGGACGGTCACTGGCTTTGAGGAGATAACCCTTCCCACAGAGCTTAACGATGATTACCGGTTCAACCCTGCGATTCAGCTGGATTACATGCGCTTTGTCACTGATTCCACGGCAGAATGTTTTTTAAATGAGTACAATATCTTAAAGCAATATACCCCGGAAATCCCAGTGCAGACGAATATGTCCGGCTATATTAAGAAGCTGGACCAGTTTGAACTGACAAAGCATATGGATCTGGTGGGGTGGGATAATTATCCCTGGCCTGATGACCCGCCTTATTTCGTGGCAATGAAGCACGATCTCATGCGGGGGTTAAAGGGTGGGCAGTCCTTTGTACTGACGGAGCAGTCTCCCAACCAGCAAAACTGGCAGCCCTATAACCGGTTAAAACGTCCGGGAGAGGTTCGGAGACTTTCCTATCAGGCGATGGCCCACGGGGCAGATACCTGCTTATTTTTCCAGATGCGCCAGTCCGTTGCAGGTCAGGAAAAATTCCACGGAGCAGTCATCAGTCATTCCGGAAGAGAGGATACCAGGGTATTTAAGGAGTGTGCAAGGCTTGGAAAAGAGTTTGGAGCCATTGGTGATGTGTTTTTAGAAGGGCGGACTCCGTCAAACGTAGCAATTTTATTTGACTGGAATAACTGGTGGGCTTTGGAACTGTCCAGCGGACCAAGCAAAGATATGGATTATTTAAAGACGGTTTCACTGTATTATGAGCCGCTGTATCGCAAGAATATCCCGGTGGATTTTCTCTCATATGATGCGGATCTTAATACATATGACCTGGTACTGGCACCGATGGCCTACATGATGAAGGAAGGGTTCGCAGAGCGGTTGGAAATATTCGTAGAGAGCGGAGGAACCTTAATCACAACCGTGATGTCTGGCCTGGCCGATGAAAATGACAGGTGTGTGTTCGGAGCATATCCTGGAAAATTGAGAGAGGTTCTGGGAATCTGGGTGGAAGAAACGGATGCGCTTCGCCCCCAGGAAAAAAACTGTATGAAGATCAGGCAAGGCAAGTTTTTTTCCAGCGGCGAATATGAGTGCGGATTCCTCTGCGATATTCTCCACCCACAGAAGGGGACAGAGGTGGTGGCAGAATATAGGGATGATTTCTATGCTGGAACGCCCTGTGTCACCCGCCATGAATTCGGAAAGGGAGAAGCGTACTATATCGGTACCCAGCCAGAGCAGGGATTTTTAGAGGAGTTGCTGGAAGGTATCTGCGCAGAGAAGGGGATTAAACCGGTATACCGGTCAGGCCCGGATGTGGAAGTGACCTGCCGGGTTTCTAAAACAGCAGAAACCATTTTTATCATAAATCACGGCAAATCAGAAGGCTGGGTGGATTTAGAACGTGACACTTTGACTGGCCTGCCTGATGGAACGGTGCTGTCAGAAATTGTCTCTATTGAGCCGGGAGATGTGTTAATCGCGAAACGATGATTGTATAAAGAAAGTGCCAGACTGGCGCTGTTCCATAAAAAATAAAGTGAACCAGGAGGTATTCTATGAGGATATATGGGTTAAAGACGAATTATCAGGAGAATCCCTTAGGGATCGGGCTTTCCGGCATCACGTTTTCCTGGAAGGTAGAAGAATCAGAAGGGAAGTTTCAGGCCTGGGCCAGACTGGTAATCAGCGTGGACCGGGAGTTTCATGAACTTATATTTGACAGTGGGGAAGCTGATTTAAATTCCTGTGCCTATACGCCGGAAGTGGCCCTGGAGCCTGCCAAGCCATATTATTGGAGGGTGACGGTAAGGGATGATGCTGGAGGGGAGGCTGTCAGCGAAACAGCTTATTTTGAGGGAGGCCATCCTAAGGAAGAATGGCATGGAAGCTGGATTCAGGCCCCTTTTGTAAAAGAGCTTCATCCGGTGTTTCGAAAGACCTTTACTCTGGAGGATCAGGAGTATGGCGGTCTGAAAATGGCACGGCTCTATTTATGCGGATTGGGAGTTTATGAAGTCTATTTAAACGGAGAAAAAGTGGGAGAGGATTATTTGACGCCATATTTCACGGATTATCGGTATTGGATTCAGTATCAGACCTATGACGTGCAGCCGTATTTAAAAACAGGGACCAATCAGATCGATGTTTACTTGGGAAATGGCTGGTACAAGGGCCGCCTGGGTTATATGAACAAAGGGCAGTTGAGAGAATATTATGGAGACCGTTTTCAACTTCTTGCAAATTTGTACATAACAGGCTGTGACGGGGAACAGAAAGTGATCGCTACAGATGAGTCCTGGCTGGCGCTAAAATCGCCTGTTGCCAGTTCCGGCATCTACGATGGAGAGGTGTATGATTCCCGCATGGAGCCAGGACTTGAAACGGTGATTGAGCGTCAGAAACTCTATGCGGTTTCAGCTCAGCCGCCTGCAGGAGTCATCAGCCCTATGACCGGAGTGCCTGTAAGGAAGAAAGAGGTGCTGCCTGTGAAGGAGATCATCACCACTTCCATTGGGGAAACGGTTCTTGATTTTGGTCAGGAGATCACTGGCTGGGTGGCATTTTGGGCGGAAGGTCCGGAGGGGAGGCGTATCACCCTGCAATATGGGGAGGTGCTTCAGGATGGCAAGTTCTACCGGGACAATCTAAGGACAGCCCAAGCGGAATATACGTGGATTGCCAATGGAAAAAAACAGTTCGCAAGGCCTCATTTCACTTTCTATGGTTTCCGTTACGTAAAGGTCACTGGAATGGAAGTAAACCAGACTAACGTGGGGGATTTTGAAGCCTGGGCACTGTACTCGGATATTGAGGACACCGGATTTATCAAGACTTCCAATGAAAAAGTAAACCAGTTGATCTCAAATACAAAATGGAGCCAGAAGGGGAATTTTCTGGACATTCCTACGGATTGTCCTCAAAGAGATGAACGCCTGGGGTGGACCGGAGATGCGCAGATATTCAGCTGTGCGGCTTCCTATCATATGCAGACCCCATCGTTTTTTAGAAAGTACATGAAAGATATGGGATTTGAACAGAGGGAAAAGGGCGGAGCCGTTCCCTATGTAGTGCCAGATGTACTGACTCTCGCCAGGCAGATGAATGGAGAACCGGAATTTGACATGACAGAAGACCTCTGGGGAGAAGCCGGAGCCAGCGTATGGGGCGATGCCGCATCCATTATCCCCTGGAACTTATATCTTCACTATGGAAATGTGAGCTGGCTGGGAGAGCAGTATGACAACATGAAGCAGTGGATGGATTTTATCATCCGCATGGACGAGGAAGTCTGCGGGGGCAAGCGGCTGTGGACCTGCGGATTCCATTTCGGCGACTGGCTCTCCCTGGACAGCGAAGGAGACAGCCGGGAGGGAGGCACGGATAAATATTTTGTAGCCTCTGCATTCTATATGCATACCGCAGAATTGACGGCAAAGGCGGCCGGGGTTCTGGGGAAAGATAGCGACGCAGAATATTACCAGAACATTGCAGGGCAGGTGCGTAAGGCAATCCGGGAAAAATACATTTCAGGAAAAGGCAGGCTGACCATACAGACCCAGACGGCATATGCGCTTGGAATCTGGTTCCATTTATTTGATCAGGATGAGAGGAAGGAATCTGGAGAAGAGTTATGCCGACTGCTTAAGGAAAACCAGAATCATCTGTCCACCGGCTTTGTGGGAACGGCATATCTTTGTCAGGCACTGTCTGAAACCGGACACTTGGAAGAGGCCTATGGTCTTCTGCTAAATGAAGATTACCCCGGATGGCTTTACGAGGTCAATTTAGGGGCCACCACAATTTGGGAACGGTGGAATTCTCTCCTTCCTGACGGCTCCATCAGCAGTACCGGCATGAACAGCTTAAATCATTATGCCTACGGTGTCATTGCAGAATGGATATACTGCTATGTCTGCGGCCTCCAGCATGTGGAAGAGGGGGTAGGTGGAAAACGGATGAAGTTTGCCCCAATGCCCAGTAAGAAGCTTTCCTCAGTACATGTAAAATACCGTTCCGCAGCAGGAGATTATGATTGTGGCTGGGAGTGGAAGGATGACAGGATTGTATTTTTCCTTACAGTGCCTTTTGATTGCAGGGTGGAAATGGAGTTTCAGGCTGGTTTGAGTCTTGACAATGTACGGGTAAATGGACTATCGGTTGAGGCGGATGAATTACGAAAAGAATGGTGTGCAGGCAAGTATGTGATTGAGATTAGTTGTAATGGTCTGATCTAAGAAAAGATAGAATTTTAAATGTTTTTGAAGAATGATTTTTGTTAATCCATGGAGTGGAATTCATTTGAATTTCACTCCGTTTTTTATTGGAGAAATCCTGAAAGTATATATTTTTGTTATGATTATACATTTACAAGGATTGCTGGATATGCTAATATTCAATTGCAAATTCGGCGATATTACTATTTTTACAAACAAGTAATAGCTATTTATAGGGTATTTTACACAAAGATTACCTGGATTTTTCAAAGATTTAACATAAGATGATTTTACTGGGGATTGGGGTGGGTGATTTTAAAAATCGAAAAGTATATATTCCGTTATCGCCTGATTGCACAGCAGAAAATAGAAAAAAGAATTGGAGGAATCTATGAAAAGAAAAATGTTCCCAATGAAAAAAGCATTATCTTCGGCGTTGGCATTGTCATTTATCATTGCGGCTGTTTCCGGATGCAGCAGGCAGGGAAGCTCTGCAGTCAGTCAAAGCGGAGAGACATCTGCAGCAGCCGAAACATCAGCCCAGCAGCAGGCTGCTGATGTTTCCGAAAAAGAAGCCCCTATGCTGAAAGCAAAGACCGATGCTAAAGAACTTCCGAAACTGGAAGACCGTCTCCCGGATCAGGCAGATATTATGGTGGAACCGGATGTGGTTTCCCTTGGACAGTATGGCGGAAGTATAACGCTTACGACCAATGACAGTGCAAGATGGACCTGGGGTCCGCTCACCGAGCAGAGCATGTTTCGTTTCAAACAGGATGGAAGCGGAGAAGTGGAACCGAATATCTGTAAGAATTTCTATTCCAATGATGATGCGACCGTGTGGACCATTGAAATGCGTAAGGGCATGAAGTGGTCTGACGGAGAGCCTTTTACGGCAGATGATGTTATTTTCTACTATGACCACATGTCTACACCAGCTTTAAAGCCAGACCGTTCCGCAGTAGCCGTTGATGATCCAGCCTATTATCCAGCCTATACATCAAAGCCTTATAACTGTTATCAGGCAACTGTAGATGGAATACGGTACTGGGCGGAATTCAAAAAGGTGGACGATTATAAATTTACTGTGGAATTTAAGGCACCGAAGCCTTCCTTCCCGGCTGATGTAGCGGTAGATAATAAATGGATGGCACTGCCAAAGCATTTTTATAAAAATTATGTTGCCCGTAAGGACAATGTGGCAGATGATTCTTCCTTCCCTCTTATTACAGAGGAACAGGCAATCGCAAATGCAAACAAAGATTTCGGGAAGCAGTGGGATTCCTACAGCACCCTTGGTAAGGATATCGGGTATTACAACTGGGATTATGCCATTGTTCCCCAGCTTAGAAGCTTCATTGCCGTTAAAGACAACTGGGACAAGGTAGGAGAGACCTATGAACTGGTACGAAATCCCTATTTCTTTAAAACAGACAGCGAGGGAAGACAGCTTCCTTATTTAGACAGCATTAAGATTCAGATTATCAATGAAAAAGATCAGGTAGCATTAAAGGCAGCAGCAGGGGAGTTTGATGCGGTGATTGCTTCCGGTGAAGATTTTTCTACCATCAGCACATCAACACAGCAGACGCATGATGTAATACAGTGGGTATCCGCTGATTGGAGCAGCGATCAGGCAATTCAGATGAATCAGACGGTAAAAGATGAGGATAAAAGAAAGCTTTTTCAGGATATAAAGTTCAGGGAAGCACTTTCCATAAGTGTTGACAGGAACTTATTAAATGCCACACTGATGAACGGACAGAGCCAGCCGGCACAGTCTTCTGTTCCCTATGGGGCAAATGGATACGATGAAAAATGGGCAAATAGTTGGACGGAATTTGATGTGAACAAGGCCAATCAGCTCCTTGATGAAATTACGGAACCCTGGAACAAGACAGATGGTACTTACCGTAAAATGAAAGGAACTTCCAAAGACCTTGAAATCATTATATCCGTATCCGACATGTCAAAGGAAGGCGATTTCCTATCCCTGCTGACATCAGCCTATAAAAAGATTGGTATTAAGATCTCAAGCAAAGTGGATGCGGATATTGCAAAATCCATTCTGGTAAATGACGTTGAGGCACAGTTAAAGAAAGTGAGCACCGTTACTCCTGCGATCCGGCCTGATGACATTCTTCCTATGAGAAATTATGCCTGCTGGTATGGTACATATGGAAAATGGTATGAAGATGGAAAATCAGAAGCAAACGGAGGAATGACTCCTACAGGAGATATGCTTGAACTGATCAATGCCTATGAGGCCATTAAAACCGCATCAGGCGCTGACAGAGAAGCTGTCATTTCAGAAAATGTACAGAAGATCTACGACCTTCACAAAAAGAACCTCTGGGTTATCGGTTTCTTAAAACCTATGCCTGTAAACTGGGTTGTTAATAAAAATCTGAAAAACTTCCCTGCAAATATCATGTACTCGGATGAATTCAGAACAACGAATCTTGCAAGGCCGGAACAGTTCTACCTTGCAAAATAAGGATTAAGAAACAGTACTTAAATGCGGTTGTGAGTGATGCGGTTAATGGACCGTGTCACTTACAGCCATGTAAGGTATTGTGATTGGAGGTCTATGGAAATATCAAAATATATTGGGAAAAGGCTGGTCCTTGCGGCGCTGACTCTGTTCATGATATCCTTCGTGGTATTTTTCGTCATTCAGCTTCCTCCCGGGGATTTCGTTGATAATATGGTCACCAATATGATTGCCCAGGGAGAAACAGTAACGGCAGCCGATATTGCCAATTTAAAAGAAATGTACGGTCTAAACAGGCCGTTCCTGGTTCAGTATTTTGACTGGCTGGGAGGAATCCTTACAGGTGATTGGGGAACTTCTCTTTATTTTAAACAGAGCGTCCTTGTGAAAATCGGGGAAACATTTGGTGCTACGATTATGCTGTCCATGATCACCATGGTGCTGACCTATGCCATTTCCATCCCCATCGCGATCTATTCAGCAAAACACCAGTATTCATTTTTAGACTATGTAATTACCTTGATCGGCTTTATTGGTATGGGTGTTCCTAACTTTCTGTTTGCCATTGTGCTGATGTATATTTCCTACAAATGGACGGGGACTCCTTTAATGGGGCTGTTTCCGGAAGGGGGAATTACCTCTTGGAATAGCTTTGTTGAATTTTTAACAAGGCTTATCATACCGGTTATTGTAATCAGTACATCAGGCACCTGCGGGCTGATCAGAAGGATCAGGAGCCAGTTATTAGATGAACAGGAAAAACCGTATGTTCTCTGTACCCGGGCGAAAGGGGTCGGTGAAAGTACTCTTACATACAAATACGAAATGAGGGCGGTTTTAAATCCCATTGTCAGCGGACTGGGTGGGATGATAGCAGACATTTTTAATGGGACTACCATCACCGCCATTGTTTTAATGCTGCCTACCCAGGGACCGGTTCTGTTAAAGGCACTTCAGTCCCAGGACGTGTATCTGTCAGGAGGAATACTGCTTATTTCAGCAGCCATGGTGGTCCTTGGTACCCTTATATCTGATTTGCTTTTAACGGTTCTTGATCCCAGAATAAAGTTTTTGGAGGAGAAAAAGGCATGATTTTTAAACGCAAGCTTACGCTCCAGGAAAAGGAACGAATCAAGCAGGAGCGGTATTATACTGCCTCCCAATGGGGACTTATGTGGAGAAAGTTAAAAAAACATAAGCTGGCCATGATCAGTGCATTTATTTTATTTCTGTTTTATGGCGGAGCCCTGTTCTCAGATTTTATAGCGCCTCAGGGACTTGAGGACTATTCCGCGGTTTATTCCAATGCACCGCCAACGAAAATCCACTTGATTCATGAAGGCGAGTTTAAAGGACCGTTTATTTATTCCATAAATCTCACTTATGATAAATTCCAGAATAAGATTTTTGAAGAAAATAAAGAGACCATATACCCGGTCAGATTTTTTGTAAAGGGGACTCCCTATAAGCTGTTGGGACTGATTGAAAGTGATATTCACCTTTTTGGAGTAGAAAAACTGGAGGGAAAAGAAGGAATAGAACCGCCGGTTCTTATGGTGTTTGGAGCTGACCAGCTGGGACGGGATTTGTTTTCCAGAATTTTGATCGGCAGCAAGGTGTCCATGACCGTGCCGCTTCTGGGCGCGATTATTTCTTTTGTCCTTGCTATCGTAATCGGAGGAATCTCTGGTTTTTACGGAGGTCTGATTGATACGGTGATTCAAAGACTGATCGAGGTGATATCTTCATTTCCAACTCTGCCCCTTTGGATGGCTCTTTCGGCGGCCATTCCGCCTGGAATATCGGTTACCAGCGTATTTATTTTTATAACCATAATCATGTCGGCTTTAAGCTGGCCGGGGCTGGCCCGAATTGTGCGGAGCAAATTTCTGGCTCTGAAAAATGAAGATTATGTCATTGCAGCAAGAGTCGGGGGAGTGGGAGATGGGAAAATTATCTTAAAACATCTGGTTCCTGGCTTTATGAGCTACTTAATCGTCAGTCTGACACTCAGCATACCAGGAATGATCCTTGGTGAGACTTCCATGAGCTTTCTGGGACTTGGAATGCGTGCGCCTGCCACAAGCTGGGGAGTTCTGCTCCAGGAATGTCAGAGCATCAGCAATATTGCCAATTGTCCATGGAAGCTGATCCCTGTAATTTTTGTGGTTCTGGCGGTTCTGGCATTTAATTTTCTGGGCGACGGACTGCGGGATGCGGCGGACCCATATAAATAGAGAGGTGTATGATGGATAATGAAAATCAGATCATTTCGGTCCGGAATTTAGATATTAAAATACGGCTTGAGGAAGGGATTTTAAATCCCGTAAGAGGAATCGATTTTTCGGTAAATAAAAATGAGACATTGGGGCTGGTTGGGGAATCGGGATGCGGAAAAAGCCTTACCTGCAAGGCTATTTTGGGGATCAATGGAAAAAAATGCATGAACAGCGGGGAAGTGAATTTTTATAACGAAGACAAAATTCATGATCTTTTAAAAATGAAATCCGGGGGAGAAGCAATCCGGAAGATTCGGGGAAAACATATCTCCATGATCTTTCAGGAACCGATGAGCGCATTTTCGCCGCTGTTTCCCATTGGAGGACAGATTTCTGAAGTGGTGCGTCTTCATATAACAAAGGATAAGAACATGTCCAGGGAAATAACATTAGTAGCCATGAAAAAGGTAGGGATCCCAAATGCAGAAAAGCGGTACAGGCAGTATCCCCACGAATTTTCCGGCGGAATGCTTCAAAGAGCCCTTATTGCAATGGCACTGGTCTGCTCCCCAAAGCTTTTGATTGCCGATGAACCAACCACAGCTCTTGACGTTACCATACAAGCGCAGATATTGGAGCTTATGAAAAAGATTCAGGCAGATACGGGAATGTCCATACTGTTTATCACCCATGATCTTGGTGCAGTTGCAAAAATATGTGACCGTGTAGCAGTTATGTATCTGGGGAAAATTGTAGAGGTTGCATCGGTGAAAGAATTGTTTGGCAATCCCCTTCACCCTTATACGGAAGGACTTTTAGCCTCGGTTCATAAGATTGGAAGCGGAAGCAGCCGCCTTTTTTCCATTGAAGGAACGGTTCCCCTTGCAATGAATCTTGAAAATCGGTGCGGGTTTTATGAACGGTGTCCCAAAAGAAGTGAAAAATGCCGTCTTGGAGGAGATCCTCCGTTAAAAGAAGAATTGGATGGACATTTTGCTGCCTGTTGGGAAGCGGAACAAAGCGTTAGCGGTCCGGTTGATTAAGAAAGGAAAGATATGTCTGATACGATATTAAAGTTAGATGGTCTTAGTAAAATATATGAATCAAAATCGGCACAGATCCGGGCGCTGAACCATGTGGGATTTGAAGTCCGGGCAGGAGAAACCATTGGAATCGTAGGAGAATCCGGCTGTGGAAAGACGACTCTTGGCAGGTGCATCGTCCGTGCAGTAAATGCAAGTGCCGGTTCTGCCCTTTATACGGCGGCTGACGGAAAAGAATACGATATACAGAAGATTGATAAGAAAACAATGAAGAAAATACGCAGTGAGATCCAGATGATATTTCAGGATCCATTTTCTTCTCTTGATCCCCGTATGACAGTTTTTGATATTATTTCCGAACCTCTGAAAGCGAATTTGAAGCTTTCCAAAGAGGAATTAAGAAGCCGGGTGGCAGATATTGCAAAGCGGGTAGGCTTAAATCCAAGCTATCTTTCCCGCTATCCCCATGCTTTTTCCGGCGGCCAGAGGCAGAGGATCGGAATTGCCAGGGCACTGGTGCTGTATCCCCGGCTGATCGTCTGTGATGAACCGGTATCAGCTCTTGACGTATCCGTCCAGGCTCAGGTGCTGAATCTGTTAAAAGATTTACAGGCAGAATTAAAACTCACCTATATTTTCATTGGACATGACTTATCTGTCATCGAATATATATCGGATAAAGTGGGAGTGATGTATTTAGGAAAAATGGTGGAATTTGCGCCGGCGGACAGTTTGTATGAAAAACCTCTTCATCCATATACAGAGGCGCTTTTGTCCGCAGTTCCCCATGCGGACCCGGAAACAAAATCAGACAGGATTCCGCTGGAGGGAGAAATTCCAAACCCCGCCAATCCTCCCAAGGGGTGTTTTTTCCATACAAGATGCAGATACTGCATCGATAAATGCAGAACAGAAGACGTAGAGCTTACGGAAAGGAAGACGGGACATTTTGCGGCTTGCCACAGGGTGGAAGAACTATCCCTGCAGGGAATAACGTCTTCAAAAAAACAGATGTAAAATACAGAATTGGAGAATGACAGGATAATATGAAAGAATTAATCGTTTTTATAGACAGCGGCGATACACTGGTAGATGAATCAACAGAAGTTCGGGATGCCAATGGCACGGTACAGCACTGTCAGTTGTTTGATGGTGCAAAAGAAGCCGTGTTAAAATTGTTTGAAGCAGGATATATCATTGCTCTGGTAGCAGATGGGAAAAAAGAATCCTTTGATAATATATACAGACAGCATGAGCTGAGCCATTGCTTTTCCGTACGTGCCATTTCTGAAGTAGTCGGTGTGGAAAAGCCTTCAAAACTGATTTTTGATGATGCAATGAGCCACCTTTTTCTGACCGAAGAAGATTACGGACGAATCGTGATGATAGGAAACAATATAAAAAAAGATATTGTGGGAGCCAACCGGCTGGGAATCACCTCGGTGCTGATGAGCCAAAGCCCCCGTTATAATATGAATCCGGAATCAAGAGAGGAAACCCCGGATTATGTGGTTTCTGAACCAGGAGAAATTTTTCAATTGATTGAATTGCTTGAAATGCAGCTGAAAAACAAAAAACAACTTGGGATGCGACCATCCAATTTATAAGGACATAGGATGATTCGAGAGGAATTCTGTAAAAATAAAATTATGCATATCAGCGACAGGTCTCACTTAAACCTTACCCTTAATATTCTGGAAACCGGTAATAGTGACATCAATTCCGGAGGGCAGCTGAATTTAAAAAATATAGATACATACACCATGGTTTTTGTGAATGAAGGGAAAGGACTGGCAAAAAGAACTTCCATAGAAAGCCAGCTTATGGAGGGGCATGGGTTTTTCCTTTTTCCTGGTATGGAACTGATCATTGAAAATCCGGAACAGGAGAATCTCAATATTACCTGGGTAAACTTCATTGGATATCTGATAGACAATTATCTGGGCAGGGCGAACATCACCCAGGGCCGTCCTCTGTTCCAGGATAAGACCGGAAGGATCGGGGAGAAGATCAATTCCCTGTACTTAGCTTCCCATAAGCTTCCCAACAGGTATTGCCGGATGGCATCTATGCTTTATGAGATATTTGCCTGTCTGCTTGACGAAAATCCTACGAAAACCACCATGGACAGTAAAGAAAACGCCGAGTTTTATACCATGAAGGCAATTGATTATATGGAAAGAAATTTTACGAAGAACATATCAGTGGAAGAGGTTTCCATGGTACTTGGCATAAGCAAAAAGCACCTCTATCATGCTTTTTCTTATGTTTTAAATACCTCTCCGAAAAAATATATGATTTGCCTCCGCATAGAGAAGGCGGCCAAACAGCTGCGTTATTCCGAACAGAGCATTTCGGAGATTGCAGAGGTTGTAGGGTATCAGAATCAGTTTTATTTTTCCAAGGAATTTAAACGGCTTACGGGATTTACCCCATCCCAGTATCGAGTGTCTCCCGTGGACATCAGACTCTGCGGCAATGATTCATCGCATCGTACAAAATAAAGAATCAGGGTTGGAAACGTTTCTTTGATGTTTCCAACCCTGATTTTTGCATCCGTTCCTATCCATATCTGTTAAGGAATTGTTAATGATTTTACAACCCTTTTCCTTTCGTGATAACTTGTACTAAATACTCCCGTGAAACGATATATATTTATAATATGGGGTTTGGATTTCATGAATGGTACCCAATGATATGGTCCGGTTAAATTTCTATTATGAGTGAAACTTAGCCGTAACATATAGAACTACTTATTTATGAAAAGGAGGGGGTATTGAAATGAATGAGAAAGGGTGTAGAAAGCGAAAATGGAAGAGGGGAAAGGTTCATATTCAAAAAAGAGGAATTTCCTTATTGATGGCAGCAACCATGACGTTGTCACTGGTTCCTTTTCCGGTGCCGGTAAATGCCGCAACCGAAAAGGGATCAACAGTCTCTGCTGAGGTGGGGAGAGACAAAGAGGGAAGCAGTACTGTTCTTAACAAAGGCAGTTTATTGGCATTTCCGGGAGCAGAAGGAGGCGGCCGGTACGCCAGCGGCGGCCGTGGGCAGGAAGTGTACACCGTAACCAATTTAAAAGATTATGGAGTTTCTGAAACACCTATTTCCGGTTCCCTGCGCTATGGACTGAAAAGCAACCGAACCATTGTGTTTGCAGTGGCAGGTACGATTGAACTGAAACAAACCTTATCCTTTAAGGGACTCAGCAATATCGCACTTGCTGGACAAACTGCACCGGGAGACGGCATTACACTTTCCGGCTGGGCAACGGATATAAGCAATTCTGAGAACTTAATTATCCGTTATCTCCGTTTTCGTCCGGGAGCTGCCAATATCTATAATGGCGGAGACTCCATGGATTCTCTCTGGGGAAGGGACAACCGTACGTTTATCGTTGATCATTGTTCCTTAAGTTTCTGTACAGATGAAGGCCTGTCCACTTACCGGGGGGAAGACGGGACCGTACAATGGAGCATTGTGTCAGAAAGCCTGACAGTATCAGGTCATTCCAAAGGAAGACACGGTTATGGAGGTATTTTTGGTGGAAACAACGTAACGTTTCATCATAACCTGATTGCGGACCATACTTCACGAAATCCCAGAATTGGAGGAGGATATGCCGGAGCGGCAGATGCAAATCACGTTGCTACGGTGCAGGTAAGCAATAATGTTTTATATAACTGGGGATTTAATACCATTTATGGAGGAGGATTTGCCAACACCAATTATATCAACAACTATCTAAAAGCAGGACCGGGAACTCGTGATGAAGTGGCAGACCGTGTGGTAGATGCTGGAGAAGTTTCAAAAGTCGGCGGGTTTTATATCAATGGAAATTATCTGGAGGGGAATAAAAAGGTTTCCGCTGATAACAGTCTGGGTATTCGTTTTTCCGGCGAAAAGGAAGGGGATAATAAGACAACGATCGCGAGTGTTCCCTATTCCAGCGAAGGAATTGATTCCTTGGCAGTGGAACCGGCAGTCAATGTATATGAAAAGGTTCTAAAGAAGGCAGGCGCCACTTATCCCAGACGGGATGCCATTGATGCCAGAATCACTTATGAAGTTCGGAATGGAAAAGGAAAATACATTAATACAGAAGATGAAATAGGAGGATATCCAGCGTTAGAAGAAGCCAGAGCGGCTGATTTTGATACGGATCAGGATGGAATGGAAGATGCATGGGAACTTAAAAATGGCCTGGATCCAACCAATAAAGAAGACGGCAGGATCATTCGGGAAGATGGTTACTCCAATTTGGAGCATTATTTGAATTCTTTGGTTAAGATGGAAAAGGAAGCAGAAAATCCGACCGCAGAATTAAGTCTTCCAGATAATGCACAGTTTATGCTTGGACAATCTGTAGGTGTTGAAGTACAAGCTTCTTCTGCTTATGGACACGACATTGCAAAAGTAGAGTTTTTCAATGGAGCGAAAAAAATCGGAGAAGACAGGGAAGCACCATATTCCTTTTATATCTCCGGCTTAGCGGATGGGTCTTATGATATTTCAGCAAAAGTGACAGACTCAGAAGGGAATGCAACACAAACGACGGCATCCCGAATCCATATCAATACTCCTGGCGGTGCAAAAGAAGCAGGGGATTTACACAACTGGTCTTCGAAAGATATTGGACAGCCCCCAGTTGCCGGTTCTGCAAGTCTTGTTGATGGAATGCTGACGGTAAAAGGCAGCGGAAAATTAGGAAAAGAAGAGGGAAGCGTAAAAGGCACTGACAGCTACGATGCGACCAGAGATGATTTTCATTATGTTTATCAGGAAGTAAAGGGCGATGTAGAGATTACTGCGAAGTTAAATTCCGTCACACCAGTGGATAACCATGCATTTTCCGGAATCATGATCCGGGAAGATTTAACGGAAGGTGCTAAAACAGCGGCTTTGGGCTTATCCTGGGTGAAATATACAAAGACTACCTGGTCCGCCTATTTAACCGGAAGAAATTCGGCTGGAGGTGACTTTGATTACCTTGGAGAAAGTCTTGACAGTGTATCCGCAGCAGAAAAAAAGGGAATTTCTCTTGTCTGTGATATCCCCTTTAAAAGTGAAAGAAAAGAAAACGGATACTGGATGAAGCTGGTTCGTTCCGGTGATACGTTTACCGCCTATGGCTCTGTAGATGGAAGCGAGTGGACCCTAATCGGCACAAGAGTGATTCCCATGCAGGAAAAAGTCTACGTTGGTTTTGCAGCCGATGCAAATCAGGTGGCAAATGAGCTGCATCAACTGAACACTGCCAGATTTACCAATGTATCCGTCAATCAGTCCCTTTTGCCGGACACCCATCAGTTTAAAATTACTGATCCCAACAATTTATTAAAATTTTCTGCTTTTGGCTCGACAATGATACTGACACAGACAGCATCAAATGGATCTATGCCTCAAAGCACTGGAGACCCAGGCTCTAATGTGAGTTATCTGGGATTTCCGGATACTGCTGAAACAGAGACCATGAGCCTGGATTTAAAAATCACGAATTATTCTATAACAGGTGATGCTGCAACAAGGACGGGCTTGTTTGCAGGGGTATTTCAGAAACCGGAAAAAGGAGGGCTGTATGCCAGCCTGGGATTCCGTGGCTATGATAGTACTGTCGGTTCAGATTCTTTGTCTGGCTATTGGATAAAAGGCACAGGGACCGCAGGAAACGGAAGTCCCAAATATGCAGTAAGCGTAGGAACCAAATATCATGTTGTATTTAAAAAAAACGCTTCTGGCTACCTGGCTACCTTTACCAATATGGCTGATAAAACAACGGATTCCAAGCAATTTAAAACCTCGGAAATGCTTTTAACCCCGGAGACGGAAGTGTCTTATGGGCTGGCACTCATTGGTGTATCCGCTGAAATTAAGAATTTGACTCTGACAAACAAAAACGGCACGATTCTCTACGATCAGAATAATACTTACAAAGAGGACGGTATCCCACCTACTGTTACCGGTATTACAAAAACTGAAGTTTCCAAAGACAGAAGCAGTATTTCATTGGCCTGGACCGGAAAAGGTGCAACCGGAGATGGAAGATATGCGATAGAGGTCTCGGATGATGGAGGAAATACCTATCAATTACTGGAGGAAACAGAAGAGACCGCCTACACGTATCCAGTAGCAAAAAACGGAGTATACCGGTTTAAAATCTACGGCATATGCAAAGGAGAGCGGACAACGCCTGTTATTTCCAGAGCCGTGGAGTATGTCCTTCCTCTTACGGCACCCACCGTCACCGCTGAAAGCAGAGAAGGAGCCATTATACTGAATTGGAACTCAATCCCGGAGGCCGCAGCATATGATATATACCGTTCGAAGTTAAAAACAGGAACCTATGATTTTGTTGCTGCCACTTCAGAAAACAGTTATACGGACACGGCAGAAAATGAGCAGCCATATTATTACCAGATCGTTGCAAAAAGTGATACCAATTCAAGCAATCCGTCATCTGCAGTTTTTAACATGGCGACTGCCGGACACAGCGGAACTTATGTGTACGGAAAGGAAGCAGTAGTCTTTACTGTGACCAAAGAGTCAGATGACACCATACTGTCTGAAAAGCACGTGAGCTTAAAAGGTACCGTAGACCGGGCAGGAACCGTCTGGCTGACAGTCAATGGAAATACTGTAAAAAGTGATGAGATAAAAGCTGGGAAAAAGTTCAATTATCGTTTTTCCATCCAGAATGGCAGCAATGATGTGGTATTATATCATAAGGATGAAGGCGGACGCATATCCCGAAAACCGTTTCATTTTGTAGGGCTTCAAAGCTATGATATGATGGTGGATTCTTCATATAGTGGAATAGACGGACAGACAAAGAGCGGCATCCCTACTTTTAAAACAGTCCAGGCAGCCGTTTCGGCAGTACCGGGCAATAACAAGAAACCGGTTGTCATTTTTATCCGGAACGGAAGCTATTATGAAAAGGTAGATGTTACATCACCATACATCAGCCTGATTGGAGAAGACAGCGAAAAAACCGTATTGTATTTCGATAAGGCAAGTGGAAGCAAACAGCCGGACGGAAAGGAATATGGTACAAGCGGAAGCTCCAGCGTTACCGTAGCCACGTCGGCTGTGGGCTTTACCGCAGAAAATATGACCATTGCAAATACATTTGATTATGTAAATTCACCGATTAGCGGAAAGCAAGCCGTTGCATTTTATAATAATGCCGATCAGAGTATTATTTCCAACGTCAGGTTTTTAGGATACCAGGATACGCTGTATGCCAATGGAGCCAGTATGTTAGGAGGCAGACAATATTATCGGCAATGTTATGTGGAAGGGAATGTGGATTTCATTTTCGGCAGGGCACAGGCAGTATTTGAAGATTGTGATATCGTATCCTTGCTTCCTGGATATATCACTGCGCCCAGTACGGAACCAACAAGGGATATTGGATTTGTATTTCTGGATTGCAGATTATATGCGGCAAAGGAAGTGGAGAACGGTAAAGTGTATCTGGGACGTCCATGGGGAGCAGCAGCTTCGGCAGTCTATCTCAACTGCTATATGGGAGCGCAGATTTCCGATACAGGGTATACGGATATGGGAAGCAGCAAATATCAGAATGCCCGCTTCGCGGAATACGGTTCTTACGGTCCGGGATTTAAGGTAACAAGCAGCCGCATTCAATTATCAAAGGAGAATGCGGAAGTTTATACATTAAAGAATATTTTTGCGGCAGATGTGGAAACCGGTGGTTACAGCAGTGCCTGGGATGCGCAAGAGGCATGGAACGCATTGTCGAAAAAATATGGATCATCATAAACTGCTGATGGAAAGATAAGCAGCCGTTAAAAAAGAAGAGGCTTACTGCCGGTATTACCCGGCAGTAAGCCTTAATTTTTCATGTTTGGCGCTACTGTTGATTCCACATATTCCAGCATTTCATTTTTTGACTTTATGGTATGGACATGGTCAATGATCTGCTGCTTTGTTTCGGTCGGTAAGGAGAAAAAATAGTCCATTGCATTGTATTGTTCCAATGCCAGTCCAAAGCCTACCGGTAATTCTGAGCCACTTGTAAATTTTTCCATAGGAAACCTCTTTTAATATAATGTTTGCTATTGTCATGTTGGCTGATGATGAAAGAAACAATCTAGGTATATTTATCAATCATCTGTTTTTTCTGTTCTTCAATCATTTTTTTAACCATAGAACCATATTGATTCGACGTCATCTCACTGTAATCGTTATTTTTTATAGGCATACCTGTTTCATTTGCAATTTCATACTTTAATTGATTAAGAGCTGCCTGAGCCTCTGGAACTAAACTTTTTTTCGACATAGTAACACCTCAGTCCATTTTATAAGATAACATATATTATTTTGCTTTTTCTAAATAATATTCGAAATATTGATAATAAATAAATTCTGTAATAGCGAAAACGAACGGATCATGACCTGTCTGTGACGTTTCTGTTATAGAAGAGCAGACTGACATCCAATATTTCCCATTTTTCAGAATAATTAAAGATTTTCTTCGTAAAATAAAGTTATAGGATTTTATTGCTTATTAAAGGAGGAATGTGAAATGTCAATATCACCATTATCAAAATCTTCATTTTATACAAAATTCATGCAGATCTTATCACAGGAAAAGCAGATTACAAAAACAGTTGAAAGTACGCAGCCTACATCTACCAACGAAATAACTCCTTTACGTCAAACTGATACTATAGAAATCAGTGCGGCTGGGCGTGCATATATGCAGGTCAGGATGTCTATGGAGTTAAAAGAACCTTCAGAAACGATAAAAACTAACAATCAATTTGAAGATAATTGATTTTCATGCATTTCATTTTTGACTTTATGGTATGGACATGGTCAATGATCTGCTGCTTTGTTTCGGTCGGTAAGGAGAAAAAATAATCTATTACATTGTATTGTTCTAATGCCAGACCAAAGCCAAATATTGTTCATAAATAAATTCTGTAATCAAGAAAACCGACGGTTCTTGACCTGTACTTCATGAAAAGATATAATTGATATAAATAATTTTTCTTGATAGTCAGAAAGGATTTTTATGAAATCTTATAAATATGTGTTTCCTCTTATATGTTTCCTCTTGCCGCTTTTTTTGTCAGGCTGCGGGAAGAACACAAATTTTATCGGTGATTCCACCAGACAAAGTACCGGAGAGTCCGGGCAGGCGGTAAGCGGTACAGATGCTTCTGCTGTTGGTTCCACAGAGGCTTCGGAAAGCAGCTCTGCTCCAGAGACAACTGTTAAAGAAACAGCTGGGGAGGAAAATTCCGCCACCGACCGTGATGTCTACGGGACAAGAGCAGAGGAACTGCTCTCTGGCATGACTCTGGAGGAAAAGGTGGGCCAGATGTTTTTTGTCCGCCTGCGCAAAGCCAGTGCCATTTCTGATATAAAAGACTATCATCTGGGCGGTTATATTTTGTTCGGAGACGATTTTAAGGATGAAACTCCGGACGGAATCCGAACTCTCATAAACAGCTACCAGAGCGCTTCAACCATTCCGATGCTCATTGGAGCGGATGAGGAAGGCGGAACCGTATGCCGGGTCAGCAAATACGCTGCTTTCCGTTCGGAACCGTTTCAGTCCCCTCAGGATCTGTATAAAAGGGGTGGCTTTGAAGCTATTAAAGCGGACACCAAAGAGAAGGCAGATCTTCTCCTTGGACTTGGAATAAACGTAAATCTGGCTCCTGTCTGTGATGTTTCTGTTAATTCCAATGACTTTATCTACCGCCGGTCCTTTGGGCAGGATGCTAAGGAAACGTCTGATTATGTCAGGACAGTGGTGGGGGAAATGAAAAAAGAGGGAATTGGCAGCACCCTGAAACATTTTCCGGGCTACGGAAGCAATGGAGATACCCATACGGAAATGGTAACCGATATCAGAGATTATAGTCAGTTTGTCCAGAGTGATTTTCTTCCGTTCGAAGCTGGGATTAAAGCAGGAGCTGACAGCATTTTGGTATCCCATAATATTGTAAACTCTATGGACGAGAAAAATCCTGCTTCCCTTTCTGGTGCAGTTCATGACATATTAAGGGAAAAGTTTCATTTCCAGGGTGTGATTATGACAGATGATTTAAGTATGGATGCTATTAAAAAGAGTGCTTCAGATGGGGCTTCTGCCGTTCTTGCGATTGCTGCAGGCAATGACTTACTGGTTGCTACTGATTTTGACACGCAGATTCCGTCAGTATTAGATGCTTTAAATAAGGGGGATTTGAATGAAGAGCAGATTAATGCTGCGGTGGTCCGGGTACTGATCTGGAAGCTTAAATTAGGCTTATTGCAGTAATTATTTTTGATAGGACCCTGTCAGCCGACTGATCATCAGATGGTGAGACAGGGTTTTGATAAAACAAAAAAACCACAAAATCCTGAAAATAAAAGGATCTTTGTGGTTTAACAATTAACAGGGGAAGAGGGGCTCGAACCCCCATTTACGGTTTTGGAGACCGTTGCTCTACCATTGAACTATTCCCCTTTGGTAGTATATTTTTGTACCCTCACCCGAGCACCTAGAAAGTATAGCATAGAAGTTTTTAAATTGCAACCATTATTTGAAAAAAATAAAAAATATATTCTACTGTTAAAGAGTGCCTAATTGTGGTAAAATTATGAAAAACAGAAACCATTTTGAACCATTAATTTTGGTAGACGAACATGGCTTTTGACCGTAAAATTTAGCGTTTTTTTATGAAAAATCAAGGTAAAATAATAGAATTGAATCAGATAAAAAGTATCATTGAGAATGATTCCCAAAATAAAATGAATCTCAGCAAAAAGATGTATAGGTATTCTGGATTAGTAGATCTTTAAACTGCATGATATGCACAAAAAAAGAAGATATCATCGGATCGACAGCATAATTTGACAAATCGAATCAATCATGATATAAGTATTTCATGACTTTTTCTTTATTATAAAGGAGATTTGATTATGAAACAGTTTAAAATTATGCTGCCAACTGTTGCTGAGGCGAAAAATTTTGTTACTGCTGCCGTTAAATGTGAATTCGACATAGACGTATATTACAATAGAGTAACCATCGACGCAAAGTCTATATTAGGAGTTTTAAGTCTGGATTTGACACAGGTATTGACTGTGGAGCTTCACGGGGAAGATGTAGATTTTGAAGCATTTCTTCAAAAGAAAGCTCCGGAGAATTGTTCTGCAGCATAAACAAAAGCAACGAAAGAGAGGGAATTGTAAGCCGTATGGCGTACAGTTTCCTTTTTTATTTGCAAAAGTCCGTGAAAATGAATGATCCAAGGAGGAAAAGCCGGAATGGTAGACTCAGAAAAGAAAATCATAAAGATATCAGTGAGAAATCTGGTTGAGTTCGTACTGCGTACCGGCGATATCGATAATCGGAGGACCTCTGCGGCAGAGAAAACTGCCATGCAGGAAGGAAGCCGAATTCATAGAAAGATCCAGCGCCGAATGGGAGCGGATTACCGCCCGGAAGTATCTTTAAAACATATGGTGTCAGAAGACCAGTTTCAGATTTTGGTGGAAGGCAGGGCAGACGGCATCATTGAGAAGCCGGAAGGCGTGACCATTGATGAGATTAAGGGAATGTATATGGATTTGTCGTATCTGGAAGAACCCATTCCCGTTCATCTTGCCCAGGCAATGTGCTATGGGTATTTTTACTGCTTTGACCATAAGCTTTCCGGAGCTGTCATGCAGATGACATATTGTAACTTGGAAACCGAAGAGATCCGCCGCTTTGAAGTGGAAAAAACCTTTGAGGAACTGGAAGAGTGGTTTCAGGGGCTGATCCATGAGTATGTAAAATGGGCCAGATATTTATACATTCACGGAGTGAGGAGAGATGAATCCATACGGGAACTTTCGTTTCCATATCCTTACCGATCCGGTCAGAAGGAACTGGTAGTGTCTGTGTACCGCAGTGTTTCAAGAAAAAGAAATTTATTTATTCAGGCACCAACCGGTATTGGAAAAACGCTTTCCACCATCTATCCGGCAGTAAGAGCCATCGGTGAAGGGCTGGGAGATAAGCTGTTCTATCTGACGGCAAAGACCATTACAAGAAGTGTTGCAGAAGAATCGTTTTCTATTTTGAGAGAAAATGGACTGTATTTGAATACGGTGACCATAACCGCCAAGGAAAAACTTTGCTTTTTAGACACACCGGAATGCAATCCAGATGCCTGTCCATATGCCAAAGGACATTTTGACCGGGTGGGAGATGCGGTTTATGACATCATTCAACAGGAGACCGGCATCAGCAGAGATGTGGTGCTTCGATATGCGGAAAAATTTAAAGTGTGCCCTTTTGAGTTCTGTCTGGATATCAGCAACTGGGTGGATTCCATTATCTGTGATTATAATTATGTGTTTGATCCCAACATCAGGCTGAAACGGTATTTTTCTGAAGGGGTTTCCGGAGAGTATTTATTCCTTGTAGATGAGGCTCATAATCTGGTGCCGAGAGCCAGGGAAATGTACAGTGCAACCGTCTATAAAGAGGACTTTCTTCTTATTAAAAAGATAATCAAGCCCATGGATCAGAAAATCGCCAGATTGCTTGACCGGTGCAACAAAGAACTTCTGGAAATGAAACGTGAATGTGAAGGCTTTCGGGTACTGGAAGATATCCGTTTCTTTGTTACCAACATTCTGGCTCTGTTTGGTGAGATGGAGAAATTTATGGAGGTGCATCAGGAGTTTGGGGACAGGGATCTGGTTCTGGATTTCTATTTCTGCCTCCGTGATTTCATCAACATCTATGAGCGCCTGGATGAAAACTACCGGATCTATACGGAACTTTTCCATGACGGACGTTTTATGCTTCGGCTGTTTTGTGTCAATCCTTCCAGGAATTTAAAGGAGTGTTTGAATAAAGGGAACGGTACGGTGTTTTTTTCAGCGACCCTTCTTCCGGTTTCCTATTATAAGGAATTATTGAGCGGAGACCCGGAGGAATATGCCGTTTATGCCCATTCTCCATTTGACCAGGGAAAAAGGCTTCTTATGGTAGCATCGGATGTCAGCAGCCGCTATACCAGAAGAAACCGAAGAGAATATCAGAAGGTGGTGGATTATTTACGCGCCATCGTGTCGGCCCGTAAGGGAAATTATATGGTATTTCTGCCTTCCTACCAGTATTTAAAGGAAGTAGAAGCATTGCTGACCGAGTCAGTCGGACAGAAAGGAGAATTCGCCTGCTTATCTCAGGCGTCCCACATGAATGAGCAGGAGAGAGAGCAGTTTCTCATGGAATTCTCGGTGGAGCGAGAAGATTCGTTTGTGGCACTCTGTGTTATGGGCGGTGTATTTTCAGAAGGAATCGATTTAAAGGCGGAGCGGCTGATCGGAGCGGTCATTGTTGGAACCGGACTTCCTATGGTCTGTACGGAACAGGAGATCCTAAAGGATTATTTTGATGAAAAGGAACAGAAAGGCTTTGACTATGCCTACCAGTATCCTGGTATGAATAAGGTGATGCAGGCAGCAGGCAGAGTTATACGGACCGTGCAGGATGAAGGAATCATCGCTCTTCTTGATGAGCGGTTTTTAAAGCCGGATTATCAGGCGCTGTTTCCAAGAGAATGGGACGGATATTATGAAGTGCGGTTGAAAAGTGTGGGAGAAGTGGTAAAAGACTTCTGGTCCCAACGTGTAAAAGAAGGAGAACAGGAAAATGATGGAAACATTGAGATTACGCCCTTGTAAAAAGAGTGATAGAAAATATGTGGTACAATGGCTGACCGATGAGCGCATGATGCGCATGTGGTGCAGGGACCGGTTTACATTTCCTCTGACCGAGGAGCAATTGGACGAATATTATGAGGGACTTGAAAAGGATGCTTGTTCCTGGGGATTTACTGCACTGAATGAGTCGGGAATTCCAGCGGGAAGTTTTTTAATGTCACGTGTCGACTATGAGGCAGGTAGCGTTCATCTTGGATATATTGTGGTAGATCCTGAGCAACGGGGAAAAGGAGTGGGTCATAAGATGGTGTCTCTGGCTGTCCGCTATGGTACAGAGATTCTTGGAATGAAACGGATTACATTAAATGTGTTCGAATTAAACCCAGGTGCCAAACGGTGCTATGAGAAGGCCGGGTTTGTGGTGGAGAGAAGAGGAAAAGATGATTTCTCATTCGAGAATGAGGTATGGGAATATTCTGTAATGGTGTATACAGTCACAAAATGAAACAACCTGCCATTCCTTATAGGGAAGACAGGTTTCTGTTGAAGTGATTTTAAAGCATGTCCATAAATTGTCTTGTGGCCTGAGAAACGGGAATACTTTCGTTATAGGCTACGATCATCTGGCGGATGGGAAGTGTTTCCGTCAGCTTTACCTGGAATAAGTCTTTGTCGTTTTCCGGAATACAGAAATCCGGAACGAAAGCGATTCCTAAGCCGATGCGGGCTAAGTCGATTAAGAGATCGTTGCTGCTTAATTCGATTTCAGGAACCAGATCCAGTTGTTCCTTCTGGAACATATGATGCAAAAACTCGCTGGTAGTGCTTTTCCGGTCCAGCATCAGAATGGGATATGTTTGAAGCTTTTGAAGACTTACAGTTTCTCCTTTTAATGGGAAATACTCTTCATTGGCAACAAATACATCGGCGAATTCGTTGATGATCCGCACATTCTGGGAACTGGAAAGACCGGAGTTGGGATAATTGGTTATGATAAAATCCACCTGGCCGTTTTCCAGTAAGTGTGCACATTCGATGGAGGTCTGGTTGGTAACTTTAATATGGACGTTTGGGAATTCCTTGTGGAATTTATTTAAATAGGGAACCAGATAGTAACGGCAGATGGTGTCGCTGGCACCGATTCGCAGCTGGCCGCCATTAAGGGTATTGGCTTCTAGAAGCTGGTTTTCCCCCTTTTGGATCAAGTTGATGGCCGGTTCAATGTGCTTTAAAAGAATTTCACCTTCCGGAGTAAGTTGGACTTTTTTTGTGCTTCGGATAAACAGAGTCTGATTCAGCTTTTTTTCCAATACCTTGATGGACTGGCTGACTGCGGACTGGGAGATGAAAAGCTGCTTGGAGGCTTCTGAGAAGCTCAATGTAGCAGCAACGTGGTAAAAGACTTTATACAATTCAAAATTGATATCCATTATTAGTCCTCCTTATAAGTATAAGGACATTCTATCACGAATTTAAACGGTTTGTAAAGGAATTTGACAAATTTCCTGGGGTGCGGTATAGTTACGGGCACAGGTATCAGGTGAAGATTAAAAAAAGGAGTGAAAAACATATGCATGATGATTTTTATCAGATGTATTTAGAAGAGATGGGAGATATTGTTCCCTGTACGGAAGAAGAAGACAGACAGCTTTTAAAGGCCGTGAAGGAAGGCCGGGAAGATGCGAAAAAACGTCTTGTAGAAGGAAATCTCCAAACTGCACTTTCCTTTGCAAAGGAATTTGAAGGCAAAGGCGTACTCCTTACAGACTTAGTCCAGGAGGCAAACATGGCTCTGATTATGGCTGTTGAGCAGTATCAGGGTGCAGAGGATAAATCAGAATTTGACCGTTTTGCAGGTGATAAAATAAAGGAAGCCCTTCTTGCTGCTGTGGAAGAGGAAGAATTTGCGGAGCAGACCGGAGAAGAACTGACGGCAAGAGTGAACGTGCTCCAGCAGATTTCCCAGGTACTTGCAAAGGAACTGGAGCGGGAAGCGACCGTGGATGAACTGGCTCAGAAGATGAAAATGTCCGTAGATGAAATACAGGGAATCATGAAAATGGCCATGGATGCCGTCAGCATGAATGCCGAGAATATGGATCTGGAAGATTTGGCAGATGTGGAAGGGCTTGAGCTCATCGAAGATGGATCAGAGGAAGACACTGATTACGAAGGATAAGAGATTTGGAGAGATAAGATGAAGATATACCTGATACGTCATGGACAGACAGATTGGAACATAGCGGGTAGGATTCAGGGAAGTCATGATATACCGTTAAATGAGACAGGCCTAAGACAGGCGGAGCATCTGGCTGAAGCGATGGATACCCGTCCGGTTACCAGAATTTTTTCCAGTACGCTTGTGAGGGCAAAGGAAACCGCAGAAAAGATCGGTGAGAGGCAGAAGGTAGAAGTCTGTCTGATGGAACAGCTGATTGAAGTGGAATTCGGTAAATGGGAAGGACTGACATGGGACGAAATCCAGAAAGCCTATCCAAAGGAATATGGATACTGGACCATCAATCCAGCAGAAGCAGCACCTCCAGACGGAGAACGGTTTGAGACCATTATGAACCGCTGCGTGCAGGCATGGAACGAGATACTGGAAGTCACAAATGGGCGGGAGGATGTAGCCATTGTTTCCCATGGAGCTACACTGGCTCATCTATTTTCCCATATGATGCGCAATGCCCCCCGGGAAGACCATGTGATCGTAGAGAATGCAAGCATTACCACTATTGTGTATAATCCGTTGACAGAGGATTTTGTGCTGCTTGACCGGAATGACAGTTCCCATCTTAAATAAGAGATGGATGAATTTATACAAGAAACAGGGGAAACAGGCCAGAATGTTGATTCGGTCTGTTTCCCCTGTTTCCATGGGACCCGTTGCACTTGTTTTCTAAGATTCCATATGGATCTTTAATCAAACAGCGTTTCCACCAGAATTTTTAACATGGAAGGGGTTGTGCGGATGTACAGTTTGTTTTTGTCTCCGCAACGAAGAGTCGTCTGCATCAAAATTTCTTTGGAAACCGAAGTATCGAAGATACTGACCATGTTGGCACAGGATTCCACGATGGAATTAAGCTGTCCGGCTTTCTCAATGAATGTATCGATGTGGTCCTCGTGCAGCTGCAGGCACACCTCCAGGTTTGGGCTCAGTTCATCTGTTTTGAAATTGGTGTTTTCAAATGAATATTTCTGGGATAAGTCTTTTAATTGTTGATCAAGTTCCATATTCTATTGCGCTCCTTTGTAAAAAATCCTTTACTACTATATTGTAAAACTTTTAAACTTTCAAGTGTTTTTCGGAAAATAATACCGAAAATTGTCGAAATATGTCGAACGAATAAAACTGCCTTATAATAGGTATATTTTATATTAATAATACTGATTAATAACATAAGATATATTAATTTCACTAATTGATATGTCTTGTGGTATGATGGTAATACGAATGGACCATATGGATTCTTTACAAGGAGGAAATTATGAGTGTAAGAAGAGTATACGTGGAGAAAAAACCAGCCTATGCCGTTAAAGCCAATGAATTAAAAGAGGAAATCAAAAGCTATCTTGGGATCTCAAACGTAGAGGAAGTGCGGGTGCTGATCCGTTATGATATGGAGAATTTGTCTGATGAAATCTATGGTTTGGCTCTTACAACCATTTTTTCCGAGCCACCGGTGGATGAGTATTTTTTGGAAACATTTCCGGCGGATAAAGAAAATGTGGTATTTTCTGTGGAATACCTTCCAGGGCAATTTGACCAGAGGGCTGATTCTGCAGAGCAGTGCATCAAACTGTTAAAAGAAGACGAAGAGCCTGTGATTAAATCTGCCGTGACCTATGTGATTTCAGGTGTATTTACGGAGAGCCAGATTTCAGATATCAAAACATTCTGTATCAATCCGGTGGATTCCAGAGAAGCGGATGAGACAAAGCCGGAGACTCTTGTTACTGTATTTGAAACGCCAGATGACGTAATTGTTTTTGATGGATTTAAGGATTTTAATGAAAATGAATTAAAGGATTTATATGGTTCTTTAAATCTTGCAATGACGTTTCATGATTTTCTCCATATCCAGAATTATTATAAAGAGGAAGAACACAGAGATCCAACCATGACAGAGATCCGGGTGCTGGATACTTACTGGTCGGATCACTGCCGCCACACCACCTTCCAGACGGAATTAAAGGATGTGACATTTACCGATGGAGATTACCGGAAACCCATTGAGGAGACTTATCAGCAGTACCTTGCGGACCGGGAGGAGGTTCTTAAGGGAAAGAGCGGAAAATATGTCTGCCTGATGGATTTGGCTCTTATGGCCATGAAGAAGCTCCGGATGGAAGGAAAGCTTGAAGATCTGGAGGTATCCGATGAAATCAATGCCTGCAGTATTGTAGTTCCTGTATTAAATGACGGAGTAGAAGAAGAGTGGCTGGTTAATTTTAAGAATGAAACCCATAACCATCCGACTGAGATTGAACCTTTCGGTGGAGCCGCTACCTGCCTGGGCGGAGCCATCCGTGATCCTCTTTCCGGGCGTACCTATGTCTATCAGGCCATGCGCGTGACTGGAGCCGCAGACCCTACAAGACCATTGAGCGAAACCCTCAAAGGAAAGCTTCCTCAGAGAAAGATCGTGACCGGAGCAGCAAAGGGTTACAGCTCTTATGGAAACCAGATTGGCCTTGCGACAGGATATGTAAAAGAGATCTACCATCCCGATTACGTGGCGAAAAGAATGGAAATCGGAGCTGTTATGGGAGCTGCCAAAAGGGCAAATGTCATCAGAGAGACTTCCGATCCGGGAGATATTATAATCCTTCTTGGAGGCCGTACAGGCCGTGATGGTTGCGGTGGAGCTACCGGTTCTTCCAAGGTTCATACCGAAGCTTCCATTGAGACCTGTGGGGCAGAAGTGCAGAAAGGAAATGCACCTACTGAACGCAAGATCCAGCGGTTGTTCCGAAGAGAAGAAGTAAGTAAGATCATTAAAAAGTGTAACGATTTTGGTGCCGGCGGAGTGTCAGTTGCAATCGGCGAACTGGCGGACGGTTTAAAGATCGATTTGGATAAGGTTCCGAAAAAATATGCAGGCCTTGACGGTACAGAAATCGCCATCTCCGAATCCCAGGAGCGTATGGCAGTGGTGATTGATCCAAAGGACGGGGACAAGTTCCTTGCCTTTGCAGCAGAAGAAAATTTAGAGGCTGTCATTGTTGCAGTGGTGACGGAAGAAAAACGTCTGGTCATGAGCTGGAGAGGAAAGACCATTGTTGATATCAGCCGTGCTTTCCTTGATACCAACGGTGCCCACCAGGAGGCTTCTGTCATTTTAGAAGTCCCGGGCAGAGCAGGGAATGCCTTTGATAAGAAAGAGATTACAGATGTAAAAAGTGCCTGGGCCAAAGTGCTTTCTGACCTAAACGTTTGCTCTCAGAAGGGTCTTGTGGAGATGTTTGACGGTTCCATCGGAGCAGGAAGTGTATTCATGCCTTATGGTGGAAAATACCAGCTGACAGAGACCCAGTCAATGGTTGCAAAGCTTCCGATGCTTCAGGGAACCACAGATACGGTTACCATGATGAGTTATGGATTTGATCCATATTTATCAAGCTGGAGTCCTTATCATGGAGCCATTTATGCGGTGCTATCCTCTGTTGCCAAGATTGCGGCAGCAGGTGGAGATTATAAAAAGATCCGTTTTACCTTCCAGGAATATTTCCGTCGGATGACGGAAGAAGGGGTACGCTGGGGGCAGCCTTTTGCAGCACTTCTCGGCGCATACCATGCTCAGATTGGATTTGGTCTTCCTTCTATTGGTGGAAAAGACAGTATGTCAGGAACCTTTCAGGACATTGATGTTCCTCCAACGTTAGTTTCCTTTGCCGTGGATATTGCAAGCCAGAACCATATCATCACACCGGAGTTTAAAAAGGCCGGAAACAAGATCGTTGTATTCCACATTGAAAAAGATTCCTATGATCTGCCGGTTTACAGCCAGACCATGGAAGGATACGAGGCTTTATTTGCAGATATCTGCGCAGGACGTGTTATTTCTGCTTACGCGGTGGAAGGACATGGTATCTGTGAGGCAGTCAGCAAGATGGCATTTGGCAACAAGATGGGAATTAAGATCGAAGATCATGTAAAACCAGAAGATTTCTTTGCAGCCGGTTGGGGCAACCTTGTCTGCGAAGTTCCAGCTGAAAAAGTTTCAGAACTTGGATTTTCCCATACTGTCTTAGGAGAAGTAACAGATAACGGAGCATTTGTCTATGGAGATGTAACCATTACCGTAGAAGAGGCACTGAAAACCTGGATGGAACCGTTAAATGACGTATTCCCTACAGAATCAGGAACTGAAAAAACACCGGTCCGTGAAGAACTTTACGAAGCGAAAGAAATCTATGTGTGCAAAAACAAGGTGGCTAAGCCCAATGTATTTATCCCTGTTTTTCCAGGCACCAACTGCGAATACGACAGCACAAAGGCATTTGAACGGGCAGGTGCCAATGTGACAACCAGAGTCTTTAAGAATCTAAGTGCTAGTGATATCAGAGAATCAGTGGAGCTTTACCGTAGTGAAATAGAAAAAGCCCAGATTGTCATGTTCCCTGGCGGATTTTCCGCAGGTGATGAACCAGAAGGATCAGCCAAATTTTTCGCAGCCGTGTTCCGCAACGAATTAATCAAAGAAGAGATCAGCAAGCTTTTGAATGAAAGAGACGGTCTGATGTTAGGAATCTGCAATGGATTCCAGGCACTGATCAAACTGGGGCTGGTTCCGGAAGGAACGATCGTGGAGCAAAGAGAAGATTCTCCGACCCTGGCCATGAATACCATTGGACGTCATATATCCAAGATGGTTTACACGAAAGTAGTCACCAACAAATCCCCGTGGCTTTCCGGCGCAGAATTGGGCGGCGTATACTGCAATCCGGCGTCCCATGGAGAAGGCCGTTTTGTAGCCACTGGAGAGTGGCTTGATAAGCTGTTTAAAAATGGCCAGGTGGCGACCCAATATGTGGATGACAAAGGCTGTCCGACCATGGACGAATTCTGGAATCCTAACGGTTCCTATATGGCGCTTGAAGGCATTACAAGCCCTGACGGCCGTGTTCTTGGTAAGATGGCACATTCAGAGAGAAGAGGGCAAGCGGTTGCTATGAATATCTATGGGGAACAGGATATGAAGATCTTCGAATCAGGTGTTAAATACTTCAAATAATGGAATGATTTTATAGAATTCTTGATGAAAATAAAAAAGCAATGCCCTGCAGTTCTTTTCTGCGGAGCGTTGCTTTTGCATTGTCTGGCTTTTTTGAATTTTTAACGATAATTTAATGGCGTTGTTTGGAAATCGGTACTTGACAATAAGTAAAATTAAGCCTATGATGATTCATCGGTAATATATTTAATTCATAGGAAAATGGCTATACTAAATTTAGTAGTAAAAATGCCAGAGAGGAATTTGTTTATGTATTCGAAGAGAAAGCTAAAACATATATTGTTGGGAAATGCTTTAGAGAACAACGATTTGGAAGGAGAGAAGCTGGGACCGTTTTGGGGTGTGCCGATTATGGCAAGCGACGCGGTATCTTCTGTGGCTTATGCCATTGAGGAAATGCTCCTTGTGCTGGTTCCGATTCTGGGGCTGGCAGCAGTCAATTATCTGGGACTTGTTACATCTCCGATCATTTTATTGTTTCTGGTGCTTGCATTTTCATATTCACAGATCATTGCATGCTATCCCAATGGCGGAGGCGCCTATGTTGTATCGGCTGAGAACATTGGTAAGACGGCATCACTGGTCGCTGCTTCCGCTTTGATGATCGGATATATCATGACCGTAGCAGTAAGTCTTTCTGCGGCGACTGCGGCTCTTGTTTCCGCATTTCCCGGTTTCAGCCATTACCGATTGCTGTTTGCGCTGTTATTTCTTTGTATCATCACTCTCTTAAACTTAAGGGGAATGAGAGAGTCATCGAAGCTTTTTGGTATACCTACTTACGCATTTATTCTTATTATGCTGGCATTGATTGTTACCGGTTTTATCAAGCTTTTTACCGGAAATCTGCCACCGGTTCATTATCCGGAATCCATAAAACCTGTTACAGGTGGTTTAGGCACTGTTTCCCTGTTTCTTTTACTCAGGGCTTTTTCCTCCGGATGTTCCGCACTTACCGGTGTGGAAGTGGTCAGTAATGCCGTACCAAGCTTCCGGGAGCCTTCCCAGAGAAATGCGAAAAACGTGCTCTTTACTCTGGTTGGAATTATTATTGTTATTTTCGGTGGATCGGTGATCCTGGTTACGTCCTTGCACATCATACCGTTAGAAGGAAAAACTGTAATTTCCCAGCTGGGATCAGCGGTATTCGGACATGGAATCATGTTTTATATTCTCCAGTTTGCTACCTCTTTAATTCTTTTACTGGCAGCAAATACAGCATATAATGGCCTTCCTACTCTGCTTGCGATCCTTGCAGACGACGGATATGTGCCTCGTCAGTTCATGCACCGTGGAACAAGACTTAGCTTTTCCAATGGTATTTTGTTTATCTTTTTTCTGGCAGCCTTGCTGCTCATCGTATTTAATGCGGAAACCCATTATCTGATTCCGCTTTATGCAATTGGAGTGTTCTTATCCTTTACACTGGCCCAGACCGGTATGGTGCTCCGATGGATCAGGGTGAAGGGAAAGGGTTACTGGTATAAAATGCTGATCAATGGCCTGGGTGCATTGATGACAGGAACGGGAACGGTCATTGTCTTTGTGACAAGATTCCCTCAGGGCTCCTGGATGCTGGCAATTGTTATCCCCATCATCGTATACATTATGTACCGGATCAAGAACCACTATCAGTTTGTAGGACGTCAGTTAAAGGTCAATGATTTCATGGCCCATTACCATAAGAGTGTCAGCCAGGATACCAACCTTTGCATCGTTTTAGTGGGAGGCATCAACCGATCTGTACTTAAGGCATTGAATTATGCCAATTTGATAACATCCAATGTGGTTGCGCTTCATATATCCACAGATGATAGACAAAGTGAATTGTTACAGAAACGATGGGTGGAGACTGGGATTGATGTTCCCCTGGAAGTTATCATGTCTCCTTACCGGGAGCTGATTGAGCCGGTGGAAGATTATATCAGCAAAAAAGAAGAGAACTTGGAACCAGGCGATATGATCACCATTGTTATGTCCCGCTTTATGGAAGAAAGCTGGTTTGCCAATATTCTGCATAACCAGACCACTTATTTTATCATGCAGAGGCTCAGAAGACACAGAAATGTATCAACGGTCCTTGTTCCGTATATTTACAGTGCGGCATTTTTGCCGGCATCTGAAAATGCAGCAAAAAATAAAGACAAAGATAAGACGCAGTAATATATAGAAAACTTGAAACAGGAAATGCAAAAGCCATGGGCTTTTTGCACTTCCTGTTTTTTTATACAGCTTTTACCGTAATGAACAACGGTAAAAGCCAATATTGAGGTATTTCCTGGTGATATGCTAAGATAATAATACTAGGATGGTGGAAATGATGAAAGATTACAGGATTTTTATTTTGCAGAGTTTAAGCGAAAATATATTTCAAACTTCCAAGCAGCTTGCTCAGCTGTGCGGATTAAGTGAAAAAACGATTCGTGTCAGGTTAAAAGAATTAAAGGCGGAGATAGAAAATCATGGTGCCATTCTTATTTCCAAACAGGGACAGGGGTACTCTGTACGGATTACAGATGAGGACAAGTTCTCCAGTTGGAAAGTGGAGATGGAAAACCAATATAAATCTTCTATTCCGGACAATCCGGCTGATCGGGAAGAGTATCTTTTGGTAATGCTGTTAAACCGGGAAGAGTTTATCAAATATGAAGATATCAGTGATTTTTTATATGTTTCTCCCAAAACGCTGTCAATAGAAATGAAACGGATTGAATCCCGGTTAAAGGAATTTAATATGGAGATCGTGCGAAGACCAGGGTATGGTATCAGGATCAAAGGTCACGAATTTGATATACGTCGCTGCATTATGGAGTATCTAAACCGTATAGAACGAAGGTATTCTTACAATGAAGAGAAGCAGATTAGCCAGAAGCGGGGGACGGCTAAGTATTTGTTAGAGAGAATGAAGGAGAAAAAGATCCGTTTTTCCGAAGATGCATTTGAAAGTATCCTGTCTTATATCAATATTTCCGTACGCCGCATGGAGATAGGGAAGTTTATTCAGGAGAGTCATATTCCTTCCAAAGACCAGGATATGGAAGAGCAGGAGCTTGCTTACGATCTGATGGAATGGATCTCCGGAACAAATGATTTAAAGATTCCCAAAGAAGAAGTACTATATCTGGGGATTTTCCTGGCGGGCAAACGGATGCTGGGCACAGACGAAAAGGAAAATAATTTTATTATATCCGAAAAAATAGACAAGCTGGTTATGTCCATGCTGAAGCTGGTTTACGAGACATTTCATATTGAATTAAGGGATAATTTTAATTTGCGGATGCTGTTAAACCAGCATATGATGCCCATGGATATCCGCATGAAATATGGGATTTTATTAGAGAATCCATTACTGAAAAATATTCAGCAGAAATATCTGCTGGCCTATTCCATGGCAACCCAGGGCTGCATTGCTTTAAAAGAACATTACGGAAGAGAGATTCCCGATGCAGAAATAGGATTTCTTGCAGTCTTATTTGCTCTTGCCCTTGATGAGAAGGAGCAGATGATAGAAAAGAAGAATATTCTTTTGGTCTGTACCAGCGGCAAGGCAAGTTCCCAGATGCTTTTATATCAATTTAAAAAGGAGTTTGGTAAGCATCTAAATGAAATTCATATCTGCAATATTTATGAATTGGAAACCTTTGATTTGAGCCAGATAGACTATATTTTTACGACGGTACCCATTCCCATGCATATTTCCGTTCCTATTGTGGAAATTCATGATTTTCTGGAATTTGGTGATATCTTGTCCGTAAGAAAAAAGTTAGAGGGCGGAGACCGCAGCTTTCTTCTGGAATTTTATAAGAGAGATCTTTTCTTTCCAGATATAAAGGCGGAAAACAGGGACCAGGTTTTAAAAGAAATGTGCCATAGAATTAATGAAGTATATGAACTGCCGGAAGGGTTTTATGAATCGGTTCTGGAACGGGAATCCCTTGGAAGTACGGATTATGGGAATCTGGTAGCTATCCCTCATCCTTCCAAAGTCATGCTAAAACAGAATATCATAAGCGTGGGTATTCTAGAAAAGCCCATTAAATGGTCTCAGAAGGATGTTCAATTGGTGGTTTTAGTGGCCATAGCCAATTCCACTCAAAGTACCACGCAGAAGTTTTATGAGATCACGTCAAAGGTTCTGTTATCCAGCAAGGGAGTGAACCGTATTTTAAAAAGCAGAGATTTTGAAATTCTGCTGCAGGTTTTATTGGAAATAGAATGAATCAGAGCAATTACCGTAATGGATGCGGTAACAAACTCTATGGAGATTCCAGATAAGATTCGCTACAATACAAACACAGGATAAGATTCTTAATCAAAACAACGAGGTGAAACATGAATGAATTTGAGCAAATGATTATGGAACTGGTGGTTAATGGCGGAGATGCCAGAAGCAAAGCGATGGAAGCGATCGATGCGGCCAAAAAAGGAGACTTTGAACTGGCAGAGGTTCTGTTAAAGGAATGCAATGAAGCATTATCAAGTGCACACAACAGACAAACCGATTTAATTCAGTCTGAAGTACGTGGGGAGCATATTTCAGTGACACTTCTTATGGTTCATGCGCAGGATCATTTAATGAATGCAATGACAGTAAGAGATTTAGCAAAAGAAATTATTGAAATCTATAAAAGAGAGGTGAAATAGATATGTTAACAATCCGATTATTCTGCATGGCAGGTATGTCAACCAGTTTATTAGTTACCAAAATGAAAGAAGCAGCTGCAAATAAGGGCCTTGACGCAGACATTGCAGCACATTCAGAATCAGATATGGAAAAATGCCTGGATGGGGTGGATGTTGCACTTTTAGGACCTCAGGCCAGATATGCACTTAACAGAGCCAAGGCACTTTGTGAGCCGAAGAATGTAGCCGTAGGCGTTATCCCTCCCGTCATGTATGGGAGAATGGATGGAGAAGCGGCATTGAAACTTGCAGAAGACATGGCATCAGAAAAGTAGAGTGAGAATAAGAGGGGAGTATTGTCATGAATAAACTGATGGAAAAACTGGAGGCATTTTTAGATAAATATCTGATGCCTGTAGCAGACGTAGTTAACCGCAATATCGTAATTTCAGGAATCAAGGATGGAATGATGTCCACCCTGCCTCCTACAATGATCGCATCAATTGCCCTAATATTAAGTAATTTCCCGTATCTGGATAAACTTTGTCCACCGCTTCATAAGCTGTTCCAGACATTCTTTGCACCGATTAATGCGGCGACTCTGGGAATTATTGCTTTATATGCACTTGTTGGTACAGCCTATTATTACAGTAAGGGGAGAAAAATAGACAAGCTGTACGGAATCATGACAGCAGTAGCCAGCTTTTTGATCGTAACTCCTTTTCAAAAAGCCACGGAAGTTACCGTGGGAGGAGAAAAGATTGCAACAGTGGTTACCAATGTGATTGATACAGGAGCGATCGGTGCAACCGGAATTTTCCCGGCACTCATTGTTGCAATTATATCAATCTCGATCTATGCATGGTTTGAACATAAAAATATCACAATCAAAATGCCGGCTTCTGTGCCGCCCAACGTTGTAAAACCTTTCATTGCCATAATTCCGATGGGCGTTACGGTTATGATTTTCATGGGAATCCGTTTGTTATTTCAAGCAACTTCTTATGAGACGCTTGCGGGCTGTATTAATACCTTTATCACAACACCATTTTTAAAGTTGACAAATAATATCTGGGTTTTTATGTTCTTGCTTTTTGTTGCACAGCTTCTCTGGTTCTTTGGTCTTCATGGAACCAACCTGATTATTACACCAATCTGGCAGCCTGCAGCTCTGGTGGCAATGGCAATGAACTTAGAGGCATATAACGCTGGCCTGGCTTTACCATTTTTAATGACAGCGGCTTTCCGTGTCTATACAAACCATTGTAAATTATCAGAAATCCTGGCTTTGGTTCTCTTAGGGAAATCAAAGCGATCCAAAGCAATAAGCAAAACAGTCTTTCTGCCGGCATTATTTAATATCCATGAACCATTTGTTTTTGGTCTGCCAGCAGTTATGAATCCTACCATTTTTATTCCCTGGATCATTAGTGAGCCGCTTCAGGCAGGACTTGCCTATTTCTTAATGAAATTGACCGGTGCCATACCGATTTATGATGTTCCCTGGACCACACCGCCGATTTTAAAGCAGCTTATCTCAACAAACTTTAATCCATGGGCGATTGTTATAACAATATCTACCTTTGCATTAGGATTTATCATCTGGGTGCCTTTCATTAAAATGCTGGATAATCAGTTTTTACGGGAAGAAGCAGAGCTGGAAAAAAATGCAGAGCAATCATAATTGTTTTCATGGGGCAGTCCTTTTGCTGCCCCATTCTTCAAATTAAGTTTAAATAAATACAGGGATAATAAGGAGTATTTATGAACATATCGGCGAACGAACAATTGTGGGTGGAGGAAACCCTTGAAAAGCTGAAATTAAAAATGTTTTCTGTAGCAGAACGAAACAAAAGTAAAATACCTTATACCGCAGAAAACGGAATATTTAATGATTATTCGGAAGAGAAGATTTACTGGTGGACCAACGGTTTCTGGGCCGGGATCATGTGGCAGATGTATCATCTTACAAAAAATGAGCTCTATAAAGAGATTGCAGTGGTCACCGAGCAGAAGATGGATAAGAATTTTCAAATGCCGGCAAAATTAGATCACGATAACGGATTTAAGTGGCTTTTATCAGCAGTGGCCAATTACCGCCTGACCGGCAGTCTAAAATCCAGGGACAGAGGTCTTTTAGCAGCAGACTTATTGGCAGGCCGTTATAATCCCACAGGCCATTTCCTTCGGGCATGGAATGAATGGGGAGGAGAAAAGCATCTTGGCTGGGCGATCATTGACTGCATGATGAACCTTCCGCTGCTGTATTGGGCTTATAAGGAAACAGAAGATCCAAGGTTTCTTCAGATAGCAGTAAACCACGCAGATATGGCCCAGACTTATTTTGTAAGGCCGGATGGTTCGGTGAATCATATCGTAGAATTTCAGCCGGAAACCGGAGAGATGATTAAATCTCATGGGGGACAGGGGTATGAAGAGGGTTCGTCATGGACAAGAGGGCAGACGTGGGGAATTTACGGATTTGTATTAAGTTATATCCATACACAAAAAGAATCTTATTTGAATACGGCTAAGATCATTGCAAACTATTTTATCGCAAACATTCCAGAAAGCTATTTGATTCCTGTGGATTTTTTACAGCCGGCGGAATGTACGTGGGAAGATTCTACAGCCGCAGCCTGTGCAGCCTGTGGGCTGATTGAGTTATCCAAATATGTAAAGGAAGCAGAAAAGCATGTTTATTTGAATCCAGCTATTAAGCTGTTAAAGACTTTGGATGAAAAACGCTGCAGCTGGAGTCCTGATGTTGATAATCTTTTGGAGAATTGCTCTGCCTCTTATCATGATACCAGACATAATTTCCCTATGATATATGCAGATTATTACTTCATTGAGGCAGTCTTAAAATTAGCGGATCAAGATGTGTTTCTCTGGTAATGGAAAGGAAGTTATCTACATGAAGACGGATACAAGATCCTACTGGCTTACCGCAATGTTAAAAATCTCCCTGCCAGTGCTGGAAAATCTGGCGAATGACAGATTAAAGGAAAATTTGCCGGATATCAATCCAAAATGCCATAAAAATGCATTGCTGGAGGCATTCGGACGTACGGCTTATGGGATCAGTCCCTGGCTGGAACTTAATGATCTTACTGGGGAAGAAAAAAGGATGCAGGAATACTGTAAAGACCTTTTTCATAAGGCACTGAAAAATGCAACGGATCCGGAAGCAAAGGATTATATGATATTTGGCGGGGGAGAAGAGGAAAAGCAGCCCCTTGTAGATGCAGCATTTTTATGCAATGCCCTGATGAGGGCTCCAAAGAGTCTGATTCATGGGATGGAACATAAAACAAAAGAACAATTGATTAAATGCCTGTTGGTTACCAGAAAGATAGAACCACTCAATAATAACTGGGTTTTGTTCAGTGCAATGGTGGAAACCGGACTGTATCTTCTTGGAGGAGATTATGACAAAGAAAGAATAATCAAACACGTCCGCCAGATGATGAATTGGTACGTAGGCGATGGGCTTTACGGGGACGGAGATGTATTTCACTTTGATTATTATAACAGTTTTGTCATACAGCCCATGCTTCTTGATTTACTGACCTGTTTTAAAGAGTTAGAGCCTGATATGCGATCGGTTGCTTATAAGCGCTCACAAAGATATGCAGCAATTCTGGAGCGCACGATTTCTCCGGAAGGGGCATATCCCATGGTGGGGCGTTCTATTTGCTATCGTTTTGGAGCATTTCAGACCTTATCACAGATGGCACTGTATCACGGACTTCCGGAAGAAATTTCGCCTGCCCAGGTGCGCTGTGGAATGACGGCGGTTATAAAAAGGATCATGGAGGGTTCTGCCATCTTTGATGAAAACGGCTGGCTCATAGCCGGTGTCTGCGGCTATCAGCCGGATTTGGCAGAACGGTACATCAATACAGGCAGTCTGTACTTATGCATGGCAGTATTTTTGGTGTTGGGACTTCAACCGGAAGATTCTTTCTGGACAGAAGATGAAAAACCATGGACGGCTCAGAAAATATACTCCGGGCAGAATCTTGCTGCGGATAAAGCGATTAAATTTTAAGGAGGAAACGATATGTTAAAATATTCTTCATTGTATCCACAGGATACACAAACCAGACAATCCATTCACCTTGATGGTCTTTGGAAATTTAAAATCGACTGGGAATCAAAGGGACGTCAGCTTGGCTGGCAGAACGGGCTTTCCGGCTATGATTTAATCCCCGTACCCGCAAGCTTTCAAGATTTTTATACGGAAAAAGAAGTTCGGGAATTTGTGGGAGATGTATGGTATGAAACAGAAGTATTTATCTCTGAAAAATGGAAGGGACAATCTCTCTTTTTAAGATTTGGCGCCGCAACTCACAAAGCAGATATTTATGTCAATGGTCAGTTTGTGGGTTCCCATGAAGGAGGATTTCTCCCATTTTCCTTAGACATCTCCAACGCAGTACGGTATCAGCAGAAGAACCAGATCACAGCTATTGTTAATAATGAGTTATCCGTTACAAACATTCCATGTGGAGCTACAATCACTTTAAAGAACGGAAGAAAGAAAGCCGCCCCATATTTTGACTTTTATAATTATTCAGGTTTACACAGATCCGTACAGATCGTGGTTTGCCCGGAAGAATATATCTTTGATTACAGCACCAGTTATGAACTAAATGGAGCAGATGCTGACGTGCATTACAGTGTGGTAACAACGGGAGATAATCCGGTGGAACTGGAACTTTTTGATGAGGCTGGAAGCTGCGTAGCCAAAGCGTCAGGAAAAGAAGGGATTTTACATGTAGAAAACGCCAGATTATGGCAGGTACGCAATGCTTACTTATATACCATTCGGATTCAAATCAGGAACGAAGATCATATCGTCGATGAATATGAGGATCAGATCGGCATCAGAACCGTAGCGATCCAGGGTACTAAAATCCTCATCAATGGAACTTCCGTATACTTAAAAGGATTTGGCAAGCATGAAGACAGTGATGTTTCCGGCAGAGGATTTGATCTTTGCATGATGAAACGCGATTTTGAACTGATGAAATGGATTGGGGCCAATTCCTTCCGTACATCCCATTATCCATACGATGAAGAAATCTATCGGATGGCAGACCGGGAGGGCTTCTTAATCATTGATGAGGTTGCAGCAGTTGGTCTTTTTAAGAGTACGAAAAATTTCGTGGACGCGTCAAGCGGCATGATGTCAGCATTTTTTGAGGCAGATACCGTTCCCCAATTGTTGGAGAGACATTTAGCGGATATTGAGGAGCTGATTGCCAGAGATAAGAACCATGCCAGCGTAATCGCCTGGAGTCTGTTAAATGAACCGGAAACTACTTCCGAACAGAGCGTGCCATATTTTAAGGCTTTGTTTGAGAAAGCTTATGAACTGGATCCGCAAAAAAGGCCGAGGACGTTTGCAGAGATCAAAAACTCAGGACCTTATATCTGTAAATGTCACCAGTTCAGTGATTTTATCTGCTTAAACCGGTATTATGGCTGGTATATCAAAGGCGGCTATGAGATATCGGATGCGTTTGAAGATTTCCGGGAAGAAATGCGCCAATGGAAAGAGGTCGAACCAAATAAGCCATTTGTATTTACAGAATACGGTGCGGATACGTATGCCCTGGAACATAAGCTTCCATCAGTTATGTGGTCCCAGGAGTATCAGGATGAAATTCTGAATCTGACCAACGAAGTCTTTGATTCTCTGGATTTTGTGGCGGGAGAACAGGTGTGGAATTTTGCAGATTTTCAGACCACAGAAGGAATCATGCGCGTCAACGGAAATAAAAAAGGAATTTTTACAAGACAGAGACAGCCGAAAACAGCAGCGTTCCTGCTGAAAAAAAGATGGGAAAGCCTGCCTCTGGACTATAAAAAAGAACGGTAAGAGTAAGGGGATTTTATGACCGTTATGAGATGAGAAAGTACCGTTGTATGGATCTACATGTTTTTCGATGCAATATGGAACATCCCTGATGATAAGACGTAATCGCAGAGATCATTTAAAAGTATTCCTATGCTAAAAATGCGGTTGAATATAAAACGCTGGAGGTTAATTTGCGGCCTCCAGCATTTTATAATGATTTATTATGAAAGTTTACAAAGATACATTATGACAAGGTTTGTCATTAAATTTTACGTGCAATCACATTCAGCCTCTGGTTGAAAGTATAATGATGAATTATAACTATTTTTATCCATTTTACACTTGAATATTAAATTCTACAGTTTCTATAATAATTGGCGTACCAGCAAATATAGTGCCGCTTTGCGCAGGAAAAAGCAACATGCTGGGACTTATGCTATATGAATTGCCTGGTTGCACAATACCGTTTATAAATAGATTATTAAAGCTGTTTGTGTCTAGTCCGGCAAATTCAGTAATGCTGTTTCCATCATCATCGCTGAAATCCCCCGCAGGAATTGTAACAGAGGAGGATAAGTCCAGATCTGTTGGTGGAAAATAAAAGTACCGGTTTGCGGTAGGAATAAATTCAATTGTCGAGATGTCCCCTGCCGGGCCTGTCGAACCGGTGTCGCCAGTAGGCCCTGTATCACCAGTAGGTCCAGTATCACCAGTAGGCCCAGTGCCACCGGTAGGGCCAGAATCTCCAATAGGTCCGGTGACACCAGTAGGTCCAGTGTCGCCAGTAGGTCCAGTA
>CAUQMY010000006.1:0-306952 GCA_963519465.1 uncultured bacterium
CACATGGTCAGCGCCTGCTTCCCACATGCAGAACACCGCTTAAAACAGCGGTCCAGATTAAAAGCCACTCTGGGAAGGTAACCAAAATCTTCCAGAAGGGTAAATAAAGGAAAAAATATTGCCATAGGCGGGAGCATTACTGACACCACCCAGGCAAGGACCCGATAGACGCCATGGATCAAAAGATTGGATATGACAGCCGGTACACCTGCCCAATCCGCGGTTTTGGCCAGCCAGTCTTCCACTCCAAACAATACCTTGCTTAAAAACTGAGATGGATAATTAGCTCCGGTTATGGTGAGCCAGAAGATACCAAGCAAAACCAGAAACATAATGGGAAAGCCTGTTGACTTGCTGGTAAAGATCCAATCCAGTTTCCGGTCTTTCCGGTTGTAGGTCTGGTTTTCGAAAATGACCACTCCCCTGCATAAATATTCTGCCTTTCTGACAAACACAGAAGCCATATCATCACTTACCTTTTCCTGATCAAATCCTCTGGCCGCCCACTCGCTTCGTATTTCTTTTAAACAAGCCATCACTTCTTCGGATTCAGCAACCGGCTTTAGATACTTTTTTACAGCCCCCATGAGATTATCATTGGAATCCAAAAGTCTGGCACAGAGCCAGCGGGTGTTTACACTTTTATTTGATATATCTTCTACGACTGGTGTCAGTTTTATTATTGCTTCTTCAATGTATTGAGGATACAGGATGAGAAGGGGACGTTCGGCTCCCTCTTCCTTTTCCTTCAGACAGCGCTTTAGGCTGGTATAGATCTGGTCTAAGCCTTTTTTGCTTCTTGCTGCAGTCCCAGCCACCGGCACCCCAAGACGCTGTTCCAGTATGTCAAGGCGAATCTCTATCCGCTTCTTTTTTGCTTCATCCATCAGATTTACACAGACCACGGAATGTGGGGAGGCTTCCAGGACCTGCAAAACCAGATTTAAATTCCGCTCCAGGCAGGTGGCATCACAGACGACCACGACGGAATCGGGATTTTCGAAACAGATAAAATCCCTGGCAACTTCTTCCTCGGTGGAATGAGCCATAAGGGAATAGCAGCCGGGGATGTCAACCATTACATACCCCTGACTGCCGTCACTGCAGTAGCCCTGGGCGTTGGCTACGGTCTTTCCAGGCCAGTTGCCCGTATGCTGATTCATCCCAGTAAGCTGGTTAAACACCGTACTTTTCCCCACATTGGGATTTCCTGCCAGAGCGATGACTTTATCCGTTTCATTCCGTTTTTTAATTTCCAGTCCCAGGTCCACAGATTTGATTCCTACTGAATCCCTGCTTAATCCCATATTTACTCCTCCTGGGTGACCGCTGCTGCTGTCACTTCTTCTCCGTAATGGTGCTTCACTGCCTCTTCAATCTTGGGATTCACAAGGACGCGTCCTGCATCCTCACTTCGAAGAGCGATAACCGCACCTCTTATTAAAAACGCAGTCGGATCACCCAAAGGACTTTTTCCCAGACATTCCACAACAGTGCCTTCAATGAGGCCGATATCCTGTAACCGCCTTCTCATATCATCATAGGCCGCCAGTTTTGAGATAACCCCTTTCTGGCCCCTTTTTAAATCTGCTAAACATACCTTTTCCTTCATCCTTATTACCTCCACAATGTTTCCATATCCTAACATATGCAGTTAGGGAATATCAGGTTACACTTGTTTGAAATAGCTTTTCCACCCCTCGGATTCATAGAACGGTCTTCATAGGCATAGAAATGAACTATGACCAAAGGAAATAGGAGACATTTGCATGAATCAAACTGATAATTTCTATACGCTCAAAGGCTATTCCCTTTTAGAGCAGACAAAAATCACCTCATCCATGGAAGATTATCTGGAAATGATCTGCAGGCTGCACCATGAGGGACGTCCTGTCCGCATCAAAGAGCTGGCTGAATGTCTCCATGTAAAACCATCATCTGCCTCTAAAATGACCGGGAATCTAAAAAAACAGGGGCTGGTGGCATTTGAAAAATACGGGACTGTCTCTCTGACAGATGACGGTATGGAGTTAGGGGAGTATCTTCTTTTCCGTCATGATGTCCTGCACCGTTTTTTTTGCTATATCAACCAAAATACCGATGAACTGGAGCAGGTGGAAAAGGTGGAACATTTCATGGATCCGGAAACGGTGCATAATATACAAAAATGGCTGAATAAATTTGCATAGACAGACTTGTGCGAAATTCAATTATGTCGTATACTATAGCAAAATACGAACATTTCTTAGGAGGACAAACACATGGATAAGATTAAGATGACAACCCCCATTGTTGAAATGGATGGCGATGAGATGACCCGGATTCTCTGGCAGATGATTAAAGACAATCTTTTGCTCCCATACATTGATTTAAAGACAGAATATTATGATCTGGGGCTTGCGTACCGTGATCAGACAGATGATCAGGTAACCGTAGATTCCGCCAATGCAACAAAGAAATACAAGGTTGCCGTCAAATGTGCTACCATTACCCCTAATGCGGATCGTGTGAAAGAATACGATTTAAAAGAGATGTGGAAAAGCCCCAACGGTACCATCCGTGCCATCTTAGACGGAACCGTATTCCGCGCTCCTATCGTTGTCAAGGGAATTGATCCATGTGTGAAGAGTTGGAAAAAGCCGATTACCATTGCAAGACATGCTTATGGTGATGTTTACAAGGGCGCTGAGATGAAGATCCCCGGTGCTGGTAAAGTTGAGCTGGTTTATACGGCTGAGGACGGTTCTGAAGCAAGAGAAACCGTTCATACCTTTAAGGGCGCAGGCATTGTACAGGGTATGCACAACTTAAATAACTCCATTGAAAGCTTTGCAAAAAGCTGTTTTAAATATGCACTTGATACCAAGCAGGATTTATGGTTTTCTTCCAAGGATACCATTTCCAAAAAGTATGACCACACCTTTAAAGATATTTTCCAGGAAATCTTTGAAGCCGATTACGAAGACAAATTTAAAGAAGCAGGAATTACCTATTTCTATACCCTGATCGATGATGCTGTGGCTCGTGTTATGAAATCTGAAGGTGGATACATCTGGGCCTGCAAAAATTACGACGGTGACGTTATGAGTGACATGATCTCTTCTGCTTTTGGCTCTCTTGCCATGATGACTTCCGTACTGGTATCCCCAGATGGAGATTTTGAATATGAAGCAGCACATGGAACCGTACAGCGCCATTATTACAACCACTTAAAGGGTCAGGAGACTTCCACAAACTCCGTAGCAACCATTTTCGCCTGGACCGGCGCATTAAGAAAGCGCGGAGAGCTTGACGGCAACAATGAACTAACTGCCTTTGCAGATAGGCTTGAAAAGGCCACCATCGATACCATTGAAGCTGGTGAGATGACAAAAGACTTAGCAATCATTACCACACTTTCAAACCCAACTGTTTTAAACAGTGAAGATTTTATCAAAGCCATTGCAAAGCGTCTGTAAAACTGCAGGTTTTGATTTACCGCATAGAAAGAGAAAGCCGCATAACTGCCGCTTTCTTTTTCATATTCAGGAGGTAAAGCCGTGAAATTCAAACAAAAAGAAGTCATACTAAAGAATGGTGTTTCCTGTATTATAAGAAGCCCTGGCCCGGAAGATGCTGCTGCTCTGCTTCATACGATGCGCACCACCTCAGAGGAAACCAACTTCTTAGCCAGATACCCGGACGAGATCGATATCACGATCCCCCAGGAACAGATATTTTTACATAATTGTCTAAAAAGCAGAAAAGATTTAATGATCTGTGCATTTGTTCATGGAATCCTGGTGGCAAGTGCAGGAATCAACCCCATAGCTCTGCACCAGCGTTATGCCCACCGGGCTTCCTTCGGAATTTCAATATGTCGGGAATATTGGGGATTGGGACTCGGATCCCATCTTCTTACTGCCATCATAAACGGAGCCCATGAAATCGGATATGAGCAGCTGGAGCTGGAAGTGGTCTCTGAAAATGAACGGGGGGTGGCTCTTTACCGAAAATTTGGGTTCGAATTATACGGAACCAGAGAACATGCCTTTAAATACCGGGACGGAACTTATGCTTCCGAATACTTAATGATGTTAAGGCTTTAATTAATTTCGACATTTTTTACAAAATCCCTGTTCATCTCATTATCAAAATGATATAATGACTATTATCATATAACACGTTGGTAATGGAAGGAAACAAACATGAACTTAAGACATCTTACTATCTTTAAAACGGTGTGTGAGGAAGGCAGTATCACCGGAGCAGCCAAGGCGCTGTCCATGACCCAGCCTGCCATCTCCCACGCCATCAATGAACTGGAAGAAACCGTTGGCTCTCCCTTATTTGACCGTGTATCCCGGAGAGTGGTAATCAACGAGAATGGAAAATTTTATTTGTCTAAAGTCATTCCCCTTCTGGAACTTTACCAGGATCTGGAAAACTACTCAGGCACTTTGCACATGCAGGCCCCTCTTCGGATCGGCTCCTGTGTGACTCTGGCCAGCTACTTACTCCCCCAGGCAGTATCCCGTTTCGCAATTTCTAATCCGGATACCCAGACGAAAGTCATTGTCTCCAACTCTCAGGAGATCACTGCGAAACTCTTAAAAAATGAACTGGATATCGGTCTGATCGAAGGTGTCATTTCCGATGACCAGCTGGAGAAAATCCCTTTTTCTTCCTATCCTATAGCCGTGATCTGTGCGCCTGGCCACCCTCTGGCAAAACGTACTGCCCAACCGGTATCATTAGACGATTTAATCAAACAGCCTCTGCTTTTAAGAGAATCCGGCTGCACCTTAAGAGATACCTTTGATTATGCCCTGGCGCTCAATAATCTGTCCGCAGAGCCACTCTGGTCCAGTACCAACTCCGATGTCATTCTACAGGCAGTGAAAGAAAATATCGGGATCGGTGTCGTTCCAAGAATCTTTGCTGACGAATCCATAAAACAGGGAGAGATTGTTGAGATTGAAGTCAAAGACTTGGATATCAGCTGCATGAACCATGTGGTATTCCATAAGGATAAATTCCAGACGGAATCATTTCAGGCATTTATCAATCTTGTGCTGTTTGAATGACATAATTTACGAAAAAGGTACCTTAAGAATGGTCTGTTAACGCCATTTTTAAGGTACCTTTTTCTACTCTTTTTCTGCCAGGATCTTATCAATGCTCACCAACTTCACACACAACGTAAATAATTCCATGGCTAGAACCAAATCATTTAGCATCGGATAGGAAGGTGCAATGCGGATATTTTTATCATACGGATCTTTGCCATATGGATATGTGGCTCCGGCTCCTGTCATGATAAGGCCCGCTTTCTTGCATTTTGACACAATGGCCTTGGCACAGCCGTTTAATGAATTGAAGGAAATAAAGTAGCCGCCTTTGGGATTGGTCCATTCACCGATGGACAGTCCGCCAATCTCCTGTTCCAGACTGTTGATCACTGCCTCAAATTTCGGTCTGATAATATCTGCATGTTTCCTCATATGCTCAATCATTCCGTGGATATCACCAAAGAAGCGCACATGGCGAAGCTGGTTCACCTTATCGTGTCCAATGGTCTGGATCTTCAGCTGCTTTCTGATGTCCACCAGGTTGTTCTGACTTGCCGCAACGGCAGCGATGCCGGAACCTGGGAAGCTTACCTTGGAAGTCGATGCAAATTTATATACAATATCTGGATTGCCTGCTCTCTTGCATTCAGCCAGGATCTCGATCAAATGATCCTGATCATGGTCATATAAATGATGGATGGAATACGCATTATCCCAGTAAATACGGAAATCGCTGGCTGCCGGCTCTAAGCGGGCGAACCGCCGTACAGTCTCATCAGAGTAGGAAATTCCCTGTGGGTTTGAATACTTGGGCACACACCAGATTCCTTTTATGGACTCATCGTTTGCTACCAGCTCTTCCACCATATCCATATCCGGTCCTTCTGATGTCATTGGGACATTGATCATCTCAATTCCGAAATACTCCGTAATGGCGAAATGTCTGTCGTATCCTGGAACCGGACAGAGGAACTTTACTTTATCCAGCTTGCACCAGGGAGTACTTCCCATTACCCCGTGAGTCATGGAGCGGGAAACCGTATCATACATGACATTTAAACTGGAATTGCCGTAAATAATGATGTAATCAGGTGCTACCTCCATCATATCGGCAAGAAGTTCCTTTGCCTCCTTGATCCCGTCGAGAACTCCGTAATTGCGGCAGTCTGTACCGTCATCACAGGTTAAATCATCACCGCTGCTTAACACATCCATCATTCCCATGGATATATCAAGCTGCTCTGTGCTAGGCTTTCCCCTTGACATATCAAGTCTTAAATCCTTTCCCCGAAACTCCTTATACTGTGCGGAAAGTTCTTTTTTCAGCTCTTGTAACTCTTCCTTTGTCATCTCAACATACGGTTTCATAGATTCCTTATTCCTCCTCATATAGACTCCATTAACCCAGCAGTTCCTTTAAAATCCGGTTTACTGCCGCCGGATCAGCTTTCCCCTTCATAGACCGCATGGTCTGGCCTACCAAAAATCCCATGGCCTTCTCTTTTCCGTTATGATAATCCTCTACGGATTGGGGATTCGCTGCAACGATCCCCTGGATTGCCGTGCGCAGTTCGCCTTCATCATTTACAACTTTCAATCCTTTTTCTTCTACATATTGCTCCGGATCAATATTTTCTGCGAAAATTTTCTCGAAAACTTCTTTGCCCACGGTTCGGTTAATGGTACCATTATCCACTAACTGAATCAATTTTGCAAGGTTTTCCGGGGAAAAAGACATTTTTTCCGGTTCCATATCATGCTCTTTTAACAGGCGCATAGCCTCAACCATCAACCAGTTAGCGGCTTCTTTTGCCTTCCCGCAGATTCCGGTAACCGCCTCAAATATGTCTGCCATATGTTTGGAACCGGTAATGATATCTGCATCGTATTCCGAAAGATTGTATACTTCCTGATACCTTGCCATCTTCTCTGTCCGAAGCTCCGGTTGTCTGGACCTAATGGTTTCGATCCATTCATCACTGATCATGACTGGCGGAAGATCCGGGTCTGGAAAATAGCGGTAATCCTTGGCATCTTCCTTGGAACGCATAGCATAAGATGATTCTTTGTTATCATCCCACCTTCTGGTCTCCTGTGTGATCAGCCTTCCTTCTTCGATCAGCTCGATCTGGCGCTTTCTCTCTCCTTCGATGGCACGGGCAATGGCCTTAAAGGAGTTTAAGTTTTTCATTTCTGTTCTGGTTCCGAATTCTTTTGCCCCGGCTTCACGGACCGATAAGTTTACATCGGCTCTCATGGAACCTTCCTGAAGTTTACAGTCTGAAGCACCCAGATACTGAATGATGAGTCTCAGCTTCTCTAAATATGCAATAACTTCATCTGCACTTCTCATATCCGGTTCTGAAACGATTTCAATCAGAGGCACTCCGCTTCGGTTAAAATCTACCAGGGAACAGTCTTCCCACTCATCATGAATCAGCTTTCCCGCATCCTCTTCCATGTGGATCTCATGGATTCCAATTTTCTTCTTTCCTGCGGCTGTATCAATCTCCACATATCCATCGTGGCAGATGGGAAGATAGAGCTGGGAAATCTGATAGTTCTGGGGATTATCCGGATAAAAATAGTTTTTTCTGTCAAACTTACAGTTCTGGTTAATTTCGCAATTTGATGCAAGGCCTACGGCTAGGGCATACTCTACCACCTGTTTATTCAGCACCGGAAGAGAACCTGGCATACCGGTACAGACCGGACAGGTATGGGCATTGGGTGCTCCGCCGAATTCCGTGGAGCAGGAGCAGAAAATTTTTGTTTTGGTCGCTAATTCCACATGAACCTCTAAACCGATGACTATCTCATACTGTTTGCTCATTTACTTCTCCTCCTTTCCGGCAATTGCTTTCAAAGCCATCTCTGGCATCTCATAGCTTTTACTTTGTTCCAGTGCATAGCCTGCACGGATGATATTTTTCTCTTTAAAGCAGTCGCCGATAAACTGAACACCAATGGGAAGACCTTTTTTATCGGTGCCATATGGAACCGAAAGACCTGGAAGTCCGGCAAGGTTGACTGAAATGGTGTAGATATCTCCCAGATACATCTTTAAAGGATCACTGAGACTTTCAGAAAGCTTTGGAGCTGTGGTAGGAGCCGCCGGTCCAAGGATTACATCATACTTTGCAAATGCTTCATCAAATGCTTTCTTGATTAACGCCTTGGTCCTCAATGCTTTTAAATAGTATGCGTCATAATAACCGGAACTAAGCACAAAAGATCCCAGCATAATCCGGCGTTTTACTTCCGGTCCAAAGCCCTCAGAGCGGCTCTTTTTATACATGCCGTGGAGACCTTCGTATTCCTTTGCACGATAGCCGTATTTCACGCCGTCAAAACGGGATAAGTTGGAGCTGGCTTCCGCAGATGCGATTACATAATAGGCCGGAATGGCATATTCCACCATTCCAAGGTCAAAGGTCTCCACGATGGCACCTTTTTCCTCCAGAACCTTTGCGGCATTTAAAACCGCTTCCTTTACTTCTTCATCCAGTCCTTCTCCCAGGTAATCAGCAGGAATACCGATCTTAAGTCCCTTTACATCGCCTGTCAAAGCTTCTGTAAACCGATAATCCTCACATTTCACAGAAGTGCTGTCCTTTTTATCATGAGATGCTAAAACTTCCAAAATGGTGGCACAGTCTGTCACATCTTTTGCTACCGGCCCGATCTGATCTAAGGAAGAACCATAAGCAATCAGTCCATACCGGGAAATCGTTCCATAAGTTGGCTTTAACCCTGTGACTCCGCAGAAGGAGGCCGGCTGCCTGATGGAGCCGCCAGTATCAGAACCAAGTGCATAGAAGCATTCTGCCGCAGCCACAGCCGCACAGGACCCGCCAGAAGATCCGCCTGGAACATGTTCCGTATTCCACGGATTTCTTGTTACTCCGTAAGCAGATGTCTCTGTGGTGCTTCCCATGGCGAATTCATCCATGTTGGTCTTTCCAAGGATCACAGCTCCTGCCTCGATCAAGTTCTCTACCGCCTGAGCGGTGTAAGTGGGAACAAATTCTGAAAGAATTTTGGAACTGCAGGTGGTCCTCATATCTTTGATGCAGATATTATCCTTTATCGCTACCGGAACTCCGGCTAAAGGCCCTGTAAGTTCTCCGGCATCGATCCGTTTCTGCACTTCTTCAGCCTGACGGAGTGCCCCCTCTTCTTCTACTGTTACAAAACTGTTGAGTACCGGCTCCATGGCTCTGATCTGGGTCAGAACTGCCTTTACGGCTTCCACAGAGGTTACTTCTTTATTTTTAATTTTTTTCCCAAGGGCTACTGCCGTGAGGGACAATATTTCTTTCTCTGTCATCTGTGCTCCCCCTATTCCACTGTTTTCGGCACCTTAAAGGCGCCGTCTTTCTTCTCAGGGGCATTCTTTAAGATGTTTTCTCTGTCATCACCATTTTCCACCACATCATCACGGAAAACATTATGGACCGGAAATACATGGGACATGGGTTCAACGCCGTCAGTATCCAGTTCATTTAATTTATCGATGTAGTCCAGCATACGGCCCATATCTTTTTTGGCTGCTTCTTTTTCTTCCTCGCCAAGTTCCAGCTTTGCAAGGATTCCAACATATTCTATCGTCTCATCATCAATTATGTGTGCCATATCTTCTGCCTCCTCCTATGGTTCCAGTCTCGTAACATCTCTTGGGAACAAAGTCGTCTCTCTTATATTGGCTTCATCAAGAAGTCTCATGGTCAGACGCTCAAGTCCAATTCCCAGACCTCCATGAGGAGGCATGCCGTACCGGAATATCATTAAATAGGTAGAAATATCCTCCGGATTCATTCCTCTGGACTCCATTTTCTTTATAATGGTGTCATAATCGTGGATTCTCTGTCCTCCGGTGGTAATCTCAAGTCCCCTGAACAAAAGGTCAAAGCTTAAAGTAAACCGCTCATCTGTAGGATCATCCATAGCATAAAACGGGCGTTTCTTGGATGGATAATGAGTAACGAATACAAAATCACTTCCGCACTCTTCCTTAAAATAACGACCGATCAATACTTCCTCTTCCGGCTCAAGATCATAAGGGTTTCTGATCTTTCTGTTATATTTTTCTGAAACCAGTTCTTTTGCCTTATCAAAGCGGACCGTTGGAATGTTTGATACATCGGGAAGATCGATCTTAAGCATCTTGAGTTCCGGTGCATATTCCTTTAACAGCAGATCAAAGGTATACTGAAGCATGCCGGTCTCCATTTCCATGATCTCCTCAAAGCTGTCAATGTATCCCATTTCAAAGTCCATACTGGTATATTCATTGATATGTCTTGTGGTATTGTGTTTCTCCGCACGGAAAACCGGAGCCACTTCAAATACCCGGTCATAAACACCTACCATCGTCTGTTTATAGAACTGAGGACTTTGCCCAAGTTCTGCTTTTTTATTAAAATAATCCAGCTTAAATACGTTTGAACCGCCTTCTGCGCCGCGGGCTACGATCTTTGGTGTACGAATCTCCGTGAATTTCTGGAGATGAAGGAAATCCCGAAATCCTCTTACAATGCCTTCCTGAATGCGGAATTTCGCACGCTCCATGGGATTACGTAAGGTTATTGGACGGAGTGCCAGCTTTGTCTCAAGGGAAGTATTTAATTTCCACTTGCTGATGGCGATCGGCAGTACCTCTGCAGGCTGTGACAAAACTTCAATTGCCGTTAAGCGGAGCTCAAAACCATGAGGTGCCCGTTCTTCCGCTGACACCACTCCAGTAACCCGGATGGCTGATTCCTCTTTTAAAAGGCTTAAATCAAATTCTGTTTTTCCTTCTTCAAAGACACACTGTACCAGTCCTTCTGACTTACGAATAATTACGAATGCCACATCACCCATATCCCGAATGGTATGGACACTGCCTTCCATGCGAATGGTCTTTCCTGCATAATCTCCTGAACGTACTTCTGAGATTCCTATTGTTTCTTTTTGTTTCACACCTCTGATGAATTCCATATTTCTATTCTCCTTACCTAAATGTAATTGCTTTGATTCCGGTGAAGGGGTTTTTGACAATAAAATATCCCGCCCCGGAATACAGTTACATATTCCGGGACGGGATTTATATGGCTATAAGTTCCCGCGGTACCACCCGCATTGAGACAGCTGCAATAAACACTTCCGCAAATAAGCATACGGATAAGCAAATGTCTCCACTCAAACATTTAACGCATGTATACGGATAAATCTACTCATGACACCAGGGATCGTTTAAAATCCATGGCCGCTTCGACTTACCGGCTCCGGAGTGTTCCCATAGCCAAGTCCCACATGACGGCGCTCTCAGTCGGTGACGCCCTCTTCCTGTCGAGGTCCATAGGCCAGAGTCTCCTTCTCTGCCTTTCTCAATATCATCTTTCATTCCTGCAATATAGGATTACCTGTTTTTAAATCTTTTATAACAGTTCATCACTTCACCACAATGAATTTTACTTATAATATCACAATCTTTTTTATACTGCAATATTTATTTTTCACAAATTCTAGACCATTCTGGATAAAAAACATTGTTATGTTGACTTTTATTGTTGAAATTGTTGTTTTGGGAGGGGGCTTGTGATGAATTATAATATGCTTTTTAGGTTTAAATTGGTTGTTGTTTTGCTTGCATTATAACTGTAATTTTGATGGGAGGAATTAAATGGGATTGGGGCTGGGATGTGAGAAAATGAGGAATGGGTCCTGGGATCCGGCTCATCTTTCGGACGGGATAGCTGTAAGGGACCGGACACGGCAATTGGAGGGCACCGACACCATTCATTGAGTTTTCTTGATGAAAACTCAATTCAGGGCGTCTAAAAAACGGACTTTGAGGTCCGTTTTTTCCCTCCAATTCCCATGCCCACTCCCTAACATCTATCGACGTCCTGCAAAAATCGCCAAATCCCAGGACCCATTCCTCATTTTCCAGCTAGGTTTTTGATGGTAATTATTGTTATAGTTGAGAGTATTTAAAGGGCGGATAAGTATTAATGCAGAGAATATTGTTTAACTATTGTTTCCTGTCACTATTTTGACCTTAGTATTGTCTTTTATTACATTCAATGAGCCATATATGTTACACCTTCTATTGTCTTTTATGCTACTCTATTCGTCACCTTTTATGATATCATTTATATTTCTCTATATGATGCATCTTATAATTATCTTTTATGTTGCTCTAAATGCTGCCTCTTATATCATCTTTTATGTTGTTCTATATGTTGCCTCTTATATCATCTTTTATGTTGTTCTATATGTTACCTCTTATATCATCTTTTGTGTTGCTCTATACATCTCTTATTTCATTTACTCTATATGTTACCTCTTTATTTTTTCTTATATATTTCCCTATACACACCTCTTATACTAACTTTTATACTATTTTAATATAACATCTTATCCTGCCACATTTATCGCCTTCTATATCACGCTTTATACGACCTTTATCCTTCCTAAGATCTATCATATATATCCCAGCTCTACAATCTCAGAATTCAGCACCCTACCCATCTCCAACAAGGTTGCCGGGGGAAAAGTGGAGGAGGAGAGGGCGGCTGTTGTTTTGGAGGCAGGACTAGAGTTACTTAGGTCAAAAGTGTGCAAAAAACATGGGTGAGGATTGGCTTCCAAGCCAATTCCTCAAGGAAACCCGGAGTGCGAATTTCTTTCAGAAATTCGGACGAAGTGTTTCCGGTCCCATGTTTTTTGTGCGCTTTCGGCCTTAGTAACTCTCCTGCCGAAACCACAACCGCCGCCCTCTCCTCCTCCGCTTTTCCCCCTCACCCGTTCTACCCCACCCCCAAAAAGCATATACTTACTTAGCCTACCACCCCCAGGAGAATCCCCATGACCTTTATCGAACTGTTCATGATTGCGGCAGGCGTATCCATGGATGCCTTCGCCGTTGCTATCTGCAAAGGATTAAGCCTGCCAAAAATGAGCTGGAAGCACGCACTCATCGTTGGTCTTTATTTTGGCGGTTTCCAGTCAGGTATGCCTTTTTTAGGCTACCTTCTTGGTTCACAGTTTAAGGACGCTATCAATTCCTTTGACCACTGGATTGCTTTCATTTTACTGGGCAGTATTGGATTAAATATGATAAAGGAATCCTTTTCTTCGGATCTTGATGACTGCGGAGACTGTTCTCTGCATCCAAAACAGATGGTGATGCTGGCCGTCGCTACCAGTATTGATGCATTGGCTGTTGGTGTTACTTTTTCGTTTCTTAAGGTTCAGATCTTACCAGCAATAATCCTTATTGGAATTACCTCTTTTGTTTTTTCTGCTCTGGGCGTTAAAGTGGGAAACCTTTTTGAAACACAATTTAAATCAAAGGCGGAGTTCTTTGGAGGTCTTATTCTGATTTTCATGGGAACAAAAATCCTGCTGGAGCAGACACTGGGCGGCTAAATTTAAGTCATGAATTTAAATCGTAAATTTTTTTGAAATCATCTGATTATTCATTTAAAAACAAAATAGAATTATAAAAAAGTTTTACTTAAAAGGAGGACACGGCAGCATATCATGCTTTGCCGTGTCCTCCCATATAATTTAGCTTGCTCTCTCGATCAATCCTCTGCGTTCCATCTCTTCTCTGTATATAAGATAGGTTCCTTCCTGCATGTTTATAAAAGATTTATAGAAAATCCCATAAAAAAGAATAGCCATACCTTTGCTGCGGCGGCCTCTTTCGGCTGCTTTGTATAGATTCGTCAACTGTTTATCGTTGATTTTTCCTTTTGCAATTCTTCTTTTGATGTTGCTTTGCGTGATTTTACCTAATAACTTGCTATACAGATTAAAAATAAACATGATAACAGCAATAATTATAATTAATAGAATTATTTGCTTTAATGTATTCATAATGTTATAGCCTCCTTTCCATTACTTGGTTAAATATATACCACATAAATGTGGAAATGTAAATAAAAAGTAACCATATTACGGCTGAAAATGTATTTTTTCAAAATTCTTCATGCCGGGTGGAGGCTCCTCTGAGGGTGGAAACACATGAGAAAAAAGTCTTATACCGTAATCTGTTTACCTCCTGGGATTTCCACCTGTTTTCCATCGATGCTGACCCATACACTGATGGCGGAAGGATTGTAGACCATCGTTCCGTCAATGGTGAATTTTAAATTGGTAGCGGCATTCATGTAGTCCACGATCTCAATGTTGGTGGCATACCAGATATCGTCTCTTCCTCCCACCAGACTGCAGAATTCTTCCATCAGCTCCCAGTTATCATCTCTTGGGAACTCAAAGCTGTGGCCCCATACATACATCATATAGAGATATTGGGTTTTAAAGAGTTCTACGAAACGCTTTCCGTTTTCCAGTAGATTGTGATTGTGATGGCAAGTGGATTTCCACTCCAGGTAATTTTCCGGCATGGCAAAATCATCGGTGCTCCCTACTACTCTGCAGTATTCGATGCCAAGGCCTGGTAGCATATCTACGATTTCCTTTGTGTAGGAGCCGTTGGGGTAGGACATACCCCTGACTGGGTAACCAGCAATACGCTCCAAGGCTCTCCGGTCCTCTAAAACCTGTAAAGCTACCTGTGGGAGCGGGCATCTTGCTATGGTTGGGTGGAGCACCGTATGGCAGGAGATTTCATGTCCAGCATATACCTCGCTCCATTCTTCTGGTTTCAGACGGTTTTCATTGTCTGTAAGGCCGGAATTGACATGAAATGTGGCTTTGATGCCGCTTGCATTAAAGATATCCACCAGCCGTTTGTCTTCGATTCGTCCGTCATCGTAACTCATGGTGAGAACTTTGTGCTTTCCCTCTGGAAAGCATATGTATATATTTTTTAATGTTTCCATCATAATGCTCCGTCTCCTGCAATGTTTTCAAAATTTAATACTGCGGCAAAGAATGCCAAAGCCATTCCCTGTCCCCAGCCCTGGATCCATTTTTTTGAAATATTCCGGTAGCCATCCCGGTCCTTCATCACTGCAGTTCCGCCGGATACATCCGTCAGTCTTCCGTCAGATGCCACATGGGCCAGTACACCTTCAATGGACTTTTCAATATGTTTTATATGCAGAGGATTTCCCTTTAATGTCATGGCTGCTGCAATTCCGGCGGAGGCGGACAGTTCCTCATAGGATTCCTCATCATCAAGAATGGTTCTCCACAGGCCGTTCTCCGTCTGTAACAGCTTTAAAGCAGAAAGCTGCTCATTTAAGCTTCCTACGATTTCTAAATACTGAGGATATAAGTAGCATTCAGGCAGAATACGGCCTACTTTGCTCATGGTATATGTCGCCCAGCAGTTGGCTCTTCCCCAGTAAAATCCAGACATATGATCTTTGGTGATGTTGTTGTAGCCATGATACCACAAGCCGGTTTTCTCATCCTGAAGATACTGAATATGCCAGTAATACTGATTGAGCGCATCATTGATCAAATCTGCATCTTTTGTCTTCACTCCTACTCTCAGAAGGAAAAATGCAGCCATGAACAAAGTGTCTGCCCAGCACTGCTCTGGAAAATCATTGTCGGCGGATACGGTGTGCTGGAGCACTTGATCTCCGAAACGCAAGGCATCCTCTCTTAAATAGGTTACCTTGGAACGAATGATGTCCATATAGGCTTCGTCTCCGGTGGCTTCATAAAGAGTAATGAGGCAGTGGCCCATGGCACAGGTATTCACGGTCCACACTGGAAGTCCCAGGCTGATCAGCTCATCCACACGTTCCTTTAAAAACTCTAAGTAACTTTCTTTTTTGGTAATCTCATAGGCTTCTGCAAGGCCGTAATATGCAACCCCACAGGGCCAGTCCCAGGACATATCCATTCGTTTTGTACGGTCCAGAATGCGGTCCATGGCATCCTCTATTTTTGATCTGTCAAATTTCAGCTTCCCCATTTGCTATACCTCCACGTTTTTTTCTATTATAATTGATTTTAAATGATCTGCCAATATCCTGGCATACTGATCCGCACCTTTTTCCGACAGATGAACCAGATCTTTTATGTATAATTTTCTAGCTTCTGCTTCTCCGGCTTTTTCACAGAATTCTTCCGTGAGACGGTACATATCCACAAAGATGATCTCTTCTTTTTCGGCAAATCGCTCCATTGCATCCCGGTACGCAGGCAGCTGCCTTGCAATCTCACCTTTTTCTCCTTCCTGGTTTTCCTCACACGGACATAAACAGACAGGTGATAAGAGAACAGGCACTGCTCCTTTTTCTCTGGCTGTCTTTACATAGGATTCCAGATATTTAGGAAAATCAGGAACTGCCACATATCTCTCCGGCTTACCCTCTGCTGCATCGTTGTGGCCGAACTGAATGAGAAGATAATCTCCTTCTCTTATCTGATTCTTAATATCTTCAAGGCGGCCTTCCTCTATAAAGCTCCTTGAAGACCTGCCTGCCATGGCACAGTTATCAACGATCAGATGTCTGCTTTCATAACGTCTTTCATTGGAAAATCCACAGCCTGCCCGTTTGCTGACCTCATACTGATTGCCTTTGTTCATATAGTCAAGAAGCTTCTCACCGATGCCGGTGCTTGGACGCTCCTCTTCTTTATAGGTCTGGTTTATGGAGTCTCCTGCCAGATACAGAACCGGTTTCTGTTTCATATAAGGAAGTACACGGCCAAAATCCATATCAGAGGCATAATAAAACTTTGGATAGCAGGGCTGGTTGTAACAGTTATTCTGCCAGGCAACGCCGCAACGGTACTGGGTGTCATGCATCAGGGTAAACAGCTTATGGTCTGCAACCTGAGTATTGGTATAGATCCGGATGGCCCGGCTGTCCTCGGTGCGCAGCAGAATTTCCTCCCTGAAATCTCCGAAAATATCAGCGACCAGACAGGGATTCCCCTTTGTTCCGTTATTGGTCTTTGTATATTCCGGGAACAGCATGATGCCGTGGGTAAAGTCATTGACCACACCAGTTGGGGACTGTTTTAAATAATCTTCTCCATCGGTGATCTGAGTGCTCAAATCACCCGCCCAGCGGATGGACATATTGGTTCCCAGAGTTTCCTTTTTTAAAAAGTTTCCATGGCAGTCATAGGTTCCGACACCGTTGACCCAGCACTGCAGTCCTCTTGCTTCTGGGATCACATCCCCGATCATACAGCGGCCAAGATCTTTTTCCGCATACTCTCCGAATAAAACCGTTCCGCTTTCCGCATCACGAAGTGCATAGCCGTAAGGCGCATATTCCGCACCTTCAAATACATTGAAGATCTCATACCCTGGACGGTCCGGGTCAATATCAGCCACATGCATGGCATCTCCATGTCCAAGTTTTGCTTCCTGTCCGTTTGGCAGCTTATCTTTAGAGCTGTAAAGCAGGCTTCCGTCATGGTCGATGCATGCCCCTCCGTAGATAATTTCCATAAATCCGTCTCCGTCCACATCACAGATGGAAACCGAATGATTTCCCTGACCAGCCAACGCTCCGTAAACCGGATCCGTGCCATTTTCTGCCCGTAAAGTGTCATGGAAGGGATTATTCATCGGTACAAAACCACTGTCCACAGACCATACTTGTTCCAACCGGTTTTCAAAGAATTGATACGCAGCTACGGCTGACCGGGTATAATATCCCCGGCAGATGATCAGATAAGGCCGTCTGCCATCCAGATAGGCAACCGCAGATAAAAAGCGGTCCACCCGGTTGCAGGGTTCTATTCTCTTTCCTGCATAATCTCCCCACAAAAGCCCGTCATCCACACGGTCAAATGGGAATTTAATGGTTTCCATCTCTCTTCCGTCTCCGGAAAACATGGTTAAATACTCTGGCCCTTTATAGATAAAGCCTTCAAATTCCCGGAGCTTGTTTCTGGGACTTTTGGAAGGAGCGTAATCATCCAGAAAATAATCTGCCAGACACTCTGCATCTTCCTGATTCAGTGGATAGGATGCCATGGGTGGAATCTGAAAACATTCCTCTAATGTCATTGGCCAACGCCCAGCCTGAACCTCCGGATGATCCTGCCAGGTACGGAAGATTTCAACCAGATGGAGGCGGAAATCAGACGCACTGGATACATAGGAATCGTCATGACTGTATCCAGTTTCTAAATCTTCTTCCGGCATGGTGATATAATCCGTTTCCAGTTCTTCTCCATCTGCTCCAAACCGGGTCATACGGGTTCCTGGGGCAGTTTTAAGAGCCATTTCCGCTTTCCCGTCTCCGTTAAAGTCATAGCACATAAACTGGGTATAATGAGCACCAGCCCGGATATTAGGTCCCATATCGAGCCGCCATAAAAGCCTTCCGTCAAGCTTATAGCAGTCGATGTAGCAGCGTCCTGTATATCCTTTGATGGAAACGTCCTGAGAGTTGGAAGGATCCCATTTGACGAGATATTCATAATCCCCGTCTCCATCTACGTCAGCCACGGTCATGTCATTGGCCGAATAGGTGTAGACATCCCCAGCCGGAGTGACGCCGGGATCCGGCTTTTTCATGGGAATATCCAAATAGCCCTGATCCCATACGGTCACAGGTTCACAAGCTTCCTCTTCCTCCCCATTTAAAACAGTGGCCACCTGATACGTTGACCCACGTTTTCCTTCCGGGTCCAAGTAATTGGTGCTGTCTGTAACGTATGTAACCGGCTTTCCGTCCCGGTAAACCATAAAGTTGGTTCCTGTTAGCCCTTTTGTATTTTCTTCATATCCGGTCACTTCAGTTAAAAAGAAACGCCAGCTTAAAAATATCCCGTTTCTGGTTTCAACTGCCACCAGCCCCCGGTTAAGAGTCTCCAGCTGTTCCTCAATAAAGAAATGGACCGGAGTCACAAGCGTATCACCTTCCGTGGACTCCCCATCTTCTAACACAGGGCACACCCGGAAATAATGAGGAGCTGATGTGGCCTTTTTGAGATGATACTGCTGTTTTTCATCTGCCGGAACTTCTGCCATCAGCCGATAATTTTCCCAATCTGTTTCCCGGTCAGACCAATAAACTCTGGCTGCCTTTGCTCCATTTACATTGTCCCAGGCAATGGTAACCCCTTCCCTGGCAATGGATATAATTTTTATCATGATTTTCCTCCGTCTTTTCTGATTCTATGCCTTGCGGAAGCTGTCTGAGGACATGACTGCCACCAGCTCATCCGCCTCTTTTAAGTTTTTCGGAAGCTGCTCCCGGATAAAATCCAAAACGCAGATAACGTTCAAACACCACTGGGCCGTAAAGTTGGTACTGATCCATGGAATTTCTGAAAGTTCCTCATGGTTTCCCTTATTATGGAGCTGTACGGCACGGAATCCATTGTGATTTTCTTCACAAAGCAGGGCATGGAGCAGATGGCACCAGGTCGTCTTTGCCAGATCGTCATTTTTAAAATACCAGGCCCCGTAAGCGCCCATGGCCGCTGCCATAAAGGGCAGGGAAAACTCCCGGTCCCCAATGAGTCCGCCAGACTCTTTCACCTGCTGCTCTCGTGGAAGATAATAGAATCTGCCGTATTCTGCCATCATCTGCTTCCACTCTTCGTCTCCGATTAAATCTGCCATTTCCATAAATACCTGTGGAGCGCCCATGCAGATCTGAAGATGGGTTCCTCCTGCTGCCCGCTCTCCGATGTAACGCAGATGAACTGTATCCGGGTCAAATTCGAAATCAGGTCCTGATACCAGCTTTAATGGGGCATTTTTAATATCCTCCATACCAACCTGAATCTTCTTTAAATACCGGTCATCCAAAAATCTCTCCCACTGGGTCATCCAGTTGGCGCACAGAGAAGACCAGTCTGGTCCGCTTCTCGCATGGCTTTTGAAAACCATCTCTTCCCTGTTGTAGAAATCCGCCAGAGGATCTTTATTTAAAAAGGTCTGTTCATTATCCTTTAATTCATCAAAAATATCTTCCAGCCGGTAATCCCCTGTCATGTAATAATAGTACCGATGATGGGCGGCCATTGCAATCCGGGCCTCCTTGCAGGGGCAGCCCCAGTGACGTACATTGTGTCGGGAACCAAGCCCTTTGTATTTGCCCATGTGATACACATCTACTTCCGAAGCATGGCGGGTCAGCTTTTCGGCAAGGGCAAATATATCGGGTCTGCCGGACCTTAAAAATGCCAGCCACAGCCACAGGGTCGGTACCAACTCTGTATTATCCCAGGCATAACCGCCCATATCATAGCGCCACTGATGGCGTTCTATGTCATAGGTGTGCATAAAATCTCCGTAGTTAAATAGTCCGTACCAGTTTCTCTGTTCCACTTCATCGCGGTAAAAATCAACGGCCCGGTCAAGCTGCTCCTCCAGCCACCGTTCCATTTCTGTTTCTCCGCCTGGTAAAGACCAGTATCCAAATGCCCGGTGTTTATGATAAAATTCCGGTGTTCCCACATACTGGGCCGGATTTGCTACTGATTTTGAAAAACTGCCTAGTTTTTCCCCGGCAGGAATAAGGCTGTCACAAAGGGCGATGGTGTACTGGCTGGTGGAGGCGATGCCGTAAGGAGTCGCTCCTTTATAATCGTATCCTTCATAATACACCTGATTATATCCCCGGTCCGTATAATGTCTGAAATCCATAGCTTCCGCGCTGGGGCTGTACAGCCAGATGACCGCTTCTGCTTCTTCCCCGGTCAGCCCGCGGAATGTATACCCGGATGGATAGGTCTGCCAGAAATCACGAATGGAACATACAATGCTTCCATTCTCTCCGCCAAAAGCAGCGCCGCCCATGGTTCTCTGTCCATGAAGGGAGTCTAAATAGCAGCAGTCTGGAATGGAGGTCTTCTTTTTTATCCGGAAATGGCTTGGGCTATCCTGACACAGATCGTATTCATCCCAAAATGGCATATCACGCAGTACCTTCTCTACGATTTCCTTATCACTGCCCTCTAATTCTAACCGCTCTCCGTTCATCTGGACTTTATAAATCTCCGAAGGAACTCTGGGGCGCCAGCTTAAAAGCTCTGCCATGGTTTCATGAAATACTCCATGATCTCCTTCAAACATCACGTGCCGGTTATACATGGCTCCCTGTAATGGCACCAGAAACTGCAGACCGATTCCTTTTAAGAAGTCTTTTTCTTCTTCCCCGTCATATAAAAAGGTATGTGTAAAGGTAAGTTCCTTTCTGTCAAGTCCTACATTCATTCGGATAAGAAACGGAATCTTCTTTTCACCGGAAGAAGAGATATGGCAGCCGCGGTACTTGATGACTGCACGCAAAGGGCCTTCCTCTTCCAGTGATACTTCTTCCACCACGCCGCGATAAGTTTTTTCAAGCTTTCCTTTTGCTCCGTCAGAGGTTATGGGTTCTTCCAATAACAAAACGGGACAGGCTTTGGAGGCTCTTTTTACTCCACCAACCGATACCTCATCAAACAGACAGTCTCCGGCTCCGGGAATATGAATCTGAAGATCACCAGCTACCACAACATAGCCTGCTCCGTCCGGTTTTACATGAAGAACATTTGTACCATCTTCCTTTTTTCCGTCAGTTCCCTCTGCTGGAAGTACTTCTATTTCTTCTGTCAACTCATCAGCACATGCGGTATGGGCGGTCCATTTTACCGTTCCATCCGGCCAATAGGCCGTTATTCTGGACTGCATGGGCACTGTTTTCCCATCATCATTTTTAAGAACATATCCCGTCTCTTTCTTACAGGCTCCCTGCTGCCACATACATCCCCAAGTGGTATATCCTGTCTTCTGCCTGTCCGCTAGATTATGCAGTTTCACGTTTTCCTCCATCTGCGCCTCCTTGGCGCTTCCATTGTGTTTTCAAACTCACAAAAACGGCGGTACAGCCCCTGCCAAGAGACCGCACCGCCTATGTTCAACTACTTCGCAGTATCCTGCTGATATAATTCATTGATTTCTTTTATCAGTCTGTCACCGCCGCGATCTAACCACTGTTTTGCAGCTGCATCAAAGCCTGCATCGTCGATCTGACCACAGATGTACTGAGTTCTTGCATCATCGATGATCTGCTCAATGTCAGTACCAACTTCTGCATTCACTCCGGAGTTTGCAAGATATCCTAATGCAGGGTTAAAGATAGCAACTTTTTTGTTTCTTGCAATTGCTTCTTCCTGAGCAATGGTGCTTTCCTGTTTTTCAAGGGTAGGATTGGTAGGTGTCAGATTCGGAATATAAGCTATAACGGAATTTAATCCTACGTTTGGTGTCTGCTGTACTTCCAGCTGATTTCTCATAACGACCTTACCAGCATCATTTTTATCATAGGTAACGCCTTCCAGACCGTAATCAGCAAGAACCATCATTTCGTCGTCACACATCTTATCTAAAAAGTGTAAGCATTTCTTTACATCATCTTCTGTTTTGGCTCCTGCCTTTGTGATTAAGTAAAATCCGTTAAAGCCACTGGTTGCAAGAGTTTTGTCATCAACCGGTCCCACTAAGGTCATGGTTGCAACCTTTGTCGGATCTACAACTGACTTTACATCGTTCTGGATATAGTAGTTCCAGATTCTCTTTGCGCCATCCATAACATCAACAAAAGCTCCTGCTTCTCCTTTTTTTACTGCATCGCCAAAAGTACCGGAGTCCACGGTTGCCCAGTCCTTACGGATCAGACCGTCGTCATAGATCTTTTTGATCCATTTTAAAGCTTCCTTGAATTCTTTGGTCTGATGAACCGGAACCAGCTGTCCATCCTGCTCCACCCATTCATTTCCAGTACCGAACCAGGTCTGCATGATATCGATAGGACCTACATATTTGGTCATTTCAAGGCCGTAAGTATCATCTTTTCCATTTCCATCCGGATCCTCATAGGTGAATTTGTAAAGCATGTTATAAACATCCTCCGGGGTCTTTGGTTCCTCAGTAATACCTACTTTTTCCGCCCAGTCTGTACGGTAGGAAAAACCATAGCGTCCGATTTCTCTTGCACGGTAAAGAGCGACTATTTTTCCGTCTACTGTCACGGCTTTTAATACATTTGGATCAGCCTTTGAGAGATTTGGATAACTTTCTGTATCCTTTAAATACTCTGTTAAATCCCAGAACGCACCTTTCTTTGCTGCATCTACCACATTAGCTGTTAAATCGCCGCTGCCGGTAACGATCATAGGCATATTGTCTTTATCCATAAGAACAAGACCAAGTTTTTCCTTGTATGTATCATTAGCTTCCCGTCTCCATTCTACATGGGTACCGGTATATTCTTCGTATTGCTTGATAACCTCATCAGAATGGTCGTTCTTTAACTCAGTTCCGTAAAACGAGGGAGCCATAATGGAAATCGTTGCATTTCCACTGTCTGCCCCTGACTGTGCAGCCGTTGTCTGTCCTGAATCTGTCCCTGTGGACTGTCCTGTCGTCTTGCTTCCACACCCCGCAAGAACCACCATGGAGCTGGCTAGAGTCACTGCCATCGCTTTTTTCCATACTTTTTTCATCATAACACTTCTCCTTTAAACAATTTATTTATCCTTTTACAGAGCCAACCATAACGCCCTGTGTAAAGTACTTCTGAACGAAGGGGTAAATAAGCAGGATCGGAATGGTGGCAACGACTGTTGTCGCCATCTTTACTGCCTTCTGAGGCGGCATACCAAAGGCACCCCAGTCAAAGCCGCTGTCATTTGCCACACTGGAAGTGAGGAAAATGATTCTTCTTAATACAATCTGGATTACTTCCTTGTTACTGTCGGAAATATACATCATCGCATTGAAATAGGAATTCCAGTGAGTTACCGCGTAAAACAAAGCAACGCTTGCAAGAACCGGCTTGGAAAGTGGCAGAATGATTTTAATAAACGTCTGCCCATCATTACAGCCGTCCATTCTGGCTGCTTCCTCAAGTTCCATGGGAAGCCCCTGGAAGTAGTTCTTTATGATGATCATATTAAACGGGTTGATTGCTCCCGGAAGCCACAGTGCCCAGAAGGTATCTTTTAAGTGCAGGACGTTTGCCACCAGCATATAAGAAGGAACCATACCTCCTGTAAACAGCATGGTGATGATTACCATGTTGGTAAAAAATCTTCTTCCCTTAAAATACGGCCTGGAAAGAGGATAGGCAAGGGTCGCTGAAAGTGTCATATTGATGATAACTCCCACAATCGTAACGAATGCGGAATTGATAAGCCCCCTTACTGCATCACCAGTCTTAAAAATATACTGGTACGCATTCATGGAAATGGTACGGGGAAAGAGAAAGAATGCCCGTTCCGTTAACTCACGCTCTGTCGCAAAGGAGCCTGCTACGATATATACGAATGGAAGCAGGGTGATCAGTGCAAATCCACCCACAAACAGATAAATAAGTACCTGTACAAACTGATCCCCGGGACTTCTTTTGATTTTTAAAGTTTTTGTCTTTGCCATTTTGCATCCCTCCTGATCAATAAAATCCTGATTCCCCGAACATTTTCGCCAGCTTATTGGCACCCAGTACCATAATCATGCTGACTACGGACTTAAACATACCTGCCGCTGTTGCCAGAGAATAATTACCGTTTACAACACCTTTCATATAGATGTAAGTATCAAAAACATCGGATACTCCACGGTTCATGGAATTCTGCATCAGGAAAATCTGCTCATAACCGGTATTTAAAATGGTACCTACTCTTAAAATCAGCATGATGACAATGGTGGACCGGATCGCCGGAAGGGTGATATGCCACATTTTCTGCCAGCGGTTCGCACCATCTACTTCTGCTGCTTCATAAAGCTGAATATCGACACCGGACAGTGCGGCAAGGAAAATAATGGTTCCATAACCGGTTTCCTTCCACATGCTCTGACCCACGATCATGGAAACAAAGAGCTTGGGATTGGACATGATATCCGGTGCATTGTTTCTTCCAAATATTTCTACCAGCCAGTGATAAACAAGACCATCGGTGGTACTGAACAGCTGGGCTGTCAAAGCAGCTACGATAACCATGGAAATAAAGTGCGGGATATACACCATGGTCTGTGTCACTCTACGGAACGCCATATTCTTGATTTCATTTAACAGAAGCGCCAGAATAATTGGTGCCGGGAAATAAAAAATCAGGTTGGCAATAGAGATTGACAATGTATTGGTTAAAACCCGGACAAAATCCGGTCCGGTGAAAAACTTGCTAAATACAGACAATCCTACAAACGGACTGTGAATAAATGCCCCCAACATGGTATCTCCGTTATAAGGGCTGAATTCCTGAAATGCCATAATTAATCCGCCCATGGGCAGATAGCTGAAAACCAGCATGTAGATGACTCCGGGAATTATCATGATGTACAGCCACTTATGAGCTTGCAGTGCGTGTTTGATTGTTCCTGCTCTTGTCTTCGCTCCAGATGGCAATGCGTTCTGACTCATTCTCTCTCCTCCTCAATTGTTTCGGGGATAAGTCGTTTGTCGCTCCCCGTTGGTGAGGTTATCGTACATCACGTTTCTAGCTTTTGTAAATAATCATTATCAAACCTGTTTTTTTCCATGAAAAAAGCCCCGATCCCCTGATAATCACAAGGTTTTTTCGAGGCTTATCCAATAGAATTATCATTTTATACCCAGGTTATCATCCTACTCTTTGTGCTCTTTTCGATAAGCAGAAGGGGTTGTCCCTACCTGGTTTTTGAAAAATCGAATAAAATTCTGGACATTGTTGTAATTTAATTTAGCAGAAATTTCAGCAATCGGGTCAGTGGTAGTCAATAGCATATACTTTGCTATTTTCAGTTTCTCTTCATTGACCATTTCCGTAAAGGACACTCCCTTTTCCCGTTTTAACACCCGGCTGATATAATTTGGATGGTAGCTGAGTGCATCTGCGCATTCATTTAAGCTTAAATTCCCATTGTTATCCTTTATCATCCTGGTCACTTCTTTCACGATATCAGAAGCGCTGGCCTGACGGGACTCGGTAAGGGCTGTCATCACTGGCTTAAAGATCTCTTCCATGATGTAGGATACCAGTTCCTTCTGCCCGTAAACATTGGCTGCCTTTGTCAGTACATTATACTGCTCGTTGCCAAACACATCCGAAAGAGGAATGGAAGCCTTCGCGGGGATATCAAGTATTGCCGTCAGAAGTCTTGTTACATAATAGGTCCGCTCCATGCCGGAGGCCCCCTTCATTTCCATTCTGCCTACGACCAATTCCAATAGTCTCCTTGCCTCATCTTCGTTGCAGCTGTCTACCGCATGGGACAGTTCATCTTCCATAATCATGTCATAGACATTTCCTGCCGGATCCATAAGGGAATAGTCATCGTAAAGAACCAGAGAAGAACCAGTTTCATTGCGGCTGTGGTTTTTGCTGTGAAGGGCCTCGGAACATTCCTCGTATGCTTTTCCGGTATGTGTAAGCTTGTGAAATGTCCGGCTGATACCAAAAGCAACGGGATACCCGTAACGCTCCATCACATGATCCTTGACCTGCTTGTATACAAGTGCTGTTTTATTATCCACTTCCAGATCGTCGTTCTCTCCTATGATAAAAAGAGCCATGTGCTCATAAAGAACGGGGGACACAAAAAATGCCTCCTTGACGCTGTCTGGTAAGTTCACAAGAATTTCCTTATTCACCTTATCCCTTTCTTCCTGGGAAACAGCTTCTTCCTTTACCTCAAACTTACAGGCAATGGCGATCAAACGGTAAGAATTCCAGGATTCCATTTCATATTTCTTCATGGTATCCTGTATCTTATCCATATTCAGTTCACCTTTTAAGAGATTTGTTAAAAACAGTTCCTTAATCTGGGCATTCTGATCGTCCACAAACTTCTGAAGCATCAGTACCGGCTTTGAAAAGGCAACCGCAGCCAGTCTCAGCACAACAAGAATCACTCCGAAAACAGCAATAATTGCAATGGACGCCAGCACAAAGGGGATTCCTCCCCGGTTCATCTTTGCCATATCCATACCGGTAATGTAGGTCAAATTGTTTCCATCGGATTCGATCACGCTCAGCCGGTACTTTTTCCCGTTTGGAGAAGAATAAATTCCGCTTTCAATGGTATCCTCCTCGGCTGCGGCGAAATAGGTCTGGGTAAGACCTGGATTGGTCTCCATAAGCACCTTTCCATCGCTCAAAACAGTCACATCATATCCCATTTTCTGGTATGGCTCAGAAAGATCTGCCAGCTGGGCCGTATCCAGACGGACAGTCAGCAGATACACGGTGCCCACACTGCTGTATTCCTCCTTTACCACAAGGAGCTCTCCCGTTAAATCCACAAACCCGGATTCTTTTACGGTTCCTTGATAAGGGCCCACTGCGTCAATCCGGTTCAGCCAGTATAAAGACAATGGGATTTCCTTTTGTTCTGCCAGAAATCCGTTCAGTTCTGACTGGTTCTTTAAATTTTCAATGGGATACATCCCGTATTTGTTAAGGACCCAGCCTTCCTTTACATTGATGAAGTTATAAAAACTGATATACTTTGATAAAAAATAGTTTCCCTGAAGCATGTTCTGTGCCTGTCGGAGCTCCTTATATTTGGAATAAGGAACCTCCTCCTGGTTCACCAGCCATTTTACCGAAGTACTGCTGGTGCTGTCTAAATAATACTCCCGTATGGAGGAAAATACATTTTCATATTCATTTGCTACACTTTTACAATAAGAATCCAGAGCCTGCCTGCTTTTTGCAGTCTCTCCCTTCACATAAATACAGTAAGATACGATTCCCATAACAATTAAGGGCACCGTTACCAGGAGAAGGAACTGCAAAAACAGGCGGTTTTCATATTTTACGTTATTCTTCAATTTCCTTTGTCCTGCTCTTCCTGTTTTGGTTCCAGTAGGTTCTGTCATTTCCTTTTACCGAATCGCTGCAGATAATATGAAAGCCTGCTGCCTGTATGGCTGCCTTGCCTTTTCCTTTCCGGCAATACCAGCCGTCTCTGTGCTCATCCCACTCTGTTTTTTCTCCTGTTCCATATCCGCTTAACGCAGTAAACCGAAGGACCCTGGTCTCTACCGAACCATCAAATAAGGCGCGTTGAGTCAAAAAGGAAGAGGCAAATCTTCCACGGCAGACTTCCCGGAACGTTCCATCTACAAGTGCTTCTATGGTGTAATCTTTCACACAGCCTTCGTGCATACGATCCCTTTGGTCCGGCACCAGAAGAAGACCGGTCATAACTGCTGGTTCTGGTAAAGAAATATCCACGGAAACCGGATAATTTTCCTTCTCTATCCACACAGAAGTATTGGGATTCTCTTCATAAAGCGCATCCAGATGATTCACCTTTGCCTCTGGCTCCGGCACATATTCTGGATTCAAAGCCTTCATCCGTCCGTTGGGGAACAGATGGTCTTCGATCATGTCCAACGACAGTTCCTTATCAGGACAGAACTCGTCAGAAGAAGCATAAGCCAAAAGAGATTCCTTAAAGCTATGTGCCTCCGGCCGCTCCTCAAAACTGCCTTCCAGACAGGCGGAAACGAGCAGAAGTTTGCCGCTCCCCACGTTTCCTTCCAGCACCAGGCCCAGAGGAAGGTTTCTATTCCAGTCATCAATCACGCGGACCACAGGTTCAAAGCCCTCTGGCATCCCATCAAGTAAAAAGCCTCTTCCTTCTCTTAAAATATCTTCCCATTGCCAGCCCCCGTGTTCTTCGGTTGGAAAATGTTCAAACACCGGATGTTCCGGGTCCATGATAAGCCCCAGACTCCTTAACCACCCCGGTCCCATCTGGCTGTTCCAGAATACCGGACGTATGGATAACGGCGGACAGTCAAAATCCAGATCAGAAAGATAAGGAGAATAAACCACCCTGCCTCCGGATAAAAGAGCATTCTTTGCCTCGTTCCACTCTCTTGTATAAAGAACCGGCTCTTCTTTTTCTTCCTCCGGCTTCGCATAAACATATAAGGGCCAGCTATTTTCAATTTCTCCCAAGGAAATGATCAGACTGCACTTTGTATGTTCCTTAACATCAGAAAAGTCCAGACTGATAGTCCCCACCGGTATGTTCTTTCCCAAAGAGATCGTGCTTTCAGGGAATTCCCCTGACTTAATGACTTTCACCGGCTTGCCAAATTGCTCTTTCACCAGTTTCCAGACAATGGCCTGTCTTTTCAGGGCTTCCTTTCCGAAATGACAGATTTCCACAGGAATGGAGATGCACTCTGTATTCTTAATTATATAGGAAGAGATCCGTGCCAGAATTACGGTTTCTGCATTAAATTTCCGAAATTCCTCCGGGATAACATATCCTTTATTTTCCCAGAAAGGATCCAGAACCCCAACCAGGGCTGTTCCCTGTCCAAGATAATCATGGAGATCCAGCATCTCAAATCCGTAGATAGAAGGAGTTCTAAAGTTAGCCTCAAATTCTTCCTTATACATCATCACCTGATTCTTTCCAGAACACCGGACAAACTCCTGGTTGCGTTCCAGAAGATTGCTTGCCTTTGCGCTTTCCTTAAAGACATGATAATTTCCTGGCTGTAAATATCCAGTAAACTTGTCAATCACGGAAAAATCCGGATACGCACACCACTGTCCCATCTCATGGCTGATGACAGGAAGCTTTGCTCCTTCTAAGGAAGCCCGGTAATCTTTTCCCTTCCAGCCTTCATGATTGCGGATGTTGCCGCCCAGCAAAGGACCATAGGCAGAACGGTGGAAGTAAATGTAATCGGTCCCTTCTATCTCCTTTGGCGGTACATCATAAAACCAGCCGGACTGGGCGGTATAAAGCCGCCTTCCTCCATAGCCAAGACTTTCATCAAATTTCCTGGTCTCTTCCACCCAGCGTCTCAACGGACCGTACCAGTCGCCGGACGGTTCATTGGTGGGCGAAAACAGAACAAAGGAAGGATGGTGGCCAAATTGCTTTAAGATCCGTTCCGTCTCCTCTTTCAACACATCCAGCATGGGAATTCCTTCATTATATACATTCCACATCCCGCATTCCGGCTGAAGATAGATTCCTTCTTCATCAGCAGCCACAAAAGCAGCTTCCGGAGGGCAAAGGGAATGACAGCGGATAAAATTGAATCCCCATGCTTTCAGCAGCTGCATGAGATTCTTCCACCAGCTCCCATCGGTATAGGGATAACCTGTAAGGGGATAGTCCCCTCCAAAATGAGTACCACGGAAATATTCCGGACGCCCGTCAACCAGAAAAAGGCCATCTTTTTCTTCGATTGTCCTTTTATGAGCTTTGGCATAGGCTCTTTTATGATTCTCCCGGGTTTCTATCTCATCCTGGCTCATAAGGAGAATCTCGCCTGCCATACCGTTCCAGGTAGCGCCCAGAGCGTCCGATACTCCGTGGCCATCGGGCCGGTAAGGATACTGAAGACGGTTGTCTATGCAGACGGTCAGGCGATGAGTACCTTTTTTCATCGTTCCAAGGTTGATTTCATGGGAAGTACAAAGAGAACAGTCACTTCCCTTATATTCTCCATCGACCCAGGCAAAAGACCGCCACCTTGTCAGTTCCATATGTAAATAAATCTCTTTTTCCGTATCTTCCGGAATCACGATCTCTCTCTCATACCATGCCTGTCCCAGAAAATGCTTCGGCGGCTGGGAAAGAAAGGGAACCATAACCCCATTCTCCTGTCCAAACTGATACTCTTCTCTTTCATACCAAAAAGGATCAATCAGACCACTGACCCAGTCAGTCTCTCTAGATATTTCAGCCCCATATCCCTGCCCCTGTAAAATACCTGGAAGGGCAATGGTGCCGTCAGCTTCTCTTTGTGGCCTTGATAACGGTAAACCAGGATTTTCTTCCGAAGATAAGACACACAGCGAATGTCCTTTTTCCTCCGGCAGCATCCATAAATCCCAGGTTCCCGATATATTCATCAACATAACTCATACACCTTTAAATTTTTATAATCTGCTGTTAAAGGCGCTAACTGGCGGAAACCGATTTTTCCGCCCTTTAATGTCTCCCCATATGTACTTCCATCATCATCAAATTCAAACACGGTTAAATCGTTAACAGAAAAGCTGATGTGATCTTTATATTTGCGTATGCTGATGCGGTAAAAATCCCTGGCATCCAAAGCCTCCGGAATCGGATCAGCTCCCTGTGCCACTAAATGAAACCCTTTGCTCTTTCTTAAGTTGCAGGTATGAAACGCTCTCTCATCTAATTCCTTCCGTCTAAAATAGGAAACATGGAAGGTATTGATATCCCCGCTATGATACTGGGGGTATTCCCCTGTCCGAGGAGAAAGAGACGGGTCAAAGAGATCTTTTCCCTCTTTGCCGGAAGCTGCAAAAAACAGAATGCAAAGCCCCTGATCCGTCACAGGCTTAAAGTCCCAGGTGATTTTTATATTTTCCGGAAAATCCTCCGGGCACCAGAGCACATAATTGGCCCGCTGTCCCATCTCGTTATCCAGTTCATTTTTCAGGCGCATGACTCCATCTTCAAAACTGATTTTGGCCTTCCCCTCCAGAACGAAGCCTTCGATGTCTTCTTTTTTCGATAGGGGGTTATCGTAAATCAGCTTTTCTTCAATCAGCTTTACATATCCTGCCGTATCTTTCATTGTAATGGTCCCTCCAATAATTCTTTTGTAAATGCATAATAGTTTAATTATACCTCTGACGGGCATTATTCTCAACCGTTTTCCCCACGACAGTTACCAAAATAAGCCCGATTACCCCGCTTATTTTTCTTTCCATATATTGTTTGATATGGTAAACTATTGAAAGAGCAACGATTACAAAGGAGGATCCTGCATGCAAATGCAATACACCCAAAAGATAAATAACGAAAGCGTTTTGGGAATCATCCGCCGCTTTTGCAGTTACATAGATACAAGGCTTACGGAGCATGGCACTCACGTGGCATACATCATTTACCGCATGGTCCGGGAAACCGGACAGTATACCGAAGAGGAACTTCGAAACATCTGCTTTACCGCTCAGCTCCACGATATCGGAGCCTTTAAGACAGAAGAAGTTTCAAGAATGCTGCAGTTTGAAACAAAAGATGTCTGGAACCATTCCTTCTACGGATACTTGTTTATCCATTATTTTTCCCCCTTAAGAAAATTTGCCCCCGCAGTTCTGCTTCATCATATTGGATGGAGTTTATTAAATAAGCAGGAAAGCCTAAGTGGAAAGCTGAAAGATTTAGCTCAGCTCATCCACATTGCTGACCGGATTGATGTTTCCATGTCCTTAGAAAACAGGACCTGGCAGGAAACCCTTAACGTTCTAAGAGCCGGAAAGGATATTACATTCGCACCTCATATTTTAGAGCTTGCCGGAAACTTAAATTTCCATAACTCCATAGACAAAGAATGGAGACAGGACTCCGAATATGCGGATTTTTTGAGCCGGATCCCTCTTTCCGGAGAAGAGATTACCGGTTATTTAAAAATGCTTGTCTTTATCATTGATTTCCGAAGCCATTACACCGTGACCCATACCATAACCACCACCAGCATCAGCTATGAACTTGGAAAACTCATATCCTTAAGCGAAAAACAGCTGAACCTGGTTTTGTGCGGATCCCTGCTTCACGATTTGGGAAAGATCGCAATTCCTGTGGAGATTCTTGAATATCCGGGGAAATTAGAGGACGAGGAAATGGCTATCATGCGGACCCACGTAGACCTGACGGAAGAGATATTCGGAGGCATGATTGACGAAACCATTGCACGCATTGCCCTTCGCCACCATGAAAAGTTAAACGGCTCCGGATATCCAAAAGGCCTTACCGCAAGACAATTGACGACAGAGGAGCGTCTGGTCGCCGTCGCGGATATTATCAGCGCTCTGACCGGGACCAGAAGCTATAAAGAATCCTTCCCAAAAGACCGGATTCGAACCATACTTGTGAATATGAAAAAACAAGGATTTTTAGATTCCTATATCGTGGATATGGCAGTCTGGAACTTAGACAAGATCCTTGATACCACCGCAGACCGGTGCCGTCCTGTCCTGAGTATTTATGAAAAACTCTGGGATGAATACGATCAATTTTTAAACCTGCATTCCAGCAACGAAAAGATCAGTTTCGCCCTCTCTATCCAGGAACCTTTTCCTCCTTCCCTTTGGCCATAAAAAATGGGCCGGTACAAATGATGATTTCTCTCACTTGTACCAGCCCTTTTCTATTTATTTCACAGATACTTTCACAAATTTCTTCTTGCCGCGCTTTACTACAACTCCTTCGCCGGATAACTGTTCCTTTGTAAAAAGCGTTTTCACATCCGTTACCGCTTCTCCTTCTACAGTAACACCGCCCTGTTCCACATTGCGTCTTGCCTCAGAACGGGTAGGTGCCAGACCGGACTTCTGTAAGATAGTCAGGATATCCACGCTGCCATCAGTAAAATCAGAATCTTCTAATTCACAGGACGGCATATCAGCCGCATTTCCTCCGGTAAACAGCTCTTTGGCACTCTTCATTGCCTTTTCTGCTTCTTCCTCACCATGTACCAGCTTTGTCAGCTCATATGCAAGGATTTCCTTTGCCTGGTTTAACTGGCTGCCTTCCCATGTGTCCATCTCATTGATCTGCTCAATGGGTAAGAAGGTCAGCATACGGAGACATTTGAGTACGTCGGCATCTCCCACGTTTCTCCAGTACTGGAAGAAATCAAATGGAGACGTTTTTTCCGGATCAAGCCATACAGCGCCGGACTGGGTTTTTCCCATCTTCTTGCCTTCGGAATTCAAAAGAAGAGTAATGGTCATGGCGTGTGCATCTTTGCCTAATTTACGGCGGATCAGTTCCGTACCGCCAAGCATATTACTCCACTGGTCATCACCACCGAACTGCATGTTGCAGCCGTAACGCTGGAATAACTCATAGAAGTCATAGCTCTGCATGATCATATAGTTAAATTCCAGGAAGCTGAGTCCCTTTTCCATACGCTGCTTGTAGCATTCAGCAGTGAGCATGCGGTTTACGGAAAAATGAGGACCAACCTCACGCAGCAGTTCTATATAATTTAACTCCATCAGCCAGTCTGCGTTATTTACCATAAGCGCCTTGCCTTCAGAGAAATCAATAAAGCGGCTCATCTGCTTTTTAAAGCAGTCACAGTTATGCTGAATCATTTCCTCGGTCATCATCTGACGCATGTCGCTTCTGCCGGATGGATCTCCTATCATTCCGGTTCCTCCGCCAATCAGGGCGATAGGCTTATTTCCTGCCTCCTGAAGACGCTTCATTAAGCACAGTGCCATGAAATGTCCAACATGAAGGCTGTCAGCCGTAGGGTCAAAGCCTATATAAAATATGGCTTTTCCTTCGTTGACCATCTTGCTGATCTCTTCTTCATTAGTCACCTGGGCGATCAATCCCCTGGCTTTCAGTTCTTCGTAAATCGTCATAGCAATTCTCCTTTTAAATAAAAATAAACCCCGTCCTATCAAAAGGACGAGGTTAAAATCTCGTGTTACCACCTTAAGTTCATAAACAGTTCACACTGCTTACCTTTTTGAGTACCTGATTCGATACTCTAGCACAATAACGGGTGCGGGAATCCGTCACAGCCTACTGGGCGCTCTGCCGTTGGGTGTGAAGCTCAAAGATGTATTCACAATCCGCTTCCCACGCGCCTCTCATCAACCGGCTGCTTTCTGTGTGGTCCTTCGCAATGCTACTTGTTCTTATCAACGCATTTCATGGTATATGAAGTTATTGATTAGTATATGGACTTTTTTTGTGTTTGTCAAGGGCATTTTAGATATCTCTGAAGTTTCTCTTATTCCGGTACATATCCGTATCCGCATTTAAGATAATGCTGTTTAAATCATCTCCCAGACGGTATTCTGCCACTCCATAAGAAAAAGAAAGACAGATGCCCTGAACCGTATCACACCGATCCTGCGCCAGTTTAAGAACCTTCTTCATCTCCTTTTCACATAACCGGCTGCTTAACAGCACAAACTCATCTCCGCCGTACCGATAAAGCCGCATATGTTTTCCTTTCTCCTTCAGAATGGAGGAAGTAACTCCGCAGATCGCAGCATCTCCAATGGAATGACCAAACTGGTCGTTGAAATTCTTCAAATTATTTAAATCAATCATGGCAATGGTGCACTCGGACCGTCCGTTTATCTTTTCTAACTGCTTTTCATAGGCAATCCGGTTATAAGTTCCGGTTAACGGATCATACAGGATCTTCTGGGTCGTCAGAAGAAGAAAATAAAGGATAAAGGAGCTTGCTGATAAACTCCAGACCAGTAATTGAACATTAAAAATAATTTCCATCATAATTCCAAGTCCGATCACTCCCAGAAACACGGATAAAAAAGCGATCTCCGCTTTCCGATTGGGCTTGTCCCTCTGTTTTGCGGCACAGAAAATAAGGGATAGTAAGTAAAATCCAGACACAACAAATGGAACAAAAAACAAAGGTCCTCTGGTATATACATTTTCATTGCTTACATAAAAAATCACACCCCACCAGATACTGATCAGGGATACAACCATGTTAAACAGCATTGGAACATAAAACCATCTGGAAAACTTTTTAGACTCCTCTGTCTCGTAAATCAGGACCAGAATCATGGGCGGACAGGGGCTTAAGGCAAAATTGATAAAGGTAGTCATGGTTCTAAACTTCCAGCCATTTTCGAAAGATGTCATGGCGCTGAAGCAAAAATCTGCCCAGGTGTCTGTGATCATTAAAAACATCAGACCGATCTCCCAAAGGAACAGTTTCTTAATGCGTCTTGAAAAAAGTTTATCTGTTATGACCATAACGGTAAATATGAGAAGTGTCATAACCGGTACATAATATGATTGCATTGCATCCAGAAACATACATTCCCCCTGAATGAGTGTTATAAAGCATATGTTCATGGTAGCATCTCATCCACATTTTTACAATTTAATATTCTTATAATTTTCATAAATTTTCTTAGCATTTGTATCAGTCCCCATTTTCCCCCTATTGCTTTGCTCTGTTTATTATCAAAAAGGGGGGCGCCCTACAGCTTTCCCTGTAAGATTGCGCCCGCCTCTCTTATCGGTAATCCTTATAAATCCCTATTTATGAGCCAATGCCAGAATTCTATTATTTTATCCAGGCACCATTTTCATTGACTCTGTACCCATCCGGTGTGACCGTATTCATCAGGCATTCTCCGCTCTGACTTAAATAATACCAGTTGTTATTTACAAGGACCCAGCCAACTGCCATGGAACCATTTAAGTTCATATAATACCATTTTCCATCGGTTAAAACCCAGTCTGTTTTCATGCCTCCGCTTAGATCCATATAGTACCAGACTCCGCCAACCTGGTTCCAGCCAGTAGTCATGTACCCGGTCTGGCCAAAATAATACCATACGCCGCTGACCATGGCCCATTCTTCTTTCGGATAGGTACCATCCGGCTTTTTAAGACGCCAGCCTGCAGAATCTTTGACCCAGTCACCTTTTGTCTCTTTTGCAGATGGTTTGATGCCGTAATCCCTGCCAGAGTCTGAATCCGAGCCAGCATTTTTCCCAGAATCCACCGGTTTGGGAGTAGGATCGATTGGCTCTGGTTCTGGCTCTGGTTCCGGAGCTGGATCATCTTTTCCCGAAAGTATTGCCCCGGCACCTGCATTAGCGATTACACTTCCCTTTGCCGGGCGCAGGAAATTACCAAATACAATTCTTCCTTCTACCCGGAAAAAACATTCTGCCGGGTTGAACGACATGAAGTTCTCCGGACCAACCGCATTGGTGCCGTTCTGGTAAAAATAATTATTTTCCGAAACCTTTGCGGCAATCTTATCGTCATAAACCTTTTTTAAGGAAGCACTATAAGCTTCAGAACGATAGGATACATTATTCCTTGCTGTACCGTCAGCCGTCAGTTCTCCGTTTGCATCCTTTTTATATGGACTCGGACGCATAATAAAGTTGAAACGGTTATTGTCAAAAGAGGTGTTATTCTCAATGATCAATTCACCCGGATTAAAATTATCCGTGATGCCATCCAGATTGTTATGGAATGCAATGCTGTTTCTTAAAATATGAGGTACCTCCCGGCCCTCTCCGCCCATTTTGAAACCATTGTTCCCATTGTTGTAGGCCACACAGTTTTCAATGATGGTTCTGCCGTTTGGTCCATCGGCCAGTGTGTTGTAGGTATCCCAGCCGTCATCGGCATTGTCATGAGATACACAGTTTAAAAACCGGTTGTCGTCTCCGGAACAGGACTTTGAAGCAAATCCGTCCGCATTGATTCTTGATCCGTCAACATTGTCAAAGGATTCACAATTTTCCACCAGGTTGTAAGAAGGCCATAAAGTTCTGCTGCCTCTTTTCTTTGTGATGGTAAGACCTGCATCGCTGGAAGTATTATGAATCAGGGAATCCTTAAACACATTGTGGCTGCCATGGATCATCACGCCTCGGCTTCCTTCTATCTTCTCCCCGTCCACATCAAGCCCGGTCACATCCCAGTAATCAGAATCCAGTACAAAGATCTTGCTGCTGCCTGTGATTCTCACTGCGCCCAGCGCTTTTAAGGCTTTTCTTGCTTCTTTATTTCCCGAAGATGTCAAAGGAATCGTTACGGAATCATAGGTTCCCTCTGCCATGTAGATCGTGCCTCCCGGAACCAGGCGGTTTACTGCACCCTCTACCGACATGGGACTTTCCTTGGTTCCTGCTGCCGTATCGGTTCCGTCTGGAGATACATATAAGTCCTTTCCGTAATTTTCCTTTCGGACTTTAAATGTCTGTATCTTCTCCTTTCCTGCATCCGCTCCTTCCGAAGGAGTGAAAATCAACTTAAATTCAGCTTCATTGTCTTCAATTACAGCCGGATAGGTAAACTGTACACCTCCGGTAACTGGTTCTTTTGAAACTAAAATCCTGCCGTTCTGGCTCACTGTCATGTTACCGGACTGATTGGTCAGCGCCTGTACGGTATAAGAAGTGCTGTTTGTATACGCTCCGGAAGCTACGTTAAGAGATACTTCCTCGCTGTCCGGTGCCACGTAAGCCGGAGTTTCATCTGGTTTCGTCACATCGCTTAGATCCAGAGAAATATTTTTGACCGACATCCGTGCATTTCTGGCAACGAAAAATCCAACGTACATGGTCTCCTCATCCAGATGAGCCACGATATTCGGTGTTACGTTTTTATCGGCAAAGGAGTAGGACTTAATTACATTTTCCTCCTGGTCCAGATGGGAAAGTAAAAATCCCTCATCGGTCCGTTCCAGTCTTAACTTCATCTGGGTTCCATAAAAGTTGGAAGAAAACGGTGCATCCGATGGCGCATATTTCTTATCTGCCTTGGAAACGGATTTCTCAAAGGTCTCTGAGGTTTTAACCGATTTTAGATTTCCTGCCGGACTGTTGACTCCATAGCGTGCCCCGGCCAGAAGATTTAAGTCTGAATTTAAGGACTTGGCTGCCGCCTGGATGCTGAGCATAACCATATTGGAAGCCGCCGGATATTCCTCATATCCTTCCTCTAAGGGCTCTTTTCTTGGGCTTCCGTTTACATCACGGACCATAAGCCCTGCCCCTTCCTGCAAATTGGCCTTTGAACCTTCCTCCGGTCCTAACTGCTCCACCGTAACTTCTGCTGTCAAAGAGAAATTCTTACTGGTCGGAACCTCTGTGTAATAAAAGGTAAGTCCATCATGCCCGGTCTGTAATTTTCCTCCCCTGGATTCCAGTACCACATCCTGGACTGGTTTTCCTTCCATTGTCAAAGGAGTATCGGCATTTATGGGCCAGGTATAATTGATTCCAACCTTGTTTGGAAGTACGTTGGACTTAAAGTCCAAATCCGTAGACTGGCCGAATGCTGAGGATTTCCAAAGCTGATCACCCATGGATCCATCCCAGGTGATCTCCGGCCCGCTGTTCGTCCAGTGGAACGGTCCCGTACCGCTTAACGCCTTTCCCCAGCTGTCTGCTGCTTCTACACGGAAAGTATGAGCAGTACTTAAATCAAGTCCGGTCACATCATAGAACAATTCCTTGGTGGTATATGTCCCGTTTACATGATTGAAGTAGTCTCCTTCCGTTGTATAAACCGGTTTTCCGTCTACATAAACACGGTAACCATATATACCCGATTCATCAGCAGGTTTTTTCCAGGTCAGGCGGATGGTTTCGCCATTCTTTGATGCTTTCAATGCATCAGCTTCCCAGACAGGTGCATGGAAATCATATTTTTTTGTGGTTTTTACCGTTGTCTGATCATAGGCAAAGTTTTCATCTGCATCTGTAAATGCTTCTAAAATCACTTCATTCTGATCTTCCATCATTCGTCCAACCGTCATGGTTATATCTTCTGCCTCCGGTTTTTCAAGCTGATAATTATATACTGTATCCACCAGTTCCCCATTGACATAGGCCCGGTATCCGCGAACTCTCGGATCTGAGACCTTTGCCGATTTGAATTTGGCAGTTCCCCAGGTATACCCGATTCCAGAGAAAGTCACCTTACTGCTTGAAGGCTCCTTAAACTCTTTGGCTTCCCCAGAAGATGTGGTAATTTCATACCTTGGTCCGGCAATCTTATTTCCCGGTCCATCCACCGCATATACCACGAAAACATAATTGGTGTCAGACGAAAGGCCAGGCAGTTCTATGGTCGTTGCATTCACTGGTTTCGTGATATCAATCAGATTATCATTTAGATAGGTTTCAACAATATATCCAGTAATTTTACCGCTGCCGGATACTTGTTCCCCGTCCTTGGCTGCAGGCCACTTTAGAGTTACCCGGTGCTCAGCTCCTGCCCTTACCGCTTCCGATGCGCTGGCAACGGAAACATCCTCCGGCCATACCGGCTTTGCCATGGCATTATAAGAGTTGACGGACTGGGTGGTGGTACCTGTAAAGTTTAAATCATTGCTAAACTGTACGGTTCCCCAGGCTTTATAATCCGATGCAGATGCATCATCCTCTTTCTTTTCAATTCCCTTCCAGTTCATGACCACATTGTTGAATGTCACATTGGAAGCTCCCACGATGTTCTCCGACTTCTTGGCCAGAGATTTCTCAATATTGGTAAAGGTGATATCCTGGAAATACAGATTGTGATGAGTGTGCCAGGTTTTATGAGGTTTCTCATAATCAACGTCCGCCATAATATCCATGGTATACTTCGTGATGGTATCGGCGGTGATATTGTAAGCGCTGATATCATAGAATTCTGCCGGCTTATCTGCCGGTTCCACTGTGGTGGACTGGTTGGCATCGCTGTAAGTGGTGTTAAAGGTAAATACCCGGTCCGCATCTCCAACCGCACAGTCACGGATTAAGACATTGCTCACTCCTCCTCCGTTTACCGGTGCGCTCTTAAACCGGAACGGCATATCACTGTGATTTAACACATTGTCTTCCACCAGCATGTCACTGATTCCAGCTCCCGTGTGGCTGCCAGCCGCAATGGCACCTCCATGGCATTCCCTTAAGAAATTATTAAAGGTCCAGATACCGCTTGATGGCTTTTGCTCCGTATCCTGTACACCTTTTCCCATGCCGGTTGCAAAATTGATGGCATCATCCCCTGTGTCAAAGAAATTGTTAAAAACCATGGCGTTCTGGGTGTTGCCAAGTTCAATCCCGTCGGCATTGTTAGCATCGTATGTAATATACTTTACATTTTCCGAAACCACATTTTCACTGTCAAGAACTGCAATGGTATGCATGGCAGGATTTTCTGCTGTGATTCCTTCAATGTAGACACCGTTCACATTTCGAAGGACGATTAAATTCGGTCTGGTGGAATAGGCAGCAGTCTCATTGAGTCCGTTGCTGATTCCATTGTCATAAGCATTCTTTGCCAGAATTCCAAAATGCATATCGCTGCTGTCTTTTCTTCCAACCCAGCCTTTTAACGCATATTTTTTTAGGCCTTCCGTTTTCCAGTCAGGATCTCCGCTTTTTCTCTCCTGATAGTAAGGCTCAATGCCGTCTCCGCTCACGCTCCGGCCGGCACCATACTTCCAGCCATTACCGTAAATAGTTCCCTTTCCTACAATACGGATATTCTCAAATCCCCCGTTTTCATCTGCACTGTAGGTGTTAATAAGCGCCCAGGACCTGGTATCTGTGGAATACGGATACAGCAGGTAGTTCTGATCATAATGATTTACGTCTGGAGATCCAAAAAGTATGGCTCCTTCTTCCAGTTCCAAAGTCATATTGCTCTTTAAATACAAAGCCCCTGACATATAGATTCCTTCCGGAACCACCACTTTACCGCCTTCACTGCAGTCGTCAATGGCCGTCTGAATGGCTTTGGTATTCTTAACCACAAAGGCAGCCGCTTCCTCATCTAAGGAAGTGTATCCCTTCTCTACCGGCTCGGCTCCATAGTCCCTGATATCAAATATCTCTGGCGCACTTGCAGTTGAGCAGGCAACGGAAACTCTATCCCCCAATTCGTTTCCCTCTGCATCAATTGCCACCACAGAAAAATGATAACTGGTATCCGGTTGAAGCCCTTCTGCACGGAAGGTATGGATATCCACGTTCACCATGTCAATGGACTGATTCTCATAATAGTCATAAAATGCCTTCATATAAGTATCTGCCCAATCCGCATGTTCTGCAAAATTGCTCCGTGCATCCCCGATTTTCCCCTCATCCAGGTACACATTGTAATTTGCCACATCCGCATAATTTTCCGGTTTGTCCCAAACCAGGGTAATGGATGTATCATCATAAGCAAGCGTAGGAACTCTCAAACCGGTCACGTCCCTGCTTCCTTCTGATCTGCTAAACCGTGGTTCAGCATCCATGATACGCATTGCCTCTGACGATGTTGCCGTATCCGTCAAGGATACTTGAGCCTGAGATGGCGTTGCCGTATCGTCTAACATGGATATGTCAGCCTCTGACGGCGTTGCCTCTGGCCCGGTAATCGAAACCAGCATCTCGCTTGCGTTTGATGGAGTCGCAGAATCCCCCACATCCTGCTTGAAAAACCGCTCTGCATAAGCAATCCCCCCCTCTGGCACTAAAAATGGCAGCAACATGGCTGCTGTCAGGAATAGTGCCAATGCCTTTCTGCATTGTTTCAAGTAAACTTTCATTCTCGTTCCCTCCAAAATAATAGTGAAAGCGCTTACAGACCCATTTTACAGCCTGTTTTCCCATTATTCAACCAAAGTTTACAATATGTTCAATTTTTGTAAATAATATATATAATTAATTGTATTGTTTTACCATTATTTTTATCTGATTCAAAAAATTAAAGTACATTTTATCCATAATGTTTTTTTATTTTTTGTTTATTATTTTGCGAATATTGATGGTTAAGCGCTTACATTTTTCGACATTTTCTGCAATTGATTGTTTTGCCAGCTAAACAATCTTTAAGGCTGGGGGGCAGCTCCCGTTAAGATTCGAATATTATAATGAAATTAATTCGATTATAATGGAGGTAGACTATGATTGAGGAAATCTTAAAGTATAATGACACTTTTGTTAACAGCGGATTTTATAAGCACTTCGCTTCCAACAAGTATCCTAAAAAAAGACTGGCTCTCGTCACCTGTATGGATACCAGACTGGTGGAGCTTCTTCCCGCTGCACTGGGAGTTCACAGCGGAGATGTGAAACTGATAAAAACTGCAGGCAGCATGATCATAAATCCTTTTGACAGTACCATCCGAAGCCTCCTGATCGCGATTCTTGAATTCGGTGTGGATGAAGTCATGGTCATCGGCCATACAGACTGCTTATCCGCCACCATCTCTTCCGAAACCCTTATCACGCATCTGGTCCAGCGGGGAATTGAGCGGGATACCATACAAAAGTTGAAAGAAGAAGGATTTGATCTGGACTCCTGGCTTCAGGGAATGGACAACATCAAAACTGCCGTAAAGCAGTCGGTTACTTTGTTGAAAACTCACCCTCTCATCCCAAGCAATGTGGTAATACAGGGGTTTATTATGGATATTTCCTGCGGCAGACTCACTCCCGTCTCTTAACATAAAAAGGTCCAATCCCTGAAAGGGAATTGAACCTTTTCTGAACATAGTTTCAATTTTAGTTCGTGATCGATGGTAAATTGCTTAAATTATTGCTTTCGCTGCCGTCCGGAAGGGACTTTAGATATTCGTTGCCGTTTCTGGAAGCAACACCCACACCTTCTATACCACCCTGCTTTGCTAACTGCACACCATCTTCTTTATCAAGAACCCTGCCATCTGAAAGCTGGTATCCGGTAACACGTCCACTCTCCTTCACTAATGCAACGATTTGCTTTGCATCGGCATTGGGTACCGGAATGTCATCCAGTGCCATCATTGGCAGATTGTTTGCCATAGCCTGAACCTTATTATCTGGCATCGTCTTATCATCTAGCATCGTCTTTTCCTCCTGCTTTATTCCTTGTTTGTTCTCATTCCTAGTGTTTCATTTCTCTCCGAAAATATACAAAATAATAACTTGACGCAGGTATACTCATGTGCTATACCTAATGTTAGTTGCAACTAACATTAGTTCGTTTTATTTATTCCATCATAACTTAAAAGGAGATGCTCATGAAATGATTTTTTTAATCGCGTTAGTGGAAGCTTTTTTATTTGTTTATCTTTTCAGGGGAGCCATAAGAAAGCATCCTGGGATTTTTTATGTACTCTCAGTGGTGATCATCGCTCTTATCGTATGTTACCAGAAGTTTAATCTATACTCTGTCTTGCCGGAATGGACCTATACATATATCGTTTCCGTCTTTTGGAGAGGTGCGTTCCCGACTGCCCTGTTTGTCATTGTCATGTATATGGGTGCACTGAATAAAAAGAGTAAAATCGTAAAAGCCTTGATGCCGATCAGAGGATATCTCTCCATAATCGCCTGTCTGATGACTCTGGCTCATTCCTTTGTATACGGCACCTATTATGTTCCTGCCATGGTAAATACCCCACAGGAACTTGGGACCAGGGAGATCATCGCTTTAATCATTACCGCGCCCTTGTTCATCATCATGATTATCCTTATGGTTACATCATTTACCAAAGTACGCCGCCGCATGAAACCACTGGTATGGAAAAACATCCAGAGACTTGCCTATCCATGGTTTGCTTTGCTCTATCTTTACTTAATGGTTCTCCTGGTTCCAAGCATGATGGAAGCGCTGAATCCAGCCTCTGAGATGGAATTATTTTATAAGATCAATTATGTCCTGTCCATCCTGCTGTACACAGCAGTGTTTGGAGGTTATCTGATACTTAAAATCCGCAAATTACGGTTGGCAAATTCCTAATCACGCAAGTGCAGACCGAAACCTGATAAAACTGGTTCGGCCTGCTTATCTTTAATCTTTCTTAATTACGGCGTGATTTTCCCGCTCTTTTAAATCCGCCATATACATCTCCTTTGCCAGCATGTATTGGATCTGCTGTTTATCCTCTGTCCCTTTTATCTCCATTTCATTCTTTTGGGCGAAGCTTAGTATCTGTTCCTCCAAAATCTGATTGACCAGTACTTCTTTTATCATCCTTTCTTTTGCTTCGCTGTAAATATAATCGTAATAGATCCTGGCATCGTATTCCTTAGGTCCATAGATTTTTTCTTCAGCCTGAATGGACTGTTCCCGTCTGGCATTTTCTTCTTTTACCTTTTCTTGAAAGGCAGAATAGGATATATCTTCGATTATCCCGTAATCCTTTAACATCTGCTGCTCGATTTTAGCAAAAACCACTCTTTCATCAGCGGTATCGTTTCCTTCCCCCATACCTCCCGTAAAGACATGTGACAAAAAGGAGTATTCTTCTTCATATATTTTATCGCCATCTACTGATATCACAGGTTTTCTTTGAAATGCAGTTAAAAAGCATGCGGCAATTCCCATCATACACACCGCTCCAAATAGAATTATTTTCCCTTTCATGACAGCCTCCATTATTAAGGGCAGACGATTCTTTAGTTAAATGTAATTGTAGGACTCCAGTTCGTTTCATCGCCTGAATTGGAACCGTTTTGGTTTACAATGAAATAAATCCAGTCTCCCGTCGATACACTGGTCGTAAGCTGATGGGTCAATCCGGTGATATCCGATCCTCCAATGGACTGCCAGCCGCTTTCCGGCCAGATGTTCTGACTGTTTTTCATTATTTTCACCTTTACTCCATCATAGCCTGCATTAGCTTTCTTTGGATTCCCTTTTATGGTGATGTTCCCTGCGTGAGGTGCCTTCCATGCCACTACCGTATCTGAAGTATCCGGATGGAGCTGAGCCGGTGCCCAGATTAAGCTATACTGTTTTTTCCCTTTCCACCGGTTCACGCTGCTGTCCCATGTCATTTCCTCATAACCTGTTGTCGAGGTCTCCATATAGTACCAGCCATTGGTCCCCTGGGTACTGGAAAAATCTGTGGTCAGATTATATTTTTCCTGTGTGTTATAAGTAATGAGAGGATTCCAATATGTACCGTCACTATAGTTATTTCCATTTTTGTTTAAGACGAAATAGATCATATCATCCTTTTTTACATCTACAGTGAAATTATGGGAAACACCGGTTGTGTCCGATCCACCGATTGTCTTCCAGCCGCTTTCCGGCCAGACCTGTGATGAGCCTTTCAGAATCTTCACCCGAACTCCGTCATTTCCGGTATTGACCTTTTTCGGATTTCCGATTACCTGAATGGTTCCTGCTTTGGAGGCCTTCCATGCGAGTACCGTATCATTGCCGTCCGGATGCATATTTCCGGGCGCCCAGATCAGATTATATGTACCGCTTCCTGCCCACTTATCCTGTCCTGCATCCCATGTCAGTTCCTGATAAGAACCGTTTACTTCCTCCAAGTAATACCAGCCCCTTACTCCCTGAGTGGATGCAAAATCTCTGGCAAATACGTAGGTATCCTCATCTGACAAACCTGTGACCGTTGTCTGATGTGCTCCGATATCATAAGACCCTTTGTCCAGATTATTTCCCCAGAAATCTTTGCCGCCGTTATCCGGAATAAACATTCCTTTGCTGATGCACGGAGAAGTATTGCGGATTTTAAAATGGTCTGCAAATGCCATCCCATCCTGTGCAGCCGCAGGACTGAGAAACTGGGGATCTTCCGTCACTGCATACTGGTCCGTTGCATTGGCATCACATGGATAATACAGATTATTCTCATAAACAGAAGAAGCCCAGTCTGGCGTGGATTTAAAGTAGAATATATTATTCCAGAACTTATGATTCTTCCCTGCATTGCCAAAGCAAGCATCTAACTTCCCTTCTGACTTATAGAAGGTGTTATTATACAGCTCTGTGGGCATATCTCCAGCCCGTATAATATATCTTTCATCATCCACACTTACATTATAGCGGAGTACGGTCTTTACATGACCGGGATCTTTATTGATACCTGCACAATCCAGCCAGAATCCCCCCTGATTTCCATGGGTGTAATTATACTGGAAGGTTGTAGTTCCTCCGGTTCCCCAGTCAGTATCAAAGGCAGTTCCATCGCTTTCAAACAATACGGTCCTTGCTACCTCATTGTACTGGAAAAGTGCATCATCCGTACCACAGGTCCACAACCCTGCTATGATTTTGGTATCGGAAGAATTCCCTAGTGCACCGGCATCGTAGCAGAGATTATACTGGATCAGAGGAGATACACAATTGGCAACGATCATTCCATCCGATCCGGTTCTGCTGATCGTATTGCCCTCGATTACCACATTAGTATGATACTGGTCAACGATGAAATCCTCTCTCTGGTTGATCCGGATTCCGCTGGTCAATACGTCATGCACATAATTTCCCTTAATCAGCACACCGTCATAATGAACCGAGCTGGTGGACCTTCCAGGCATACTCACATAAATACCGGAATTCCAGTACATGCTTTTGTAGGTATCCATGGCCCTTCTGTTCTCTCCCGTCACATCATGAACTTCACAGTCTTCAATGGTGATTCCGTGAGTGATTCCATCTGTTTTTCCGTTAATAAAAATCCCCTGCCGTATTCCTCTTTGGGAAGCCTTATTGGTCACTTCGAAATTACGAATGGTCCAGTATTCCTGGGATTCAAGCATGATTGCGGCATCCGCCCCATTCCCCTCAATGAGCGGCTTCTCCCCATCTCCGTACATATCAAGGATAATAGAAGCAGTACTATTTCCTGATCCCAGAGGATGAAGCATTCCGGTCCATGTTCCTCCTGCTTTAAAACAGATTTTATTTCCGGGTAAAAACGTGGTGGAATTTACCTTATCTAAGGATTTCCATGCTGTTTGTTCTGAAGTACCGCTGGCTTTATCATTTCCATTTACATCATCCACGTAATAAATAACTGCACCTGATCCCTGTCTTGCCACACTCGTTGGTTCCTCTGCATACACATGGCTCCCAGCCAATGCAAAACTCATACTGACTGCTGTTAATAACATAAATGCTTTTTTCATATGTCCCTCCAAACTCTATATTCTTACCAGAATATAAGGTACTCTCACCGCCATTTTGCAGGCGAGTGAAATATAAAGGCATCTCCCGGTATTACAAAACTCTCCCCATGGCCTCACTCCTTTCTTCCTCCCCTGCCGCTTATCCTTTCACCGCACCTGATGTCATTCCCGATATAATATGCCTTTGCAGAATCAGATAAACAATCGCTACCGGAAGAGTTGATAAAACCACATTTGCAAATACCAGCTGCCAGTCAGAACTATGATTTCCAAAGAAATTATATACCGTTAAAGGAAGGGTATAATTTCTGGCACTGTTTAAGAAGTAAATGGATATTCCAAAATCATTCCATACCGCCATAAAATTAATGATGACCGCAGTCACTGTGACTGGCTGCAACAGCGGAAATATAATTTCAAAAAACAACTGTGTATGACTGGCCCCGTCGATCCAGGCAGATTCATCGATTTCTATGGGAATGCTCTTCACAAAACCGGTATATAAAAAAACCGTAAAGGACATGTTGGCTACAATCAAGACCAAAACTGCGGCCACCTCATGGGTCAGATGAAAAAAATTACAAACAAAGTAGGTCGGAATAATCTGAAGAGGCAGGACAAGTCCAAATATGACAGTCATATTAATCATTTTTGAAAAAAACGTCTTTCTTCTTTCCAATACAAAGGCCATGGTAGAGCATAAAATAATCAGCAACAGCACACAGATCACTGTAATCACCGTACTGTTAACAAAACCACGGAAGATCCCTCCCTCTTTTATCATTTCCTGATAATTCTTAAGAATATGCCATGTGGTCGGAAGCTTCATATTCATCATGGCCGCCTCCGCCTGATTCTTAAAGGAATTGATGATTACCATAAATACAGGTATCAGAATAATCAGGGCACATAGACACAGCACTAAATTTAAGATTCCCGCATACAGCTTTCTCTTTCTCACATCTCCACCTCCCTGTTCGCAATGTATTTATAGGTGGGCATGGCTATTGCAGCAATCACCAGAGCTAAAATTATACTTGCCGCACAGCCTTCTCCAAGCCTTCCCGCCCCAAAGGACTTATAGATCAGAGTCCCGAACACCTCAGTCGCCGAGCCCGGTCCCCCCTGGGTGGTTGCCTGTATCAGATCGAATACCTTAAGGCCTCCGATAATACTTAAGATCAACGCATTATTAAATGCCGGCAAGAGGAGGGGAAAGGTAATATACTTAAATTTCGTAAACCCTCCGGCTCCATCAATTTCTGCAGCCTCATAGTATTCTCTTCCAATGGTCTGCATTCCAGACAGCAGAATCACCATGGTAAACCCGGACCATTTCCATATTTCGATTGCACACACGGAAAAGATTGCAAGATGGGTATCCACAAGCCAGGACTGGGCAAGGACATCAAGACCAACCGCTCGGAGAAACGTATTAATCAGTCCGTTAGCTGGATGCATCAGAGAGGAAAAAATAAGCCCTACTGCCACCGTATTGATAACAGCCGGCAAAAAGAATATGGTCCTAAGCGCATTTGTCAGTGCCATCTTCCGGTTCAGTGCCACCGCCAGGGATAATCCGATTCCCATTTTAAAAATGGTGGTAATCACAGCAAAAATAAAGGAATTTCCGATTGCCCTTCTCATATTGGGCTGGGTAAATACATCTGCGTAATTTTGCAGCCCTCCGAAACGGGCAGAGGATAAATCAAAGCCAAGAATTTTTACAAACGACAGGATAAGCCCCCCTGCGGCTGGAATGACAAAAAATAAAATATAGAGTGCAAATCCCGGTATTGCCAGGGTGTAAGAATATCTTTTTAATGTACTTGCATGCATAGTCTGCTCCTTCAACGAAACGGTTATAGCAGAAATACCAGATACGGTAAGAGTATGATTTTACTAATACGAATATCTGGTATTTCCTTTTTTCACTTTCAATCAACTATTTCCAGTTGGTATCGCCCTGTGCCTTTGCATTGCGCTCTGTCTCTGCATCAAGGGCTTGTGCAACTTCACTGGCATCCTTTAACATTCCGGTATAATAGTTCAACAATGGCTCACTTAAATTTCCGTAGGAATACTTGTTAATTTCCTCCCAGTCTGTCATGGATTTTCCACTGTCCATAATCTTCTTTAAATCTGCCGTTGCTTTGGGAATATCACTGGTGACGTTCTTATTCAAGTAGACTCCCGGCTGGGCATCGGCATAAATTTGCTGCGCTTTTTGGGAGGCAATGAAGTTCAAAGCCTTTTTTCCAAGCTCTGTATCCTTGCAATTGGTGGTCAGTGCCAGAGAATAAGGAGTGAACATATTGATGTAGTTATCTCCAGCTGGTGTGGGCAGTGCAAAGGCGCCGATGTCATCAATCTTATCCGGGAACTTCTTATTGATGTTATCCGCAGCCCAGGTGCCGTTAATATACATGGCACACTGTCCGTTAGCCAGTGCCTGATGGGCATTGTCCACCGTATCGGAGAGATAAGTCTCATTCACATACCCAAGGTCGATCAAATCCTTTGTTCTCTGAATGGAATCTACAAAATTGGTACAATCCTTATATTTCAGTTTGTTTGTATTGATCTGCTCCATTAAGCCAAAGGTATCCGTTCCTTTTTCTGCTGCATCGTTTATTAACCCGCTGATTGTGGGCGGCTGTACACTCCATGCATCTTTACCGGAATAATATACCGGAGTCACTCCTTGGGCTTTTATTTTTTCACAGACTGCTAAAAACTCATCCCATGTCTGCGGTATTTCTACTCCTGCTTTTTCAAAAACCTTTTTATTATAGAATACACCAGATAAAACCACCGAATCTACTGGAACGGCATACAGCTTTCCATTATATTGGAAGGTTCCATCAAGTGCCTTTTTGTCGTACTCTGATACACATTCAAGCCCCGTTAAATCCACCAATTTATCCAGACCGTTGGCGTATGACTCCACCCACTGGGGTTTGTATACCTGGATAATGTCTGGTAGATCATCTGTGGCAAATTTCGTCTGTAAGACCTGATCCCCCTGGGAACCGCCCTGTATCTTTGATATCTCAAGCTTAAAGCCCAATTCTGCTGAATTGTCATTGATATACTGTTCCAATGCCTGCCAGCCTGCTTTATACCAATCCGTATACATCAAAACACTTAAGGTCTTCACCTCCGCGCCATCCTTTGATGAGGGATTGCCTTCCTTGGAAACAGTTTTGCTTTCCCCACATCCAGCCAGGCTCCCGATCATCATGACAGACAGACCCATGGCCAACCACCTTTTTCCTTTTTTCATCTTACATATCCTTCCTCATTCATTTTCACTTGAATTAACCGGTTATTTCTTACGTCAATCATACCATTTATTTTCATCAAAATGCATTGCACTTTTTTTAACTTTATAGGATTTTTTTACACTTTCTATATACAACTTGACATATAATGGCATAAAAACTATGATACTTTTATAATACATTACCAAAGAAGGAGGTATGATGAGGAAGCATTTTACAAGTATCCGCTATAAGTTCATCTTTTCCATGACAGTTATCTTTCTTCTGTTTGCTGCTATCGTCCTTGGAATCTGGTATAAAGCATTAAAGAAAGAGGCAGCGTCTACTGCCATTCGCAATTCAGAGCATTTGCTGCAGGTTTCAAACACCATATTCGAAAATCAGGTACAGGACATTATCAATGTGGCTGCACTAACCTCCGTTCGTTCCAGTAACTCCCTTTCCACCAATATCATCACCATACTTTCAAGAGACGACTTAACCGGTGCGGAAATTGTAAACTACCGGAGAACTGCTTCCGACTACTTAATCAGCCTTTGCAGCTTTAAGAATAATTTAAATGGCCTGATGCTCAGCGATTATCAGGGAAATACCATTACATACGGCCTTCCAACTTCCTTTGAAACAATGTCCAAGAATAACTGGATCTCTCTGGTAAAGGACAGTGACAAATCCCTGGTTTTTATTCCTCCTCATTATCCTCATGAGTGGTACAACTCCCAAAAGGACATGGTATTTTCCGTGTTAAAACCGGTTTACGGATTTAACAGTCAGAAGATAGGATTTGTAAATGCAGACATCAGTGCCAATTTATTTCAGGAGTGCTTTGATACCAGTTCACCGTCATCTTCCTCTTTGTACGTGATCAATCAAGAAGACGGAACCGTGCTTTTTCATCCGGTATTTAACATTCTGGATATGGAGCTGAATGCACCCGCGCTTCCTGAGATTACAGCTAATCTCACATCAGATTCCGGTCATTTTTTCATTACCGACTTACAGAAGGAAAAAATGCTGGTTGTATACCATACCTCCTCTCTCACCCACTGGACTACTTTAAATGTAATTCCGGAAAAAGAAATCGTCACAGCCTTTACCAATACCCTGCACAATATCATACTGATCAGCCTTGCCCTTGTAGCAGTACTCATCGTATCCGTTTTTTTAACCACTTCCTTATTGACAAAAAAAATACGCCTGCTTGCAAATGCCGTAGGACGCATTGACGGAGATTATCTTGACTTCCCCATAGACATACGCTCAAAAGATGAAATAGGCGCTTTATTTTGCCAGTTTAAAGCAATGCTGGAACGAATCCAGCATCTTCTCTGGCAGGTCAAAAAAGAAGAAGAAGCGAAACACAGAGCAGAGATCGCAGCGCTTCAATTTCAAATGAATCCCCACTTTCTCTACAACACCTTAAACACCATCAAATTTCTATCCTCGCTCCAGGGGGCAGACAATATTGGGAAGGTGGCAGAATCCCTATCCTCCCTGATGCATATCAACATGGATGGCAGATCCTTCATCCGTGTGGAAGAAGACAGTGAATTTTTAGAATCCTATCTGGAGATACAAAATTACCGTTATATTAATACCTTTCAATACCGCGTTGGCATTTCAGAGGGAGCCAGAGCTTATATGATTCCGAAATTACTGGTTCAGCCTCTTGTGGAAAATGCCTTAAAGCATGGCTTAAAAGCAAAGACCTCCGATGGTATACTTCTGGTGGACTATTTAATTGATGAAGGCAGCTTAAAGATTATTGTAGAAGACAACGGACAGGGAATTGACGAAGAACGGATTCAGGAAATATTAAATAACAACCAGAATGAAAATGCCGGACATATCGGCATTCATAATATCCGGGAACGTTTGCATATGTATTTTGGTTCTGATTTTGACTTAGAGATCATAAGTCAGCCAGGAATTTTTACCAGATTTGAAATCTTACTTCCTATGATTTTAGAAAACGAGGTGGTAAATTATGTATAACATTTTAATTGTAGACGATGAAGTATTGGTCCGCACCCACATCAAATTATTGCTGCAGAACTTATCCGATGAATTCACCGTGTGCGGAGAAGCTACGGACGGAATAACTGCACTGGAAAAGATCCCATATACCCACCCTCACATTATTTTTTCCGATATGCGAATGCCTGACATGAACGGATTGGAGCTCTGCCAAAGAGTAAAGGAGCAATACCCTGAAATCCTGTTGATTGCCTTGAGCAATTACGATGATTATACTTATGTCAGGGGAGCTTTAAAAAATGGGGCCCTTGATTACGTTTTAAAACATAAATTAAGCGAGGACTACTTACGATCTCTATTAACCGAACTTAAGAAAAAACTAAATACCCATAACAGCTTAAAGACATTTCCAGACCGTACCCTGTCTGCCTTAAGGGAAAAATTTGTCACAGAGTTATTAGGAGAAGCCTTTCGATCGGAAAAAGACATAGAAGCCAATATCCGTATCCTTGGAATTTCTTTGGATCTGACCCATCTCATTCCCATTATTCTGTCTGTTGACGATTATGCCAGAATGGAGCATCAAAACAGTTTAAACCAACGGAATATATTAAACTTCTCCATATGCAACATAGGAAATGAAATTTTAAGCCAATATCCAACCGGGATATTGGCTCACATTGAGCGGGAAACCTATTGCCTCCTTCTTTCCTTTGCCCATGAAGCAAGCCAGGCTAAGATCGAGGAAACCATAAGTGCTCTCCTTCACCAGCTTTCTTCCAACTATAAAAATTATTTAAACATCTCGGTGAGTTTTTGCGTGGGAGAGGCAACAGGACGTATCATCGATATCAGTCATTCTTATACAAAAGCGCTGGAAACCATGGGGCTTACATTCTATTCCGGAAGACAGTCCATCCTGCGTTCAAGACCCGTCACCAAAGCTTCAGCCAGCCTGTCAGGGCTTGATTACTCCGTGGAAAAAAATCTTCTTTCTCTGGTATCCAAAGGCGATTATGAAAAAGCGGAAGAAATTATCCAAAAATTATTCCAGGACATGATTAACCAAAAGGAAACCCGTTCCAATGTTCAGATGAAATGCACTGACCTGCTCAGCATTATCACCAGGATCTCAAAAAAAAACCAGCTGGATTTAAATAAGATCATCGCAGATAAAATTCCTCCTGACCAGATCTTCATCCAGTTTCATACTCTGGCTCAGCTTTCCGAGTGGTTTCTTGACTGCTTTTTAAACATATGTAAGGAAATACACCTTCAGATGCCCGGTGATTCCAATTATGTGAAATCTGCTATTGCATATATGAACCGGGATTATTCAAAACCGATTTCCTTACAAATCATTGCCGATGAAATTGGAATCAGCATCGGATACTTAAGTACTATTTTTAAAAATGAGACAGGACAGGGATTTACCGATTATTTAAATTCTCTCAGGATCTCATCTGCCATTCACATGATGGAGCTTGGGGAAAGAGACTTTCATAAAGTAGCAGAAGCATGCGGATTTCAGGACTATGCTTATTTCTTTAAAGTATTCAAAAAACGTATGGGCATCACGCCGAAAACATACTTAAAAACACAGTCATACGGATAACCACTCTTCTTTCTCCCCATAATCCATAAATCATCTTAATAATAAACAGAAAAAACGACGGAATGTCTTCCGCCGTTTTTTCTTTAAACATTTTATTTTTAGGATTCTAATAAATAGACAGTCAGCTAATATAAGTTAATTCTCATTCTTTGGTGCAGTCAGCTTTAAAAGCAGCTGAGAAATACCGTAAAGTAAAATCATTACGACAAAAATACCACCCATGCCGATACCCATTAATTCTAATGCCTGAGCTACGATATCTGTCATTGTTACCTCCAATCCCCCTTATGGGGCAGCGCATTTAATTATTTATAAAGTTGCAATATGTTACATGAAGAAGGAAAGTAAAAGTCCGCCTGCTACTACTGATGCGATCTGTCCGGAAACGTTAGCACCGGCTGCATGCATCAGGATAAAGTTTGTTGGATCTTCCTTGGTTGCCATCTTCTGAATTACACGGCTGCTCATTGGGAAAGCGGAAATACCTGCCGCTCCGACCATAGGATTGATTTTTTCCTTACGGAATACATTTAAGATCTTAGCGAAGATAACGCCGCCTGCGGTATCGAATACGAAACCTAACAGACCGAATCCGATGATTAACAGAGTCTTAAGGTTTAAGAACTCATCGGCTGTCATCTTTAATGAAATCGTAAGACCAAGTAAAATACTGATAATATTTACTAATTCATTCTGTGCAGAAGCACTTAAACGGTCCAGAACGCCGCACTCACGTAACAGATTACCAAACATCAGGAATCCGATCAGCGGCAGGGACATTGGTGCTGTAAAACCTGCTACAAAAGTAATTGCTAATGGGAATAAAATCTTCGCTGTTTTGGAAACGTTCTTTGGTTCATATTTCATATGAATCATACGTTCCTTCTTTGTTGTCAGCGCTCTGATAACAGGCGGCTGAATGATCGGCACAAGAGCCATGTATGAATATGCCGCTACAGTAATCGGCCCTAACAAGTTCGCCGCCAGTTTACCAGCTACAAAGATACTGGTTGGTCCATCAGCTGCTGCGATAATACCCATGGAAGCAGCTTCCTGAATAGATAAATTCGTAGTTAATACAATCACAACTACAACTGCGAAAATTCCAAACTGTGCAGCAGCACCAAACAACATCATAAAAGGGTTCTGCAGTAACGGGCCAAAATCAATCATCGCACCGATTCCGATAAAGATCAGAAGCGGGAATAATTCTGTTGAAATTCCGGCATCAAATAACACGTTCAGAACGCCTTCAGCACCGGTACTTTGCTGTGTAATAATACCGGACATTGGGAAATTAACTAAAATCGTGCCCAGTCCCATAGGAACTAAAAGTGTCGGCTCATACTCTTTTTTGATACCCAGATACATCAAGGCGCAGCCGATCAACATCATCACTGCCTGCTGCCATGTAAACGAGAGTAGCCCTTCTAATAATATGCTCATGTTTGTCTCCAATCTCAATCTGCCTGTAATAACTTTAAATAAATAGTGGACAAGCTCCAGTAATTGCGGCAACGGCAATGAAAATTACGAAAATACCGCATGCCCATTTAGCGGATTCCTTCTGCCACTCACCCATTTCAAGTCCTGTCATATTTAACAGCAGGTAAATGAATGCAACCAGTGGGCTTAATAAATGGAATGCCTGACCTAAAAGTGATGCTACTGTCATGTTCAGAGCAGTATAGCCATACTTTGCGCCTGCCTCTGCGAACACTGGTAAAATACCATAGTAGTAAGCATCGTTTGATAAGAAGAAAGTACCAGGAGCGGAAACAACTGCAGTAACAAGACCCCACCATCTTCCAAGGGAAGTAGGCAGTGCGCTTACCATGCTGTGTGCTAACGCATCACTCATACCTGTGTTTCCGAATAAACCGGAAAACATACCTGCACCAATAACCAGGATAACTACCTGTAAAGCATCACCTGCATTATCCTGAATACGGTCTTTCTGTTCCTTAATCTGTCTGTAGTTTACCATAAGACCAATAACTAATGCAACTAAGAACAGGAAAGAAGATGGAAGTTTATCCATAACTAAAAGTGCAACGGTACCAATCGTTAAGATTGCATTGAACCAGATCAGTTTTGGACGCTTTAATGCTTCTACTTCCGGATCAGCCTTTGTTGTCTGAGCTAACTCAGCAGCTGAAAGTTTCTGAATACCAACTCTTTTTCTCTCCTTCAAGCCAAGGTAAAAAGCTACACCCAGCATGTAGATGATAGAAATAGCCATTCCTGGTGCAAGAGCTGCTAAAACCGGACCACCTTCTACTTCCATAACTGACATAGCACGAGCAGTCGGGCCACCCCATGGGAGTAAGTTCATGATCGTGTTCATCAGGATTATCAAAACGCCCAGATAAAGCATTTTTAAATTGAGCTTTTTGTAAATCGGGATGAATGCTGTACAGCAGATCAATGTGGTAGTAGTTCCATCACCGTTTAAGGAAACGGCTGCTGCTACGATTGCAGTTCCGACTAAAACCTTTACAGGGTCGCCGCCTGCAATGCGGATAACAGTGTTAACAACTGGATCAAAAAGTCCTGCATTCAGCATGATGGAAAAGAAAAGAATTGCGAAAAGCAGCATGAATGCGGTTTTGGAACTTTTTACCAATCCGTCCTGAGACATCTTACCCAGAGCAACGATCTGATCCATGATAGATAATGAATCAGCAGCATCTTTCTCCAGAAATTTGGCAATTGGTTCCTTCATTACTCCGGTGAATACACCGATAATGGAAAACACCAGTGGGACACTGATCAGTGCCGTAAACGGGTGCAGCCTTTTGGTCATGACAAGTGCTAAGAACACGATGATCATGAGCCATGCTAAGATAGTAATCATATAAATGATCCCCCTTTTAATATAGATGCATAAGTATCATGTAATCATATTAAACGGAGATTCTTAAAGAGTAATGAAAACATACTTAAAAAATTGTAAGATTTTATATTATTTTAAGACTTTTATAAGATTTATAAACCAGGCAACCGATAAAATCTCCCATTAGAAGGATCCAAAGGGGGATTTCACCGGGCCTTTTGTTATAATGTCTCTGCGTAATATAACTGTTCTTTATCTCCGCTTAATTAATTTTAATATTTCCATAATCGGGATAATTGATACAGCTATAAGGATAGCAACCACATATTCTTTGAAAGAAATAAACTCAAAGTGAAATGCTTCTCTTAAAAATGGTACATAAATTACGGCAGTGGTCAGTACAAATGACATGCACAGAGAAGCGGTTAAAAAGACATTCTTTGTTTTCAGTTTGAAAACGGAATCAGTTCTGGACCGCATATTAAAGGAGTGGAACATCTCAAGTAGTGACAGGGCTAAGAATGCCATTGTCATACCATCGGCACTTTCCGCAATTTCCCATACTCCGCTCTCCATATAGTGGCCTACAAAGTAAGCTGCTAATGTGAGAACAGCAATGACAAATCCCTGGAACACGGTCTCGCCTCCAACACCGTCAGAGAAAATGCCGTCTTTGGGATTTCTTGGCTCTCTCTTCATGATATCGGATTCCTCTGCCTCCATACCAAGTCCAATTGCAGGGAAACAGTCTGTAATTAAGTTGATCCATAATAAATGAACCGGCTTTAAGATTGTAAAACCTAAAAGACTGGCAATGAATACAGAAATAACTTCTGCCAGGTTGGAAGATAAAAGGAACTGAATCGCTTTTCTGATATTGTCATAGATACGACGACCTTCGGCTACCGCAGATACAATGGTTGCAAAGTTATCATCAGCCAGAACCATGTCTGCTACATCCTTTGTTACATCTGTTCCTGTGATTCCCATTCCCACACCAATGTCAGCTTCTTTAATAGAAGGAGCATCGTTTACACCGTCACCGGTCATCGCTGTTACCTTTGACAGCTTTTTCCAGGTCTTTACAATACGCACCTTATGTTCCGGCTGCACTCTTGCATATACGGAATAATTCTGAATGGTTTTTAATAAATCCTCATCGGAGATTTTAGAAAGTTCGGCACCAGTGATGGCCATGCTTTCATTTTCCAGGATTCCAAGCTCTTTTGCAATGGCAACTGCTGTATCCTTGTGATCACCAGTGATCATGATCGGGCGGATTCCGGCTTCCTGGCATTCCTTAATAGCAGCCTTTACTTCCGGACGTACCGGATCGATCATACCGGAAAGTCCTAAGTACACAAGATCCTGTTCCAGTACCTCAGGTTCATAGGAGGCAGGTTCCTTTTCCCAACTTCTCATGGCTCCGCAAAGTACACGAAGGGCCTTATCTGCCATGGATTTGTTGTCATGAAGAATGCCTTTTCGAATCTCTTCGGTCATCTCCACTTCCGCACCGTTGATAAATGCTCTGGTACAGCGCTTCAGTACCTCATCCGGTGCACCTTTGGTAAACTGGATCAGCGTGTTGTCCTCTTTTTTATGAACCGTGGACATCATCTTTCTCATGGAATCAAAAGGTGCTTCTCCAATACGGACATAGCTTTTTTTCAGTTCGGTCTTTGCAAGACCGTTTTTAAATCCATCATTGACCAGTGCGCATTCTGTAGGCTCTCCCACCGCTTCTCCGCGGTCTGTGTCAAGCTCTGCATCAGAACAGAGAGTCATAGCTGTCATAAGCATGGTTTCATGATCCGTCGCATGTTCTACAACCGTCATCTTATTCTGGGTAAGAGTTCCCGTCTTATCGGAGCAGATGATCTGGGTACAGCCAAGCGTTTCTACTGCGGTCAGCTTTCTGATGATAGCCCGCTTTTTGGACATCTTAGTCACACCGATGGATAAAAGGATTGTTACAACTGCTGCCAGACCTTCTGGAATCGCAGCTACAGCCAGTGAAACGGCTATCATAAAGGTATCAATCAGTTCCTGTAAATGGATTCCGTTACCGGAAAGTCCAACTCTGGTCAAATCTATGGCAAACATCAGCGCACAGATCACAAGTACAAGAATGGAAAGAATTTTTGATAACTGGTTCAGCTTGATCTGAAGAGGAGTCTCTTCGTCTTTTGCTGCATTTAAGGCATCTGCAATATGACCGATCTCTGTTTCCATTCCCGTATGGCAGACAACTGCTTTTCCTCTTCCATAAACAATAGTGGAACCAGTATATACCATGTTCTTCCGGTCGCCCAATGCTACTTCTGAAGCACCGTTTCCAATCACAGAGTCAATCTTTGATACAGATAAGGATTCCCCGGTCAGTGCCGCTTCCTCAACCTTTAAGCTGGCAGATTCCAAAACTCTTGAATCTGCTGGAACCGAATCTCCGGCTTCCAATAGAATGATGTCACCTGGAACCAGTTCTTCAGAACGTACAACCAGATGCTTGTCATGGCGAATTACCTTGGAAGTGGCCGCTGCCATCTCCTGTAAGGATTCAATAGCTGATTCCGCCTTGGCTTCCTGGTATACCCCTAAAACAGCATTGATGATAACTACCAGTAAAATAATGATCGTATCGATCATACTTTCCCCTGAGTAAAGGGAGGTCGCGCCGGAAATGAAAGCCGCAGCGATCAGGATAATCGTCATAAAGTTTGTAAGTTCTTTTAAAAACTTATGAATGAGACTTTCCTTTTTTCCTTCTGTTAACTTGTTCAATCCGTATTTTGTCTGTCTTTCCGCAACCTGCTCATCGGAAAGACCCTGGTGTGATGTCTCTAGATGACTGAGTACATCCTCGGATTCCATTAAATATTCTTTTTGCATTTCTTTCTCCTATTGGAACTTTATTTGATTGAATGCCAATCCAGCTTTATCTCCTGATTCTCTTCTATTTTCTAAAAAAGAACCCCGGTATGATGTGCTTCTTCTAATATACCGTCTATACTGGGTTTTTGTCAATAAATACCAACTAATCTATAAAATTTTTGGCATTATTGTACCTTGCTTCCCTATAGATTTCTATCAAATCCTGCTAAATTCTCTCAATACAATTTTTCACTGACTTTAAAATTGCGGAATCAGATACGGGTTTGTCAATGTAATCGTCAATAATCTTGCGCTGTTTCGCTTCCACGATCTCCTTGGTCACCCGGTCTGCCATAATGATACGTATAAGCTCCGGATAAGATCCCTGTAGGGACATGCAGAAATCGGTTCCGCTTTTTCCGCCAACATACTGCTCACTGATAATGGCATCCACTTCCTGCTCCTTTAAAGTTTTCCTGGCTTCTTCAAAATCCATACATGAGAAGATGGTCACTTTAAGCTTGCTGAAATTTTTCTCCAGTAGTTTTAGCACTTTTGGATTGTCATCTATGATAAGGAGTTTTAAGGCTCCATCATTTTCCGATTCTATGGTCTGACTGACATCCTGCTCTTTCTGCTCAATCACCGGCAAAAAGATATGAAACACGCTTCCGCTCCCAATGCTGCTTTCTGCAAAGATATGTCCTTTGTGGGAATGAATGATCTGTTCTACCAAAGACAGACCAAGGCCGGTTCCTGCCCCGTTTTTCTTAGTGGTAAAGAATGGGTCAAAGATTTGTTTTAATACCTCTTCACTCATTCCTTCTCCGTTGTCTGAAATATCTATTCGGATATAGGAACTCCATTCTCCAGACACGGAGGATTGTTTAAACAACTCTAAGTCATAAGGCTTCACCTTATTTGCCTTTATCCGGATCCTTCCTTCTGTATGACCAATGGCATGAATGGCGTTGACACAGATATTTAAAATCACCTGATTCATCTGAGTCTCATTTCCTAAAAAGCATTCTTCCCCAAGGAAGATCTCTTCCTCCACATGAACATTGGTAGGACAGACGGAATTGACCATCTTAACCGCCCGGCGGAGCACTTTTCCCGCACTGACAGATTTATAGGCAGTCTCCATATTCTTTCTGCTTAAAGAAGAAATCTGTTGAATGATTTCCTTTGCCTTGGCAGATGCCTCGTAAATTTCCATGGCATTGTCATAGCTTTCGGATTCATCCGGTAAGTCTAACATTAAAAGCTCTGCATATCCCATGATCGGCGTAAGCAAATTGTTGAATTCATGGGCAATACCTCCTGTCATGGTACCCATGATCTGCAGCCTCTGCTGATGGGCGATGGTTTCTTCACTCTGATGCATCTCTTCCAGAATCTTATTCAGTTCCAGCAGATACGCGATTTCCTCCCGGTCCTTTCTCTTCTGAAGCCACAAGGCACCGATATAAAAGACCATTCCAAGTACCACTGCCACGATTCCCAAAGAAACAAGTCCAATCTTAAAGAATCCTGCTGCTACCGGAATATAAATATCATTATAATCAATCACTGCACTCACAACCAGAAAACCACGGCCGATGAAAGCAGGAGAAAACGCACTGATCTTCTTTACTTCCGGCACCCCTGGATCTGCCCACCAGTAAGAATAATACTCCGCGACTCCGGTCTCTCCCCGGTTCTGTCTTTCAATCATTTTTTCCAGGCTTGTCAAATCAGTATTCGGGAACATGACCTGTCTGCCTGAAATAACGTCGATTCCCCACTGGCTTTTCTGTGGGTGTACAAGAATGATACCATCGGAATCCTTTATGACCACATACCCGTTGGTTCCCAACCGGATATTGGAAACAAGGGAATCGTAATAGCTTTTTGTATTAATAACAATCGAAACGGAATTGCCGTCAGGAAGATTTTTCTTCACCAGCAGATACATTTCTCCATTTTCTAATTTACACTGGCGAAAGCTCATCTCTTCATTAATGCCAGTTTCAGAATATACCTGTTTTACTCCGTATCCATGGAAACTTTTTAACAGATTGCCGTTTTTATCCTCTAAAATAGCATCGTACACATAGCGGGTATGGTAGTTGACATATTCTCTCAGCACATTCCAGTTCTTCTCACCGGTCCGTTTATAATTCTCCTCTTCCATTGCGCACAGAGAATTAATATCTTCCTGATACCCCTCAATAAACGCTTTTAAGTTATCTCCCATGGTTTGGGTAGTTAAAAGCATCTGCTTTTTTTGATTATTTATGATTGCTTCTTTGTATTCTTTCCAGATACTGAACACAAGACAAGAAAACACAATCAGCACGATTGCCATCACAAATGACATTAATACAGCCCTGTATTTCTTGATTTCCATTAAAATGTTCATGAATATCCCCTTTGTTTGTCTATTCCTCATTGACTTGTCTCCAGGTTAATATTATAATATTTTAAGAGTAAATTCGATATATTTCTACAAAAATTTTAAATTTGGGGGAAGCCATGTCTGATAAAGTATTAATTGTGGATGATGATCCGGCTGTTTATAAGTTGTTAGAAAAAGTCATGCACAGCAATGATCTGGAAACCACCGTCGCAGACAGCGGCCTTGCGGCACTCAATTTACTAAAAAACCATTCCTATGACATCATCCTTATGGATGTAATGCTCGGGGACATGGAAGGCTTTGAAGTCATTAAACGCATTCGCAGCCAGGGCGACCAGACTCCGGTCATGATCGTCAGCGGGAGAAACGAAGATTACGACTCCCTCTATGGCCTGTCCCTTGGTGCTGATGATTATATCACAAAACCTTTCCGTCCTCTGGTTCTTGGTGCCAAAGTCAAAGCCCTGATCCGTCGGAATAAAAATCAGGTACTTGATAGTTCCGAACTGATCGAATGCGGACCTTTTACTTATAACACTTCTACCATGCGTTTTTATAAGAATGGAGAAGAGATTGTACTTTCTTCTAAGGAAAGCAGCCTGATGCTGTTATTTATCAAGCGGCCCAATCAGGTTTTTACAAAGGATATGATTTACGAGCATGTATGGGGAAACAGTATTGCCATAGACGATAACGCCATTATGGTATACATCAACCGCCTGCGCAGTAAAATCGAAAAAGACCGGCAGAAGCCGGTCCATATTGTAACAGTCAGAGGTCTAGGATACCGGTTTGTCCCATAGGCCTCTGGCTTTTTTCTGTTCTTTTTATCTCTAAGCGTTGTTTTTGAAACCAGACGTTTCATCGGTACAATTCATTGTCTTCTGACAGCACAGGAAGATCAAATTCCCACGTAAGCCCGGCCAAGAATATGGTCACAGCCAGAAGATCCGCACAACCTCCGGCGCTGATATTCTTCTTTATAAAATCCTCATCCATTTGTTCCAATCTTGATATGGCGTCTTCCCGGTACGCACCCCCGGCTTTTAAAAACTCTTCCGCCATTTCCTGGACTTCTTTTAAGACTTCCGGATTATGCCTTGCTATAATGTTGGAATCATCCACCCGGCTCATAAGCACAAACAAAGTTTCCAACTTAATCCGATTCCAATCTCTGCCTTCCTTCAGACCCTCTAACATAACCGGAAGGGAGATACTTCGCACGGAAAGATAACCGCTTATGGCTTCTCCTCTGGCACCCATGGTGCCATATTTTTGCATATTCTTTTCGCCGTTGCTGGTGAAATCACGCATCTCACTGACTTCTTTTAACAAGGTTTCCCGAACCATAGCCTGTTCCATTTCCATCAGACATTCTATGGTCACGGTCTTATATACTCCAATGCAAGCCCCCACGGCCGCACTGAGTATTCCCATATTAAAAATAAGTCCCTTGTGAGTATTTACTCCAGCAGTCGCTTGATACATGGCCTTTTCCGCATCAAGACCCAGGTTCCGAATATTGGCAAATACCAATTCCGGTTCTTCTGGATTCTTCATGCCTTCCATTGCCATTGATGCAAAATATGGCTCAAGAGCGGCCGCACTCCGCTCAAAGGTGGATACATCCATATCCTTATGAGCACCATTGGAGTACAAATCAACCAGTCCCGGCTTGGGGGAGGTATAAACCTCCTCCAACAGGGCCCGGTAAGCCAATTCACCGATCATAGCGGCGTTTTCATACGTTCTTTCCAGATCTATTCCAGAACAGAATTGCATTTTTATTCTCCTGCAAATTCAAACTTTTTAATCTTGCGTACAACGTCCATAACAGTTCCGTCACGACCTTCAATGATTCCTACAATTTTATCATCAAACTGCACACGTTCCGGCTCTCCTACGATAGAATAAGCGATATCTCTTAACTCCTCAATGGTCTTGAAAGGCAGATCTACGTCTTTCATAGCATCAATTAAATCCTGTCTAAGTGGATTGATGGCAATGCCGTAATCTGTGATTACTACGTCAACAGACTCACCAGGAGTGGTAACTGTGGTAACATCTGTACAGATTGCCGGAATTCTTCCCTGAAGAAGCGGAGAAATTACGATGGTACATTTTGCACCTGCTGCTGTATCAGGATGTCCTCCCTGGGCACCGGTGATCACACCATCAGATCCTACTACTACGTTACAGTTAAATTTAACATCTACTTCCAGTGCAGCCAGGATTACGAAATCCAGTTTGTTTACGACTGCTCCTTTGTTAAATGGATCTGCATACTCTCCAGCGCTGATACGGAAATGCTTAGGATTGATTACAGATTCTACTGCATTTAAGTCAAAGTCCTGTGTATCCAGCAACGCATCTACCTGGCCATTTTCCAGAAGATCACACATTGGTTTTGTCAGTCCGCCTACACCAAAACGCATGCGGATGTTTCTTTCCTTCATGATCTTTGCAAGTGAAATGGTTGAAGCGATGGAAGCGCCGCCTACACCAGTCTGATAGGAAAATCCATCTTTAAAATAAGGTGCATTTACAACAAACTGGGTACAGTAATCAGCCATCATAAGCTTACGCATATCGCTGGTTGGCTTTGCTGCTCCAGTTGCAATCTTATCTGGGTTACCGATCTCGTCAACTACTACTACATAATCCACTTTTGTCATGGAAATATGAGCTGGGAAGTTAGGGAACTGAACCAGACAGTCCGTAATAGCAACAACTTTATCTGCGTAATCTGCATCAACCATAGAGTAAGAAAGTACACCACAGTCAGATTTTCCGCCAATACCGCGGCAGTTACCATAATCATCACAGGTAGGCGCGCCGATAAAAGCAATATCGATTCTTACTTCTCCAGATTCAATGGCACGGACTCTTCCGCCATGGGAACGCATGATTGCAAGTCCTTTTAACTTACCTTCGGAAATTGCCTGACCGATCTTTCCTCTTACACCGGAAGACTGGATTCCTACAATGGTTCCATCCTCAATCATTTCAAGAAGCTTATCATGAGCTTTTCCAAGAGAACTTGCACAGATTGTGATATCTTTGATTCCCATCTTATGGATTTCTTCCATAACCATGTTAACAACATAATCACCTTCTCTGAAGTGATGATGGAATCCCAATGTCATGCCGTCTTTGATTCCGCACTTTACCAGTACATCGTGAATGTTTTCCACCAGCTTGCTGCCTTCGGAATTGATCACGCACTTTGTAACCGGGCCGTCTTTTTTATATTCATAACCATCAAAATGGTGGTTTCCCATAAAGGGCTGTTTTCCTGTCTGTTTTAAGATTTCTTCCGGAATTTCTCTCCCTACTGCATTAATCATCTTACAAATCTCCTTTATACACACCGGAGGCCTTAGCCAGATCAATGGTTCTCTTAGCCCCGTCATAGAACGCAATGTCGATCATCTTTCCATCTACGGTAAATACACCAATTCCCAGTTCCTTCTTCTCGTCAATTTCCTTAACGACTTTTTCAGCAAAGATAATATCTTTCTGAGTTGGTGTAAATATCTCATGTACAACCGGAATCTGACGAGGATTTACGATAGATTTGCCGTCAAAGCCCATCAGATGAATGGTTTCTACTTCTTTGCGGAATCCTTCCATATCATCAAGATTGGTAAATACCGTATCAAAACACTGAACCTTTGCTGCTCTTGCTGCAATGATCATGTTCTGTCTTGCACCCATTAATTCCACACCGGTACCGGTGATGCGGGTCTGCAAGTCTTTGGTATAATCTCCGCCGGATAATGCGATACCAAAAAGGCGTTCGGAAGCTTCACAAACATCCAGAGCTTTCATAACTCCTCTTGCGGATTCAATAGCTGCCATAATAAGAGTTCTTCCAACTGGGATATTAAAATCTTTCTCTGCAGCAATGATCTCTGCTTCTACTGCAAGAACTTCTTCTGGTCTTTCTGTCTTTGGAATACGGATCGCATCACAGCCGCCTGCAACTGCACAACGGATGTCCTCTTTCCAGTATTCGGTATCCAGTCCATTGATTCGAACCACGCGTTCGCAGCCTCTGTAATCAATTTCCTGTAATGCATGATAAAGGGAAAATCTGGCTACATCCTTTTGATTCTCTGCAACCGCATCCTCTAAATCCAACATGATGGAGTCCGCTTTGTAAATATAGGGATCTTTCACCAGGCCTGGTTTCTGAGCATTTAAAAACATCATGGTTCTTCTAAGCCGTTTCTTATTCGGATTCATTACTTTCCTGCGCCTCCCCAAAGATTATTTTCAAAATGGTCTGTGGAACGGCTTACTGCGCCTTCCACACGCGCCTTAATGGTGCAATCCAGGGCTCCCTTGTCAACAATGGCAATCTTTACATCATGAATGCCTAAATTGTTAAGAGTCTCCATAACTACCTTACGGATCTGATTTCCGTACTGGTTTATTACTGCGCTTTCCAGCGCAAATTCGATTTTACCATCTCCCGGCTCAACAGTCACCTGACAGTCGCTGGACTCTAATGTGCCGGCTATAGCTGGTTTTTTAATCTCCATTTTGCTTAAAGCCTCCCTTTTTTTTCGTATGGTTTTATTTTAAATGTGGAATCTTAATCAGGGGAAAAAGGAACCTTAAAATTTGTTAAGACAGAAAGTGCTGCAAAATCAATGTCTTTTTCTGACAACATCAATTCTACAGCACTCTCTTCCTGTTATATTCATAAAGTAAGGATCAGTGTGCTTCTTTCAGCCATGTCCTTATTATATCCTCAACACGTTTATATAATTCTTCCACGGTGTGGCTTCGGTTCCGTCCGCATACCTTTGCTTCCTGGCCACACAGAAGACATCTGCGTACCGGTGCGCCAAATGCTTCTCTGCTGATTCCTTTTCCTTCCTTATCATAGACATCAATATCATAAAGTCTTCCTAATGGATGGGTTTCTTCTATATTTACCATCATTTTTTTTATGAAGAAAGGATCATCACTTTCTACTGACAAAATTTTTAAGCAGCCTTCTTTTTTTGTGACCTCAATCTCTCCTGCCACTCCAAGTTCCTGGCTGTTTAATGATGTACCGATCGCTTTTGTTCCAGCCTTAAATGCTTCCAATATTTCCGGAGAATATTTTATTGGCCCAGGTATATTCATTCCCAAAGCCACAATCACTGATTCTTCATGCTTTTTTTGCAGTTCCTCCTGCATCCGTACTTTTTCTTCACGGAAGCGAAGCATTTCTTCTAAGGTTACAAATTCTTCCATACTGCTTCTCTCCTTCTGCTTTTCCTATTTTTTTGATCTTTACTGCCAAAGGAATCACCATCAACCCCCACACAATGGGTTCTGCCACAATAATGCCCATATAACTAAGGACAGGGGCCAGAAACATGGCGATCACTACCTTTCCGACAAGTTCAATAAAGCTTGATATCACTGGAGTCTTATGATCTCCACACCCCTGCAGGGCATTGCGGAAAATGGATATGGACGCAGCTACGACGTAAAAAAGGGAATTGACTCTTAAATATAAAGATGCCGTATTCAAAACTTCCCGACTGCCCGTGCCAGTGACCAGCTGCACCAAAAGCGGGGAAACGGTATAGCTTAAAAGAATCATTCCGGCAGACCATATCCAGGTGATGGAAAGAGCTTTCCGGATTCCTAACCGAATCCTGTCCTGCTTTCCCGCACCCATATTTTGTCCGCAGAACGTAGCCATGGTAACGCCCATCACTGAAAAAGGAAGCATAAAGAATTCTGTCATCTTCCTGGCCGCCGTATGAGCAACAATAATCTCCGTTCCAAACGTATTAATGACACTCTGTAAAGATAGTGTGCCAAAAAACACCAGAGACATCATGAATGCCATAGAAAGTCCGGAAGAATACAGCTCTTTTACTTCCTTCTTTGTAATATGAAAATCTTCAATGCGAAACCGGAACACGGGGTAACGTTTTATCATATACGCAAGGCATAAAAGGGCGGAAACGGACTGGGATATCACCGTTGCAAGGGCAGCTCCCGATACTCCCATGCGAAAATTCAATACAAACAGGATTGCCAGAACAATATTGAGCAAACTAGAGCCAATGAGGAATAAAAGCGGGGCCGCTGTGTCTCCTACGGATCTTAGAATGTTGGCACAAGCATTGTAAAGCATGGTCATGAGCATTCCAAGCAGTATGATGCGGATATATCCCTTGGCATCTACAAGTAAATCATCTGGTACATTTAAAAGTTTTAAAAACAGAGGCAATCCGCCCACACAAACCAGTGTGAGAAAAAGTGACGTCAGGGTTCCCAAAAGGAGACATCCAGCCGAGTACCGACGGATTCCTTCCTTTTCTCCGGCGCCATAGCTTTTTGCCGTCAGCAGTGCAAATCCGCCGGTAAGACCTGATAAAAAGCCGATAAAAAGTGTGCTTATGGAAGTAGTAGCCCCCACAGCGGCCAATGCCTTCTCCCCCAGTATGCTTCCTACGATCCTGGTATCTGCCAGGCTGTAGAAGAGCTGAAAAACATTGCCCAGAGCCACGGGAATGGCAAATTGCAGCATAATTTTGGTAGGATTTCCCTTTGTTAAATCTTTCATGTTTCTTTCTCCATTTCGTACATTACTGCCTAAGTAGGACTGATGCTATATCAGGAGAGTATGATCAGGAAAAATCAACAAATCCCGGAATCATTGAATATGGGGCGCAGTTTTTAAAAGGGGCCGTCACCGTTCCTTTTACATAAAAGCTGAAAGCCGGACGGCGGTTATTTTCTTTGGTTAAGTTCTTAATCAGTCTGTCACTTCTTCCAAGTTCTCCTATGTAATCTCCGTTCTGGTCGTAAATTTCCGTTCCGTAAAATTTCCCGAGAATGGTTCCGTCGCAGGCTACTAAGTAATCTTTTTGCCTTACGCCGATATAGCTTCCTCCCCAACTCCAGTATTTTACCATTTTTTCAACACCTTTCCTGTTATCATTCTTAAACATCATACACCATTCTTTCTTAAAAAGAAACACTGATCTGTAACACATTGACAAAATTTAAACCAGCACTGGATTTTTCTACGGATCTGTTATATAATCAACTGCAAAAATACAGAATAACCACATACACAGGAGGATACTATGGGATTTCAATATGTAAACAATCTGCCAACCCCGGAAGAAATCAAGGAACGCTTTCCGCTTCCGGCAGAATTTAAAGCCCTTAAAATAAAGCGAGATCAAGCCATCAGCGACGTACTCACCGGGACAAGCGATAAATTCCTTGTTATTATTGGACCATGTTCCGCTGACAATGAGGAGTCTGTATGCGATTATGTAAACCGGCTTGCAAAGGTACAGGAAAAGACAAAGGACCGTCTCATCCTGGTTCCAAGAATCTATACCAATAAGCCAAGAACCACCGGTGAAGGCTACAAGGGCATGCTGCACCAGCCAGACCCGGAGAAAAAACCGGACATGCACGAAGGTCTTATCGCCATTCGGAAGATGCACATGAAGGTATTTACAGAAACCGGATTGTCCACAGCAGATGAGATGCTCTATCCGGAAAACCTAGGTTATCTTGATGATATTATGTCCTACATTGCCATCGGCGCCCGCTCCGTGGAAAACCAGCAGCACCGCCTGACCTCCAGCGCATGTGACGTTGCGGTGGGAATGAAGAACCCTACCAGCGGAGATTTATCCGTTATGTTGAACTCGGTAGTGGCTGCTCAGCAGGCCCATGATTTCACTTACCGTGGCTATGAGGTTAAGAGCGACGGCAACCCTCTTGCACATACCATCTTAAGAGGTGCGGTTAATAAGCACGGTCAGTGTAGCCCTAACTATCATTTTGAAGACTTATTCCTGCTTCATGAGATGTACAGCCGCAGAAATTTAGTAAACCCGGCCTGCATCGTTGATGCCAACCATTCCAATTCCAATAAGAAGTATCTGGAACAGATCCGCATCTCCAAAGAAGTACTTCACAGCCGCAGACATGCAGGTGAGATCCATTCCCTGGTAAAGGGCCTGATGATCGAAAGCTACATTGAACCAGGCGCCCAGAAGGTAGGAGAAGGCTGCTACGGAAAATCCATCACAGATCCATGTCTTGGCTGGGATGAGTCCGAACGTCTGCTTTATGAAATTGCTGATTTGATTTAATAAAAATGTATAAAAAGAGCTGGTGAACGCGGATTAAACCGCTTACACCAGCTCTTTTTTATAGGCCAAAAACAGCCGTCACACCAAAATACAAAAGCACTACCGCTCCAAGAACGATTCGGTAATATCCAAAGAATTTAAAATCATGCTGTCTGATATATCCCATTAAAAACTTGATGGCATATATAGAAACCACAAATGCTACTACCATGCCAAGAATCAGATAGAAAATCTGGGTACCACTGAAGTTTGCTCCGTATTTCACAATCTTTAAAAGACTGGCACCGAACATGACCGGAATTCCAAGGAAAAAGGAAAATTCCGCGGATGCTGCTCTGGAGCATCCAAGAATCATGGCACCAAGAATGGTGGAACCGGAACGGGATGTTCCTGGAATTAAAGCAAGAAGCTGAAACAGACCAATGTAAAGAGCTGTCTGGTAGGAAATATCGCCTACCTTCTGAACTTCAAAGTTCCTGTGCTGGTTCCTGTTTTCAATGACCAGAAACAATACACCATAGATGATTAACGTTGCTGCAACCACATAACCATTCATCAGATACGCATCCAGAATGTCATCTACCAGAAAGCCGATGACCGCTGCTGGTATACAGGCTAAAATGATCTTGCTCCACAAGACAAGCGTAGCCTGTCTCTGGGCAGGTTTCTTGCTGGGAGTAAAGGGATTGAGCTTATCAAAGTATAAGACCACCACTGCAAGGATGGCTCCAAGCTGAATCACCACCAGAAACATGTTCTTAAAGGCTGCCGGCTGGTTTAAATGAATGATCTCATCAACCAGAATCATGTGGCCGGTACTGCTGATGGGAAGCCATTCGGTGAATCCCTCTACAATACCAAGTACGAGCACTTTTAAAATTTCTAATATATTCATTGCATTTCCCCCGCTTTATTTAATATTTTCGATCTGCCAGTCAACGGGCGCTACTCCATTGGCCTCCAGATAGGCATTTGCTTTGCTGAAATGCTTACAGCCAAAAAATCCCCTGTATGCGGAAAGCGGACTGGGATGCGGTGCTTCCAGGATCAAGTGTTTGGGATTGGTAAGCATTGTTTTCTTATTCTGAGCTGGACGTCCCCATAAGAGAAATACCATGGGCCGATCCTGTTCATTCAGAATCTGGATGGCCGCATCCGTAAACTTCTCCCAGCCGATCCCCTGATGGGAATTGGCCGCATGGGCACGAACTGTAAGAACCGTATTCAAGAGCATTACCCCTTGATCCGACCATTTCTTTAAATACCCATGGTTCGGGATCTCACATCCTAAATCCTCCCGCAATTCCTGATAGATATTCACAAGAGACGGCGGAATATCCACATCCGGCTTTACGGAAAAGCACAGGCCATGGGCCTGACCTAGATTGTGGTAAGGGTCCTGACCTAAGATCACTGCCTTTACCTTGGAAAGAGGCGTGAACTGAAACGCATTGAAGATATCGTTGGGTTCCGGAAAAACCCTGCCCGTTTCATATTCCTGCTTCACCTTCTGATAAAGTTCCTTGTAATACGGCTTTTTAAACTCCCCGCTTAACGGGTCCAGCCAGTCGTTTTCAATTACTCCCATTTTTTCTCCTTTGCACTTATAGTCTTACCGGTATTCCTGATTCTTTTAAATACCGTTTTAATTCCATGATTTCCAATTCTTTGTAATGGAACAGGGATGCTGCAAGAGCCGCATCTGCCTTACCCTCTACAAGGGCATGACGGAAATGCTCCATTGTACCTGCACCGCCGGAAGCAATGACAGGTACGGAAACGGTATCTGCGATGATACGGTTCAAATCATCATCATAACCTGCCTTCGTTCCGTCGCAGTCCATGCTGGTGAGAAGGATTTCTCCGGCTCCAAGCAAATCTGCTTTTTTCGCCCATTCCACAGCGTCAAGCCCTGTATCAATCCTGCCGCCGTTTTTAAATACGTTCCAACCGCTTCCATCGGCCCGCCTTCTGGCATCAATGGCCACAACCACACACTGGCGGCCAAACTTATCCGCCGCGTCGGAAATGAGCCTGGGCGTATTGAGAGCGGAGGAATTAATGGATATTTTATCAGCTCCTTCTCTTAAAAGCATCTTAAAATCATCTACCGTACGGATTCCTCCCCCTACGGTAAAAGGAATAAATACCTTTTCAGCCACCCGGCGCACCATATCCACCACCGTATTCCGATTATCGGAAGAAGCCGTGATATCTAAAAATACCAGTTCATCGGCACCGGCCTTATCGTAAGCCGCAGCGATCTCTACAGGATCACCTGCATCTTTTAAATTTACAAAATTGACACCCTTTACCACTCTTCCGTTATGTACATCCAGGCATGGTATGATTCTCTTCGTAAGCATCCGGCACCTCCTTAGGTCAGTTCAATGAAGTTTTTCAAGATCTTAAGGCCTGTATCACTGCTCTTTTCCGGATGGAACTGGCAGGCAAATAAATTCCCCCGTTCCACCGAGGCACCAAAAGTCAGCCCGTATTCTGAAGCTGCCGCCACATCGGATTGCCGTTCTGCTTCTAAATAATATGAATGGACAAAATACACATATGCCCCGGATTCAATGCCCTTAAATAGTTTTGCGCCTGGCGTAACGTTTAAACAGTTCCAACCCATATGGGGGACCTTTAACCCCAGGGTATCCGGAAACTTAACAATCTTACCAGGAAGAAGGCCAAGACCTTTCACTCCTTCGGATTCTTCGCTGCTTTCAAAAAAGAGCTGCAGCCCAAGACAAATCCCAAGAAAGGGGGTTCCTTTTGAAACTACCTGATGAATCACATCCACCAGTCCATATTGATGGAGCTTTTCCATCGCCTCTCCAAAAGCTCCTACTCCCGGAAGAATCACTTTATCCGCAGAAAGGATGGTCTCCTTATCTCTGCTTATGACCGGATTTTCTCCCAGAGAAACCAGGGCTTTCTCCACACTCTTCAAGTTACCAGCATCGTAGTCTATGATCGCAATCATGGCAGCCACCTCTTCACGCCTTTTTTCAACATTTTAGCACAGTCCCCAGCAATGTACAACGCAAAAAATGTCTACAATTTCCGTAAGAATTCCAAAGAATTTTCTGAAATTGATTCCGCTTTCCCTTTTACCGCCTCAGATAACTGGGCAAAATTGCCGTGAATCCGGTACATATGAGCTTTCTTATTCAGAGTTGCTGTCTTTTCAAAAGGCCAGCGAATGACCGTAGGAGTCTTAAAGCCTACTCCCAGTTCCAGGAGGAGAAGACTTTTATTCAAGGTTCCGGAAAGCCAGCTGGTATATGCATTCCACTGGGGTAAGTACCCCTCTTCGATGTAATCTTCTGCTTCAATGGTATTTCCTACAAGAGGCTGTCCACAATGGGGACAGATATCATCAGGAATTTCCCCTGGTTCCCATATATCCTTTTTACAGGATTTGGAGCACTGTCTCCAGGTCACGTTGCCGCAGGGTGCCACGATCCTGCTCTGGATCAGAGAGGACTTTCTTACCTCTCCGTCAGTCACTGTCGTTACAATAAAATAATCCTTATCCTGAATCAAGCTTTGCAGCTTATCATAGAGAATCTGAATATCCTCGTTTCCTTTCGCGTTCCACTCTTCTCCAATTCCGATCAAAAGTTTGTCACAAGCTTTTATTTCTTCCACAATCTGCTTTTTTATCATGATAGTTATCCACCTTTTATCTAAAGTCCTTCTCTATTATACATCAGTGGACATTTTAAGAAAAGATGGAAATTCTAGCCTTGCGGCACGCTATGAATCTATGCTATACTAATGCATGCATTTAACTTAAGTAGAAGGAAGTAAGCGGATTATGAATGAACGCAAAAAGCTTTCTCCCTTACTGGGAGGCTGCGCTGCTATCGCAGTCCTGGCACTGCTGCTAGTCATATATAACTTTACAAGACCGGTTCCCATGGCCGGAACGAAGAACATTACCATTGATGTGGTATATGATAACGGAACAAAAGAGCATTACCAGGTCACAACGGAAACCCATTTTCTGCTGGAAGCCATAAATTCCATTCCAGAACTTAAAATTGAAGGAACTCAGAGCGAAGACTTTGGTCTTATGGTCACAACGATTAATGGAAAACAAGCGGATTACCAAAAAGATCATGCCTACTGGTCTCTTCTCTTAGACGGGGAGCCCTGCAGCTACGGAGTCAGTCAACAGCCGATCAAAGACGGAGAACGTTACACCTTCCAGTACACCCCTGCCGATGGCGAGGAAAAGAAGCCATGAAAGCTTTCCCCCGTTTAACCACTGGTGAACTGGTTCGTGACGCATTGCTGTGTGCTATTTTATTCATCAGCCAGGTAAGCCTGGCCTGGATCAGCAACGTTGAGCTGGTATCCCTGTTACTAATTTTATATACTCTGGTATTTAAAAAACACGTATGGCTGATCCTGTACGTGTTTATTGCTTTGGAAGGATTGGTATACGGTTTCGGGCTGTGGTGGTTTTCCTACTTATATGTATGGCCCATACTCCCGGCTTCCGTCTTTCTCTTTTTCAAAGCCAGCACCCCAAAGCCATTTGGCATATCCATTCTTTCGGGAATCTTCGGAATGCTGTTCGGCTTATTCTGTTCCCTGTCTTATGTAATAACCGCAGGACCCGGAGCAGCCTTTGTCTGGTGGACAGCAGGAATTCCCTTTGACATTATCCACGGAATCGGTAATTTCGTCCTGGCCCTTGTCCTGTTTCAACCATTATACCAGCTACTTGGCAGATTAAAACGAATCCAATCATAAGAAAAGGAGTAAATCACTCATGGAATCAGCAATCGTAAAAATAAAAAAAGGGGAAGCCCGCGCCTTAAAAGCCGGCGGCATGTGGATCTATGACAATGAGATCGACACCATCACAGGAGATTACACCAATGGGGACATCGTAACCGTAGAAGATTTTGACGGCTACATTCTCGGCCGTGGTTTTATTAATACCAATTCAAAAATCACCATCCGCATGATGACCCGGAAAAAAGACACAGAAATCAACGAAGACTTTATCGAAATGCGTGTCCGCAATGCATGGGAATACAGAAAAACCACCTCTGACACCGACAGCTGCCGCCTGATTTTCGGAGAAGCCGACTTTCTCCCAGGCATCGTAATAGACAAGTTTTCCGACGTTTTAGTGGTAGAATCTCTCGCCCTTGGAATCGACCGGTTAAAACCTTTAATCCTGGAAAAACTCAAAAAAGTCTTAAAAGAAGATGGAATTGAGATCCGGGGCATCTATGAACGCAGCGATGCCAAAGTCCGCCTCCAGGAAGGTATGGAGCGTGTCAAAGGCTTTATCGGTGACCCGTTTGATACAAAGGTTGAAATCACAGAAAACGGCGTCAAATATCTGGTAGACGTCCAGGACGGCCAGAAAACCGGATTTTTCCTGGATCAGAAATACAACCGTCTTGCCATGCAGAAAATCTGCAAAGGAAAACGTGTCTTAGACTGCTTTACCCACACCGGCTCCTTTGCCTTAAACGCAGGAATCGCCGGAGCGACAGAAGTCCTTGGAGTAGACGCTTCCGAACTCGGCGTCGCTCAGGCTACCGAGAACGCTAAGTTAAACAATCTATCCGACCGGGTTTCCTTCCAGTGTGCCGACGTGTTTGAACTTCTTCCTGAATTAGAGAAAAAAGGAGAAAAATTCGATGTGGTAATCCTGGATCCCCCAGCCTTCACCAAATCCAGAAACTCCGTAAAAAATGCAGTAAAAGGCTATCGCGAGATCAATCTCCGAGGCATGAAGCTGGTCAAAGACGGCGGCTACTTAGCTACCTGCTCCTGTTCCCACTTCATGACTCCAGACCTCTTTACTAAAACCATACGGGAAGCCGCCGCAAACGTGCACAAACGTCTTCGCCAGGTAGAATACCGAACCCAGGCCACCGACCATCCAATTCTGTGGTCCGGAGAAGAAACATCTTATTATCTGAAATTTTATATTTTTCAGGTTTGTGATGAAAAGTAAATAAAATTAATTACGCAACGCTCTTGCAAGTAAAGGCTGGAGCGTTGCGTTAGGTCATTAGGTTAGTTTATACTAACTAACATCTTTTTCTGGTTAGGTTTCATTTTATTATGTATTTTCACTTTTTATTTTTATTATTTACTTTTACTTTTACTTTTACTATTTACTTTTACTATTTATTTTAAGCAATTATTCTATGAAAAATAACAGCACTCTATTTGTGCCTGATTTTCATATCCATTGTTACATTACTATTGGTTCCACAAGCGTCAACACCGAAGAATGGAGATTTTCATGAAGGATACCGTTCGTAAAGATATTATTTTTACAAAAGAAGAATTAGATGATATTTTTCTTATTCTGGAATATTCAGCAATTTCCCTTATTGATATCAGACATAATTTAATCTCTCCGAAAGAAGCCTTAAGCGATTATTCGTTACCCTGCAGTGCCTTTCTCTTTACGAACGCAGGGAAGGCAGAAGTACTTCTGGGGGATAAATCCTACCACATCAATCATTTCAGCCTTTTTCATGGCGGCAAGGGTACAAAGCTTTCGATTTTACCTCACTGTGAATGGCTTGAATATTATATGGTCTTCTACAAAACCGGAGAATCACAGTTCAACAAAGAAAAATTAAAGAAATTACTCAAGCGTATCAATCCTTATCAGCAGCAATATGGCTTTTCTCCTCAAAATCCAGTTTTTTTCACAGAAATATTACGCAGTATGTATGAGCACTGGAATGAATCTGCTCCAATGAAAAAGTTCTATGAAAAATCTTTATTTTATCAGTTTACATATGAACTATATAAAGAACTGGCTCAAGCCAATGTCTTAACATTTGATCCCGATATAGTCAAAATGACAATGCGGTATATGGAAAAAAATTACGCAACACCCATTGCAGTTCAGGATATATGTCAAAGATTTGGCATTAGCTACAGTCATTTTTACAGACTTTTCAAAAAAGAAACCGGCAATACCTTTCAAGGATACCTATTAAAAATCCGCTTGGAAAAAGCCAGACAATATATACTTGAAAGTAACTACTCTCTCAGTGAGATCGCTAAATTCACCGGATTTTATGATGAATTCCATCTTAGCAGTTCTTTTAAAAAGCTTACCGGAATGTCACCAGTTACCTTAAGAAAGAATCTTACATGGGACAAGAAATATACTTACATGGAAAATCCCGACTTCTCACACTATAATGAAGCGTGTCAAGTTAGTCATGACAAACTCAATGTAGAAGGAGCATATTTTATGTTAAAGCATTTAAAAAACAAAACAGCAGTGATTGCCGCAGCGCTTTCATTGATGACTCTTATTTCCGCCTGTTCAACACCAACGGCAATCTCAGATAACACGGCTTCAACAGAATCGCAAGCATCAGATGAACAGAAAACCACAAACGAACAGAAAAACGAAAAAGGTGCTGATGCTTCCGCAAAAGCAGAAACAAAAATACTCAGCACCGCAAAAGGCGACGTGGAAATTCCGCTCAACCCCAAACGGGTTGTTACGGATTGCGGCTTATTAGGAGATATTTTAGCTCTTGGGGTGATTCCTACTGCAATCGAAGACTATGGTTCCAAAGATGTTCCCTATAAGGATTTAATCAAAGACACAACTGTGTTAGAAAAATGGGAACCCGAATATATCATGGCAGAACAACCCGATTTAATCATTACCCTGTATGAAGAAAACTATGAGCAGCTATCAAAAATTGCACCTACGGTTTATGTACCCTCCAATGAAATTACGGTAGAAGAAGAACTTTCCTTTCTTGCAGAAGCGCTAGGGAAAGACCCTGAAGAAGGCAAAAAAGTTGTGGCTTCTTATAACGAAAAAGTCGCTAAATATAAAGCGAAACTAAAAGACTCGGGCCTGTACAATAAAACCTTTAGTGTCATCAGAGTCCAAGGAGAAAATAAAATCGGCGTTCGATGGAGCAACAATCTAGGCGGCCAGATTCTATTTGGCTCATTGGAACTTCCACAAACAGAAGGAGCAATAAAAGAAATTGAAGCAGGTAGAGATTGGGGCGCAACCCTCTCTTTCGAAGCCCTCCCCGAATATATGGGCGATTATATCCTGGTAACGGAATCCGATAATTATGAGCTGATTGAAAATAATCCCGTTTGGAAATCACTTCCCGCTGTACAAGCAGGACATATAATTGTTCTTTCTGAACCATATATGTATTTAAATGACATCTATTCCTGGTCCGCACAATTGGATCTGGTGGCAAATTCTCTTCTTGAGTTAACGGATTAATGAAGAGTTTGTCCTCACCTTAAACTTATCAATATTTTAAACTTATCCTTATTCTTTGACATATTAAATAGTTAACGAGCGTTTTCAATCTTTACACAGAAAAAAGTCAGGGTCCAAATCCTTCTTTGTGGATTTGGACCCTGACTTTTTGCTACTTTAAATAAAGTCTTTATGATTCACTGCAATACTCTTCTTTTAACCAAAGGATCTTTTTTGACTTTTTAATAATCCATACAGCAAATAAACAATAATAGGAAGAATTGCTATAAGCCAAAAAAATTTATGTCGAAAAATTATTCTTAATCTTCCAAACCCCTCCGTTAATTCATAAACATTAAACAAATGAATAAACAGCGTAATTCCGATAACTTGAACTACTCCGAATATCAAATCACCAAGCAAAAAGATCTTTAACTTTATTTTTCTTAATATCAATGTAATTCCGGCTATAATAAGAAACATATAGCAAATTAAATAAAAACCGTTTGTACAATAATTTGAGTATCTCTTTAAATTATCAACTTGTATAGCCATCGTCTCCTTTATTTCTAAAGAAGTCACTTCATTTGCCTTTAACAATACTTCTATTGTATTATACACAAATTTTAAAGCAAACATATGTAAAATCAAAGCTATTACAGAAAAAGCTGATATGCATGATAAATAAATACGGTTGCTTTTATGCAAAATCATTTAATTAATCCCCCTATTACTCCACCTGCCCACACCACTCATCTTTTAAAATAGCATATTCATAAGTATCAAGCCAAATCCTCTCACCTACCTCATCCCTTTTAAAGTAGATATTTTTCAAGAGCAGCGCTTCACGCCTCATATGTAAGCGTTCAAGCAGTTTCCAGGAATGAGAATTTTCAGGATTGCACATAGCAACAACGCGCCTTGCCCCTAAATTCACAAAAGCAAAATCAAGCAAAGCCCTGCTACTCTCCGCAGCAAATCCCTGACCTTGATACGTTCTATTAAACACATATCCCAATTCCCATGTATCAAAATCACCTTTCCCAAGATACAGATTACCAATCAATTTATCATTATCCTTTAAACAAACCGCATAGAATGCATCATTTCCAGACCTTTTACTTGCCTCATCCCTCGCCTGTTCCTTTGTAAAAACATCATATGGTTCAAATCTAACCACCTCTTTATCCGAAAGATACTCGTATAAGTCCTGCCAATCATCAGGTCTGAATTTTCTAATAATCAACCTGTCTGTAACAATATTTTCCATCTCAATCTCCTCTTTCCTATAATAATTTATAAGTAATATGCTCCCATTTCCGCAGCAGCCTCTTCGCAATTATAAGTTCATCTTAATTTCATCATCATATTCCTATGCAATGTGACAACTGAGAGTATAACTTTCAACAGCCTAAAATGAGTTAGTTGTCTTTTTTATAATAAAAAACCGAATACATTTTTTTGAAATGTATATTGCCAAAGCAATAATAAAGAGCATCGAATAAGAATAATTCAGCGCTATATTATACAGCATATTAATGTTAGCTGTATAAAAAGAATGATCAAAGTAATTTAACGCACTATCAAAATATGTGATTCCTAAATATTGAATCATAATAAAGGTTCCTGCTAATGCAAGATATTTCTGCCAAGTAATTTTCTCTCTAAATAAATCAATTCCAGCAACGCAGATGGTTCCATACACCACAATCGGATGAACAATATCTATATAGGTATTTATCAGCATTAATTGATCCATAATCCCTTCCGCTATACCTGCCTTCTCGGAATAATGCATATTCTCTGTGAAAATAATTTTTGTTATTATATTTACTCTATTACTCTGCACACCTTCAATGACATTTCTGAATATAAAAAGATTTATACTTCGTAAAAATGGGAGCAATAATAGCAAAAATAAAATCATTATATCTATCTTAGTTAAACCATATTTTGTATAGCCATTCTTACTTTTTATTACATAATACAATAAGAAAATCACATACAGAACGCAAAATGCATCACTGACCATAACATCATGAAACACCACATTATTTAAAACTATATTATAATATTTCAATAATAATTCAAATTGATATACCCCCGCAAATTGTAGCAATATAAAAATTCCAGAAAACAGCCACACTTTATCCAATGTATATTCTTTTTTTATCAATTTAAAAATTCCATAGATAGCCCCCACAACGAGCATAATACAAAAAAGCCATTCCAATCCTATTACTGCCATATTTAATAAATCCGACTTTTTAATGCTATTTAACAATACTAACTTACCAGACAATACCGATACGGCAAAAAAAGGGACAAAAAACAACCATTCTTTTTTCCTTATACAACTTTTTTCATAATCCATAACAACCTCTCCAAGAAAAAATATATGCCATGACAATGTACCATAACAATGATATCTCAATAATAATTTCCTAAATTAATAATACTTTTTTTGGGATACCATTGTCAATTAAATATACGAATTAATCCCCCCTATAACATCTCACTTACGGTATCCGTCATTGTACTGATATTTTCATCCCAAGCAATACCACCATATCTATATCTATCGCAAACAGTCACCCAAAAAACTTCTTTCCCCCCTCCAACCCCGTCGCCGGGAAAAGAGGCTGAGGCGGGAGTGCCGGAGTTGTTTTGCAGGCAGGTTAGAGTTACTTAGGTTGGAAGAATGCAAAAAACATGGGTGAGAGTTGGCCTCCAAGCCAACTCTCAAGGAAACCCGGAACGCGAATTTCTTTCAGAAATTCGGGTGAAGTGTTTCCGATCCCATGTTTTTTGTATTCTTCCGGCCTTAGTAACTCTCCTGCCGAAACCACAACTACCGGCGCTCCCGCCTCAGCCTCTTTTCCCTCACTCCCCAACCTATTGATAAAAATGCGAATAAACCCCGCCCGGAGCCACCCCGCCCCGGTACTGAGCCATCTCACTAACCGTAACCATCTGATATCCTGCTGCCGCCAGTTGCGGAATAATCTCCAGTGCTGCCGCCCCGCTCTGAGAATAAAGCTCATGCATAAGCACAATATCCCCGTCTCGAACCTGACTCATCACCGAATGAACCGTCTTCCCTGCATTTCGTGTCTTCCAGTCCAGTGTATCAATGCTCCACATGATCATCGGAGCCTGCACATTTGCCAGAACCGTACTGTTCTTTAACCCTCCCGGAAGCCTTACAAGAGCAGGTCTGACTCCGCTGGCAGCAAAAACAGCGTCATTGCAGCGGTTGATTTCACTTTGTATCTGCGCTCCGTTTAACTTTGTTAAATATTTATGATCATATGTATGATTCCCAATCTCATGTCCCTCTGCCACCATACGCTGAAGTTCCGTTTTGTAAGTAGCCGCTCTGCTTCCTACTACGAAAAATGTGGCCTTTCCTCCATACTGGGCCAGACAGTCCATAATCTGATTTCCCACTGGAGCATAAGGTCCATCATCAAATGTCAGGGCTACCATAGGCCGTGCCGGATCGATCTGTCTTCCTTCTGTTGCTGGCTGTGTCTCCGCTTGTCCACTTTCAGAAGAACCAGTCTCCTGCTGCCCGCTTTCACTTTCCTGTCCTGTTTCACCCTGGGCCTGTCCTTTGGTTTCCTCTCCTGAGCCATTTTGCTGACCTTGTGCCTCTGAACTTCCCTCTCCTGATGCCTTGGATTCTTCCTCCTGCTTCCCTGTCTGCTTTGAAACATTTCCATTTTCATCTACCCACCTGGCAACGCCAGGTCCCAGGTTTTCATCTATCCAGCCATTCCGTACATCGGTTCCATCGGGAGCCGGTGCTGTCTCATCTGCCATTGACGGAAATGGAGCTGCCGGTACAAAAGCTGTCACAAGTACGACTGCCATTAAAATACTGATCCATTGTAAAAGTTTTTTCATTTTCCTTCTCTCCTTTACCTGTTGCTAATTACTACTATACAGGAAACAGGCAAAAATTGGAAGAGAAAAGGGATTTTTCATCCCTGCAGGATTCCTTCACCGAGATATGGTACTCATAACTCTGGCATGGCCTTTTTGGGGAAGAGTTTGGTATTACAAAGGCAAGTTATTATTTTAGTAAAGCTACTGTAAAGGTATAAGTTCCATTCCCTCATCCGTTAAATTAGGACGGATAATATTCCAAACAATAGATAGGAGATTTTTGGGTGTTTCAACAAAATCATTTTGTAAAAAAGTTTCCTGAGTCCAAAAGACGACTATGGATACGATTGAAAAAGCCAAATCATCATAAGCGCCTTCAACAAGCTCAGGTTTCATAAGGCCTTTTATAACCAGATTGTGAAAAATCTCCTTAAATAAAATATAGAAATCTCGTTTTACATCTGTCTGTATTTTTGCAATTTCAGGATATTTTCTGGGAAGTTCAGTTACATTATTAAAATAAAAAAAGTATTTTTTCTGATGTTCAACATTCGCCTTTAGGAGATCATTGATTTCCTCAAAAGTCATGTCGTTTGTTGATTTTCTACTTTGGTGTTCTTTCTGTTGTTGGGTTACAATCGCATAAATAATATCAGATTTCTTCTTGTAATGGTATGTTAAGTTTCCAGGGCTAATATTTAATGCGTTTGATATATCTCTCATTTTAACAGATTCATATCCATAGGTATTGAACAATCCCAGAGCTTTGTTTCGAATTTTTTCTTTTAAATCTTCCGCCATTGATTTAAGTCACTCCTTTAAAATGTATATAATCATTAGTATAATTGTACTAAACTTTTATAAATTCGTATACTGTAAAATAAAAAATCATTGACATAATAGGTACATCGAGTTAGGATTAGTACAAACGTACTAGTTGCAAGTATTTTCATATAAGCATATTTCTGCTTATATGGGAATGTGTTTTCAAACACTAAAGAAAAAAAGGAAATGGAGTGAAATCAATGTATGGAGATATAATTGAATTTTCAAAAAATGCTTTCATGATTGAAGGCAAAGTTCCGTCTTCTATTATAAAGGAGCCGGATATTGCAAACTCAGTTGTCTGTAAAGTTGGTGATATTGTTTATGTGATTGATACAGGTGCTACCGTTTTTTTTCAGGAAAAATTAATTGAAGCGATTGAAAAACTTCGACCTTTTAAAAAACTGATCCTCTTCAATAGTCATTGTCACCCTGATCATGTAGGAAATAATTGCATCATACAAAAAATTACGGCAGAGGAAAAGGAACATTATATATCTAAGGCTGGGATTGCCGGATTAGATGCTACAAAAGATTTTTATAGAAAATTTAAAGAAATGGAGCAATATTACGATTATTTAAATGGTCCAAGTAAGTTTCCTGCTTCTGCAATTCGGATTTTAAAACTAACAAGGCTAAAAGATGGGGATACCCCTTTGTACATACTTGTCGAAAATACACTGAAAAAATTTCTGCCACTGGAGACTTCTGTTGAAACAATTACTCCTTTTGAAAAAAAGAATTTGCTTGATATCGAAATCGGTGAAACCCAATGGAAAGGCTGGGATTTTAATAATCAGGTATTTGTCCTTCAGGCTCAAGGCCATTCCCCGGACGAAGTCGTATTTTTCTTCCCAGAGATAAAAACCTTGGTGCTTGCCGACGAAACCTTTGCGTTTTTTAATTGCTGGCCAGATTCAAACTCTGATAATGTGAAAACCGTCTTAAAAAAAAGCATTCAACTATTGAAATGCAAAGAAGCAGAAATTTTGATTTCAGGTCACACACATACTGTGATGAAAGGCATGGTGGCTGTCAATTTTCTTGAAACACTTCTAAAAGAATATGCAGTTTTTACAGATCAAGTACTGCTGATCGCAAAAAGCGATTCCTCTGGACTAACCATAGATCAAATTTATAAAAAGTTGAAAAAACATCAGGATAATCCTATCATTGAAAAATTTCTTAACTTAGAGTTTCCTAAGATGCCGCCATTTTTAAAGACTGTCATTACTTCTGTTTTACTGGAAAATGGATTTCACTCTGAAGGTAAATTCAGAAAGAAACGTTTTTTACCAGACAAATCTTAAATTTACTTATAACCACATTTAAATATCCATTATTGACAATTCTACAAAACACCCAAAAAGAAGCTTTGGCCCCGTTTCAATTGGTAACTGCCATCAAGCTGGATCATTGACATCCATCTGATGAACCGCCATCGCCGCCTCAAAAACCGGCATATCGGTTTTCAATACTGTTATCTCATGCTCCTGTGCCGTTTTCACTACCGCTTCATCAGGAATGATTCCCTCCGCAAAAATTACACAGGCAGCATGAACCAGAGAGGCCACTGCCAAAGTATTACCATTTCCCATAACCGTTATCCATGCGCAGTCACTTGGAGCTTTCCCCATGGCAAGGCTTAATAGATCGCAGCAAAAAGGGGTTGAGATCTTTCTATCCCTTTCCTTTCCGGCATGTATTACTTCAAATAAACCGCTGTCGACCAGTTCTTTTGTTGTCATTGAGACCTCCTTTTTGACTGTATTCACAATGCACAGTACATTTTTAATAATTATAGCACAATGGGGTGGGCGAGTATAGAAATATTGCACGTAATGTTTGTTATTTTTTTGTCGAATCACCATCAAAACTATAGATTTTTTATCAATAACATGATAAAATATCAGGTACATTGCACAATTTTTTTCATTTAAGGAGGTTTTATATGACTTGTATCAAACAAGGAATCCCCTTTCAGGGGACCTCTGAGCAGGAAGCTGCTTTAAAAGAAGCCATCTTCCTGCTTAAAGATACGAAAGGATCTCTGATGCCTATCATGCAGAAGGCACAGGAGATCTACGGTTATCTTCCAATTGAAGTCCAAACCATGATTTCCGATGAAACAGGCATTCCTCTCGAGAAGATCTACGGGGTAGCCACCTTTTATGCCCAGTTTGCACTGAAACCAAAGGGCAAATACCAGGTATCCGTCTGTTTGGGGACTGCCTGTTATGTAAAAGGTTCCGGTGATATCTTTCATAAGCTGGAAGAGTTATTAGGCATCACCAATGGGGAATGTACGCCTGATGGTAAATTTTCTCTGGATTCCTGCCGCTGCGTAGGCGCTTGTGGCCTTGCTCCTGTCTTAATGGTAAACGGGGAAGTATACGGAAGGCTGACAGCTGCCGATGTGCCTGACATTCTGGCAAAATATGAATAGATCCGGACCTATATGATGACAGAGATTTCTTTAAACATTCTGGATGCGGCAGAAAATTCCGCCCGGGCAGACGCTTTACTCATCTCCATCCTGGTATGGGTGGATACAGGAAATGACCGTCTGACCACCGTCATAACCGATGACGGCTGCGGAATGACAAAGGATGAGCTTACAAAGGTTATGGATCCGTTTTTTACCACCCGGAAAACAAGAAAAGTAGGGCTTGGCATTCCATTTTTTAAATATGCGGCAGAATGCACCGGCGGAACCTTTACCATTCAGTCGAAACCTGGATGTGGGACCACTATTACTGCGGTTTTTGGATTATCTCACATCGACCGCATGCCTCTTGGGAATATAAACGGAACCATTGAAACACTGATCACCTGCCATCCGGATAAGGACTTTCTCTATACCTATCGTTATAACGAATCATCATTTGAGCTGGATACAAGAAACTTCCGTAAGATTTTAGGAGATATTCCTTTCGATGAACCTGAGATATCTTCTTTTATAAAAGAATATTTGCGGGAGAACAAATCGGAGACAGATGGAGACGCGGCCATTTAAGGCCGTCAAATTGGAGGAATAACATGAAGACTCTTGAGGAATTAAAGGAAATTCGAGATAGAATGCAGAGTCAGGTCAGCATGAGGGGAGAAGATCATGCACGCACACGCATCCAGGTTGGTATGGCCACATGCGGGATCGCTAACGGTGCAAGACCTGTTCTTCACACACTTTCCACCCTGGTTCAGGAAAATCATATGACAGACCGTTTTTCCGTTACACAGACCGGCTGCATCGGCTTATGCCAGTATGAACCTATTGTGGAGATTTTGGAACCCGGAAAGGAAAAGATCACTTATATCAAAATGACCCCGGAAAAAGCGGAGGAAGTCTATAAAGAGCATTTGGTTAAGGGGCAGGTTCTGAACAACTACACGTTGGCTTCTGCTGACACACAATAAGGAGGTAACAGGAGATGTATCGTTCACATGTATTGGTTTGCGGCGGCACAGGGTGTACTTCTTCGGGAAGCCAGCAGATTATGGCTACGTTAAGGGATGAACTTGGAAAGCAGGGCCTTTCTGAGGAGGTATCCGTTGTTCAGACCGGCTGTCACGGTCTTTGTGCATTAGGACCTATTATGATCATTTATCCGGATGCCTCCTTTTACGCCATGGTAAAGGAAGAAGATATCCCGGAAATCGTATCCGAACACTTATTAAAGGGACGGCCTGTAGAGAGACTTCTCTATGATGAGACCGTAACTCCTGCTGGAATCAAATCCTTAAGTGACACGGATTTCTATAAAAAACAGCACAGAATCGCTCTTAGAAACTGCGGCGTCATCAATCCGGAGGAAATCGAAGAATACATCGGTACCGGCGGATATCAGGCACTAGGCAAGGTGCTCACAGAGATTACTCCGGATGAAGTCATCCAGGAACTCTTAGACAGCGGACTGAGAGGACGGGGCGGAGCAGGTTTCCCAACCGGTCTTAAGTGGAAGCTGGCAAAGCAAAATGACGCGGACCAGAAATATGTCTGCTGCAACGCAGATGAAGGAGACCCAGGTGCTTTCATGGACCGATCTGTTTTAGAAGGTGATCCTCATGCTCTTTTGGAGGCCATGGCCATTGCCGGTTATGCCATTGGTGCTTCCCAGGGCTACATATATGTACGTGCAGAATACCCCATTGCCGTTCAGCGATTGAAAATCGCCATTGCACAGGCAAGAGAAATGGAACTGTTAGGGGAAGATATTTTCGGAACCGGATTTTCCTTTCAGATTGATCTCCGTCTTGGCGCAGGCGCCTTTGTATGCGGAGAAGAAACTGCTCTCATGGTTTCCATCGAAGGCAGCCGTGGAGAACCCAGACCCAGACCTCCGTTTCCAGCCCAAAAAGGTCTCTTTGGCAAACCTACGATCTTAAACAATGTAGAAACCTATGCAAATATCCCCCAGATCATCTTAAACGGTCCCAAGTGGTTCGCATCCATGGGCACAGAAAAATCCAAGGGAACCAAAGTATTCGCACTGGGCGGAAAGATTAAAAATACAGGACTTGTAGAAGTTCCTATGGGAACCACACTCCGGGAAATCATCGAAGAGATCGGCGGCGGAATTCCTAACGGGAAAAAATTCAAGGCAGCCCAGACCGGTGGTCCATCCGGCGGCTGTATTCCTCTTGAACACTATGACATCCCCATTGATTATGACAACTTAATTGCAATCGGCTCCATGATGGGATCCGGCGGACTGATTGTCATGGATGAAACAGACTGCATGGTGGACATCGCTAAATTTTTCCTGGAATTCACCGTGGAAGAATCCTGCGGAAAATGCACCCCATGCCGGATCGGCACCAAACGTATGCTGGAAATCCTTGATAAGATCACCAAAGGCCAGGCAAAACTGGAAGATTTAGACCGTCTGGAGGAATTATGCGACTATGTGAAAGCAAACTCCGCCTGCGGCTTAGGCCAGACAGCGCCCAATCCGGTACTGTCCACTTTAAAGTTCTTCCGTGACGAATACAATGCCCATATCGAGAATAAGACCTGTCCTGCAGGCGTCTGCAAGGCACTTCTCTCCTATCATATTGATTCTGAGAAATGCAGGGGTTGTACCCTTTGTGCCAGAAACTGCCCGGTTCATGCGATCTCCGGTTCTGTTAAGAACCCTCACATCATTGACCTTGATAAATGCATCAAGTGCGGTGTATGTATGGAGAAATGCAAGTTTGACGCTGTGTATAAGAGATAATGGAGGGAGATTGCATCATGGAGAATATTACAATTAAAATCAACGGCATGGACGTAAGCGCTCCGGCAGGCTCCACCATTTTGGAAGCTGCCAGACTTGCTCATATCGAGATACCGACTTTATGCTTTCTAAAAGATATCAACGAAATCGCTGCCTGCCGCATCTGCACCGTTGAAATCGGCGGCGGCAAGCTGGCCGCTTCCTGTGTATATCCCATCAACAAAGGAATGGAAGTATGGACCAATACTCCAAAGATCCTTGAATACAGAAAGAAGACCCTGCAGTTGATTCTTTCCAATCACGACCGTTCCTGCTTATCCTGTGTACGGAGCGGAAACTGTGAACTGCAGACCTTATGCAGGGAGCTGGGTGTTGATTCCGACAGCTTCTACGATGGGGATAAAACGCCTTCTTCTCTTGACGAAAGTGCCGCTCACATGGTACGGGACAACAGCAAGTGCATCCTGTGCCGCCGCTGTTCCTCCGTCTGTGAAAAGGTACAGGGAATCGGCGTCATCGGACCTAACGAAAGAGGATTTGCCACTTTTATCGGATCCCCCTTTGGCATGGGACTTGGTGAAACAAGCTGCGTCTCCTGCGGACAGTGTATCGCTGTCTGCCCCACCGGTGCCCTCTATGAAAAGAGCAGCATTCATGAAGTAACCGGGGCCATTGCAGATCCTTCCAAGCACGTGATCGTTCAGACTGCACCTGCCGTGCGTGCCGGACTTGGTGAGGAATTCGGCTACCCCATCGGAACCAATGTGGAGGGAAAGATGGTGGCTTCATTAAGAAGGCTTGGCTTTGACAAAGTCTTCGATACCAACTTCAGTGCAGATTTAACTATTATGGAAGAAGCCTATGAATTCATAGATCGTGTACAAAACGGCGGCGTACTTCCCATGATCACCTCCTGCTCTCCCGGCTGGATCAAATACTGTGAACATTATTTCCCGGAGATGACAGAGAATTTATCTTCCTGCAAATCTCCACAGCAGATGTTTGGCGCCATTGCCAAATCCTATTATGCAGAAAAAATGGGATTGAAAGCGGAAGATATTGTATCCGTCAGCATCATGCCATGTACCGCCAAGAAATTTGAGATCGGAAGAGATGATCAGGCGGCCAATGGATCTCCTGATGTAGACTATACTCTTACCACAAGAGAACTGGCCCGAATGATCAAACAGGCCGGCCTTCGTTTTGAAACCCTTCCCGAGGAAGACTTTGACACACCACTGGGACTTGGCTCCGGAGCCGGAGTCATCTTTGGTGCCACCGGAGGTGTCATGGAAGCGGCTCTCAGGACCGCTGTAGAAAACCTGACCGGAGAGGAACTTCATAAACTTGATTTTACAGATGTCCGTGGCATGGCTGGAATTAAGGAAGCTTCCTATCAGGCAGGTGGTGTAACCGTTCATGTAGCAGTTGCCTCTGGCCTAATAAATGCCAAGGAACTGTTAAACCGGGTTAAATCCGGAGAAGCTGATTACCATTTCATTGAGATCATGGGCTGTCCGGGCGGCTGCGTGGGCGGCGGCGGACAGCCTCAGCAACCAGGCTATATCCGCAACACCACAGACATACGGACCCTTCGTGCCAAAGTCCTTTATGATTCTGATGCGGCAAACACGGTGCGCAAATCCCATGAAAATCCCGCAATTAAGGAACTGTACAGCACCTATCTGGGTACACCGGGAAGCGAAAAAGCTCATCATCTGCTCCATACCACTTATGTAAAAAGAAAAATTAATGAAATTTAAAATAAAAGATTTCATTAGAAAATGAATGGTTTAAATGAAAATCTCCATACTAACTAAGGTTGGAGGTGAAAAGACATGAGCCCAAAGGAATTAATTTATATCGAAGATGCTCTCGGACATGAGAAATTCTTAAAAACACAATTCCAGGAAGCAGCACAGAATCTGCAGGATCCAGAATTAAAAGCCTGCGCACAGCAATTAACGCAAAAGCACCAGCAGATTTTTGACAGCTTCTATAACTTAGTGTAAGGAGGAACCGCAAATGGATGACAAATGTATTATGGAAAACCTGCTTAACACCACCAAGGGAGTGTGTGATCTGTATATGCATGGTACCATTGAATCCCCTACGATGAATGTGCATCAGGCTTTTGATACTGCATTAAAAGATAGTCTGTGCATGCAGGACGATATTTATAAAAAAATGTCCGCAAAGGGATGGTATACCACAGAACAGGCCGAGCAGCAGAAAATAACCAAAGTAAAAAACCAGTTTTCCGGAATGTAAGGGGCTGTCGAAGATAAATCTACGATAGCAATTTATACAAAACCTTATTGATGGCATAAAATGCGCCTTGAAATGGCTTATAAAGCCCAGTCAAGACGCATTTTTTGTGCATTATTCTCTTGCAAAGTTATTTTCTGGCAGCCCTTTAATGTCTGTGCATTGGAACTGTCTCAAGTCCCTGGCTCTTTAAATTCTCATGAACTTCTCTGGCATCTGCCTGACCGATCAGTAAATCACGGGCCTTCTTTGCCTCGTTCTCATTCTTATGTCTTGCAGGACCGCCTACGCAGCCGCCTACACAAACCATACCTTCGATAAAGTCTGCAGGCAGTTTTCCTACCTTCAAAAGCATCAGCGCTTTCTTACACTCAGCTGCACCGTTGCATTTCATTACCTGGATATCGGTATTTTCTTCGGTCTCTTTTAAGCATTCTAAAACTGCTGCCGTTACGCCGCCACCGTTTCCAAAACGTTTTCCAAAGACAGAAGCCTGCTGATATGTATTCTCTTCCGGCTCTAAATCCACATCCTTTGCCTGCATCATGGCATATGCCTCTCCAACGGTCAGAACATAATCTGCATTGTCCTTCACATTTAGATCCAGGTTTTCGCTCTTCTTTGCGATACATGGTCCGATAAATACAGTAACTGTCTCAGGATCCTGTTCCTTTAACATTCTGGAAACAGCACACATCGGAGAAACAGTGGTGGACATATTCTCAAGAAGCATTGGATAATGCTGTTTGATCATGTTTACAAATGCCGGACAACAGGAAGTGGTCATCTTCTTTCCTTCTTTATAAGCTTCTGCCCACTCTGCGGCCTCGGCTGCAGCCGTTAAGTCTCCGCCTAATGCAACCTCAACCATATCAGCAAAACCGATTTTCTTTAATGCAGTTTTCCAGCTTGCCATGGTAATATCCGGGCCGTACTGGCCTTCGATTGCGGGTGCTACCATTGCAACTACCTTTTTTCCTGCCTTGATCAGACGGATCACATCTGCAAGGAAGGTCTTGGTTCCAATGGCTCCAAACGGACAGCCGGTAACACAGGCTCCGCACTGGATGCATTTTTTCTCATCTATAACAACAATGTCGTTTTCATCCATCGTAATGGCATCTACCGGGCAGCTCTTCTTACAAGGACGGGTTAAATCTGCTATCGCATTGTAAGGGCAGGCCTGAGAGCATTTTCCGCATTCCTTGCATTTCTCGGGATCAATGTGGGCACGGTCGTGGCCCATGGTGATGGCATCAAAATTACAGGAATTCTGACATGCCTTTCCCATACAGAGCTGACAGTTATCAGTTACCACATAACGGGCGATAGGGCATCCCTCGCAGGCGGAGTTGATGACCTGAACGATATTTCTGGTATCTTTCCCGCTTGGGCATAAGCCTTCTGCAAGACGGACTCTTTCTCTGATGATCTCTCTCTCTCTGTAAATGCAGCACCTAAACTGGGCTTTGGGACCTGGAATGATGTGATAAGGAATCTCATTTCTGTTTTCCTCAATCTTATCTTCCCAAACAAATTTTGCCACTTCAAGTAATACCTGGTGCGTTATGCGATGCAATGTTGCGTCTTTTGTTGCCATAATTTTCCTCCTGCTACTTCCACCGATGTGGCCGTGTAAATATTCTATAAGTTTTAATAATATGTGATTGTAACTTTTTTCCCCATTTCCTCCACCGCATGCTTTAACTGATCCACAAGATTCTGCCGTATTCCCAGATCAAAAGGCAGACCGGGATTCTGGTAAGCGCTGTTGATGGCTTTCCCAACAAACAGGTGAAGCTCTGTACAATCTTCAATGATCATCTTCGCCACCATGGATGCTCCGTTTGGCTTATCCAGCTCCAGAAAAAACTCTTCTGTGACAGACTCATTTTTTACATACTGCCTTAAAAGCTTTAAAACCCGGTTTAAAGTCAGAACTCCTTCTGTAACAAGCTCTACCCCATCCATATACGCGATGGGCGGAATATCGGGATCATTATAATGCAGGGAAACGGAAAGTTTTCTTTCAGTCTCTCTTGAAACAATATTGGCGCTGGTTCCTCCGCAGACAATCCGTTTGGTGGTATCATCCCCGGAAAGAAAGGCTTCTACAATTGAACTGTCATCCGTCTGGTCCCTGGGGGGACCTGTCATTAAATGCACCGGCTTTCTGTCGATGATCCGCATAACTGCCACTGTGGTATCATCGCCAGGCTGATACTGGTAAAGCTCATCACAGGCCCTGGTAAGGGCAGAAGCCAGACGCATGGCTGATATAGTCAGACGATACTGCTTCACCGCATACGTGGCAACGTCCTCCCACAACCAGCCAAAATTCAGGAGCTGCCCTACCCCCGCATGAATGGTCCCATCACTTAAAAGGATCAGAGCATCTCCTTTTTTCACGCGGAACCGGTATTCGTTGATTTTTTTATCCCGGATCACCCTGGTATTCTGGGGAATGGGAACCAGGCTTCCATCCCGGATAAATATACAGCTTGGATTGTCAAACTCCACCAGATAGGCGTCACCGTTGCTCAGCACCTGTAAAATACTGAAGGTGGAATAAGCAACCTGCCGAACCTGACAGACCGGAAGGGTCTCCACAATGGTCTCCACACATTCTTCCAGTGTCGCACCATTTAAAATCATGGTACCAAGTATCTTGGAAGTCATGGTCGCCAGTATGTTGGCCTTTACTCCGCTTCCCATCCCATCTGCAAGGATCATGATGTTGGAATTATCCGTTTGCAAAAGCTCAACTTTGTCCCCGCAAAGAACCTCATTGAACTTATTTAAGCTTTTGTATGCAACATCTACCGTAATTCCCATCACTTAACCTCGCTTTCACTTCCTTCATCCAGTAAGGATCTGCAAAGCTTTGTTAAAGTGGTCTTTGTCTCCGCCGTCGTTTCCCCCAAAAGTCCGGCAATTTCCTGTGCCACCATCATCTGCTTGTGAATGACTTTTTGAGCCAGATCAATGGTTTCCAGCTTTTTTTCATATTCCTGCTTTGTCAGCTCTTCTTCTCTTGTAATATCGATAAATGTGGCTAACACCACATCCTCTTTTTCAATATAAACAATGTTCTGCATCGTGGAAAAACCGTATTCTCCATAGGTCACCTTTTTTCCATGAATCTTCTGGTGAGACTGGTATACCCATTGAAAATCAGAAGGATCGATGAATTCGTATAAATACATATCCAAAGCTTCCTGCCTGGTCTTACCAAAATATTTCTCTCCTACCGCAGAATATTCCAGAATCTTCATATCCTTATCCACAATCAATACGATGTTCGGTGACGTTTCCATGACAAGGTTGGATAAGGACTCTGCTTTTTCATTCATAAACGGTATGCACATGTTCAGCTCCGCTTTTTTCTGAAAAACAGCAATCGCCTTTTCACGGCATGTGGAATAACCGCAGGCTCCGCAGTTCAACTCATCCTCCGGTTTCATCTTTCCCGTTAATTTAAATATCTCTTTGATCTGGACCTCAGTGGGCATAACTTCCATAGGCGCCCGGTCCATAAAATGTTTTTGAAACGATATCCGGTCCATAATGGGGTCTACTTCTTCCCACGGAACCGCTTCCTTCTCTATGGCTTCCTCCATATCCAGTTTCACCTTAAACCGTGAGATTCCTTCATCTTCTACCGTAGGACCATTGATGCATCCGCCGGAGCACATGTTCATCTCAATAAAACAGCCTTTCATCCCACCCCGCAGCATGCTCTCGCACAAATCCATGCAATTGCGGCTGCCATGTACATAAAACTTCCGGTACTGGTCCCGCTCCTTTTCTGTTGCAAGAACGGAATTCACCACTCCGTTTGTAACAGGGTAAAGACGGTTGACCCGCGGGCTTTGATTGGCAAATGGAACATCTTCACAGTCTTCTATGGTGATTCCTTCTTCAGAAAGCCACTTCTTAACATCAATAAAATTCAGGACCGCATCAATATATCCGTCATGCCTGGCATCTCCTGCCTCTTTTTTCTTTGCAATGCAGGGGCCGAGAAAAACCACTTTCACATCATATCCCAGTTCTTCCTTCAGCATCTTCCCATGAGCGATCATCGGAGATACCACAGGTGCCATATAGGGGATCATCTGTGGATAATAGATCTCAATCAAGTCATTGACACTGGGACAGCAGGTGGTAATGATGTTTTCCATCTTCCCTTCCATTAACAGCCTGGTATATTCGGCTGTTACAAAAGCTGCCCCCTCTGCAGTCTCCCGGACATCAGAAAATCCCAGTTTTAACAGTGCTCCGTTAACCTGGCCGATGGACTTATATTTTAGCAGCCCCATATAGGATGGGGCCAGGGAAATGACAGTCCTTATTCCCTGGCCGATGAAACCTTTGACCAGATCCAGATCACTGATCAGGGTCTTGGCCGACTGAGGACATACCTGCATGCACTTTCCGCAAAGGATGCATTTATCCGGCATGATTTCTGCCCGTTCATTCTTGATCATGACTGCCTTGACTTCACAGTTACGGATACATTTGTAGCAGTGCTTGCACTTTGTAGCCTTGAAATCAATGATTCCCATGATCAGAGCCTCCCCATAATTTCCCTGTCGAAAAACTCCTTGGTGTCCTCTGGTTTTAAAGAATATAGCTGGTCATCCACAGTTACACAGACACCGCTCACACAATTGCCGCTGCAAAAGGAACCATTTAGATCCACCTGGTCTTCCAGATGACGTTCCTTCACCAACGACTGCAGCTGTGCAACGATCTCTCTGGAACCTTTTAAATGGCATGCGCTGCCGATGCAGATTGTAACTCTCATGAATATTCCCCCTCCCAATTTTACCCCTTGTTTTTGCTTCCCCTATTCGACCATTATCGCATATCGCAGTTGTGTTATCAATAAATTTTTACCGATTAGGTGTATTTTTTGGGATACAGCTTTCCTTGGCAAAGCCTGTTTCCTGCATGGTGGCACCGTTTTTTCCTTTCCCCATGGAATTTCCCTTCCGGGATCACGGGAGTGCTGTTCCAGGGCACAAAAAAAGGACCGGCAAAATCCCCGGTCCCCGTTTTTATCTTTCAGCAAGCTTTGTGATGGAAGCTGTAATCAGCTTTTTAAACAGCGGTGCTACACGGTCAGCTGTTTCCTGCACCTCTGCATGGCTAAGTGGCTGATCGGTAATGCCGCAAGCCATATTGGTAATACAGGAAATTCCGCAGACTTTCATACCCATATGATTGGCTGCAAGAGCTTCACAGGCAGTGCTCATACCAACCGCATCAGCGCCCAGGATGCGGCACATCTGTACCTCAGCCGGAGACTCGTAAGCAGGACCTGAAAGCTGCAAATAAACGCCTTCTTTTAAGTCAACGCCTTCTTCTTTGGCTGCTTCCTTAATGATTCCGCGAAGTTCCTTCCGGTAGATGTCGCTCATATCCGGGAATCTGGGGCCCAGCTCTTCTATATTCTCACCGATTAATGGGGAAGGAACAGAGGTTGCGATATGATCCTTTAAAAGCATAAAGTCTCCAGGCTTATATTCTTTATTCACTCCACCGGAGGCATTAGTAAGGAATAGTGTCTTCGCACCTAACAGCCCCATCAGTCTCGTCGGGAGCACAACATCGGTCATCGGATAACCTTCATAATAATGAACTCGTCCCTGCATGATAACCACTGGAACCTTATTCACATAACCGAAAATAAATCTGCCTTTATGTCCGGCTACGGTTGATATCGGAAATCCTTCGATGTCTTTATAATCAATGGTTGCAGTTACTTCTATTTCCTCTGCGTATTCCCCAAGGCCAGAGCCAAGGATCAGAGCTACTTCCGGAACAAAATCTGTTTTTTCCCTGACACTCTTCAAACAATTCTGTAATTTTTCATACACATGATTCATATGGTTTTTTCTCCCTTCACATTCCTGCAGAGTCAAATAACACAGGTATTTTTAGTATAACACAAATCCCGCCAAATCTGCATCTACATTTTGACAAATAAGACTTGCCGGTGATATACTGAACCTGTTCAAGCCTCCGATATGGAGGCCTTTATTCAAGGAAATAAAGATACATAAAAGGGAGGAACCTCATGAAAAAAGTATTATCCATACTGATGGCATTCACAATGACTGCAGCAGTGCTGACCGGTTGCGGCACAGGCAATGCAAAAACCGCCAAAGAGACCCAAAGCACCACGGAAGCAACGGCCGCAAAAGAAGCCCAAACGGAAAAAGAATCACAAGTTGAAACAGATAAACAATCTGCCAAAGCAGATGGCGCCTACACATTAAAAGTAGGCTCCTTAAAGGGCCCTACATCTATGGGACTGGTAGCGTTAATGGACAAGTCTCAAAAGAAAGCGGCAGACGGCAGTTATGAATTCACCATGGTGACGGCAGCTGATGAACTTCTTGGAAAAATCGTAAGCGGAGAGTTAGATGTGGCACTGGTACCTGCCAATATGGCTTCCATTCTCTATACCAAAACCAATCACGGAATAACGGTTATTGATATCAACACCCTGGGCGTCCTATACGGCATCTCCGGAGATGACTCCATAAAATCCACTGCTGATTTAAAAGGAAAGACTGTCTATCTCACTGGAAAAGGCACCACTCCCGATTATGCCCTGCAGCATGTGCTTAAAGCAAACGGTCTGACGACAGACGATGTAACTCTGGAATATAAATCTGAGGCAGCGGAAGTCGCTTCTATTTTGAAAGAAAAACCAGATGCTGTAGGACTTCTGCCCCAGCCATTTGTAACTGCTGCCCTGGCTCAGAATGACAACTTAAAAATCGTTCTTGATTTAACTAAGGAATGGGATGCCAAAGCGGGAACCGATGACGGAAGTCTGGTGACCGGAGTTACCATCTGCCGGAACGACGTCCTTAAGGAGCACAAGGAGTCCATTGATACGTTTATGGCGGAGCATAAAAAATCTGCGGAATACGTCAATGCGAATGTAACGGAAGCAGCAGCTCTGATTGTTTCTGCCGGAATCATTGAAAAAGCACCCATAGCAGAAAAAGCAATTCCCTACTGTAGCATTACCTATGTGGATGGGGAGAACATGAAATCCCTTTTAAGCGGGTACTTAAAGGTCCTTTTTGACACAGAACCGACCTCTGTCGGAGGCACTCTCCCTGACGAGAACTTCTATTATATGCCATAGTCACTAAAAACAGGTAAGGAGACACCAATGAAAGCAGCCCTTCTCCGGTTTAAAAGCACCGGTATCATCCTCTTCTGGCTCCTGCTCTGGCAGGCGGTAAGCCTGGCTCTTCACAACAGCATCATCCTGGTGGGTCCTCTTCAAGTGGTACGTGCTTTGTTTGTCCAGGCCGTCATGGCAGATTTCTGGAAAACCATCGCTTTTTCCTTTGGGAAAATCAGCCTGGGATTTCTTCTTGCTTTTGCAGCCGGAATTATGACCGGAGGGGCTGCCTGCCGTTTTCCTTTATTGGAAGACTTTTTAAAACCGGTGATCACCTTTCTAAAATCAGTCCCTGTTGCTTCTTTTATTATACTGGCGCTGATCTGGATCGGATCTAAAAACCTCTCTGTCTTCATCGCATTTTTAGTGGTATTTCCTATCATTTACATCAATACCATAGCAGGAATCCGAAGCGCTGACCCAAAACTTCTTGAGATGGCCAGGGTATTTTGCATGCCGGCAGAGAAAAAACTTCTTTTTATCTACCGCCCTGCCCTACTGCCTTATCTCATAAGCGGCTGCCAGGTCGCTCTTGGTATGAGTTTTAAATCTGGTATCGCTGCCGAAGTCATTGGAGTTCCCAGCTATTCCATAGGAGAAAAGCTGTACATGGCAAAAATATATTTAAGCACAGCCGATCTTTTTGCCTGGACACTGGTCATCATCGTCATCAGTGCCGTATTTGAAGCTCTGTTTTTACGGTTTTTAAGTATGGCAGCACCAGGCTTTCGTCTCCCAAAAGGCAGGAGGATTAACAGATGAAACTTAAAGTCAATCATTTATTTAAATCTTTTGGGAATTTAGAGATTCTGTCAAATGTGAATCTTTCTCTTCATTCCGGAAATATATACTGCCTTATGGGACCATCTGGATCTGGAAAAACGACTTTTTTTCGAATTCTTCTTGGACTTTTACGTGCAGATTCCGGTCATATTGAGGGTCTCTCCGGTGTAAAAACAGCGGCTGTGTTTCAGGAAAACTGTCTGTGCGAGGAATTTACCCCCATAGAAAACCTTACCATGGTCGTTGCCGGTTCTTCAAAAGAGGTCCGCAGGAAGGCAAAGGAAGCTCTTTTAAAACTTCTGCCGGAGGAATCCTTATCCCGACCTGTCTCTACTTTGAGCGGCGGCATGAAACGCCGGGTTGCCATTGCAAGGGCCTTATGGATCCCATCAGACATGATATTAATGGATGAACCTTTTACCGGGCTTGACGAAGATACAAAACGGATCGTGATCCGCCGGATCATAGAATGTTCCGAAAATAAGCTGGTCATTATAAGCACCCATCAGGAAGAGGATGCTGCACTCCTACAGGGTACCCTTATAAAACTATAAAAAACAGCCGTTGCAAAACTTCGCAACGGCTGTTTTAATAATTTTATTTATTTAAGTTTTAATGTATCAAGAGATGCCTCTATCTGATCGATCACTGCCTTATCCTCAGATTCAACAGTACCTGCGGCGCTGATGTATTTCTTGGCTGCTGCATCATAAGAACCGGAAATGGCAAAATAGCGTACTCCATCCTGAGGAGTTGTATAACGGATTGCGTAACGGAATGTCTGACTTCCATTATCCCCGTTCTTTACCTCGTAACGGACAAACTCCATATCATCTCCCCTGCTCACCAGTTTTTTGTACTCTTCCATGGTGTTCGGGTAAACTTCACGTGCTCCGTCTGCATCTTCCCCTTCTACATAAGTAACTTCCAGAATGTCATTGCCGCTTGGAGAGGTAAAAGCAGCTACGCTCTCATCTCCTTCTTCGTCAACACTCCAGCCAGCCGGAGGTGTGATCTGGTATTTACCGGATTTGGAAGTAAATACACCGGCGTTAATGCTTCCGGAATCAGCAGCGGTTCTCTGCACATAAGCAGTGGTCTCTTCGCTTTCAGCTTCTTCTGTATCCTCACTGTCAGATGATGCATCAGACGCATTTGTCTCTTCTGCCTTAGATTCATTCGTTGCAGCAGAAGCGGCTACTTCTTTGGAAAATTCCTGCTGTTTTGTATTATCTTTTGATCCACAGGCGGTAGCTGCCATCATAACGGTCATGGCTACAGCAATTACTGCCAACAAATTTTTTCTTCTCATAATAATCACTCCTTTTAATCAGTTTCATTTCTGGTGACGATGTGAATTATATCATGTGAGACTTGAAAAGTATAGCGGATTAAAGGAACTGAAAGAAACCCAAAGAATTCTTAATAATTTTTCCAGGTTCTGTTTGGACTTTCTATATATAAGAAGCAGAACCTTCATAGGAAGTCCTCCGCAATACCCCACCAGTCTGCCATTTGCTCCAATTACTCTGTGGCACGGAATAATTATGGGAATAGAATTTCAGTAAATTGCCATGCCCACTGCCCTGCACGCTTTCGGGTTGCCGATAGCAACCGCAATATCCTGGTAACTTGTTGTCTCTCCATAAGGAATGGTCCGAAGTGTTCCCAACGGGTTCAGCAGCAGATCAAAATCCGTACGTTTCTGTTCTGCCCCTTAAGCTCTATTTCCAAAAATCACACTGCAATCAAAGCCTCTTCCTCACATACAATCGTCAATGTTCCTATATTACTGTCCATATAGTACTGTCCAAAGTATCCCAATACTTCATATATATCCGCTCTCTTCCTGCCTATGATATCCTGTTTTCATTGTATCTATTATAATATTAGGAAAATAATATCATAGAAAAATGGAAAAACCGCAGTATTTCGGTAACAAAAGTGGAATCATCCTATAGTTTTTAATAATTTCTTATAATTCCTTTCGAATATTTATGAAATGTTTATGACCTGGTCAAACTTCCGTCACATTTTCCAGATATACTAATAAATGTAAAGGAACCCCACCCTTTTAATATTGACTTTTTATTTTTCATACTCAACCGGCAGGAATTTTATTCCTGCCGGTTCCTCCCATTTCAGGGGTAAACCTCCCAAAAAATCACGTAAATACGAGCAAAAACAGGAATTTCATTTTTTTTCTAAAATATTGTTGACAAAACAATATCCATCATATATAATAACTCTTGCGTTGCTGAAAAGCAATAAAACAAAAGACGCGAAATACCTTCGGGGTGTGGCTCAGCTTGGCTAGAGCGCCTGGTTTGGGACCAGGAGGTCGCAGGTTCGAATCCTGTCACCCCGACTGAGATAAAACTGTCAAAGACAAGTTCCTTCTCAATTGTTTTTGCGGGTGTAGTTCAATGGTAGAACACTAGCCTTCCAAGCTAGATACGTGGGTTCGATTCCCATCACCCGCTCTTGAGTCTGTAGCTCAGTTGGATAGAGCAACGGCCTTCTAAGCCGTGGGTCGGGGGTTCAAATCCCTTCAGGCTCGTTTCACATCTCTAACCAAAGATGTGAAATTATGGTGGGTATGGCGAAGTTGGTTATCGCGCCAGATTGTGGCTCTGGAGGCCCAGGGTTCGAATCCCTGTACTCACCTTTCCCTTTTAGGGAATTTTTTTTTATCAAGAGTTTTATTGGGCTATCGCCAAGCGGTAAGGCACAGGACTTTGACTCCTGCATTCGTTGGTTCAAATCCAACTAGCCCAGTATGGGATACTAGCTCAGGTGGTAGAGCACTTGACTTTTAATCAAGTTGTCCGGGGTTCGAATCCCCGGTGTCTCATGACTATAGAAAAAGCGGATTCTGATAACAGAATCCGCTTTTTCTATGCCTACTCTTCTCTCCGATTCTATCTGAATCACATTTACCTCTCATAATTGTTGACAATTTCTTCTTCCAATGGTATTATCTATATTGTTGTCAGCGGGTATGGCGGAATTGGCAGACGCGCCAGATTTAGGTTCTGGTGGGAGACCGTGCAGGTTCAAGTCCTGTTACCCGCATGATAGGTAATCGGTGAAAACACCGGGATTCCTTGTAAATACAAGGCTTTCCGGTGTTTTTTTATTTTCAAAAAATAGAAACCTCTCTTCCTGCATTTAATAGGAAAGAATTGATTTCGATGTCAGCTGTCCTCGTTATTTTTCTTATTGCCCATAAATATTCGGTAGGCAAAATATCAGCAACTATGGCTGATATGAAAATGGAAATAATTTCATGTATTTTATTTCGTGGGACGGCTTTACAATCGTTATATAATTTTCTGGGAGGTGATATTTTGAAGCATCGAGATAAAAAATGTGAAAAACAATGGGCTAATGAATTCGACCAGTTAGAGGCTGCCAGCAAAGAAATTCAGACCCCATCCGCTCCCCCCGGAGAATTCGATAGCATTCTGGCTGAGATGAATCGAAGAGGCATCAAACCCAGAATCCGGAAAGAGCTGAAACACAGCAAGTAGGAACTGTAACATTCACAAAACCACAATATCGTCACTGGCCCAACAACCGCTGAAATACCTCATTTGCATCAAGTTTTCCGTACCCCCAGATGTTATTGGGATAATTTTGGTCCTGTGCACGGTCTGCTTCTCTTATGATCAGACGGTTGACCTGGTTCCCTGTAACAGCAGTGTAATTTCCCTTACTGTAAGCCCATTCCATGACCATAGCGGCAACACCTGCGGTATGGGCTGCTGCTGCCCCGGTGCCGGTAATGGTCCCGTATTGATTCTCGGGAATAGCACAGGGAATCCGGTAGCCAGGTGCACCGATATCCGGTTTTACCTGCCCGAGTCTGGTAAAGCCTCTGCCTGATTCGCGGAGAATCTCTCCGCTCTGCTGATTATATGCAGTAACAGTCAGAGGATGTGCCGCATCCCCCTGGGCGGTAATGGTCGTATTCGGATCGGAATTAGAAAAAAACGTTTCGTTTGATATCAAGTTGCCGGATGGCAGCCAGCAATGGAAGGAAAACGGTTCATTCTCAACACTTCCGATCCGGAAATGCCAGGTTCCAGGGCTTGCATTCTGGAACCGCAATAAAATCAGCTGCTCTCCTGTTTCTTCTTCAAAAAGAATATTATTTATCCAGACTTCACTACTAACAGATTGGAATGTGATTTTCTGGCAACCGTTCATGGATGGATACACCACCTGAGAGGATTCAAAGGTAGGCGCTGTGACTTCTATAAATAGTCTGGAAGGTATGTATGGCCAGATTTCCATAAAGAATTTTCGATCATTGGTTCCTACCGTAAGCTGGAAATTGTTAAAAAACGGTGCGACCTGGGTGCTGTTAAAATAATGTCTCTGATTGTTTCCTTCATTTCCTGCTGATACGATCACTCCTGTCTTTGGTAATTGCACCAGGTAATCCAGATAAACACTGGAAGGCCCCCGCCCATCATGACCGCCCTGGCTGCTTCCAATGGCAAGGCAGATGACTAAGGGACGGTTCAGCCTGTGAGCTACTCCTATCACGTACCGGATACCGAGTATGATATCCGATTCCTGATAACACAAAGCATTCTCTGGAACAGAGAACAGTTCCTTTAGATTTTTTTTGGCTTCTTTTAATTTTACTACCACCAGATCCGATTCCGAAACCACTCCGGTAAAACTGTTATCTCCATTGGGCCGTCCTGCAGCAATACTTGCAATGGCTGTTCCATGTCGAACCGTGTCAACAGTAGGAACCATGGCCAGAGGGTCATCGGAGATCAGCGCAAAATTAATTAGTTCTTTGGTATATTCTGCACCAAAGGTAAATCCCCTTGGAGGCGTACTGCCTTCCTTCGTCTGATCCCATATGGAAATGATTCTTGTGGTTTTATCGTTATACATAAAGGCTGGATGACGGTAATCAATGCCGCTATCCACGATGCCTATAATCACTCCTCTTCCATGCAGCCCCATCTGCGGAGCTTCCTGAGCAACTTTCACACCGGGCAAATCCGTACTAATGGTCGATTCCAGAGTAAATAAGGCGGGAAACAAGTGATAAGGATTTACTCCCAGATCGCAGGCTTCCTTCTGGTCCTTTGGTAAATGAAGCAAAGAACTCATCTCGTTGAGCGGCGTAATATTATCCCCGGTATTATAAGTTGGTACCACCGCATTGCTAATGATCAGGTCATAATATCGATCGTCCAGTATTTTTTCCATGTATCAGCCTCCTGCCGGTTTCAAATGGAGCATATGGTATAGTTTATGCGCCTGCGGTTTTGTTATGAGCAGAAGAATTGAAAGAAATCCATATAATATAATGGCAATACAAAGTAAACATCCTTATTCATGTTATATAATCATAAATAAGGTTTATTTACAAATATTTTTGTCGAAACGATAAAAATTTACTTATTTTACTTTACTTAAACGTTTTCTTGCGTTATAATTTAAATAACTCTTCTTAGGAGTGCCGTATTTCCCCAATCCTACGGTGCTCCATTTTTTTATTTTCTTTTCCATCTTACGCAAATCCCCCGACATTTTTAGCAAAATCAGCTTCTCCTTTTTTCTGTCATATTTCGTCTTTTTTTTCTGAACTTTTCTGTTTGTTTTAAAAATTCAGCCTTCACAAACTCTTCACATTTCCATCAAAAAATAAACACATTTTTCCATTATATTAAAATCTATAAACAGGCCAAAAAGACCTTTTATATAAACTTTTTTTTCATACTCAGCCGGTGGGATCATTCCTGCCGGCTTCCTCTATCCCATCGCGAACGCAATTATCAGGAACTTTTTAAAACAGATTGGCAACATACGAGTTGTCCCTGTTTTTTAGCCATGATACAATGAAACCGTTCTGATATAACGGAGCCGCAACGTGCGGAGAATGGAGTTTCTTATGAAAAAACATTACGATAAAATTCTGTCTGATAATGATAACTGGGTCACACAGGTGATCAATTTTCAGGTGACGGATCCGTCTTCCCAATTCTACGGTGGATTCCGTGACCGTGACGGACTGGTAGAACCGAAGTATGCCATTTTTCAGGTGACCAATATGACTGCCTGCTTTTTTAATAGCCAGAGCCGCTTCTATGGAAGCAAGGAGATCTACCACATAATCTCCATTGCCTTGGATTATATTTCCAGAGGGCAACGGGAAAATGGCTTTTTTGATCTGATCAACTGCAATTTCTATTCCGGTGCGGATACTGCCTTTTGTCTGGATGGCCTTATTCCTGCTTACCTGTATTTAAAACGTCTTTTGGAGACTGATGCCGAAAGCCCTGTGGGAAAGGACAGCCTTCTCCCGCTAAAGCAGTCCATGGAATCCATCCTTATAAAAGGTGGGAAAGCCATGCTGGGTGGCGGGTTCCATACACCAAACCATCGCTGGGCCATCGCCTCTGTTCTTAAGATGCTTTACTTCCTCACATCAGAGGAATCCTTTCATAAAGGAGCTGATAAATTCCTGGTTGAAGGCTGTGACTGCAATGAAGACGGGGAATATGCGGAACGCTCTGCCGGTGGCTATAATCTGGTAAATAACAATGCCATGATCATGCTGGCCATCGCAAGTGGCGATGATTCTTATTACGAACCGGTGAAACGGAATTTGTCCATGATGCTGACTTATATGGAACCCGATGGAAGTATTTTTACCAATAACTCCACCCGCCAGGACCGGGGTGTGAAGGTCTATCCTACAGGCTATTATCTGGAATATCTATATATGGGCATGACCTTTGGTAACAAAACGTTTTTAAATGCCGCCTGTTCCATTATGAATCTGGCAGAAGAAAAACAGATCCGCACTGATGGCTTTCTGATTTACTTCATGCTGATGCCAAAACTTATTGACTTTGAATACGATAACTGCGGACTTTTAACAGACTATTGCCGACATTACAAAGATTCCGGCATTGTCAGAATGCGACGGAACAATTATTCCGCTTCTATTTTAAATGGAAGCCCTGCTTTTCTTTTCTTCCAGCATGGAGATTTCTGTGTGAGTTTGAAAATAGGTGCAGGATTTTGCGAGCACCGGAATTTCGTGGCACAAAGTCTTACCGAGCTGCCAGGAAACCAGGGCTTTGTGTTAAAGGAGAAAATGACCGGCTGGTATTACCTTCCTTTCAAAGAACCCCAGGATACCACTGACTGGTGGAAAATGGACCATACAAAACGGGATAAGCTTCTTGGACCGGATATGATCTTTGATATCGTTATTACGGAAGCAGAAAATGGAATTGATGTAAAGATAAGTACTGACGGCATCGACCGGGCACCTTTAAGGGTGGAACTGGCCTTTGATGCAGGCTGCCGCATAGAATCCGATCATTTTATCGCAGAGGGCCTGTCCGAAGGCGGTATGCTGGCCAAAGACGGGATTGTAACTGCTACCAAGGGTAACTATGCTATTACCGCAGGTCCTGGATTTGGAAACCACAATTTCGTGGCAGGAAAATTTGGAAGCCAGACACGCTCCAATGATTGCTTTACCGTGTATTTTACCGATTTCACCTGCTTTGAACACACCATTTCCCTGCGGGCGGTACCGGCTGCTTATTAAGCATTCCTTATAAAAAGATGTTTTAGAGGGCAGGCAGGGGGCAAAACCGATTGTATAACGGTCTCTGCCCCCTTCGTCTGCTCCACTCTCTCTTCTCTCTGCTACCTTTCTCTCTTCTCTCTGCTACCTTTCTCCTTTCTCCCTACTACCTTTCTACCTTCTACCTTTCTCCTTTAATGCTTTACCTAAAATCACTCCAGATTTCTCTCATTTTCCTGACTCCCGCATAAATCGCCCAGCCTACCACGGTTCCTAAAGTGTTCATAATTATATCGTCCAACTCGCAGTTCCCCCTCTGGGTCAGCCATTGAACCGTTTCAATAAGAATGCTGAGCAAACAGCCTGATAATATGCAGATCCAGCTTTTGCGGGCTTTGGGAAAACACAACGGCAATAATATCCCAAAAGGTATGAACAACATAAGGTTTTCGATCACATAAGCATGAGAACGAAACGTTGTACCCCAGGTTCCCATCACTGCCATATTCACTCTGTCTCTTGAAAGAAAGGGCCTGCTCAAATATACCGTTTTTACAAGCACTACGAGATACACCACTGCAAGAAACAGGCCGATGCCGCGTTTCCTCTCCATTCGTTTTAATCCCAAACAGCATCGTATCCAATGAATAAAAGGATATGACACAATGGCAACGGCAATCCCTGATATTATGTAAGAAACTGGTTGTTTCATATCCTCTAACATATATGCAATCAATTGTATTAATCCTCTTTCTATGGCATGTTATATCTTTTTCTGAGCAATTCTTTCCATCGTTCCTTTCAATCGGCTGATTTTATGTTTTAATCCTACTCGTTTTCCATATGATTTTAAAAGTTCCTTCTTATATTTAGGATACTTTTTCCCCATTATTTTTAAAGCGAATATGGTTGTTTCCATTGTCGTACGTCTCTCATACTGATACGCCTGGTACAACGGTAACTCTTTTTCAAATTCAGGGTAATCGGATTTAGTCAAATAGCCAGCTTTATATGCCATAAAAAATAATTCTTTTCCACTTTGAGTCCTGCAAAAAACAACATTTCTTCCTGCTGCTTCCGTAAACATTGGTTTGCTATCTTCTCCTAAATACCAGGCATCTCCACAACTGATATCAGCCATTTCGCCGATTCCATCCAGACAAAAGCGGCACATCTTACGAATATCCCGGCCCAGCGTATCTCTCCATGCGCTTCTGTAATCTAATTTATAAGTTTCACCGTTACTGTCAGTCGCCGTTGCATAGCCAGGCCACCCATCGCCTCTGTACCTTAAATGGACACAGGTCTCTTTCCTGCACCCCATCTTATTCAATAGCTGCATATTGGCTTGTTCACTTGGTGCACCGGCACAAAAGAATGAAAACATATATTTAATATGATCATTGACTCTTCCATCCACTTTTGCAAAATTACGCAAAGCGGTTACATCACAGGGCTTTCCAACATAGACATATTTTTCTTTTCCGCATAAAAAATCATTTATGTCTGCTAGCGGGGATGAGGAAGAATATCTGGAACCGCAGCAATCCAGTAATTCTTCTTTTGTTCTGCTTACGCAGGTTTTCGTACCGATTGGATTGTCAGGATCCATTTTAGTCTGTATGATCCCGTCTACCATTTTATTTTCCAGTAAGAATAGACATATCGAAGTCAGGACACCGCCGCTGGACGCCTGAAACCTGATATATTCATCTGTTGCATGTGATAAATAGACGCCTGTATTTCGTCCCCAAACGGCCCCCTGCTCAAATTCGGAACACTGAATTCCACTGGCCGGACAAACGCTGCCGCAAAATGTTACAAATTCTTTTTCTTTGCTGGCTGCTACGAGAAAGCCTCTGTCATTTTTTTCCCATTGAGCTTTATTTTGTGAAATACACAAACCGCAGCCCGAACAAAATTCACTATACATCTCATTTCTCCCAACATATATTCTCAGAAAGTATTCGATTAAAACCGCCTACCAAAAGAGAATCTTTTTTGAATTTTTGAGTTATGCAGCCTTTTGCGGCAACAACAGAATGATCCTGTACAGACGCTCCTTTTAAAAGCATGGCTTCAGAAGCAATCCAGACATGATTCCCCACATGTATATCGGGGGATTCTATTATAGGGTTTTCTCCCCGCTTAAAGATCCTATGACCATCTCCGTCCATAACAGTTACATTCCAGCCGAGAATACAATTGCTGCCAAAGGAAATATTGCTCCCTGAATTTATAATGCAATTGGCATTGCAGAAAAAATCCTTGCCAAACTCCAGCGCTCCATTTGCAATAATCTGAGTCCCTTTTCCGAATATGGCATTTCCACTGAAAATAACAGAAGCGTCCTTGCCGATCTGCCAGTAAGTACTTTGCTTATTTCCCAATCCAAATGATCCCACCGTACCAATATGTATTCTTGTACCATCCCGGATCTTAACAGAAGTACGCTGTCCCATACTTTTGATTTTCACATTTGGCGCAACTCTAATTGGCAGTCTGACTGCCTTCCAAAATGGAAGATAATAAAAATTAAAATATAAAGTTTTAGGAAGTCCTAAAATCATTTTTATATTCATAATCCTCCTCCATACATTAGGTTCTGCAGGTTATCTTTTAATTCTTTCGTTTTTTCACTTGCCAGCGCATTACATGCACTAACCTCTTTTTGCAGTTCCATATGATTTTCAATCCAGTCTAATGTTTTTTCTACTGCCGCATCCGTGGTGTCAGAGCAGCCATGTATGACCTTTTCATACCCCAGGCTGTCAAAGAGTCCTTCAAATTTCCGGCTGTAGGAAAACGGGATACATGCAACGTTTGCAGAAAATGCTGCTATTGCGGCATGCATGCGGGCTCCAATAAACCCATCCATCCGGGCAATACACGTCTTTGCCTCCATGGGTGTTATAAAATCTTCTACTGCTACCAATGAGGGAAATTCCTTCTTTAATTCCCGGATTGCAATCAAATCATTATCCACACTTTGGGTTTGATAAGTCAGTACATGGGGAATTAAAAAAACCTTGTATTTCTTTAGAAGATTTTGAATCACCTCTCTGCAATATTTTCGGTAGTCAACGGTCAGTCCAAATTGATTGTCTCCGGTATAACCTCCATTCCACAGCAGACCAGATGGATTGAATCCAATGTTTGGGATGTCATTTTTATGTTTATTTTTTGTATAGGGCAAAGCAAATGCCACATCCGTTGTCAATACCGGTTTTCTTCCGCTTATATTCATCGTATAATCCGCAGATAATTGATCGCGGGCGTATACTTCTTTGCAGCCCTTGATGACCTTTACAGCCATGTCTCTGACATCTTTATCGTTAAACGGTCCTATTGTCTGGCTTCCAAGCACCAGTGGAATTCCCATATCAATGATCTTCTGTTTTAAAGCGGTTCGTACAAAAAAGCGCTGGCGCCCATATATATCCGTAAAACTGTCTCCCGCAGTAAAATCAAAAACAAAATCACATTCCTTTACACCGGGTGAAACCACATATTTGCCACATACCATTTTAAAAAAGCAAAATCCAACATTCAGATTATGATAGGTATGCTTTGGCATAAATTCAGCCATACACGTTTTGTAATTTCCTTTTGCTTTTAAAAATTTCTTAGCAGGAAAGGTTGATAAAATGATTACATCTATTTTTTCATTCTGCCTGGCAGCGATCTCATCGATGATACTTAAAAATGCATAGGAAAGAGCTTCACAGCCCTTATTGCTTGCATGAAATACCAAACCTAATAATCCAATTTTCATATTATTTTTACCTTCCCAATCTTTTACTTATTTTCTCAGCATCTTAATAATTTCTTTTCTCTTCATTATCATCATCACTCCAAAAACTAAAATTAATAGATAGCGGATGATCATATAGCTGTAAACTTTTGAAATTATAACAGTAATCAAAATTACAAAAAAAGATAAGCATAAGATTCTTTTATTGTCATAGACATGGTCATATCCAAGATGCTTTATACTGCAATAATGAAAAAATGCAAGCAAGGCATAACACACTAATGTGGCATATCCAGAAGCTACAAGACCAAATTGAGGAATAAACAAGTAATTCAATATTACATTTAAAACAGCAACAGAACATGTGGCTATCATGACGATTTTCGTTTTTTTCAAATATAACTCCAGCCTCATATATAGCGAATAACATGCTGTAAAAAATACTCCGGCAGCCACCGATGGAACTACATAAATTCCGCTGTGATAACTTTTAGGTGCCAAGATGCCAATAATCTCAGGTGCAAACAAGGTGCATAATATAGAAAGCCCGGCAAAAAACGTCAGTACCTGATTTCCTCTTACCCGAATGGATTTATAATTTTTAAGTTCCATCTGCTGATAGATCCAGGGCGCATATGATGCATCAACGGAATTCCAGAATATCAACATGATACCTGCCACCGTATAAGCAACGTTGTAAATAGCCGTTGCACTCGTATTAATTAATTTACTGATCATGATGCGGTCAGAGCTTGAAAGAACATACATGGACAAATAATGGGGGATCAAGGGCATATTAAATGTTAATGCATATTTCCAATAGGCAAATTTAATCTTTCCCTTTGCTTTTATCATTATGGAGATAAAAAAGAATATACCAATACATATGGAGACAGACTCAGCCGTCATTACTTTGGTTACAGCCTTATTATGATCGGAAGCCATGAGTACACAAATGACCGATAACACTAACGAAATGAAAGATGTCGCTATGGTCACTGCAGTGGTCGCCTTATAATTATATTCAAAGCGCTGCCTTCCCATCCAGTAAGAATAAGCCGGGGTAAAGATAAAATAAAGCAGCATGACTATCATAAGACTATCGGGCATATCAATCAGTGGATTTAACCACTTATAGAAAAGAAAATAGATGCCCATGCATACAAAAGTACACAAATTAGCCAGAGACAAAATTGAATATGTAAATGATTCTCTATCATTTTTAAAATCGATCATCCCATTATTAAAAACACCGCTGGCCATATTTAAAGTTGCAATGATATACAGCACGCTTTGCCAGGAAGTAAATGTTGAAATGATACCGTATTCCGATGTGGGCATGATTCTGGTAAAAATAGGTCCGCTGATCATGCTCAGCCCTTTTTGAAAAAATACAGCTAATACCATTGCCATTGATGATTTGGCAACCGGAGACATGGCATTCCACTTTTTCTTATATTTCACCAAATAATTCACCATTTTTATGCTCTCCTTGTTTTATCATTTCGGTTTTCATTCCCTAACCGGTTCGGCTTTTTCAAAACGGTTTTTATGGATAAAAAATATTGACAGGATAAGAAACAACATCCGAAGTTCATCCGATGCGGCAAAAGACAAGCCGCTTATAAAATAAATAAACGTTGTTGTTACTGTCATGAAACCAAATGTCAATCTCTTGCCTTTCCCATCCAGGTTATATTCTCTGTTCTTCCACAAGCTGGACAGAATACTTACTACCATGAATAAGTAACTGATCAGACCAATTATCCCATACCGGTATAAATGAACTAAATACTGGTTTTCAATAGAATTTTTTATCATTCGCTTTCCCGTTGAAGTGGTCCATGCATATTCAAACAAATGATTTGGACCTAATCCAAAGAAAAGCTTGTCCTTAACCGCTTCGTAAATCCATGAATATAACAGCAATCTCTGCCCGGTTCCATTTGCATTGGACCCAAAGGAAGCTGTAATCTCACTAGCGGTTTCCTCATCGTACAAAGCAATAAACATAGCCATAAATTGATCGATGGAATTAGATACAGACGGTATATGAGCAATTAAAACCGTTACTGAAACTGCTATTAAAATTGGCGCAAAATGTTTTTTTATAAACTTAAGCAACCCCATTTTTACCAACCAGATTAATTGCAGTAAGATGGTACATAAAATAATGGATCTGGTAAGAGTCGCCAGTATATTAAGAAGTACCAGCCCGTAGAGAACTGCATATTTCCATTTATGAACCTCTTCCTGCTGTAATTTCCAGCTGACAATCGGTAAACATAGCATCAAAAATGCAGCATTGTTTGTAAAATTTGTACTAGAACCATAGCTTCTGTATAAGCCATATCTGTATCTTTGAAAGCCAGCAGAAGCGGTGAGATCCCAAATGTTAAAACCTGTGAAACTCTCAAGAATTCCCAGGATTGTGTATATGGTTAAAAACAGCAGAAATACCTTGATGAACATATCAAACTCTTGTTTTGTCTGGAGCAAATTATACATAAGAATTAAAACCAATGCCGTATCTATGAGATAGCCAATGCCTGTTGAAAACTGCAAATATGTAAAAGCAATAATTCCGGTAATTACAAAATATACGATCATTGGTATATTAATTATCTTTTGAGATATTGATATTTTGCCTTTACTAAGCAACAGACAAAAACAAAAAGCAAATAAAATTATGATTCTATAGCTAAACGCACCAAAGAAATATAATCGTCTCGGCAGAAGCATAACAAGAAATGCGAATACACAAATCAATAGATTTTTTAAAAAAAGTTTATTTCCCATTATAATCATTATAATTATCCATTTCTTCATACATTGTTATGATCTTTAAATAACTTTTCAAGGAGTTGATACAATGCCGATACACAAATGCATTTTTTTTACGTCTATTTTTCATTACAGCATCCGTGGAAGCATCTTCTTTATGATAAATAACCAAGTCAGGACAATATATGGATTTTAAATTATTTTTCATCAGGTGCAGAAAAAGGATATCTTCTTCCATGTACAGAAATGTACTGGAATCCAATCCGTCAAATCTGGTGATATAATTCTCTGAAAACACCATAAAGCAGCCATGAATTCCTACATTTTCATGTTGGATCAATCGATCTTCCACATGGAATTGGGGGATATGTTTATGGATCTTTGACTTGAACCACCGGTAATGTTTATCAAGACCAATGCGGTTTAATCTTAATAAACGGTAATTTCTTCGTATTGACCGCTTAACTCCCTGTATCGACAGTATTTCCTTACGCAGAGGGGAGGAACAAATGCTTCCTTCACCAGTTATTATCATGGGACCCAGAACCGCATAATCCGTTTCTTCGTATTTCTGCTTTAATGTTTTATAAATGGAACCCTGAATCAAACAAACATCATTGTTCGTTAAAATCAAAAATTGAGGATTGAAATTTTCTTTGGCATAGGAAAACCCTATATTATTGCCTCTTGCAAATCCAACATTTTCATCACTGTGAAGCAATACAATATCAGAATTTCTTCCAAAGATCACCTTCAGCTCTCTCCATGAATCATCCGGGGAACAATTATCAACAATAATAATTTTATAATTGTGAGTATCAACATACCTTCGAATCGATGCCACACAGCTAATTGTCATTTCAAAAGCAGTATAGTGGAGAATTACAAAAACAATATCCATAAATCATCTCACCTCCTTGATATCTCACTGTAAACTTTTTGAAATTTATCTATTTGCCGATCTATATTGTAAATATCAATGGTATCCAGGATTGAATCAAAGTATTTCTTATAACTTTTACGCTCTGCCAATTTATCCATTAATTCAGCTAGCTTTTCGGCATTTCCTGGTTCATAGGTTTCTCCGCCATGGGTATTTTCTATAATTTCCGGCATTCCGCCGCAGCGGCCGGCAATCACCGGCAAACCATATTTGTTCCCCTCGATCAACACCCGGCCGAATGGTTCCGGCCACACAGAAGGAACCAAAAGGACATCGCTTTCTTTATATTTTTCTGCTAACTTTTCATTGTCCAGTTTGCCATAAAATACGATATCAGGGTCCTTAGCAGAGCATTGTTTCACGTATTCTTCCATTTCTCCACTTCCGCAGATATAAAGCTCACAATTTTTATACTTCATGCTTTCAAATGCCTGAATCATATGTTCAATGCCCTTAAAATACACCAAACGTCCCGCATACATAAACTTAATATGAGGTGATATACGGTTCCGCTTTTCTTCAATGACTGCTTCTGTCTCACTGTGATTGATGTCAACGCTGTTAAAAATACATTTCTTTACTTTTGCATGTTTAAAACAACCAGTTGCGAGTGAAGTTTCAAGTGTATACTGGGAAGGAGCGGTAACAGCAGAAACATATTTTGTAAAGGAACGCATGTAAATCCTGTGAATCATTCGTACCATTGCATTGGCTTTATGACCATGCTGAACCGGAGATACAATGGCAATGTCCCTGATGGTATGTACAATTGGAATTTTATGTTTATATGCAATCTTCCAGATCAGATACGACATCCCATATACGGTGTTGGTATGAACGATATCCGGTTGAAATTCTTTGCAGACAGCTTCAAAATCTTTCCCACATTTTACATTCCAATAGCATAATAATTTTTGCTGTACTTTTTCAAACTTTCCAACACTTTTTTTATCATAACTAAACCGATACAGATTAAAATCATTGGTTGTAGACCGATAAATTTTTACACCATTATGATCTATTGGGTTACGTTTCCCATTTTTTGAATCCACACAATATATTCCAACCTCATGCCCCTTTTTTACAAGACCCTCTGCCAGCAATTTAACGCTTTGTTCTGCCCCGCCCTGCATATTAGGATAATAAAATGTATTTACAATTAATATCCGCATAATACCTTCCTGTCCCTCCTTTCAATTTAACTGCATTACTGCGTCTTTTTGCGCCGTTTTATTCTGTACAAATGAATGAAAGGAGTTTTTCTTACAATCTTTTTGATATGAAACTTAAGTTTGTATTTCATATTGTAGTTTATATACTTGGTTACGATCGCCGAGAAATCAGCCTTCTCATAATCTGTCCAGAATTCATCATAATGTGCTGGCTTTTCTGTCTGCCTGCAAAGATTATGCTGATATTTTAAATATTCTTCGTTCTTCACCTCCTCTAAAAACATCCCCTGATTTTTTTCTGCTGCTTCAGCTAAGTTCTTTAATAACTCCATTCCTTTTTCTGTATGAATCAACATCAAAGAAACACCGTTTTTCCAGGGTATCGCGGTATTCATCAGTTCAATTCCCCAAAAATCTCCCAATGTGATATCACCCTGCCTGTCCATATTGGAAAACGGGCAGGAAAAGCAGCCTTTGCTTGTTATGTACCCAGCCATATGAAGCCGCGAAAATACAGATAGCTCAGCCGTATTCTTTAATACCAGCCCATTGTCAAAACGTGCATAGGCAGGATACGCATTCCAGCCCTCTGGTTTATATCGGAAGGAATATTCTTTTAAACCTGCATGATGCTTTTTTTCCAACCACGCTCTATAGTCTTTCCATACCAGCGGTTTTGGTGTTCCATGACAAATTAAATCAACCGTATACAACTGATCCCCGGATATCCCTTCCCTGTCAATATATTTTTTAAGTGCAGCAACCTGGCATGGGGTGCCGGAAAACAGTACAAAACAACCGTTATTCAATTGCCTGGCAATCTTCACATAACAATCCCCACAACTGCTTTTCACATACTTGGAACCCTGAAAGATTCTGCATTGCGCTGCAGAAGTAACTCCCATATGCTCCACTTCAAGATTATTTGTCAGTCTGGCACCGTAAAAATATTTTTTCCGGTTCTTATGTAAGAGCTCAAACGCGTTGCACAACCCTATAAATGCACCGCCTGAAGTACTTTTCATCACTTCTTCATCCGTATTTTTAAAAGCATATACATGTCTTTCCATTCAGCCACCACCAGCAATCATGCGATTCCTAAAGCCTTTTCCAGATAATTTTTTGATTTCACTCTTTTTTCCATAATAAGATTATCAACTACGCTCCAATCTATGGTATCCATACGATCCAAATCCTCCAATGTTGCGCTATTACGAATCATTCTGTCAGATATATGGAACATATTTTGCAAATCCGTTAATCGGTTCATCTGGTGCTTCCCTATTTTAGGAAATAAATAAAAGTTTCTATGATATAAGCAACTGAATATCATGCAGTGGAAAGAATCGGTAAACACGACCTCAGCATGTCTGATGACACTGATAAAGTCAGAGGGGGAAGCATCCCAGTATTTTATATCACCAAATTTTTTATCGTATTGATTGACATGCTCATAATCCAGAAAAGGCATTGTAACTATTTTTAAATGCTTCTCATGAGCAAATTTTTCTACAAACTGCCGCTGTTCCTTTGTCCCTCTTAATAAATATACAAAGACATATTTCTCCTCAAATCGCCTGGGGGAACAAATATTATCCCAAACAGTCCGATCGGCTAAAAGTGTGGGGTCCAATACGGCTTCACAATCATCGGTTCCCATAATCGAACAAAGCAGCTTGCGTCCGCTTTCCTCTCTGCAAGAAACAGCATGAAACGTAGCAAGATTATTTTTGATCATTCTTTTCTGCTCTTCTGATACCTGGTCAACACCGATACTTGGAGCGTATGCAATTTTTAATTTACCTGGATTGGCAAAAGTCAGCCAGTAAATGCTGTTAAGCGCTGCCAATTCCGGATGCCAGATCTGATCACTGCCGCAGATAAATCCGTCGTAGTATTTATTTGCCGTAACAATAGACTCCTCATTGTATCGCTTCTCGGAAGTCCTTAGCCTCTCATCAACAAATTTCTGCAACGCTAAATTACGGTCCCGCAACTTCTTTGTACCAAATTTCCACACAATCCGGTGTACGGTTTTCTTAATACCAAGTGTTCTGATCTTAATAAAGAAATTGTCAACTGAGGCTACTTTTTCGCTATACTGATTTATTATTTCATAATCAATCTTGTCGAATTCATTCATTACCGTCTGCAATGCATATGCCTGCAATATGGAACCATAATTATTTCTCCACCATGTTAAACCAGCTATTTTCAAGACTACCTCCTCATGTTTTCACATGTGAAACACGTAAATATATGTTAACTAATTCTTTTATATTTTCATTTAAATCATATGATTTGCACCTTAACGCATCGATACACATGGCACTAGACTCATGTCTGTTTCGCCTTTTGTTCTTTATTTTCTCAATTGCATGACTCCAGGCCGCTGTATTTCCTAGTGGCAGATATTGAATGGATCCCATATCCGCTTCTTTGGGCACCACATCAGAAGCAATGCATGGCAGTCCGCTGGCCTGTGCTTCTAAAAGCACCATTCCAAGCCCCTCCCACTTTGACGGAAAAACAAAGCAGTCCATAGCATTTAAGAGGTTTGCTACATCCTTTTGTTCTCCCAGCAATATCACACTTTCCTGCAGTTTTAAATCTGCTATCAATTTTTCCAGATTTGGGCGCAATGCCCCATCGCCTATGCAAATCAGCTTACTATCCGGCACATGATTATGGAATTCCCGAAAAACCCGAAGCAGGTAATCATGATTTTTCTGTTCATTGATCCTGCCTATATGACCAATGACAAATTGATTCTCCAACCCCAATTGATTCCGAAATGAAATTCTTTTCCATTGATTGTAATGAAATGATTCACTGTCAATGGCATTATTTAGAATAAAATAAGATTTGTTTTTATACAGCCATTCCCCCGCTTCTCCACTGCATGCCAATCTTATTGTGCTTAACCTGTAAAAGAAAGGAAGTAATAAAAAATTTAAAACAGGATGATTGCAGGTTGTGTTATGACAATGCACAATCCGTTTACTGACCCCATACTTTTTTGCTAAAATAAGCTCCGGCAGCATCATTGCACTGTTCCCATGAATATGGACACAATCGTAATGCCCCTGTTCTAAAATAGTACTTAATTCTTTAAAATATAATTTTGACGCAGTCCTTCTGCTGGACAGCTTATAATAAACAAGCCCTAATTGTTTAAATTCAGTCTCTAATTCCGGATGCAGATCAAATACTGCATATTCGATTGAAAGCTTTGGACTTTTTATTCGAAAACAATAATTCCGAATAACACAAGCGATTCCCTGATATGTAAATGGTGTTGTATTAATTACTAAGACCCGCAAAGAAACTCCTCCTTTATCGATTCCGGTTTCTTGTTCTAATTCAAACGTTTAAGCTTTTGAACAAGCTTTCCCGGCAGCAATGCTTTTAACCTTTCCTTCATACAAACTCCAACCTTTAATTTTTCTATAAATTTTTCGTCCTGTATTCCATCATAAAAATGATCTCTCACTGCCGGTCTGCCGGTCGGATGCAGTAAATTCCCTTGTTTTAACAGAATTGCTTCCAGATCAGTTTCCATTACACTAGCCTGGTCCTTCACGCTCTCAAATAATTTATTTCCCTGTTGGGAATTAATCAGAATAGCCGAAACGCCTGCTGCGGAAGCAAAATCAGGACAGCTCTTTTCTACACCCCAGAAATCTCCGATCGTAATGTCACCGACCCGATCCGTATTGGCATAGCTGCATTTATAACAGCATTCCCGGTAACAATCCCCATCCATAAAGTGTTTACCGTATTTATCAAGCGAAAGCGGCTTTGTCTTTGTTCTGGTCTTTGTTTTCAAAAGATACTGGGTGCCCCATCCCCGTTTATCCTTGGAACGAAAATCAAAATACTCTACCTCCTCACCAAGCTTTTTATCCTGATAGGCAAGATACTTTCGAAAGAATTCCGGGGACGGGACTCCATGGCAGATAATATCTACGGTAAACAAATTGTCATAGGACGAAGCGCCTAAATACTTATATAGTCCGCCGATCTGACAAGGAGTACCGGTAAACAAAACCAATTTCCCTTTGTTCAATTCATTTTTTGCTGATTCATAACAATAGTTCAAATCTGACTGAACATATTTTGATGACTGTATGCGATATAACTCCTCTGCTTTATCCACTTTTATGTGCCTGGCTTGTAAATGCTCCGTATAAGCGCATCCATAGACACTCCCGCCAGCCTGGATAATAAACCGGGAAAATAAGTCAGCAGCTCCGCCTGAGGCCGATTGTAAAATACGCTTTTTATCTTTATTTTTCAAACCTAAGACCCGGATCGGTTTACGCCCCTGGGGCTTAAAATCAAAAGCCGGACACTTTCTTAAACAGATACCACAATTAATGCAAAACCGCTCATCTATGACTGGATATAAAAAGCCTTCCCCATTGGGTTTTAAACGGATACACTTTTGCGGACAGGACTGTTCACAGCTTCTGCAGCCGACGCACGCCTTCCCAATTACCTTGATATTATCCATGGTTGTCCTCACAATATAAAGCCAATCTGCTTCTTTAAATATTCCTCTGATTTCATCCGCTCTGCATTAATTATTTTATCAACGGCGGTATAATCAATTGCTCTTTTCAAAACCCTTTCAATATCATCGAGATCTTCAGCAATTCGGTCATGAAGCCCGGTCCGCTCCAGCAGATCACTTAGCTTTTCTTCATTCCCATAGGAATTTTTTACACTCTTACGAATAAGGGTTGCAAATTTCCGTTTTGTTATGATAGAGAATATGGTTCCATGAAACGTATCGGTAATCACGGCCTCTGCATTTTGAAAATATGCCAGCACCTCAAATGGAGAACAATCAATGAAATAATCCGCACATCTGTGTACTCCGCCGATTGCATAAATCTTCATTCCTTTTCTTTTGGCGTAAGCGGAAATCCAGTCACATATTTCCCTGGAAATCCTTCCGGAATATGCATAAAGAATTAGATATGGCTCCTTCTTCTTGATTTTAGGAATCAACTTACACGCTCCAATGTAATCATAAGCCAAGACCGGATCCAGATGATATTCTGGCTGCACATCGGATAATTTACTGACAATATGTCCGGAGTTTTTATCACGAACTGAAATCGCATTGAATTTCTTTAAACACGAGCCGATTTCTGCGTCTTTTCCAAACTTTTTTAATTTTTCGATTGTTGTATTTCCAAATGAAGCTGCATAGGTCAATATCTTCTTTGCTCTTTGATTTTTTCCAAACAGTTCTAAGGAATAACCAACATTTGGATTCGCCTGGATACAGTTAAAGACTTCATCACTGCCAATCACTAAAGCATCTAATTCCGGTAAGTAATTCATTTCCGGTGTAATTCCAAGGATATGTAGATATTTTTTGGGAAATTGTTTTTTGTATAAAATAAACTGTAGCCGATGTTTCAATGGAGCATCATAATGAAATGCTTCCAACAACTTTTGGACTTTTAAAAAAAAGCCATGGGTTTGGGAATGGTTTTCAACAATTAGCGGTTTTTCTATGTGATAATCCACAAATTCCACGTCATGCCCCAATTTTTCCAGAAGCATCTTTAATCCGAAAGCTTGTAAAAAAGAGCCATAATTCACAATTCTCTGCATGGATAAAATTCCTACTTTTGCCATCTATCTTTCTCCTAGTCAGGGTCAGAACATTCTCTTAACAAGCATTTCCATTTGTTTATTAAACGCTCCATTATTACTCATGATTCTCGCTGGTATATGCGATATAATGCTGTCATAATTTTCAATCGATTCTGAAAGCTTTGAAATATCATAAACAGGAATGATATTGCCATACCTCTCCTTCACCGCTTTTGTAAACTCGACCTGATGATTGTTTACATGCTCATGAAAATCATATTGTCTAGGTACGACCACCGGAATCTTTCCGATCTGCAGCGGCATAATGAAACTGGCCGGGCCGCCGTGAGTGATCACAATCCGGGCATTATCTACATTTTTAAGCATTTCATCATAGGAAAATAACTTTTGCCACTCACAATACTTAGGTTCAAATGTGCTGTAACCGGATTGAATGATTACATCATCCGTGATAGTTCCATTTCCTTTTAACCGGTCAATTTCTTCCAACAACCTGTTAAATGGCTGTTCATGTGTCCCAACCGTTACAAAAATCATCTGCGTCTACCTCCTGTAAATGTTATGTTAACTGTCTGCATACAATCTGGTCAAAACGGATATTCGCAATCCGCTTTGCTGCTGCACAAGGTTAAAATATACTCCCGAGATTAATTGCTTTTTTGTATACCTTTTTCATCTCTTCCCACTGAACAATAAATTTATCCGTTATAGGGTAGACCATTTTACCGGTCATCGTAGACTTGTCAATCCGGTCATATACTTCTATGTAAATCAGCCTTGCTCCGAATAGCTTCCCTATGTAAAAAAACGGAACTGCCACTGCTGCCCCCGAAGAAATAATTACATCCGGCCGTTCTTTCCGGATCGTCTTCCAGGCAAGCCTGGTATTAATAAGCAATGCTTTTAAGCTGCGGTTTGTAGGGTAATAACATGATATCACCCTCTCATCCGCTAAAAGACTTTTCGCATCGGCTTTATCAAATGTGACCCAAAACCGCTCTTTGTCCTTCCAAAAAGATTCCAGCATGTATAAATGAGTCAAATGACCGCCCGATGATCCTACCAGACAAATTTTTAATTTTTCTTCTCCCATTTTCCATCTCCTGATTGATATCAATCTCTTCTATATAGATCTCTTGTATATACCTTCTCCTCTATATCATCTAAAACTGAATCATAACGGTTTGCAATGACCGCACTGCTCATTTCCTTAAACTTACTCAAATCATTGACAACTCTGCTGCCAAAGAAAGTGCTGCCATCGTCGAGCGACGGTTCATAAATAATTACTTCCGCTCCCTTGGCCTTAATTCGCTTCATGACCCCCTGAATGCTGCTTTGTCGGAAATTATCAGAATCAGCCTTCATGGTCAAACGGAATATGCCTATCACAACTTTCTTCTCATTTCCTGCCTTTTTAAGAACCTGATTCGCTATAAAATCTTTTCTTGTTCTGTTTGCTTTTACAATTGCACTCATGATATTCTGGGGAACAGCACTGTAATTCGCTAGAAGCTGCTTGGTATCCTTCGGCAGACAATATCCGCCATAGCCAAAGGAAGGATTATTATAGTAATTACCGATTCTAGGATCCATTCCCACCCCTTCAATAATCTGGCGTGTATTTAACCCTCTCATCTCGGCATAGGTATCTAACTCATTGAAGTAGCTGACTCTTAAGGCCAGGTATGTATTGGCAAACAATTTCACAGCTTCCGCTTCTGTTAAATCGGTGAAATGAATGGGGATATTTTCTTTGATTGCACCCTCAACCAACAATCTTGCAAAAAGCCAGGCCGCTTTCTCCAGTCTTTTATCATCTTTCGGCGCACCGACAATAATGCGGGAAGGATACAAATTGTCATAAAGTGCCCGTCCCTCTCTTAAAAATTCAGGGCTGAATAAAATGTTTTCACAGTTATATTTTTCTCTTATGGTTTTTGTATAACCGACTGGAACTGTGGATTTAATCACCATGATTGCATCAGGATTGGACTTCATAACCAGTTCAATGACTGCTTCTACAGAACTTGTATCAAAGGAATTCTTTACTGCATCATAATTGGTAGGAGTGGAAATAATGACGAAGTCAGCATCCCTGTATGCACTTGCTCCATCTGTCGTTGCTGTTAAATTCAGTTTCCTTGTTGCCAGATATTCTTCGATCTCTTTATCAATAATTGGGGACTTCCCATTATTGATCATAGCGACCTTTTCTTCTAAGATATCAACGGCACGAACCTCATTGTGCTGTGCTAATAAAATTGCATTGGATAACCCCACATATCCCGTTCCGGCAATTGCGACCTTATACATCTTATACATCTTCTGCACCTCCATTTACCTTTCATTATTTACTGATGGAATGCTCCATGTAGTTTCTGTTTCGGATATTTTTCCACCAGTTCTGATGATTCCAATACCACTCAATGGTTTGCCGGATTCCTGAATCGAAATCATAAGAAACCGCCCAGCCCAGCTCATGTTCAAGTTTTTCCGCCCCCGGTACATCGTGCCTCATATGTAACAGATGACCGGTCTCGAACCGAATAAGACGTTCCGATTGATCCAAAACCTTCAGTATCGTCTTCACTGCCATCAGATCCGACCTTTGACTATGACCGTTTATATTGTAAACTTCTCCCGCCCGGCCTTTATGAAGGATCAGATCAATGGCCCGGCAATGGTCTGATACGTGAAGCCAGTCACAAACATTTTCTCCAGTTCCGTAGATGGGCACTTCTTTGCCTGCCAGGGCCCGGATGATCGCCATAGGAATGAACCTTTCCGGGAAATGATAGGGGCCGTAATTATTGGAACAACGTGAAATGGTAACCGGGAGGCCAAATGTTTCGTAATAGGTCTGTACATACAAATCCGAACTGGCTTTGGAAGCAGTATACGGATTAAATGTACCGGGCAGAGTCCCGTTAAGAGTCAACGTATCGTATACCCGATCCGTAGAGACCTGATGATAACGCTTGATGCCAAATTTCCGGCATGCTTCCAATAATGTTATGGTTCCTATTTCATTGGTCCGGACAAAGTTAACCGCAGCTGCGATATAGCGGCTCGCTTGATTCTCTTCTGCAAAATTGACCACCATATCCGGTCTCTCCATTTCAAACAGTCGAAACACGAATGACCGGTCTGTGATATCGCCCTTTATGAATTTATAATTCGGCCGGTCCTCTATGGGCTCCAGATTCTTTAAACTGCCTGGAAAAGTCAGTAAATCCACATTGATTATGTCGTAGGATGAATATTTGCTGACCATATATTGAACAAAATTACTTCCGATAAAACCAGCACCACCAGCGATGATTATTTTCATAATTCACGTGCCCCACTTCCATTTGTAATAGGATTAATCCATCAGTTTCCCAAACAGATCCTTGCTGTATTGCCCTTTCTCTATGAGATGGCTGATCTGTTTTTTCACCTCTTCCTTGTCTTCCTGGTAAGTAACACCAAACCACTTGTCCTTGGTTTCTAATACTGCAACTTTTGCTTTTCCACCTTTTATCAGATCATCAATCATGACCGGGAGCAAATACTCTTTCTTTTTTCTATCTTCTTTTAGGTGATCCAGGAAATGGACGAATCCAGACTCTAAATCTTTGAAAAATCCGGGTGTTACTCCCCACATATTCATAGATACCAGATTCTCTTCCGATAAATTGATCTGCCTTCCCTGTTCATCCTCGCCTTTTATGGTTCCATCTGCCTGGCACTTAATATGAAAAGTTTCGGTTACGGACGATAATTCTCCTGTTTCGTCTACCAAACAGACACCCCTTGTAACAACTCCATTGGGGCTTAAGGTATTGCCTAGCATAAAACCAGCCATGCAAAAACGATAGGGCGTTGTCTCTTCCTGTGTAACCAGATAATTATGTATTTTGACAAAGGCTTCTTTTCCGTAATAATCATCCGCATTGATCACTGCAAATGGTTCTTTTATGACCTCTTTGCATGCTAATACTGCCTGCCCTGTTCCCCATGGCTTTTCTCTTCCTTCCGGCAGGGAAAATCCCTCCGGCAAATCTTCCAGTTCCTGAAACACATATTCGACAGGAACTAATTTCTCAATCCTTTCACCTATGACCTCTTTGAATTCTTTTTCAATGCTCTTTCGAATAATAAATACAACTCTGTTAAATCCGGCTTCAAGAGCATCAAAGATGGAATAATCCATAATGATTTCTCCATTTGGCCCTACTGGTTCCAGCTGTTTGATTCCCTTTCCAAACCGGCTGCCTATTCCAGCTGCCATAATTACAACTGCTGTATCTCTCATTTTTTCCCCTTCCTTCTACGTAACCCTGTATGGTTTTTTGCTACTATTCAGCTCCTTTATGAAGCATAACGACTAAGACGGTCTGAATCAGAATCCGTATGTCCGACCATATGGACCAGCTGTCAATATATTTCAAATCCAGATTCACCACATCTTCAAAGTCCTGAATGTCACTTCTGCCGGTGACCTGCCACAGTCCGGTAATTCCAGGTTTTAGGCTTAAACGGCGTTTGTGATGCTCCTCATATTTCATAAATTCATCCATGGTTGGAGGTCTTGTCCCAACCAGGCTCATATCGCCCTTTAGAACGTTGAAAAACTGAGGGAACTCATCAAGACTGGTTTTTCTAATAAACTTACCTACCTTCGTAATCCTTGGATCGTCTTTTAGCTTGAACATGAGACCATTCATCTGGTTCTGGCTCATCAGTTCTTTTTTTCGTTCTTCCGCATCCATATACATGGACCGAAATTTATAAATCGAAAAAGGTCTTCCATTTCTCCCAACCCGTGTCTGTTTAAAAATAACCGAACCAGGAGATTCCAAATAGATAGCCGGCACGATGAAAATCCCCAAAAGGATAGTTAAGAACGCTCCAACTACTCCGCCCATCATATCCACCAGACGTTTCAGGATTAATTCCGATGGTTCAAAGACCCTGGAACAATAAGTAAGAACCCGTTCTCCGCCAAACTTACTAATCACCTTCTCCCTTTCGCTTAAACCAAATGTATTTACAGTTACATGTGCAACGATTCCAAGTGTTTCAAGCCGGCCGATTAAATTGTTTAAATATGCCCTGCTGTTATCCGGTATACTAATCAGAGCCTCATCAATCACCTGTTTTTTCAGAAACTCTGCCACACTGTCCTGGCTGGCAGCCATAAAGCTTCCATTCTCATTTTTTTCTTTCAGGTAGAGCTCTATCTTTGGGCTATTCCCTCCTTTTTCATCTATATCTACAATTGCTATGGCCACCACATCGCAGTCATATGACACTGAATTTACAAACTTATTCATCGCATATAACACATTGCTTCTGTTTACATAAATCAGCAATTTCTTGCGGTTTTCCGGCTTATGGTAATGGGAGATCAATAAATACCTGCTATATAACCGGCCAAAATACATACAAAAAATGTTAAAAAAGAAAAATAACAGATAGAAGGCTCTGGAAGACCATCCTCCCAGCTTTGAAAGATATAAAATGAAAGCCAGTACAAAGGCCATATACATATTTAGCAGAAAAACATTTTTAAATTCACTCCATAGGGAACGTTCCATCAAAGACTTTCCGGACTGGTAAAACATGACTACAATCAAATACGCAAAAATAACAAGAGACGCACCATACCACTGCCCGGTTATAAATTCAGTGGATTGCAGAGATGCAAATTTTGCAAGCATTGCCAATATATAAGAAAACACGATTGCCGCAAAATCTATGAATATGTAAAAAATACGATTTTTAATCAGCATCCGTCCACCCCCTTATCTTCCAGGATCCGTTCACCGACTTTTCTTTTCCCCGCAAAAGTAAAAGCACATAGCAGCTAAAGATAAACAAAACTTCACAGACAAAGATATCCCAGTGATACTCCGAATGAGCCAATGCCTGTTGAGGCTGGATTCTACTGTAAATCTGAACTGCTGACCACACGATGATACCTGCAGCTGCAACTACCATGATCCAATATCTGATTTTTTTATTCATAGCCGCATCCCCCTTTATTTATGGTGTTATTGCTTGCTCCCTTGAAGATCGTTTTCATATTTGTCGTACTTTTTATATTCTCCGTAGTACCTGCTGCTTCCCGTATTGACCTTATTTAAAATCGCACCCAGAATACGGCATCCGCTTTTCTCCAGCTGCTTTTTTATCTTCTGCTCAAGGCGGTAGCTTACTTTACCGCTCTCAATAACAAGTACCGCTCCGTCACATTGGCTGGCTATAATCGCCCCGTCAATTAAATTCAGCAAAGGAGGCGTGTCAATGATTATATAGTCATATTCCTCCCTCCCAGCCTGAATCAGCAGAGAAAACATAGGTTCTTCCAAAAGCTCTGCCGGATTGGGAGAATAAGGACCGGAAAACACAATGTTTAAGTTTTCCAGGTTCGTTTCATACAAGACCTCATCCTTTCTTTTTTGACCGCTAAGATATTGAGATAATCCATTTACTTCCTGATCCAGTTGATATCTTGAAACCATTACCGACTTTCTGATATCCGCATCAATAAAAAGGACTCTTTTTCCAATCTGTGCCAAAGAGGCAGCCAGGGAAAAAGACATGCTGGATTTTCCAACGTTTGGGACAGCACTGCCTAACATAATGACTTTTATATTGCTGCCGCAAAATTGTACATTTGTCCTTAAAGTCTTAATGGCTTCCTCATAGTTATAATCTCCTTTCATCAGATTATTAAGGTTCACTACATTACTCATGTTTTATATTTCCCTCCTTCTTTTTATCAGCCTTTTTCCAGCCTAATTTATGTTTTATCCTGGCAGTCTCACCTTCCTTGTTCGGAACAGCAGCCAGAACGGACAGCCCCAGATAATGTTCCACGTCCTCTTCGGAGCGTATGGTATCATCTAAGATCACTCCAACTGACAGTGCTAAGCAAATCAGGAATATACCTGCCACAGCTCCCATCAAGGCATTCTTTTTCACATCAGGGCTTGTTTTAACGGAGGGTACTTCTCCTTCTTCAATAATCTTAGGAGGTTCCATCTCCATAATGTCACCAATATAATCCGAAGCCGTCTGAGCAATCTTATCTACAATCGTTTTTGCCTGATTCGGATCCGTATCCCGAACGGCTAAAGTGAGGATCCGGGTATCCGTAGGATTTGTTACACTGATTCTTTTTCTTAGATCTTTATAAGACATATTAAGCCCCAGCGATTCCACCACTTTTTCCAGTACCGGCCGGCTGGTTACCATTATTTTATAGTCTTTTGTTAACTGTGTGCCTACCTGTAAGTCAGTCAACGAATACATCGATGTTTCTTTTGAAAGGACATAAACCATAGCCGTTGATGTATATTGCGGAGTTATAATATACTTACTGTAAACACCTGCGCCTCCGCCGGCTAATACAGTTACAAGAATAATCAGCCACAACTTCTGTTTTAATTTGTAAAATAACTCCAATAAGTCAATTTGATACTCTTCATTTTCATTCAAGTTATTTGTTTTCATTAATTACTCCCATTCATTGCTCTCTTTTTTTCAGTATTCTTTGGGCATTATTGCTTACCAGATTTTGATACGTTTCCACGCTGCAGTTCCTTTTCATCCAGGTTAAAGATTTCTTTATTTCCGGCGTCCTTTTATTAATGTGATGCATATCCGTTCCCATCAAATGTATATGCTCTTCGTATATTTGACGCCTGCACCAGCGGACTTCGCTGTTAAACTGGCTTCCGGCAATACTGCAATAATTCATCTGCAGCATGCAGCCAGTACTGATCAGCTCATTGACTCTTCCTTTCTCTCTTAAGCAGAGGTAGCGCTCCATATGGGCAAGTATGGGGATATAACGAGCTAATATTAACTTTCGAAGGCCCTGAAATAATCTGGAATAAGAGATCAAAGGAGGGAACTCTACCAATACGTAATTGCTTCCGCACATGGTAAGCGCTCTTTTTTCTCTTAAATCCTCCAGTATATCTTCGCAGTATAATATTTCCTGTCCCAAAAATATGGTGTAACGCTTATGGATCTCATGGGCTTCCTGTTGTAGTTGTCTGCTTAATTCCATAATGTGTTCCAGATTTTGCCCCCGCTTATAATGGGGAGTAGCTATAATTTTTCGAATCCCCTGACCATAAGCCAGTTTAAGCATTGCCTTTGCCTCTTCCATATTAGCGGCCCCATCATCGATTCCCGGAAGGATATGCGCATGAATATCAATAATCCCCTGCATCTCATCACTCCTTTTTTTGCTGCGATTAAGAACCATTGTTGTATCTTAATTTTTTTTTAATTACTGTAGACTCAATTTAACATAATCTAAATTATGTTTAAAAATTTCTTAGTAAAATTAGATATTTTTTAATAATTAAATATTTTTTGGCATACAAAAAAGCATGAACAAAAATTTGTCATGCTTTGTATAGCATACCAGGCCTATTTCGGCCCATTGTTTTTATAATTTTTATTTTTTTTTAAGAAATTCAAAATTTGCTATTGAAATTAATCTGATTTTGTTTTATATTAAACATGTACTAGATATACATCTTAATATTCTGTTTGCAAAAATAAACATAATTTAGATTATGCATCTTTGATATCTGAAATCATACACCAAACCAAGCTTTGAAATAAGTTTTTGATGCTCTTCCCCTGTAGTTGTAGTATAAATCCGGGTTGTTTCAATGCTGGAATGTCCCAAAACTTCGGCCAAACGCAATAGGTTTTGTTCAGAACGATAAAAAGTAAATGCAAATAAGTGGCGCAAGTTATGGGGAAACACCTTTCTTTCATCCACATTTGCCTTTATGCAGAGTCTCTTCATTTTTTTCCAAATCGTATTTCGGCTAAGGGGCGTTTTGGATTTTGAAATAAAAATTGGACCTGATTTTATTTCATTTACAATACAATAGGTTTTTAATATCTCTACAAGCGGTTTTGGCAAAAAGATAATACGATTTTTCCCCTTATTATTTATTTGAGCATACTCTGACTGCAATGACTGTACCGTAATATATTGCAATTCACTGACCCGTATTCCTGTACTGCATATGGTCTGCATAAGGAGATTTAGCTGAATATCTCCTTCTTTTTTTGCGGTGTTTATCAGATTTACATATTCTGTTTTTGTTAAACATGTCTCCTTTTTACAAAATAATGTTCTCTGTATTTTCAACTGGTGTACTTTACAATCTGACCAGCCAGCATATTCCAGGAAACGATTTAAAGCGACTAGCATAGAATTCACACTTGATACCTGATAATGGCTTTTTAAATATTCCTTGTATTCAATCACTTTCTTCTTATCAATTGTTTTTTCTTCTGGTAAAAAATCATAAAACTTTTTAATATCCCGTAAATATTTTTTTATTGTCAAATTTGCCTTTTCTTCTTCGTAAAGATGGTTCTCATACTGGTTTATAATACCTAAAGTCAATACATTCTCCATAGCTTTTTCTCCTCAAGTGATAAAATTCATTTATCGGCCCATAGTAAATTTCAAACATTATACGGTTATTTATCAATTGCTTATTATACAGAAAAAACTATGTTTTAATCAATAGATTTAAGATAAGCGTAAGGAAATTGATTAATTATTCATCAATTTGCAAGTTATAATTAATATTTTATACTAAAATAAAAAAAAAGTGCAGTTCCATCCCCTGGAAATGCACTTTCTCCATATATTTGAAATTTTCCCCCTTTTATAGTTACAGTAAATACCAGTTAATGGTTTTTATAACATTCAATGTAACCATAATAACGACATACTCATTTTTTTACTTTCAACCGTTAATTTACAAACATTTATCAGACAACTCTTGTTTCCCCATTCAATAAGCGTTCTTAAAATATTCCCGTATAATACGAATCTGGCAGTTCACCCGTTCCGGGATCGATTGTTTTAAGGCTTCCCAGGTCATGAGTTTATCGTCTTCCAGAACAAAAGGACGAAACTCCATGGAGGGGCGGAAACCGAACCGTTCTTTAATATAAGTCTCGGTCATCTTCTGAAGTTCTTCATCGGTATGGATCTCTGATTCAAACATATCCTGGACTAACACGCCATCGCTTCCGGCCTTTTCCATACAACTTTCCCACCAGTCAGGGATCAGACGAATCACTCTCTGATCTGGAACCAGAGCATGTTTACCGGGCTGGGCATAGACCATTGGGTGAGTCTCTTCCACTAAGACCGGTTTCCCTGCTTCTAAATCCACCATATTCAAGTATTTTCCATGAAAGCTGGCTTCCACTTTCTGCACCATTTCATCGTGCCCTACATACACCCATACGTGTTCCAGCTCATATAAATGCTGGATATCGTAATCATACCAGATGGCGTATTCAATGGCAAAAGCGGTTTGCTTCGGATCGATTTCAATTTCTCTTTTGGGAAAAGAACTGCTGCGCTTGTTTTCGCAGAAGACGGTACAGGCCATGGCCGTAATTTCAAAAGGTTCATTTTTATCAAGCATGATAACAGGTTTGTATTTTGTTAAAAGTTTCAGATTTTCTTCCATTGGTCTATGATCCTTTCTTGTTTCATTCATGAATGTGATTTCCAATGCAAAAGGACGGAAACCCGGTTACTGCCAGCCCTTTGACAGCAATAAACGCGCTCCGTCCCTAACTTTTAATTTTGTTTTGACGCTTCTAACAGGAAAAGCATTGCCATGGCCTGTCCGTAAGGCATTGGACGAAGCTCAATGTCTTTGTAGAACTGGATGGTCTCTCTGCCCATCGGTGTTCCATAGGATACCTGATGCAGCACACCTTCCTTATCAATGCATTCCAGAATCGGTGCAAGCGCTTTTCTGGCACATGCTTCATAAGATGGGTCCACTAGTCCTAAATGAACTGCCTTTAAGATCCCATAAGCGAATCCGCAGGTAGCACTGGCTTCCACATAAGAAGTGGTGTCATTAATGACGGTATGCCACATGCCGCCTTCGCTCTGATATTTTGCAAGTTCCTTAATCTGCTTATCCAATGCTTCCGTTAAATATCTTTTTACGGATTCATCACAGTCAATGATGCCAAACAGCTCTGGAATTGCCATGGTGACCCAGCTGTTCCCTCTCCCCCAGAACGCTCCGGCAAAATTGTGATTGCCCTGGAAAGTCCAGCCATGATACCAGAGACCGGTCTTTCTGTCAGCAAGATATTTTACATGAAGCAAAAACTGGTACTGCGCTTCGTCAATCCAGGACTGGTTATGATCCAGCTTGCCCATGCGCGCAAGAAACAGAACTGTCATGAATAATGTATCGTCCCATAACTCCTGTTCATTAAGAGTATCAGAGGTTATATGCTGAAAACCGCCTTCTTCTGTTCTTGGAAGACCGTCTACCAGCCAGGCTGCCCATTCCCGGCAGATGTTCATATAAGTCTCATTGCCGTTCCTTTCTGCCAGATACGTCAAAGCCAGAAGAGGGGTTGTGGTGTTCACATTCCTTGCCGGTAAGCCAATGGTCATCTGTCTTTCGTAATACTTTTCAAGCTTATTAATAAATTCTTCGTCTCCAGTTTCCTCATAGATCTTCCATAAACCGAAAAGTCCTACTCCCTGCGTCCATTCCCAGTAGCGGTAGCGTTCTGCACTGTCTCCAGCCAGATTTTTCGTTTCCATATTTTTTAAAAAAATATCATCTTCATCGTATAAGATTTTTTCAAAACTGGATACCAGTAGATCAATCTTTTCCTTTAAGTTTTCCATCCCTCTGCCGCTTCCTTTCTTCAGCCTCCCAACATTTTCTGGGGGCACCATTTGCAATCTCTACAATATTTTTCTTTTTTTTGACTCAATGAATTGCATATTTTGTGTTTACTCTGCTATAATAGATATCCGAAACATGACGATTCTTAAGAAAGAATACAGGTGGCTCATTATGATCGATTCCGATGACACATTGCATTATAAGAAACAACACAATCTTACCATTAATGACATCCAGCATTCCCTTTATTATTATTTTGATTATGACGAACGCTCTTTTGATATCAACATGCCGTTCCAACACTTTCATTCCTTTTACGAAATCATGGTTTTAATCAGCCCCCAGGCAAGTCATCTGGTAGAAGGAATTCCATATTCCATCCGTTCCGGTGACTTAGTTCTGCTTCGGCCCTCTGTGCTTCATCGCTCCGAGTATCCGAAGGGCGCACCTGGCAAACGGCTTATTATGAGCTTTTTATATCCCCCTTCTCTTTGGGGAATGCCGGAGACCTATCAAAAGCTTTTTGAGCCTTTTTACGCTCCGCTTCCTATATACCGTTTTCCTTCCAGGCAACAACAGCTGATTAATGAAAAGCTAAACCGCATTTATCACTATTCCTTCCAGGAAGAGGATCCGGATTTAAGGCCTTTGATGGTTCACGGAATGTTCTTAGATTTCCTCTATACGTTAAGGCAGCTCGCTCCCTTTAATACCTATACCAACGAACCATTAAAAGACGAAGCCTCCCGTAAGATTTATTCCATTGCCAATTTTATCCACAATCATTATTCCGAAGAGCTGACTCTGGATTCTTTATCGAAAGAGTTTTTCATCAGCCCTTACTATCTGTCCCATCAATTTAAGGATGTCACCGGCTATACACTGACTCAGTACATACAGATGACCCGGATTAAAAACGTGCAGTACCTGCTTTTAAATACCAAGAAGAAGATTTCCGAGCTGGCAGAAGAATGCGGCTTTACAAGCTTCTCCCAGTTCAACCGTATTTTCCAGAAATATTGCAGTCAATCCCCATCTGAATACCGCAAAGGCACCAAAGGTACCACTCTTCAGACGATCGTCTAAGGTAAAAAAGCGGAAAAAGCCCGTTACAGCTTCCCGGCATCATCCATATGTGGATGAGAAAGAGCTGTAACGAGCTTCTCATAGCCTGCTCCCCGCAAATAGGAATTACTTCTTTATGCTGTCATAATATTCTGCTCTTGCGTCAAGAATCTTCTGCAGCCCTGCATTTACAAGGTTGTTGTACTCTGCCTGCTGAACGCTCTCAAACTGGTCTGGTGGACAGCTGATTACTTTATAAACATATTCGATCATCAAACTCTGTATATTCTGTCCATAATCGGATTCTGCCTGAGAGATATTAGAGTCTACTGGATAGCGGAACTTTCCTTCGGAACGCACATCATAGAAATTAGAGAACCATTCCTGATCTTCCCATTGTACGGACTGGTCTTTAAACCATTTGGATACAATCGCATCTTTGCTCTTGGTCCACTCCATAGACAGGTTTACAATGTTTAAGTCATCGCAGGTTCCTGGATATCCCTTAGATGCAAGCTCTTCACTGGTTAACTTGATCGGAACTCCATTTTCATCTCTCTTATGCTCCGTTGTGTATACGATATTCTCTGCCACTTCCGGATCAGCCTGCCAGTTTAAATATTTCATGCAGGCATCAACTTTCTTCTCGCTTGACTTTGGAATCATAACAAACATGCCGTATCTCTGCTCAAATGGAGTGCGGTAGGAACCATCAGCCAGCTCAAAACACTGTACCGGAACAAAGGTTTTTCCGCCAATGCTCTGATTTAAGATGGTGATATAATCCCATGGACGCTCTGTATCGTCTAAGAAGAATCCTACGTTTCCAGCTGTGATCTGAGCTTTGTAGATGTCTTCTGTAGTATCGGTAGCAAAATCTTTGGAAAGAAGGCCCTTGTTGTTGAGTTCATTTAATTTTTTAAGACCATCGACTGCTCCTGGAGCAACTGACATATATGCTTCGCTGTATACATAGGCATCTTTATCGCTTGCAAGATTTACATAAGAACCAACAAAATTCAAGTAGTTCTTTTCTGTATCATTCCGTCCGCTCATTGCCCATGGAATCACGCTGCTGACACCGCCTGGGTTTTTATCTTTAACTGCCTGTAGATAAGCAGCTAATTCCTCTTTTGTCTTTGGCATCTCCATACCTAATTTATCCAGCCAGTCCTGACGGATATAAGCGGTATGACGAGGAGCCTCAACACCTCTCTGTTTCATGATCGCAAACTGTTTTCCTTCGATCTGACCCATGTTCTGTGCGTCTGCTACATATTTTTTAATGTCGCCGCCGTAAGTTTCATAAGCCTGTGTTAAATCTGCCAGACCGCCGTTCTTTGCGAAATTGTAGTAAATGCTCTGATTGTAGGTAAATACGATATCCGGTGCACTACCGCCAGACATCATGATATTTAGCTTATCATCAGAAGAAGATCTTGGAACGGAAACGTACTCTACGTTAATGTTGTACTTTTCCTTCATCTCTTTCTGGATCCATTCTGTCTGGGTGTTCTTCTCAACCGTTGTACCGGGGGCTGCATCACCTCTGTCCCAAACCATAACTTTAATGGTTACTTCTTCTCCCTTATCTGCTGCCTGAGAACCTTCTGCTTTGCTATCAGAACCGCCTGCTGCTGTGGTAGCTTCCTTGCCGCCGCCGGAACCGCAGCCGGTTACCAGTGCTGCTGCTGTAAGAACAGCCATACAACATTTTAATAAATTTGCCTTTCTCATGTAAAATCCTCCCTTTCTCTTTCATAATTATTTGAATGAAATAATTAACCTTTTACTGCACCAAGCATAATGCCTTTTGTAAAATACTTCTGAATAAATGGATAGGCAATGACCATTGGTGTCATGGAGATAACAATACTTGCAGATTTAATATTATCTGCGACTAGCTGAGATGTAATACCCTCTTCCTGGGAAATCTTTACGGATTCGATAAGCTGTTTTAATACCATCTGTACCGTGTAAAGTTTGGAAGAATTCACATAGTAAAGAACATCACTTAATCGGTTCCATCTGCCTACTGCATAGAACAGGGCAAGGGTCGCCAGCGTGGGATAAACCAGAGGCAGAGCCACTCTAAATAAGGTCTGTATTTCATTGCAGCCATCAATTTTTGCCGCCTCATAAAGGGAAGAATCAAGTCCTCTGAAAGCAGTACACATGATAATCATGTTGTAGGCACTTAATGCTTCCGGTATGATCAAAGCCCAGAACGTATCGATCATCTTAAAATCTTTTACATTCAGATACTTTGGAATAATACCCGGATCCAAATACATGGTCAATACAAAAAGTGTCATGATAATTGCACCGCCCTTTAAATTCCGTCTGGAAAGGGGGTATGCCGCAAGAACTGTCATTATGATACAGACAATGGTAGATCCAAGCATTAAAAATACGGAGTAGATGAAAGAGGAAAGGAAGCTTCCGCTCTTAAATGCTCTGACATATGCTTCTGCCGTAAACTGAATCGGGTAAAGGAATACTTTTCCGGCCAGGATCGCATCCTTGGAACTTAGGGACATGGATACCACCCGGATAATGGGAATCAATGCCACAATACTGATTACGATGAAAAATGTGTTCCAGAATAGCTGAAACCGTCTGTCTGCTTTGCTCTTTAATTCACCCATTACATGATTCCCTCCTCTCCCATTTTCTTTGAAATCTTATTCACGGACAGAATCAGGATGATTCCGACTACGGACTGGAATAAGCCTACGGCAGTGGCAAAATCAAACCTGCCTGCCTGAAGACCTACGTTATATACATAGGTACTGATAACATCGGATGCACTCTTAACAAGTGTATTTCCCATCATGTAAGGACGGTCAAAATCGATGGATACGATCTTACCAAGCTGCATGATAAGCATAATGGATATGGTCGGCCGGATCTGAGGAATGGTCACGTGGGCGATTCTCTGCAGTCTGGTAGCGCCGTCAATATAAGCAGCTTCTCCAAGAGATGGGTCGGTAGCGGTTAAAGCTGCCAGATAAATGATCAGGGAATAACCAGCAGACTGCCAGATTCCTGAAAACCAGTATACAAATCTCCATATGAAAGGATTGCTTAAGAAATTAACTTCCGGAAGTCCTACCTTACGGATTAAATCATTTACAAGACCGCTGGAGGAAAACAGCTGGGTAATGATTCCTGCAATGATAACCCAGGATAAGAAGTTGGGCAGATACAAAATCGTCTGTGTGACTTTTCTTATCCGCATGCTCCGGATCTCAAACAGGAATACGGCTATAAGTATGGGCACCGGGAAACCAAGAATTAAGTCACCGGCATTTAAAATCAAGGTATTCCCCAAAGCACTCCAGAAATCTTTAGAACCAAATGCTTCTTTAAAGTTTGCAAGTCCCACCCAGGGGCTGTTCCAGATTCCTGCGAATACGTTGAATTTCTTAAAGGCGATAATGCCTCCGATCATTGGCTTATAGCGGAATAAAAGCATATAGGCAACGGGAATCAATAGCATTAAATACAGCTGCCAGGTATTGCGGACGTACACCTTAAACGGAATCTTTCGCGCTTTTACCTTTGTCTTTTCATTTTTCATAATAATGCACACCCTCTTTTCTATACATTCCAGTCTTTTTCCAGCTGTTCCTCCAGGCGATCGATCAGGGCCACAAGTTCACTTGGCTCATGGATGATATAATCTGCTTTTTCTGAGTCATCAGCCGGTGTCATATCATAACGGGGAGACCAGTCTAAAAGTATGGAAGTGATTCCGAAACGATTGGCTCCTGCAACATCTTTTCGCACATTATTGCCGATCATGACCACACGTTTCTTATCTTCTTCCGTCAGATGATTCTTATCCATGGCATCCTGAAACATCCGCTCGGAAGGCTTCTGGATTCCAATGATTTCAGATATGGTTCTGGTATGAAAGCAATACCCAAGTCCATTCTCTTCATAAACATTGGTAAAGGACTGTTCTTCTCCATCTGCTACCATTGCTATGGTGTACCCGGCATCATAAAGCGCCTTTAAGGCCTCACCAGCACCAGGAATCATCTCCGCGTGGGTTACGATTCCTTCGTCATTGCGAATTTCGGTACCTTCGTCAATAAATGTGTCCCCACTGTCTGTAAAAATGATTAATTTTTTCTGCATTTTGTAAACTCCGTATCAATTTTTGGTAGTTTGTTTCTTAAAGCTGTTGAAAGCATTATAATATTTTGTGAAAATTGTTGCTATGCGTAATTTGTTTTTATTCTGCCGAACATATATGCAATTTTTGCGTTTATGGCAGGAGTCTGATTGTTTTTATTTCAAAGGGCGCAAAATCAAGGAACATCTGGCTGAGGCCATTTTCCTGTCTGACCACTACCATTTTCCCATCTTCCAGGCGCTCTTCCATGGTGGTTTCATACGCTTCTCCTACCGCAAGATCTGCGTGAATGTTACAGCCTGCATGTCTTCCTTCTGCCTCATAAAGCCTTAAGATCATGTGGTTTTTGCCATCTTCCGCCATTTTGACGGTTTCTAAAATCACATTGCTGGCAGAAAGGGTAATAAACTGCCGTTCTCCCATGCCCTTATCAAGAAGAGATAAGGAATTGTTGAGCTGCATTCCTTCTCTGATTACGCCGCTTTCCGTAAAATCCTTACCGATGGCATAGAAGGAATACGTAAACCGTTGTGTTCCTTTGTCCGCGTACATATCCGGCCAGACAGGCGCCTTTAACAGAGTCAGTTCCATGGAATTTCCGCTGGTGCTGATCCCGTATTTACAGTCATTAAGTACGGCAGCGGTACGTCCTGGTTCCCACAAAGCGGTATAGCGGTGGGCACACACTTCAAACCGGTCGGCATCATAACGGCGGTTCTGACGGGTAGGACGTTTTACATATCCGAACTGAATTTCTTCCATTGCCTCGTCGGTATGTATGTTTACCGGAAATGCTGTTTTCAGCAGCTTATGAGTTTCATTCCAGTCAATTTCCGTAATAAAATCAAGTCTTCTGCTGTTATAAGTTAGTACGATCCTCTGGGTCATAGGAGAATGATGAAGTACGCGTTTCACTTCAAGGGCAGCCATAAGGGGACCATTTTGAACCACACGGATCTCGGAATCACCGGAAAGTTCTATTGGAAGTTCTTTATAAAAAGAACTCATTTCCCATGCATCATAATCCACGTTAATGTCCTGATACATGCAAAGCTCGTTGCACATTCCTGCTGCATATTCGATTCCTGTATCTTTTTCTACAAGGCTTGTGACCTCTCCCAGAGAATTGATGCAAACCGTTATGAATTCATTTTCAAGAATAAAGATGTCCTGTTTTTCTCTGATATGGCAGGCAAAATCCGGCAGCACTTCTTCTGCCTGGTCAGGTATCACAACCACACTGGAATATCCAAAAGAAGGAGTCTTTACTGGCACGAGTGCCTCGTCTCCCAGTTTTTGTGCCATAAGTTTCTTTCCATTCTGAAGGAAGGATTCTCCTTCCTTATACGGAAATTCCACAAGTTCTTCCCGATCCCAGGAGAGGGAGTTAAATACCAGAAAGCCATTGTCAGTGAGACCAGTAAGTTCTCTTCTGGACACTTCACAGATTTTTTCTGTTTCCTGCAGGATCTCTTCGAAATCTTTTCCGGCATCTTCGTAAACCCTGGTTATGGAAGTGCCGGGGATGATATCATGAAACTGGTTAAACAGCAGTTTTTTCCACAAAATCTCCAGTTCTTCTCTCCGGTTAGACCCGGTGTTTAAAAAACAGGCAATGGAACTCCATAGTTCCGATTCCCGAAGGGCAAGTTCTGCAAGCCTGTTTTCCTTCTTCACTTTGGCCTGGGAAGTATAGGTTCCCCGATGCCATGGCAGGTAAAGTTCTCCATGATAAACCTCCTCCACAGTTCCCTCTTGTTCCTGCCTTTCAAAAAATGATACCGGACTTTCCATGCGGGTTCTTGGAGCCCCCTCTAAATCCTTCACCCGCCTTGCCACCTCTGCCATCTCTCTGGTCGGGCCTCCTCCTCCGTCTCCGAATCCGAAGGGGAATAAAAAGGTGTCGATATGTTCCTGCTGGACTCTGTCTTCATTCCAGCGGGTGATCATATCAAAGGGATCCATTCTGGCATTGTTCTTTTTAAAGAAATGAGAGAGAATCCGGGTGCCGTCAATGCCTTCCCACCAAAAGGTATTATAGGGAAATACCTCGCAGCCCTTTAAAGCTCTCGCCATTTTCTGGGTAGTAAAATACTTGATTCCACACCCCCTCATGATCTGTGGAAGCTGTCCGTTAAACCCAAAGCAGTCCGGCAGCCAGACCATAAGACTTTCCGTATCTAACTCATCACGGAACCATCTTCTTCCATAGAGGCACTGGCGGATTAAGCTTTCGCCTGACACCAGATTGGTATCCGGCTCCACATACATACCGCCTTCCGGGATAAAAGCTCCGTCTTTCACCTTTTTAAGAAGCCGTTCATAAAGCTCCGGATAACTTTCTTTTATATTTTCCATGATAGGAGGTTCACATAGAAGAAACTTATATTCTTCATATTCCTCCGACAAGGCGATCTGAGTGGAAATGGTTCTTGCACACTTCCGTTTGGTTTCCTCCCAAGGCCATAGCCAGGCAAGATCCAGATGGGATTGTCCAAAAATAGTATACTCCGGAGCCGTGGAACCATTCCTACAGGAAAGAAGAGGCTTTAAAATTTCCCTTGCCTGCAAAAAAGTCTGATCCCGTTCCACCGGTTCCAGTTCAAAATCAACGATCTGGGTAAATTTAAAAAGTCCCTCACGCACTTTCATGGCACGAAGAGATTTGGGGTCCAGTCCTTCATAAAGGCGGGAAAGAGTAAACACATCCATATAAAGCTGAAATGCATCTTCCTTCCATATTCCTATGTCAGGGGCTCCCACTTTTACCTGAAACGCAGGAGGCTCTGGCACTGCAACACGCCCAGGAGGGCATGGTCCGCCGTTTTCCAACCTTGGACCATGCCCTGCATAACTTTCTGCCACAATGAAAAACCGATCTCCTTCTTTCCCGCAACGGGTCAATGTGATTCCATCATGCTTTAAATCTCTGGAACCGGCAGTTTCTCCGTTGACCCATAAAAGCATCTCTCCGCCCACTTCCGGGTGCAGAAAAATCCGCTGTCCTTCCGCTTCCTTAGGCAGAACCACTTCCGTTTTAAACCAGCCGTATTCCCACTTTGCTCCCCAGAAAGTCCCCTGTGGCATAGGTTCAAAATCCTGTAAAAGTGCTTCTTCCAAGGAAAGTCTTTCTGTAGTAATAAAGCCGGAGAAAGAAACATCACAAAGTTTAACAAACATGTGATGTTTCAGTTCCTCCAGCCATATATTGATTCGTTTTTGCCGTTCCTCCGCCAATACCATTGCCTGTCCCTCCCTCAATACTGAATGTTGTTATATTCATGGGTCCATTATATTCTATAACGGGAGGGGTGGCTATGCAATCCTTGCCAAATCTTAAGACATACTTCGCATTTCTTGCAGGGTAGCCGGGTACGCTTTTATTTTCTTCTGGCAGTTATTCTGTAACTTCCAGGTTGTAGGCACAGACAGCCTTTTTCTTTTAGTTCCTTTGATGGTTTGCCATCAAGCATTGGTTCTGTCACACCCGGCTCTAATACAAAGTCTGCACTTGCGCCGAAGGGAACTTTGACCTGGTAGATAATCTCTTCTTCTTTTATTTCCCAACTGCACTGATATTCTCCTGCCGGAGAATGGTAAGAGCCTTTGACCCAGGTAAGTTTTTCATCGGATCTTGGTTTGATCACCGCATGTCGGAATCCTGGTTTTTCCCATACAGGATTGATTCCGCACATATACCGGTACATCCATTCCACGATGGAACCATATGCATAATGATTTAAGCTGTTCATTCCGGTTCCGCTGATAGTTCCATCAGGCAGTACGGAATTCCACCGTTCCCAGATGGTGGTTGCCCCCATGCTTACCTCATAAAGCCAGCTTGGATAGTCGTCATTAAATAATAGCGTGTAAGCATAATCAGACAGTCCATTCTCTGACAGCACCGGGCAGAGCCAGGGAGTTCCAACAAATCCGGTATCTAAGTGAATATCTTTTTCTTCAAGTTTTCCCTTTAATGCCTCAATCAGGCGTTTTCTTGGGGCTCCGTCTGGCACCAGATTTAAGTGAAGTGCCATTACCATAGCCGTCTGGGTGGATATAAGAATGTCGCCATCAGGAGTGAAATATTCGTTCCGGAAAGCACCTTTTACCTCATCTGCCAGTTTTTCATAGATTTCTGTCTCTTCCCTTTTTCCAAGGACTTTTGCCGCCATGGCAGTTAAGTAAGCGGAATAGTAATAGTAGGCAGATGCCACATAAAAACTGTCAGTTCCTCCAAAACGGCTTTCTTTATCCGGATTGTCAAGTGCCAGCCAGTCTCCATAGTGGAATCCACAGGCCCAGAGACGTTTCCCGCCGCAATGCTCCTCATCCTGGGACTTGATATAATCCACCCACAGACACATATTTTCAAACTGGCTCTCCAAAAGTCCCTTATCCCCGTAAAATAAGTACATGGTCCAGGGAATGACCGTAGCCGCATCTCCCCAGGCACATGCCCCTGCAAAGCGCTTGTCTTCTCCGCGGATCTGATGGACTTTTCCGATGGCATTGGGCACTACATCGGGAACTGCTCCCTGAAATTCTCTCTGTTCCAAAAGCATGTCGTAGAGATATTTCCGGTAAAATGCGGCAGTATCCATGTTATAGGTTGCGGTTGCTGCAAAAACCTGTGCATCTCCGGTCCAGCCCATGCGCTCATCTCTCTGAGGACAATCGGTGGGAACATCGAGGAAATTCCCCTTCTGGCCCCATAAAGCGTTTAAGAACAGGCGGTTGATCCTTTCGTCTGAGGTTTCGATCGATCCGGTTTCTTCAAGATCGGAATGGATCACACAGCCAACCGCTTCCATCATTTCTTTTTCAGACAGTCCGGTGACCTTTACATACCGGAAACCATAATACGTAAAATAGGGGAGGACCCAGGCTGGCTTTCCATCAGAGATATAGCGGTACTCCGCCTTTGCGGTTCTTAGATTGTCCTGATAAAATTTACCTTCCTGCAGAATCTCTCCATATTTTAGATGGACTTCTATTCCTTTGGCTGCGCTGCAAGGAAATTCTACCCAGCCTGTCATCTCCTGGCCAAAATCAAGAATCTGTTCCCCGACTTCATTCGTAATAAGTTTTACCGGAGAAATGCGTTCCTTGATGACCAGAGGCGGACTTAACCGCTCCTTTAAGGGAGCTGCCGGCGATTGTGCTAAAATGACCGGAATCCGGTCTTCCATATGTTCCGGGTTCTGATTGGCATCATACCACTCCCCATTGTAGATACTGCTTTCTAACACTGGTGACTTCTTACAGGTAAAACTTTGATCCGTATCGATCCGCACTACTGTTTGATCGGCCAGGGTAATATGAAGCTCACAGATCCATTTCATCCGGTCTCCGTAGAGCTCTTTCATATCCGGTACAAATCCGAATCTTCCTTTATACCAGCCGTTGCCAAGCATGGCGCCAAGATCATTTTCTCCCTTTTTCAGCAAAGAGGTTACATCGTAGCTCTGATATTGAAGCCAGTTTTCGTAATCATAGTATCCAGGCATTAAATACTCTTCTCCTGCCTTTTCCCCATTGACAGTGAGCTCGTAGATGCCCAGACCGCAGACATAGGCTCTGGCAGATAGGACTTCGTAATCTAAGACAAATTTCTTCTGAAAGCAAGGATGAATGTCCTTATCAAAAGGTGCTTCAATCCATTTGGCATTCCACTTCTCCTCTTGCTTTCCGCTTTCGAACCAGGCGGAATCGCTGACGCCGTGATCTCCGTCGTCAGCCCACACCTCTACTTTCCAGTAATACCTGGTCCGTGGTTCTAATTTTAAGTCGGCCGGAGTTCCAAGACTGTCTAACTCTTCGTTTGCTCCGGTGTCATATAGAATCTGCTCCATCTGTTCGTCTGCTGCCACAAAAATTCTGGCTTCCTTTTGACATTTCCCCGTGGATTCAAGGACTGCCCAGGAAAAAACAGGCGCCTCCATCCAGTACCCCAGTGGGTTCGTCATATGATTTACTTTTAATCTCCCAATAATCATCGTCTTTGCTCCTACCTTTTTAACTTTATGGTTTTGATCTCATAAGGTTTCAATGTAATAACAAGAGTTCCATTTTCATAAGAAAGGGATTCTTTCTCTTCTTCCAGACAGGTACATTCCACCAATGCAGCTGCTCCAGTTTCTGCAAATTTCACATGCGCTCTGGTCCGTTTTCCGTAAGTTTCATACATACGGACAATGATTCCGTCTCCGTCCTCCGAATTTTTAACCGTATCTGCCAGAACATTCTCTTCTTCAATGGAGAGGAAGGAATAGGAAGCTGGCTTACTTCCCATTGCAGCGATTCCCTGCATCGGGCAGTTTAAATCATATGCTTCTCTCACAACACCACCCACACGGAAATCCCCTTCATGAGGATACAGGGAATAGGTAAAGGTGTGTTCTCCCTGATCAGCGTCCGGATTGGGGAAGATGCCTGATTTTAACAGTGTCAGCCGGATCACGGAATCATGGATATCGTAACCGTACTTACAGTCATTTAACAGAGCCGCACCGTATCCCGGTTCTGAGATGTCTGCCCATTTGTGGGCACATACTTCGAATCTGGCCTGATCCCAGGTAGTATTCTCATGAGTAGGACGGCTTACATTGCCGAACTGGATGTCATAGTTGGCTTCCTTGCAGAGAATATCCAACGGGAATGCCGCCTTCATCAGCATCTGATGTTCGTTCCAATTGATCCGGGTTTTAAAATCAATCCTTGCTGTATGCTTGTAAAAGCAGATCTTTTGTTCCACTTCGGAATCCATAAAACGTTTTTTGATGAGAATAGAGCCTCTTACCGGACCATTCTCCAAAAGGCGGGCTTCTGCAACTTCGTCAATAGACCACATCTTTTCCTTGTAACCTGCATCAATGTTCCACGCATCAAACTCCAGAGGCCGGTCTTCAAAAACAAGAAGTTCATTGCCTTTTGTCCCGTCTTTTAACAGGCTTCTTTCTTCCTTCCGGTCATAAAGCCTTGTAAGCGTTCCATCCGGGCCGAATTCCACTTCGTAATAGGGAGTCATAAGTCTGATCGGTTTTCCTTCTCCATCTGCTTCAAAATCAGAAAATACGTTTGACTCATCATACCCACAAGAAACAGTGCCTTCTCCAAACACTTCATATCCCTTAGACGGTACGTTCTCAGCCAGATAAAGGATTCCTCCTTCTGCCGTTTCCTGAGATAAGAAACCGGGATTATTAACCGGATGATCCATTTCTATGATACCGGTTCTTGGAAAGCTTAAGGTATTCCATACGGCAAGGGCATTTCCATTTTCTTCTGTCCGTTCAAAACCGGCAGCGGAAAGCAGACGGGTTACACGGCTGTCTATGATCTCACGGTCTGACTTTATGATCTGCTGATACTGAATTTCGGAATCCTCATAGACTTCTTTGATAGAGGATCCGGGAAGAATATCGTGGAACTGATTCAAAAGAAGCAGTTTCCAGTTCTTCTCCAACGCTTCTGCAGGATAATCGGAACCATCAGAAAGGAGCAGATCAAGTACTGAATAAAACTCTGCGTCGGCATTTAAAAATTCACAGGTCCGGTTATACTTCTTATTCTTAGCCATGGAGGTATAAGTGCCCCGGTGGTGTTCTAAATACAATTCTCCATCCCAGACCGGAAGCTGTTTCTGGTCCATACGTTCCTCCAGCAGATGGAAAAAGTCTTTTACAAAGGTCTGTTTTGTCTTAGGTGCACGGGCAACACTGTATTCCAGGCGTCGGTTCTGTTCTAACATTTCTTCGGTAGGGCCGCCGCCTCCGTCTCCGAAACCATAACAGGTCAATACTTCTTTGCTCACATCCTTGTTCTGGAATCTCTGCCAGGTTCCCATGATCTGTTTGGCATCCTGTCTTCCATTGTATGTGGTGCTGAAATTCTTAACTGGTTCATTCTTTTTTAAGTAATCCCTGGTGCTGATTAAGTAAGTGAGAACTTCACTTCCGTCAATTCCTCTCCAGCGGAACACATCATTGGGAAACTGGTTGAATTCATTCCAGCCAAGCTTGGTAGTCATGAAATAAGGCAGGCCGGACTGCTTCATGATCTGAGGAATGGCAGCACTGTAGCCAAATACATCCGGAAGCCATAACACTTCATTGACCTGTCCTCCCAGTTCCTTTTCAAAGTATCTTCTTCCATAAAGAATATGGCGGACTAAGGATTCTCCGGAAGCTAAGTTACAGTCCGGTTCCAGCCACATGGCACCTTCTGTCTCCCATCGACCTTCCTTAATCTTTTCCTTGATCTCTTCAAACAGCTCCGGAGCCTCCTCTTTTACAAACTCGTAAAGCTGGGGCTGGCTTGACATAAATTTATATTCCGGATAACGCTTCATTAAATTTAAGACAGTACGGAAGCTTCTTACTGTCTTTTGTCTGGTCTGCTTTAACGGCCATTTCCATGCCACATCAATGTGAGTGTGCCCAATGCTGTGGACTGTCACTGGATTCTCCGGTCTGTTTTTATAATAGTTCTCCATGAGCCAGATATCAGCTTCCCGGACGGATAAACGGAATGCCTCGGAACCAGGTCTTCTAAAATCAATGAAGTTCAGCGCCTCATTTAATACCTTAAAGGTATCGATCCGCTCCAAATCTTCCTCTTCCAAAAGATCCGCTGCCTCAAATGGCACGTTGAAATCATAATAAAACTTGGCAACATCTTCAAGATATTTTCCAATCTCCAGATGAAAGAAGTTGGTGAGCCCGGAACTGTTTGAATAAGCGTAGAAAGCCAGTTCAAAGTTCTCTCCCCCTTTTGCTTCCTCAGTCAGAATAAAATCCTGATGATTCATATCCATGGTGCCAGACAGTTTTCCATTGAAATAAACCAGAATCTGAGGGTTATCGGTATTCCAGATATCCGTGTCTCCCGTATTTAATGTGGCTCTTACCTGTGCTCCTTTAAAATGATCCGGAATGGTAACAGATGTCAGGAACCAGTAATGACGGTCGGTTCCGCCCCAGGTCTCATCCATTCCATAGGCTGTCCATTCCAGGGTACTGCTGTCAAAATATTCCCCAAATTCATAATCTCCCAGACTTACCATTACATGTTCTGCTTTTTTTACGTCTGAGTAGCACAGCGTCTTCAATGAATCGGTCGCTGCCTTCAATCTGTTTCTCATAGGATTCATACATAATTCCGCCTTCTTCGTAGATTTTAAAAAAGGCGGGAAACCGCATAAAGCTGGTCTCCCGCCTAAAAAGCCGTTATTAGCCCTTAATTCCTGTGGAGGCGATTCCTTCTACCAGATACTTCTGCATAGTTAAGAAAATCACAAAAATAGGAATCAGGGATAAGGTTGCCATTGAAAACATTGCGCCCCAGTCAGAACCTGCTGTCGGATCTGAGAACATTTTCAGAGCGTAGCTGACCGGATATTTTAACGGATCACTTAAGTAGAGCAAAGCAGCAAGGAAATCATCCCATCTCCACATGAAGGAGAAAATTGCGCTTGTAACCAGTGATGGTTTTATGAGCGGTAATATAATCCGGATAAAAATGGAGTATAAGGAACAACCGTCCATTCTGGCAGCTTCATCTAAGTCAATGGGAATTCCTTTAATAAACTGTACATTTAAGAAAATGAAAAAGCCCTGACCGAAAAACTGTGGTACGATGATCGGAAGATAACTGCCTACCCAGCCAAGCTTATTAAAGATGATGTACTGGGGAATCATGATGACCTGGAACGGAAGCATCATGGCAAGCAGCATACATGCGAACCAAAAGCCTTTAAATTTAAAGTCAATGCGCGCAAATCCATAACTGACGATGGCAGATGATACAACTGCACCGATGGTGGACAGACCTGCAATAATAAAGGAATTCTTGAAAAAGGTTGCGAAACCGTAACCTGCAAATCCTTTCCATCCTACCAGGTAATTGTTAAAGGAAAATGACTCAGGAAGGAGGCTGGCTGCAGTTTTGAATATCTCATTGGTGTTTTTAAAGGAACTCATTACCATCCATACAAGCGGATATATCATAACACATGCGAAGAAAAAGGTAAATATATGATATATTGCTGTGATGGCAGTTCTTCTTTCTTTATATCCTGTCTTCATATTTCATCACCCTTCTGCTTCGTAATATACCCACTTTTTCTGTGTCTTGAACAGTATCAGAGTCAACAGACCCACCACGAATACCATGAACCAGGCCATCGCACATCCGTAACCCAGTTTATTGTACGTAAAGGAATTCTGGTACATGTATACGGTATAGAACAGGGTCGTGTCTCTGGGTTTTCCCTGAGTGATAATGTAACTTTGGGTGAATGCCATAAACCCACTGATTAACTGGTTGATCAGGTTAAAGAAGATGCTTGGTGTCAGCATGGGAAGCGTGATCTTAAAGAACCGCTGGATTCCATTGGCACCATCTACGGTAGCTGCCTCATAAAGGCTGACTGGAATCTGCTTCAAACCGGATAAAAATATAAGCATCGATGAACCAAACTGCCAAACGGCAAGAATGATCAGAGTCCAGATCGCGGTATCCGTTCTTCCAAGCCATGCAATGTCAGAAGGAAGTCCTACGATCTTTAAAAGTGCGTTGATAACACCGTCACTGGCAAACATACGCTTCCAGAGAATAGCGACTGCAACGCTGGAACCAATGATGGAAGGCAGATAATAAACTGCCCTGTAAAAACCTGATAACTTCGTACTCTTTACTAGCAGCATGGCAACTGCAAGAGCCATGAGCAGCCGGAGAGGAACCGAAAATAGAACATAATACATGGTTACGCCAAATACCTTCCAAAACTTAGGATCTGCTGTAAACATGGTCTTGTAATTTTCCAGACCTATAAAAACCGGTGACTCCAAAATATTGTATCTGGTGAATGAAAACCCTAAAGATAAAATCATTGGTAATGCTAAGAATGCTAAGAATCCTATAATGAAGGGCAGGATAAATATATATCCTGCAACCTTCGGTTTATTTAACACTCTTGCTAATGATTCTTTTCTTTTCGGGGTCACTTGATTGTTCTTCATCTTATCCCCTCCAGAATGTCTAACTGCTATTTCGCTGCTTCATCCATAATGCGCTTGGCTTCTGGTACAAACTGAGCAGTTGCATCATCGCCAGATGCATCACCATAGCGAACAGCCTCTACTATTGTCTTTCCTAATGCTTCGATCTCGCCCTTACCAGCTGGGTCTGGAGCGTCGATTGGTGTTGCAAGTTCAGAAACTTTTGCAATGTAATCAAACACGTTCTGAGCAACTGCATCTGCCTTAGGTTTGATTTCATCTGCTACGGTTGAGTTAATCGGAATTCCTCTTTCTGCAAGAAGAATATCATTTGCTTCTGTACTGTTTACGAACCAGTCAATAAACTTAGCTGCTTCTTCTTTGTTCTTGGAAGATTCTGCAACTGAGAAGAACTGGCTTGGTTTTAAATACATTGGCTGGGATTTTGCATCCTTCATGGTTGGATACATGGTAATTCCTAATTCTCTTCCTGCTGTACTGGAAACGCTGATATACTGGTTGGAGAATAAGAAATCATTCCATGTGGTAGAGTCGATGATCGGTTTTGTCTCTACAACATCAGGATTCTTTTCTGCAAGAAGATCTGCTGGAATGCTGAATTCAGCTTTTGCAAATTTCTCAACATTGGCAAAGTGCAATTTCATGGAATCGTCTTTGCCGTCTTTTAATTCATCAAACAGATGGGATCCATTGGCTCTTGCAACGATCTGCATCATATTGATACCACCGTCAAAAAGAGTTTTGGTGCCTGTCTTTTCGTATATTGTCTTGGAAATGTCGTATAATTCATCAATAGTCATCTGTTCAGGAATGGTAACACCTGCTTTTTCAACAATTGCCTTGTCATAAATCATCATCGGAGCGTTGCTTCCTAAGCTGATTGCATATGTTTTACCATCGATGGAACCACTTTCAATGATGCTCTCAGGAACTTTAGAGGTATCAATGGTACCATTGGAGATGAATTCGGATAAATCAGCAAGCTGTCCGCTCTTCTGATACTGATTTAAATAGGAATAGTCCATCTGAACGATATCCGGTAAATTACCACCTGCTGCCATTGCAGAAAGCTTATCCCAATATCCGGACCAGTCAGTGAATTCCACCTTGATCTCAACATTTGGATTTTGACTCATATACAGATCTACCGCTTTTTTTGTTACATCGTTTCTCGTCTGGTTACCCCACCAGGTGAGATTTAAAGATATCTTGTCTCCGGAAGCTGCCTTCGTATCAGTGGCTGCCTTCGTTGTCTCAGCTGCGGTAGTTGCACCGCTTGTCTGGGTGTCTGTGTTCTGTGATTTAGAACCACAGCCAGCTAAAGATGTTGCTGCTAAAAGTGCAGCAAGTGTTGTTGCTAGAAATCTCTTTCTCATTGTAAAACCTCCCTTTCGATTTAATTATGATAACCATATCATATGGCAAATATGCACAATGGTAAAGTTAAAATATGGCTTTTTGTGGTTAAAAAAACAGCTTTTTGTAATTTTAGGTCTTTAAGTAATTTATTTTTTTACGTTTTTACTATATAATACAATCATGAAGAAAGGGCGTATGTCTATGAGTCGGTGTACTATCTGGTTTAACAACCTGTCCTTATATAAGAAGATCCTTACAGTATTTCTGCTGGCTATGCTGGCACTTTGCATCACATTTGTCATCAGTATCAAGATACTTACTGCCCGGTATAATGAGGAGCTTTACCGCACCAATGCCAATTCCTTAAACCATGTGACCACGTATCTGGAATCAGAAATGCAGATGGTAGAAAACATATCGGATAACTTGATTGGTGATCAAATCATACAAAATAACTTAACATTCCTATCAGAGAACCCCTACAGCAACCGCCGTTCCCTGGCCCGCCGGGATATATACCAGCAGCTTTACTCCTATATTTACCGCAGCAGTTACATTAAATCCATCAATATCATACTGTCTGACGGGACAAACATCTGCATGGGAAGCTCTGATGAGATCTTAAAATTCAATATTGAAGAATTGGATAAGAATCTGGATTCCTTAAAAGGAAGATCCATCTGGTCCTCAAGCATAGAACCCGGTCCCAATACGGTATGCGCCAGACAGATTTTAAAGTTGAAATATCTAAGCTTAAAAAAAATGGGTGAATTGTATATTACTGTGGATATGGATAAAATGATTGAAGACGGATTAATTAATTCCGGAAGCCTTGCTGAAAATTCAAAATTTATTTTAATGTCCGGCGAAAAGCGGATCTATCCGGCTGAACCATTCCACGATGAATACAGCATAAAGCTGATTGCGGAAAATAAAAAACTGGAAAATTCCTATTCCATCGCCACATTAAGCGGCAACAAGGAATTTATCATCAGCGGACATGTTCCTTATGTTGGATGGGATTATCTCTATTTCCGGGATTATGACCCGTTATTTTACAGGATCCAGCTGGTGAGCATGCAGATTTTTCTCTTTACACTCTGCATTGTTTTCATTACCGCCGTATGCGTGAACCTGATTTTCCGTCATATTTTCCGCCATCTGGATTATCTGATTGAAAAAATCCAGTGTTTCGGAAGTGGAGAACTTCCTGCCTGCGATGTGAAATGCTATGACTATGAAAACCGCCAGGATGAGATTGGACAGCTCCATCGCAGTTTTGATGATATGACCCACAGCGTAAAGGTCCTTAGGGATGAAAATTACGACAAACAGCTTCTTGTCCGGGATTCCACCATCAAGATGCTACAGCAGCAGATTAATCCACACTTTTTATACAACACGTTGGACACCATCAACTGGATGGCGCAGAAATACGGAGCCGAAGACATCTCTGTGATGGTCCGCTCTCTTGGGAATTTATTCCGTGCTTCCATCGCAGACCAAAAGGACATTATTCCATTGTCCGAAGAATTAAAAGTACTGGATAATTATATCCGGATCCAGCAGATCCGCTTTGAAGACCGGCTTCACTTTGAGCTGGAGACCCCTGAAAAGATTTCCCGGATTTTCGTGCCAAAGCTTTGCATCCAGCCTCTGGTGGAGAATGCCCTCAAGCATGCCATGGAGGACACGGACGAGATGTGCCAGATACGGGTCATCATTCAGGAAATGGAAATGGATTATCAGATTAAGGTTACCAATACCGGCTCCCAGTTTGAGTCGGATCTGTTACAGAAAATAGAGAACAGGGAGATAACGCCCCAGGGCTCCGGCGTAGGGCTTTTAAATATCAACTCCCGGTTAAAGCTGCTTTACGGAGATAATTATGGACTGAAATTTTACAACGAAAGCGGAAAGGCAGTCGTCATGCTGTCCATTCCAAAGGAACAGGAGGTATGATATGCTGAGACTGATGATTGTAGATGATGAACAGATTATAAGAGAAGCCCTTTCCCAAATGATTGATTACGAGTCCATAGGTTATGAGCTGATTGCTGCGGCAAAAAACGGCATGGAAGCTTATGATATTATCTGTGATGAATACCCGGATGTGGTGATCACGGATATCCGCATGCCGATCTTAAACGGCCTGGATCTAATCGACCGTTCCATGAAATCAGATTCCAGAATCACCTTTATCCTGCTGTCCGGGTACAATGACTTTGAATATGCCAAGCAGGCAATGAAATACGGAGTCCGTTACTATTTATTAAAACCAACGGATAAAAGCGAACTGATTGATTCCCTTGTTTCTATCAGAAAAGAACGGCTGCAAGAGGAAGAAAATCGGAAACTGCAGCAGAAAAATTTCTTGAGAACCCTTCACTTTCCGCTGGAACAGAGCTTTATCATGGAAGCACTGGAGCACCAGGACTCCTTTTCCCCGGTGTTCCGCAAATATCAGGGGTTTTTATCCTTTCCAAAGGACTGCCTTTACGCCTGTATCTGCTCCTTTGTGGAAGAAAGTTATTTAAAAAGCTTTGCCTGCGATGTGAAACGGATTTTGGATTCTGCCAAGATTCCACTTCAGTTTTCCATCCTGTATGTAAAAAATACGGCAGTCCTGGTTTTTCCTGCTGCTACCCTTGCCCTTCAGGAAGAGATGGACCAGCTTATCACAGAACTGAAATACCCCAACCAGTCCGTCACCTTTGTAACAGAATTCCTTCATGAAGAATCTGCGGAAAAACTGTTTCAGAAAATCATCTCAAAGATTTCCCGGTTTGAGAAAATTCTTCTCCTTGGTGAAGGCGGCTGTCCCCATGAGATTAAAAACCACATTGCATCTCCCTGGATGATCAGCCAGTTAGAAGATTCCATTACTTCTGCGGAAAATACCGTCCAGGCCACGGAACTTCTCGACTCCGTTTTCATGGATTCCATGCCTGTATCCAGTGCCAGAAGCCTTGCCCTGGGCCTGTTTCTTCAAAGCGGTATGGAACAGGAAAAGCTGCCTACAGACGCTGCCTGCGATTTTTTTAGGCGCCTATATTCCTGCGGTACGGTTCATGCCATCCGGGAGCTTTTACTGGTGGTTATGGTTCAGAAAACAGCAGACACCGGTTCCCACAAAAACGGGTCCAACATCGCGCTTTTAAAATCCTATATCAGAGAGCATCTGGATTCTGAGAATCTGTCATTAAAGTGGCTGGCTGAGAATTATCTGTTCGTAAGTGTGGGATACTTAAGCAAGCAATTCATCAAAGAAGAAGGAATGCGCTTCTCCGACTACTTAAATAAAGAACGAATGGAAGAAGCCATCCGTTTGATGACATTCTATCATAATGACAACGTCAAACACATTGCCCGCCAGGTAGGTTTCGGCAGCAATCCCCAGTACTTCAGTCAGGTATTTAAGCGGTATACCGGCCTTCCGCCGACCGAATATATTGAAAAGCAGAAAACAAAACACTAAACACGTACAAAAAGGAGAGAGACAATGATGTCAAACGAACAGTTACTTGAAAAAATCCACTTAGTAGTGGAAAAGCTTATGAATCTTGGAGGCAGCGATTACGACAAAGACCGTACCGTCAGCCGTACCGATACAAAGAAAGGCATTATCCAGAGAGATTTCGGCATTGAGGAATGGGACTGGCCACAGGGAGTTGGATTATACGGACTTTATAAGCTCCAGGACTTCTATGAAGACGACCGCTATCTGTCCTTTTTTGAAAAATGGTACAGCGGACATATGGAAAAAGGGCTTCCTTCCAAAAATATCAATACAACAGCTCCCTTCCTCCCACTGTCCTATCTGTATGAAAAGCTTACCAAACCCGAGGATTTTAAAAATCTGTGTGCAGAACGTGCAGACTGGCTCATCAATGAACTTCCTAAGACCCCGGACAATGGCTTCCAGCATGTAACCAGTGCCATCGGAGACAGGAACGGAGTGGCATTAAATGAAGGACAGCTCTGGGTCGACACCCTGTTCATGTCAGTTCTTTTCTTAAACAATATGGGGTATCAATTGGACCGCCCGGACTGGAAGAATGAAGCTACCCACCAGTTCCTGGTTCATATCAAATACCTGTTTGATAAACAGACCGGCCTTTTCCACCATGGCTTCCGTTTTGATGAGATGGACAACTTCGGCGGCATCTTCTGGTGCAGAGGCAATTCCTGGTTCACCTACGGCATCATGGAATTCATAGACAACTGCAAAGAGGATTTAAACGAAGGGGTACGGACTTACTTCATTGATACTTTTAAATCCCAGGCTGAGGCTCTTTTACAGCTTCAGGCTCCGTCCGGCTTGTGGTACACCGTTCTCACCGATGAGACCAGCTACGAAGAAGTTTCCGGTTCTGCTGCCATTGCTGCCGGTCTGTTAAGAGGCGTAAAAGCTGGTATCTTAGATCAGTCCTATAAGGAAGCTGCTGACCGGGCCATTGCCGCAATCTGTGAAAATATCTCCGAAGACGGTACCGTATTGAACGTATCTGCCGGAACCGGCATCGGTATGACTGCAGACCATTACAAGAATATTATGATCACACCAATGGCTTACGGACAGGCACTGGCTCTGACCGCATTATGCGAGGCACTGGAAAAATAACCAAAACCACCGAAATTATCATAAACGAAGAGGAGCATATTTTTAGTTGAAATATGTTCCTTTTTTTATTGTTTTTTCCTGAAAAAACGTATTTTTCACTTAAAAATCCATGAGAAAGGCGAAAAAATGAAAAACAGCAGGATGCACAAAAAACACCCCGTAAATCGTAAAAAGCAAATCTATATCCGTCTCATGCCTGGAAAAAAGCAAACATATTTTTGGTACATATGACTTTTTCCAGTAAAAGATAATCCGGTCCAAATTTGACAACCACTTTCCCATCTTGTAACATAAAATAAGCATTTCATATGCAGTCTGAAAAAGGAGGAACACATGATGAAATTAATAGATAAAGATATAACAGCTGCGATTTTTGACATGGATGGCACCATGTTTGATACGGAACGGCTCAGAATGAAGACTTTAAAAGAAGCCTCATTGGAACGATACGGAAAAACCATGCCCGATAAACTGCTGTTGGACTCTCTGGGACTTAGTTCTGTTTCCGCCCAGCGGTTGGCGAAGGAAGAATTCGGTCCGGATTACCCCTACGAGGAAATCCGAAAAAGAGCCGACGAACTGGAATTATCCTATGTAAAGGAACATGGGGTTCCTATAAAAAACGGACTGATTGAAGTTTTAGAACGTTTAAAGCGCAACGAAGTTTTACTTGCAGTCGCCACTTCCAGTAAAAGAGCTATCGCAGAAGAATACTTAAGGGATGCAGATGTTTTTAAATACTTTGATGTAGTAGTCTGCGGAGATGAAGTAGACAAAGGAAAACCGGACCCCCAGATATTTTTAAAAGCGGCTGCCGGTATTAACTGCCAGCCAGAAACCTGCTTGATCTTTGAAGACTCTGAAAACGGTCTTTTAGCCGCATCTTCGGCAGGCGGCCTTCCAGTCTATATAAAAGATATCAAGGAAGCCCGTCCGGATATTAAAGAAAAAGCCTGGATGTGCTATGAAAGTATGACCGAATTTCTACAGGATCTGCGCCTTTACACTAAGAAATATCCCATTCCAACTCTCAACGAACATTTCCCTCAAAACGACAACCCTCTTACTGCAGGAATCCACGGCTTTGGCGCCATTGGCGGCGGATACATCGCCCAGGTATTCTCCCACTGGGATGGATATACAAGACCCGGTAAGATCATAGGAGCCACCAGAAGTGCCGAACTAAGGAACATGGTAAATGCATTCCATTCCTACCAGGTCAACTATGAAAGCCTTGCCTACGAGCAGACCATCCGTAACGTTTCCCTGATTGATATCGATCAGGAGGATCAAATGGTCTCCATGTATTTAGAAGCAGACATTATGGCCTTATGCCTTCCGGAAAGCGCCATTAAGCAGCAGGCGGTGATGACAGCCAAAGGGCTGCTGGCACGAAAAGAAGCCAAACGGGACCCCCTGACCATTTTAATCATATTAAATAAGGTTCATGCTGCTTCCTTTGTGAAAAAACAGATTAAGAAAGCACTCTTAGAACTTGTTCCCGAAGAATCTGCCAATGAGATCCTTGAGGAGACTTATTTCTGTGAAACCGTAGTAAACCGGATGGTTTCTGCCTGTCCAAAAGAGGAGCTGTTAAAACAGATACAGAGAAAGCTGAATTCATTAAAAGAATCTGTCCCGGATACTGCAAATATAAAAAAACCGGTGATCAGCTTAAAAGGAATCACACGGATTTTAAAAGATATCTCTGTCATTCAGACAGAGCTTTCCAAAGTAAGTCTGGTACTGTTTAACAGCGAGCCTGATATGACACTTTACGCTGGGGGGAACAGCCCGCTTCTGCCTCACCTTCGTCAGATAAAGGTAATGGAAGAGATCGGACAGATGCAGGTAATTAAAAACCGTCTCTCAAACGGCACCCATGCCATGATCGCCTGGTACTCTGCGCTTCTTGGCTATAAGACCATCGGACAGGGAATGGGGGACGAAAGAATCCTTGATTTCGTAAACACTCTTATGGAAGAGGAAATCAAACCCGCCCTCTTAGAAAAAAGTCCTGATTATGAAGACTATATCAACGGGTTTACAAAGAACTTTATCAAACGCTGCCGCTTTTCCTTCAAGGACCCTGTAGACCGGGTAGGCCGGGATCCCATACGGAAGCTTCAGCATAATGAACGGGTACTGGGAACCATGTCCATGGTACATTCGATGAAAAACATATCTCCACTTCTTGAATTCGGTACTGCCCTGGGATTTTACTATGGAATCTCTTTAAAAAATCCAGAAGATAAAGAAAGTTTAAAGCTTCGCAGACTTTACGACCAGTTGGGAAATATTGAAGCGGTTCTCACTTACAGCGGAACCTTAGACGGAAAACCCTGTCGGTTCTTGGATAAAGAAAAGGACCATGATACGGCACTGCGTATCAGCAGATATTTTAATGAACTGGCACGAAAAAGCACGGCAAGTCCTGCATAAAAAAGGCCGGGAGAGCTATTATTCCGCTCTTCCGGCTTTCTTTCGATATCTTGAGGGTGTCGCATCCGCATGTTTTTTGAAAATCCGTTCAAAATAAGTAACGCTTTCAAAACCAAGAATATCAGAAATCTCAGTAATGGAATAAGCGCTGTTTGCCAGAAGTTCCTTTGCTTTTCTGACTCTCGCCAGATTCCGGTATTCATTGACGGAAAAACTGGTTACTTCCCGGAAAATCCTGCTTAAATAGGATTTGCTGATAAAAAAGCGCCCAGCAAGCTCCTCTAAGCTTTCCCCTGTCTCACAGTGAACGGTCAAGTATTCCGCCACCTCATGAACCTTCCCATGTTTGGCGGTCTGGACTGTAGGGGACATCTCTTTTAACACATTCCTTTTCCTGTTGCGGTAGACCATCAAAAGAATCTGAGACAGCATTAACCGGATCATGATCTCATACCGTTCCCCACGCTGCTCCATCTCATCCCGGATTCCAAGCAGAAGTGTTTTCATCTCCTCCCATTCTGTCTCTGAAAGCTTTAATACCCCGTAATAATCCCCGAAAATCTTTTCCAGAGAATAAATGCCCGCATTTTTCAACCATGGTTCCAAAACTCTTCCACTCAACTGAAGAAGAATCCGGTCATGTTTTCCGCTTCCCGCCTGGCTTGTCTTGTGAACCTGCTCCCGGTTCACCAGGACCACATCTCCAGCCTTTACAAAATAAGTTTCTTTTTCAATGAAGTAATACCGCTCTCCTTCCATAAGAAAATAAAGCTCATAGGTATCATGAAAATGCTTCATGGTCATGGAATACTCCTGATCCCGTACCACCTCATCAATGGCGATTCCTTCCATGCTTTCTGAAAAAACGGTTTTTTCCATTCCGACCTCCATATTAGTAGCCAAAAGTATGATTATATCAAAAAAAGCACCAATTATATAAGAATTATAATACTATAATGCATTATAATATGCAATATAGAGCACAAGGAAACACCTAAAAATATATTCATATTACAGGAGGAACCCCTTATGAAATACGCTAACAACAAAGTCACAGATTTAAAGATCGCCTACATCGGCGGCGGCTCCAGAGGCTGGGCCTGGACCTTTATGACCGACTTATCCATGGATGACTCTTTAAGTGGAACCATTCGCTTATATGACATTGACGAGTCCGCTTCAAAAAGCAATGAGATCATCGGAAATAAGCTGTCTGCAAGAGAAGACACCATCGGAAAATGGACTTACGAAACTTCCAAATCCTTAGAAGAAGCATTAACCGGCTGCGACTTTGCCGTTATCTCCATCCTTCCCGGAACCTTTGACGAGATGGATTCCGATGTCCATCTTCCAGAGAAACTTGGCATCTACCAGTCCGTAGGCGACACCGCTGGCCCAGGCGGAATGATCCGCGCTCTGCGCACCATTCCCATGTTCGTAACCATAGCAGAAGCCATCAAAGAATACGCTCCAGATGCCTGGGTCATCAACTACACAAACCCAATGTCCTTATGCGTAAAAACCCTCTATCACGTATTCCCGCAGATCAAAGCCTTCGGATGCTGCCACGAAGTATTCGGCACACAGAAAGTCTTAAAAGGAATCTGTGAAGAAGCCCTCGGCTTAAAAGACGTAGACCGCCGTGACATTCACGTAAACGTTCTTGGAATCAACCATTTTACCTGGTTTGACCAGGCTTCCTATAAAGGAATCGATTTATTCCCAGTTTACCGTGATTACATTGATTCCCATTACGAAGAAGGCTACAGCGAGCCAGACAAAAACTGGGCCAACAGCACCTTCGAATGCGCACACCGCTTGAAATTTGACTTATTCCGCCGTTACGGCTTAATAGCCGCCGCCGGAGACCGCCACCTAGCCGAATTCATGCCAGGAGCCGAATACCTAAAAGATCCCGACACCACAAAAAGCTGGAAGTTCGGCTTAACCACCGTAGCCTGGCGAAAAGAAGACTTAAAAACCCGTCTGACTAAAAGCCACCGCCTGGTAGACGGAGAAGAAGAAATCCAGTTAAAACCCTCCGGCGAAGAAGGAATCCTCTTAATCAAGTCCCTCTGCGGCCTTGAGCGAACCATCAGCAACGTCAACATCCCAAACACCGGCCTACAGATCCCAAATCTGCCCGCAGATGCCATCGTAGAAACCAACGCCGTATTCGCCCGTGACAGCATCAAACCAATCATCGCCGGCTCCATTCCAGAAAACGTCCTGGAACTAATCAAGCCCCATGTAGACAACCATGAGCGCATCTTAAAAGCCGCCCTCACCTGCGACCGCACCCTAGTCTACGAAGCCTTCGCCGCCGACCCCCTGGTAAAAGACCGTGCCACCGAAGCCGAGATCAAATCTCTCGCCGACGACATGATTACTAACACCATCACTTATTTACCAGAAGGCTGGAAATAATAACTAATTATTAAACTAAATTATTTAAAGTTACTCGAATTATTTTACCTATTTAAATTATTCAAATTTTAAAAATTTTTTAATTAATTTGAATGTTTTAATTACTTGACCAATCAAGCAATACTCCTCCTCAAAGCCCATCTCCTCCAAAACCATTGCTCCGCCCTTCCCGGCCCCCACCAACACGTTCGCTGGGAAAAGAGCCAACAGGGGGAGATGCCGGCGCCGGTTTGCAGGCAGGTTAGAGTTTCTTAGGCTGGAAGGGTGCAAAAATGCGGGTTGGGATTGGCTTCCAAGCCAATTCCCAAAGGAAACCCTGAGTGCGAATTTCTTTCAGAAATTCGGACGAAGTGTTTCCGATCCCGCATTTTTTGTGCCCTTCCGGCCTTAGAAACCCTCCTGCCGAAACCCCGGCGAAGGCATGTCCCCCTGTTGGCTCTTTTCCCTCTCACCCCTTAAAAAAATTAAGCGTAAAACGCCCCTCCCCCTCATCATCAATCTCCATAATCATATAAGAAGGCTTTCTCCCCTCCTGTCTGGGATAAGACAAACTCCCCGGATTTAACACAATAACCCCATTATGTACCTCATAAAAGGGCCTGTGAGTATGACCGTACATAACAATATCCAGATTCCGTTCCCTCGCCTCCAGTTCCAGCCGTTCCACTCCGAGAGAAACATTATAATAATGTCCATGCGTAAGCAATACCCGGTATTTCCCGATGTTAATTTCCTTTTCCCGATCCAGATCAGAGAAGAAATCATTATTTCCAAGCACCATATGGACCTGACAGTCCTCTCCTGCCCAGCCAGCGATTTTCTCCTCACTGCCTTCCGCATCTCCCAGATGGATCAGCATATCAAAAGGTCCGGTTTCCGTGATAACCTTATAAAGGTTCTCGTCTTTGCGATGGGTATCACTGACAATCAGTACTTTCATCCTACTTCCTCCCGTAAAAATCCATAAGCTTCCATTTCATGGCTTCCAATGCCTTTCCACGGTGGCTGATTTTATTCTTCTGTTCCAGGGTAAGCTCTGCTGCCGTCATAGAAAACTCCGGTACATAGAAAATAGGATCATAGCCAAATCCTTCTCCTCCCGCAGGACTGTCTGCCACAAGACCTTCCATGGTTTCCTCGGTATGAAGAACGCTTCCATCAGGCAAAACTGCCGCAATATTACTGACAAACCGGGCACTCCGTTCCGCACCGGTTGCCTTGGCCGCCCGGTTAAGAATATTCTGGTTTTTAATCGTGTAAGAGGTATCTTCTCCCATGTATCTTGCCGAATAAATTCCGGGTTCCCCGTTTAAGCAGTCCACCACCAGGCCGGAATCATCCGCAAGTACAATTCCTCCGGTCTCTTTCCACACAGCTTTCGCTTTTATCTCTGCGTTTTCCCCAAAGGTAGCACCGTCTTCCACAATGTTAAGATTAACACCTGCCTCTTTCATGGACAGGACCTTCATTCCAAGGTCTTTTAAGATCTCACGGATTTCCCTCATCTTTCCCTCATTGCCGGTTGCAAAAACAATTTTCCCCTCGTTCATTTGTTCTCTCCTTTATAACCAATTCTATCGGTCTTTCGTATACGCCTTCAGGCATAGATTGCAGTTTTGTTTCTCTTCCACTCTTTCCCAGTTCTCACCGTCAGGACTGATATAGCCTTCCCCATCGGAAAGATCTACAAAGGTACGGCCGTCTCCCGCATCATACTCGATGGCTGCAGGATGAACCGTATTCGGTGTGGTGATCTTTACAATAACTGCAAAACGCTCCCCTTTATTAAGTTCCAGTACTTCCCCTGATTTATCATTCAAAGATACCGTGTAATACCCGGCATTGTGAAAGCTTCCTTTTGCCAAAGGTATTTTCCGGTTAAAATCTCCGCCGTTTATGATTTCCGCCTGATCTTTTGCATCACGGACTCCATAGATTTCATAGGAAGTCTTGGAATCCGTAGCATAAAAACCGACTGCAGACAGAGTTTCTCTGTCTTTTGCCTCATAAACATTGGAAAACCACACTGTATCTTCACCATATCCCAACTGACCCACCCAGCCTCGTAAATCTGACTGGTAAATGTGATCGTAATTATCTGCATCCTCCGCTACAGAATAGACCAGGTTATTCATTCCGATATTGGAATCATAATAAGATACGTAATAATATCCCTGATCTCCAAATCCCTTTCCCCAGCTATTCAGACAGATAAATGCCCCGTCTCCGTTTACATCTGCATTAAAATTCTCTTTGGGATATGTATCATCCCAGCCAATGATCACAGAATCGTGGTTTGGAAGCTGTGAACCAATATAGCAATAAGCATAAGCCTGTTCATTATAAGAAGCAGAGCGGCTGTTTTCGTCCGTCATAGAGGTATAGAGAGAGCTCTGTACCCCGCCATACTGAAGGACAGCCCGTTTGATTTTTTCATAGTCCTTACCTGGAATCATCTGAATCTCCTGGACGTGCTTCACCGCTTTTAATCCCTCTGGCGAAACTCCGTCTCCATAAGGATCTTCCGACTCCAGCACAGGACCTTTCCATGAAAGCAGATAAGCCAGCGACATGGTAAATTCCCCGCCCTCTTCCTGAGGAATACAAAAGCCGTTACCAAGGGACATATGATCTTCTGAAAAATCATAGGATTCCCCTGGTAACAGGCTTGACTCCAATGCCTGAAGAGATGCAAAAGCCCAGCAGGTGCCAAGAGTTCCCTGGTTTTTCACAGGCGGCACTTTACCCTCTTTTCTTCCGTCATAGGAAACCGGAAGAACATCGGTCTCCTGGTTGGAAGTCTCGTGGCCGGAAGACGCCTGGCTTAATTCTGTCTGAGCAACTACATCTCCTGTTTCAGGATACCTTACCGCCGGATCCGCAGACTGGCAGCCCGTTAAAATACAGACTATAAAAAATAAAAAGGCAATCCATTTTTTATTTTTCAAACGAATCTCCTGTTTTTCTTTTTGGAGGCCTTGGCCCCATAAACTGATAAAAATAGGTTTTCATCATACCGTTATAGATCTTTCGGTTTTTATCTGCTTTTCTGCCGATGTATTTTTCTGCGTCTTCAAAAGCTGTTATCATATATAAAGACCATGCATCAAGGGCTCCATACCGCTCACCGACCTGACGGTACAACTCCGGTAAGTTTTTCTTTTCTTCAAGTCGCTCGCCGTAAGGTGGGTTTGTTATGATAAAGCCATATTTTTTCGGATGGCTTAATGCATTGACCGGTCTTTGCTGGAAATGGATCATATGATCCACTCCTGCAGATTCTGCATTTGACTTGGCAGCTTTTATAATCTCCGGGTCAATATCATATCCCTGGATATCCACTTTCACGTCGTGATCCAGGAGGTCATTGGCCTCATCCATGGCATCGTACCAGCATTTTCTTGGAATTAAGTTCTTCCAGTCTTCGGAAAGGAAGGAGCGGTTCATGCCAGGAGCTATGTTGGCCGCCATCATAGCTGCTTCAATCACAAAAGTACCACTTCCGCAGAAAGGATCCACTAAGATGCGTTCCTTGTTCCACGGGGTCAGCATAATGAGCGCTGCAGCCAGAGTCTCTGTAATGGGAGCCTTGCTGGTTAAGGTCCTGTAGCCTCTCTTATGCAGAGAATCTCCAGTTGTATCGATTCCCACCGTCACCTGATCCTTATAAAGGAACACACGCAAAGGATAGCTGCTTCCTTTTTCCTCAAATATCTCAACGCCGTGCGCCCGCTTCATCCGCTCCACCATGGCTTTCTTCATGATAGACTGAATATCCGAAGGGCTGAAAAGTTTACTTTTAATGGATGAAGCCTTGGCAACCCAGAATTTTCCGTCCTGAGGAATATAATCTTCCCAGGCAATGGACTTTGTTCCCTGAAAGAGTTCTTCAAAAGACTCCGCCTTAAAGCTTCCTACCTTTAAAAGAACTCTCTCTGCGGTACGAAGGAACACATTGGCACGGCAAATTGCTTCATCGTCTCCAATAAACGTTACTCTTCCGTCCTCTACCGTAGTAATATCATATCCTAAATCCGTAATTTCTCTTTTTAATACCGCTTCCATGCCAAAATGACAGGGTGCGATCAATTCAAATGTTTTTTTCACCTTATTCTCCTAAGTTCATTTCTTTTTGCACATTTCCTTCAAAATCCAGAATTTGGAATGTCTGATCCTCCAACATGGCATAAGTAGGCGGATTTCCTCCTTTAGGAATGGAAACAGAGCCTGGATTTAATATAGTGATATCTCCCTCACGTTCCGCAGTCAGAATATGAGTATGACCGTGAAGAAGTATATCTCCTTTTTTTACTGGTGGCAGATGATCTTTATTAAAAATATGACCGTGAGTCGCATAGATTGTAAGACCATTAATTACTAGCAGAGCATAATCAGCAAGAACTGGAAATTCCAACACCATCTGATCCACTTCTGTATCACAGTTTCCCCGGACACTGTAGATCTGGTCCTTATATCCATTTAACATGGAAATCACTGCCTTAGGATCATATTCCTTTGGAAGATCATTTCTTGGACCATGATAGAGAATATCTCCTAATAACAGCAATCTGTCTGCACCGGATTTTTTATATTCATCTAACAGAAGCCTGCAATAAAAAGCAGAACCATGGATGTCAGAAGCAATCATATATTTCATAAGCTATTTCTCCTTCTGTATATAATAGATATATTTTAAGGCTAGGGGATATTTCTGTCAATGAATTTACCTATCCCCAAACCATATATTTTCCCTTGTAATATGCGATTCCATTGGCAATATTCAACACATGGTACCCATATGGCTCCAAGTTTCTGCAGACCATCATGCTTTGTCCGCCCCTGGCACAGTAAAATATGAGAAGTTTATCTTTCTGCATGGAGTTGATCCAGCTTTCCATCTCTTCATACGGAAGATTCACAGCTCCTTTAATATGGGACTTCCGGTAGGACTGTCTATTTCGAAGATCTATGATCATGATATTATCTTTATAATCGATATAATTATCAATTTCCCAAATCGGGATTGTCTGGAACATATTATCACCTGTCCTTTCTAGTAATAATATATTCCATTTTTTTCGGATTGCGAAAATCCATATGGACACGTTACTTTGGAACAAAAAAAGCGCGGGAAAGGACCCCATTGTCTCTTTCCCACGCCTTTTTTGAGCTTTTGTTCTTTTTTTGAGGTTTAGTTTGTCTTGTTGCGGCTGGAGTCACGGCTAGAATCGCGGCTGGAATCACGACTAGAATCACGACTGGAGTCACGGCTGCTGTTACGGCTGCTGTTCTGGCTCTTGTCCTGAGTCTTGTTCTGGCTCTTATTCTGGTTGTTGTCCTGAGTCTTGTTCTGGCTCTTGTTCTGGCTGTTGTTCTGGTTGTTGTTCTGGTTGTTGTCGCGGAAATTTCTGGAAGAGTTGTCCATATTGTTGTAGCTATCGTTGTAGTTATCCTTAGACATTGTTATTACCTCCTGTCGGTGTTTTTTGTTACATGAACTAGTATGGCGAATTACAAAAAGATTATACTGATATTTTTATTTAAAAAATTTGTCAAAAAAATAAATATCCTTATTATTCTTACAAATCCTTAATGAAAATAACTTTGCATTTTTATCAAGGCTATATTATAATTAATATGAGGAGATAATTTTCCTCATCCTTATTAATTATTTATACTCCCCTCGGAAACAGCCGGATAGCTCCCCTATCTCGGCTGTTTCCCTTTTTTCGTAAAATCGTTGTTTTAAGTTGTCTGCTTTATTCTTTTGAACCTGCGTTCCTTATTCTTTTTGAAACCACAAGTTCGTAGCTTCTCTTATCTCATCTGATAAAATATTTGTATATACTTCATTATGCAGCCAGCCTAATGTTTTCTGTTCCAGGTATTTCTTCATTTCATTCTCCGCATCATTCATTACCACTTTTATAAGGCAAGGGCATTTAGTGTGCGAATCCGGTAAATTGTTTTTATCCAGCAAAATATTGTTTTGTCTGATTTCTGCACACTGAAAAAATGGTTCCTTCCCCTCCACTGCCTCAACCACATCCCAAAATGTAATATTTTGAGGATCACGTGCCAGTGCATATCCACCTTTTACCCCAGGCACAGACTTAATAAGTCCGGCTTTTCCCAATTTCGCATAGACCTTTGATAAATAGCTTTCGGAGATTCCTTGAAAGGTCGCTAAATCCCTGATTCCAACCGATTTATCCTTCTCAACATTTATCATATAAAGCAAACAATGCAATGCATACTCAACACCAACTGAAAATTTCATTGATCCATTCTCCTTTTAACCTGATATGTCTCTATCATAATGGATGAAGCAAATGAATTCAAGATAAAAATTGTCCATAATTATTCAAAAAGTATTGACACGGATAAAAAATAAATGTAATATAATTAACGACAATGTTAATCGACGATAGAATCAGTCGCTAAATAGGAGGTAAACCATGTTTCCAGAAAAATTATTAGAAGTATTAAAACACGAAGGTGTCGTATCCATTGTAAGCTGGGCAAATAATGAAGCTCATGTCGTCAATACGTGGAATAGCTATTTAGAAGTGGTAGAAGATAATAAGATTTTAATTCCGGCGGCGGCAATGATCAAGACCGAAGAAAATGTGAAATCAAATTCAAATGTAAAACTGACTTTAGGAAGCAAAGAAGTAATGGGATATCAATACATGGGAACTGGATTTTTATTAGAAGGAACTGCAAAATTTTTAAAAGAAGGGGCGCATTACGACAAGATGTTCAAAAAATGCCCGTTTTTAACCAGAGTTTTGGAAGTGACCGTTGAATCCTGCAAACAGACCTTATAATTCAGGAAAATTTTATGTCCAGACAAATTAACAGGGAGCAATGTATTGGATGTGGAAAATGCCAGAGAGTCTGCCTGGTTGGCTGTATCTCCCAGGAGAATGCAAAGACCCGGAAAATTAACCAGCAGGAATGTGTCGATTGCGGTGCCTGTGAATTAATATGTCCAAAAGGCTGCATAAGTTCAGCAAAAAATTGATTTAAAAAAACTTTGAGCCGGGATCATGCGTCCCGGCTCAAATATGCTTATATGGAAAATAAAATAAATGTTACAAACAATACAATAAATAAACCGATACCAAGACCTTCCTTAAACTTATCGTTCATACTCCCACCTCCTGTTGCTGACTGCCAGGAACTAATACTTTTAAGCAGTACGGCTGCTGCCTAAATATGGTAACATATTCCATTTTATCAGGCAATGCCTTTTTGCAAACAAAAGACCTTCGGCAATCCCTCGCCGAAGGTCTTATACCCTATCCAAAATCCGGTTGTCCGCTTTATCATTAATCGCCAAGAATATTGACGATCTTCACAGGTGTCCGATAATTCCATGGGGAAGTCTTAATACCTGTGCTGTATGTGGAAGAATGCACCACCTGGCCATTGCCGATATACATGGCAACGTGGTTGATGGATCTGCCACTGGAATAGAAAATCAAATCGCCTGGGCGCATCTGATCTGCACTGATGGCTCTGCCCTGGGCAGCTTGTCCACCAGAAGAACGGCTGATTGTAATTCCTGCCGCATGCTGCATAACATATCTTGTGAATCCGGAGCAATCCACTCCGGTATGAGGGTCAGTTCCGCCATATGCATAGCGTCCGCCTACAAACTGCAATCCGTAATTTGCAATACTCTGTCTGAAATCTACCGCTGCTTCAACTTGTTTCTTATCATCCAGAGCTGCTAATGTCTCTTCATCTGTCTCTGTTACGGTAGCATTGCCATTAACCGGCAAATAGCCGTATGTATTATCATTCACTTTAACTTTGACCCGTCCGTCTCCCATGTCTTCCATAACTTCAAAGGAAGATCCTTTGGAAGCGGTCATCAAAGCTTCGCGTCCTTCTTCATCTTTACTGATTGTTACCTTATCTGAATTAACTGTTACCAAATAGTTCCCATAACTGAGTCCTGGACCCGAAATCTCATCTGCTCTTACATCTGAAGGTCTTGCAATTACGATTGCGCTGCAAAAAGCCATAAGGCCTAACGTTTTCCATGTTTTTTTCATCATCGGGAAATCTGCTCCTATTTTCACTTTTTGATTTTCAAATGTTACGTAATTATTAAATTCATTACGGTTATTATACATTTATTTTATCTTTTCGTCAAGTATTATTTAAAACTGTACTAAATTCGTTATTTTTCAGTTTAAAACGCTGACAAATTTAACAGGCTTGCGATACATGACATTTGTTACGATAATACCGGTCTTTTCTGTAGAAGCGTGAACAACTCGTCCATCTCCCATATATAGGGCGACATGGTTAATTGAACCATTTTTTCCATAAAATACCAGGTCTCCCGGGCGGGCATCCTGATAGCTTACGATCTGTCCTTCTGCGGACTGGGTTCTGGAACTGCGGCTGATATTAACGCCTCCTGCCTTTCCCAATACATATCTGGTGAATCCGGAACAATCCACTCCGGTATTAGGGTTTACACCGCCATATACATAACGGCCTCCCACAAACTGAAGCGCGTAATCTACCACTTCCTGTCGCTTTAATGCGGACTTGTCCACCTTTTCCACTGACTTTTCAATCATGGTTGCGGAACTGCTTTTTATGTAGCCTTGTCCTTCGGAAATCTTTATCTTTACCCAGCCATCTTTCGGTGGTTCCACGACTTCATAAGTCTTTCCTTCTTCAGTTTTTGAAAGGATGGTACCATCCGTCTTTGCAGTATCTAAAACAGAAACAGGCACATCCATCTTTGCATAAAGTGTCGTGCTGGTTTCTACTGCAATTTCTGCTGCATATGTCTTCGCCGGTGTAACCAGACTGAGACTTGCCAAAAGCCCTAAAAGCCCAAACGCCTTCCACATTTTATTCTTCATATCGATTCTCCTGTTTTACTTTTTTTGTCAGTCTTAAGAAGTTCTAAACCAAATGTTACATAATTGTTACATTTTGATTATATAATTATTTCTTAAGATTGTCAAGCAAAAACGGCAGTTATGACGTTTTTGCGCCATAACTGCCGTTACATTTTTGTAATATTCAAATGATATTATTAACAAATTTTGACATTATCGTTTCATTCCTCTTACAAACCAGACGATAAGAAGTACCAGAAACAGAGGTCCGATCAGAGGCATCAAAAGGCTGAAAATCCCTGTAAGAATGGTGGCTGACAGGAAGAATATGAAAATAATCATCACAACTCCCAAAACCTTCCAGTACCACTTGCTCAAGTCGAAATAATGCATATGACGCCCAAAATCTTCCTGGTCTTCATACACATTCTGCCTGGTTCCTGAAAAAGAATCGTAATATGTTTTCCCAGAGTCAGAAGCATTCTCGTTGGCCTCCATGATGGTCTTGGCAATCAGTCTAGGATCACCGATGGAAGCAATGACTTCCTCTTCTGCGGAACCATTTCTCACTTCTGTGCTGATATATTCTTCATAATACTTTATATTTTCCTCGACCACGTTTCCGGGAACTTCACCGGTTAAAGTTTCCCTTAGACGCTGTAAAAATTCCTGTTTGCTCATCTGAGCCTCCTTCAATTAAGTAAATCACTTCGACTATTGTACCATCCGGCGGCAGCTTCGTAAATAAACCTTCTCTGAAATAATTATTAAAATTTCATCATATCACTGACTATTCTACGTTTTCCTTAATAATACCTTCCCGATAAGCAGCTACCAGCTCTTTTAAATCTGAAATTCGTCCAGCCAGCTCTACCCCTTTATCCGTATCGGCCACCATGACCCGGTATTTTACATTTTCCACTACAGATACCCTGGGAGTGCTTTCCTCATCGGGGTTAAATGGCTTATGCTCTGCCAGAGCCAGGTGATTGGAATTATAGATAAGGGTATAACCTGCAATCCCTGTCTTTGTCTGGTAGGCCTTAGATAAACCTCCGTCAATTAAAAACAGTTTCCCGCCTGCCTTTACCGGCGATTCTCCTTCCTTGATCTTCACCGGAACGTGACCGTTGATGATATGGGAGCCTTCCTTCGAAAGGCCGAACTCTTCCAGTATCTTATTGCAGTATTCTTCTTTTACGCTTAAACGGTAATAAGGATTCATGGGTTCTTTATAGGCCTGGGGATCTTCGATAAAATAATGCTCAAAGGTAGTCATCTTCCCTTTCCCATAAACCGGGGATTTGGCACCACACCACAAATACCACATAAAATCTCTGGCATCTGTACACTCCGGGGAATTCTCTGGCATAAAGTAGGCGTTTTGAACCTTCTGGTCCAGATAATCCATCAGAGCTTTCCCGCAATAAGACTGATTGTCTATCTGAAGTTCTTCAAAACTGCCGTCTTCCTTCATGGGAATACAGCCGTGATAAAGAAGATTGGAATTATAGCATTTATACATGCTTCCATGGGAATACAGGAAACGGACATGCTTATGGAGAAGCTCATTATGAAGGAAAGAAAGCTGCAGGGTACGAAGCAGTTCTTCCTCTTCTTTATTAAGCTTTAAAGGATCTTTGGGATCTACCGTAGGTAAGAAGGTATCAACCATAAGGTATTCTTTTCCCTCTACCGTTACCACACCTCTTTTAAAGTCAATGGCTTCTAAAAGAATCCGGTCACTCATTCCGTATTCCGGGTGGCGCTTAATGATCTGGCCTTCCACCTTGAACTGGATGATGGCGATGGCCTTGTGCATCTTGGCCGCAAGACCCGGATCTACCGCATCATAAATGTTCTCATCAAGAATCTGAGGGATGAACCGCTCACAGGGATCTTCCCGGTAAACTCTGGCTGCAAACATGGATAAAGGTCTTAAATTAATGCCATAGCCATCTTCTAATACATCAAAGCTGTTATAGCTGATGGCAATGCGCAGCACGTTACAGATACATGCCAGATTCCCGGTCGCTGCTCCCATCCAGGAGATGTCATGATTGCCCCACTGGATATCTACATCATGGAACTGGAGCAGTTCATTCATAATCATATCCGCTCTGGGACCACGGTCGAAAATATCGCCAATGATGTGCAGGCAGTCAATGGTTAAGTTCTGGATCAGCTCGCAGAGCGCCACTATAAACTTATCTCCCACCTCGATGTCTATGATGGAGCGTATGATTTCACTATAGTATACACGTTTATTATCATCATTATAATCCACATGAAGAAGTTCATCGATGACATAGGCAAATTCTGCCGGCATCTTTTTTCTTACCTTGGATCTGGTGTATTTGGAAGATACCACTTTGCATATCTGCACCAGGCGGTAAATGGTCACTCTCTGCCATTCATCGTCTGCCGCATTTAAGCACTCCAGCTGGTTTAACACCTTTTCTGGATAATAGATTAAGTTAGCCAGCTCTACTTCCTCTTTTTCAGGCATAATATGGCTGAATGTTTCTGTTATTTTTTCCCGGATGATACCGGATGCACTCTTTAATAAATGAATAAAAGCTTCATGTTCTCCATGTAAATCACTGAAAAAATATTCGGTTCCTTTTGGCAGACCCTGAATAGCCGTCAAATTGATGATCTCGCTGGAAGCCGCCTTTATGGTCGGGTACTCCCTTGCCATCAGTTTCAGATATGCTAAATCTCTCATATTACGTTCTTCCTCTCCTGATGCACTGTTGCATTTGTACGAATCTTATAGTACCATATTTTAGGAAAACATAAAACCCCCGCATAAAAAAGGAGCACACGATGGAACAATTATATATTTTCGGAACGGGAAATGCAGCCGTGACCAATTGCTATAACACCTGTTTTGCTTTAAAAAAAGACGATGAATATTTCATGATTGATGCCGGAGGAGGGAATGGAATTCTCCGTATATTAAATGATATGAATGTGGATTTATCCCGTATACACCACCTGTTTGTCAGCCACGAACATACGGATCACATTCTGGGCGTGGTGTGGATGGTGCGTATGATCGGAGCCAGAATGAAATCGGATAAATATGAAGGAGATTTCCAGATTTACTGCCATGAAAGACTGGTTCCGGTTATTGATACCCTCTGCCGCCTCACCCTGCAGGGCAAGTTTTATGAACTGATCGGCAAACGAATCCACTTAAATGCAGTTTCTGACGGAGAGTCAAGGAACATCCTCGGAAATGACGTGACCTTTTTTGATATCCACTCCACGAAAGCAGAACAATACGGATTTGCCACAACCTTACAAAATGGAAAGCGTCTGACCTTCTGCGGGGACGAGCCTTATAATAAGGCATGTTCCCAGTACGTGGAAAACTGTGGCTGGCTCCTTCATGAAGCTTTCTGTTTATATGAAGACAGAGAGCAGTTTAAGCCTTACGAAAAGCATCACAGTACCGTTAAGGATTCCTGCCAGCTTGCTCAGGAGATGAAAGCAGAAAACCTGGTTCTCTGGCATACGGAAGATTCTGACCTGGCTCACCGGAAAGAACGCTACTTAGCAGAAGGAACGCCTTGCTTCCATGGAAATCTTTTTGTACCGGATGATGGAGAGATTATAACCCTTACCCCATAAAGTCCCCTTCCTTGTGCCCCACGTCCCTGGCAGTGCATATGATATAGCAATAGAAAAAGCAAAGGAGTTTCTCATATGAGCTGCCCAGGCAACTTTACCCCCTACCGTGATGTGAATTGCATCGATCTGGCAATCTTTTATGAAGCCACCAAGGATTTACGGGGCACAACCTACAAGCCCTATCTGGTGGCTACCCAGGAAGCCAGGGGAATCAATTTCCGATTTATCTGCAATACCAATTTTATGACCCGTCCTCCCCAAAATGCGATCACTATGGTATCCATTCACAAACCCTTTTGCAAGGATAAGGATAAAGACAAAGATAAAGCCAAAGCGTTCGTAACAAATATCTGTAAAATGGGATGCTATAAGTGATAAAATTTTTCCGATATTGATTTGGATCTTATCTTCTCCCGGCCTTTTCCCAATATGGGATCCGGGAAATGATGTATATAAAAAAGGGGGCATATGCCCCCTCATAAAACAATTTTTAAAAAGCAAGACGGTAAACGTCAATCATCTCCGGTTTCCCCAGGGTCTTAATTCCAGGTAAGGTTCTGGCACCATGGAAGGAACATTTCTCTGCCATGGCTTCAAAATCTTCTTCCTTCACTGCCGCATTAAGTTCTCTTAAGCTGACTGGCATTTCAAGACTCTGAAAGAATTCTTCCAAACGTCTGATCCCGCATAATGCGGTTTTCATAGGATCTTCAAAATTCATCTCCACATTCATGACACGAACTGCAAGCTGGGCAAATCTCATAGGCTCTGCCTCGCAGACATATCTGGCCCAGGAACAAAAGAGGGCGGAAAGTCCGGCTCCATGTGCAATGGAGGGATACAGTCCGGACAGTTCATGTTCCATCTGGTGAACCTGCATCATGTAATCTCTGCCAAGACCGGTTAAGTCATTATGAGACAAACTTCCAGCCCACATAAGGGTAGCCCTTGCTTCATAATCCATAGGATCTTTATCCGCCACAGCACCCGCTTCTATGACAGAGGTCAAAAGACCTTCTGCAATGCGGTCAGTCAGAGGTGTATTCTTTGTAGTTCCTCCAAAATAACGCTCTAACGTATGCATCATAATATCTACGGTTCCGCAGCCTGTCTGGAATTTGCTTACGGAAAAGGTCAGTTCCGGATTTAATATGGCAAACAACGGCCGGTGAGTTGGGCTGTTAAAGCCGCGTTTATAATCTCCATCCTCATTGGTAATGACACAGGATAAGCTTGTCTCACTTCCGGAGGCAGACAGAGTTAAGATGTTGCCATGAGGAAGTGCTTTCGCAGGTACCGCTTCCTTTAAAAAGAATTTCCATGGATCAATCTCCGGATTTAACGTTCCATCTGCTATGCACTTGGCTGAATCCAGAACACTTCCGCCTCCAACGGCAAGAATAAAGTCAATGCCTTCTTTTCTGCAAAGTTCCATGCCTTCCTTTGCCAGGGAAAGGGTTGGATTGGGTTTTACCCCGCCAAGAAGCACATATCCGATTCCATGCTCATTCAAAGAATCAGTAACCTGATCCAGTAAACCGCTCTTTTTTACACTGCCACCGCCGTAATGGATCAGGACCTTTTTAAACCCATATTCTTTAATCAATGCTCCGACCTCTCGGTGGGTGTCACGGCCGAATAACACCCTTGTAGGTACACAATACTCAAAATTATTCACTTCCAAACCTCACTTTCCGGTACGGTATTTTATCCCATTCTTCCATACCATTTCCATACTTCGATTATAACATGAACCTACTTAAAATCCAACATGAACGATGACCTCTGTTTTCGTCATATTTTCTCCCCCTTTTGCATATCTTATATGGGAAAGCCTTAAAGAGCTGCTTTCCCTTTTCACTTGTATGTCTTATGGAATGACAAGGAGAACACTTATGAATCTATTTAAAAAAAGTTTGAAGCATTCTGAAGTACCCAGGCATCATATGATTATTTACATAGAAGTCATCATTCTGACCTTTCTGCTGGTCTCCCTCTTTTTCATATCCCCAGGCGGGAAACTCTCCTTTCCAGTTGTCAATCAGGACGGAAAAGCCAGTTCCTCAGATGCTAAAAAATATATCAAATGGGTGGATTTTAACGTTACTTCTAAAGCAATGCAGGAAGCGTTCCGTTATGATGTGAATACCTGCCAGTCAGAACCTCATTTGAACTGGGTGGATTTACTGGCTTATCTGGGCGCAAAATATGGCGGTGACTTTTCCAGATATTCCACCAAGGATTTAGACGGATTGGCCGAACAGCTTCTATCCGGAAAGACCATGGCGGAACTGACAGAAAAGATGAAATATTATTCCTATTACAGAGAGGCTTACGGAGCTGTCTTAGACGGCCTGGTAGGTACCTATGAGATTCAGATTCCTTCTGAGAATGCTCCTCTTTATGCCACTCCTGCCCTTCTACCCGACGGTTCCACGGATCCGGATAGGGTATGGGTAAAGAAATATGGGTTAAAGAGCTACTCGCCTCTTGCAAAGGGATTTCCATATAGCGATTTTGATGATTTCGGAGTTGCCCGGTCTTACGGTTATAAGCGGCAGCATCTTGGCCATGATATGATGGGTCAGGTAGGAACTCCTGTGATTGCAGTGGAAAGCGGATATGTGGAAGCACTTGGCTGGAACCAGTATGGGGGCTGGCGGATTGGCATCCGGAGCTTTGACGGAAAACGGTATTATTATTACGCACATTTGAGAAAAAATTACCCTTATCATAAATCTTTAAAACAAGGAAGCATTGTCACCGCCGGAGATGTAATTGGATATCTGGGCCGTACCGGTTACAGCCGGACGGAAAATACCAATAACATCAACGAGTCTCACCTTCATTTTGGACTTCAGCTTATTTTCGATGAATCCCAGAAAGAGGGAAACAACGAAATCTGGGTCAGCTGCTATGAGCTGACAAAGTTCCTGTCCATGAACCGTTCGGAAGCGCTTAAAAATCAGGAAACAAAAGAATATGACCGAATCTATGATATGAGAGATCCTGGTATCCCGGAAAACTTTATTCCGCCGGAGCCTGTACAGGAAGAAACGGAAGCGGCTCTAACAGAAGGACTGATGCAGTAATGCCTCAGCCCTTTTTTATTCACATATTCTCAGGAGTGTTATGGAATGTCTTATTTTACTTTTGGCTGCTGTTGGGTGATGCAGTGAATATTTCCCCCTCCAAAGGCAATCTCTTCGGTACGGACGCCGATGACTTTGCGGTCGGGATACATTTGCCGGATCTGTTCTAAGGCCAGGGAATCATTTTCATCCCCATATTGAGGAACGATCACACCGCCATTTACCACAAGGAAATTCATATAGGAAGCGATGGAAATCTCACCATCTTCTCTCGGAATCGTTCCTTCTACCATATCGATGGCATTTGCCCCATGCAAAAGAACCGGCTTTTTGGTAAGGCAAAGCTTATGTACTTTTAACTTACGGCCTCTTGCATCTACGGCCTGAGTCAATGTCTGATAGGCAGTCTGCGCTTCCTGGTAAAAGGGATTTTCTTCATCTTCGGTCCAGATGCAGGCTACTTCCCCCGGTTTGACGTACTGAACCACATCGTCGATATGACCGTTGGTCTCATTGGGATCGATTCCGTCTTTGATCCAGATCACCTTCTGGCAGTTTAAATAATCATCAAGCATCTCTTCGATCTCTTCTTTTGCCAGATGAGGATTCCTGCCTTCACTGAGCAGGCACATCTCTGTAGTGATCACAGTTCCTTCTCCATCCACATGGAAGGAACCGCCCTCCAGTACAAAGCCTTCGGTGCGGTAGGAATGGATCTCCTCCATTTCACATACCTTCTGGGCCACAAGATCATCCTGATCCCATGGAAAATACAGTCCATCTACAAGGCCTCCCCAGGCATTAAAGGTCCAGTCACAGCCCCTGATGCCTCCTTTGTCATCGATTACAAAAGTAGGGCCGCAGTCTCTGATCCAGGAATCGTTGCTTGTCATCTCAACAACCCGGATATTCTCGGGAAGGTGGGCACGGCAGTTTAAGAACTGTGCAGGAGATACGCAGACCGTCACCGGTTCAAACTGGCGAATGGCTTTTGCCACTTCTGCAAATACTGCCTGAGCCGGTTTTGCACCATTTCTCCAGTTATCAGGGCGTTCCGGCCACAGCATCCAGATCTGTTCCTGTTCTTCAAACTCTGCAGGCATACGGTACCCATCCTGTTTTGGAGTTGTATTTATAATTCGCTTTGCCATAATTTACTCCTTCTTTCTTATTTCTCTCGTTTTTTGTTTACAATTATCTCGCCCAGCACGAGGAATACCACTGCTCCGATCGTAATAGGAAGAATTCCAGCCAGACTTTCGGGATCAAATCTTAAAGGAACTGCCGTAAAGATGAGGGCGATCACAATTAAGATCATGGGAATTCCGGCAAGAACTTTTAAAAACAACGGACTCCCTGGAACTTTAAACGGCCGCTCTGTCTCAGGGTCTATCTTTCTCAGCTTTAAAAATGCCGGAAATACTGGCAGATAGGAAAGCAGAAACATAACCAGGTTCAGTGCGAAAAAGCTCCAGAATAAATCCTGATTGGGTATAAAGGGAGCGATGACCAACACCAGGCTTGCTACCGCTCCATTCATCACAGAAGCGCCTACAGGCATCTGGGTCTTCTTGCTTTTAATCTTGAATACATTTGGCATGTCCCCATTCTCGGCGGCATAGGCTGCCACATTATTGACTCCTAAAGACCAGGAAATCATATTTCCAAAAAGGGTCAATAAAAAGCCGATGGCAACAACAATGACTATGATTCCTCTGGTGCTTCCGGTTAAAAGCTGAACACTGGCAACCAGGCCGGTGCTGGTGCTGATTTGATCTGCCGGGATAGCAACGCCGATTCCGAATGCCATAAAAATATAAATGGCTGCGATCACAAGTCCGCCGGCTACAATGGCCTGTGGAATCTGCTTCTTGGGATTTTCCATATCTTGTGCAAAGGTACAGACCACTTCAAATCCAAGACAGTTGAATAAGATTACCGATATGTAGGACAAGCTGTTTAAATCAAAGCTTGGAAGCAGAGAGGACAATGTATATTCATTGGCAACTCCATGAGTGACTGCCCCATAGATTCCAAGCCCTCCCAGAGTCAGTGCAATCAGAATTTTTATTATTGCAGCGCTGTTTAAGATCCAGGTGCTGTCGCAGACGGAAAAAAAGCTGATAAACACCACGATCCATACAAAAATCAGCTCAATGATCAGTGATGGAAAAATTCCAAGCTCCCTGCCGGCTAAAAGACCGATGACCTTGGGAAACATCAGCGCCAAAGAAGCCATCCACAGCGGAAAGTTGATCCAGTAATACCAGGAAACCCTTCCTCCCCATTTCTTACCAAAGGCTTTTGACACCCAGTCATACAATCCGCCGTCTCCTTCATAGGTTGTCCCAAGTTCAGAGGAAATCAATCCATATGGCAGCAAAAATGTGATCAGCAGGAAAATCCACCAGAAATACTGGGAATTACCAATCGCTGCTACGGGACCTGCCGCTTCTGCCACAAACACGACACATATCACCGCCATGATGGCATCTATTAACCGAAACTTTTTCTTTGGCGCATCTGACATGACCAATTCCCCCTATCTGATATGTCTATCATTCATGAATGTTTCCAGTTCTTCTTTTGCTGCTGCGATTTGAAGCTCGCTTTTTGCCTGCTCTCTCTGATACTGTGTAAAGTAAACCAGAAGACCTCTCATGGCAGTTAACCGGTTTCCAGCCTCTAAAAATGCAATGGAGCTGTCACTGTCAAGAACCTCATCCGTAACATCTTCTCCTCTGGTTGCTGGTAAGCAGTGCATAAATTTACAGCCGATATTTCCAAGTGACATTAAATCTTTGTTCACCTGATAATCCTTAAAGGTAGCCACACGCTCTTCCTTTGGTGTCTCATTCTCATATAGTCCATACCACACATCGGTGTAAATGAAGTCCGCACCCTTTACGCTTTCCCGGCTGTCAGTCACTTCCCAGGTTCCACCGGATACTTTGCAGTTCTCTTCCATGACCTTTTTGTGTTCTTCCAACAGCTGGTTGTTCTTTGGTCCGTAATGAACGAAGTGCATACCAAGCTTTGTTGTGATAAATCCCAAAGAAGCGCATACCTGGGTACCGTCACCCACAAAAACCACCTTGCACTCTTCTAACTTCTTTCCTCTTGGCAGATGTTCTACAATGGTACAAAGATCTCCGATTTCCTGGGTTGGGTGGTTATAATCACTCATTCCGTTTAAAACCGGAATGGAACAGGCTTTTGCTAATTCCTCAACCGTTTTGTGTTCTACGACTCTTGCCATTACCACATCGATCATCTGGGAAAGAACTCTTCCGGTATCACCAATGGTCTCATGGCCTCCAAGCTGGATCATTCCAGGTCCTAAGTACTGGGCATGTCCTCCAAGCTGTTCCATTGCTGTTTCAAAGGAGACACGGGTTCTTGTGGAAGACTGCTGGAAGATCATTCCCAATGTCTTGCCCTTCATGAGAGGTGGGTTATAACCGGATTTAATGCTTTTTTTAATCGCCAGTGACAGGTGAATGATGTCTAGCAGTTCCTCTTTTGTAAAATCGTTGGTGTCAATAAAATGTGTTACTCCGTTTGCTTTCATTGCAAATCCTCCTAATGTTTTTTTATCCGTTAAATGTAAATACGGTGCCTGTTTTTCCGTCCAGTGCCTCTAAAGCCTTATCAAGAGACGTAATAATGGCCCGCTTTGAGGGATTGGATCTTACAAATTTCATGGCTGCCTGAACTTTCGGCAGCATACTTCCCGGCGCAAATTGTCCTTCCTCACAGTATTTATGTGCTTCCAGAAGGCTCAAACGGTCCAGATTTTTCTGGTCTGGCTTGTTGTAATTAACAGCCACCTTTTCCACTTCCGTTAAAATGATTAAAATATCTGCATCTACCTGCTCTGCCAGAAGTTCTGCTGCGAAATCCTTGTCGATGACTGCTGCCGTACCGTTTAAGGCTCCGACGGGATCTTCAATAACTGGGATTCCTCCGCCGCCGCAGGTGATGACAATAGCTTGAGGCCACAGTTCTTTCACCGCATCGATCTCCACGATCTTTTTCGGAAGCGGGGATGGAACCACTCTGCGGTAGCCCCTTCCGGAATCTTCCCTCATGACGTATCCTTTTTCTTTTTCCAGGGTTTGTGCTTCTTCTTTGGAATAAAAAGGTCCGATGGGCTTGGTGGGATTTTGAAATGCCGGATCCTGTTCTTCTACGATCACCTGAGTTAAGATGGTCACTACCGGAAAACTCTGGTTGCGTTTATTCAGCGCGTATTTCAGCCCCTGTTGTAAGTGATAACCGATATAGCCCTGGGACATGGCTCCGCATACATCAAATGGCATTGCAGGGGTTACATCTTTGGCTGCTTCGCTTGCCAGCACAATCCTGCCCACCTGAGGGCCATTCCCATGTACAATCGCCATTTCATACCCGCGTTCATTTAACTGTGCGATGTATTCACAGGTTCTATGTACTACGAAAAGCTGTCCCTCTGCGGTTGCTTCTTCCTTTCCTGACTGGAGTGCATTCCCTCCTAACGCCAGAACTATTTTTTCTGCCACTGGTAAACCTCCTTTGCTGTTTTTGCTGTGATTTTCGCTTTGAGTGCGTCCTCACAAGATGAAAATAGCAGTTTGGATTGAGGTTGAGAATGCATCGAGAGGGTAGAATTTTATAACACTTTTTCACTATTTTCCCATAAACTCCACTAAACTTTTGTGCATTTAGCACTAAAAAATTGAGGTTTTGGGATATTTTATAGTTGAAAAAACTTCGGTATTTGCTATACTGTTTATATCCTACAATCCGACAAAAAAAGACAGGAGGCTTCTATGGGAAAAGATGTGATATTTATTTACAATCTGGCTTTGATCTTGATTTATTCGGGCATGATCTGGATGTCGTTTTTGCTTTTTTTTAATGGAAAGGAAAAGATACTGCTTTGGACCGGTGTGATATTTACAGCATTTTTAATTGACGATACGGTGATATTTATGTCAGAAATGTTTGTGAATTTTGCAGATGTTTATAATAAGATATTTATGATTGTTCCTACCCATAAGACGCTGATCTATTTAATCCTTTCCCTGGGCTACTTAACCATATTTAAGAAATTACTGAACCGGAAAATCACCCGGTTCGATTATGGAATTCTGGCGTTGTATGTGATCTTTATGCTTTTTGTTCCTGCACTAAAGAACAGCGCCTGGAAAATATGGCTTTACTTCCTTCCCAGCCAGCTTTACAACGCTTATGTCGGAGCAAAAAGCTTCCTTATAATAAAAAAGAACCCTGAAGAATTTCAGGATTCCTTTTATCTATGGTGCAAAAGACTTTTTTTCATTACCGTTCTTTTAAATCTTCTCATAATAACAGAAGACACCATTGTGATTTTTAATTTTGATACCTATTCCAAATATTATATTAATATGAACAACAGAAGTTTTACCTCTGATGCTCTTTACCTGATTTATGCAGGTTTTACTGCCTCATATCTGATCTACTATTTAAAAGTTCTGTTAAAGAATAACAGTATCGTCTCAACTGTGACCAGTAAAAACGAGAAAACTATCCCATCTGATATTGAGGAAAGTCTCCTCTATCATTTCAGTGAAGCTCATCATCTGACTTCACGGGAACGGGAGATCTTAAAAGTGCTTCTTTTAGATAAAACCAATCAGGAAATCAGTGACGATCTCTATATTTCCCTAGGGACGGCGAAAACCCATGTTCATAATATTTTTCAAAAAATAGGAGTTGTCAAGCGCCCACAGCTTCTTGAAGTTTATGAAAACTACCGATTGGAGCAGCTTAAACCGGAGGCAGAGGGGGAATAGACGGTATTTATTACTGGCTTAATTTATTATTAGCTTAATCCATCTCTACCAGAAGTGATTTTACCCCTCCGCTTCTAAGTCTTTCCACTGAAGCGCCGGACACCCCTGCTCCCTTTACTTCTTCCACCTGACCATCGAAATATTCCAACACCATTTTTGTTATTTTATTGGAACCTGGTATTATATCTCTCTTATTGGAAAAATGATAGACAACTTTCGTTTTTCCTAAAAATCTGGTTTCAATGATTTTATTTTCCGGGATCAGGTACTCGGGTATCGCCGGTTCCAGGTAACAAAAGAGCTGTCCATGAGCCATTTGGAAGGGTTTCTCTCCAAACATCATAATCTGCCACATCTCTAAAAATTCAGCTGTTGAACCGCTCAATCTGGCTACAAAACCTTTTCCGTGAATCTTTTCATCCGCGTTGGCACTGCTTACGATAAAAGATGAATTTTCCAGCGGACTTCTTCCATAGATTTCTTCCGGCAAAAACGGAATGCAGGCATTGTGAAAATCCTGAAAGAATTCCTCGTATAATTCTGACTTAAGTAATTCCAGCAGATATTTATACTCCATATGGAGCCAGATGGACTCATTTTCCAGCCAGCCCGGTGAAAATGCTTTGGCTCTTCCGATTTCAAAGGAAGCATCTTTTAAAGACTCATTGACTTTATACATCTTAAGCTCTGGATCATATAATTCTGACTTTTTAATGCTCTCATAAATATTTAATTTATCTTCTCTGGAAAGCGGCAATTTCAAATACCGGACATATCCCTCTAAAAACATAGGCAGCGGGATGACTTCTAAATTCCCCGGAATGATATGGCGGCCTTCTATCTCATAGTTGTCAAACTGATAGGAAAAATAGGTCGGGATCCTTCCAACTTTTTCGCATGCTGATTTTATCCCCTCTTCTACATATGAGATCCAGGGTCGAAGTATTTTCTTAAAATCCTGATTGGATATGGTTCTTTCATCTCCCAGGATCCCATAGGCGGTCTGCTGCCTGTAATATTCCTTATAATAATTGGATTCATTCCAGACCCATAATCTGCTTTTGTCGTTCTCCTCATAGCAGGCAAATGTTTTCTGAAGGCCCATCATAAAGTCATGCAACTCAACAGGTATCGTAACCGGTTCTTTGAACCGTTCCATAGCATTGCTGATGAATTGCAGGAGCCGGTACAATTCATAGGTCTCGGGCATGGATGATCCCAGCAGTCCGGGTAATCCGTTTAAGGCATCATACCAGCCAGGTTTGCCGCCTTCCATTTCTATTCCGTATCCGAACATATCCAATGCAGCAATTTTATTGACGGCCAATAGTACCAGTTTTGTCATCAGGTTCGTATGATACACGTCTCCCTGCCCATAGTTTGTATGGACTACTTCATTGATTCCTTCCTGTTTCACTTTTTCCTCTAACGCATGATACTGTCTGATTCCCCGATCCGTTTTTACATATCGTTTATGCCTGGGTTTCACCACGGCTCGGGATTCATAATATGTGTAGCTCTTATCCCGAAACAAAAGCTGCTCTTCCCTCTCCGGATAAACAGAAAGGTAAGACGTAATCAGATCAAGATTATACGTCCAGTGATCCGTCCAGTATCCTTCTCCAAAATCTGCATGAAATTTCAACGAACTGTGGTCTGCCGCCTTGCTTAAAAAGTTTTCTTTACTGCAAGTCAGTGAAATGTCGTTCTGTTCCAGACAGGTATATAAGTTCCCGGGGGTGAACTCCTTTCGGAAAAATTCTTTCATATGGGGCTGGCTTTCCGCATTTACATGCTTAAGAATCTGATCCAGATCACTCCCCTTATAAGTGACCTGCTTTACTACCAGTGGATTATATCCATCCAATTGAATCAGATTGTAAAACAGCTTGATATTAAAGTCTTTAACATACGGGGTAAATAAGACATCACTTCTCCGGTTCTGATTCACATCTCTGAAATTGCCGTTTCCCTGGGAATAATACTCCGGCTGCATGGAGAAATAATTGTAATCCCGCTCCATGTCTCCATGCTTTCTGGAATAGATGTAAAATACTGAATCCTTTCCCATTGCGATCGGGAATCCGCCTCGTAATACATTATCCACATAAGTTTGCTGGCAGTAAGCATCAAAAACAGGATTCGATGTCTTCGTATCTATATAACTTCCCAGCTCCCTGGTCTTTTCTGCTGCTTTCTCATATTTCTTATCAAAATAATCACTGTCCAGAGTCTGCGACCCATAGCTTGCTAAAATTTCTTTGGTGGCTGCCTGCCCGATCACGCTGTTCCACTCTGCTTCCTGACCAGCAGACAGTATCTTTGTCAGACAGGCAAAGCCAGATGGAACCAGATTTTGAGTAATTTGCTTTTTCTCTAAAAGTTCTTCTAAGCTATGCCGCAAAAATCCCACTGGATGTTCAAATGCCGTATCATGCTCGAATACAACTTCCGGATCTCCAATGATTGGCAGCAAATTGCCTGACTCCGAAAAGGAAAGCATGAAATTCCCTTTTTCCACTTTTGAAACTGCTGCACTATCTCCAGTACTATACCGTACCCGGTAATAAGGCATTCTTTTTTCAATATCTTCCACCTGCATCCAGGCTTTCATGGTCTGGGCCATTTCCTTCATATCTCTTAGGCCGATTCCGTAGGGAATCACCCCTGGCATTCCGTCAATGATATGGAAGCGCAGCTGCTGATCTGTTATATTCTTAACAGTTACCCTTCTAACCAGACCGGCGATCCTTTCATCGGGAAGGGTATAATATAGCACATTGATTTTTAACCCTTTTGCGTGGTTGATTTCTTCCAGTTCCAATTCATTCATACCTACATACATTCTCAACCTGGCAGAATCTGATCGAAACGGCTCATATACTTCGTTCCATATCTTGATAAAAGTACGGAACCCCATATTCCTTACAAACTGGTATGCCTGATGGGCCGGATAGAATTCCATGATGGAATGATCCTTATTTTCCACGCCAAAACTCGCAATCGCCTGGCCCCGATTTACGTAAAAACTCCAGAGAGGAATACCGTGAATTCCATTAATTCCGGGTAAAAAACTGGAAAAGGTGGTTTTCCGGTTATAATCTTCTATGACAAATCTGCCCTTTGCATCAAACATGACTTTCCTATCCTTTCACTGCCCCTGCAACCAGACTGTCCTGGATCTGATTGCTCAGCATAAAATAAATGACAATGGTCGGCAATGTGGCAATTACCATTCCTGCCCCGATCAAGCCCCAATCGGTGGAATATTGGCCTGCAAATGACATGATACCAACAGGAAGTGTCCGGTATTTGTCGCTGTCCACAAAGGTATTGGCTAACATCAGTTCATTCCACGTTCCTAAAAATGTGAAGATGGATGCGGTTGCAAGAGCCGGCTTTATGATTGGCAGAATAATGGTGGCAAAGCAGCGAAAGATCCCGCAGCCGTCAATACAGGCGGCTTCTTCAATCTCCATGGGGATGCTTTTATAAAATCCAGTTAAGATCATAATGCTCATCGGTAAGGCTCCTGCAATATAAGGAATTAATAACCCAAGATACCCACCCTTTAATCCAGTCTTATCAAGCAGCTGAAACAGAGGCAGCAAGGCCGCCTGAGCCGGAATCATGATTCCCAGTGTAAATACACCAAATATCAGAGATTTCAGTTTCCATTTCATCCTGGCAATGGCATAGGCAGCCATGGAAGCAAGTAACCCTGCTACTGCCACTGTTACCATGGAATAAAAGACGGAATTTAAAAAGTAACGAATCAGGCTGGTCTGTGTCAATGCATTATGATAATTTTCCCATCTCCACATTCTGGGAAGCCCTATAACATTTTCTCCGAATATTTCCCCATTGCTTTTTAGGGAAAATGTAATAAGCCAATATAAGGGAAAAAGCTGAGTCAGTGCAATGAGACTCAGTGCAAAAAATTTAATCTCTTTTCTGATCTTCATATCAACACCTCCCCATCTATATTGCAGATGCATTTTCTTCTGCTTTTTTAAACAACCTGCTCACTATAAAGGTGAACACCAGGCATTCTATGACGATGAAAAATGCCTGCGCACTTCCATATCCATATAACCCTCTGCGGAATAAGTTATTGTACATTAAAGTTGCGGGGACTTCACTGGCATGGTTGGGTCCGCCTCCTGTCATTACATAAATCAAATCAAACGCCCTTAAGGAGCCTGTAATCGAAAATATCACACAAGTCTTGATTACCGGAGAAAGAAGGGGCAACGTTATTTTTGTACTCACCTGCCACTTACTCGCACCATCGATTTGAGCCGCCTCGTAATAGTCTTGGGAAATGGACTTGATTCCTGCGTAAAAGATCAGCAGATGATAGCCAATGTATTGCCATACTGCTGGAATCAGAGTGGAGAGAAAGGCTGTTTTGGGATTGGACAGCCAGGAATAGTTAAAATCAGGTACACCCAGTGCACGAATTAAATTGTTTAAAAGTCCATAATCGCTGTTGAACATCTTCATCCACAACTGGCCGATTACCATACTGGATATTACGACTGGAAGGAAATAGACGGTTCTGAAAAACTTTTCGCCCCTTACTCCTCTTGCTAAAACCAGGGCCAGAAAAAGAGAAATGGGCAGCTGGATCAGCAAAGAAGCACCTACTAAAAGAAGAGAATTGGAAATAGCTTTTAGAAAATAACGGTCTTCTGCAAACATCCTTATATAATTTCCAAAACCGATAAAATCCATGGTGCCGATCCCATCGTACTGAAAGAAGCTATAGGTTCCGGAAATAAAGAGCGGTATGATACTAAAACTGACAAACAGAATGAGCGCAGGCAGCACAAAACAGGCTACGTTACTCTTTTTTCCCAACATTTTGTTCATGAGAGACCTCCTTTTGACAAAAAGAGGGTATCGCCTGTTTCCGTAAGCGATACCCTTTTGCTCTTACTTACTTATTGATAGCCGTTTCATGTTCTTTTATAAACTCGCCCACATCTGCATTTGGTGCAAATAATGTCTGTACCTGTTCATTATGAATGGTGGCAGGCTCTGCATCCAGAGAAGTATCCCAGGCAAGAACGGCTGTGGTTCCTTGAGAGAGAAGATCTTTGATCTGTACAAAAAGAGGATTTAAGCCTTTTTCATCTATATCTGTTTTCCAGCCGCTAAATCCGGTTCCTGACGCATAGGCTGCTTCTCCCATCTTCTCGTTGATGTAGATTGCAAACTTTGCAGCTTCATCCGGATTCTTGGTGCTTTTATTTACCCAGAATGACTCTACGAATCCGCCGCAATAATCAGAGGCATTTCCTTTTCCCGTAATCATAGGGATTTTCATAGCCACTACATCTTCCGGTTTGATGGTAACGGTCTTATCGGAATAAATACTGTTTGCGTACCAGCTTCCCATCAGTCTCATGGCTGCTCTTCCATTGCCAAAAGCAGCATTGGCATCATCATTGCTCTGTTCCAGAGGATTGGCACCAAACGCTCCCATCTTATATAACTCCTGAACTTTATTGGCTGCATCCAAGTAACCCTCGCCTTCAAACGGAGTTTTTCCAGACAGCATCTTATTGATCTCTTCCGCACCTACGGACCTTAATGCCAGTGCCTGATAGATAAATGCTGCATTCCAGCCATCCTTTGCCCCGGAAGCCAGAGGGGTTACCCCATCAAGCTTTGATAACTTTTCTACCGCAGCGACCAACTGGTCATAAGTCTCTGGAAGCTCCGCCCCTGCTTTGTCAAATAACGCCTTATTGCAATACAGTGTCATATACCAGGAAAATGACGGAAGAGAATAAGTGCTGCCATTGTATTCAAAGGCTGCCGTAGATCCTTCCAGCAATTTGCCTTTCACCTCATCGGTGATATAGGAATCCAGGGGAAGTAATTTATCTGCATTTATCATCTTTTTTGCTGTTCCGGCTCCCCAGTAATAGAATACATCGATACCTTTTGCATCTCCTGCAAACTCCGCAGAAATCTTAGTTTTATACGCTTCCGTATCCAGAGTCTGCGTATTGATTTCCACATTGGGATTTTTTTCAATGTATGCTGCCACTGCCTCGTCGTACTTTTTCTTCAAATCATTGGTGTCATTGGACCACTGATGCCAAACATTTAAAACGACTTTTTCATTACCGGAACCAGCCGCAGGGGAAGTACTGCCTTTGCTTGCGCACCCAGTCATTCCCATGACAAGGGCTGCAGTCACCACCACGGACGAAACCTTTTTTAACAGACTTTTTTTCATTACAAAATCCTCCTCCTGGTTTTTATAAACGAAATAAAACCGCTTACCTATCGCATACGCTATGCTGATATCAGTATACTGAAACTTACGCCCTTACTCAATTTAATATTTTGACCCAAAAGGTTAGAAATTTTACTATCTTTGCTTAAACTCCTTGACCGTGACTCCCACATGCTTTTTAAAGCAGATACTAAAATAATGAGGGTCTTTAAAGCCCACCTTTTCAGCGATTTCATATACTTTTAAATCTGTGGTATTAAGCAGAAAAATGCTCTCTTCAATCCGCTTTTTCATGACATATTCAATAAGGCTTTGTCCTACCTCTTTTTTAAACACCCTGCTTAAATAGCTTTCATTGGAATAGACCACCGAGGCTGCCGTTTTAAGGGATATGCCAGGATCACAAAAGTTTGCTTTTATGTATTCAAGGGCCTCTTTTACTACTTTACTTCCCTGCCTTGTCTTTTTACTGCAATGGTAGTCCAGAATCATACTCATATAATCCTTAAGGAATATGCGGCACTCATCTAAGGTTTGTATGGCTCGGATCTGTTCATACAGCTGTTCTTCTCCAATGAGCTGTTCTAAGCTGTCACCATACTTATTTAAGGTGCTTCCGGCCTTGGACATTAAATCCATAACCATAAGCCTTAGATATTCTACTTCTGCAATCTTTGAATTTCTGATACCGTTTATGTAATCTTCGATCCCGGCGGTCACCTTATCTGAAACTCCATTGGTTAGAGCAAATAAAAAACCTTCCCAATCAAATGTCAGTTTATCTGGATTTTTTTCCATCACACGTAAGTACTCTTCATAGGTGATCACCTGATTGCCCCCTAAAAGAACGGACGCGCTGAGGGCATTTTCTGATTCCGTAAATGCCTTGGCGATCCCTGGAAAACCGCAGTGGCTGCTGCTGATTCCAATGGTTGAATCTAAATGATGCTGTAATAGCTTTTGATGGATGCTATCCGCAATTTCTATTCCGTTATGTAAACTGCTTCCGACACAGAACAGCACAATATTCTTCATGTAATGAAGAAAGGATATGGTATGGGGCATCTGATTTTCGCGGAGAATATCCATGGCCTTTTTATGAGACGGGACGTCTCTTTCTTCTGTCTCTTCTTTTAAGTGAATGTTGATGCAGCAGCAGGTTTCCAGCAACGCTTCACAGCCGTAAGCATACAGTTTCTGTGTTGCTTCTTCCTCGCTGGTGCGCTTTTCAACCAGCCTTTGAAAAAAGCTTTCCATTAAAATATCCTGATCCGCGGAAACATTCTGCTTTAGCAGCTCCACTTCCTGTTCATGGGCCTTTTCCTTCATTATTTTCTCTTTGATCCGGGCGGCAATATCTCCAAGTTCCTTCATATCAACTGGTTTTAGAAGGAAATCCTCTACGCCCAGTTTCACGGCTCTTCTTGCATAATCAAATTCCCGATATCCGGTAATGATGACCACATGGGCATTCTCATCCATTGATAGAATGTGTTTTGCAAGCTCCAGTCCATCCATGTGGGGCATGCTGATATCGGTTAAGATCAGTTCTGGCTTCCTGTGTTTTATAAATTCCAGCGCTTCCACTCCGGAAGAAGCTTCTCCTATTACAGAAAAGCCATGGTCCTCCCATGGAAATCCTTTATTGATCAGCACACGTTCCAATTTTTCATCATCTACAATGAGCACTTTAATCAGAACACTCCACCCCCTTCATTTCCAAACGTTTCACTCGGACTGCTACTTCCGTTCCATTGCCTGTTTCACTGTGTATCAAGACCGGCTGCTTTATTCCATGGTAGAGTGTCACCCGCTGCATCAGGTTATAAAGCCCAAAGCCGGATTTACCTGTGACCGTCCTGCCTTCCATAATTTCCACGATCTTTTCTTCCGACATGCCAATGCCATCGTCAGAGATCATGAAAATAATTTCATCTTCATCAGAAAATACCCGAATGGAGATGGTCCCTTTTCCTTCCTTGGGTTTGATTCCATGGTGCACGGCATTCTCCACCAAAGGCTGAAGAAGAAGTTTTAAGATTTTGCAATCCTCGATTTCTTCTTCTACATCAATTTCCAGCTTGATTTCATTGTCATAACGGATGTTTATAATGGTCATATAACTTTGTATACAATTAATTTCATCTTTTATCTTAATAAAATCCAATCCGCTGTTTAAACTGTTTCGGTAAAAACTTCCCAGGGCCTGGGTCATCTTAAAGCAGTTATCATAATCCTTCATCAGAGCCAGGGCGGAAACTGCATCAAGGGTATTGTACAGAAAATGGGGATTGATCTGGGCCTGCAGCAGATCAAGTTCAATCTTTGCAATGATCTGTTCTTCCTCTTTCACCTTTAGAATCAGATTTTTTATAGAGGTGGTCATATGATTAAACACCCTCTTTAAATTGTTGATTTCATTTTTCTGCTGGCCTACCTCCATCTCTACGAACTGTCCCTTTTCCACCAGCATCATATGCTTTTCAACCTTTAACAGGGGATGGAATATAAAGCGGGTCAGCATCACCGAACAGAAAAATACAAAGATCACATTAAAGAAGAGGATCAACAGGATAACGGTTGAGTAATAGGGTGCCATGACCGTCATATCATCGAAAGGAAAGGAGCCTGCCAATCTCCAGTTTTCTATGCCGATATCCTGGGTAATCACCAGCCGGTTATCTTCATGAGACCATTCATGTCCTGGTGCCACAATGTATTGATTATTTTGATCTACAATATAAAAATCACTCTTATGGGTATCACTGACCTGATTAAAATAATCCCGTATAGTCTCCTCATTGACAGTCACTAACAAGATTGCCAGAGGTTTATATGTATTTACATCCCGAATCTCCCTGATATAGGTAATGTACGGGGTATCCCCATGAAATTCAATGACCCCTTCACTTCCTTTAATAAAAAAACCATTTCCCCTGTGCTCATCTAACTGTTGATACCACTTTGCCTCCAGCACCTTATCCGCATAGATGTTCTTGGGCGCCTTTTTGTAGGAACTGTAGATATTATGATAGGAGTCTATAATCAGGACACTTGAGATATATTCTCCTGATAAAATCATATTGACCAGACTTTGCTTGATTGTCTTTTGAATCGATGGATCAATGGCTGCATTGTCAACATTCCGCAGTGCTTCCTGAACATTCTTATCAAAATAGATGAAGTTGGAAAATTGGGTCACATTATCAAAAATCAAAGACAAATTGCCCTTTAAGGCGCTGACCGTCTGCGTTCCCGCATTGGTAATTTCGTGTTTGGTATAGGAGGTGTTAATTACTGATATGACAGAAAATGTAATTACAAATGACAATAGTAAAATTGTCAGATAAGTAATTAGTATTTTTGTCTTAATCCTCATATTGTTCCATGAATGTATCAGCCCTGCCATAGCACCCTCCCCCTGTGATCCTGATACCTTTCATTCTAGCTTTTCTGGTAAGAAATGTCAAAAAAACTGACCTGATTTTGGATCGCATCGATCTGTTCTCTGCTCAGTGGTTCCGTTGGGGAATTTATATCGGAGGTATCCTGATTTTCGATAATCAGAACACTTCCTTCCTCATCCAGTGCATGGGTGTGCCAAACTCCTTTTTTTACATTGTACAGCTGGTTTTTAATCATTCTTACACACTGGATTTCTTCCGGATGCTCTCCGGCTCCGCCTGCAATCAGAACACAATTACCTTCTAACAGTACAAATACTTCATCGGTTTCTAAATGCCTTTGCATGGAATTTAAATGATCCACTTTTACATCATCACAGTATCGCAGCACTGCCACTCTCCATGTTTGATAATCTACAAGTGGGGTATATCCTTTTTGATCTATTTTTGTTATTTCAATCGTGTTTTCCACCAATCCGCCCTCCAAAGCCTAATTTAGTCCAACGAGAATCGTATGCATTTCCTGATCCGATAATTTTAATATCTCTTCTCTCTGAATGATCCACGTCTCTTTCATGTACTCCTCTTTCATGTACTCTTCTTTCCTGTACTCCTCTTTCATAAACTGATATGGAACTCCATCTATGGTTATATCTGTCACCTTATAAGCATCCGGCTCTAATTGCTGGGGATTCTGGTAAATGATCTTTAATTGTTTCCCTGCAAACACCATGGAAACAGAGATCTGGTTATTTTCATCAAACTGCTCTTTTAATAGCTGGGGTTGAAAGATCAGATTCCCATAATATCCTCTGACTCCAAACATCTGAGTAACAACCGTAACCAAATACCAGCTTGCCGCTCCTGTCAGATAGTGATATACTCCTCTCCCCCTGGCTTCCACATATTCCGGAATACCCGGATATATTCTGCTCTTTTCAAAATCGCTGCAATGTTCAAACAACGTAACCAGTGCCTTATGCCCTTCTTTCGATGCCTTTCTCTTATAGAGGGCATTGGAAAACATAACCGCCATGTGAGAAAATACCGCTCCATTTTCCTTATGTCCATAAGCAAAACCGAACATCCTGCCTAAATCCATTTTTACCTCATGGAAATCCGTATTTAACCGATATCCACCAACTTCCTTTTTGTACAAATACGCATTGGCGGATTTCACGATTTCTCCTACTTGCAGATCCGTCGCTGTTCCTGACATAAGGGCGAATACCTGACTGGTTAGCATCATGCGGATCCCTGATCCGGTATCCCCTTCTACCTTGTTCCCCGAATTATCATAATATCCATTGTACCAGCCAAGCCCTTCCTTTGATGTGACCCATTCGGTTTCCCGTATATGATTACAGATCCAGGAAGCCATTCCCCGCAAGTCTGCCTGTAATTTGTCTGCGTCTACCTTTATGACGTTTCCCGATACATGATGGGTGCATTTCCTGCAATAATCGGCCAGAATTTCCTGCTTTTTATTCCGGTCATCAAAGACAGAAATGTCCTCCGTGAGCAAATCACTTAATTCCGCTGCGATTTCCAGTGACTTCACTCCCTGAGTTTTCAATACTCCAATCAGTTCCGCCAATCCATTTAAATTGTATCCATACATCGCGGTGAAAGCTACACTTTCGCCTCTTTCAGAAGCTAAATCCAGGGCATCATTCCAGTCTGCACCTCTGATCCGGATATGATTATGCTCTCCCACATCATAAAAGGAGGTAAGGTTTTGAACCAGTAGATGTTCCAGAATTGTGCCGGAATAAATCTGATTCCCGCAATCAAACAACCGCTCCCCTGCCTCTGCACTCCACTGGTAATCTTTTTCTTCTCCCCTGCATACCTGCATATCTTTAAAATAGCCATTCCGTTCCAAAAGGATGCCAATATCCCCGGTTTGGTGAATGTATAATTCTGTAGTCAGAAATGGCCAGACTCCGTGATCCATCCATACCCTTGTTATGTTGTTCCTGTCTGCAATAAACTCACCCTGCCCGCTTCCAATGATCGTGGCATTGGTTCCATCGATGCGAACTCCACCAAAATTATCAATTAACATCTGACGGACTCCGCTGGGATTCATCATAAGCAGCGCTAAGCAATCCTGCCACAAGTCTCTCCAGCCGCGCCCGCCTTTCCCATAATCATGATGGGGCAAAAAGGAACAGCCGTAGATTCTTCGCAGCATAGGCTGAAAGCTTACCCACCGCATCCAGTGATCGAAAGTAGGATTGCCTGTCTCAAATCGCACATTTACCTTATCATTCCAATATTGCGCCGTTTCCCTCCAGGACTTATCAAATTCCGTCTCCTTCAGAAATGGGCAACAGGTTTTTATCAGTTCATCTTCTGTATTTCCATACCCCATAGCTACAATATAAGTCAACTTCTCCCCAGGCCCTACCCTGCACTCTTCAAAGCAGAGTCCACCCAAGGCTTCATATCCACCAGTCTCAAAATTCTCCCCATGTAGTTTAAGGTGAGTATCATATAAGGCTTTTGGATTTTCCAGACTTCCGCCTTCCCCTATGTAATCTTCCAAAATCGGGAAGTACCCAACGGGACGGGAAGACTCATTGCCGCCAAAAACACCATAAGCCTGATGATTCCTCTTATGACCCCGTTCATCAAAGGTCATCGCCGGAGTTACAATTACGCCGGAATCCGTTGTCTTAATTCTATGGAGAAGCGCCGTCACATGCCGGTGATCTCTGATATTATCTGCGGAACGGGCATATAGTGGAATTGCTGTGATCACCTGTAGATTTTTATATTCTGAAGAACTATTTTCAATCTGGATTTTCATCAATTCCACCAGTTCGCCAGTGGCCGGTACAACACTGCTGATTTCGGCTTTTATGCCCAATTCTATGGACGTTCTCGCTACTTTATGATGCATGAAACCGGCTTCCACATGCATCGGTTCTTTTTTCCCGGAAAACTTTTCTGCCTGCTGCCAGGAGGAACGGCCAGTCAATGACCACAAAATGTTCCCGTCAATCCTGCACCATATGTTTCTGGATGATTTGTCATTGTGTAAATTTTCACAACTGACGGGAGGCATTAAAAAGGAGTTTTGATTGATCTTACTGTCTCCGCCCAGATCCGGAGATACACAACTCATTACCCCGGATTCATTTGCCAGAGGAAAATACAAGCCACTGACCAGATCCGGATTATCCATACAAAACTCTCCCTGATTTCCTATAAATTCAACCTTCATCCCAATCTCCTTACCTTTCAAACCAGTCGTTTTCTTAAAGTATAGCTCAAGCGGATGGATTACTGAATTTAAATATTTTGCTGAATAGGTGATTATTTTTACTTTTATTTGTCTCACTTCTTTTTATTTTCATAAAATAAAGAGTCCGTTTTCGGACTCTTGCGCCGGAGCGCGGTTGCTTCAGCAACTATATTTCCTTGGCGCGGAGTGCGCATCCCCCGGAGGGTTTTTATCGTATAGGACGAACTTTCCTATACGATAAAAAAAGAACCCTGAGTAATCTCAGGATTCTTTGTAAAAGTCATATAAAATTAATAGCAAAAACTTTAAATTGGAGACAGTGGGTGAATAAACAGCCCGCTGCGAAGCTTTGGCTCAAACCATGTGGATTTAGGAGGCATTAAAAGGCCTGCATCTGCAACTAAGAACAGTTCTAAAATAGAAGTAGGATACATGGAAAATGCCACTGCCATATCCTCTGCACACCGTTTTTCCAGTTCCTTCAGTCCACGGATTCCACCGATGAAATCAATCCTTTTATCGGTTCTTGGATCCTCAACTCCCAAAACCGGATCAAGGAGATGATCCTGAAGAATGGATACATCAAGTCCTTTTACCGGATCCTTTGAAGTGAACGGCTCTTTTACGGTCAAACGGTACCACTTCTGGTTTAGATACATTCCAAAAGTCCCTTTTTTATCAGGAGAATAAGCTTCTTCTCCTAACGCTTCCACCAGAAAAGACTCTTCCACTTTTTTAAGATAAGCTTCCTCAGAAAGTCCGTTTAAATCCTTTACCACACGGTTGTACGGCATAATCATCAACTGATCATCTGGAAATAAAACGGAGAGGAAAAAGTTAAAGGGCTCTTCCCCGGTATATCCCGGATTTTCTTCCCGGCGTTTTAATCCTACTTTTACTGCGGAAGCCGCTCTGTGGTGGCCATCAGCAATGTAGGTAGCAGGAATTCCAAGAAAAGCTTCTTCGATCTGGCGAACAGTCTCTGGTTCTGCGATCCGCCATACCTTATGGCTGATCCGGTCATCCGCTGTAAAGTCATACAATGGCGCAGTACCTGTTATATCTGCCACGATCCGGTTGATGGCTTCCTTTGACCGGTAAGCCAGGAAAATAGGGCCGGTCTGGGCATCTGTGGTATCTACATGGCGGATACGGTCCAGTTCTTTTTCTTCTCTGGTGTTCTCATGCTTTTTGATGATTCCTTTGGCATAGTCATCAATGGAGGAGCAGGCCACGATTCCGGTCTGGCTCCTTCCGTTCATGATCAGCTCATAGATATAGTAAGCTTCCGCACGGTCCTTTTGTAATGTCCCATCGTTAATCCAGCTGTTTAACATCTGGCTTGCTTTTTCATAAACACGGTCGTCATAAGTATCTACATCATCGGAAAACTGTGTCTCCGGACGATCAATGTTTAAAAATGATTTGGGATTTCCTGCCGTCACTTCACAAGCCTCTTTGCGGTTGTATACATCATAAGGAAGGGCGGCTACCAGATGAGCATACTGTTCCTCTGGTCTTACACACTGAAATGGTTTTACGATAGCCATAATGCCTCCTTTATTTGATTACCCGCACCCGCAGAACGCCTTTGATGGCGTTTAGCTTCTGAATGCTCATGGCATCAGGGGCATTTTCCAAGTCAAGCAGGGTGTATGCATATTTTTCACGGCTCTTGTTGGTCATATCAGAGATATTCACATCGCCTGCCGCCAGGGTTCCAGTAATCTGTCCGATCATGTTCGGAATGTTTAAGTGAAGCACAGCGATACGGCTGGCTGCCTTGCAGATCCCCATATCACAGGCCGGGAAATTTACGGAGTTTCGGATGTTGCCGTTCTCGATGTAATCCATGATCTCTTCCACTGCCATCCTAGCACAGTTATCCTCAGATTCCTCGGTAGAAGCACCAAGGTGAGGGATTACAATCGCACCGTCCAAATGAACAGACTTTGGATTCGGGAAATCGGTTACATACTTTTTAACTTTGCCGGACTTTAAAGCCTCAGCCATATCATCCTCATTAACCAGGATGTCTCTGGCGAAGTTTAATACCACAACACCATCTTTCATATTGTCAAAAGCAGCCTTATTGATCATTCCCTTTGTAGAATCCAGTAGCGGAACGTGGACTGTGATGTAATCGCACTCCTTGTAAATGGTATCCACAGAGGTGATGTGCTTAACATTTCTGGACAGTCCCCAAGCCGCATTGATGGAAATAAACGGATCATATCCGTAAACTTCCATTCCAAGGGAAGAGCAGGCATTGGCTACTTCCGCACCAATGGCACCAAGGCCGATGACCCCAAGCTTTTTCCCTTTGATCTCATATCCGCCAAATGCTTTTTTGGCTTTTTCGGCAGACTTTGCAACGTTCTCATCATCCTGATTTGCCTTACACCATTCAATTCCTCCGGTGATATCACGGGAAGCCAGCAAAAGTCCTGCTATAACCAGCTCCTTAACACCGTTTGCATTGGCTCCTGGCGTGTTGAACACCACGATGCCCTCTGCCGCACAGCCGTCTAACGGAATGTTGTTGACGCCTGCACCAGCTCTTGCTATGGCTAAAAGTCCTTCGGGAAGTTCCATCTCATGCATGGAGGCACTTCGGACCAGAACCCCTTCGGCTTCTTTGATATCGTTTGTAAGTGTATATTCTTCGGTTAATAATGCGGTTCCGCAAGGGGAAATCTCATTTAAGCAATGAATTTTTTTCATAATATCCGGTCTCCTTCCCGTGTGTTTATTTGGCGTGCTTTTCTTCGAAATCCTTCATGAAAGCAACTAACTTCTCAACACCTTCTGTTGGCATGGCGTTATAAATGCTGGCGCGCATACCACCCACACTTCTGTGTCCCTTTAAGTTCTCAAAGCCTGCTGCTTTGGATTCCTTAACAAAAAGTGCATCCAGTTCTTCATCTCCGGTCACAAAAGGAACATTCATAAGAGAACGGTCTTCTTTTACTACGGTACCTTCAAAAAGTTTGCTCTGATCCAGGAAATCGTAAAGAATGGCTGCTTTCTTTTCGTTGATCTCTTTCATCGCTTCAAGGCCGCCTAAATTCTTTAACCATTTAAACACTTTTCCGCAGATGTAAATACCGTATGCGGGCGGTGTGTTATAAAGGGAGTCTGAATCTGCATGGGTCTTGTAACGCAGCATGGTAGGTGTCTCAGGAAGTACATCTTCTGTAATCAAATCTTCCCGGATTATGGCGATAACCACACCAGCAGGTCCCACGTTCTTCTGGGCGCCTGCGAAAATCAGGCCGTATTTTGAAACATCAACAGGTTCGGATAAGAAACAGGAGGAGAGGTCAGCAACCAGTGTTTTTCCCTTGGTATTGGGAAGGGTTTTATATTTTGTTCCGTAAATGGTATTATTCTCACAGATATATACGTAATCCGCATCCTCAGAGATCGGCAGATCGGAAACATCCGGGATATAACTGAAGGTCTTGTCGGCACTCGATGCAACTGCATTGGCTTTTCCATAAAGCGAAGCTTCCTGGTATGCCTTTTTTGCCCATTGTCCGGTGATGATGTAATCGCCTACGCGATTTTTAAATAAATTCATCGGAACCATGGCAAACTGCTGGGATGCACCTCCCTGTAAAAACAATACCTTATAATTGTCCGGGATTCCCATTAATTCCCTAAGATCCGCTTCTGCTTCGCCGATGATTGTCTCGAACATTTTGGATCGGTGGCTCATCTCCATTACGGACATTCCACAGCCTCTGTAATCTAACATCTCTTCTGCGGCTTCTCTCAGGACTTCTTCCGGCAGAACTGCTGGTCCTGCGGAAAAGTTAAACACTCTGCTCATATCTCTTCCTCCTCATAATTTAAGCTGTTTGCTAAATCTTTAAATCTTCTGCGTCAAATGCATCTTCGATAGGCGCCCCTGGTGATACCATGGGGAATACTTTATCATCACAATGGATCTGACAATCTATAACAACAGGAACATTCAGGGCAATTGCTTCCTTAAGTACCGGCTCAAATTCCTCTTTGCTGGTAATCCGGTAAGCCTTTGCTCCCATTCCTTCTGCTATCTTAACAAAATCTACCTGATCATTCAATTCGGTATGAGAATACCGCTTTCCATAAAACAGGGTCTGCCACTGGCGAACCATGCCAAGTACATGGTTGTTTAAAACCACCTGAATGATGGGGATGTTATAACGGGTGGCGGTCGCAATCTCATTGAAATTCATGCGGAAACACCCGTCACCGGCCACGTTAATGACCACTTTATCCTTTGCTCCCATCTTGGCTCCCATGGAAGCACCCAGTCCATAGCCCATGGTTCCAAGGCCACCGGAGGTAATAAAGCTTCTGGGATACTTATACTGGTAGAACTGGGCTGCCCACATCTGATGCTGACCTACCTCGGTACAAATGATCGCATCTCCGCCGGTTATCTCATAGATTTTTTCAATGATATAAGGTCCCGTCAAAATGCTCTTTTCATACCTCATAGGATACATATCCTTTAACCGGTCGATGTGAGCAAGCCATTCTTCATGGTTAATGGGGTCCAGACGGGTATTTAATTTCCTCAGTATGGACTTTACATCTCCAATGACGCTGGCATGAGTCTTTATATTTTTATTGATTTCAGCCGGATCTACGTCAAACTGAAGGATCTTGGCGTTTCTGGCAAACTTGGACGCTTTACCGATTACCCTGTCGCTGAACCTGGCCCCGATTACGATCAGAAGATCACATTCGGTGATTCCGAAATTGGAGGTCTTTGTTCCATGCATTCCTACCATGCCGGTGTAGAGTTCATCGGTTCCGTCATAAGCTCCTTTGCCCATAAGGCTGTCTGCAACCGGAGCCTGAATCTTATGGGCAAAGGAATAAAGTTCTTCCGATGCCCCAGCAGATACGGCTCCGCCGCCTACAAAAATATAGGGTTTCTGGGATTTGCGGATTAAGTTTAACGCTACTTCTAAATCTTCTTCGGTTATGGTATCTTCCTGGCGTACAATGGCCTTTGGCTCCTGATACTCGTAGTCATAGGTCGCTGCCGTTACATCCTTTGTAATATCAATGAGTACCGGGCCAGGTCTTCCGGTCTGTGCGATCACAAATGCTCTGCGGATGGTATCCGCCAGCTTTGTTATATCCTTTACAATAAAATTATACTTTGTAATCGGCATGGTCACGCCTGTAATATCGATCTCCTGGAAACTGTCCCGACCAAGTAACCCCAGGGCTACGTTGCATGTGATGGCTACCATAGGGATGGAATCCATATAAGCGGTAGCGATTCCGGTTACAAGATTTGTAGCTCCAGGTCCTGAGGTGGCCATACAGACTCCAACCTTGCCGGTGGCTCTGGCATATCCGTCTGCCGCATGGGACGCTCCCTGTTCATGGGCGGTAAGGATGTGGGTGATCTCATCCTGATGCTTATAAAGGGCATCATATATATTCAGGATCGAGCCCCCCGGATATCCAAAAACCGTATCCACTTGCTGCTCTTTTAAGCATTCGATTACAATTTCCGCTCCTGTCAATGTCTTCATAGGCCGCTCCTTTTTTCTTTATATTTCAAGAATTGCTCCCCGGCTGGCCGGGGCTGCCATAGCTGCATACCGGGCAAGATATCCGGTCGTTACTGCTGGCTTTCTTGGCTGCCATTTTTCCTTTCTGGCTGCCAGTTCTTCCTCTGATACGTTTACGTCCAACCGATGATTGTCGATGTCAATGGAAATGATATCTCCCTCTTCCACCAGAGCAATGGGACCTCCCACGGCTGCTTCCGGACAGGCATGACCGATGGAAGCACCTCTTGATGCACCGCTGAAACGGCCGTCGGTAATCAGGGCTACGGAAGAACCAAGTCCCATACCGGCGATGGCTGAGGTTGGATTTAACATCTCTCTCATACCTGGGCCACCCTTTGGTCCTTCGTAACGGATCACGACTACATCTCCTGCCACGATTTTTCCGCCTTTGATCGCTTCAATGGCATCTTCCTCGCAGTCAAAGACTCTTGCAGGGCCTTCGTGCTTTAACATCTCAGGTGCTACAGCGGAACGCTTTACAACGGCTGAATCCGGAGCTAAATTGCCTTTTAAGATGGCAATTCCACCAGTGCTGCTGTAAGGGTTTTCCACAGGGCGGATTACTTCCGGGTCCTTATTTACACAACCCTCTATATTTTCTCCCACAGTTTTCCCTGTTACAGTTATGCAGTCCAGCTCTAAAAGTCCAAGCTTGCTGATCTCATTCATAACCGCATAGATACCGCCTGCTTCATGCAAATCTTCTATATAAGTAGGACCCGCCGGAGCCAGATGGCAAAGATTCGGTGTCTTTGCGCTGATCTCATTGGCGATTTCCAGATTTAAATCAATTCCTGCTTCATGGGCAATGGCCGGAAGGTGAAGCATACTGTTGGTGCTGCATCCCAGTGCCATATCCATAGTCAGCGCATTCATAAATGCTTTCTTTGTCATGATGTCACGGGGACGGATATCCAATTTCAGCATATCCATAACAGCCATTCCTGCATGCTTTGCCAGCGCCAGACGTTGGGAGTAAACCGCCGGAATGGTTCCGTTTCCGCGAAGTCCCATACCCAAAACCTCGGTAAGACAGTTCATGCTGTTGGCGGTATACATACCGGAACAGGAACCGCAGGTCGGACATGCATTCTGCTCAAATTCCTTCACATCTTCCTCGGACATGTTGCCTGCGGTATATGCGCCCACCGCTTCAAACATGCTGGAAAGACTGGTTTTATGTCCGTGCACACGACCAGCTAACATTGGTCCGCCGCTGACGAACACTGTGGGTACATTAATACGGGCTGCTGCCATTAAAAGTCCGGGAACATTCTTATCACAGTTGGGGATCATAACCAGAGCGTCAAAGGCGTGTGCTCTTGCCAGACATTCGGTCGAATCCGCAACTAAGTCTCTGGTCACCAGGGAATACTTCATACCGATATGACCCATGGCAATTCCATCGCAGACTGCAATGGCAGGTACCATAACCGGGGTACCGCCTGCCATGGCAACACCCATCTTGACGGCATCGGTAATCTTATCTAGGTTCATATGGCCTGGTACGATTTCATTATAGGAACTGACGATTCCAATTAAAGGCTTCTCCATCTCTTCCTCTGTCATTCCCAGTGCATGAAACAGGGAACGATGAGGTGCCTGCTGCATTCCTTTTTTTACTGAATCACTCTTCATCTGCTGCACACTCCTTTTTTTATTATTAACTTTCTGATTATATGGAAATCCGGGAGTGGTCAAAAACTATAGGTCTTTTTCCACTTCCGGCAATGATTGGCATTTATTTTCTGATCCGTTCTGCGATTAAATCTCCCATCTCAGTCGTGGATACTTTTTTACAACCTTCCGATAAAATATCTGCGGTCCGGTATCCTTCCTTTAATACCGCTTCCACCGCATTTTCCATGGCTACCGCCTCCTTATCAAGATCAAAGGAATAACGGAGCATCATAGCCGCTGAAAGAATGGTGGCTATGGGATTTGCTATATTTTTACCTGCAATATCCGGCGCGGAACCATGGCTTGGTTCATACATTCCGAATTTGCTTTCATTCATACTGGCCGAGGAGAGCATTCCGATGGATCCGGTAATCATACTTGCCTCGTCGGATAAAATATCTCCAAACATATTCTCTGTGAGAATCACATCGAACTGTCTTGGATTCATCACAAGCTGCATCGCACAGTTATCCACCAGCATATGGCTCAGTGTGACTTCCGGATAATCCTTTGCCACCTCTTCCACCACGTTTCGCCAGAGTCTTGATGAGTCAAGCACATTGGCTTTATCCACGCTGATTACCTGTTTTCTGCGCTTCATGGCAATGTCAAACGCCTTGATTGCGATCCTGCGGATCTCATTTTCATTATAGGTAAGAGTATCGACGGCAGTCAGAACACCATTCACTTCTTTGGTGGACCGTTCTCCAAAATATAATCCGCCGGTCAGCTCTCTCATGATGACCATGTCAAAGCCTTCCCCGATAATCTCTTCCTTTAAGGGACAGGCCGCTGCCAGTTCTTTATAAAGGTAAGCCGGTCTTATGTTAGCAAATAAATTAAGACCCTTGCGGATGGATAGCAGCCCCGCTTCAGGTCTGAGATTCGGTGCCACATCGTACCACTTTGAATTTCCCACATCTCCGCCGACTGCGCCAAGGAGAACGGAATCACTATTTTTTGCTGTTTCCAGAGCTTCGTCTGTTAAGGGAACTCCATGAGCATCAATGGAAACGCCGCCCATCAAGACTTCTGTATACTGGAATTCATGATCGTATACACTTCCCACTTTATCAAGGACCTTTCTGGCTTCTCGAATGATTTCAGGCCCGATTCCGTCACCAGGAATCACTGCAATGTTGTAATTCATCTCGTCCTCTCCCTCTATGCCACTGTACTATGCTAATATATTTCTTCTCATAATAGAACATTTATCGAGATTTTTCAACTAAAATAAAATAATTTTACTGGAAACAAATATATAAGATTGGAATTGATACTATAAATTAAGGTTATGACAGAGAAATATCCCTGCCCGCGCTTCCAGAACCAGTGCGGCAATGGAAGAAGAAAAAGCAGTGCCGGAATGTATCTTCCTGCACTGCTTTTCATCATTCTTTTTTCTCCCCAAACAGACTCTTTTTATATCGGCTTACACCTGTTTATCGACATTCAGGCATTTATCAATAGAAGCTTTATCGATCTCATTGATGTTGGAGGAGTTTTCTGTACGGGTATAATAGCTGCTGGAGTCCTGGTTTAGAGAGCCAACTGACAGCTTAAAGGTTTCTTCTTTTCCGTTCTTTTCGTAGGTATAGGTAATCTCCGCTGCAGGCTTATCAAGACCGTAACCAGCAAGCTCGCTTTCCTGTACCTTATAGTTTGCACAGCTCTTTACACTCAGACTGCTAAGGGAATCGGCCAATACATTTAATGTGGAATTGTCCTTAAGCTTATTTTCTGGGGAATCAACAGAGTCCTTATACCATTCAACGGTTCCATCTTTATCGTCTGGTTTCTTTTTCTCAAAATGACTTGTGGTTCCGTTATCCGTTACGGTAATGGCCTTAATATCTGCTCCCGCTATAGCAGGAAATTCTTCTAAGGCCATGAAGTCACTTAGTCCGCCGTCCGTCTCACTGTAAAGGGATGAACTGATCAGATAAGGAGTACTCTCCCCTTCGATGGACGCATAATAATTCCCGTCCTCAGTGCCATTGCCAAGTAAAATCACCGATTTTTTTCCCTCTCCAGTGGTCACTTCGATTTTTCGGATTGGTTTATCCAGTCCATAGGCGCTAAGTGCATCGCCTCCCTCCAGCTTCCGAAGGGCTTCAAGCTTGGAAACCGTGGATACAAGGGAATCCATTTTTGTCTGCTTTACCGGAAAGAGATCATCGCTGTCATATTTCCAGGCTCCGTCTTTTTTTGTGAAGGACAACTCCTGTCCGTCCTTATCATAGGAAACTGCCGTCACATCCGTAAAGTCTGTCATATAGGCTTTATCTGCTTCCTTTTTCTGATTCTCTTTTTTCTCGGAACGGTCCAGATAGAGGGTGATCCCTGTATAAATAATACAGAGAGCCACCAGAGCCAAAACTCCATACAAAAGACCTTTTTTCTTTTTCATGGTTACGCCTCCTCTTACAGACGCCTGCGCTTCAGCCAGATGACCAGTCCGACAGCCAGGGTAATGACAGGAATCACGAAAATGAATAAGACTCCCCACAAGCCGCCACGAGTTACGGTGTTATAGGTCACATCAAGACTCTTCGCTGGAATGGATACGTTTGCCACATCATCAAAATTGGTGGTAACGGCATTCATGAAAAGGCTTAAGTTGGTTAAATTGGTAAAGCTGGTGTTCAATCCTTCATCGATCAGGGAAGGGGTACTTAATACGGTTAAACGGGCAGAACCGGAATCCAGGGTCTTTTCTGCTACGGCTCCAAGAATATAGGTTCCTGGGGTCTGTTTATCAGCAGTTACCAGCATTCCATTTTCACTTGTTTCCATAAAAGGAGTCACTTCCACACCTTCTGGCAGCGTGTTTAACTGGGTCATGGCAGCAGACTGCAGAACGAGGGATGCACTTTTGGTATCGATGCCATTTGTCACGTCACTTCCTGCTGGAATGGTTGGGAAGATGTAGTATGGATTATTCTGGTAAAAATTCTTGGTGTCGGCAGCAAGGCCATTTTCCAGGTTAAGGCCGTACTCGTTCATCAACTCATTTAAATTAGGACGTTCCTTTTCGGAATATCCAGCCAGGATCATCACGTTTTTGCCTTTGTCCAAAAACTCGGAGATCATCTTTTTCTCATCGTTTGCAAGATCGGATTCCGGGGCATTTAAAAGAAGAAGTTCACAATCTTCCGGAATGCTTCCTCCCGTAAGGAGATTTAGAGAGGTTACGGTTAAATTGGATTTTTTCAGCATATCGGAGACGGTGGCTCCAAGAGCGGCTTCTCCGTGGCCTTCGGTCACATAGACCTTTTTCTCAACGTCATTTGTTACATGGGAAATGGCACTGGTCAGCTGGCCTTCTCCGTCAAACTGGGATTCCTTTACCTGTCCGGAATAATAATAGGATGATTCATCCATTTTAATGATACTTGTAAACGGAATGGATTCTGTTTTGTTTGTTGCTTCACAGCTTACAAACAGGGCGTCATCCTGGGCTTTTAACTTGTTTAACTGATCCGGATGAAGAACAGAGTCAACGGTTTCCACTTTAATATGGGAGGATATATCCTCATAACGCTTTACAAAGCTGGTGATCCGCTTATCTACCGCAGACGGATCTCCCACCACATAAATCGTGATGTCTTTATCAAGTCCCTTTACAAGATCCTTTGTTGTCTGACTCAGCGTATAGATCTGACTGCTGCTCATATCCCATTGCCGTACCTTTTCGGGGAGACGGCCTATAATCATATTTACTATCACCACGGCTGCGATCACGATTACAGAAAGAATCGCCGTATAGCCGCCTTTTTTTAATTTTCTGGTCATTTCCATCCTCCTAACTCCATCTGCGTTTCTCTATGGACTGCACGGTCAAGAATATCAGCAGAAATATGATGCTTAAATAGGACACAAGACCGCCTGCATCAAAGATGTAATGACTGGCAAAATTCTGGAACACATCGGTGAGAGCCACCTTTTCCATGAGGCTGGTTAGCGCCCGGTCAAATAAACCTCTCTTTATAAAATAAATTCCTACGATACAAATCAGACCCACGGCCTCTAAAATAGCTGCAAGCAGATTATGGCTGGTGACACGCTGTACAATGAATACCGCAAGTGTCCACAGAATCAGAAAACCAATGGCAGATCCTGAAGCGCTGGTAGGCAGAAATCCAACAAGGTTTGGCCACAACAGAAGCAGAAGAATGATACCGAAGGTTCCTACGGCAGCAATGATCTGGCTCTCTGTTAAGGATGAAATAAACATTCCGATGGCAATGTATACACAGCCAAGCAGGAAAAATGCCAACATGGAAGCATAATCTGCCTTTAAGTGAGCCGTGCCGTTCATCTTGATGATCAGCGGGCAGACACTTGTAAGAAGGACTGGTAATGCAAAAACTGTTACCATGGATAAGTATTTTCCCAGAACCACTTTTGTAACGGTCACAGGAGCAGTTAAGAGCAGCTGGTCAGTCTTTGTCTTTCTGTCATCTGCAAAGCTTCTCATCGTAAGTACTGGAATGCCGATCATGATGATGGTCACCATACCAGAAAGGGTATAGGAAAAATACGGATACCCGCTCATCATGTTATACGCCATAAAATAGATCCCGATAAACAGCACCATGAAGGCAATAAAAACGTATCCTGTCATGGACTGGAAATGGGATTTGAGTTCTCTCCGATAGATTGCACTCATTCTACTTTCTCCCCCTCTCCATCTTCTTTTTGGGAAACAGGGACATCATCTGCCTGGTTCTCCTCGTCTTCTCCCGAAATCTCTTCTTCCATTTCCGAAATTTCCTTCTCCGTCTCCTGGATATCTTCCTCGATCTCCGGTGTCACTTTGGTTCTGTCTGTTTCCGCTTCCGAAGTCAGTTCCAGGAATACTTCCTCCAAAGATGCTTTCTGAGACTGCATGGAAAGTATGGGAAGTCTCTTATCTGCAAAGGCAAAGAAAATAGTTTCCCGGATATCTTCACTGTCCTCTATTTCTGTACCGCTTAATTGAAAGGAGACTTTCTCTATTCCCGCTTCCCCACTTTCTTTTATGGTTACATTCGCTGCTTGAGGAATGAACTCTAAAATACTTAAAATCTCTTCTTTTGGGGCTTTTATCAGAAGCTCCATGCCGGAGGCCCCTGCCATCTGGCGCTCTAAGTTCTCTGGCGTATCACTGGCGATCAGTCTGCCCCGGTCTATGATCAGAATGTGGTCACACACAGCGCTGACTTCAGATAAAATATGGGAACTTAAGATCACGGTATGATTCTTGCCAAGCTCCCGGATGGTGTCTCGGATCTCAATGATCTGCTTGGGATCAAGACCTACGGTTGGCTCATCTAAGACGATAACAGGCGGAAAACCTATTACTGCCTGAGCCAGCCCCACACGCTGCCTGTAGCCTTTTGAAAGGTTACGGATCAGACGGCCTTTTACATCCGAGAGTTTCGCAAGTTCCATAACTTCTATGACAGCCTGTTCCCTTTCCCTTTTGGAAATTTTCTTTAATTCTGCGGCAAACAAAAGCTGTTCTTTCACTGTCATATCCACATATAACGGGGGAAGTTCGGGCAGATAGCCAATGCATTTCTTGGCTTCCTCCGGCTCTTCCAGTATATTATGGCCATTGATCAGTACGTCGCCCTCCGTCGCACCGATGTAACCGGTCATAATGTTCATTGTGGTTGATTTGCCGGCACCGTTTGGTCCCAAAAAGCCATAGATCTGACCGTCTTCAATGGTAAAGCTTAAATGGTCTACTGCCAGATGGCCGCCGTAATCTTTTACCAGGTTTTTGACTTCAATCAACTCTCTCTCCTCCTGTTCTTTTCGCATGTTTGCGTTCTCATCTAGATTAGAAGGGAATTGTGAAAAATGTGTGATATAATTTTGTTGATTGTGTGATAAAAGTATGAAATATTTCGACAATATCTGCAAAAGAAAACCCGGGCAGCGATAGCCGCCCAGGCATTATATGGAAGAAACTCAATCATGCATGATTTTGAATCAGCCCGATGGCATGGTCCAGAAAACCTTTTACCGCTGTTAATTGTTCCCCTGGCATATCCTTTAGAAAACCAATGAGTTGCTTATCGTTTTCTTCATGGTAATTGGCATGAAAGGAATAGGCTGTCATTCCTTTTTCCGTCAGATAGAGCCGGTAACGTTTTTTATCTTCTTCATCTTCACTCTTTGTAACCAGCCCTCGTTCCGCCAGTTTTTGAATGGTTTTGTGTACCACAGGCCGGGTGATTCCAAACTTTCTGGCTAGTTCTGCACTGTAAATTCCCGGGCAATCCCCAATAGTTTTGATCATATGGATTTCTCCCCGGTAAAAGGTCATATCTTCGCCACCAAACTCCAGGATATTGGTCCTGCTGTTTGTGATCTGCTCTGTCAACTCCATAAACGAGCTTAACACATCTCCGGAAGATACCAAAGAAGTACTGCAATCTTTCTGATAAAGCTGCCCCTGATAAACCGCATCATTTAAACTGTCTGCGGCATGAAATCCTGCCTGTTTCATGGCTTCTTCAATTTCTTTGGCATCAGGAGGAAGGGGAACACCATCTAGAAAACCGGAAAGCCAGCCAAGCATATTGGGCGGTGCACTATATTTGTGATCTGCAAATTGTCCGATCACCAGCAGATGGCCTCCGCTTTGCAGGGAGGAGGACAGCTTCTTAAGAAAGCATGACAAATCCCCATCTACAAAATTCAGAATGCCGGATGCAATAATCAAATCATAGGGGCCTTCCAAACTGTCTGTATTAAAATTGCCGGTTAGGACATCCACCTGTTCCTGGGCATGATGCTGCTTAATGATTTCCTTTGTGATCTCCCCTACTTGGGCCGTTTCAAAAACGGTTGCCTTGCTGTTTTTAAACTGCCGGGCAAATTCGATTGCATAAATTCCTGTTCCGCCGCCTAAATCCAGAATACGCAGAGGACGGTTAGAATCTGGATACAGCTCTGACATTCCTTTCATAAATGCCTGCACGCGTCCCGCATAAATCTCCGGGACGGTCACCTGTGCCAATTGAGAAAAATCATAGGAATTGCCGGGCATCGGCTGTGAGGAAAGAAGTCTTTGTTCCAGCCCGTCAAGAGATGTCATCTCTGCCCGAAACAGCAAAGATTCTCCCAAAAAGACCTGGCTGCTGCGGGATAAAAATTCCTTTGTCTCCGGCATATTTGCATAATGATCTCCCTGTCTGCCAATTAGTCCACAGGAAACCAAAGCAAGCAGCAGCACTTCTGCCTGGCGTGCCTCACAGTGTAATTCTTTGGAAACTTCCTCTGCAGTCACCGGTGTGTCAAGGTAAGAAAAAATATTTAAACGAATTGCTCCAAAAAGCAGTTGGGCCTCCTGATAATTCTTCATCACCTGATAATAGCGGCTGGGACTATTTTGTATCTGGTACATGATATAAAACCTCCTTTCTGGGACTCTGGTTCTTGTGTTAGTTTAAACTAACTTAGTTTTGTTAGTATAGCATACAAAAATTAAGTTTGTCAAGGCAACATATTAGACCATCTTACTCTTTTAACACATAAAAAAGAACAGACCGCGTTATCTGTCCTGCAAAAAAGGATTACGAAAAAGCATAGTTGTTTGGTATAAAGCCAGACAACTATGCTTTTTCTTTTACTTTTTAATTCTTCGATCAGACTAAACGGTAAGAGAATCGATTGGAGATCCCCTTATTTACAACTTATTTAGTAAGTCTTCAAGGAAGCTATTGATGACATATACTTCATCTTTTGTATACTCGGACAAAATCGTAACAAATCTATCGTATTCTATCATATGAAGTTTTGCATGAATCTCATATAATGCTTTTCCTTTTGGTGTCAGCGAATAATAAATCATTTTATTGTTCCCGTTTAAATGGTCTGCTTTTATCAATGCCTTTTTCAATAATTTTGAAGTTACTTTAGATATAGCGCCTTTTGTCATTTTTAATTCGTTCGCTATAAATGTTGCGTTAGGCAATTGATTTTTCCCGATCACATCAATGGCGTGAATTTCTGAAATAGTCATGTCCTGGGTCAGGAACAAAGCATATTCTGGTTCGCCGATTAAATCATTAAAAGTCTTTTCATGATCTTCCGTATACTCATTTAAATAATCAAAAATCTTCATTACTTTATTTGCTATTATATCTACATCTACTTTACTATGTTCATATCCCAATGATCTCAGTCCTCCAAATTGTTTTCCTGGAAATAATACTATTATAACACGAATAAGCGAGAATATAAACGCTATTATTCATATTTGACAAATATAAATGGGTGTGATATTATGCAAATAGTTTCCCAGGAAAATATAAATCGCATTGGAGGATTAAAAATGAAAATTGATTTAAGCGTTAAAGTAGACAAAGAGACTCTGGAACTGATTGGTCTCAGCACAAAAGCAATTGAACAAAACCTCGATAAAGCAGGACATATTGGAACCCACTTTGACGTTATGGACAAAGAGTTTTCAATAGAAAATGCTATCACGAAAGGACGGATATTCGATATCAGCAGCCTTAATTCCGAGAAAGTTATGCCTGAAGATATTGATCTAAGCTCAGTACAACCTCATGATTTTATAATGTTTTACACTGGGATTCTAAAGAAATATGGATATGGCACGAAAGAATATTTTTCAACTTACATAGAACTTTCTGATGAATTAGTGGATGCTCTGATTGCAAAAAAAGTGAATTTTATCGGAGTCGATATGGCCGGAGCGAAAAAACCTGCTGACCATCCAAGAATTGATCAGCACTGTGCGAATCACGGAATATTTGTGATTGAAAATCTGAACCATTTAGACTTATTATTAGAAGAGTCAAAAAGAAATCATTTCACGACATATACATTCCCGGTCAATATGGTCGGATTTACCGGACTTCCTTGCCGCATAATTGCTGAGATATCATAGAGATCCGTATAGGAAAGATGGTTTCAATTTCTGAGTTTTGCCTTGCATTAGTATAATTTGACGATGAAAGTCTGTTACAGGTTTGAAAGCAGAAACTATCAGCGAAGGGTAAGGACAAAAAATTTGTTCCTTACCCTTTATCTGTATAATATAAATTGGGGGACACTCAAAAAAAACCATGCTTCCAGCTTTTATTCCAGGCTTGTACCCCTAGCTTTTATTTTAGGCTTTTTCTTCAGGCTTTTTCTTTAGGCTTGTACTCCTGGCATTAACTGCCCGGGCATTTATACCGAAGGAAGTGATTCCTTTGACTTTACATAATTCACTTTGTAATAAAACATATACTGCTGAAGGATTCCTGCGTATCCCTGATACCGTTCCAAAGGAAAGCCCTGGGGGTAATGACACTCCAGAATCTGCTTTACATGGGTATCCACGGGAAAAGCTCCCACATGATGAAGGCCGAACAGACAGATACAGTCCGCCACCTTTTTTCCAATGCCATACTGATTTATCAGCATTTCATGGGCGGCTTTGTATTCCACTTCCTTCAGCTTCTGAAGCCATGCCTTTCCTTCCTGCCCGCTGCAGAATTCTCCCATTGAGAGGATATATTTATCCCTGTATCCCAGTCCTAAGGAAGATAGCCCCAAAAGGCCTGCATCTTTTATGGCCTCCGGCCTGGGGAAGGTCTCATAGAGCTGTTCTGTCTCTATCAGGCTTCCATCAGGTAAAAAGGCAAAGCCCACACCAGACCTTTTCTCTCCCAACAGGGAACAGAGTTTTTCTACACTGCCTCTGATCCGGGTAATGTTGTTGTTCTGGGAAATCAAAAAGGTCACAATCATTTCCCATAAATCCTGTTTTAAGATTCGGACTCCCCAGCCCCATTTCATGGCCTCCCTTAAGTAGGTATCATCAGAGGCCACATGGTTTTTAAAGCCACCATAATCGGTCTGTAAATCAAAGTATCCGGCCCAGATCCGGTGAAAATCAGTTTCGCTGCAGGAAAAAAGAAAGCTGTCATCTTCCCTTACTGCCTCTACATAGTTTTCATCCGCCGCTATGGTAAAGATGTCCCTATGCTCCTGCCTTTTCCCGATGCGGAAACACTGGCCGGACTGGGCAATCTGTTCCAAGTCCATATCGTTTATCTGAATCCGGTACATAATCAGTATTTCTCCAATCTAGTATGTAAATGACTATCCCTCATTTAAATGGGACAGAAAATCTTTTAATCGTTCCACATTTCCGTCTGCAAAGCAGTATCCGTCCATGCCACATGCCTTTCCGCCTTCGATGTTCATAGGCAGATCATCAATGAAGAAGCATTCCTCTGGTTTTAAGTTAAACCGTTCAAAGAGATGGAGATACATTTCCTTCTGAGGTTTTATACATTTCACCTCTGCAGAAAATAAGATTCCATCAAAATAATCGATTCCGGGAATCATCTGATAACAGGTAAGAAGACGCACAGAGGCATTGGAGCACAAATAAATCCCATATCCCTGGTCTTTAAGTTCTCTTACCAGTTCTCCCATGGCTTCATTGGGATGCATGTTAAATTCATGCCAATGGTTAAAGCAAAGAGCTGCCATCTCCTTTGCATGGTCTGTTTCCAGACGGGCCTGCATTCTCTTTAATGCCTCTTCTTCCGTCAACAGTCCCATGTCTAAGAACAGCCACTCCTGGGAGTCAAAGACAGTTGCTGTTACTGCCTTCCGCTCTGCCTCATCTTCAATAAAAAGACGGCAGACTTTATCTCCCTCATAATCAACGAGCACTCTTCCCATATCAAATACAATATTCTTAATCATTGGTTTTCTCCTTCGCAAGCAACATGCAGACAAGGCAGCGGTTAATAACTTCTTAACTGATCACTGCCATCATCTTTTGTATTTTCCAGGTGTTTTACCACCACATAATATCCGGTCTTTTCATCGATCTTTACATATACCCGGTCCCCTACCTTATGCCCCATAATGGCACTTCCCAGCGGAGATTCTGAGCTTATCAGACCTCTTATGGAATTTCCACGGACCGTAGTAACTAATTTGTAGGTCTCCACTTCGTCATCGTCCTCAAAGTACAAATCTACCGTATTATAAAGCCCGACCTCGTCTTCACCGGATTCGTCGGATATGACCTGAGCCGTCTTTATCATCCGCTCTAAATACCGGATCCGGCTTTCGTTCTGGTTCTTGTCCTTTTTCGCCGCGTGGTATTCAAAGTTTTCACTCAAATCTCCATGGGCTCTCGCCTCTTTTACAGCTTCTAAGGCTTCCTTCCGTACCACCAGCTTACGATGGTCGATCTCTTCCTTCATCTTTTTAATATCATTTTCCGTTAATTTATCAAACACTTTTCCGCTTCCTTTTCCTTCTGACGCTTAACTCGTCGTCGGTTTTGTTGCTTCCTTGTCTGACGGCTTCTTATTATAATGAGACAGAAGCCGGTCTAAATAGATGGATTTTAACTGTTTGCTCGCCAGTGCCTGCTTCACAGGAGGAAGCTTTAAAATAGCGGCAAACAAGGCTGCCATTGCCCGGTGGTTTGCAAATGCCTGGTTGTCAAAAACCAGATTCTGTAGTGTCCCTTTTTCAATGGCCTGAAGCACAAACCGGTGGGTGCTGTTGACTGGTGTGATGATCTGTTTGGGTCTCCGTTTCAGTTCAATGGCTTTTACCCCGCAGTTTCTTGCACAGACACCGCAGCCTAAGCAGATCTCTTCATCGACAACTGCCTTTTTCTTCCCGTCGGTTCCCTCTTCCATGGATATGGCAAGGATAGGACAGACCTTAGCACATTTTCCACAGCCCACACAGGTTTCTTCCGAAATATGAGGAAGATAATTGGTGGTGGCAACAGGCTGCATCGGGCTGAACTTCCTTGCCGCCTGCAATGCCTCACAGCAGCATCCGCAGCAGTTGCAGATAAAGGCCGGGTGTTCCCGGACATTTTCTCCAATCTGAACCAGATTGCTGGCATAAGAGCGTTCCAGTGCATCTAAAGCCTCTGCCTTGGAAATCAACTTGGTATAATCCCCATGGGTAGCAAGAGAACGTGCTACATTGTCAAAAGTCAGGCAAACATCCCAGGGAGCATCGATCTCACAGGGGTGTCCGGCATGAGACATCTTATGACGGCAGTAGCATAAACCAAGTCCAATATATTCTGCTTCTTCTACAATATGTGTGGCCCTTTCATAATCCAGGATGTGGTTGGTCTTATCGTTGGTCAGGACTGGTTCCTGAACGTAGACCCGTCCCAGTTTGGTCTCTGTGGCAAAGAACAAATCTTTGATAAAGTCCTCTTCCAAATTCATGTATTGATAGTACAGCTCGCCTAAGTATTTCTGGTCAATGTCTCCTCTGGTTCTCATCAGCGCAAATTCAATAAATCCTGCCATGGGCGGCGGCATAACGAATTTACGCACTCCATTGTGCCAGGAATCCACCAAAAGGGCTTTTTCGCATAAATGCTCCAACAGCCTTTCTGCTCGGTATTCCGTAGTTCCCCAGATCTTAGCGGCTTTTTTTGCCGTAAATGGACGTACCGGAAGAAGTGCCACCCATTTGGCCTCTTTTTCCGAATACAAAACCTGAAGAATTTTATAAAGCGTCTCTGACGTAGGCGCGCCTTGTGTAAACCAGTTGATGCGGTCACTTAAATTTAAGTAAGCATCCCGGGTTGTCAGATGCCCCATATTTCATTCCTTCTTTCAGACTAATTTTTTGGCAATGACTTCAATACGTCCGTTAACTGTCCCCACACGGCGGTATGATTTTATGGAAAGCCCGCATGACTGTGCCAGCAGGCTCATACCGTCCTCTGTAAAACAGACCTCCTGTGTCTCCCGATTCCAGATGGAGGTTCCCTTTTTCTCCAGATTGTTAAGGGACTTATCCAGATCCAGACCGTCAAACCACAATATTCCATCCTCTGCCAGATATTCTGCTGCACGGATCAGTACCGCTTTTATGTCTCTGGTCTTGGGAAGTTCTTCAAGAATCACGATAGGATATTGTTCCTTTTCCTTCCGCTCTTCAGATTCTTCTAAGGATATGGTTTTTAAGGAGTATCCCGCCTTTTCTGCTTCTTTATATAATTGACTTCTTTCCTCGCCTATAAACAGCATGTCTCCTTCTGAAACAAAATTCCCGATATCGGCTAAAAGCCTTTCGCAGCCTGCTTTCGTCCGACGGTGACCCTTTTTATCTTTAAAGAATCCGCCCTCTTCCTTTGCAAGATAGTAATTTCCGCACTCCTTACATTTGATATAGACACGGACCGGCTTCAGCACACTCTCTTCTTCCGTTTCGCCTTCCATATAGACCATGGCTCCGTAATGGGGGGCCCCTTTTCCCCCGCAGACAGGACATGTTTCCAGCTCTTCTGTCATTAAGTTACGGATCTCCTTTAATGTGGAGAAGTACCACCGGTACAGCCTATCCTTAAATTCCCGGTCATAGACAAACAGCCAGTTCTTTATAACTTCTGCCATCCACCTCGTCTCATGGATCACGGATTTGTCCGCCTGCAATTCTTTTAGATTAGCCACCAGTGACATAAGCCCTGAGACAGCATCTTCCTTCAGCCGTTCATTTCCCCGATTGGACATAAGGTTCTCGATACCTTCCACCACGCTGCTGCATAAGTTCACCATTATCACCAGCTGATTCATTCTGCCTGTTGTCATAACCATTCCCTTTCTTTGATTTCGGACCTCGTCCATGCATACCTTATTATATTATCATTTTTACAGGGACAAATGCAAGTCACAATCAAATGGATATCGGAACCATTACTCCCATTTAAAATAGCGAAGGGAAATTCCGGTACATAGGACGGAGATTACAATCATAACAAGGACAGGAAGGAAAACGCTGTCCATCGGCAGGCCAAGAGACGCTGCCTTTAAAAGTTTTATTCCCTGAGTCAGGGGTAATACGTCTGCGATTCTCTGAAGGACGGGCGGCATGACTTCATAGGGCAGAGTCGCTCCTGAAAAAATCAGCATGGGAAAATACAGCAGGCTGGCTGCGGCGCCTGCAATCTTTGTATCAGGAGCAAGACCTCCCACCAAAACTCCGATGCTGAACATGGACAACATAACCAGGAAATATGCTCCCAGAAATCCAGACCAGGAACCTCCCAGCCGATATCCGAAAAAGACTGCTCCTGCGACATATACCAGTGCCAGGGAAACAATGGAATAAAGAGCATATATCAAAACATGAACCGTCAGGATCAGAACTGGACTGGTGGGTGTTGCCTTGAACCGCTTTAAGATTTTTCGGCTTCTGTATTCGGATATGACCAAAGGAAGTCCCATGACCCCTCCTGCACAGATGGCAATGGTAGAAACAGCTCCAAAGGACTGTTGTAGAAAAGTATAGTCCGCCCCTTCAAACGCAGGCTTGTTTCCAAAGATGGCTCCCAGTATGACGATTGCCACCACAGGCATGCAAATAGCAAAAATAAACATATCCATTCCCCGGAGAGACAGCCGGCTTTCAATTTTAAATAACGTTTTCAATGCTCTCATCATCTTCCTCCTTCGTATACCAAAGATACGCATCTTCAAATGTTTCAAAGGGACTTGCTAAAACCGCCTCCTTTGTGGTTCCGCAAAATATGCTCTTGCCTTCTTTTAAAATCATGATCCTGTCACAAAGTGCCTCCACTTCATCCATAAAATGGGAGGTCAATACGATGGTAAGTCCTTTTGATTTTAACTCGGAAAGGATTTTCCACACATCACGGCGGGCCTTTGTATCCAATCCGGTGGTGAGTTCATCTAAGAACACAACTTCAGGATCCGGAATCAGGGCGAGCACAATAAATAACCGCTGCCTTTGTCCGCCGGAAAGTTCGCTTACCTGACTTTTTCCCTTGTCTGATAAACCAAAATTTTTCAGCAGAATCCGGTAATCCTGGGAGACCTTATACAGTGAGGCAGTGACCTCACATAGTTCTGACACCCGGATTTTATCCTGGTAGCTGGTCTCCTGAAATTGAACCCCAACTCTTTCAAAGAGTATTTTCCGGTCCTTTTGCGGATTCATACCTAAAATAGATACAGTTCCGATATCCTGTTTTTTGATTCCTAACATGCATTCCATGGTGGTACTTTTTCCTGCTCCATTTGCTCCCAATAAACCGAATACCTCTCCCCGGCCAATGGAAAAGTCCAAATGGTCCACCGCTTTTACATGAGCATAACTCATACATAGGTTCTCTACTTTTATGGTGGTTTCCATACAATGATATCCCTCCTTTTATTCTTTCGTAAAAAAGAATAACACCAGAACAAAGTCTGGTGTCAAAGTGTAGGGTTTTAAGAAAATTGTTTTTTCATTCTTTCAAGATCAAGGAGCATTGTCCTTGCATTGTGCTCCGCCAAACGCAGGGAGGTAAGGAGTTTGTCACATACCGAAATAATGTCATCGTCCGCTGCGGGTGTATCAATGGCTGTCCGGATATCCGCATCCGGATTATTTGATACCATATTTATCATTCTCAAAATCGCTGCAAGAGAATAATTGGCACAGCGCAGGGAACGGATGATCTTTAACCGGCAGAGGTCCTCTCCCGTATAGATACGGTACCCGTTCTTCTTTCGTTTTACAGATAACAGGCCGTTCATCTCCCAGTTTCTCAGCGCATCCATGGAAATTTGCAGATACTTTGCTGTTTCCTTTCTGGTTAATTCCTGATCGCCGTTTTCCTCGTTCCGTCCGGATAATAGCGATTCAGTGATGGCGATGGCTTCCTCTGCGTTTGTTTGTTCCTTTTGGATCTGCTCTAAATAATCCTTCGTTAAGTCAATGGCTTTTACAAAATCCCCGGTAGCGGAGGTTTTGATGATATGAATGGCTTTCTTTCTCAATCCATTTTGGAGAACTTCCACCTTTAGAGCGGTTCTGGCAAACCGGATCTGTTCTAAGTGGAAATCCGTAAAAACCCGGTAACCATTCCCCTTACGTTCGGGCTTTGGAATCAATCCCAGTTCTTCGTAAAGTCTTACCGTGTTTGGATGAATTCCGGTCATTTCAGCAATTTCCGATGTTTTATAGAGATTCATTCTATGGCGCCCCTTTCTTCTCCCATGATACCATTGGAAAAAAGTCTGGTGTCATAGTGTAGGGTTTTAAAGCTCCGCCCTTCTGTTTCCTATCTCAATTTACTTGTTATATCCTGGCTTGCCGTTTGGAGCAGTTCTACAAACCGGTCGCGGTCTTCGATCTTTAACCGTGTATCAGGGCCTACAATCGCCAGACTTGCATATATCTGACCCAAGGAATTAAATACAGGAACGCCAAAGCCTACGGCTCCTAAATCGTATTCGCTGGAGGAGATCGCATACCGTTTTTCCCGGATATCCTGTAACTCCTTTAACAGCGCTTCCTTTTCCTCATCCGTGGACAGGGTGTCCAGAACGGATTTGATGACACGCTCATTTTCAAAAGCCAATATGGCTTTGCTCGATGCCCCCACACTAAGCTTTAACAATCTGTCTTTTTCTGCTACAAACCGGATGATATATTGGGACGATACACTTTTGATGCATTTGCTGTAGATGTCCGTCCTTATGGACAGAATCGAAGTTTCCCGGCTTTCCTCTGTGATCTTTTCAAGCCATGGATTGGCGATTAAGGCCAGCTCCTTGTCCAGCTTGTCGTGTATATTTCTGGACAGGCTTAAAAGACTGGAGCCTAAGCCGATGTTATTCCTGGAATGCCGTTCCACGAATCCTTTGGCCTCAAGGGTCTGCAAAAGACGGTAGGTGGTGCTTTCCGGAACATTTAAGTATTCTGCAATCTTTTCTACGGATAAATAATCATCACTTTTCCCAAGTGCAGTCAATATGTCTAACGCATTGGACACTGTTTGCAAATGTGACACAATCATCACCTTCTCTGTCTGATTTTTTCATACTCATTGTATTGAATAACTTAAGCCTTGTCAACCAATATTCGGTTAACTGGCCACGTGATCTTTTTCCCATATAATGCTTCCACTATCCCCTGTGCTCCCGTAAGGCTTAAGGCATCGGAAGCTTCCACGGTCATTCCTGCCGAGTGGGGTGTTGCAATCACGTTGGGCATGGAGAGCAGTGGATTTTCCATGCTTACCGGCTCTGTATTGTATACATCAAGCCCAGCCCCTTTGATAATCTTCTTTTTAAGAGCTTCCATCAATTCTTCTTCTAATATTATATCGCCTCTTGATGTGTTGATCAAATAAGCGGTGGGCTTCATCAGCTTAAATTCTGCCATGCCGAAGCTATGCTTTGTCTCATTGGTGGAGGGCAGATGAATGCTGATGAAATCGGAACGGCGGATCACCTCTTCCCGGCTTTCTAAAATCTCAATCCCGGCTTCATTAAATCCCGGTTTTTGATAGGGATCATATCCGATCACACGCATATCCATGCCAAAGTATGCCTTCCTCGCCAAAGCCTTTGCAATATTCCCGCAGCCGATCAGTCCCAGGGTTTTATTTTTCACCTCATAACCGTCAGGAAGGGTATAACGAATCTCATAGTTGCCCCGCTTCATTTCCTGGTTCACCACTCCGTACCGTTTGGCACTGGCGAGAATCAGCATCATTGCATGCTCTGCTACGGAATTTACATTTCCCATGGGAGCATAAACCACCTGAATATTCCGTTTGGTGGCTGCTTCAATGTCAATGTTGTCATAGCCGATCCCATGTTTTGCAATAACCTTCAGTTTGGGTGCCATATCCATCATGTGTCCGGTTATTTTTTCATTCCTCACAAACAGACCGTCACAGTTTTTCATATCCCGGATAAAATCTTCTTCTGTTTTCCCGCTGCTGATCAGTACGTCACAGCCATGTTCCATTAAATGGCGGATTCCTGTATCTGCAAGCTTTTTCAGCAATAATACCTGATAACTCATTTCACTTTACCTGCCTTTTGTAATTCTGCCACGCACTTTTTCAGACGCTCTACTGCCTCTACGATGTTCTCATAGCTGTTGGCAAAGGATAGTCTCAAATACCCTTCCCCATTTTCTCCAAAAACGCTTCCAGGCACCATAGCTACGTTGCCTTCCATTAAAAAGTACTCACAAAGGTCTGCGCAGGGCATGGCGAATGCCTTGACATTGACATACACATAAAACGATCCTTTGGGCGTGGAGCAGTGAAAACCCGGAATCTGATTGAGTTCTGTAACCAGGTAATCCCGCCGTCTTTTGTATTCTGCTACCTGAATCAAAATCTCATCCTGCTCTTCCCGTAAGGCGGCAACTCCTGCTGCCTGGACAAAGGATGAGGCACAGGTGGTTAAATGCTGGTGCATCTTATTAACGGCTGCGATTACTGGCGCTGGCGCTGCTACATACCCAAGCCTCCAACCAGTCATGGAATAAGCTTTGGAAAATCCGTTTAACGTAACGGTTCTTTCCTTCATTCCCGCAAGAGATGCAATGCTTATATGCTCCTCCTCATCAAAAATGATCCTCTCATAAACCTCATCGGATATCATCATAATATCATGTTTTATAGCCAGTTTCGCCAGCTGCTCCAGCGTTTCTTTTTGAAGAACGCCGCCGGTGGGGTTATTGGGTGAGACAATGACCATTGCCTTTGTTTTATTTGTGATCTTCTTTTCGATTTCTTCCATATCAAGCTGATAATTGTTTTCTTCCAGAAGCTGATAGGTCACTGGCACAGCCCCCAGGATTTTGGGGAGATTTAAATAATTCATCCATACCGGGTCAGGAACCAGAATTTCATCTCCTTCCTCCAAAAGAACAGACAGCACATCATAGACCGCTTCCGATAACCCTACGGATACCAGAATCTCGTCTTCCGGATCATATTTGATATGGTTCTGTGTCTCAAGTTTTTCTCCAATGGCTCTTCGAAGCTCCATGGTACCGAAATTGGAGGTGTAAAAAACATTTCCCTCTTCAATGCTTTTGATACAGGCTTTTTTTATGTATTCAGGCGTGTCAAAATCCGGCCTGCCTATTTCCAGATGTATGATATTCTTTCCTTCCCGTTCCAGTTTTAAGGCTTTTTCATTGATCTTTCTGATTCCGGAAGGAGGAAGCAGACTCAGCTTCCTTGAAATTTTATATTCCATTCCATAACTCCTTTTTATCCGTTCCGTTTTTACGCTTGTGCGGGTTTTATCAACTGGCCGTATGCCTTGGCGCTTTCATCTACAATTCCGTTTTCCATCAATACACGTCCGCGTACTATGGTATAAGATAATTTGCATTTTAATTCTCTTCCGTCATATGGGATTGCGATATCTTTTGCTTTGGAATAACACTTGTTTTTGTCCACCACTGTTTTTTCATCCATGTTAAATACTACAAAATCAGCATCCGATCCTACCCGAATGGTTCCTTTTTGCGGAAACAGCTTAAAGATCTTTGCCGGATTGGTTACAAGAAGCTCTACCACCCGTTCCATGGTTACCTTTCCTTCTGCTGCTGCATCAAGCATAAGAGGAAGACGTAAATCAATTCCTGGGAAACCAGCAGGAGCTTTAAAGATATCCTCATATCCCGTTTCCTTTTCCGATAACAAAAATGGACTGTGGTCGCTTCCGATGAAGTCAACACTTCCATCCTGAATGTATTTCCATAAGCCTTCCACCAGCTCCTTTTTTCTTAAAGGAGGATTGCATTTTGCAAAGGTACCGTATTTTTCTAAATCATCTTCATCAAGGAACAGATAATGAGGACATGTCTCCAAATAAACTTCCTGGCCATCGTATTTGGCTTTCTTGATCAGTTCCATTGCCTCTGGGGTGGAAATATGGGCAAACTCAATCTTTGCTCCGGTTTCTCTTGCGATGCGGATTAACTTCTCCACGCTTTCGATCTCACTGATGGGCGGTCTGCTTAAGGCATGATCCCGGCCGCTGACTTTGCCTTCTTTCCGCAGCCTCTTTATATTGGACGCGATCATATCGTTATTTTCCGCATGGGTCGCACAGATAAGTCCGGTTTTTGCCACTTCTGAAAGACCGGTTAAAAGCTCCGCATCATTTGCCATGGTAAGTCCGACGAACTCTTTGTCTCTTCCTTCGGGAGCTGCATGAAGAAAGGTTTTATACGCCACGATTCCTTCTTTTGCAAGCTTCGTGATCTCTTCCGGGAACTCTGCTCCTGCTGCCCCGTAAAAGCAATAATCCACAATACACTGGCAGTCTGCCACTTGAATCCGGTTATCTAAAATCTCCTTGTTATACTGAGGCGGCATGGAGATGGGGTGTTCCATTACCGTAGTCACTCCACCAGCGGCGGCAGCCAGAGAACCGGTATAGAAAGTCTCCCGCTCCGATCTTCCCGGATCTCTGAAATGAACATGGGTATCAATTGTCCCCGGGATCACATACTGTCCTTTTAAATCAATTACCTTTCCCGCCTCCGGCATCCAGGCCTCATCAGAGATGACAACGATTTTTCCATCTTTTACGCCTACAACTGTTTCCTTAAAACTTCCTTCTACATAGACGTTACCATTTTTTAATATTAAATCTAACATATGATTTCCTCCTTATTTACACGTTTTATACTGCTGATACATGACCAGGCCATGGGCCATCAACAGGGCACAGGCTACGCCGTCAAATACCGGCACATGAAGCTTTTCTTCACAGTATTTATCTGCATTGGCATAATTGGCACATCCCAGCACGATGCAGTCCACATGTGCTTCTTCCACTGCTGCTTTTGCCGCCTGGTAAATATCCTCTGTCTCATTGGAGGCAGATACCCTGGTGGTCTTAAATAAATTTTCACAATGATATTTCCGGGCCAGAGCCATCTTTTTTGATATGGACCTTACAGATGGGGAAATGACTGCAAATGAATTCCCCGCCATGGAAGCAAGTTTCATCGATGCTTCTGCGATTCCTACCACCGGCTTAGAAGTGATTTCCTTTAATAAGTCTAAGTTCGGGTCCGAATGACAGGCAACAATAAATGCATCGTATGCCTCTCCTTCCCGTACTAGATCAATCATCTCACCGGCCCCCAGTACAATATCTTCATAAGAAGAAACCAGTTTAGGCGTCTTAGTCAGACTCTTTACCTCTACCTCATAAGCACCTTTCACAAAGGCTTCTGCTTTCTTTCGTATGGTTTCATTGGTCTCTTCATCGCTGTTTGGATTGATAATCAGTATTTTCACAGCACACCTTCTTTCTCCCTGTTATAGTGGAATCTGATTCTTTAATGGCAGGCCCGCCTGATAGGAAGATAAATTGCCTGCTATAAGTTCTTTTAGAAATACCACCCAACTGTCCCCAGCCCCACTTTTGTGGGAGGTGATATAAACATTGTTTAAATCCCACAGTTCGGATTCCTTTAAAAGAGGTTCCTTTTCAAACACATCAAGCGCTGCGTACAGATTTTTCTCCTTGATGGCCTGAATCAGAGACTTTTCCTCAATAATGCCACCTCGTGCCACATTGATAAAAATGCAGCCACTTTTCACCGACTGGAAAAATTCACGGTCAATGAGCCTGTCCGTCTGGGGAGTATGAGGAATTGCGATGACGATAACATCACTGTTTTTCGCCAGCTTTGTCAGTCCTTCCTTCCCGGAGACAAATTCATGGAAATCCGGATTCTTTTTATCCGTTCTTCCATAGGCAATCACAATCATACCAAAAGCTTTTGCCCGGATGGCAATCTCTCCGGCAATGGATCCATCTCCCACAATTCCGAGAGTCTTCCCATAAAGATCAAAATAAATGGTACTCATCCACTGATTACTGCCAAAGGATTCCCAGATCCGATCCTTTCTGGCCGATTCAAATTCTCTCATTCTTCTTGTGAAGAACAGCATCTTACTAAATACATCTTCTGCGATAGAAATGCTCATCACATCTCTGGTATTGGTAAGCACAATTTTTCTTTCTTTCAAACATTCCACATCCACACGGTCATATCCGGCCCCCGTGATCTGGACCCATTTTAAATCAGGCAGCTTATCCAGCAAATTCTTCTTCACAAAATAGGGCTGTCCGATAAAGATTTCAATGCCTTTCATAGAAGCAGGAAGCTTATCAATGTCATTTTCTTCTATAAAAAGCATATCAGCATGCCACTCTTTGGGAATGATATGCTGATATAGGGATATGCACAACGTGTTCAACCGTTAGTTGCCCACCTGCATCTCTGCTGCAATTTCTGTATATTCATCAATCCACTTATTGATATTGCCGGCTTCCTTTTGTTCGGCAACGGCTGCATTTACAATTGCTTTTAAATCTTCGTTCTCTTTTTGCATGGCAACTGCCTTGTCCACCGGTGCAAGCTCTTCGTCAGAAATCTCAAATGCATGGAGAGAAGGATCGTTAAATATATAACGTTTAGCCACGATATTATCAATGACAATGGCCTCTACCTTACCTGCCTTTAACTGTAAAATGGCATCGGAGGTCGTTGGAAGGGATACTACGTTAGTGCTTAGATCATTGGCTCTCTTTTCCTGGGAAGAACCGGTATTGGCAGCCAGAGATTTGTCTTTAAAATCTGCAAGTGATGTATACCCATCCTTCTTCTCATCTAAAACCAGCAGACAATCCTTGGTATTTAAATAGGTATCGGAAAAATCCATAATCTGTTTTCGTTCTTCGGTAACCGTACAGGCGGAACATACCAGATCAATGGTTCCAGATGCTAAAGAGGAAAGTACCGCACTGAAATCCATACTTTCAAACTGCAGCTTGATTTCCTTTCCAAGAACTTCAGAGAGCTTTGCTGCAATAGCTGTTGCCATCTCCTTCTCCACACCAATGGCTTCATTGGTCTGAGGATCCTTAAAACCAAAAGGCGGGTAGCTGGAGTCATTTCCTACGATCAGGGTCCCTCTGTCATTGATCTGCTTCAGAACCGGACCGAGATTGTTTAAATCCACTCCTTCCAGGGCTGAGGGGGATAAGGCTGTTGTTTCTCCCGCCGTAGTGGCGGCCGCCTCTTTTGTTGTTTCAGGGGCTGCACTGGTAGCCTCTGTCTTACTTCCGGAGCACCCTGCCAAAGACACCATAAGGGTCACACATGCTAATAAGGCTGCTGCAATTCTTCTTTTCATAATTCATTTCCTCCTTGTATTTTATGTTTTTATAAAGTTCCGTCTTCTAATTGGCGGAACTTCGGTTAAACCTTTTTTCTACATTTCTCACTATGGTTGAAGTGGAGAATGTCAGTACCAGATATAACACGGCTACGATCACCAGAGGGGCAAAGGGACGGAAGCTGTTTCCCCGGATAACATTTGCCGTATACATCAGATCGGCAAGCCCGATAATGGAGACCTGGGATGAGGTTTTAATTAAGTTTACAAATTCATTTCCAAGAGCAGGAAGTATATTTTTGATTGCCTGAGGCATGATGATAAATCTCATGACATCCGTTTTTTCAAGACCCAGAGACAATGCCGCTTCTCTTTGTCCCTTATCAATGGACTGAATTCCGCTTCGTACGATTTCACTGACGTAAGCAGAACTGTTGATGGTCAGTGCCAGGATTCCACAGATCAGCTTATCCACGCTGAATCCCATAAAGGTAATGCTCGGCATATGAAGTCCCATCAGTGGAAGCCCATAATAAACCATGGAGATCTGCAAGAGGACCGGAGTGCCTCGTATAATTTCCACATAAACAGTACCAATGGTATTTAGTACTTTATTCTTACTGATTTTCATAAAACAGATCAGAGTACCGAACACGAATCCAAGAAGTACGGACAGTATGGAGACAACGATGGTCACCCGGACTCCGATCCAGATCATATTTTTATATTGATAAGCCAAATTCGCCAAACTTTCCATACATTCTCTCCTATAAGACCTTTGATAAAAAACTATTGACTCGTTCATTGTCGCAGCTGCCAAACATCTGCTCCGGTGTTCCGTTAAACTGGATCTGCCCTTCATCCATGAATACGATCCTTGATGCCACTTCTCTGGCAAATCCCATTTCATGGGTCACGATAACCATAGTCATGCCCGACTGGGCCATTTCTTTCATGACACCAAGTACTTCTCCTACCATCTCCGGATCAAGGGCCGAAGTGGGCTCATCAAACAGCATTACTTCCGGGTTCATGGCAAGCGCCCTTGCAATGGCAATTCTCTGCTTTTGGCCTCCTGATAATTTCTGCGGGTATACCTCCCGTTTGTCCACAAGACCGACTTTGGCAAGCAGTATCTCTGCCTGTGCATTTGCTTCGCCAACCGATAGCTGCTTTACCCTCTTGGTCGCCAGGGTGATGTTCTCCATGGTGGTCATATTGGGAAATAAGTTGAAATGCTGAAATACCATTCCCACTCTGGCCCTTAGATGGCTGGTCTTCACCGTTGCATCTGATGTAGGCACTCCCTTATAGAAAATCTCACCGCAGTCGATTTTCTCCAATTTATTAAAGCAGCGAAGCAGGGTACTCTTCCCAGACCCGGAAGGACCGATGATAACCACCACTTCTCCTTTTTTTATCTCTAAATCCACACCTTTTAACACTTCAAGCTGTTTGAACTTTTTATGTATCCGGTCCGCACGAAGAATGAAATCTTTCTCCGGATCAAACTTTTTATCTGCTTCCATAATTCCCAGTCTTTTTTCTCCCATCTTGACCGTCCTTTCCTATATTAAATGTGAAGTTTATCCACCGCATTTACCGTTTCATATAAAAGCCTGATACCTGTCATGACCTGACTCCATTTTGTATACTCTGCACCGTTATGGCTGATTCCGTCTTTGCTTGGGACAAAGATCATGCCAATTGGCATTTTATATGCCATGGCTACGGAATCATGTGTGGCACCGCTGGGCATCACCCGATGGGCGATTTCTTCCTCCCGGCATATTTCCTCTATGGCCTTTATGATCCTTTCCTCACAGGTCTGTGGTGTCTTTTCCACCAGCTTTTCAAAGGCAAAGGAAATGGGAGCGAGTTCTTCCGCAATGGTTCTTAAATCTTCATAAAAGCGGTCCAGTAACTCTCTGTCCAAATTCCTGATTTCAAGAACTGCCTCTACCTTCCCAGGAATCACTGCCACCGCATTGGGTGTTACATCTACCTTTCCAAAGGTGGCTACCATATGGTTTCCATAATCTCTTGCTAACCGGTCTGCTTCTGCCATAAGCTTTGCCATTCCGATCATGGCGTCCTTTCTGTGTTCCATCATAGTGGTTCCTGCATGATTGCTCTGGCCCAATGCAGTGATCTTATACCGGACAAGCCCTACGATTCCGTTTACAATTCCAATCTCTTCTCCACTCTGCCAAAGGGTATTCCCCTGCTCAATATGCAGCTCCAGAAAGCAGCTTTTATCTTCTGTATCCATTTTGGATTTTAATAAATCTTCTTTTGTAAGGCCAAATGCCTTTGCCTTTTGCAGATAAGCTTCCTCCTCTGCCGGAACCAGCCCCATAGCACACCGGCTTCCAAAAGTTCCTCCAAGGTCATTTCCTTCTTCCCCGTTAAAAGCGATGATCTCCAGATGATGCTTAAGCTTTTGGTCTTTTTCTGCCAATTCTCTTGCAACTTCCACACCTGCTATGATTCCTAACAGCCCATCGTATGCTCCTCCCTGGATAACCGTATCCAAATGAGATCCCATAAGAATGGTTTTTGCACCCGGAACTTCTGATTTGAAAAATCCGTGTAGATTACCAACGGAGTCAATTGCAGTAGTAAGACCTGCTTGTTCCATGTATTCTCTGGTGCGGTTTCGTGCTTCTTCATACTCTTTTGAGAAAAGAAGCCTTGTGATTGATCCGTCTTCATTCCTTCCAATGTCTGCAATGCCAAAAAAGTTTTCCCTGATTTTATCTGAATCCACGCTTCTTCTTTCCTCCTTTTTCACGAAAACATAACAAAAAAGGCATTCCCCTTTTGGAGGAACGCCTTCGTTCTAAGTGATGTCATTTGTCTGCTTGTTTTGCTTTGCATCATAATACGTTACTGATCTTCCATTGTCAATACATAAATGCTAATATTTATCATTATTAGCTAAAACCTTTCTTTTTTTATTTATTAATGATAAAAATATTGTTTATTTTTGCTTATGGATATTTTTCCTTCGGTGAGTTATCATTTAACGATAAATATTTTATATTTTTATCACTTATAGATAAATAAGAGGAGGAACGGTTGGATGTTTCAGAATTTACTGGATATGCAGATCATGATTTTTTTGCTCATTGCCACAGGATATTTGCTTTTTAAGCTTGGTGTCATAGACGTAGATATAAGAAAAGGGCTGACCGCACTTGTCGTCAATGTGGTCCTGCCCTGCAACATTATTTATTCCTTTTTTATTGAAATGAATCTGGATATTTTAAAATCCTGCTTTTCCATACTTATGATATCACTGGGAATCCAGATCACCTGTCTCATTGGGAGCAATTTCTTATACCGGAATCAGTCGACCTCCAAACAGAAAGTTTTAAAATATGCCACCATCTGCTCCAATGCCGGTTTTATCGGCAATCCCCTGGTGGAAGAGATTTATGGAAGCCAGGGATTATTATATGCATCCATCTATTTAATTCCTCAGCGAATCTTCATGTGGTCCGCAGGCATCTCCTGCTTTACGCCTGCCAAAGGAAAAGAAGTCATAAAAAAAGTTCTTACCCATCCCTGTATCATCGCAGTTATCATCGGTTTTCTCATTATGGCATTCCAGATTCCGGTTCCTGACTTTGCCAAAAAGACCATTTTATCATCAAGCAGTTGTACCACCGCTCTGTCCATGCTCATCATCGGCGGAATTCTGGCTGAAGTGGATTTTAAAACAGTTTGCAGCAAACTCACTCTTTTCTACAGCTTCATCAGACTGATGGCAATTCCTGCCATCGTTCTTCTGCTATGCTGGCTTCTCCACTTAGACAAGCTGGTCACTTCCGTGGCAGTGGTATTATCCGGAATGCCTGCCGGAACCACCACTGCCATACTGGCTGCCAAATATAACGGAGATGAGAAGTTTGCTGCTTCCTGTGTATTTTTATCTACGGTTCTATCACTTTTATCCATTCCATTCTTCTGTGTTCTGATTGAAATGGTTTTATGATTCTTAAGTTATGTTCCGGCTGAATAAATCCGTTTCTTCCAGAAGACTTTCAATGGTATCCAGGTTCAAACGGTGCAGAAGTTCTATTACATATGGATTTTCTGCTGGATGCTGATAAGTGGCGTTATTTCCATAATCATTCACCAGTTCGGTGCCCTGCTCTGCTCCTAATATGGCTCTCGGACCGCCTACACAGCCGCCCACGCAGCCCATTCCTTCATAGAAGTTGGCTTCAATGTTTCCATCCATAATATCCTGGATCATCTTCTTGCAGGCCGGTACTCCATCGGCCTTCTTTGTTATGATATCCAGCTTTTTGTTAGGATTAATGGCTTTTACCGTAAGCTCTACGGCCTCGCTGACTCCGCCTTTTCTGGCATAGATTCTTCCTGCCTTGGAGGAGTGATCCTTCTCGCTCTCTTCCATGGAAACAGGGTCGATTCCCAGCGCATCAAAAATATTCTTAACCTCCTGGAAGGTAAGTACATAATCCACGGCACCTGCCAGATCCTTTTCTCTTGCCTCTGCTTTCTTAGCCAGACATGGACCGATAAATACGGTCATGGCATCGGGATGAAGTGCCTTTACCACTCTTGCACACGCTACCATAGGAGAAACAGATCCCGGCACATGTGGAAGGAGCTGGTGATAGACTTTGCGGATCATGCCGATCCACATCGGACAACAGCAGCTGGTCAGCTGATAGTCACTGGCATCATTAATGTTCTTGTCAAATTCCAGGGCTTCTTTCAGAGTAAGAATATCTGCAAATAAAGCCACTTCCAGCATTCCGTCAAATCCAACTTCTTTCAGTGCAGTCCTTAATTTTCCAGGCGTCACTTCTTTGGAAAACTGTCCCAAAAATGCTGGTGCGATCATCGCATATACCACACCCTTGGAACCTCTGATTGCCTTTAAGGCCGGAATGATGTCTGTGCTTGCAGTAAGTTTCTCCTTTGCACAGCCCTCAATACACTTTTCACATCCAAAACAAAGTTCCGGATCCACAAGAATCCCATCTTCTCCCATTTTCAGAGCTCCAAACGGACAGCGCTCCAGACATTCGCCTTTTTCTTCCTTGGAACAGGTGCATTTTCCTGTGCGGATTACCACCGGGTGCTTCTCTGGATTTAAAAGACAATCCAGATGATAGGGGTCATAATTACCGGCCTCTGGTGCCGTCAAATCCGAATTCTTATCCAGTACTGTTCTGACCGTACTTTCATACAACTCTTTAAATGTCTGCATAAAATACCTCCCGCATGTATACTATTTTTTCCTGTAACGTTGTACTTCGTGTGAATTCAGACATTGATAGTACAACATCATTATAATACCTTTTTTCCATCCTTGCTATACCATAAATAGTCTTCCTTTGATAAAATTCCACGTTTTTCTACAGCATTCCCGCTGTTCGCATTCCACTATTTGATATTTAATAAATCAAGCAGTTCCTGAACCTTCTCCGGACTGGCGGAAAATGATTTTACATCCTCTCCAAGCCGTTTGCTGGCATCTGCCTGTGTGTAGGTTTTCTCAATGGTCTGCTGGCCGCTGGAATAGGTCCAGGTCACCTCACCGCAGTTGTCGATAAAAGCAAGCAAAGCCGCTGCATAAGACTCCATCATGGAATCAAATTTCATCTGATTTGCCGGAAGCACTTCATTTTCAAACAGCAGCTTCCAGCCATAAGGCTCCCCCGAAGACTGCAGTTCATTTTTGTAATCCCCTAAGCTGCTGTAGATCCCCAGAGTCCCGGCGACCTTTCCATTGGCGGACATATTTCCGATATAAGGATTCTTATGCTTAAATAAGGCATTGGCCTTCTTTGTAATGACTGTTCCGTCAGATTTGACCGTATCTCCATTGACAGAAATATCCCCTTCGGCCAAATCATAAGCAATGGCAAACTGCCGGCGCTGATTAAAGAAAGACGGAAGACTTCCATAGACGATCATTTCCCCATCTTTGATCTTATAACGGCTGTATACATGATTTGTATCACTGATTTCTCCTTTGATATCCAACTGCCTGCCTGTCACTGCCGTTTCCGTCCGATAATTTTCAATGGGATATCCGATTACAAACAGCTTTACGGAAAAAGCCGCCGCCGCCATCAGAATGGTAAGCAAAGAGTATAAAGGAAGCAGATCTTCAATGACTTCACAAGGTATTTTTTCTTTCATTTTTTCTTACCTCCTCAACGATTTTTTCTTTTCCACGATAAAAATTCACTCTTGCCCAGTTCTCGCTTTTCTCCATAATTTCCCCGATATCCTGAAATGACAGATTCCCAATAAGCCTTAAATACATGATTGGAGATCCCGCACAACCAGGTGGACACGCTGCTTCTGCCCTCGAATGTAAGAAAGCTTTTTAAGGCCTGATAAAATGTCTCCTGAGTCAGTTCTTCCGCAAGATCGGGGTTATTTACTTTAGACAAAAGAACGTAGTATATCATTTTCGAATGTCTGCCATATATCTCATCCATTGATTCCATGTCACTCATCCTTTCTGTAAATAAGTGCGTAAAAAGCCCGATTCGTTACAGATTACTTTTTTATTTTTTTGAAAAATCCTTCCATTTATTATACATGATATCCTCATTCCTAATCTCATAATCTGCAAAAGGAGCTATTGCCAAATCCGACTTTTTCACAGATTCTGCAAAGCTCCTTTTATTATTTTCCATTATTAATAATCAAATGAAATATTCAATGGTATCTGCCGGTTTCTTCTGAGTTTCCCGGTTAAATATGATGGTCGCTTCTCTTGTATCGATCGGTCCAAGGGAATAGGGTCCTTTTCCCGTGCTGTTTATCATCTCCCATGGAACACTCCGGTTCCGGCTGTAGGGCATGTCGGTAATCAGCTTCAGTTCCGGCTGGGTAAACGCCTTTTTCCTGTAATAGGGATCAAAGAGATAAACCTGATTCAAATCGGCACCTGTAAACAGAACATAATGCCAGCAGCCATACATCACCCGGGCCACCACAGCCCCGCCCTGCTGTAGCGCATACATGATCCGGCTGTTCTCACCCATAAATACCTCTTCGCCTGTCAGGTATTCGCTATGTATGGGAAACTTCTTCATCTTGCCGAACTGGTTTAACCAGTCACTTAAAAACATCATTGCCATTTTAGAAGTACCATTTTTTCCAAATTCACCTTTTGCGTTATAGGAATCAAGACAAAAAAGCATGATATGTTTAATGATATCCGGCGGTACTTCTTCCCTCTTAAAGAGAAAACTCATGGCATTTTGCAATGTTGTGGGACCGCAGTCATATTCCGTCACCTGATAGTTCAGAGGGTTTTTCATATCGCTTTCACTTCCTTGTCTTTTTGTACTTTTTCTGGTTTCTTATAAGCATTATTTGTAACATTTTAAGATTCTGTTGTCAATGTTTTTTCACTGGTTTATTTGACCAATCATTCCTGGGTTTTGGCAAAATACATGGTTCTAGTGATACCAAACACCGCGAGGTCACAGATCCCAACATTGTTTTTTCCCGCCTGGAGAAGAGTTCCTTCATACAGTAACCCAGCTTTTTTCATGACTTTACCTGAATTTGGATTATTTACATCATGCCTTGCTGCAATTCTGTTACAACCAACCTTCTCAAACATGAATTGAATCACTGCTCGAAGAGCCTCCGATGTAATTCCCTTATGCCAATAGGATTCACCGATGCAGTAACCGATTTCAACTGCCTGAATCGCCTCTTCTAAATCAACGACTCCCATACTGCCAATTGCCTGATTGTTTTCTTTGTACTCAATGCACCATTGATAGTTCTTGGGATCATCATTATTTTGCACCCAGGTATCAAGGAGCATCTTTGATGCTTCCACAGACTCATGAACAGGCCAGGTCAGAAATTGGGTCACATGGTCACTGCTCGCCCAGTTGTTGTACATATCTTTGGCATCACTTACTTTAAATGGACGTAAAATCAAACGCTCGGTTTCCAAAACAGCTGTTCCTAAATGATTCATTCTTCCATCTCCCTTCAAATCACAAAATAATTCATATCCCCTTAGTACCGCCCTGGCGGCATAATATCCACAGGATTATAAACCGCCAGGTAATTGTAGGCTATTATATTTCTTTCACACTCTTTTGTCAAACGGGGAAACGGCCAGAATATAGAAAGGAAATCCACCTCTTACGATCTTATATTGTCTACCGCTCATGCAATCCTTCCATATCCGATACCGCCAAATCCCAATCTTTCCGAAATTCTTCCACTGTCTGATAGCGTTCATTCCGATCAGAAGCAACTGCTTTTAACAATACCTCATACGCCTTATGGTTTAATTCCCACCGATCCAGGGAACAGGGCAAAAAGCACTTATCCCTATACCTCAATTTAATTTCCTCTTCCGTAAAGCTTCCGAAAAAATGAAAGATCAACGCCCCCAAGGTAAACACATTGGTCCTCTCGTCAATCGCCTCATGAAGTATGTATTCTTCCGGTGCCTTTAACCTTTTGCTTCCCCAATAATTTTCCCCTATGTCATTGACAGCCGGCTTCTCCCTGAAAAAATCAATGTCGCAAATCGTCGTAGCATCCAAATCAAAATCATACATGATACTGCCATCATAAAAGTCAACTGCAACATAATTTTTTTCCGCTGTCAGTTCCAAAAATGAAAACAATACGTCTGCCGTACGAATTTTCTTCCATACCGGCAGCTCTTTAAATCTTTTAGCCGGAGATTTAATAAGAGGATTCTTCTTATAATAATCAAAGTTCCAATGATCATACAGGCACTCGCCATCAGCCCAATTAAATACTACTGCGTACATTTCCCCAACCGGAAAATGCTCCCGGATCTTAATCAAGTTTGGGTGATTTAGTATTTCATACCGTTTGACTGCTTCTTTTAAAACCTTCACTGATTCCGCAGGATCAACTTCTGCTTCCATTGTGTTTACTCCTGCAACCTTCAAAAAATACTTATTATCTCCGTTCTCAACTCCCAGACCAATGCAGCCCGATCCTGTCTGGTCAAAAACGCAAAACGCTTTCCCATACTTATGGATCCATTGAAAATCATGATACTCCTTCAGTTCAAATTCTACGTCATCAATAATAATCTTTTCCATATTTCCTCCCATAGTAAAAACCTCAAAATCTAGTTATCAAAACCATAATACCTTTTCTTTTACGAACTGGCACTATTATAATGCCGGATCCCGCTTTTCCAGACAGTTCCCGTGATGCCCGTAAAAACCACTGTAATTAAAATCCCATACGCTGCCCCAAAAACATTCAGTTCTCCCACCAGTGACTGGACCGGTATCGTTGCCATAATTCCATAGGGCAAAATACAGCAAAAAAGTATTTTGTACCCTCCGTAAAACACTATCCCCGGAATCTTCATACATAGGTCCAGCCCGGCTTCTTCTATCCTGATTATATTAGCATTGGATATTACAAAAAAACAGATTGACCGGATTATCACTTCCAACTCATAGTATAATATGGTCATTAGTATCAGCCAGAAAACATAGCCGACCATCGCTCCTGCAGAGATAGGCACATCAATCTGATGAACTCCATATACAATGATCAAAGCACTCATACCAACCAGAGGAATGGAACCTGGATTGATTTGTTCAAAGGTCAGACGAAGCAGCGGGCTTCCCGGTTTCGTAAGGTATAAGTCCATTTCCCCATTTTTGATTTTCTGGGGAATCCCATTAACGCCAAAGAAATATACTAACATATTAATTGCATTGATCATGGAAAAAGTTCCGATGAAAAGGGTCATTTCTCCCCTTCCCCAGGTTCCTATCCGATCCACATTTGCATAAATTGCCTGAAATACAATTAATTGAATCAGAAACAAACTGCCGTCTACAAAAAACGGTCCAAAAAAGCCTAACCGAAACATCATGAGGTTTTGAAACCGGATTTCTATTAATGCTCTTATTACTTTTCCGTTTCTTTTCATCTGCTCCATCATATTCCCACCCCATCATACTTTCTGCGGTAATTTTCCCAGGTTAATTTTATCAGGACCTGAAGGAGTACACACCATAAGAAAATAATAACCAGTCCAGGCACTGCTTCCTCTTCAGACCTGCCGATCAACAGCATGGAAGGGAGATAGGTGACGTAATAAAACGGAAAAAACTTCATCCCAGAGATGATTCCCTCTGGCAGCAAAATTAACGGAACAATGCCGCCCGTCACAAATGCTACTATATTATTTTTTATCATCAAAAAGGTGCTGATTTCCTGATATTTTAAGGTCAGTATTCCAAGATAGTAATTTAACTGCACCATAAACAAAAGCCCCAGAAGAATCATAAAAAAAGCGCAAAGGATTATGATCGGATTCTTGGTAAACACAAACTGGATTTGAAATATAAATACCCAAACAAAAGCTGCCAGGAATTGAAATACCCCATAATAAGCCACAACACCTGCTTCCATTGCAATAAAGTATTTTTCAATGCTCACAGGAATCACCATATATTTGGAAAATGTCCCGTTTCTGATTCTCGCACTGATCTCACCGCTGATTCCATCGGACATCTCGATCTGAGCTAAGAAGGAACTGATGATGTAATAGGACAACATGCTGTGAAAGGAAAAACCAGCAACCTCAGTCTGATTTCCAAATATGATCCCCCAAAGCAGATAAGCAAACAGGATTTTAGTCACAGTGAACATAATATGAAACACCACATCTGCACGCCAGGCCAACTGGGATTTAATATATATTTTAGCTATCTCATAATACTTATGCAAGGGGAATCCCCCCTTCCCCATAGATTCGTTCTACAACCGTCCCGATCTCTTCCTCTTCCACGGATATATCGCTAGGGGAATACTGCATGAGATGTCCTAACAGCTCACTTGTTTTTTCTTTTGGTATCTTCATGACTTTCTTATAGGGCGTTTCAGAAATAACCTGTATCTCACGGTCAAGCTCCAACAATTCGGTTGGCATGTTGAAGGTTAATGTGATCTTTTTATGTTTCTGATACTGCTCAAACAATTCCTCCGTATCCCCATCGTAGATTTTATTGCCATGATTGATCACCACCGAACGCCTGCACAGCGCTTTGATGTCCTCCATATAGTGGGAAGTTAGAATGATGGTGGTTCCTTTTGTTTCATTGATTTCTTTTAAAAATCCCCGGATCTGCTTTGAAGCGACACTATCCAGACCTATGGTTGGTTCGTCTAAAAACAGGATTCTTGGATTATGAAGCAATGCCACGATCAGTTCCATTTTCATTCTTTCTCCCAATGACATTGTCCTGACCTGCACATTCATCAAATCCTTTACGCGAAACAGTTCTATAAAGAATTTTTTTGTATTCTGATACTCCTCTTCCGGTATCCCATATATTTCTTTAAACAGCCGCAGGGTATCTTCCACCGTCAGGTCAAAAAACAGCTGACTTTTCTGTCCCATGACAACTGCATACTGCTGTTTGAATCCATTCTTTAAATCATTGGGATAATACCCTAATACACTTATTTTTCCTGAGGTGGGAGCAATGATCCCTGTGAGCATCTTGATTAAAGTTGTCTTTCCTGCTCCATTTGGCCCTATAAGACCTATAAACTCTCCTTCTTTTATCTCTAAGTCTAACGCTCCGACTGAGATGATCTCTTCATAATCCCGTGTAATCAATCCTTTGATGCTCCCTGCAATGCCCTCCTGTTTCTTATATCTTCGAAATTTCTTTGTCAGCTTTTCCGTCTCAATAATATTCATTTATTTCCCTCCAGACACATAATAAAAATGACCACTTCGTACCTGTCTTAAAGACATGCTTCTTCCGCGGTCATAAATAGCCCTGTGTTCAGACAGACTGCCCCTATAAGGGTATAAAAAAAGCATAACAATACCGTTATGCTTTCAAGAGTCTATCCAAAACAGACATCTATAAAAGTATGATCGCCTGCAACGCAGGGGTCAAGCATTCAGTAAGGCAGATACACCGGCTTCATTCACCGGTAAAAGGGCAGACCTATGGCGTCATCACCAATGTCTTTCCTTTTCAACTATTTAGTTAGTTGTGTTCTCCATTACCGCAATGCTTAACATACACATACCTCTCATTTCTTTATTATGATTTCATATTACTTTATTAGAATATTCTTGTCAACACCTACTTATCACCTTTTATTTCACAATCTTGCTCCAGCCCTGCAATACCGCATCCTTTGCAGTATCGGTAAGCTCTTCTAAGGAAATACCAGATTCAGAAGTAAGCCACGCAGTATATATACCGATGATGCCGGAAGAAATATATTCCGCATAAACATTGAACTTTTCTACAGTCATACCAGATTCTTTAAAAAAGGATTCCTTAATTGTCGCTTTCAGTATATCCTTACATGCTGTTTTCAAAAAAGAATAAGAGGTAGTTTCTGAAATATGGCGGTACAGTCCAATATCCTCCATCATAATGGTATTCAGCCCCTGAAAAAAGGAATGAATATCAAAGGACGCATTCTTAAGAAGCAGTAGCTTCACCTTGCCTTCCAACTCAGTTTCAAACTCTTTTAACAGATCAGCCGTGGAATTATAGTGGAGGTAAAATGTTTTCCGGTCTATATTTGCTGCCTCCGCCAATTCAGTCACCGTAATCTGCTGGAAATCCTTGATTTGAATGAGTTGTAAAAATGCTTTTCGTATGCTTTCTCTGGTTTTAACAACTCTGCGGTCTGTTATATTCATGGAACCCTCCTATTATATTCTACAACTTTTCAAATTCTGTTGAATATCTCCCACTTCTTAAAATACTGGCAATTGATTTCATTTTTCTATCAATTATAATAGACACTTGAGGAATAATCAATCGTTGAGAATTTATATTAAGGAGGTATTTATGTTAGAAACTTTATTTTCATCCTATCCTGGCAATTATACACTGGATGATTTTACTTTCGCTTTCAGCCCCGACAATCCTCAGTTTGTTCTGCTGTTACTGGTTGCAGCACTTACCTTTTTCTTTGGATATATGGAATATATATATAGTTTCCAACTGGTAAGACGTGAAAAAAGTGCCCCTTATCCAGTCTGGATGCATACCTTTTACTTTGCTCATGATTCCATGGGTGCAATTGTCTTCGCTCTTGCTTCAAAAGCCACCGGAGGTTTCTGGTTCTTCACTGTAGCCTCAGTGGCACTTGTAATCTGGAATCTATTTGAGGTATACAACTTATATAAATGCATCTACGTGGAACGCCAGGAAATCTGGGGACATTTACACGAAGGACCGGTCACAGTCAAAGAAGCATGGTTAAAAGTCATCGGACAGATCATTATATTCATTGGAGTAGCAAATCTTTTCCGTGTGTTCATGAACGATCCATATATGTTTAAATGGTTTATATTTACCAACATCTTAATTGCCATTGCTCCCGGCTTTTATTGGGAAAAAAGAAGAACTCAGATTGGCGCTTCCTATAAACTGGCGATAGTCATTTTGCTTGGAACCATTAATTCCTTTACACCTATGAATATGTGGACACTGACCAGCGATTACTTCTCCTTTTCCAATAACCCATGGTTCTATTATGCGGGTATCGTCAGCATTTGCTTTGCAGTCAGAAACATACTGGTACTTAAAAAAATGCCCCAAAAGCCAAAACGTATGGCAGATGGAAGCAAGACCGTATGGTAAGGCAAGGGATATGCCATACCTTTCCAGTTCAATGTAAAAGTTTATTTTTAGATTAAAAATATTACCCAACAAAATATAATAAAAATATCACACAAAAGCCTTTGCCCACAGACGAATCTTCTTCTATATGGCAAAGGCTTAGTACCGTCTTTATCAACTTTCTAACAATCCCGTTTTCACAAATTATTTCACAGCAGATATAATCGTTGTATTTTCCATTCTAAATACCTTTTCAACCTGTTTAAATCCTGCACTCCTTAACATTTTTATCTGATTATCAATGGTACACGGGGTATCGTAATGGTAAAATTCCTCTTTGGAAATGTGCATTTCATTCCTAATGCGATCATTTTCCGCAAAATAGAAATCCTCTTCTTCCTGTGTTTCCACCATATAATCACATTCGATATAACTCCCACCAGATATCAAAGAATTATATATTCTTTGATACAATCCAGTCTTTGCCTCATGGGAGAAATGGTGCATCGTCTGGAAAGATACTGCACAATCATATGATTGACTGATAAAATCTACATCAAAATAACTTCCACATATTAAACGAAGGGATTTTCCCACATATTTCTCTCTTAATTTACTTAGCATCGCCTGGGTGAGATCAATCCCAGTCACATGGACATCTGGAAATAATTCAAATATTTTCTCTAATTCCAAACCAGTTCCGCAGCCAAGATCCAACAACCGCTCACAGGAACTGGGAATAAATGCTGCCAATTCCAAATATGCCTCTTTGCAGCCTTTGACATGGGAAAGCATATGTTCGTCATATCCTTCAACCCGGGCTGTAAAAAAGTCATTCATTTTTTCCAATGCTGCAGGACTTTTAAGAAAGGTTTGCATAATTAAAACTCTCCTTTCACCAATAAATTGTGGTTTCATATTCTACATACAAAAATATTGAAATCATATTAATGGTATACTGCTGATTTCACAGGCGCTCTAATATTTTCTGACTATAATCCATCCCCCTTTAACGCCAGGAATATTATGTGTGTGATAACGTTGGTATTCTTTGATGAAACGTCTCCATTGTATCAATTGACGTCCCCTTTACAAACAAAGTAGTATCTGCCTCCGTAATTTCTTCCGCTTCAAACCCATCTGTTTCCAACGGGGAAAATCCCAGAATGACTTTTTTGACCTCTTTCCCAAATGCAGAAACGATTTCATCTATATCAACTTTCTGAGGCGAAAAAATCTGATGCAGCAGCAATACCCCTTTACGAAGTTCTGCAATGACATAAGCATTTTGATTTTTAACCGCATACACATTTTCACCCATGAATTTTGTTACATAAAACATAATCAGTTCCGTATTTTCCTGCATCCATAAGCTGCTTTGAATACCACTTAATTCTATGGTTTCTTCGAAACGTTTCCAGTCTTCCATTCCTCTCATTGGCACCTTTACAGCAGTCATTTCAGTATGAATATTCTTTTCTTTTGACCAGCTATATTCTTTTGCTCTTCGATAGCCGAATTTCGTGTAAAACTCCAATACCTGGTCATTGGCAAACAGAAAATATCCATCGGCTTTTTCCATATAGTCGGCTTCAATTTCTTTTATCAGCTTACGAATGAGTCCCTGATTTCTATAGGATTCACTGGTCATTACGGTTCCTAACTGAACATAATTCCGAACCGTACCATTGTGCATAAATTTCATGGGACTTACAGAAACATTTGCGATTACCTGGTCACCGTCTAAGAAAGAATAAGGGATGTATTTATTTTTCCAATAACCATTCTGATACCAGTCTTCGAAATCCAGATCAAAAATCGCCCCTGCTAAATCATTGAAACTTTTCCTGATTGTTTCATTATCCTGATAAGCTTTTAAAAATCTATAGTTTTTCTCCATGTTACCTTCTCCATTTACTGATATATAGTTTTTAAAGTTTTATATTTTTTGTCCATAACTACAACCAATTATAAATAATATTACATTAAAATAATAATAAAATCCACCTCATACATTTTTATAAAAATACTTGCGCCTCTCCATTACAAAAACCTGACCATGTTACAATCATTTATGTTCTATAATAGCCTAATAAATTCTCAAGATTCCCTTATCTTTACTTCCATTTCCTGCTGTGATATACTGCAATTGATAACTCCTAATGCGATTTAAAAAGAAAGAAGTGACGTTTATGTATTTTTGTGCTTCCTGCAAAGCTCATGCCTGCAGCAGCGGAGACTTTTCAAAAGCCCCAAAGAACTGTCCAAGCCTGGATCAGCAAATGGAACATATGGCTTCCCTCTATCAGGAAGAAGAGAATTATAAGATTGCACAGGCATCTGCCATTATTGTAAGCGAAAATTATGGCTGCAAAACCAGACTGGAAGAGACCATGGATTTTGCAAAACAATGTCATTATGAAAACCTTGGTTTGGCATTCTGTATCGGCCTTAGTAAGGAAGCTGAAGTCTTACGCGATGTACTGGTCAGCAATGGATTTTTAGTAAACTCCATTCTGTGCAAAACTGGCCACTTATCCAGAGAGATCATTGGAATCCCGGATAACCCGGTCGCTATGTGTAATCCCATCGCCCAGGCTCAGTTTTTAAATCAGGAGAAAACGGATTTAAATATCGTTCTTGGTCTGTGTGTCGGACATGATTCCTTATTTATGAAATACTCCGAAGCTCCGGTAACTGTATTCGCCGTAAAAGACCGTGTTTTATGCCATAATCCTTTAGGCGCGATTTACCAGGCCGATGCATACTATCATGACAAGCTCTTTCCAGAAAAGGAATAAACATCATAGTGGTTTTACGGAAACAAAATTGGCCCCATTTATTTGATAAATGGAGCTTTTATTATGTCCTTTATTAACTCTCCATAGGCTTTAACCATGCTGTCGTCATTTAGTGCTGCTTCATTGGCGATTGGTAATTCATAACCTGTAAGGTAGCATTCAGGTAATAATAGAATGTCTGCATTTTGCTCTGTGGAATTTTTCATTTGCCTGATAATATTTTCAACACTATTGCTGATATCATAGCTCTGGGAACGGCTTTGTAACACTGCGATCTTAAAATTCATTTGATGTATCCCCACCTCCAATTTATGTGTATAGCAAAACTTCTTTTAATAATCTGTCTGCTTTATATACTTAAAAACTAGCTCTAAAAGCTCGGATCATTCATTAAGTAATAGAAACTTTCCTGCCAAATGTTATCATTTTTCCAATAAAATGTGTATATGAAACAGTTCCATTATTTTGTTTAAAATAATCAGCAATCACATAATTTTTACGAAGGAAGCGATCCGCGTCCTTTCTGCTCATGCCGTGGTTGATCATATATTGTATACTTGTCTCTAATTGAGTTTCGTTGATTCCATGGTTCCAATCGTTGAATTCCATGAAGTCTTCGATTGTCTGGTTATAATCTTCCATTTCAGGATGAACAAAGGATACTTTATCATTCATTCGGACTTCGATTTGCTTCAAGCCTAACTTTTTCATCCTATATGCCGTTTTCATTGCAACAGCATAGTCACGATTTTCACTTTCCAATTCCGTTTTCCAATTTTTATCCAGACCCGTATGATCGCACAAATAACTGTAATCCATACCATCTACATATAAGCCATCGCATTCAAACTCCCTATTGGTGTCTATGCATATGATAAGTGCCCCCTCCCTGCCATGATCAATCATTTTAGAAATAAACGTTTCAGAAGAACTAATATGTCTCAATACTGCCTGGCATATCACGATATCATATTTCTGAGTGTTTGAATATTGCCAAAAATCTTTCTTGATTAATTTCCCATGGATTCCTGAATCTAAAAACATTCTGTTTCCCTGTTCAATCAATTTGTCCGCAAAATCCAGACCTGTATAAGTACTTCCCTCCGGCAGTAAAGGCATCATTAAAAGTCCAAGAGAACCGTATCCACAACCACAGTCCAAAACCTTGACAGGGGAATCCACCCTCCAAACATGATCGATTAAAAATTTCATATAGTCTGTATTCCAATGGGATTTTCTTGTCCGAAGCAGATAATCTAACTTCTTATCCCAAAATTCCTTTGTATCTGTTTTTCCTGAAAGATATTCTTCCTCCTTTAATGGTTTTAATCCAAGTATTTCATCTACCGTAACATTGAAATACTCAGCCAATTCAGGCAGCATTCCGATATCTGGCATTGTCACCCCATTTTCCCATTTACTTATTGTCTGGTATGATACACTTAACGCATCTCCCAACGCCTGTTGGGTTATTCCTTTTTGCTTTCTTAATATCGATATTTTCAAATTAATATTCTTCTTCATCAGCTCACCCCTTTTAAACCATTATACCGAACTCCTTGCTTCATGTATTTATCTTATTTGTATAATTAATTCGCCTCTTAAGCAACATATAAACATGTATAACTAATTCCTGCTGCCGATTTTCTGGATCACAAATTTTTATTGTAGCTCAAACGAAAACCTTATAATAATTACTCACCATAGCAGCAATATTTAAATCCCAAATTAAACTTTCCATATCTACCCATATATCATAACACCAAAAAAGGGAACATGGTTGCAGATAATTTTCACATACCATCTGCAACCATGTTCCTATTTCACTTACTCACTTTACCCTATTCATCTAAATAACCGTTATAACATTACACGTCATACATTGCCAAACTGCAAAATCAGTCAAAGATATGCTTACTGAAATACCTCTCTCCCCTATCCGGGAAAATCACTGCGATCCGTCCGGAAGGTATTGTTTCAGCAAGTTTTCTGGCAGCCGCTAATGCTGCTCCTGAAGAAGATCCTGCAAAAATCCCCTCATATCGAGCAATATTTTTCACCTCTTGAAACGCTTCCGCATCACTGACTTTAATAACCCGATCAACAAGAGACATATCCATGATATCGGCAACAAAATCATTGCCAATGCCTTCTATCTCATAATTTGCGTGTTCCCCTCCACCCAGTGTGGAGCCAATGGGGTCCGCCAGCACTCCTTTAATCTCCGGATTCTGCTCCTTTAAGTATTTCATAATACCAGTGAATGTACCGCCGCTCCCTGCACCGGCAACCACATAATCCAAATTTCCGTCTGAATCCCGGTATAATTCCGGTCCAGTAGTCTCATAGTGAGCCAAAGGATTTGCCATGTTTTTAAACTGCTCTAAGGTTACCGAATTTGGTATCTGCTCTCTCAGTTCTTCCGCTTTTCTTGATGCGCCAAGCATACCTTCCTCCAAAGGTGTGGAGACAAGTTCCGCTCCAAGAGCCTTTAAAAGAATCTGCTTCTCCTGGGAAAATTTTTCCGGAATGACAAAAATCAGATGATATCCCAGATGAAGAGCCGCAAATGCGATGCCAAGCCCTGTATTTCCTGCCGTCGCTTCAATGATCGTATCTCCCGGCTTTAAGACTCCCCGTTCTTTAGCATCCTGGATCATATAGATTCCGATCCGGTCCTTCACGCTTCCGGAAGGATTATAAAACTCCAGCTTTCCATAAATCTGCACCTTATCTGGAAAACCCAGATGATCCAGTCTGACGAGGGGCGTATTGCCAATTAGATCTTTCATGGAATCATAGAGACTCATTGTTTCGCCTCCTGGATTGCCTGTTCTAAGTCTGCGGCAAGATCCTTTCCATGTTCAATGCCCACCGAAAGCCGGATAAGCCCATCAGTAATACCAACTTTCTCCCGGATCTCCTTGGGAATCGAGGCATGGGTCATAGTAGCGGGATGACACACCAGAGATTCCACACCGCCCAGGCTTTCTGCGAGGGCAATCAGCTTCAGGCTTTCAAAGAACCGGTTGATATCGTATCCTTCCCGAAGCTCAAAAGAAATCATAGCTCCCCCATTCTTCGCCTGTTTCAAGTTTATGGCATAGCCCTGCGCATCCGGAAGCCCCGGATAATAAACTGTTTTTACTGCCTCATGTTCATTTAACAGTTTTGCAAGCTCCACCGCATTTTCCACATGGCGGTCCATTCTGACACTTAGGGTTTTGATGCTGCGGATCAGCAGGAATGAATCAAATGGCTGCAGCACTCCCCCTGTCGCATTCTGGATAAAGTGAAGCCTTTCTCCAAGTTCTTTTGACCGAACCACAACAAGACCAGCAATTACGTCACTGTGGCCTCCTAAATATTTGGTAGCCGAATGAAGGACAATATCCGCCCCCAGTTCCAACGGTCGTTGAATATAAGGGGTCATAAAGGTATTGTCTACTACCAGCAAAACTCCCCGGCTTTTAGTAAGCTCTGCCACCGCTTTTATATCCGTTACTGTCAAAAGAGGATTTGCCGGACTTTCTATGAGAACTGCTTTCACATCTGGAGCGAGTGCTTCCGAAAGCGCCTCAAGATCCGTAGTATCCGCAATGGTATAGGTAATCCCAAAATTCTGAAACACCTTATCCAGAACACGGAAAGTACCACCATAGACATTACTTGATATAACAATTCTGTCACCGCTTTTAAAAAGAGTAAGCACCGCAGTAATGGCTGCCATTCCGGAAGCAAAAGCAAATCCTGATTCTCCGTTTTCCAGTTCCGCGATCAGCGATTCCAGTGCCTCCCGCGTAGGATTTCCGGTGCGGGAATATTCATATCCCCTGTTCTTTCCCAACCCATCCTGCATATAGGTTGATGTCTGATATACCGGAGTATTTACCGCACCAGTCCGTTCATCTCCATAAATACCTCCATGAATCAGAGCGGACTCTATATATTCATAATTTTTCATGATAAGAAATCTCCTTTAAATAAATAAAATCAAATGACTGGTTACAAGTACAATACAGCAGGAGCTTCTGCCCGCTCTATGTTTCCTCTATGAACGTTCTCGTATTTTCACACTGAAGTTCTTCTGCCGCAGTCATGATCTCAGGATTATTCTTATCTTTTGTATGGACTGCTATGATGCAGTCATATGGGCATTCCCTCCTTTCCGGAAGAAAAGTTTCCGCTTAAATATTATATTCCACTTGTGGCACGGTGCTGGCAAGATGGAGTTTTTCCAGGATACTGCTGCGTAAAGCCATAAAATCCTGACTATTCTTCTGCCTGGGTCTTGGCAGCGTAATATTCAATATTTCACTTATTTTACCGGGCCGGGGAGACATGATCACAACCCGGTCGCTCAAATATAACGCTTCATCTACATCATGAGTTACCAGAACCATAGTCGCCCCATTTTTCTTCCAAAGTTCCAGGATCTTATCCTGAAGATCTGCTCTGGTAAAAGCATCAAGTGCTCCCATTGGCTCATCTAAAAGCAATGCCACCGGATGATTGATCAATGACCTTGCAATGGCAACACGCTGGGCCATACCTCCTGAAATCTGATGGGGATAGACTTTTTCGAACCCGTTGAGCCCGATCATGTTGATGTATTGGGCAATTTCATTTTTATGTTCCTTGTATACACCTCTCGCCTTCAGCCCTGACGCAATGTTTTTCTCAACCGTCAGCCATGGAAAAAGACTGCTTTGCTGGAACACATATCCCCGATCAGGGTGTGGGCCTTTGATCTCCTCACCTTCCAGGGTAATGGCTCCGTCTTCCGGTACGTCAAGCCCTGCCAAAAGACGTAAAAGTGTTGTTTTACCACAGCCTGATGGTCCAATGATAGATAGAAACTCTCCCCGTTTGACGGAAAGATTGATATCCTTAAGAGCTTCCACCGTATGATTGTTGGCATCTACATAAGTACGGCCTACTGATTTTATTTCCATGAGAATCTCATTGTTCATTTTACCAGCCCCCTTTGCCACCGCAGAACACGGTTTTGTATGAACCCAATTCCCTTCATGATGGCCGAAAACAGTACTGCCATCACAATAATTGCTGCAAACACCTTGTAATAGGCGGACCATACCTTTGATGCGTTAATGTAATAGCCAAGCCCTCCCGGCTGCCCCATCATCTCAGACATGACCAGAGTCGTAAAGGCAAAACCGTTTGCCGTAGAAATTCCTGTAAAGATCTGAGGCATCGCATGAGGAATCGCCACATGAAAGACCAGATACGGCGTTTTTGCCCCAAGGGTTCTGGCAACCTCAAAATGCACCTTGGGTGTACTTGCAATCCCCTGCGCCGTCAAAAATGCTACTGGAAACCAGGCACAGATGACAATGAGAAATGCAGCGGCAGAAAACGGATTGGGCAATAACGTCAGCGCAAAGGGCATCCATGCCACCGCCGGTATGACACCCGTAATCTTTAAAACCGGATACACCCAGTAATAAACCTTTGGAAACCACCCGATTAAAATACCAGTTCCTACTCCAAACACCACACCGGATACAAAACCCACCGTAAAAAGCCGAAGGGAATACAGGGTGTTTTGAAAAATATAATCTCCCTCCATAAGAAACGACTCTATAATCTTAGAAGGTCCAGGAAAAAAGGGTTGAGGCAAAAGCAAAAGCTTTGTTCCCAAAATATCCCACAAAGCCAGTGATAACCCCACCGACAGCCGAAACGGAACCCGGCTTAAGTATTTTTCTCTTAGTTCCCCGCGGAAAAATGAATAGATACCGATTGCCCCGTAGAGAAATATGAGTCCAGCCAGCACCAGCCGGTATGCCTGATCCGCAGTAAGACTTAGCGTTTTGCTGACATCATAGGATTTCATCTCAACAGCCGCAACCTGGGGGAAAAATATATTAACTAGTATTGCGGCAAAAAATCCTGCAACAGAAACCAGAGTCAGCACAAAGTATTTTCTGCCATCCGCACAACTCTTAGCAGGCTGCCCCGGCAAAAACCGGTGCAGTTCAGAATGCTTAAATCCAGAAATCTTATTCATCCTTCTATCCTCCACAAAAAGCTTATTGTATGCTTACTTTACGTCTACGTCCTGGTATATCTGATCGGCAAATGCTTCCGCGTTGTCTGTTTTAAGATATCCGATGTTCTTAAGCTCTGTTACAAAATACTTCACATCTTCCGCAACATGGGAACCTCCCGACTCTCGTTCCTTGATGGTGGGATATGCATAGCTTGCTACAAGTTCTTCCGCCAGTTCTTTATCATCAATTGCAGAGTACTTTTTATCAGAGATAATCGCAACGGCTTCCTTAGGATTTTCGGCAATCCAGTTCTGGGCCTTTCTGTAGGCACTTAATAAAGCGGAAATCTTTTCCGGTTCGGAATCTAAAACCTTGGAAGAAGCATAAAGGAAGCAGCAATATTTTCCTGCAAAAGCAGGATCGGTGGATAAATCAAACACAACCCGGAATTCTCCGCTCTTTTCCGCGATGGAACCAAGGGGATCCCAAAGTGCAGCAATATCCACCTCGCCGCTCTTAGCAGCTTCCAGCTCCAGGTTACCGTCCGAATAGGGCAGGAAAGTCACATCTCCATCTTGTGGTTTTGCTGATATTCCGGCCTTTTCCAACCACAGGCTTGCAACCTGATGAGGAGTTCCACCGACTTCATCTATGGCTATTTTCTTTCCTTTAAAGTCTTCTACTGTCTGGATTGGAGAATCCTTTGAAACAACAAATTTTATACACCCATTGTGTAACCCATCTACAACCTTTACCTTGACTCCCTCTTCAATGGAAGGAAAGAACTGGAAATCTCCGTTTACAATGGGAATTGTACCGTTATTCAGTCCAATCTTACGTGTTTCACTATCCGCAGATATTAAATTCACATCAAACCCTTCCTCTGCAAAGAATCCTTTTTCATACGCAATATAGATCGGGGCCCCGCAAAGAGCACCGTCTTTTCCAGGAATGTCAATCTTCCCATATTTGTATTGCGCCAATCCTTCCGGTATATTGGAAGTATTCTTGGAGCCACAGGCTGTCACTCCCATCGCAAGAGCAAGTAAAAGTGCAAAAATACCAAACTTCTTTTTCCTCATTCTCATACTAAATTTCCTCCTTATTTCCCTTATCAGGGGCTTTTAAATAAACGTTTGCAGTAGAGGCTGCAAAATCTTTTTGTCTGCTATTTTCCGGGTACAGAGACAATGTGCCGGCATCCATAAGAAGAGTCCTGCTGCCAAATTCCAGAACATCAAGCTCATGAGTGACCATAATGACTCCGGTCCCATCTTCTGCTACCTCTTTTAACAATTTCATAATCTCCAGCGTTGTTTCCGCATCCAGATCACCGGTAGGCTCATCAGCAATCACATAGTCCGGATTATTGATTAATGCCCTTGCAATTGCAACCCTCTTTAATTCTCCGCCGGAAAGGTGCTTCGGATATACGTCGGATAAGTGAGATATCCCGGTCTGCTTCAGTCTTATCCATGCCGGTTTCACTGAATCCTTTCCTCTATTCCTTAAATGGTACGGAACTCTCACATTATCAAGCACCGTTAAACTGGACAGAGCGCTGCTGCCTTGGGGGATATATCCTATTTTTGAATTGCGAAACGCTGATGCTTCATAATCCTTCATGGAAAAGATGTCGCTTCCGTCTATCTCAATTTTTCCGGAGGTGGGAATAAGCAGACCGGCGATCATGTTGAGCAGTGTGCTCTTACCGCTTCCAGAACGACCTATAATATTAACAAATTCCCCTTTCTCCACTTTAAGATGTACCTCACTGACCGCTTTAAAAAAACCGTTTTTTCTCGCATATTCTTTGGTCAGTTTTTTTACTTCAATGGCCATTTCATTCTCCTTCCCTTATTAAAACACAGGTTTCTCTCCTGCTCACCTTTCCCGCGGAATAAATGGCCGCTACGGGACTTGCTGCTATGGTAAGAATGAGACTTCCCACCAGCAGGCGTATGGAAGATATTACATCAGGGAGCAGATAGGGAAGGTGCAGTGACTCCCCAATATAGGTACTGAATGGAAAAACAACCAGTGAGGCCAGGAAAGCCCCCAGTATTCCACCAAGTACGCTGATCATCAGGGATTCCGTAAGTACTATTTTACATAACTTCATTCTTGTTGCTCCCAAAGAACGCAAAAGTGCAAATTCCTTCTTCCTGCCATTCATAATGACGGTGAACATCACTGCCAGAACAAATACCGCTATGATCCAAAGGGCATAGGCAATGGTATTTACAAAAGTAATCAGAACAGAAATCTGATTTGCCGCAGAGAGAAATACATTTTTTGATTTTACTACACTGATTCCTGAAACCTGACGCCGAATATTGGTTGTCACCGTATCCACATCATAGCCTTCCTTAAGCTTCACCAGAACGGTTGAAATGGAATGGTCAATGTCCGTATCATAAACATCAACGCTTAGATTCATTCCCACCTCTTTCGCTCCATTTAACAGCATCCGCATGGTATCCATATTGGCATATACCGAGTAGTCCATGCCCGTAGAAGTCTTTTCAAGCTGCGCTGCAACCGGATAGGTTTCGTTAAAAAACTTTAAAGTTCCACTATCGTTTATTACAATGTCACTTCCTGCAATGAGCTGGCCCGTTTCCAGTTTTCTATCATAAACCTTTGTAATCCACGGCCTTATTACAAAATCCGTATCCGGGTCAAACCCGATTACCTGAACCGGAACTGAACAGCAAGCGGCGGAAAGGGTGGATAGAAACACCTGGGACGAGACCTCTTCTACTCCTTGAATTCCCTTGATTTGTTGTTCCATGGATCGATCAAAGTAAAAACGGCTGGGCTCCCCGGAAAGAATAATTCCTTCATACTGTGATTCGTGTTCAATGGGCACCACCGCTAAATCTGCTCCAAGCCGATTCTTTAAGCTGGCTAACCCATTTTTCAAACTTTGTGATAAAACAGCCCCACCAAACATGGTAAAGGAAAGTACAGATACCACAATCACAAGACAGACCGTTCGAAAAGGATTACTACGCAGATTACTCTTTGAGAGCTGTCCGGTGGTCAGGGGTTTTAGACCCATATGTTCTCCCTCCTATCCTGTCTGTTTGATAAAGATAGATTCCATTAATAACAGAACCGGCAATTAACGAGCCACTGATAATAACCAGAGCCGGAAGGGTCAGCGAACGGCAATTCATGCGCGTGCTGCTGCAAACCCCGATCAGAACTGTGGGAAACAGCAACGCTAAGATTCCATTTAATCCGATTGCTGCATTCAGTCCAAAACGTATCTGCCTACTGCCAAAAAGAATCAATAAAAATCCTTCTAAGGCAATCAGTAATCCAACCCCAAGCTCTGCCCTTGCAGTCCAGTGGCATTTCATAAGAATGCTCATAGAAGTAGTTCCTTCTGTAGTTCCTTCCGTAGTTCTTTTCGCAGTTCCTTCCGCAGTCCCCAAGTTGTGGTCGCTCATTCCCATGCTTTTCTCTGATGTCTGTTGCGTTACTTCCTCACCCAAATCCGGAATCCTGCAAACCGGAAAAACGATCTGTGGTCCCAACGCAATCAGTAATCCGAAAACCAAAAACACGATTCCAGAAATCAATCTATTTTTCATACAATTTCCCCTCTTAACAGTCAGGCACTTACTAGAAATTCCTTAGTGCCTTCCATCTGCCAACCTTTTTCCCATTTAAAAGCAGATACCATCATGGTATTCCAAGCAGGTAAATATAGCGTATGATGCGTTTTTCCCCATAACTCCAATCACTTTCTGTTCCTGGTCTAACGAAATCAATGGTCGGAAACGTCTCTTTCGCCCTCTTCGTCTTAACACTGTTGGAAATAAAAATCTTCACGTTAATCCCTATAAAATAAAACGAAATTTTCATCTCTTATCCCTCATAAACGAAAATACAAAAGGCAGCCCGGATAATTCTGATCCGGACTGCCTCTGTGGCATTCTCAAGATAAAAATTCGACTATCCGTCAGAAATACAATATTTAACCACAGCAAAACAAGGCATACAACAACACTGAATGCCCATAACAAAATAAGTTGCTCTGTAACCAGTAAATGCTCTGTTTCCCATAATTAAATACTCCTTTCCAACTCAATACCTCTTTACATACTAGATTTATATGTATTATATGTATCAATATTCCTATTGTCAATTCATAATAAAACAATTTGGTCCTTTTCGTGTTTATCGCCAAACAATTAAGAGGTCAAAAGGTCCTCTATTAGTTATTATTACATAATACCTATATGTTTAATATGTTGTCTAACTATAACTATTATTTTATAATAAAGCCAGAACAAACCTCCAAACCTCTATAAATATCAAATGCATTTTTCTCTAAAATAATTTTTGCTTTGCTCTATGAATAAAACTGATAGGTCAAATTATATAAAAAATCCATATAATCAAAGAGGACCAAAACTCAAAAAAAATCTCGCTCACGATGCGGTATCAATAGAGATGGACCTGTGTCAGTAATGCAGACACAGGTCCATCTCCTATTAATACTATAAAATAATATCCTTAACCTATACTCTAATTTAAGTTATATCACCGCGTTTATATATAACCTAATTTTCTGGCTTGTTCCAACAATCTAGGTTGTATTAACGGATATGTCCATTCCACTGGCAGATCATCAGTAATAATAATTTTTTCTATTTCACTGTGAAGTTCCTTTTCAAACGAAAAAATTTCAGCATAATAAAGCATTCCAAAAGTTTCTTGATCCAACCTTTCATTCACTCTGGTATTTCCCTTTACAGAATAAACACAAAGCGGCACAAGATTAAAATCTATTGCTCCAGTTTCTTCCTGTAATTCCCGTTTTGCCGTATGGAGAATTGCCTCCCCCGGCTCCCGGTGTCCACCCGGCACCTCGTAAGTATCCCGCTCCTTATGTTTGCAAAAGACCCATTTGCCATTGTGCTTGCTTATGATTACTGCAAATCGGAGTTTACTATCCTCTGCTTTCTCATAAAACTTAACTTCCATAAACGCTTCCGGTTCCTTTCCTCTTACTCAATTTAGTCAACTTCTTTTTGAAATTTCACTTGCATTTCTCCCCAAATTTCTAAAGCTTCTAGAACAGGAATAATTTTTTTCCCTTGGTCAGTTAATCCATATTCAACATGTGGAGGGATTTCGGAGTGCTGTTTTCTCCAAACCATTCCATGGCATTCTAAATCCTGCAAGGAACGGGTGAGCATAATATTTGTAATACCACAAAGCTGTCTCTTTAGCTCGTTATATCGTAGGTTCCCTTGCGACAAATACCACAAAATGGGAAGCCTCCATTTCCCGCAAATAAAATTAAAAGCATTAACGAGATCGCATGACCCATCGTACCATTCACTTGTATTCATTATAATCACCTCAAAATAATATTTTCCAGGGCACAAAAATGTGCGTACTTGTAAAAATGTATCTTAGAAATATAATGATAATAAATAGCTTCTAAAATATAGTAACACTATATCTTAAAAATTAAAAGGAGAGAGAAGTATGATACTTTATTTTTCAGGTACAGGGAACAGCTTATGGGTTGCTAAAAAGCTGGCTGAACTTCAAGATGAACGAATCTTATCCATTGCAGAGCTTATGAAAGAAAAACGTGGATCGTTCTCATTCACTTTAAAGCAGGATGAAACGCTTGGATTTATATTTCCAGTCTATGCCTGGGCACCTCCTAAAATAGTTTTGGAGTTTATAAAAAATCTTGTAATCACTAATACTAATGAATACTATACTTTTGCAGTCTGTACTTGCGGTGATCATGCGGGGCATACCATGAACGTTCTGTCATCAAATCTGCAAAAACAGAATATCAAGTTAAACAGTGGATTTTCTGTTTTCATGCCCAACAATTATATTATTCACTATGATTTAGATTCGAAAGAATTAGAAAATAAAAAGCTGAAGCAGGCAAAACAAAGGGTAGACGATATAAGCAATCTTCTATCAAATAAAACTGAAGATACATTTGACTGCTATGGCGGAAGCTTTCCTTGGTTTAGAACACAGATTTTCAACCCGTTTTTTAATAGATTCTTCTTAGGAACAAAGAAGTTTCATGTTAAAAATAATTGCATATCCTGTGGCTTGTGTGAGCGAATATGTCCGACAAAAAACATTCAACTAAAAAATAATTTTCCTACATGGGCAAAGGATTGCACGAAATGTATGGCGTGTATACACCGCTGTCCTGTCCAAGCCATTCAATATGGGGATAAAACTGAAAAAAGAGGACAGTATTTTAATCCTAATATTTAATTCTATTATGAGTGTCATACTAAGTAACTCAACTAGTTTGTTGTTCTTATAAAAGCCATACCTGCTTTTACTTATCAATTCTGACAAATACCTTTTTGCCAATTTTCAAGACATCAAAATTAAACAATACCGTATTTAGATCCTCTTCTACAATCTTCTCCCCATTGAGTCGGATTCCACCTTGCTTCATAAGACGTATAAACTCACTTCTGCTTTTTACCAATCCCATTGCAACCAACTGGGGAATGGTGTCGCTAACCGTCTCTTTTCCGATTGCCAAAAGCAAAGTAGGAATCTCATCTGGTATCGATTTTTTGCGAAAGGCAGTTTCATAGTAAGACACTGCCTTTTCAACCTCTTCTTCTGAGTAATACAGACCTGTAATAATCTGTGCCAGCCTGAATTTTATATCTCTTGGATTTTTTCCAGCAGTAAGTTCCAATTTGATTTTAAGAATTTCATCTGGATGCTCATCAGTTGCCAGTTCATAGTATCTGATAATTAAATGATCCGGTACTTCCATAATCTTTTTAAACATTACTTCTGCAGGTTCATTGATTCCAATGTGATTTTGAAGGCTTTTGCTCATTTTTTCCACTCCGTCAAGTCCTTCCAGAATGGGCATGAATAAAGCCGCCTGAACCTCCTGCCCCATTGTTTTCTGAAGAGTTCTTCCCATAAGGATATTAAAGATCTGATCGGTTCCTCCTAGCTCGATATCCGCATGTAATTCTACAGAATCGTATGCCTGCATAAGCGGGTAAAAAAACTCATGAATTCCAATGGGCACACCATTTTTAAATCTTTTTTCAAACTCATCCCGCTCCAGCATTCTGGCAACCGTCGTAGAAGCCGCCAGCCTGATTACCTCTTCAAAATTTAGCTTTGAAAGCCATTCACTGTTAAATCTAACAACTGTCCGTTCTTTATCCAGAATCTTAAAGATCTGCTCACAATAAGTAAGCGCATTTTCCTTCACCTGCTCATCGGTCAATGCCACTCTACCCTTTGACCTCCCGGTCGGATCCCCGATCCTCCCAGTAAAATCTCCAATTACAATAACCGCCTGATGTCCCAGCTCCTGCATTTGCCTGATCTTTCTCAAAACAACGCCATGCCCAAGATGGATATCCGGTGCGGAAGGATCAAGCCCCAGCTTGATGGTAAGGGGTTTGTTCTGGTTGTAAGACCTTTCCAGTTTTGCTAGCAGTACTTCTTCACTCACGCATTGGTGAACCCCTTTACAGATAATTTTCATTTGCTCCTTTGGTGTTAACATTCTTCAACATCTCCTATTCATATTTTTATAAATATTTGCAGACTTTATAAGAAATACAGAAAACAAAGAGCTGAGGTATTTCAAACAATAAAAAAACTCCCGCCCTAATGTTTCCAAAAGGACGAGAGTTGATCTCGTGTTACCACCTTAAGTTCATAGACAACTCACGTTGTCTACCTCATCGGGTACGGCCTTGGCGATACCCTTGCACTTGATCACGGTGTGCTTTTCCGTCGCAGCCTACTCCTTTAACAGTTTCGGTGCGCAGCTCCAAGATGTATTCACATTTTCTATCCATGAGCCTCTCATCAACCGGCATCTTTCTGTTTGGAATTGAAAATGCTACTCTTTCTTTTCATAGCCTTTTCTTATACTCCAGATTGCATGGCAATCCTTTGTAATGCAAATATTTAATTATGTGGTATGTTATCACATTATGTTTGGTACGTCAATATGAAATTACTATTTTATGAATATTTCTGTATCCAAAACAAAGAATTAAAGGGAATTATCCGTAATTACTCTCTGAAATCATTATTTAATAATGGTAACAGTCCCTTCTTTTCTTGGAGCTGCTGTGGGAGCTTCCTTGCTGTTAAATCCCAAAGACGCTGACCCGGATAATTCATAATCTTCCGGAATTCCTAATTCAGTAAGGATACTTCTTACCTTAGGATCATTACAAACAAACGTTAATATATGAATCCAGCAGGAGTCGATATTCAATGAATGCGCAGCTAAAAATATATTTTGAAGCGCCACGCCACAATCTGACACTCCTGTCTGTCCGTTTTTATCGTATGCTGTGAGGATGATGGTAGGTGCACCATAAAATGGGTCAAATGCCGGATTGCTTCCCATCTTTTTAAATTGCTCAATCTCTGAATTCTGCAATACTTCTTTAATTGCAATAACCAGCTTTTCGATGATTTCTTTGTTCTGCACTGCCGAAAAATGCCAGCCCTGTCTTCCCATTCCACTAGGCGCAAATTTCGCTGCTTCCAGTATTGCATTTAAAGCTTCATCAGAAATCTGCTTTTCCTGATAGGATCTTACACTTCTTCTTGTCAAAATATTTTGGATTACGTCGTTCATGAATTTTCTCCTTGTCATCATATTATTTCTTGAACTAAATGCTTCTCAAATCTTCAAATACTCTTTTTCATAAATTTGTCTTATCATTTTTACTATAACAGTATTTGCGATTCAGCCATAAATATAATTATATTCAGTTTCTTCCATTGAGTCCAATAACTTTTTTATAAAATATATTTAAAATTATTGTTAAAATATAATGTATAAAGTATATATTTTATTCCTGAAGACAACCTCCTTTTTATAAAAGAGCATATAAAACTGGCTCAACTGATATGATCCTGCAGATATATGAAAAGGACACCTTCCAATGGATTTCTTCACCGAAAAATGTCCTGTAAGGATCATTAAGTTTCTCGCTATACAACCTGTCCAACAAGATAAACCGGTTGAATACCTATTATCTCATTGTCAATATTTACGATATCTCCTACGATATTGCATCATTTTCCTCTTCGTACGCATCCTCCATCTTCACTGAATCTTCCAGCTGCTCCTGAAGGAATTTCACACGAATGACTGCCTGTGACCAGTTTATAGAAATTTGACTGTGCCTGCTTTTTTCCTTGGCTGTCTCCGCTATGATTTGCAGTAATTCCTCCATGATGGCTTTGGTGAGATAGCCACCTCTCCAATGAAAGGTTAATACTTTTCCTTTTTTGATTGCTTGCTGGCAACGCTTTGCCACATCTTCCTGCTTGGTAAACGAAAGTTTCTTCTCTTTATAGTAGAATTGATCCCCATCACTGCACGCCGGAACTTTGTATATCACAGGCTCATGATCCTTGAAAATACTCTTATCATCCAAATTAAAATAATCATATCTTACTTCTTTTTTTCCTAACGTATTATCGAAAGTAGAATCCAGATGATACCATACTCCATTGATTCGAATAACGTTCCAGGCATGCCGATATTTGATGTTCTTTTCCGGATTATTTTCTGAAATTACAACAATACAAGGAATAGAAAGCTGATCACAAAGAATCTTAACAGATTTAGCGATTCCTTCACAGACGCCGACTCCCTGCCCCAACGGGCCTAAGATTTCATGTGAATATTGTTTCTTCAGTTTATCGTATGTCACATTTTCACAGATAAAATCATGAATATATAGTTCCTTTTCCCAGTCATTTTTATCTTTTACCACCCTGGCAAGCTTCTCCACCCTGGCTGTCATTGCCACCTGATGCTCTCTGATTTTATTCTTATCAAATAAATAAACCGGCTTCATCTTTACCAGTGTGGAATCCTCGTAGAAAGAATAATGAAATGTCGAGGCATAAAATATCTCTGGACAATCCAATCTTAACTTGTGAAAAATGTCGCTCAGCTCTGTTCCATTAATTTTTTGAACATCAAAACTTTGTGAAAGCGACTCCAGACCACTCTTGATGACCTGATAAATTCTTTGCTGCTGCTTATTCATCTGACTATAATAATATGGTTCCATTTTACCGCTTCTCCAAAATAGTATTATCAACCTGACATTTAATAAATGTGTCAGACATATTGATTAAAATTATAAATCCTTTGTCTCTAGATAAATTGTAACACGAATAATTGCGCAAAGTAAACATAATGTTCATGCGAAATAATACAGCAAAAATAATACAAAAAAGGATGTTCCGAGCCCCAGAAGGGATCGGAAACATCCTATATTTTTGTTAGTTACCGTATCAAATCCACACCATTTCACGACATTCCAAAACTTCAAGAAGCCAGTAAATATGCGACTTTGCACGATTCCATATACGGCACAAATTATCTCTTGGAGAACTGTGGTGCTCTACGAGCAGCCTTTAAGCCGTATTTCTTTCTTTCTTTCATTCTTGGATCTCTTGTTAAGAAACCAGCCTTCTTAAGAATTGGACGATAGTCTGCATCTGCCTGAAGTAATGCTCTTGAGATACCGTGTCTGATTGCTCCAGCCTGTCCAGTAAATCCACCACCGTGAACATTTACTAATACGTCGAACTTATCAACTGTTTCTGTAGCAACAAGTGGCTGACGAACAACAACCTTTAATACTTCAAGACCTAAGTACTGGTCGATATCTCTCTTATTGATAGTGATCTTACCTGTACCTGGTACTAAATATACTCTAGCGATAGATTTTTTTCTTCTACCTGTTCCGTAAAATTTTGAATTAGCCATGATAACTTCCTCCTTTCAGCGCCTCTGATTAAAATTTGAACTCTAAAACTTCTGGTTTCTGAGCAGCATGATCATGCTCTGCACCTGCAAATACATGAAGTTTTGTAATCATGCTTCTGCCTAAAGGTCCCTTAGGAAGCATACCCTTAACTGCTAATTCAATGACTCTCTCAGGTTTCTTAGCCATCATTTCTCTTAATGTTGTTTCTTTCATACCACCAACATACTCAGAGTGATTGTAGTAGATCTTCTGATCTAACTTCTTACCTGTAACGGAAATCTTATCTGCATTTACAACGATTACATAATCACCGCAATCCATATGTGGTGTGTAAATCGGTTTATTCTTACCTCTTAATACTTTAGCTACTTCTGATGCCAAACGTCCTAATGTATATCCTGTAGCGTCAACTACGTACCATTTTCTCTCAATTGTTGCTGGACTAGCCATAAAAGTCTTCATTGGACAACCTCCTGTAAATTCTGGTGTTATTAAGCATAACTAAATTATGAAAACATGTTTTCATAATCAGATGAACAGTGCCGAAATTGAGCACCTTTCAATTAGAAGTTAAAATACAACTTCTAAAATAAGTTGTATTGCAAAATGCTCATTCCGGGGCATGGTTGAACATTTTCGTCTAACGTCACAGTTATACATTATATTACATTGAGCCCGATGTGTCAACCTTTTTTCCCTATAAAATCAAGGTTTTCCTGCTTATTTTTGCGTAACAAGCCACGGTTTATTTTCATCATCATTTCTGAAAACATAAAATCCGTATGGCTGCCCCAAAAGGATCCTTCCGGACGTTTCTTCATCCTTTACAAAAACCCTCTGAGCACCATTTCTGACAGCCTGATGGACCACCCGGATCAAGAGCCGTTCAAAATCTTCTTCAAGACACCGGTGAATGGTAAGCCAGGCACTTCCCTCAGAAATGATCCGGTCCTGGTTAAGGGTATAGCTCCACTCCTTATTTTCTCCCCGGATTTCTTTCTCAAGCTCTTTTTCATAATCAAGGCTGATTAAGGTGAGTCCTCTGGCTGCCGCTTTTGGTCCTGCTGCATTCCGGTCTCTTGCATCTATGATTGCTTCTACATGAGAGGGTGGGTAATCTCCCATTCCAACTTTCATAAGAGTCCCCGCGATAATCCGTACCATGTTGTACAAAAATCCGCTTCCCTTGACGCGTATTATAATCAAATCCCCGGCCTTTTCAATGTCCAGGCTATAAATTGTCCTTACGGTCTCTTCCGCCTGTCCTCTGGCCGTACAGAAGCTTTTAAAATCATGTTCTCCTACCAGATAGGCTCCGCCTTCCCGCATCTTTTCCACATCAAGGGAATAATAGCAGAAATGGCTGTAAAGACGCAGGGTAGGAATTTCAATTTTCCGGTTCATGATTTTATATTCGTATGTTTTTACACAGTTTTGCTTTCTCGGATGATAATCCGGCGCCACTTCTTCTGACTGCAAGATACGGACATCATCCGGCAGTCTCTGGTTTAAGGCAAAACAGATCTTATCTGCTGGCATTCTGTTTTCAGTATCAAAGACCGCCACATTGCCTTCCGCATGAACACCGGAATCGGTTCTGCTGGCACCGGTAACGATGATAGGCTCCTTCAGTAAATCCGTGAGTGCCTTATTAAGTACCTCTTCAATGGTAATTCCGTTATTCTGGATCTGCCAGCCGCAGTAATTGGTGCCATCATAGGCTACGATCATCTTTACCCGTTTCATATCTTCTCCTTTTTACGGAATTTTTATCCCATCACCCGAAGTCCTACGATAACGGCTATATACAGCAGATAAAACAGATAGGTGATTCCGTCCCGTCTCCCATAGCGGAGAGGCTTCATTTTTGTTCTTCCTTCTCCGCCCCGGTAACACCTGGCTTCCATTGCCATGGCAAGATCCGTAGCGCGCCGGAAAGCAGAAATAAAGAGAGGAACCAAAAGAGGAATCATGTTTTTTGCCTTTTGAATGAGATTTCCTGATTCAAAATCTGCCCCTCTTGCCATCTGCGCCTTCATGATCTTATCCGTTTCTTCTACAAGAATGGGAATGAAGCGCAGGGCTATGGACATCATCATGGATACCTCATGGACTGGAACGCCTATCCTGTTTAAAAATTTTAAGCTTTTCTCCAATCCATCGGTCAGCTGATTCGGGGTGGTGGTCAGCGTCATAATAGAGGATCCCACCACCAGATAGATAAGCCGGACTCCCATAAATACTGCTATCTGGATTCCTTCTTTTGTTATTTTAATAAATCCCAGGCGGAAAACCGCTTCTCCCGGCGTCAGAAATAGATTAAAACTGACACTGATCAGCAAAAGAAACACGATTGCTTTCAAACCACGGACCATAAAAGAAAACGGAACATGGCTCAACCGGATCGCTGCTACCAGAAACAGGGTTGCGAGCAAATACGCCCAGATGTTATTTACAACAAAAAGGGATATGATAAAAACCATAGTCCCAAACAGTTTTGTCCTTGGATCCAGCCTGTGAAGAAGAGAATCCACGGGATAATACTGTCCCAATGTAATGTCTTTTAACATAGTATCTCCTGATCTATTTTCCAAGAAGCCGTAAAATCTCGTCTCTGGCTTCCTCAATTGTTGTAATATTGCTGTCAATAGGAACACCCTGTTCTTTCAGAGTGTGGACCACATAGGTGATCTGAGGTGCGGCAAGACCGATGGCTTCCAATTCCTTATAATGCTTAAACACTTCCTTGGGCGTGTCATCAAACACCTTTTCCCCGTGATTCATGACTAAAATACGGTCCACATACCGGGCAATGTCCTCCATGCTGTGAGATACCAGAATGATGGTCATGTTCTGCTCCTTGTGAAGCCGTTCAATCTGATCCAGGATCTCATCTCTTCCCTTTGGATCCAGACCAGCCGTTGGCTCATCAAGAATAAGAACCTCCGGTTTCATTGCCAGAACTCCGGCGATGGCTACTCTGCGCTTTTGTCCGCCGGACAGTTCAAAAGGTGACCGTTTATAATAACTTTCGTCAAGTCCCACCATGGTTAAGGCTTCTTTTGCACGGCTCTCGATTTCTTCCTTTGATAGCTTCTGGTTCTTCGGGCCAAAGCAGACATCGGTAAAAACATCAATTTCAAAAAGCTGGTGCTCCGGATACTGGAATACAAGGCCTACATGACTTCTCAAAGCCCGCATATCAAATCCATTGTCATAAATGTTCTTTCCATTATAGTAAATAGCACCGTTTGTTGCCCGTATCAGTCCGTTTAAATGCTGGATCAGGGTCGATTTCCCCGACCCGGTATGTCCAATGAGTCCTACAAACTCGCCGTCTTTTATTTCCAGATTTATATCTTTTAAAGCATGCTGTTCAAAGGCAGTTCCATTCCCGTAGATGTAATTTAAATGCTCTGCTTTAATTCCCATGGCTGCCTCCATTCTCCGGAGTCATCTTTAACGGAAAATGCCCGGCAAACTTTGGCACAAGGTTTTCCATTAATTCTTCCAGTGTCAATATTCCATCTGGTAAGTCCACGCCGTTTTTTTGAAGTTCATAGGCAAGTTCCGTCACCTGAGGTACATCCAGGCGATAGGATTTAAGCTCCTCAACCTTTGAAAAGATCTCCTTTGGTGTTCCGTCCATGACAACCCTTCCTTCGTCCATAACGATTACCCGGTCCGCATCTGTAACCTCTTCCATGTAGTGAGTGATCAAAAGAACGGTAATGCCTTCCTTCTTATTTAATTCCCGGACGGTCTTCACCACTTCCCTCCGACCGTTGGGATCTAACATAGCTGTCGGCTCATCTAAGACAATGCACTGAGGACGCATGGCCATAACTCCGGCAATGGCAACTCTCTGCTTTTGTCCGCCTGACAGCTTGTTCGGTGACTTTAACCGGTACGGTGCCATACCCACCGCTTTCAGACTCTCTTCTACCCTCTTCCAGATCTCTTCCGTAGGAACCCCCAGATTTTCTGGTCCAAAACCTACGTCTTCTTCCACGATATTGCCAATGATCTGGTTGTCCGGATTCTGGAATACCATTCCGGTCCTTTTACGCACTTCCCATAAATTCTCTTCCTGGGCGGTATCTAGCCCCTGAATCCATACGGTTCCGTCTGTCGGCAGCAAAATGGCATTTAACTGTTTTGCAAACGTAGACTTTCCAGAACCGTTATGCCCCAGTATGGCAACAAACTGCCCGGCTTCGATATCCAGACTGACACCATCAATGGCACGTTTAATTTCTTCTATATTTTCTTCTTCATCTCTTCTGATATAATCAAATATCAGCTTTGACGCTTTTATTATTCCCATAGCAGGCCTTTCTGTTGTAAATTTACACACTCGTATGCCACATAATTTTAGATGAATAATCCCAATCAGTCAAGCATCGTCATAAATCTTTTATAATTTCAAAACATGTGGAATATAGTTTATAATAATTACAAAATATAATACTTCCTAGTTTCAGAAATAATTGACAGATATATGTATGCATGTTATGATAAACTGCATATGAATCATTGTTTTAAAATTGATTTACAGAAATATACCATATGATTGTGTACATAAGCAGACAAAACACATGAACAGACCGTTCATGACAGTATTTTAATAATTAATATGAAAAACAAGGACGTTGAAAGTAGATTATACTTTTAACGTCCTTTTTTACTTTAGAGTAAATCTCTCCGCTTTTATGATAGAACATGGAGAGAAATTATTGTTTGTATATGCCCTTAGAACCATTTAACACACCATCCATAAGGAGGAATCAAGCATAATGAAAAATTTTTTAAAGAAATTAACAGCAATTTCATTAGGAACAGCAATGGTATTTTCATTGGTGGGATGCGGTGCAGGCAAATCTGAACCCACCGGCATCAAAACAGCTGAGAGCACGGCTAAGGTTGCTGCAGGCTCATCAGAAAACGGCGTCGCAGGAGCATTGTCAGGAGTTACATTAAAAGTTGGTACTTCCGGCTTGTTCGCCCCATTTTCCTATTACGACAAGGATGGGAAGTCGTTGATAGGCTATGATCTTGATTTCTTATATGCACTTCAGGATCTGCTTGGATTTAGCATTGATAATTCGGTTGAGGCAATGGATTACTCCGCACTTACTGCTTCATTAGCGGAAGGTAAGCTGGATATTGGCATGGCTGCCCTTTGCGCCACTGATGAGAGAAAGAAGGTTATGAATTTTTCTGATACCTATTATGACTCCGGCCAGATACTTTCTATCAATAAAGACACCAGCCCGGCAGACTTAAAGAGTGTGGAAGACCTAAAAAGCGGCAAATATATTGTTGCGGTGGAAAAAGGCACTGCGTCTCACCTTTACTGTGTCAACAACGGGATTCCAGAATCTGCAATTCAGGTCCATGACACCATCACCACGGCATATGAATCCCTGGAGCAGGGAAAAGTTGACTGCCTGATTCAGGATACTCCAGGTATGGCTTACTACATTAAAACATCAACCAACACAAAGCTCTCCATGATTGGTGATGAATTCAACCAGGGGCAGGCCCCTTATGCAGTTGCTGTATCCTTTGACTTTGCAAAGAAAAATCCTGACTTCGTTGCTACCATAAACAAAGGAATCGCAGAATTAACTGCCAACGGCACCATGGAAAAGCTCAGAGTAAAATGGTGTGAATAGAAACCATGATTAAAATGAATCCTTAATTCTGGAGCATCGCAATGTGACTCAATTTGCAGTCATAAAGCGATGCTCCTTTTTATAATCAATTGCCCATAGACCGGCTTTGCTTCCCACCTGTGACCGCTCATACTAATACATGAAATAAGTTAAGGCTACCCGTCAATAAACTTTTGTCTGACGATGTCTGCCAAAATTTCTACGGTTCCGGTAACTCCAAAGATACTGCTGTCAACCATTAAATGTCTGTGATTATAGTCAGTTGGTAAATAACCTGCATAGCGTTTCCAGTACAAATCACGGGCCCTATCCACGTCACGAATCATCTTTTTGGCCTCCTCTGGATTCATTCCCAGAGTATTGACGCAGTTATTAAGACGTGCCTGTCTGGAGGCATAAATAAATATATTCAGGCAATTCTCATGATCCTTTAGGATGTAATCGGCACATCTTCCCACAAAAATACAGGAATGCTTATCTGCCATATCAAGAATAATCTGCTGCTGTTCTTTAAAGATTCTATCCTGCTTTTCTATGGAATCTGTTCCTAAAGGAAAAAGCATGTTAAAGAGATTGGATTTGATGCTTCTTTCCTCATCGTCACTGATTGATGATACAGGCAAAGCCATCTTCCTTGATGTTTCCTCCACAATGTCTCTGTCATAATACTCAACTCCAAGCAATTCGGACAGCTCATGGGCGATGGGCCTTCCCAGACTGCCGAATTGACGTGATATCGTTACATAATATTTTTTCATCGCATGCCCTCCAGATATAAATATGAGATCTTATGAGATCCGCCTGTTATAGAACTCTGGCAAGGAAAGACTTCGTACGAGCATGTTTCGGATCGGTAAAGATCTCCTCCGGCTTTCCTTCCTCAACAATATAGCCATCTGCCATAAAAATAACTCGATCTGCCACTTCCCGCGCAAATTCCATTTCATGAGTCACCACAATCATGGTCATGCCTTCTCTGGCAAGTGTCTTCATAACCTCCAGAACATCCCCCACAAGTTCAGGATCCAGTGCAGAAGTAGGCTCATCAAAGAGAAGAACCTTCGGATCCATTGCCAGAGCGCGCGTAATGGCCACACGCTGCTGCTGCCCACCAGATAAAGTGGAAGGCATTGCAGAGGCCTTATCGGCCAGCCCCACCTTTTTAAGAAGGTTCATCGCCCTTTCTTCTGCTTCTGCCTTTGATCGCTTCTTAGTAAGAGTGGGGGCAAGGGTAATATTATTTAATACATTCTTCATGGGGAACAAATGAAAGCGCTGGAATACCATTCCCACCTCTTCCCGGTAATCTCTCAAGGAAATCTCCTTCTGTCCCAGAATATCTTTTCCATTGTAAAAGATATTACCGCTCGTAGGAGTCTCTAAAAGATTGACACAGCGTAAAAAAGTACTTTTCCCTGAACCAGAAGGACCGATGATGCAGATAACCTCTCCGTCCGTCACTTCAATATTTATGTCTTTTAATACCGCTAAATCTCCAAAGTTTTTTGACAGATGCTCTACTTTAATCATTACGCCCATCGTTTCACCTCTTAATCTTTCTTTCAACCTGTTTTTGCAGCAGCATAAGTACGGAAATGATAACCAGATAGAAAACAGCACCCGTGGTGTAACCTTCAATTACCTTAAAGCTGAGTGCCGTATAATTTTGAATCTGTTTGGTAATCTCATTTACCACAATGACAGAAAGCAACGCCGTATCCTTTACGGATATTATGAACTGGTTAAACAATGCAGGGAGCATGGAATGAAAAGCAGGCGGAACGATTAAATGGAACAGTGTCTGAGTCGGTGTAAGCCCCAGAGACAGACCCGCCTCTTTTTGACCGGGATCAATTCCCTCAAGTGCGCCTCTGACAATCTCTGCTATAAATGCACCTGAATTTAACGTAATTACGATCACCCCCGCCATATTGCTGCTGAAATCCAGACCAATTAATTTGGGAATAACAAAGTAAACATACAACGCCTGCACAATCAGGGGCGTTCCTCTTATCAACCATATGTATACATTTGCAATTGCTTTTGCCGCCTTGTTCGTGCCTTGGAGGGCAAAGCCCGTCAGACTCCCGAGAACAAACCCCATAAGAATTCCTGCAGTAGCTATGAGCAGCGTGAATCTTAATCCTCTGAATAACATGGGCAATAAAACTGATAAAAAACTAAAATCCATAATGTCTCCTTTCCTAATTCCTTATTTTCTGAATCAACATACATCAGCTGTTTTTATAATAAAAAAAGGATGTTCCTTCTAAAAAGAAAGAACATCCTCGTCCATGCATTCCTGTAAATCAAACTACAGCGTCACATAACAAATCATTTATTTTATTACTGTACCCAAAGGCCGGAACTGTCAACCGAATAAACACCGCTAACTTTTGTATCTGCTGCCATGCTGCCGTCGGTGTAAAGATAATACCACTTTCCAGGCTGCGGCTGAATCCAGCCCATGGCCATGTCTCCATCCGGATTTAAGAAGTACCATTTTCCATTTACCTGCTGCCAACCGGTCACCATGGTTGCATCGGAGCCTAAGTAATACCATCTTTCACCCAGGTACTGCCAGCCAGTTGCTGCAAAACTATCATTGTTAAAATAGTACCATTTTCCGCTTATCATCTTCCAGCAGTTCGTGGCATAGCTTCCGTCTTCTGCGCGATATTTTTTGCCATTCTTATATTCTGCCCATGCACCCTCTGTTTCTCCCAGTACCTGAATAACGGAATCATCAGAAGTAACCAGTTCGCCTTCCTTTAAATAATCCTCTTCAGAAGAATCCTTTAAAATCGCTTTTACTGTATAATAATATTTTTGTCCGTTTTCCATATATTGCAGAAGATCTACATTGGTGGAAGAAGTCGTCAGGCTCTTTACCCAGATACCGCCTTCTTTATAAAGTACAATCTGATATCTGGAAGCAAAGGGGACTTTTTTCCAGGAAGCCTTTGTCTTAGCCGTGTCACTCCATCCAGCCTTTTCCGGGCCTTCCAGCTTTGCTGCCGGGATATAAGAAACCTTGATGACGGACTCTCCGTCTTCCGCTTTCACAGAAACCAGCTTTCCACCATACACCGTGCAATCAGAACTGGTGTATGTGTCAGGCACTCTTATGGTAGCCGTTACTTTCTTTCCAGGTTCCCATTTTTCAGGATCTTTACTCCATTCCGGAGTTTCCTCTGAAAAATTGACGGTTACTACCGGAGTCTGGATTCCATCCGTCCAACTGCTTTTGTTTCCATGATCCAGACGGATTTTCAAACTTCCGGCTGCGCTGGCTGTCATTGCTGTTCCCAGAACCATGACAGTGCACAGAAGCATCAGCCATGCGGTCTTCCTCCGTATCCATTTCATCTGCATCTACATCCTTTCCTGTTATTACTTATGCCAAACACCATTGGCATCTACCGGAAATCCTCCAATAGTGGTACTTACCGCCTTAGCTCCGTCTCCCGGATAGAAATAATACCAGTTACCGTCTATCTCTTTCCAGCCTTCCTGCATGGCCCCGTTGGTGTTGGAATAATACCATTTGTTGTTGTAGTTGATCCAGCCGTACATCATCGCGCCTTCTACACCATTTGTAGAAGATGGATTTAAATAATACCAGATATTATTGGATTTCACCCAACCAGTTACCATAACACCGTCGTTATTTAAATAATACCATAAAGTGTTCTTCTGCTGCCAGCCTACCTGCATGGCGCCGTTCGCATCAAATAAATACCACTTGCCATTGACGTTGGACCAGTTGTTCTTCTGGTAGGAACCATCTGGATAACGGTAATACCAGGTATTCCCGGTTTTGATCCAGCCTACATCCTGGCTGGATACAACAGAACCATTGCCAGAATCCTGACCGCGGCCATCGGATACTTTTTCCTCAGGCAGATAAACCTCATCGGACTCGGTCCAGTCACTGTTCTTGCCATATTTGCCTTCGCTGTCTGTATAAGGAACTGTGCGGACCTTAAAGCTGTAGGTTCCGGCTTTCGTCATATATGGGAAGAAGTTGTAGGAAGTCGCTTTCAGTTTCTCAACTTTCTTCACAACGCTGCTGCCCCTGTATAAATACACATCATAGGCACCGGAACTATCATCTACGGAACTCCATTTGGCATTGCCGTAGCCAGAGTCTCTCCACTGCGCATCTTCTGGTGATTCATAAGTTCCCTTAATTGGCTTAAATGTAAATGTTACATATAAAGTATCTGTACCAGACCGGTTGGAAGACACATAGGTTCCTCCTTTAATGCTGACATTGCTTGACTGATAGCCACCTTTAAATGCATAGGTGTCAGAGTCTGCAGCCTTTAAAGTTACCTTCATCTTTGGTTCAGAACCGATCTTCATCTTTTTACTGTCAGAAGTTACCCATTCCAGGTCAGACACTTCGTATTTGTCATTATTGGTATAAACGTAATTTCCGGTTCCTTCTGTAGTTTTAAAAGAAGTTTCCGACGGCAAGGTCTCCCCCGAATCAATCTCTTCCAGTCCCGCATTGATAGTTACGGACGATATGGTCTTAGCTGCGGCGGCTGATGCCTCAAATGGAACACTGACTCCCAACAAGGTAATCAGAGATGCCCAAGCCATCAGTCTCGTAATATGCTTCATATAAATTCCTCCCGTTCAAATATTTAACGAATCTGGCAAAATAGCCATATTATTCTATATTTAACATTATAGCCCGGAAAGTAATTGACCGTCAACTTACGATATTCTTTCTTTATTCTTGCGTTTCTCTTCAAGGAGTCGAAAATTGAAACAAATCAGAAATAAAAAAAATTCCCGATAGAGAATTAACTCCAATATCGGGAATCCAAAATTCTTTTTATACAAGCTCAAGAAGGACTGCCATAGCTCCGTCACCCTTACGCTGGCCGATCTTAACGATACGTGTATAACCACCGTTGCGGGAAACATACTTAGGTGCAACATCTTCAAACAGCTTCTTTGGTAAATCAACAGATTTTGTGTTTTTCTTTCTTCCTGCAGCTTCAGTCGGAACTTCAGTTACATCATAAAGAACCTTTAACATCTGTCTTCTTGCATGGAGTCTGGAAGGAAGATCTTTTTTGATCTCTTTCTCTACTTCATCGTATACGGTAACTTTCTTGCCGTTTACAACTTCTTTGACTCTTTTGCCTTCTTTATCTTTACGGGCAACCTTTGCTGTAACCTTAACAGTTTCGAAGTTATCCTTCTCTTTTACAGCTAAAGCGATCAGACCTTCAGCAACCTTACGGATTTCTTTTGCTCTTGCTTCTGTTGTCACGATCTTGCCATTGTTTAACAATGCAGTTACCTGGCTTCTGATTAATGCTTTTCTCTGGCTGGAAGTTCTTCCCAGCTTTCTATATCCTGCCATCTTAATATTCCTCCATTTGTGGAACACGGACACATGCTTCTTCGGTCTTACTGTATCGGTGCTTATTCTCCATAAATCAGCTGTATCAAGCGGACCAATTATGCGTTGGTATCATCGCTTGGATTAAGCTGTAAGCCCAGCTCTTTTAACTTGGCTAACACTTCTTCTAAAGACTTGCGGCCAAGGTTTCGAACTTTCATCATATCTTCGGAAGTGCGGTTACACAATTCCTCTACGGTATTGATGCCAGCTCTCTTAAGACAATTGTATGAACGGACAGAAAGCTCCAGTTCATCAATATTCATCTCAAGTACTTTTTCCTTTTCATTGTCTTCCTTCTCCACCATGACTTCAGCAGTCTTAGCGTTCTCAGATAAATCAATGAACAGGTTTAAATGCTCGCTCAGCACTTTTGCAGCAAGGCTTACCGCCTCGTCTGGTGCCAGAGTTCCATTTGTAAATACATCTAATGTCAACTTATCATAATCAGTGACCTGACCTACTCGGGTGTTCTGTACCGTCATGTTAACGCGTTCAACTGGTGTATAGATAGAATCAACGGCGATAACGCCAATCGGTAAATCTTCACTCTTATTCTTGTCTGCGCTCACATAGCCGCGGCCCTTGGTAATAGTAAGCTCCATATAGAACTTGCTGTCTGTACCGCCACTAAGGGTAGCGATTACCTGATCCGGGTTCATGATCTCAATATCGGGATCTGCCTGGATATCAGCAGCAGTTACAACACCTTCGCCTTCAAACTCGATGTAAGCAACCTTTGCTTCATTGGTATCGCTATTATTCTTAATAGATAAGCTCTTGATGTTCATAATGATCTCAGTCACATCTTCTTTAACGCCTGGGATGGAACTGAATTCATGCAAAACGCCGTCGATTTTTACCTGGCTGACTGCAGCGCCCGGTAAGGAAGAAAGCATGATTCTTCTTAAGGAATTACCTAAAGTCGTGCCATAACCTCTTTCAAGCGGTTCAACTACAAACTTGCCATATTTCTTGTCTTCTGAGATTTCAGCAATCTCAATATTTGGTTTTTCAAAATCGAACACTAATAGCCCCTCCTTTTGGGTATTTTGTATCGAGGGTCTTATACTCAAACCTTGCCCGGAAGTATGGAAACTTCCGGGCGAAAGCCGGCTTTAATCAACAGACTTTCAATTATTTGGAGTACAACTCGACGATAAGCATTTCATTCACTGGAACATCAATCTCGTCTCTTGTTGGTAACTCTTTAACAGTACCACGTAAATTCTCATGGTCAACATCAAGCCATGCAGGAACCATACGTCCTGCAGTGGTTTCCTGAACACCTTTGAATCTTGCATTGGTTTTGCATTTCTCTTTTACTTCGATTACATCGCCAACCTTTACTAAGAAGGAAGGAATGTTAACGCATTTACCATTTACAAGGATGCTCTTATGGTCAACCATCTGTCTGGTCTCTCTTCTTGTTCTTCCGAATCCCATACGGAATACTACATTGTCAAGTCTTCTTTCCAGAAGGGTCATCAGGTTTTCACCCACAAGACCATTCATTCTTTCAGCCTTTGCATAGTAGTTACGGAAAGGTTTTTCAAGAACTCCGTAGATGAATTTAGCTTTCTGCTTTTCTCTCAGCTGAACGCCGTATTCACTCATCTTTCTGTTAGCTCTTTTTAATTCTCTATTTGATTTTTTATCTATTCCTAAATAGATCGGATCAAGACCAAGGGATCTACATCTTTTAAGAACAGGAACTCTATCAACTGCCACTGTAATTACCTCCTAATTAGACTCTTCTGCGTTTTGGTGGACGACAACCGTTATGTGGAACCGGTGTTACATCCTTAATGCTGGTTACTTCTAATCCGCATGCCTGAAGTGCACGAATAGCTGCTTCACGGCCTGAACCAGGACCTTTAACCATAACGTCTACTGATTTTAAACCATGTACAAGAGCTGCCTTAGTAGCAGTTTCTGCCGCCATCTGAGCTGCATATGGAGTAGATTTCCTTGAACCTCTAAATCCCAGACCACCAGCACTTGCCCAGGATAATGCATTACCCTGTGTATCCGTTAATGTCACAATTGTGTTATTAAAAGATGACTGGATATGTGCTTGTCCGCGTTCAACGTTTTTCTTTACGCGCTTTTTTGTCACTTTTTTAGTAGTGGACACTTTTTTAGCCATTTTAAACTAACCTACTTTCTTTTTACTTGCTCCGCCCTGCTCTAAGGATTCTAAGAGCCGGCGCAGGGTACGAATACTGAATCCTGTTATTCCTGTTTTTAAAACATGTAACGTGATTCGCTGTTAATTGATAAGGTTGTTTTAAACCTTATTTCTTCTTATTTGCTACTGTTTTTCTTGGACCCTTACGAGTTCTTGCATTGGTCTTAGTTTTCTGACCACGAACCGGAAGGCTCTTTCTGTGACGAATTCCACGGTAGCATCCGATTTCCTGAAGTCTCTTGATGTTCATAGCGATTTCTCTACGTAAATCACCTTCAACAGTCTGAGTTCCAGTAATTACTTCTGCAAGTCTTTTAACTTCGTCATCTGTTAAGTCCTTAACACGAGTGTCAGGATTAACGCCAGCTTCTGTAAGAATGCGGCTAGCACTTGTTCTACCGATACCGTAGATATAAGTTAAGCCGATCTCAACACGTTTTTCTCTTGGTAAATCAACACCTGAAATACGAGCCATGTGTGTAGTACACCTCCATTAATTATTTTTAACCTTGTCTCTGCTTATGCTTAGGATTTTCACAGATTACTCTGATACTGCCTTTTCTCTTGATGATTTTGCATTTTTCGCAAATCGGTTTGACTGATGATCTAACCTTCACAGCAATTCTCCTTTCCGTTATGCGCCCATTCACATTAAGCACTTAGCGTCTGTCTTCAGACACATACGTGCGAAGCACTCCCCGGCACCTGGTAAAACCTCTCTCGAGCCCGGTAACGACGGAGCCTCCTTTTGCAAAGAGCCTTCTGAGTATACCCGCAGTGTGTTTTATCTTAAAACCAGTGCTGCCCTTATAGACATAATACACCCAGTATTTCAACAAAGTCGCTACAGCATTATACCACTAATCGGTTTAAAATGCAAGCGCTTTTTCCTATATATTTATTAACCCTTTAGCCTGGTGTGTCATGGGTATAAAGGGACGGCGAATGTCACAAAAAACGCCTTATTTGTCTCTCCAGATGATTCTTCCTTTGCTTAAATCATAAGGAGACATTTCAATTGTTACCTTATCTCCCGGTAAAATACGAATGTAGTTCATGCGAAGTTTGCCGCTGATGTGGGCTAATACCTGATGACCATTCTCCAGTTCGACCTGGAACATGGCATTGGGAAGTTTTTCCACAACGGTTCCTTCAATTTCAATAACATCTGCTTTTGACATAAAGCTTACCTCCTAACAACCTGTTCTTCTCTTTTGAAACATCGGATGAAATATTTAATCTCTTCATCGGTGACTTTATTATTTTCCCGGATTTTTGATCCCGGTGAATGTTTCTCCCATATAAGGGGTTTTACATGCTTTTTCTTTTTCTTCTTTGGACATTCTATACACCGGTATTTTCCGTCCACCAGATATATATATTCGCCTTCTTCACGTAATATGAAGAAATAACAACCATTATCGTGTCCTGCCGCTGATTCTACCAGTGATCCAACTTCTAATTCCATGGGCACTTCCTTAAATATCTTTGGAAACCAGACTGAGTATCTCTGGTTCGCCTTCTGTGATCAGAATGGTATTTTCATAATGGGCGGACAACTTTTCGTCTTCTGTTACAACAGTCCAGTCGTCATCAAGCCATACCACTTCAGGAGTTCCTTCATTGATCATTGGTTCGATGGCAAGCGTCATGCCCGGCCTCAGTTTAATTCCCCGCCTTCTCTGGGCAAAATTCGGCACCTCAGGCTCCTCATGGAGGTGAGAACCGATTCCATGTCCCACAAGGTCACGGACAACTCCGTAGCCAAACTCTTCTGCATATTTCTGGATCGCAGCGGATATATCACCTAGATGATTGCCAGATTTTGCAAATTTAATCCCTTCAAAGAAACTTTGTCTTGTCACTTCTATAAGTTGGCCTGCTGAAGGAGTGATTTCTCCGATCCCATAAGTTCTTGCCGCATCAGAATGATATCCTTTGTAAATGACACCGGCATCTAAGCTTACAATATCGCCTTCCATTAAAATACGTTTCTTGCTCGGAATCCCATGTACCACTTCATCGTTGACTGAAACACAGATGGAAGCGGGATACCCGTTGTAGTTTAAAAAGGATGGCGTGCAGCCGTAACTCCTTATGATCTCTTCTCCCAGATGGTCAATATCCCAGGTTGTCATTCCGGGTTTCAAGGCTTTGGAAAGTTCTTCATGTGTAATGCAAAGAATCCTTCCTGCCTCTCTCATAAGTTCTATCTCTCTTGCAGATTTAATCGTCACTGACATAAACTATGCTCCTAAAATAGAAACGATATCTGAGAACACTTTGCTTAATTCCTGTGTTCCGTCAACATTCACCAGCACACCGTCTTTTTCATAATATTCAATCAACGGCTGTGTCTGATCGTGGTAAACGGACAGACGTTTCTTTACCGTCTCTGGCTTGTCATCATCTCTTAACACAAGCTCTGCACCACATACGTCACATACACCTGATACTTTGCTTGGATTGTACACGATATGGTATGTAGAACCACAGGAAATGCATGCGCGGCGGCCTGACATTCTGTTAATGATATTTTCGTCGGGTACATCAACATTTATTGCAAAATCAATCTTTTGTCCCATCTCTGAGATGGCCTTTTTAAGGCTTTCTGCCTGCGGAATGGTTCTTGGAAATCCGTCCAGCACGTATCCGTCGTTGCAATCTTCCTTCTGAATACGGTCTATAAGCATACCTATAGTAAGTTCATCCGGAACAAGTGCCCCTTGATCCATGTATCCCTTTGCTTTTTTTCCTAATTCCGTTCCTTCCTTTATATTGGAACGGAAAATATCTCCGGTAGAAATATGCGGAATCTGATATTTTTCAGAAATCTTTTTCGCCTGAGTGCCCTTTCCGGCACCAGGGGCACCTAACATGATGATCTTCATCAACAGTCCCTCCTTGGAAACATAAGGTTAAATAGCACAAATCCCAAGGGAAACACGCATGGCGTGTTTCCCTTGGTTTGTCCTTTAATCATTCAAAAATCCTTTATAATTACGCACAAGCATCTGGGATTCGATCGCCTTCAACGTCTCAAGTACAACACTGACAATAATGATAAGTGATGTACCCCCGAAGGATAAATGGCTTACGTTAAATAAGCCTGAGACCATAATCGGGATAATACAAATAACCGTCAAACCGCATGCACCTAAAAATACAATATAGTTTAAAATAGAATTGAGATAATCGCTGGTTGGCTTACCTGGGCGGATACCCGGTATAAAGCCGCCTGACTTTTTCATGTTGTTCGCTACTTCCAACGGATTGAATGTGATGGAAGTGTAAAAATATGCAAATACAATGATAAGAGCCACGTAAACGATCAGACCTAAAGAATAAGCCGGTCTATCCACTTTAAACCAACTGGAAGAATTAAGTGCTGATAAGATGTGGCCGCCCACACTGTTGTAATCAATCCGATTGCCAAAGAACTGGCCAATCACGACTGGGAACGACATAATGGAGGAAGCGAAGATAACCGGAATAACACCGGCTGTATTCACTTTTAACGGAATGTTGGTTGCCTGTCCGCCAACCATCTTCCGTCCCTGCATCTTCTTAGAATACTGCACTGGGATTCTTCTCTCGCCGCCCTGAAGGACAACGACAAACACTACAATTGCTACAATTATCGCAAAAATGATAATGGCCGCTATTGCTGCTACGGCAACCGATTTCCCATTAATGAATCTGGTATATAAGGTTGACGCATCGGAAGGGAAACTGGAAATGATGTTAAATAAAAGGACGATGGAAATACCATTTCCCACACCATTCTCTGTGATCCGCTCACCGATCCACATAAGGAGCGCACTACCTGCTGTCATGGTTGCAACTGCAATGACAATACTTAATACATTAAAATCTTTTAACAGTCCCTGGCCGCCGAATCCTATCGCCATAGCGACGGACTCGATTAAAGCCAGACCAACTGTTACGTAACGGGTGTATTCTGCTATCTTCTTTCTTCCATCTTCACCATCTTTTTGCATCTCCTCAAGTTTTGGGATAGCAATGGTCAAAAGCTGCATGATAATGGAAGATGTGATGTAAGGGGTAATGCTCAGAGCAAAAACGGACATGTTCGTAAAAGAACTACCTGTCATCGCGTTAAAAAATCCAAACGCATCGTTGTTCTGCTGAGCAAAAAAATCTTTAAAAAAGCTTGTTTCAACTCCTGGAATCGGTAACTGAGAACCGATTCTGGTAACCACCAGCATCATGAACGTAAAGATAAGTTTCTTCCTTACATCCTTGATCTTGAATGCATTACGGAGTGTTTTTAACATATTAGATCACCTCGCAGGTTCCACCTAAAGCCTCGATTTTGGTTTTTGCGCCTTCGCTGAAAGCATCTACCTTCACTGTAAGCTTTTTGGTTAATTCTCCATTTCCAAGGATCTTAACGCCATCACGCGGATTCTTAACGATACCGCTCTCTAATAAAGTTTCAACTGTAACAACTGTACCATCTTCAAATGCCTCTAAAGCGCTTACATTAATGCCGATAATCGTCTTAGAATTTCTGTTTGTAAAGCCTCTCTTAGGAATACGTCTGTATAAAGGCATCTGACCGCCTTCGAAACCTGGTCTGGTAGCACCAGAACGAGCTTTCTGTCCTTTGTGACCTTTACCTGCTGTCTTACCGTTTCCTGAACCATGGCCACGGCCTCTTCTGAAGTTATCGCTGTGTTTGGAACCTAACGCAGGCTGTAAATTTGATAAATCCATCGCTTGCACCTCCTTACTGTATTTTCTTAGATCTCTTCTACTTTTACTAAATGACGCACGTTGGCGATCATACCTCTAACTGCACCATTATCCGGCATCTCAACTGTTTTATGAAGCTTTTTTAAACCTAATGCTTCAACGGTTGCTTTGTGCTTAGGAATTGCGCCGATCGGGGATTTCACCAATGTGATTTTTAATTTATCTGCCATCTTCTTATCCTCCTTAGCCTAAAATCTCTTCAACAGATTTACCGCGAAGTCTTGCAACTTCCTCAGGAGTCTTTAACTGAGTTAATCCTTTAATTGTTGCTAATACAACATTGGTCTTATTGTTGGAGCCTAAAGACTTTGTACGGATATTTTTAATACCTGCAAGCTCTACAACTGCACGAGCAGGACCTCCTGCGATAACTCCAGTACCTTCGGAAGCTCTCTTAAGAAGTACGGATGCACTTCCAAAAGTTCCAACAAGGTCATGAGGAATACTCTTATTTTCATCGATTGGAACACTAACCATGTTCTTAACAGCAGCCTCTTTTCCTTTACGGATTGCTTCTGGAACTTCACCGGCTTTGCCAAGACCTGCACCTACGCGGCCATTACCATCGCCTACGACTACTAAAGCAGAGAATCTCATGGTACGTCCACCTTTAACGGTTTTAGATACACGCTTGATAGCAACTACTTTGTCGTTTAATTCTAACTGATTTGCATCAACAATTGTACGTTTCACGCTGTCATTCTCCTCTCTACTTAGAATTCCAGACCAGCTTCTCTTGCTGCGTCTGCTAATGCCTGAATCTTACCCTGATATATAAAACCGCCTCTGTCAAAGACAACTTCCTTAATACCTTTTTCAATGGCTCTCTTTGCTACTACTGTACCAACATATGCTGCAGCATCAACGTCGTTAGTTTTCTTTAATTCTGCATTTACTTCTTTTTCAACTGTAGAAGCAGCGACTAAAGTCTTACCAACTGAATCGTCAATAATTTGAGCATACATATGATTATTGCTTCTAAACACAGCTAAACGCGGTCTTTCTGCAGTGCCTGCAAAACGGTTACGTAATCTGTTGTGCTTTTTAACGCGAACTTCGCTTCTTGACTGTTTGCTAACCATCTTTACACTCTCCTTTAATTATTTCTTACCAGTCTTACCAACTTTACGTCTAATAACTTCATCAGCATACTTGATACCTTTGCCCTTATAAGGTTCAGGTCTTCTCTTATCTCTGATTTCAGCAGCGTACTGGCCAACTTTTTCTTTATCGATACCTTTAACGAAAATGATGTTCTGACCTTCCATGGTGGCTTCAATGCCTTCTGGATCGATCATCTCTACTGGATGAGAATAACCAAGAGACAGGATCAGCTTGTTGCCCTGTTTCTGAGCTCTGTAACCAACACCATTGATTTCCAGTTTTTTCTCATAACCGCTGGTAACACCAACGATCATGTTATTTACTAATGTTCTTGTCAGACCATGTAAAGATTTCATCTTCTTTAAATCATTTGGTCTGGTAACAACGATATGACCATCTTCTTCTTTGATTGTCATCTCTGTAGGTAATACTCTCTCAAGAGTTCCCTTAGGACCTTTTACAGTCACTTTATTATTTTCTGCAATTGCAACAGTTACGCCTGCTGGAATCGCGATAGGCATTCTTCCGATACGTGACATGCCGTCTACCTCCTTAAATTCTCGGAAGGAACTTTACCGTTCCCTCTGTTTTCAGATGCTGCAGTAATTACCAAATGAATGCTAATACTTCTCCGCCTACGCCCTGAGTACGTGCTTCCTTATCGGTGATCACGCCCTGGTTTGTGGAGATGATTGCAGTTCCTAAACCGCCAAGTACTTTCGGTAACTCCTCTTTGTTTGCATATACACGTAAACCTGGTTTGGAGATTCTCTTAATACCTGTGATGATTTTTTCATTTTTATCTTTACCGTACTTTAAGGTGATTCTGATTGACTGGAATGCACCATCTTCTACGATATCATATTTTTTAACGTATCCCTCTTTCACAAGGATATCAGCAATAGCTAATTTCATCTTGGATGAAGGTACATCTACTGTATCATGTTTTGCAGTATTTGCATTACGGACTCTCGTAAGCATATCTGCGATTGGATCGCTCATTGTCATTTTGAAATTGCCTCCTTCCTATATTTTACCAGCTTGCCTTTTTAACGCCTGGGATCTGACCTTTGTATGCTAATTCACGGAAACAGATTCTGCAGATTCCGTATTTTCTTAAATAAGCATGTGGACGACCGCAGATTCTGCAACGATTATATTCTCTTGAGGAGAATTTTGCAGGTTTCTGCTGTTTGATCTTCATTGAAGTCTTAGCCATGATTATTCCTCCTACTATTTTGCAAATGGCATATTGAATAATGTCAAAAGTTCACGGGCTTCTTCGTCTGTCTTAGCGGTAGTAACGAAAATAATGTCCATACCTCTTACCTTGTCAACTTTATCGTACTCAATTTCAGGGAAAATAAGCTGTTCCTTGATACCAAGTGCATAGTTTCCTCTACCATCAAATGCATTGGCATTTACGCCTCTAAAGTCACGTACACGAGGAAGTGCAAGGTTGATCAGACGATCAGCAAATTCATACATTCTCTCGCCGCGTAATGTTACTTTACATCCGATTGGCATACCTTCTCTAAGCTTGAAGTTAGCAATTGATTTTTTAGCCTTTGTTAAGACTGCCTTCTGACCGGAGATAATCTCTAAATCTCTGACTGCAGAGTCTAAAACCTTGGCATTATCTTTTGCTTCACCAATACCCATATTGATGACAATCTTATCTAATTTCGGTACTTCCATGATGTTTTTATAACCAAACTTCTTGATCATACCTTCTACGATCTCTGTCTTGTAAGTCTCTTTTAATCTAGCCAATTTTTATTCCTCCTCTCCGAATTAGTCAATTACTTTGCCGGTTGCTTTTGCAACACGAACTTTTTTACCGTCTTTTACGTCAAAGCCTACTCTTGTAGCTTTTCCGTCAACAACGAGCATTACATTGGAGATATCAAGTGCAGCTTCTTTCTGTACGATACCACCCTGTGGGCTAGCTGGGCCTGGTTTTACATGCTTAGTCATCATGTTCACACCTTCAACTACCACTCTGTTATTCTTCGTGTCAACATGAAGAACTTTGCCCTGTTTATCTCTATCTTTTCCTGCAATAACCTTTACAAGGTCATCTCTTTTAATTTTATGCACAGTCCGACACCTCCTTATAATACTTCCGGAGCTAAGGAAACAATTTTCATGAACTGTTTCTCTCTTAACTCTCTGGCAACCGGTCCAAAGATACGAGTTCCTTTTGGAGTCTTGTCATCTTTGATAATTACGGCAGCATTCTCATCGAACTTGATATAGGAACCGTCTTTACGGCGTGCGCCCTTTACAGTACGTACAACAACGGCCTTAACAACGTCGCCTTTCTTAACAACACCGCCAGGTGTTGCATCTTTAACGCTGGCAACGATAACATCACCAATACTAGCATATCTTCTTGTAGATCCACCCATAACACGGATGCAAAGCAGTTCTTTTGCACCGGTATTATCAGCAACCCTTAATCTGGTTTCCTGCTGAATCATGCCTGTTACTCCTTCCTAGAAATAAATTATTTCGCTTTCTCGATAATCTCCACAAGTCTCCATCTCTTGTCTTTGGACAGGGGTCTTGTTTCCATAACTTTTACGGTATCGCCCATGTTGCAATCATTCTTTTCATCATGAGCTTTTAATTTATACGTTCTTTTTACGATCTTGCCGTATAAAGGATGTTCTACATGGTCTTCAATGGCAACTACGATAGTCTTATCCATCTTGTTGCTTACAACCTTACCAGTACGGGTTTTTCTAAGATTTCTTTCCACGTTAGGTACTCTCCTTTCGAGTTTATGGCCTCCTCGGCCCTATCTATAAGTTTACACGCACTCGTGTGTGTCATGTTTTTACAAAATAACAACTTAAGCTAATTTAGCCCTCTCAGTTATAACAGTCTGAATTCTGGCAATGTTCTTGCGAACTTCTTTGATTCTGCTTGTATTGTCAAGCTGATTAGTCGCATTCTGGAATCTTAAGTTGAAAAGTTCTTTCTTAGCAGCTACTAATTCTGTATTGAGCTCAGCAACTGATTTTCCTTTTAATTCTTCAACATACTTATTAGTTTTCACTGTCATTCACCGCCTTCTAAATCTGCTTTAGCAGCAATCTTACACTTGCACGGTAACTTATGCATAGCAAGACGTAAAGCTTCACGTGCTGTTTCTTCAGGTACTCCAGCGATTTCGAATAATACACGGCCTGGTTTTACTACTGCTACCCAGTATTCCAGACTGCCCTTACCGGAACCCATTCGGGTTTCTGCTGGCTTTGCTGTTACAGGTTTATCCGGGAAGATCTTAATCCAGACTTTACCACCACGCTTGATATAACGGGTCATGGCAACACGGGCTGCCTCGATCTGGTTGGATCTGATCCAGCATGGCTCTAAAGAAACCAAACCGAACTCACCGTTGCTGATCTTATTGCCTCTTAAAGCTTTACCAGCCATGTTTCCACGGAACTGTTTACGGCGCTTAACTCTTTTAGGCATTAACATTATTTATCTCTCCCTTCCTTGTTTCCTTTAGTTGGAAGTACTTCACCATTGTAGATCCAAACCTTAACACCGATCTTACCGAAGGTTGTATCTGCCTCAGTAAAACCATAGTCAATATCTGCTCTCAATGTCTGTAACGGAATGGTTCCCTCGCTGTAGAACTCTGTACGAGCCATATCAGCACCGCCAAGACGGCCTGCAACTGCAGCCTTGATACCCTTAATGCCAGCCTTCATGGAACGACCCATGGTAGACTTCATCGCACGACGGAAGGATACACGGTTCTCTAACTGCTGTGCAATAGATTCAGCTACTAACTGAGCATCTTTATCTGGTCTTTTGATCTCTTTGATGTCAACAAATAATTTTTTATCTGTAAGCTTCTGAACTTCTACCTTTAACTTCTCGATTTCAGAACCGCCTTTACCAATTACAACACCAGGTTTTGCAGTGTGGATAATAACTTTCACGCGGTCTGATGCTCTTTCAATTTCAATATTAGAAATGCCAGCGCTGTATAATCTCTTTTTCAGGAATTTTCTGATCGCATAATCTTCTACTAAGTTATCTGCGAAATCAGCTTCAGCATACCATTTTGAGTCCCAGTCTTTAATAACACCGACTCTTAAGCCGTGTGGATTAACTTTCTGTCCCATTCTTTGCCTCCTTATCTTTCATTAAGCACGATCGTGATGTGGCTCATTCTCTTTTCAATTCTATAAGCGCGGCCCTGTGCTCTCGGTTTTACTCTCTTCATTGTCGGTCCCTTGTTTGCAAAACATTCTTCTACATAAAGTTTTGCAGGGTCCATACCGTTGTTATTCTCAGCATTAGCTGCTGCTGATTTTAATAACTTCTCTATTAAAGTAGAAGCATATCTGGGATTGTAAAGTACAATACCAAGTGCTGTCTGAACGTCTTTGCCTCTGATGGCATCTAATACGAAGCATGCTTTCTGAACAGAAACCCTAGCATAGGATAACTTTGCTGACGGTCTGGTGTCCTTCTGAGCATTTCTTTCTCTCTTAATCTGGCTTCTATGTCCCTTAGCCATGGTAAATCCTCCTTTCAACTATAACGCCCTTTGGGTAACCTTGCGATTGCCCGGAGGGAGTTCGTTTCTTTATTACTTACGGCCAGACTTCTTCTCGTCTTTGCCATGTCCTCTGTAAGTTCTTGTAGCAACAAATTCACCCAGTTTATGTCCAACCATATCTTCTGTAACATATACCGGAACGTGCTTTCTGCCATCATGAACTGCAATTGTATGTCCAACCATCTGTGGGAAGATAGTAGAACGGCGGGACCAGGTCTTGATTACCTGTTTCTTTCCTGCTGCGTTCATATCATCTACTTTTTTGAGTAAATGAGCATCTGCAAATGGTCCTTTTTTAAGTGAGCGAGCCATAGATTCTAACCTCCTTCAATTATTTAACGGTCTTTCCATCTCTTCTTCTAACGATTAACTTGTTAGACTGCTTGTTTTTCTTTCTGGTCTTTAAGCCAAGTGCTGGTTTGCCCCATGGTGTACTTGGACCTGGACGTCCGATACCAGTCTTACCTTCACCACCACCGTGTGGATGGTCATTCGGGTTCATAACAGAACCACGTACAGTAGGACGGAATCCCATGTGACGTTTTCTACCAGCTTTACCGATGTTGATCAGGTTATGATCGCCATTACCTACAACTCCGATGGTAGCTCTGCAGTTGATCGGAACCATTCTCATTTCGCCGGAAGGTAAACGAAGAGTTGCATACTTGCCCTCTTTCGCCATTAACTGTGCGCCGTTACCTGCAGAACGAACTAACTGTCCGCCTTTTCCTGGGTAAAGCTCAATGTTGTGAACCTGAGCACCAACCGGGATCTTGCTTAATGGTAAGCAGTTACCTACTTTAGCTTCTGCATTCTCACCGCTCATAACCTTCATTCCGTCTGTTAAACCAGCAGGAGCAAGGATATATGCTTTTGTACCGTCTACATAGCTAAGTAAAGCGATATTAGCAGTTCTGTTTGGATCGTATTCAATACCGATTACAGTGGCTGCAATGCCGTCTTTGCTGTTTCTCTTGAAGTCGATGATTCTATATTTACGTTTAACGCCGCCTCCGCGATGTCTAACTGTGATTTTACCCTGATTGTTACGGCCAGCTGTTTTCTTGATAGTCTTGCTGATCAAGGACTTTTCAGGTTCTGATTTTGTGATCTCGCTGAAATCGGAGCCGGTCATATGTCTTCTGGAAGGGGTATATGGGTTATACTTTTTGATTCCCATGATTAATTCTCCTTTCAACGCCGCCTGGCGTATCTCGTTTATCGTGATATAATGTTCATCACATAGATGAACTGTTCATTTCTTCCCGCCATCTAATGGTCCAGAAGATACTCCTCACTCGGTTCGGAGTATCCGCTTTCACACTAAGCGTTCCAATTTTACAGTCCTTCGAAGATTTCGATATCTTTGCTGTCAGCGGTTAACTGAACGATAGCTTTCTTCGTCTTAGAAGTTTTACCAAAAGTAGTACCTCTTCTTTTAGTCTTTCCTTCTAAGTTCATGGTGTTCACGCTGGCAACCTTAGCGCCTGGGAACATCTTTTCAACAGCTTCTTTAATCATAGCCTTGTTAGCATCTGTGTGTACAATGAATGTATACTTTTTGGACGCCATAGCGTTCATGCTCTTCTCAGTTACTACAGGCTTCTGGATTACGTCGTAATACTTAATATCTGCCATTATGCGTACACCTCCTCGATTGCTGCAACAGCAGTCTTGGTAGCAACAACTGTGTTGTACTTTAAGATATCGTATACGTTGATTGTGTTAACAAATGCAGTTTTAACAGCAGCAATGTTTCTAGCGCTCAGTACTACATTAGCACTGTCATCGCCAACAACAACCAGAGCTTTGGATACCTTTAAGTTATTTAATACAGTCTGGAATTTCTTTGTCTTGATCTCATCAAACGCTAACTCATCAACAACGATAAACTTATTCTCGTTAACTCTGCTTGTTAAAGCGGATTTAAGAGCAAGTCTTCTTTCTTTCTTGTTAAGTCTGATTGTGTAATCTCTTGGAGCTGGAGCGAAAACAACTCCACCGCCTGTCCACTGCGGAGATCTTGTTGAACCCTGTCTAGCATGACCGGTTCCTTTCTGCTTCCATGGTTTTCTTCCGCCACCGGATACTTCAGCACGTGTTTTTGCTTTCTGTGTTCCCTGACGCTTATTTGCAAGCTGGCTTACGACTGCCATGTGTACGAGATGCTCATTTACTTCTACACCGAACACTGCATCGTTTAACTCTAATTTACCAACTTCTTTACCTTCGATATTGTAAACAGATACGTTTGCCATCTGTATGATCCTCCTTTCTTATAAAAGCATTAGTTAGCTGCTTTTACTGTTTCCTTGATTGTTACTAAAGACTTCTTAGGTCCTGGAATAGCACCCTTAACCAGAATCAGGTTGTTTTCTGCATCAACCCTAACGATTTCAAGGTTCTGGATGGTTACCTTCTTGTTACCCATGTGGCCAGGCATCTTCTTGCCTTTGAATACCTTGCTTGGGTCAGAAGCTGCACCGTTGGAACCTGCATGGCGGTGGAACTTGGAACCGTGAGCCATAGGTCCTCTGGACTGTCCGTGTCTCTTAATAGCACCCTGGAAACCTTTACCTTTGGAGATTGCGGTTGCATCGATCTTATCGCCAGCTGCGAAAATCTCAGCTTTGATTTCATCTTTTACAGAATACTCGGAAGCATTCTCAAATCTAAATTCTCTTACGTATCTCTTGTAAGATACACCAGCCTTATCAAAATGGCCTTTTATTGGCTTACTAACAAGTTTTTCTCTCTTATCAACATAACCAACCTGCACTGCACTGTAACCATCATTCTCAACGGTCTTGATCTGTGTTACAGAACAAGGACCAGCCTGAAGAACTGTTACTGGAGTTAATACTCCGTTTTCATTGAAGATCTGTGTCATTCCGACTTTGGTAGCTAAAATAGCCTTCTTCATGTTTTTACCTCCTGTTTGTTAATTCTACAGCGGATTGCTTTCGCAATCATCCTAGAACAGTCCAATATACGTGGAACACTATGACTCTGCCTGGCAGAGATGTTGATTCCTTACAGGAAAAAGTGTTGCTTCTATATTAAAACCCTTCAGGACATTTCCTAAAATGATTTTGATGAAGATTATTTATTCTTCATCTTGATATCGATATACACACCTGCAGGCATTTCCAATCTGGATAATGCATCAACAGTTTTCTGGCTTGGTGTAATGATATCAATGAGTCTCTTATGCGTTCTCTGTTCGAACTGCTCTCTGGAATCTTTGTACTTGTGAACCGCTCTTAAGATGGTTACCACTTCCTTCTTGGTTGGTAACGGCACCGGTCCGCTCACTTTAGATCCTGTCTTTTTTACAGTGTCGATGATCTTGCCTGCAGACTGATCGATTAACTGATGATCATACGCTTTTAATGTGATTCGCATTACTTGACTTGCCATAAAAAAAGTCGCCTCCTTTTCGCACTTAGTAGAAGTACGACAAGCGGTGACTGTACACGTTCCCGTGTGTGTCCTTCAGGACTTCACACAGACTCTCTGCTCAAAAAGGCAGAATTATAAATTGTACAGTGACTTGTCGCCAGTTTCCTAACTTGACATTCGCTCCGCGGAAAACTTGCTTATATAAGCAACAACCTCACGCTTCACAGCTATCATGCCACAGCCTTAACATAATAACATACTTTTTTTTTCATTGCAAGCATTTTTTTACAAAAAAAGGCGTAAAATCTGATTTTCTCAAATTTCACGCCTTATACTCGGTTTTGCTTACTGCCAGGAAGGTTCCGTAGGGGTTCTGCCTTCATTTCCGGAAGGATTCTCCTCATCAACCTTTAATAAATTTCCATTGCTGCCGGTTTTATATTTTACGCCATCAGAGCTCTTGACCGTAGTGCTCTTTGACACTTTTCCAGAAGTATTTACAACATAGGTGGTCGTGGTGCTTCCGGTAGGAATTGCTATAGGTTCGTACTTGCTTCCGTCATCTGCACACTGAAGCTTTCCCATATAATATAAGTAGCTATCCTTGACTCCGGTATAGCCGCGCCCGCTATCACTGAAATAGTAAGTAGCGTCACTGCCATCGCCTTCTACAACTTTAATCTTACCTTTCTGCATGGTGCTGGTCTTCTTATCTCCAAAATAGAAAGCGGTATAATCCGAAGAACCGCCGATGGAAACTTTCTGAAGTCCATAGACTGGAGTGCCAAGGTCATTAAATAAGTAGCTCTTGTCATTGATTTTTACTATATTCTGGGTGCTGGCTTCACCTTCCTTGGGACCAGCCTTTGGAACACCTGCAGTGGAAAAGTAAAACCATTCCACATTCTCCTCATAACCGGATATCTCCTGAGGGGGTTCTACGGAATACCAGCCGACTCTCAGCTTTCCGTTGCTGTCATAATATTTGTAATTCTGAATTTCATGCTCGGCATTATCCACTCCTACGTTCTTCCAGCCAGTCTGAAGGGCACCGTCTGAATCAAAGCAGTAGGCGATTCCACTGATCTTATAGGAAGCATAATCTCCTGAGAAATCCTTTGGCACATACTTCTTTCCGTTTTCATTGAAATAATACCAGGTTTTACCATCATCGCTGTCCCCAGGGCTGACTCTGTCGGAGTCATAGTTACTGTTGGGTGAGAAAAGTTTCTGCCAGCCAGTACGCATAGCGCCATCGGTTCCGGAGTAATACATATCATCGAGGATCCAGCCAGTCTGCATCTCTCCGTTAGAATCAAAGTAATACCACTTGTTATTAATCTTTGACCAGTTATCCATAATGGCTTTCCCGCTGCTTCCAAAATAATACCACTTATAATTGGAAGAACCATTATCCTGAAACTTCATCCACTTATCCGTCACTAAAATTCCATTGGAATCTACATAATAAGTATTCTCCACCCAGGAATTCACTGTCATCTCACCGTTGCTGTTCAAATATCTCCAGAAGTTGTCCGCACCTTTCTTCCAGACGTTCGTCATCTTATTCCCGCTTGAATCATAATACACCCAGGTATTTCCAGATTGGGCCCAGCCTTCCGCTGCCCAGGCATTCATCGATGCAGTACCCATGGTCAGCATGGCAGCTACGGCCAGCGCAATGAGACCTTTTCTTTTCATATCTTCACTCCTTACAGGGATTTCCTTTTTTACTATTATTTATTTTAACAATTAATCTTAGATAATTCAACTGTTTTAATCTTTCAATTATATTACGAAATCATTTCCCTGTATTTTCTTTTGTGATTCAGTATCTTTTATATTTCTGTTATAAAAAAGGAAGTGGAATTACTTCTCTGGGAATGGGATTATTTAAATTTCCATAATAATAATTCCCATCCCTAACTAAGATACAACCTATTACCTCTGAATTGTTTAAGTAAAATTCAGCCTCAGACATCCATTCTTCATTTCCGTATGCTTCTCTGGTTCCCAAAACAGGATAATAAGAATCGATCTGATCAAAATCATCTGTTTTATATGTCACCTCTCCAAACATATTTTCCAGGTCATTTAAAACATTTAAGTCCAGGTCATGAATGCCGACTCTTGAATTTCTTACTTGTCCTGCCTGTTTATCCAGAAAATCAGGATCAAGAATAACCGCTTTTTTATAGTTTTCTAAATCAAACATCTTTTCCATATGATCTGCCCGAACATAGGAATGAAGATCCGATCCTCTAACCCGGCAATATGTCTTATTTTCATCTGTCTGATCGGTATAGGCATAATTAGCAAAAAGTAACCCATACAATAGATCTTTTTGGTTCTCTCCTTTGTAAAGAAACAGGCCCCGCTCTTCTTCATTTTTTAATTCCGGTACATAAGTAGAAGGTAAATACACTTCTCCGCTCATCACCATTGGTCCAAACACGGTATCTTTAGTCAGCTGAGTACCTGCCACCTCAAGACTTCTTATTTTCTCTAGCTGTTTTGCCTCTGAAAAAAGAAGTGCTGATACTCCGGTTACGCACAGGATTCCCGTTGCAGCTGCTGCAATTAAAAGCCAGCGTTTTTTCCGTCCCTTTCCTGCCTTCTTCTCTATCTGGTAAATTCTCTGTCCCATTTCTTTCTCAAACTGCTTCCAGGCAATTTTATTAGCGGCCCAAATGGAAACTGCCATAAATATTGCGGCGTAGAGAAGTGCACACAGCAGCACCTTTTGAGGAAACTCCATGAAAGCGTCCGCCAGATACAAAAAACTGTACCAACTTTTATTCTGACTGCCAGAAAGCAATATTCCAAAGAAGCAAAACATCCATGTCGGCAACACAGAAACAAGAGCTGCCTTAATAAAATACATAATCTTATTCTTTGTTCTGGTGATAAAGAGAATCGGAAACAGGAGGAATTCAAATCCCATTGTAGTAAAAAAAGTATATGCCTGCAGAATATAATACTTCTTAACTTCTGGTTCATTAAAAGAAAAGAAGCCTTGAAAACCTTCTCCTGAAAATCTCATTAGGATCAGGTTCCAGATAAGTCCACTGACAATCTTCCATAGAACTATCAGGGAAATTATAAAAGCAAAGCTTTGATAAACTTCCTTAACTTTTTCCTTTCTGGTCATGGCCAGATTACAGAATAAGGAATTGCCAGGTCTAACCGCCGCCCCTAAAAAAGCAAATAAAAGAAGATTGAAGAGAAACCCTACGATTACTCCTGATTGATCAAACATTGACGTTATAAGATTATATGCGATGGTGATACAAAGAGCCTGAAGAAAATGAATGCGGTTCGTATTCAGACCAAAAAACAAAGCTCTAAGCTTCTTCATAAAGCAGATCATAGCACCACCTCCTCAAGAGTATAGCGCATGATGTCTTCTATATCTGGCATTGCACCTATGGCCTTATATTCTTCTTTTAGTTCTTCCTTTTCTTTGTGAAACAGTATCTTTCCTTCATGAATCAGAATAATATAATCCGCTATTTTATCCAGATCCGAAGTTATATGAGTGGAAAAAAGAACCGTATGTTTCTCATCTTCCATAAATTCCTGGATTAAATCAAGCATCTGGATTCTGGAAACCGGATCAACCCCTGACGTCGGTTCATCTAAAATAAGAATAAGAGGTCTTCTTGCAAGGGCTATAATCAACATAAACTTTTTAATCATTCCTTCTGAATAGGTATATAACTTTTGATCAAGTTCCAATTCAAAGAGAGACATATTGTCTTCAAAAAACTGCATATCAAAACGATGTTCAAATAACGTGATTTCTTGCGCCAGTTTCCTGGCTGATCTTTTTAACGAGAAGTTGGGCTTATCGTATACTACGGACACGATTTTCCTGATCATAGCTTCTTCTGATTCATACGTAAGCTCCTCAATTACCACCTGGGAATTGGTAGCTGTAAGAATCCCTGCTAACCCCTTCAGGAATGTGGTTTTTCCTGACCCATTTTTCCCAATCAGGCCAGTTATGTATCCCCGCTTTATTTCAAGATTTATATGTTCTATACCGAAAGTTCCCTGGGCGACGGAAAGCCCTTTACACTTGATTGAATTTTCATCCATAAGATTTTCTCCTCTCAGTCAATCTCTTTTAACAGCTCTATTAATTCTGATTTACCGACTCCAATGCTTTCTGCATACCGCTTTATATCAGTCAGCTGTTCTGTCAAAAGTCCCCTATAGATCTCCTTAACCTTTTGGGCATCAAATTCTGCTGCAAATATACCCACACCAGCTCTGCTTACCAAAATTTCCTCTTCGCATAAGTCATCATAAGCTCTTTTAACAGTGATAACACCTACCTTCAATTCTCTTGCAAGAGCTCTTATAGAAGGAAGCTGCGTTCCTGGTGCCAGGGTTCCGTTGAGAATCTCTTCCTTAATCTGATTTTTAATCTGTTCATAAATTGGTACTTGAGAAACGGGAGATATCGCAAGCTTCATTTTTCCCTCCTACTCTGTTATAACTGTTATTATACAATAGATACAGCATGGCTGTCAACTTTTAGAATTCTTATATCAAAATTAGATGGAAACTGATGAATTGTTCCTCACAAAAAGGAGCTATTGCCTTTATGGATTATACATTCTTCAAAAGGATTTTTCTCGTTCTCCAGGTTCCCTATCTTCACAAAAGATTTTAAACAAACAAAAAAGGTGGGTCCGGAAAACCGGAATCCCACCCGAAATCTATAAAGTATGAAAGAATGTCATTTACATTCTATTAATTACACCGATTATTTCTGCACCTGCAGTTACCGCAGCGATTGCATCTACAGCAACGACGGTTGCATCCGCAGTTTCTCCGATTGGAGCAATTGTTAAAACAGATATTGCCCCAGCTGCCGCATCTATTGCAAAATCTGTAATTGCACCAACAGTTACATCCACAGTTCCCTACGGAAATACCCATACGCAAACAACTCATAAATGTTCACCTCTTAATTTTTATTATACTATAGTATATAGGACATAGGTGCGAGACGTGATTACAAGACGTCCAAAACCTATTAGGGGCTGTACTTGACGCTCCAAGTTCTTTCCAGTATAATCATAGAATCATAGGAAACATACGATTGATAGAAAGAAAGGGCGGCACCAATTATGTGGATTGCAGATGGCTGGAAAGATTATGAAGTTATAGATTGTTCAGAAGGAGAAAAGCTGGAACGCTGGGGGAACTATCTCCTTGTGCGTCCTGACCCTCAGGTTATCTGGTCCACTCCAAAAACAGAAAAAGGCTGGAGAAAAATGAACGGACATTACCACCGCAGTGCAAAGGGCGGCGGTGAATGGGAATTCTTTGACCTTCCAGAACAATGGACCATCAGCTACAAGGAACTGACATTTCAGCTGAAACCATTCAGTTTTAAACATACCGGACTGTTCCCGGAGCAGGCGGCAAACTGGGACTGGTTTAGTGACAAAATAAAAAAGGCCGGACGGCCTGTAAAAGTGCTTAATTTATTTGCTTATACCGGAGGTGCTACCTTAGCAGCAGCAAAGGCCGGAGCAGCCGTGACCCACGTAGATGCTTCCAAAGGAATGGTTGGCTGGGCCAAAGAGAACGCCCGCTCTTCCAATTTGGAATCCTCTTCCATTCGATGGATCGTGGATGACTGCGTAAAATTCGTGGAAAGAGAAATCAGAAGAGGCAGCCGCTATGATGCGATCATTATGGACCCGCCTTCTTACGGAAGAGGTCCGAAAGGTGAGATCTGGAAAATTGAAGATGCTATCTATCCTCTGGTTCAGCTCTGCAAAGAACTTCTCTCTGACAAGCCTCTGTTTTTCCTTATTAATTCTTATACAACAGGACTGGCTCCTTCTGTATTGTCTTATATGATTGCCACAGAAATTGGACAAAAATTTGGTGGTGAAGTGCAGGCGGATGAAGTTGGTCTTCCAGTTACAAAAACAGGTCTGGTTCTTCCCTGCGGCGCATCTGGCCGCTGGTCATCGACCTCCGTTTAAGAGACACCAGGTCCTTGGCAGAAGCTTCTTTAAGAAGCGGCTGATCTGATAACTGAAAAAAACGCATATCCCCGGCATTAGAAGAAAAATTCCAATTGGAACGGCCGGAACAGACGGGAGCAGAAATGCTCCTGTTTTATTTATGAGACGAACCATTGCAAAATGGATGGCATAGAGAAAGAAGTTCTGCTTCATCCATTCTTTTGCTTCAAAGAGATACGTTTCCGGAACCATCAGCCACAACGACACAGGAACAAAAAGTCGGAATATGACTGCAGAAGCTGCCATTTCACCTTTGGCGGCTCCAGGAAAATCAAACCCATATAAAAAATAACTTATAAACAGCATAAGCAAACCAAGACCAAATCCTTTTTTGTCCCAGGCTTTTTCTGCCGCCTTTTTTCCATGTACTGCCATAAATGCCCCAAAAGAATAATATAACATGGCATCCAGATTGACAAACGGTAAGTTTCCACCAAGATAAATAGCTGCAAATATGACTGAGAGGTATATGATACCGATTGTTTTCTGCTTTACAAGAAGATAAATGAGGGGAGCCAGTACAAGAAGCAGGATTAACTGGTTCAAGTACCAGAATACATAATTATACGTGTAATGCAGCACTGCTTCCGCAGCCTGCAAAACCGTAAAGGGTATCTCTCCCTTTCCAATGATATCAGAAAGAACCGGAATTCTGCTTCCAATGACATATCCCAGATAATAAAGAAAATTCCACACGATATAAGGAACAAGTACGCTCCGGATCCTGGAATTCCATTTCACCCAGATCCGTTCCATGGTAAAGGTCCGAAAGAACAGATAGGAGGAAATCAGAAAGAACCCCGGGACTGCAACCTGCGCCACAGTATCGCCTAAAAAACGTTCCAGATAATCCGTTCGGTAAGCAGTTCTCGTATTTCCCAAAAACAGCACCGCATTATAGGAGTGGACCCAGATAACCAGAACACTGAAGAAAAATGTAAACCAGGTGATTTTGTTCCGAAATTTTTGTTCTTCCATGGGAGCCCTCCTTTCAACATTTTTCATTCTATCACAGAGAATCTTATTTTACCAAAGGATTTTCATCCATAAATACCATTCCTTATTTTATTAACACATTTTATCGAGTACTGAGGCAGATACCTTTTCATTATTCCTGTTACAACGTTCAAAATACCTCCGGTAATATTCTGTGTACATCAAATCAATCAGAAATAGCTGACTGATTTCTGATGATGTTGATCCTCCCTGCAAAGGTCCTTCATTGGCACCGCACAAAAGCGTTATGTCCGAGAATGAAGTAAGGGGTGATTTTACAAACCTGGTGATGCAGATGGTTTTTGCTCCCGCCTTTTTGGCAAGCTCTGCTACATGGATGGTATCCTTAGTGGCTCCGGAATATGAAAAGAGAACAGCTGCTTCGCCCTCTTCCATCATGGAAGCTGCCATGGCCTGCATATGTGCATCCTGAACACAGAAGATTTTAGGCTCTATCCTCATAAATTTATTTGCTGCCTTTAAAGCAGATATCATACTGGCACCTACACCGAAAAAGCAGATCCGCTTTGCCTGATAAAGGCAATCAATCACTTCACGAAACTGCTCTTCATTTAAGAGGGAATAAGTCTCTTCCAAAGCGCTCATATTGGTATTTAACACTTTTCTGGAGACCTCGGCAAAGGAATCCGTTAAGTTTATATCTCCTTCCAGGCGCCCCTGACCGGTGGCCTCATCATGAAGGCTTAGAGACAACATCATCTTAAACTCCTGATAGCCTTTTAATTTTAATGTCTTACAGAAACGAAAAACACTGGTATCGCCCACTTCACAGGCCTCTGCCAGCCCGGTTATTGACATAAAGAGCACCTCTCTGGAATTTTGCAGAATATAATCTGCCACCTTTTTTTCAGCCTTTGTAAACTGATTGTATTCAAAACGGATCCTGGTCAAAAAGTCCCCCTGCATATTTGTACGCTCCTTTTTATCTTTTCTCTTCTAATTGTTTGTATTACACCCGGAACCGGTTATAAAATACCGGGTAATCTCCCTGGGCCTTGTGATGGCGCTTCCTACCACAGCGGCAAATACGCCGGTTAAAAAGCATTCCTTTAACTGTTCCGGTGTCCAGATCCCCCCCTCTGCTATGACAGGCTTTGGGCAGTCTTTTGAAAGCAGCTTCATCAATTCCAGATCCGGCAGACTCATTCCTCTGGTATGAGCCGTGTACCCACTCATGGTTGTTCCAATAAAATCAAATCCTATTTTAGCGGCATACATTCCTTCATCATAATCCGAGCAATCTGCCATAAAAAGCTGATGGGGATGCTTTCTCCGTACCTCGCTCCAGAAATCTATTAAGGTTTCTCCTCCGGGACGTGCTCTTTTGGTACAGTCGACAGCAATAATCTCCACCCCGCATTCCACCAGTGCATCCACTTCTTTTATCGTCGGAGTAATGTATATTTCACTTCCAGGATATTCCTGCTTTACGAGTCCAATGATGGGAAGATCCACAACCTTCTTGATTTCCGTTATATCTTCCACTGAATTGGCACGAATCCCCACCGCACCGCCTTCTTTTGCCGCATAGGCCATACGGGACATGATATAGGAACTGTAAAGAGGTTCCTCACTGAGAGCCTGACAGGATACGATCAGACCGCCTTTCAGCTTATTGTAGATTTTTTCACACATAGCAGTTTCCCCTTCCCATAGATTCAGGACAATCATAACATATCTAAAAAATATATTTCAATACAATTTACTGGAACCGTGGTTTATTTTATAAATTCAAGGGTGTTTTCAGATTAATTTCAGGGTACGATCACATATTGGTGATATACTTTTTATATTTCACATACAAAGGAGGAATTGGAAATGAGTATTTCTGGCATATCAGGTACATCCGACCTTGATTATCAGTTGGAAATCCAGCTGCAGAAGGAAAAAGAGAAAAAGGCCGCAGAGCAGGTCAATGTAGCCGAACAGGCACAGACCGCGGCAATAGGAAACACTGCTGACACCAGCATTGAAACACAGTATGCGTCAGCCGCCATTCCAAAAGATACCATTGAGATCAGCGCTGAAGGAAGAGCCTATCAGCAAAAGATGCAGGCTGCTACAGATGAGGGTGCTGCTTTAACACAAGCCACTTCATCTGAATCGGAAACCTCAAGCACCCAGAATTTGACCAGTCTCACCGAAGACGAGATACAGGATCTGGTGGATAAAGGAACCATCTCCCAGGCGGAAGCCAATGCCGAACTGATGAGAAGGCAAGCAGAAAAAGCACAGACCGAGCAGACACCAAAAGAAGATAATGAACCTTATATGGAAGAAGAATCATAAACAGAAAACCCGGTTAACAGCCGGGTTTTCTCCTTTCTCCGACTCTATTGTAAAATTAATATTTTTTCACATAATTTTGAGACCTACTGCGTAGGGTTTATGGTATAATAGCAGTAGTTTCAATGATTGCTTCATAGTGAGGAGAAAGAAACCATGAAAAAAACAATTAGAGCTGCATGTCTGTCACTTGCCTTGCTGCTTACCAGCCTGTCTTTCTATACAACGGCTGAAGCACCGTCAAACAAGCAGGAAAGTTCAACAGATGCGCTCCACTCATTTTCAACCGACAGCGGACAAGTTCTACAGCCCTTTGCCATTGGCCCGGGACTGGTAAACCTTTCCCCGGCTGATGAATTTTCCACCTATCAGTGGGGATTAAAGAACGATGGAGAATTCCGTCTGGTTGAATTACAATCAAGATTTCAATCCGTTGATGATGTTTACAATGGATTAAAATCCAGTATGGGGATCGGAATACCAAAACCTGGCCCCGGAGATTATGAATCTAAGGTGACAAAAGCCATTGCAGGAATTGACATTGACGTACAACCGGCTTGGGATCTTTACGATAAGGCCCAAAACAAGCGATCTGTCATTGTGGCCATCATAGATACGGGTATTGACATCAACCATCTGGAACTTAAGAATTCCATCTGGACAAACCCTGGTGAAATCGATGGAGACGGCATCGATAATGATGGAAACGGGTTTGTGGATGACATCCACGGCTGGAATTTCTTTTCTGGAAACAACAAGGTATTTTCAGGAAGCGAGGACAGCCACGGAACCCACGCAGCCGGAACCATCAGCGCTGCCAGAGGCGCTTACGGAATAGCAGGTATTACGGATAACAATTACGTTAAGATCATGCCGCTTAAGGCACTTGGAGGAAAAGAAGGAACCGGTACTCCGGAAGCTGTCATTCAGGCAATCCGCTATGCGGAAGCAAATGGTGCCTCCATATGCAATCTGAGCATGGGAACTTCCTCTTACAGTGAAGAACTGGCACAGACCATGAAGAACTCCCACATGTTGTTCGTGGTTTCCTGCGGAAACGGTGGAGTATCAGGACTTGGCTATGATACGGATATCAATCCAGTATACCCTGCTTCCCTTCCTTATGATAATGTAATATCCGTAGCGAATATTCTTTTCGACGGCAGCTTAAGCAAGGATTCCAACTTCGGTGCCAAGAGCGTGGATATCGCAGCACCAGGAACCTATATTCTTAGTACCATACCAAATAACGGATACGGATTTATGAGCGGCACTTCCATGGCTGCACCTATGGTGACAGGAGTCGCTGCCATGCTTTACTCTTACCGCACAGATATTCCCTTATCTGATGTAAAACAAATCCTGTTAAATTCCAGCAGAAAACTGGATACACTGAATGGAAAGATTTTAAGCGGCGGTCTTTTAGACGCCTACGGCGCATTGACCTGGCACTAAAACAACAAAAAAGATACGGCAGCAAAGGATTATAATCCTTGCTGCCGTATCTTTTATTCTGATTATTTCTCAAGTGATTTCCAACGGAAGTTTGGAACCACATCAGACCATTTCTCAATTCCGATAATGGATTTTGCAAATTCTGTTGATTCCAGAGTATATTTCTTTTTATCGATATCCCTGAATACCTGCCAAATCTTCCGGCGTTTAGTCGCAACGATATCATCTCCGCGGTCCATGGAACATTCCCAAAGACCAAAGGATAAGCCGCTTCTTACTTCCAGAGGAGCATCTACCTGACGGCTTAAAATGTAAGCATCAATGTAAGGGTTGCTGTCAACCATGTAGTAGGAATATGCATAAGCAGCCGCCTGAATCTGAGGAACGTTTCCTCTTGTCTGGCTTGTTGCTGTGAATCCCTGTTCTGTTAAAATGATATGGCGTACATGACCAGTAGGGGACTTTAATGCTTCCTGAGCCATATAATCCGTCAGAGTCGTCAGATTCTTAAAGTTGATGACAGGAGAGTTGAAGTCATTGGTAATAAGTCCTGTCTTATCATCATCCCAGAATTCAGGCTCTGTCATCGGACATGGATATGGGTGGTAGGATAGTCCCCAATCCATCTGTCCCTGTTCATTTGCGATGGAGTTAAAGGTATCTACAATGGCTTTTCCACCGTACTTAGTTTTGTTATTAATTTCATTGTTCCAGTTATAATCCAGGGAGTAGTATACCCTGTCATTGGCACTGGTGCTTTTAATTGCTGTATAGAAAACGCGGAATGCATTCTGGTAAGCCTGAACGTAGCTGGTAATATCTCTGGCCCCTACATAGTTCCATTGCTGATTATTGATCTCATTACCCACGATCCAGTTGGAGATCTTACCGTGATTGGGATTGGAGCCGCTGTAGCGGTCAGCCAGGAATGATGCGATGGCTCTGGTCTGATCAAGTCCTTCCGGTGTCGCTGTATTAAACATATAGTAAAATGCAGTGGAACTTTTCTTAGTTCCCGGATAAAGAAGATTCGGTGTGGCATCGTTCCATCCATTTAAAATGATGGCAGTTACAGTCATTCCCTTTCCAGATAAAGCGCTGATGGTCTGATCGTATCCAGCAATGACGTTCTTATCGAAATGATAGGTCTTTCCATCATACTGGTAATCAATGCCTTCCCCAAGGATCTGGTGGAAAGAAATATTCGTAGCAACATGTTTAACACCTAATTCAAAGGCATCACCAAGCATGTTAAGCTGAATGTTCAAACCTTTCTTTGTAAGGGGATCATTAAATGCTGCTGTATTGGCCGCAACCATCTCAGGGTTTGTAATGTAATGAGGTTTGCTGATTTCTATGTATTTTGTTCCATCCCATACAGCTACAACGAATTTGCTGTAAAGTCTGTCCTGAGCAGTATTGCGGTTTAAAGAAAATGTAAACGTCACTGTACCGCCTGGTGCTGCTTTCGCTGCATAATCTGTTCTGCCGTCTAAATTGGACTGATAAGGCTGCATCTCTACTAAGTATAGAACGCCGTCTGTTCCTTCCATATTAGCACTATTTGAAATCTGTACTGTTACATTATTCTTATCAGAATTAATCAGACAGGATTGAATCGCTGCCTGTACTCCTGCTGCACCTACATCCGCAAGTGAAACAAAGGCAGTAGCACAGCACAAAAACGCAGCTGAAAGAAGTCCGGTCACAGCCCTGCCTATCTTTATTTTCTTCATGTTTGCATTCCTCCATTTTGTCATAATCAGATTCTCTACAATGATAACCAATTTCCCTGATATTTACAATAACGTTTTTATTACTAATTTGTAATAAAACTGTAAGGCTTCTTCTTAATGCACAAACAGGCGGTACCGGGAATTCTTTAAAACTCCCGGTACCGCCTGCTACTTTTTACTGTCAAATTATTTCTTTGCTGTTTCCGGATACAGGAAATCTGCCAGTGTCTCCATACAGTCAAACGTCCGGTATCCGCCTCCCATTAAGTCGTTATATTCAACGGTTAGAATCTTCTGGTTCTGAATGGCTTTTACGCTTTGGATCACTTCATTGGAGAGCATGGATTCCACGGCATTCTCGTCATTTCCTTCATTATGGGTCCCCTTAACGTAAATAATTACATCTGGATCCATGGAAATCAAATTCTCCGCAGACAGTGCACTGCCGCCTTTCTCCAACACATTAACTGCATGAAGCCTCTTTAATAAATCTTTCTGAAGAGAAGCATTATTGCCATAACCGCCAAAAGTTCCATCCTGATAATTTACCATAAGAAGAACTTTTAACGGTTCGCCTTCCAATGTTTTTAAACGTTCTTCTGTCGCCGCAAGACGGGCGGTAAACTCCTCTGCCATTTTCTCCGTCTGATCTTCTTCCTGGAAGATCTTGCCGATGTTTCTGATATCATCAATAATAGAATCCATGGTGACATCCTGGTCCATACGGGTAGCTTCCTGGGTATAGGCTGCAATTCCCATGGTATTTAAGTCACTGACCGAACCCAGAGTTTCAGGAGTAAAAGACTTTACTCTTCCCAGCACAATATCTGGTTCCATGCCCACTACTTTTTCCTTTGAAATATCCCGTTTGTCTGCCAGCACCGGAATGGCATCGTAAGCAGCTGCCAAGTCATCGGTGGTAGGATTATCTTTTAACACGGTCGCAATGATCCGGTCTCCCAGTCCCAGCTTTAACAATAGTTCCGTGCTTGTCTGATTGTTGGTGATCACTTTTTGTGGTACCTTTTCAATGGTCTGTACATGTTCGGTTCCATCTAAATCATAAGCAGAGTATGTAAAAGGAAAACCGGATGACTGGCTTTCGGAAACTGATTCTGACTCAGCAGCCTGTGTTGTTGTCTCCTGGGTATCCTTTGTTGTCTCTGTTTTCGCCTGCTGGCCAGAACAGCCTGCGGTCAAAACTGCGGCGACACAAACGGCAGCCATTGTCTGATAAATTTTTATTTTCTTTTTCATTTTATCTCCTTTTTATATAACAATTGATTAAATGCGGTAGTGAATGGAAAGCTGTCCGGTTTCCGGATCTGTAACAACAGATGCAGTGACACCGTAGATATCCTGTATCATTTCTGAAGTGATTACTTCTTCCGGCTTTCCCTTACCCATAATACACCCCCCCTTTAGCATATAGATCTCATCGCAGAACATAGACGCCAGAGAAAGATCATGAAGAGCTGCCAACACGCAGATATCTAAATTCTTAACAATGGACAGAACCTGGAGCTGGTATTTGATATCCAGATGATTGGTCGGCTCATCAAGAATAAGAATCTTTGGATCCTGAGCAAGAGCCCTGGCCAGTATAATTCTTTGTTTTTCTCCACCGGACAAAGTGGAGAATTTCCGTTTTGAATATTCTTCCATTCCCACCTGCTTCAGTGCGTCGGAAACAATCCGGTAATCCTCCACTGTCTCCCGCTCCAGCCGCTTCTTATGGGGAGTTCGTCCCATCATGACAATATCCTGAACGGTAAATTCAAAGCTCACCTGATTAAACTGGGAAACCACTGCCATATCCCTGGCCCGTTCCTTTTCCGGAATCAGTGATATGTCTTTTCCGTTCATCAGCACCACTCCCCCGCTTGGTTTCAACACCCGGTAAACAGCTTTTAAAAGCGTAGATTTTCCACTGCCGTTAGGTCCTAAAAGTCCCACAAACCGATGCTCACTTACATTTATAAATACGCCTTTTACAATCTCAGAATTTCCAATGTTTACTCTTAAATCTTCTACTTTTAGTTCCATTGTCTTAACCTCCTTACCCTTCCCGGAAGGTATAACTTTTGCGTATCAGGATATACACAAAGAACGGTGCTCCAATAAGCGCAGTTACAATTCCGATAGGAAGTTCTGAATTAGGTACGGCAACTCTTGCAAACGTATCGGCCCAGATCATAAAAACAGCTCCGGCAATGGTGCATAGTGGAGTCAATCTACGGTGATCCGCTCCCGCAACCGCTCTGGTAATATGAGGAATGATAAGTCCCACAAAACCGATAATGCCGCAGTAAGCTACCAATACTCCGGTTAAAAGCGAAGAAGCCACCATATAGATTCTCCGGTACCTGGCCACAGGAACTCCCAGGGTAACTGCAGCCTCATCTCCAAGAAGCAGGGTATTTAAGGTTCTATACTGAAAGAGAAATCCAATAAAGCACAAAGCCGTCAAAATAACAGGGAAAGATATATTCTGCCACTTTGCGCCTGCAAGGGAACCCATGGTCCAGAACTTCACACTCTGCATTCCCTGGGCATCTCCTGCCATAAAAATGATGAAGTTACTGAGAGCGTTACAAAGAGCATTGACTACCGTACCGGAAAGCACCAGCTTGGAGCTCGTCATCTTGCTTCCCATGGAAGCAAGCATTAACACACAGAAAGCCGCACCTAGCGCACCTGCAAATCCCCAGAAAGAACTTGCGCTTACAGAAAACCAGCTTAGTGAGCCAATACCAAGCATAATGGAAAAGGTAGCTCCCAAAGATGCACCGGAAGAGATTCCCAATATATATGGTTCTGCCAGCGGATTCTGAACCGCTGCCTGCATTGCCATACCACAAAGAGACAGCCCTGCTCCTACTGCCGCACCAAGAATTACTCTGGGAAATCGGATCTCCCAAATGATATTTACCTCCGATAGGCGCCCGGTCAGGGATCCGTCTGTCTGAATACCAAATAGTTTTTCAAGAAGAATGGCATATGTATGAGATGGCGCGATCTTCATGGAGCCAAAAGACATGGACAATACAATGGACAAAAGGAGCACAAATACCATTCCTGCAAGCATCAGCCCAAAGGCTTTTCTGCTCTTCTGATTCTCCATGTATGCCTCTGAAATATGTTGATTCAAAAAACGAATCCTCCTTTTATCTTATTAGTTAAAACTAACCGTAGAATATTATACGGAGTCTCGTAAAGAATAGGAATAGAGAATTCTTTAAAGACATGGACAATTATTAAATATGAGTTGATAAAAAATATCATATATCTCCCCTTCGTTGACTTCCCCAAATCCTGCCGCTATAATAATTGAAATGCGGACAGATGAAAGAAAGGAGAACTTCGATGTCTAATTTTCGTACCCTGCTGGCAGAAGAATATGCCAGATTTCCATTGACGATTCTAAAGGCAGTCTCCTTTACAAAGCTGCCAGGACAGACACCTGCATCTTATGAAACCACACGTGCCGCTTTCATATTTCCGGTCAGTGGTAAGGCACGCATTTCTTTTGATTCCAAGGATTTTACCGCAGTACCAGGCAAGGTTATTCATGGCTGTCCAGGAAAACAGCTTACCTTTTATGTGGAAGGAACAGAACCTTTCTGCCATATCAATCTCTATTATGACCCTTTCGAGCACCATAGCAGGGGAACCGATTTTATACACTCAGCATATGAGTTGGATATTATGGATAAAGAAGCAGTGCATATCTGTCTGGAAGAGCTTTTGAAGCTTTCCCACTGTCACGATATACGTTCAAGGTTCCGCATGAATTTCATGACACAACAACTTTTTGACACGCTGTTTTGCTCTGAAATCGGCACGCAGGAGGCAGAAGAACTGAACTTTATCAATGATGCCGCTTTGTTTATCCGAAGGCATTATACAGAGCCTCTGACTCTTTCAAGGATTGCCCGCCATTTCAAAAAGAAACCAGAGCAGTTTTCTTACCTGTTTCATAAAGTAATGGGAATCCGCCCCATCGATTATCTGATCGAATATCGGTTAGAAACTGCGGCAGGACTTTTAAGCGAAAATGGATACAGCGTCAGACAGGCAGCGGTATCTGTCGGTTATAAAGATGAATTTTATTTCAGCAGATTATTTAAAAAGCACATGGGATTCGCTCCAAGCAGAATCAAAAGCGGAAGCGTAAAAGAAAGGAATGGATGATGAATTCAGAAAACAAAGAAGGAAAATCTCCTATCATAGAAAGACAATGGGAAAATCATAAAATATACTTATATCTCCCACCCTCATGGAATAAAGATGAAAGCCAGACATACCCCACCATTCTGGTTCACGATGGAGATCAGGCCCTTAAAGCGCTGACCCCTATGCTGGGAGAACTGGAGTCGCTCTGGTCAAATGGAACAGGAAGAGAATTCATACTGGTCATGATATGTCCTTTGGACCGGCTTTCTGAATATACCCCATGGCCTGCCGAGGCAATGTCTTCCCGCTTTCCTGATTTTAAGGGAGCCGGGAACCAGTATCTTGAATCTCTTCAAACCAGTCTTCTCCCCTGGCTGACTGAAAGCTATAAATCAGATGTACACAATATTTCAATGCTCGGTTACTCTCTCGGAGGTCTAATTGGCATGTATGCCGTGACCATACAGAACTGCTGGCGCCATATGGCTGGAATCTGTAGTTCCTTTTGGTATAATGATTGGATTTCCTATCTGGAAAACAGTTCGATTAATGAAGAGACACAGTCCGTTTACCTGCACTATGGAACGGAAGAAGGGAAAGGCAAATCCGGTCCTATGGAGAAGGCTGCTGAATATGCAGCAAAAACAGAACAGCTTTTGACACAAAAGCTTCCCGGGAAAGTGACGATCACTCAGGATCATGGAGGACACCATACCTTTGCAGATCAGCGGTTTAGAAATGGACTTTTATGGTTGAATGAAGAGATTGGAGCAGATATTACCGTTCCAGATTAGTACCACAGGAAAAAAGAAAAAGCCGAAACCCTTTATAACAAAGGGCTCGGCTTTAATTTTTAATTACTGAACGATAGTAGCAACTCTACCTGAACCTACTGTACGTCCACCTTCACGGATAGCGAAACGAAGACCCTGCTCCATAGCGATTGGGTGAATCAGCTCAACAGACATTTCTACGTTATCGCCAGGCATACACATCTCTGTGCCAGCTGGTAATTCGCAAACGCCAGTAACGTCAGTTGTTCTGAAGTAGAACTGAGGTCTGTAGTTGTTGAAGAAAGGAGTATGACGTCCACCTTCATCTTTTGTTAAAACGTAAACCTGAGCTGTAAACTTTGTATGGCAAGTTACAGAACCTGGCTTAACAAGACACTGTCCTCTTTCGATTTCAGTTCTCTGAACGCCACGAAGTAATGCACCGATGTTATCACCAGCCTGAGCTTCGTCAAGTAACTTACGGAACATCTCGATACCAGTTACAACAACTTTACGTGTTTCTTCATGGATACCAATGATTTCAACTTCATCAGATACGTGTAAGGTACCACGCTCTACTCTACCTGTAGCAACAGTACCACGGCCTGTGATAGAGAAAACATCCTCGATTGGCATTAAGAATGGCTTATCTGTTTCACGAACTGGATCTGGAACCCACTCGTCTACTGCAGCCATTAATTCAAGAATCTTATCGCCCCAAGTGCTGCTAGGATCTTCAAGAGCCTTTAAAGCGGAACCCTGAACGATTGGTGTATCATCGCCTGGGAATTCATACTCGTTTAAGAGCTCACGGATTTCCATATCTACTAATTCAAGTAACTCAGCATCGTCAACCATATCACATTTGTTCATGAATACAACGATGTAAGGAACGCCTACCTGACGGGAAAGAAGGATGTGCTCTCTTGTCTGAGCCATAACACCATCGGTAGCAGCTACAACTAAGATAGCGCCGTCCATCTGAGCAGCACCAGTGATCATGTTCTTAACGTAGTCAGCATGTCCTGGGCAGTCAACGTGTGCATAGTGTCTGTTCTCTGTCTCATATTCAACGTGAGAAGTAGAAATTGTGATACCACGCTCTCTCTCTTCTGGAGCCTTATCAATGTTCTCGAAAGCTACTGCCTGTCCAGTACCTAATCTTTCGTGAAGTGTCTTTGTGATAGCAGCTGTTAAAGTTGTTTTACCATGGTCAACGTGTCCGATGGTACCGATGTTACAATGGGTTTTGTTTCTTTCAAACTTAGCTTTAGCCATTTTATAACGTCCTCCTTAATTTATGCTCTTTCTGAGCTTTCATTTTTATATGTTAGGCTGTTTTTTATTATATGCTATTTGTGCACTATTTTCAAGCCTATTTGACGGATTCCAGGCAGGCTGTGCTGCCCGGAATCCAGTGGAACCTGTTAGGAATTATTTATCCTTTTTATCAGCAAGAACTTTTTCCTGTACGCTCTTTGGAACCTGCTCATATTTCTCGAAGAACATAGAGAAGTTACCACGTCCCTGAGTTCTGGAACGTAAGTCTGTGGAATAACCAAACATCTCTGAAAGCGGTACATAAGCCTTAACCATTTTACCGCCACCGATGTCTTCCATACCTTCGATACGACCACGACGGGAGTTGATATCACCGATAACATCACCCATGTAATCCTCTGGCATAGTTACTTCTACTTTCATGATCGGTTCAAGAAGAATGGATCCACCCTTGTTCATCGCATCCTTAAACGCCATGGAACCGGCAATGTGGAATGCCATTTCACTGGAATCGACTTCATGGTAAGAACCATCGTAAACAGTAGCTTTAACACCAACTACCGGGAATCCGCCAAGTACACCAGACTTTGTTGCTTCCTCAATACCTTCCCCAACTGCAGGAATGTATTCTTTCGGAATAGCACCGCCGACAACGCTGGACTCAAACTTGAAGAGTTCCTCGCCATTGGCATCCATCGGCTCAAAGCGAACCTTACAGTGTCCGTACTGACCACGTCCACCAGACTGCTTTGCATACTTGCTGTCAACTTCTACGGTCTTTGTAAAACTTTCCTTGTAAGCAACCTGAGGAGCACCTACGTTTGCTTCTACGTTAAACTCACGAAGCAGACGGTCTACGATGATCTCAAGGTGAAGCTCACCCATACCGGAAATAATAACCTGGCCAGTTTCCTGGTTGGTCTTTGCACGGAAGGTAGGATCTTCTTCTGCAAGCTTTGCTAACGCTTCGCCCATCTTGCCCTGACCAGCTTTGGTCTTTGGCTCGATAGCGATATCGATAACTGGCTCTGGGAATTCCATGGATTCCAGAATTACCGGATGCTGCTCATCACAGATAGTGTCACCTGTTGTAGTTGTTTTAAAACCAACAGCAGCAGCGATATCACCGGAATATACCTTATCCAGCTCGGATCTCTTATTAGCATGCATCTGAAGGATACGGCCAACACGTTCTTTTTTGCCTTTTGTTGCATTCAGCACGTAAGAACCGGAATTCATGATACCGGAATAAACGCGGAAGAATGCCAGCTTACCAACGAACGGGTCTGTCATGATCTTAAATGCGAGAGCTGAAAATGGCTCTTCATCGGAAGAATGTCTTTCGATTTCATTGCCGTCCAGATCAACACCCTTAATAGCTGGGATGTCAGTCGGAGCTGGCATATATTCAAGAATTGCATCAAGGAGTTTCTGTACGCCCTTGTTTCTGTATGCACTACCACAGCAAACAGGAATCGCTAAACACTCGCAAGTTGCTTTTCTTAATGCTTTCTTTAACTCTTCTGTGGATGGCTCTTCCCCTTCCAGGTATGCCATCATTAATTCATCATCTAATTCACAGATTTTCTCTACTAACTCTGCACGGTAAAGTTCTGCATCGTCTTTCATATCCTCTGGGATATCAACGATAACAATATCATCACCCTTGTCGTCATTGTAGATATATGCTTTCATCTCGAACAGATCGATGATTCCTTTGAACTCATCTTCTGCGCCGATAGGAAGCTGGATGCAGATAGCATTCTTACCAAGACGAGTCTTGATCTGCTCTACTGCACCGTAGAAGTTTGCACCCATGATATCCATCTTGTTGATGAATGCCATACGAGGTACATTGTAGGTGTCAGCCTGACGCCATACGTTCTCGGACTGTGGTTCAACACCGCCCTTTGCACAGAATACGCCAACAGCGCCATCCAGTACACGTAAGGAACGTTCTACTTCTACTGTAAAGTCAACGTGTCCTGGAGTATCAATAATGTTGATACGATGTTCAGGAGCGCCTGGCTTTACTTTGTTGTCTTGATGCATAGTCCAGTGACAGGTAGTAGCAGCTGAAGTAATTGTAATACCTCTTTCCTGCTCCTGCTCCATCCAGTCCATGGTAGCAGTACCTTCATGAGTGTCACCAATTTTGTAATTTACGCCAGTATAATAGAGGATACGCTCAGTCAATGTAGTCTTACCTGCATCGATGTGGGCCATGATACCAATATTTCTGGTTGTCTCCAATGGATATTCTCTTCCAGCCAAAGCTTTTTCCTCCTATTAGAATCTGTAATGAGCAAATGCCTTGTTTGCGTCAGCCATCTTGTGCATATCTTCTTTCTTCTTAACAGCTGCACCAGTGTTGTTAGCGGCATCTAAGAGCTCATTCGCAAGTCTTTCTTCCTGAGTCTTCTCGCCTCTCTTACGAGAGTACAGAGTAATCCATCTCAGGGCTAACGCCTGTCTTCTCTCTGGTTTAACTTCGATCGGCACCTGATAGGTAGCACCACCGATACGTTTTGCCTTTACCTCAAGTACAGGCATGATGTTATTCATTGCTTCTTCGAATACTTCAACAGCTGGTTTGCCTGTCTTTTCTTCAATGCGGCCAAATGCGCCGTATACGATCTTCTGAGCAACACCTTTTTTACCATCATACATAATGTTGTTAATTAATTTTGTAACAACCTTATTGTTGTAAAGCGGATCTGCTAATACGTCTCTTTTTTGAGTATGTCCTTTACGTGGCACGTTACTTCCCTCCTTAATATCGCTGGCACTCCTACGTGGATTGTCCAGCCATTCATTAGATCTTAGGTACTCACAAACATTCAATTTGCGTTCGCGCTCGGTTTCTATATATATAATCCTGCAACCTACAGGTTCAATATCTAAAGTCCGGCACTAGAAATTCAAATGTGTGGTTCTAATTATTTTTTGTCTTTCGGTCTCTTAGCACCGTACTTGGAACGAGCCTGTTTTCTGTTAGCTACGCCTGCAGTATCCAGAGTACCTCTAACGATATGATATCTGGTACCTGGTAAGTCTTTTACTCTACCGCCACGAATTAAAACAACGCTATGCTCCTGTAAGTTATGTCCCTCACCTGGGATGTAGCTTGTTACTTCGATTCCGTTAGAAAGACGAACTCTGGCGATCTTTCTAAGAGCTGAGTTAGGCTTCTTAGGTGTAGCAGTCTTAACTGCGGTACAAACGCCTCTCTTCTGTGGAGCGGAAATATCAGTAGCCTTCTTCTGTAAGGAGTTGTAACCCTTCTGAAGAGCAGGTGCTGTAGATTTCTTTACGCTTGTCTGTCTTCCCTTTCTTACTAACTGGTTAAATGTTGGCATTCCATTCACCTCCTGTGATATTGTCTGTGGTTGCTGTCATCTTCAGCTTAATTTACGCACAAAAACATGACGCGTTTATGCACGCCTAATTATTATATACATTTTGTTTTTTTTTGTCAAGGATTTCTTTTTTTGTAGATTTCAGCGAAAAAAGCACACCACAGAGCCTTGTATAGGATGCTGCTTTTCTATGCTTTTCTATGCTTTTCTATGCTTTTCTATGCTTTTCTATGCTTTTCTATGCTT